>NZ_JACXIZ010000015.1 GCF_014705605.1 Paenibacillus sabuli
GGTGGCTCTCACGATTAACATCGTGGCTCTAATTCGTTAACACGGTGGCTCTCACTCATTAACTCAATGGCTCTCTGGCACCGAAATACTCATTCATGGATCATTAGGATACATGACGCCTGTTCAGTACCGCCAAGCAGCCCCTAAAAAAGCTGTCTGATTTAATGTTGACAATCCACGTGATTGAAGAATACACTTCAGGTCAATTCAAATGCACAGAAGTAATTACAGAAAAATGGGAAGGGCAAGGGTACACTTTTGATAATAATTGAAGATTTGTAGGTGCAATTGAGTGACCAAAGCTATCCCCAACAAATCAGGGGCCCGAATTGATGTTAATGACTGGATCTAAACGAGAAGAAGTTCATCATTTTTATGAAAGAACTGGCTTTACAGAAGGCAAAAAGACAGGGTTTATAATAACCATGTAAACTGTAGCCTGAGGGCACACTCGAAATTTGTGTAACGCGGAGATGAAAATAGTTCCAGCCGATTAAAATAATCGATGCTGACGTAAGGCGTTTCATTCCAGAGCATCTAAAACCTGAAAGGAAGGTTTATGATGCTTTTTCCTACCCTGCTAGAAGGAAGCAGGATTCGACTGTGTCCCCTCGAACTCAGTCATGCAGAAGAACTATTTGCATGCGGAAATCACAAAGCCATATGGACGTATTTACCGAACAAAGTAGAATGCTTGGAAGATATGATTCAGCTTATTCAAAACGCGTTGAAGTCGAAAGAGCTGGGATTTGAATATCCCTTTGTGGTCTATGACAAAGAATTATAGCGGATCGTGGGGAGCACCAGGTTTTTAAATATATCTGTCCCCCATCAATAATTTAGAAATCGGCTGGAGCTGGTATACTCCAGAAGTATGGAGAAGCAGGGTCAATACGGAGTGTAAGTATGAATTATTGAAATACTGTTTTGAACCATTTCATGCGCTATGGGTACAGTTTAAGGCGGATGTCCGGAATGACCGATCCAATCACGCGATTCAAAGAATCGGAGCAACCCATGAAGGCGTATTGCGACAAGATCGAATCTTGCAGGACGGATTTATTCGAAATGCCAACCTGTACAGTATAATTGATTCGGAATGGAACGAGATCAAAAATCGCTTGGAACAATATTTTAAAAGCTAAACCCGCGCAGAAAGGAGAGAGGTGAACGTTTTGACTAGCCATGCCAAAATTTATCGTGATCAGGCACATTCCTATGATGGGATGATTCGAAGGCAACCGGACTTTTCTCCCTATATTCATGAAATTCAATCGTGCGAGGGATTAGATATCTTGGATTTGGGGGCAGGCTCTGGGAGGTTCGCGAGCGCATTGGCCAAGCAAGCAAACTCATTAATTTGTACGGATATTTCGGAGTCGATGCTTGCGTTATTGGACAATAATTTGAAGGCACTCGGTCTTCCTCGACAGGAAATTACCCATAGCGGATCATACGATTGATCTTGTGGTCTCGGGCTGGAGCATCTGTTATTTAGCCAACACGAAGAACGAGCATTGGGCGTCGAATCTGGCTGAGATCTTGAAGGAAGTGAAACGAGTATTGCGACCAGGCGGAACGGTGGTTATATTTGAAACACTGGGAACCGGAACGGAAGTTCCCGACCCGCCTGATAGTTTAAAACCTTATTATCAAGTGTTAACGGACCAGTACGGTTTTCATCACCGATGGGAGCGGGCTGACTATACGTTTGCCAGCGTGGAAGAAGCGAGAAAGGGTACGGCATTTTTTTTCGGAGAAGACGTATCAAATAAAATCATCCAAAACAAGTGGTCAATTGTTCCGGAATGTGCAGGAATTTGGTGGAAGCGCGGATAGTGGAGCAAAAAGCGACTGTGAAAAAACGGGGAGGGTAAGCGATGCGGCACGAAGCATTGGAGAAGTTGCCACGTCATCTGGTTGTGCTGGCTCTTCGCTTGTTCCATCTGGGAGGCGATCTGATACTGGATCGCGGAGCGAAAAGGATCTCCAGCTTCATTCTGTGCGCCATGACGGAGGGCCGGGCGGTTATCACGATTGATGGGATTCGTCACAACGGGGAAAAAGGAAGTCTTTTTCTGCTGACGCCGGGTATGTTCGTGGAAGCACAGACCGTTGGAGACGCGCCGGCGGGAGCGATGATCGCGGTTTTTGCCTGCGTGCACGTGAAACGAACTGGAAGCGGGCGAGAACTGGCGGCGCCGATGCTTCCGGCATCAGGGCAACTCCGGTTGCCCGATTCCAAGCGTCGAATGGGGAAGCTGCACAACGGATTGGCAGAGCTTTACCGCCTGGAGGGAAGTCTGCGGAAACGGCAAGCGTTTCAATTGTGGCTGAGCGAGCTTTTTGCTGTTATGCGCACAGGAGGAGAGGCCGCGCCGGAAGGCGTAGAAGGAACCATCCGTCACATCCATGCGCATTTCGACAAGGAAATCAAGGTAAGTGGATTGGCCGCTATGGCCGGGCTCAGCGTCAATCATTTTATTCGCAAGTTTAAGCTTCACACGGGGATGACGCCGAATGAATATGTCCTGAAGCTTCGAATGTCCAAGGCAAAGGAGCTGTTGTTTTCAACGAATAAAATCAAGGAAGTGGCCCAAAGATCGGGGTATCAGGACGAGCAATATTTCAGCCGCCTGTTCAAAAAGACCGAAGGCGTGCCGCCGACCCTGTACATGCGGGATGACCGCCGCCGGATCGCCACCCTGTACTATGGTTTGGACGATTACTTGATGACACTCGGCATTACCCCCGTAGCTGCGTTGTCCTATGAAGAGCGGGTTGCCCGATACGAACCGATGCCTTCAACTGACGGACGCTCGCAGGGCGCAAGACTGCTCAGTTCGCGGATGGATTACGACACGCTAAAACGAGCTCGTCCGGATGTCATTCTCACCAGCGACAGGCTGGAGATGGACGAAACGGCAAGCCGGATGGCGCCAACCATTGTCGTTCCGTATGCCAGTCAGCACGAGAGCAGGTTGTTGCAGATCGGCGAAATTCTGGGCCGCAGAAAAAAAGCCGAACGCTGGAATGAAAAATATGCCGAGCGCAAGGCAGTGCTGCGCGAATGGCTGCGCCGCGAATGGGGCAAGCCGACAGCCTACTATATTCGAATCACGCCTTCCTTTTACAGAATATACGGCTCGCTGAATCAGACTGGAGCGCTCCTTTACAAGGAGCTGGGGTTCACGCTTCCGGAAGGCTATCGGTCGGAGAAATGGGCGCTGGATGTCCAATTGGATGCGCTGGCTTCTCTTGATGCGGATTTGCTCTTTGTAGCTGTCGATCCGGTACCCGCGGCCCGAAAGCGAATGGCTGAATGGTTGCAATCGGAAGCGTGGGCTTCGCTGCGCGCGGTACGAGCAGGACATGTGTACGAAGCAAGCGATATGTTATTTAAAGCGCTCGGCCCTTCAGGGCGATGGGGGGCAATGGAACGGATCTACCGTCAACTGAATCGGGTGCGCGGTGAATTTCTCCATGCCGAAGTGGGGGATATCGTCCATTGAAAACCTCTGTTTTCCTCTATATGATAATGATAATGATTCTTACTATTAATTAGAAGAGGGGAAGACAGATGTTCAGATTGAAAACGTATGGATGGCTGATGACGGTGCTGCTGGCACTGGCGATAACCGCTTGCGGCGGGAACGGCGAGGATGCCCAAGCGCAGGATGCACAGCCGGAGGAAGTCGTCACCGATGCGCAGCATCAGGAGGCCAGCAATGATAGTGCTGCTAACGGAGATAACGGCGTTCGGACGATCGAGCACCTGAAAGGCACCAGCGAAATTCCGGCTTCGATTGAGCGGATTGTCGTATTGTCGGCCGCTTACATCGACCACTTGCTCACCATTGGCGAGGTGCCGGTCGGCGTCAATGTCGAAGCTCGATATGGCGGCGATTACTTGCCTTACCTGGCCGATCAACTGGAGGGAGTGGTCACGCTCGGTTCCGCAGAAAGTCCCAATCTGGAAGCGATCGTGGAGCTTGATCCAGACGTGATCCTTGTCGAGAGCCGGACGGCCGAGAATGTATACGAGCAACTGGAAAAGATCGCGCCCACAATTGTGCTGGGTACGGAATGGTTGGAGTATGAGGAGGACCCCGCGTTCTGGACCCGCGATCTGATGACGATCGCCTCGATGTATGGCAAGGAGGAGCTGGCGCAAGCGAAGGCCGATGAACTGCAAGCCAAAGTAAAGACGGCTTCCGACACGATCAATGGCCTGGACCATAAAAAACTCGCGTATGTGCGCGTCAGAGAGAAGCTGCTTCAGCTCTATGCCCGAAAAGGCCATCCTACGAATACGCTTCTATACGACGAGCTTGGCTTCGAGCCTTCGTCGTTGACGCCAGAGGAGCAACGCATCGACATGTCGCTGGAGAAGGTCCCAGAGCTGGATGCCGATTATATCGTGCTCGAAGTGGACCCGAATGGGCAAGAATTCCTGGAAGGCATGAACGAGAGTTTCTTGTGGCGTGAGGTACCAGCTGTTAAGGACGAGCAGACGTTCGAGACGGATTCCTTCTGGCTATTCAAAGGCTGGGGTGTAATCGGAAGAGGCGAAATCGTCGATGATGTCTTGACTATGATTCAATAAAGGGAGCTTGGTCGTTGGAATCCTATTATAGTCGCGAGGAGACGATGCGTCGGCAATTTGTCATGGAGCTGGACGCGGAGGGGTGGGAGGAAGCCTATCCCTATACGGCAGGACAGTTGCTGAAAGGTCAAGAGGCGCCTGTCATCATGCAGGAGCAAGCGAGAAGGCTCGGCACGGATAACGCGGAAGTGGTCGGCACGTTGTTTGCCAAACGATATTCGGTGTTTGCGATGGGGGCGGCGGTCTGCTTCACCTTGTATGACGACGTCCTGGACTTGTCGCATCATCGAATCGGCTTCCGCTTCTCGGATAGCGGCGCGTTGCAATACGCGGCGAAAACGGCCGAAGCAGTTGTCGGGAGAGACCTGGAGGCGTCAGTCAGGCGCCGAGTGTTTATCGCCTATTGGCATCAGCTCGACCAACACCTCCGCGTGCTGTTCCAAGCGGTCTCCGCATGCACAGGCGCGAACGAGAAGGTGATGCTCTCCCTCGTGAGTCATAATCTTCAACAGCTGTATGCTTCTCTGGCGGCGAGGAAGGACAGTCTCCCGCCGGAGCAAGCCAAGCGGGTGCTGAGAGACGCAACCTTTTTGCATGAACACCAACATGGCTTGACTGCTCTTCGTTTCCGGTCGTATGCGCACGCGAGAAGCAAGGCCCGTCCGCTACTCATCCGCAAGCATTGTTGTCTGGCCTACCGACTGGTCTCCGAAGGAGAGTCATGCGCGCCAGCCGATGCTCACGATGCACGATATTGCTTGACCTGTCCCAAGCTGGACTCCGAACAACGGCGCAAACGACTTGACGACGAGTTGTAGTCCGATTATACAAGCAAGGGAGGTGCGAAAGCGCCTCTCTTATTTGCCTTTGCACGACGCCAGTCATGCTAGAAGGCAAGGAAGAATTTCGAACTTGTTGTGGCAGGAGTACGCCCGATTGTGGCAGAACAAAGACGGAGGCGGCGCTAAGCGCCTCCCTTGTCCGTTGCAGATGGCTTTTTCCCATTTCGGGGCGCTAACGGGGCCGACCACAAGGAGCCTGACAACTCCGATCTTTCTTTTACGAACTGAAGCATTCTATCTGAGAAGTGAGGTGCTCGGATGCGGAAGAGCATCAACTCCGCGTCGAGTCGCGGGCCGGATCCGAATAATCAAATGATATGATTATTTATCGCGCTTTTGGCAAGTGGTATAGTACCTCCTGATATAGATCGTATCACTCAAGGATCAGGAGGGAATGAGATTGACAACACCAATTCGGACAAAGTTTGCCTGGATTCTCATTGTAGTCATGATCGCGCAGGCGCTAATACCGATTGGAAGGGGGGAGGCAGAGGAGGAGAACGGATTCCATTGGGATCAGCAGGTCATTGACCTGTTATCTCCCGGCGAAGGCGAATTGCACGTTAGCTGGGCACCCTATTTTGAGCATCCGAATGTCTCGTATACGCTATCCTTGCGTACCGGGACCGAATGGACCGAGCTGGCAGCCGACGGGCATACGGAATGGACCCGGTGGGCAAGAGTCGGGCTTTCGGACGCGGCGGCGTATGAATTGACGCTTGTCGCCACGGATGGCGATAGCGGCGAACCCTTGAGCGAGCTCTCCCGCCAGTTTACGCTGGCCGACTTGGAGGAGCAGCCTCCATTTGCTTGGGACGCCGCTCCCGCGATTGAATATCGGGAGGATTCGACGGTACACGTGCAATGGAATGCGAACCTCGTGCCTACTATTACGCATTACTATGTCTATGTGTTCGGGGAAGGCGACTTCTTCTGGTCGAGTCCCCGAAGAGCCCAAGGAAGCGCATTATCCGTTGAGACGCCTGAGCTAGCACCGGGTCATTACGCAGTCTGGCTCGTAGCGGGGTCGACCAATATGGTGACCGGCATTGAGAGCATAGTCAGCTCTCATTATGCTGTCCTGCATGTCTCCGGAGAAGGCGAGCCTGAGGGCGACGGTCTCCCGCCCTATTGGCCTGCGGATGCTGAGGTGGCGCTTGAGACCAGCTCCTCTGCAAGTCTGACGCTCGGCTGGCCGCAGGCCGTCGACGAGGTTGCGTCATACCGGGTCCTGCTTGACGACGCGGAGCGGACAACCGTGCCTGCCGACACGCATCAGGTCGTCCTGGACGGCTTGATAAGCGGCCGGCAGTACAAGATCTCGATTATCGCGAAGGATACGGCGGGCGCTTCGAGCGTTCCCTTGACGGGCATGTTTCAGACGGGCAGCGCCCCCTTGCAGCTCCAGTGGTCCGCCCCGCAGACCATGAAGGGCCCGGATCGTTATCTGATCGGCGGCTCGGACATGCAGTTGGAGATGAGAGGAGATGCGGGGTATGAAGCTGAGGTGAGCGTTGCCTATCAGTCGTGGTTGGACGATGCCGGTCAACTGACGGATCAGCGGCACGCGCGCCACCAATCGATTCCGGTCGTGGAGAATCCCGCCGAGCCGGGAACCTACAGCGGCGTATTGGCCTTGGAGGATGCGCTGGCGATCGCGGAGGTGACCGGGCTGACAGGCCTCCTGCATCAAGACGGCGCCGCACACGGGGATCCCGTCGAGGTAGAGGTGGGCCTGAGCGTGACCGGCCGCATCGCGATCATCGTGCAGCCGGAGGGCGGAGCGATCTCGCCGGTCAGTCTGGTGCTGGAGGCGGGCGGCGACCGCCACGTCCAGACGGCGCCGGAGGGCGGCACCTACACGTTCCGGGACGTGCTGCCCGACAGGAGCTACCAGGCCACCGCCAGGCAAGTGGATGGAGGACGGGTACTGAAGCAGTGGCAGACAGCGCCCGTGCAAGCCTCCAGAGTCGTCCAGGAAACGATCGGCGGAATCGGCAACGCCTCGCTACAAGTCGCGGTCCGCGATCATACGGGTCAGCCGGCCCCGGATGCGCGGGTTACGCTGATGCGGACGGATCGCACGAGTCTGGGGCGGATGACGACAGATGCGCAGGGGGTGGCCGCCTTTGACGGGCTGCCGCTGCTCGAAGGCGATCAACTGCTGGCGAGCGTCGTCCAAGTGCCGGCGCATGCGCGCAATATACGGGATGTGCCGGTGACGCTCCAGGCCGGTCTCAATGCCATCGAGATTGCGCTGGAACGGCGCCCGGAGGTTCGTTTCTACGGTACGGTCGTCCATCGCACGGACCCGCTGGGCGGATTCCCGCTGGTGTTCGTGCAGGATCACCCGACCAGGCCGGGGGAGAAGGTCATGCAGCGCGTGACCACGGACGCTACCGGCTCCTACGAGGTGTATCTGTATGCGGGCAATGTAGCGGTGGAAGGCGCGACGACAGATTACAAGATTGCAAGCATGCAGCGTCAGGTGGGCGCAGCGGACGAGGAGTGGAACTTCACGACGGGCAAAAACGATGCCGTCGAGATCGGATACACCGTCCACACAAAAATCGCCGGAGGCGATTGGGTAGCCAGAGAAGGCTCGGACATGACGAGTCAGGAGCGCGCGTCCTACCAGCCGTTCCTTTACGACCAGCGAGGAAGGCTCATACGCCAAGGCAATTTATATCCGCTGAGCGCGACCGGCGAAGCGGGAGACCGCTTTCAGTTGTGTATGGAGCATACCCGTTACAACCTGATGTCGAGCTGCCAGGAGATTACGGTGGACCATATGCGAAGCGGGCACGCGGCCTTCTATATGGAGACAGACGGCGGACAAGTGACCGCCCGACTGGACGACGTCTTGCTTGGCGGCACCTGGACCATGACGGTCGTGGACGAGGAGGGAAGATTCAACCGCACCTATCCGGTGCCGGCCGACGGCCGGTGGCAAGAACACCTTCCCTACAGCGGACAATACGTCATGCGACTAACGAAGCGCGCGCAGGTTCAACAGCAGATCTGTATCACGTGCTCGGTCATGCCGCAGCCTCAGCCCCCCGAGGTGAGCGGAGCGCAAGCAGGTGAATCCGTGGCTATTCCATTTGTGGTACCGCTTGGGGGCGGTGTCGATCTGGGGACGCTGAATCTGTCCTCCGGCGATCCGGCGCCGGAGCGCCAGGGCCTGCTGATTCAATCGGCAGCGCTCTCGCCAGGTGCGGTCTTCAATTTGCGGCTGGCGCTGCCGGCGGCTGCCCTTCCGTCTCAAGCGCGCCAGGCGATCGGACTCGAGCTGCCGGCGCATACCCGTCTCGTGCCGAACAGCTTCATGCTGGGCGGCGAGCCGCTGGACAGCGCGCAATGGACGCTTGAGGACGAGGGCAGACTTCTGCTCGTGCAGGCGGACGCGCTTGCGGAGGGCGACGATCTGCTGCTTCATGCCACCTTGGAATTGGGGAAGGACTATGAGGCGCCCGAGGCTGTTTTCCGCGCCTTTTTGACCGATTCGACAGAGCCGGTCGAACACCTGGGGCAGCAGCGACTTCCTGTACGCCATATCCTGATGGATGTGCCGCCGCGCACGGTGAATCCGGCTACCGACGTATTCGGCTGGGCGGTGCCCGGAAGCACTGTCCGCGTCTATCATAATCAGGAATTGCTGGGGCAGACGGAGGCTGTGAGCGATGGGACCTGGAGCCTGAAGGTTGATTTGCCGAGCGCGTCGACGGACTTCATCTATATCCTGTCAGCTTCGGCAACGCTGGGCGATCAGGTGTGGATGGCCGATAGCAAGGCCGTCTGGTATCGCGAGAATGCCCCGCACGTGGAGTCGGTCAGACTGAGCAGCGACGGCTCGGTAAACACCTTTTATCCGCAAACCGGCATCTCGCGCGTCCCCTATACGATCAATTACGGGCTGCTGGCCATCGATGTCCGGTTCGAAGATCCGGAGGCCGTCTCGGGCGTCGCGGTGCGGATTGGCGGCAGCGTGCTGCAGACGGTGTTCAATGCCGCTACAGGGTACTATACCGCCGCTACGATGGTAAGCCACCAGAATATTAGCCGGTTCAACGGCCCTGTGTATGTGAGCTACAATGAGGTGCCTCAGTCGAGCGCCGCGCCTGTCGCGATTCGGACCGAAGCCGAGCTGCGCAAGGCGTTGCCCTGGTGGATGAAGGATGTCGTCCTGCCCGGCGAACAGGGCGTGGACATTGCGCGATCGCCCCAGGAGGAGACCCGAAGCTTGAACCTGATGATCCCTCAGCTCGGCGAACAGGCGGCTGCGGAAGCGACCATTACCGTCCGGGAGGATGTCGACTATGACATTGCGGGCAAGCCGCGCATGAGCGGAGACGGGATGACGATATACGGCTACGATATGGAAATTATAAAAGGCGCGAATTACCGCTCGCCTTTTGCCGAGCCGCTTACCGGCTGGAGGGATTCCAGGCAAATGCTGCTGAATTATATGTCGCAAGCGGCGGACCCGGGGTCTAGCTACACGATTCGGGTGACCACGTATCAGGAGTACGATGGGGACCAGTCGCTTGCGGCCGCAGACGCCAAGCGATCCCATTCGGTTCAGACGCTGGCGTTCCCTTATGCGAAAGTGGCGGCAGGCATCATCGAAGCGGAAATCAAGGCGTATGATCATTATTCGACTGCGAGTGGCTCAAAAGGGTTTCTCGATCTGCTCGATTCGCTCGACAAGGAGATTGAGCATGTGTATGCGGCTTGCGGCACGGGAGCGGCGCAGGGCTATCATTCGCAATTGGAAAATATAATGGAGGATGCCATGCTGGGGGAAGCCGGCAAGTGGGCGGCGATGGGGGCCGGTACAGCGGCAGGCGCCTTGCTGCCCGGAGCCGGGTTATTGGCAACCGGATTGATTTTCACCTCGACCTATTTCTATGGCAAAATCATTGACAAAAAAATTCAGGATCGTATACAAGAAGTCAAACGAAACGTGCAGCAGGACGAGGAATGCAAGGAGGATGAGCCGGAGCCGAAGCCGTCCAAACCAGCACCGGAGGATGAATTGGTAGCGGATCCGCAGTGGATCTTTGACCCGAGCGGCTATGTATACGAAGCGGTCCCGGGTAATCGTCTGACGGATGTGAAGGCGACACTGCTGCATGATGACGAAGATCGCGAGGCATGGGTGGAATGGGACGCGCAGGCGTACGGGCAGATCAATCCGCAATGGACGGATCATGCGGGGCGGTATGCATGGGACGTTCCGCAAGGACGGTGGCAGGTACGGTATGAGAAATACGGATACGCGACTGCCTACAGCGGGGAACTGACGGTGCTGCCGCCGCACTTTGACGTGAATATCCCGTTGGTCTCGCTGCAGCCGGCTGAAGTGGAGCGTGTCTATTCGGATGATGGCGGGCGCTCCGTCACGATCAGCTTCACCAAGCATATGGACGTCGCGCTCTTCCTCCTGCACCCGCCGCTGGTGCGGCGCGACGACGCAGCGATAGACGGGGCGTGGCAGCCGGTGAATGCGGCAGACGGCGAAGCCGGGCAACTGGCCCGGCGCTTCAGCCTGCAACTCGCTCCGGAGGAGCAACTGCGCCCTGACGATCTCCTGCAGGTTGTCATCAATTCGCAGGTGACGGGTTACAATTATTTGCCTGTATCCGGGGCGCTGGAATTCGATGTGCGCGTCACCGAAGCGGACGAACATGCCCCCGAGGTCCCTGCCGCAGTCGCGGCCAGCGCAGGGGATCGTGCGATCTATGTGAGCTGGAGAGATCCGGCCGATCCGGATCTGTCCGGGATTGACGTGCAATGGCGCTTGCCGGGCGAGCCGTCGTATCACAGCATGCAGGTAGACAAAAATGTACAGTACGCTGTGATCAATAACCTGCTGCCGCACACGTCTTATGAGCTGCGTATCTCCGCATCGGATGAACAAGGGAACCGTTCCGCGTATCACGAGCTGACAGGAAGCGCCGGTGAAGCCGTCCTGTATGCCGGCGAGCTGCACATTCCTCCTGTGGCCCAGGCTGCCGCTACGCCAAGGTCGGATCGACTGGAGGTCCGTTGGCAGGAGCCGCCTGGCAGCCAATGGCAGGAGGTCAGGGTGAATTGGAGGGACACGCTGCAGGAGGGAGAAACGAAAGGCGTCCGCGTGCCAAAAGGGATGCAAAACTTCGTCATCACCGGACTCTCTCCGGGAAGAACGTATGAAGTGACGCTGACGGTCGAGGACGAGGCCGGCAATGAATCGCTTCCCGTTTATTTGAATACGGCGACGACAAAAGCAGCGCCCCCTGCGCCCCCATTATATGAGGCGCCGGCACCCGAGGTAGAGGATTGGATCGCGTGGAAGGAGCTGGAGGCAGGCAAGGCGCTCTCATGGTCACAAGGCGAGCTGCTGGTCCGCCTGCTTCACACCCTACCGTCGTCGACTGAAGGCGGGCTGCGAATCGTCAAGCGCGAGGGCCTGGCCCGTCCACGCGAAGAGCGGTATTGGGCGCCGGGGTACGGGTATGAATTGGGTCTGTCGCCTGCGGGGCAATCGGACTGGGGCGGTCCGCTGCTCATGCAATTCCGGGTAATGGGATTGCCGCCGAGTGTAGATGTGCATAAGCTGGGACTTTATCGTCTTGTGGACGAACATTCGGCGCAATGGGCGTACGTAGGCGGCGTATGGAATGCGAGCGCCGAACGTTTGGAGGCGCAGGTTGCGCAGGAAGGCCTTTATGCCGTCATGGCCTTCCAGCCTACTTATAGGGACACGCACAACCATTGGGCGATGCTCGCCGTTGAACGGCTAGCCGCGCATCATATTATCGTCGGGGTTGATGCGGAACGTTTCGCTCCAGCGCGCAGCATTACCCGTGCGGAGATGGCGGCGCTGCTCATTCGACAGCTGGAGAGAGAGACGGGAGAGACCATGGCCGTGGAGGCGGGCATTCTCACCGGCTACCGCGATGTGGACGCCGACAAGTGGCATTGGCCGATTCTGCAGCAAGCAGCAAGCAGCGGACTGATGACCGGAGCAGGCGGCTACTTGCGCCCCGACGATTCTCTGACGCGCGAAGAAGCGGCTGTGCTGATCCTCCGCACCATGGAGCTTGCCCGAGCCGGGGCTGCGACGGAGCAACCGGGCGGAGAGTCGCTTGCCTTTACGGATCAGGCCGACATTGCGCAGTGGGCGCGGCAAGCGGTGCACACCTTGGCTGACCTTCGGGTCGTTAACGGTTTTCCTGACGGTAGCTTTGGCCCGCAGCGCATGCTCACCAGGGCACAAGCCGCAAGCCTGATATGGGAGATGTATCAGCTCCAAAGGTAAAGGATAGAGACCGTCTATAACCGGGAAACTATCAGCGCTATGGATTCGAAAAATAAGCAATTGTCTTCACGGGGCAAGGGGCGGCGCTAACTGCGCTGCCCTTGCTCGCTTGTGCCTACTCGGGTTGTCGATACCAGCGGTTGACTTCCTCCGTAGCGGCGCGACCGCCGTTGTTCCACCATTCGGAACGGAATTCAGCGAAGGAGTCCTCCGACACTTCTCCAGTTACATACTGGTCAAAATATTCGGTGATGTCACTGCTGTAAAGGCCGCCAATGTTATATTGTACGGTTGGCAAAAAGGCTTCTGCAGGATTCCGGATTCCGGATGACCGCACCTGATCCAGGATTGCGCGCTGCTGACGTTGAATATCCGACGGCGCGTGAGGCATGACATAGTAATAAGGGTCGTAGCGGTTCATGAAAAAGATAGCTTCCACGCCCTCCTTTTCCATTCGCGCATGATCGACAAGAGGCTCGGAATTGGCAGCCACGGTATGATGGAACCCTTCGATCCCATACTTGCGAATATGCGCGGCTTCCGCGCTGCTCATCCAGTCCAGCAGCTCGAGCACGCGCTTCACTTTTTCATCCGGGACGCGTGCCGGTATGATGAATTGTCCGTAGAAGCCAGGCCGCTCTGCGAAGCCCGATACGCCCGAGGGGCCGACAGGAGGCGGCAGCATCGCCAATTGCGCGCTCGGATTTTGACGATGAAGGTCTTGTTGGATATGATGAAAATTGCTGATTTGGCTAATCAAAATTCCCGTATGACCGGCAGCAAAGCGCTGATGCATTTGCCGGGTATTCCATTCCTGGTATCGGGGGTCCAATCCTCTTGCCGCGTAGAGCTGACGCATCCAGTTCAAAGCCTGCTCGCGTCCTGTCGTCATATGGCTATGAATCAGTGTGCCATCCTCGGTCGCTTTCCAAATATGGCCGGTGTCGAAGGCGTAGCTCATGTCCCATACCGCGCCCAAATGATGAGAAGCCGCGAAGCCGAATGTATCGGGCTTGCCGTTGCCATCCGGATCCGATGTGGCAAAACGGATGGCTGTACTTGTATAATCGTCTAAAGAACGCGGAGTCGGCATGCCCAAGCGGTCCAGCCAATCCTGCCGGATGAACACCGCTTGATCGACGGTCGCACGCGGCCGAGGGATGCCGAACAGCTTGCCGTCCATGCGCGCGCTTTCCACTATGGAGGCGGGGATGTCCAGCAGATTGGGATAGTCAGTAAGCTGTTCGTCCAAAGGATGGAGCTGGCCGGTCCGCGCATAATTCAGCAATTCCGCCTGAGGAAAGGCCGTCCAGACCAGGGCATCGGGACCGTCTGATTGCGTCATAACGATGCGAGCCCGATTGTTGTAGCTGGTTGCCGCCACCTGGATCAATTCCAGCTTGATATCGAGCTTGTCTTCTATGTAAGCGAGCAGCACCGGCGAATCGGCTGGGTTCGTGTAGATCGGATACATGATCCGAATCGTCGGCCGCTCGTTGTGCACGAGGGCATCGGTCGCAATAGGCTGGACACAGCCGGTTAACGCCAATACAGCGGCGAGCAGCCCGCTGATCAGCACACACATGCGCTTTCTTGAGGTTGGCATACGATTGATCATTTACAGCCCTCCGAATTGACGCTTTGTGTATAGTTTACCGTATCTTAAACAAAAGCGGGTGAAATTTCCGCATTGGATGCTTGAATAACCGGATCACGAAAGGCGGGAGCAGTCATGGGCAAGCAAGCCAACAAAAAAAGATCCATCGCGCAGAGGCTGCTCTTGCTCGGGCTGCTCTTTTCCATTGTTCCCGTAGTAATCGTGAGCACCATCATGTATACGGTCGTCGCACAACGCATGACAACGGAGATCGAGCGGACCAACCTGAATACGATGAATCAGATGCGCGAGCGCATCGAGGGCACGCTGAGTCAGGTCGATCGGATGATCGTACAGGGCATCTATAGCTACAGATTGAATGTGGAGATATACGAGGCAGGGCGCTTCAATTGGAACGCGATTGAGGAAATGACGATGATGCTGGCCGCGCTGGAGGAACTGATCGAGCACGCAGACGAAGTGAGCGTCTACATTCCGGAATCGAAGCGGCAAGTGACGGCGGAAGGTCTGTTCGAGGATCAAGGCAATCTGATGGACGCCTATCTGGACCAGGGAAGCTGGACGGCCGAGGCGCCTTATATGTGGTACGAACGCGTTGCCGAGCCGACGGCGCGTCGCGCAGGGCGCGTGCTTGCCGGACTGACCTTGATCCGCAAGATTCCGATCGCGGCGGAGGCGCCGTACGGGTATTTTATCGTTCACTTGAACGAGCAGGTGTTTGCGGACGTCTTTGACCAAATGAAGCTGGGCCGCACCGGCGGGATGCTCCTGCTCACGCCGGCGGGCAATCGCTATGCGGAGCCTGTCCTGGAGCAAGTGTTGATGGGGCATGAGGCAGATGGAGCGATTGCCCAGGCATTATCCGAGACGACTTCAACGGGCGGCACGATGGTTCGCGGGCCTGGAGGCGCCAGGCATTTGCTTCAGACCTTGGAATCGCCGCTGAACGGGTGGACATATGCCGCGATTGTGCCATACGATGAAATAACGGAGCCCCTACAAACCATGTTCAAGATCTTGTGGGCGACATGTGCGCTGATCGTCGGTATTGCAGGGTTCTTTCTGTTTCGCTTGTATCTTCGTGCTGCCGGGCGCCTGAATGTGCTGCTCGGCCGAATGAAATATAAGGTGCAGCCGGCTGAGCCGGGCCATCGCCCCGCGGATGAGCTCGGGCAGATCGAGCATTACATGGACCGCATGCACGGCGCGCACGAGGCCTTGGCAAGCGATTATCGCCAGTCTGTTCCCGATCTCAAGGCGCATTATGTGCGGCAGTGGTTGACGGAGCCCTTCTCCGAATCGCTTCGGCAGAATCTGACGCGTCACGGTCTTTATGAGCCAGATCGCTTATATGCAGCGTTGTGTATCGAATGGGGCAACGAACCAGCTGCTGCGATCGCTCCTGTGAGCTTGAAAATGGAGGATGTGGTCCTCACCTTGGAAGCCGCAGAAGTCTCTTCTGCTAGGTGCTTCCTGGTCCGACTGGACGAGGATCGTATCGGCGGAATACTGGAGATCGCACAAGGGGGTGCCGACGGGGATGTCAAGCCTTGGGCTAGATCGCGTCTGCAAGTCTTTGTAGAGGCGGCTGTACAGCAGTTGAAGCAGGCAATTGTCATCGGCTGCAGCGGCACAACCGGTGAAGCGGCGGAACTGCAGCATCACTTCCGGCAGGCGGCAGAGGCGCTGCGGCATCGGTTGGTGGACGGCGAGGACAAGATCCTCTTTGCAGACGAGCTTGTGCATGATCCAAGAGCCTTCCGCTATCCGGTTCAAGAGGAGCAAAGCCTGTTATCCGCCATGCATTTGGGCGAGTGGGACGAGGCTGACCTGGCTCTTGAACGGTTCGCGGAGACGTTGAACCGCGAGAATGCACTTTCGGCCAAGCAGCTTGTTCATGCTTACGCGTTGTTGCTGTCCGCATTGTTGCGGATAGGGAGCGCCTTCGGGAGCGGGCTTGCGGTGGAGCAGCGGGTGTTGCGCGCAGATTCGTTCGAACGACTGGCCCGTCTCCGGACGATCGAGCAGATTCATCAGTGGCTGAAGGAGGACGTGATCAAGCAGCTTGCCGCACAGACACACGCGCATCGTGCGTCGGCAAGCGATGAAGATGCGGAAAGGATCCAGCAAGCCATCGCCTACATTCATGATCACTCGGATCAGGACCTCTCCATGAAGCTCATCGCCGAACAGGTTGGTCTGCGCGAGGCGCAATTCAGCCTGCTGTTCAAGCGTCAATCGGGCTTGACCTATACCGATTATGTGATTGCCCATCGCATCGAAAGAGCCAAGGCCTTGCTGGTGCAAACGGACCTGAAGATTGCGGAAATCGCCGGGAGAATGTCCTATGGCAATGCGCAAAACTTTATACGTCTGTTTAAGCAACGGGTGGGCATGACGCCTGGCGAATATCGCAAACGCCACCGCTAGCACCGTGCAAATCCTGTTGAATTTTGCCGCGCCGGGAAGAGCTGCGTCTGGCTGCGCAGAAGCGCGCGGCTGATTCGATGCACCTTGAAGCGGATTTCGCGCTAAAAATTGTGTTCGAATTGCTAAAGATTACAGGATGGAAAACGGTTAAAATAGAGACAAGCCACAGACTCGATGCGTGCGCCCGTCAAAAAGCAAATAGGGGGGATCGCCGTTCATCACATTTGGCAACGGGTTCGTCAATCATTAAAGTGGAAATTGGTGCTCCTCAATTCAGCCATCGTCATCTTTGCCGTGTCCACAATCGGTTTTTTCAGTTACTACGAGTCCTCTGCTGCGATTACACGGGATGTCAAGCGATTTAGCAACGAAGTCCTGCAGCAAGCCAATTTAAATCTAAATCGCTACTACAACGAGTACGATCAATTTTTTTTGCAATTGGAATTCAGCAAGGAGCTCCAGGACTGGATGGAGCTGGGCCCGGATCAAGCGTATGAGAATTATGTGCATTTCAGCAACCTTGTCAACAAATTCATCAAGACCTTCGAGTTCCAGCATCCGGAGATTAAATCGATATCGTTCTCCAATCGGCAAGGCATGGAGCAGCATTATCGGAAGGACGGGCTGGACAAGGACTATTCGCTTCAAAAAGACCCTGTGATATTGGCCGATTTTTCGCCAAAAAACATGGCCATCCTCGTGCGTCGCAGCGAAGACTACGTCGAGCAGGACAGCATTCCGGTCATGACGATGATTAAGGAAGTCTTCTATACGGGAAGCCGCTCGTATATCAAAATGGATGTTGCCGTATATCCCACGCAACAGATCATCCATTCGATTAATCTGGGCGAGCTGGGAAACGCTATGATCGTCGATGACCACAATCGGATTATTTTTCATCGGGATGAGGCAACACGGTTCAAGGCGCTAAATGCGCAGCTGTTTCAGCGTATTGGCGCAGCTGCCAATGGGGCATTTTTGCAACGCGAGACCAGCGAAATTGTGGTGTATCAAACGGTACCTTACACCAATTGGAAATTGGTGGTCGTCATGCCTTTCGCAAAAGTGGCGCTCAGTATCGAAAAGGTGCGCATCGTCACATTTGCGGTGGCGTTAATCAGTCTCATCATTTCGATTGTGCTTGTCGTGCTGCTGTCAAGCTCGATGACACGCCGAATTTCCAGGCTGACGCACGTCATCAAGCGAACGCGAGCCGGAGACCTGAACACGAGGCCCGAAATCGGCGGCGTAGATGAGATAGCTTACCTGGGCGTGGCCTACGAGCGAATGCTCGGCGAGCTGGGGGAGACGATCGACGATCTGGCAGAATCCAAAGCAAGCCAGAAACGCGCGATTTCAACAGCGATGCAATCGCAAATCAATTCGCATTTTTTATACAATACCTTGGAGACGATCCGTTCGCTGGCCAATCTGGCCGATCAAAAGGAAATCGAGCACACGACTGTGGCACTGTCCGATCTGCTTCGCTACGGATCGCAATTGAAGCAAGCGCAATCGACCATCGGAGAAGAATTGGCCAATGCAAGCAACTATTTACGCATTATTCAGGTCCGATTTGGTGAATTGATCAGCTTTGAGATGTCGATGGAGGAGCAAGCGGCGACGGTGCCTTGCTTGCGACTGGTCGTGCAGCCGCTCGTCGAGAATTGTGTCGTGCACGGGGTTGAGGCCCGCGGAGAGGCGGTGCATATCCGCATCATTGTAAAGCGTCCGGAAGCTCATCGCGTTTCGATTACGATAGCCGACGACGGGCCGGGATTTACGGACATTCAGTTGATTGCGCTGCGGCAGCAACTGGCCGGGCATGACCCGGAGCAACGCTATACGGAGGCTTCTCGAATCGGCATTCTGAACGTGCACTACCGCTTGCAGCTCCAATATGGTGCGCGGCATGCCGGTATTCGTGTCGGAGCAGGGGCGTGCGGGGGGGCGGAGGTGACGGTCGAATTTCCGGATGGAAGCGACGCACAATGATCGGCTGCAATGAGGAAGGAGGAAGGGGATGCATCGAGTATTTATTGCCGACGACGAACGGTTCATTCGACTGAGTCTGGCCAAGCGAGTTGGCGCATACGGCTCCAACACATTGATTGCCGGTATGGAAGTCAATGGTGCGCGCGCCATCTCGTGGCTCGAAGAATACATGGCGGATCTATGTCTGATTGATATTCGGATGCCGCTTGTGGACGGACTGGAAGTGGTCGCTTGGATCAACCGGCATCGTCCGTATACAGAGTGTATCATTGTTTCCAGTCATGATGAATTTGACTACGCCAAAAAAGCGCTCCAGCTCGGCGTTGCGGATTATTTGCTGAAGCCGATTCATCAAGATACGCTGCGGGAAGGACTGGATAGATCGCTGGCGCGCATGAGGGAAAGGCGAAGCGTCGCATGTACGCAGCTAATGCTTCGGCATATGCCCCATTATCAACATCGGCTCAAGCAGTGGGTTGATGAAATGCAGGCCCTGAATGACACGAACGTGCTGGCCTTGACGAACCCGACCCTTACTTCGTTCCGGCAATGGATTGGCGAAGACCATGAGCTGCTGCTGCCCCTCGTCTGGAATTGGCTTCGACTTATTGGGGAAATTCTGGAAAAGAAAGGCGTGCAGGTTGAGATCGGCAGCTATGAGCACCTGGACGACGCTGCGCCGACCTTGAAGCGTGACGAGGCGGGCGAACATGTCTTTGCGCTGGCGGTTCGTTATTTTAACCGTGAACTCGAACGCATGCTGCAGCAATGCGCGAACGCCTGGAACAGCAGTACGCTTCAGATTATTGAGCTGGCGATGGACTATATACGCGGGAACTACCATCGCACACTGCGCTTGCAGGAGATTGCCGATCATGTCGCCATGAACAAAAACTATCTTTGCGAGGTTTTTAAAAATGCAACGGGTATGACTGTGTGGAATTACATCAAGGACATCCGCATGAAAGCAGCGGAGGAACTCGTGCTTACGACTTCCCTGAAGGTGTACGAAATCGCGCACCGGGTAGGCTATAAGAACAGCATTCATTTTTCCAAAACCTTTAAAAGCAGCTTTGCGTTAAATCCGTTGGAATACCGGGACAAAGTCAAAATTGCGAACAAGCGGCTGAACCCTTGATGGGTTCGACCGCTTGTTCGTCTATGTCTGCTTTCCATTTGAAAAGCTCTGAACATTGCGATATAAATCCGAATGTAAACACATTGGCATGAAAGCGGTGTTCTTTTAAACTGATAAAAACAATGATTTGGACAGGATCGGGGGAGCGGAGTGAAAAAAACAAAGGTGTTTAACGAGGCGGCTTCACTGCAGCATAATGCCAGGGGCTTAAGCAATTGGACGTACTTCAAACGAAATCATGCGCTGTACGTGTTGCTTGCGCCGGCCGTATTGTATTTTTTAATTTTCAAGTACATTCCAATGGTCGGGCTGGTGTTTGCGTTTCAGGATTACAACATCTTTGACGGCGTGTTTGCGAGCGAATGGGTAGGATTTAAATGGTTCGAGCAATTTTTCACAATGCCGCAATCCCGAAGGGTATTAGGGAATACGCTCATCATAAACCTGTATCAATTGTTCTTTACGTTTCCCGCACCGATTATCTTGGCCTGTTTATTAAACGAGCTGCGCCATGTCATTTTTAAACGGATCGTTCAAACTGTCGCCTACCTGCCGCACTTTTTTTCCTGGACGATCATTTACGGCATAGCATTCATGCTGCTCTCGACGAAAGGTGTGGTCAACCAGGCGGTCATCGGCATGGGGGGAGAGGCGATTCCGTTTCTGCAAAAACCGGAATTATTTCGATCGATCATTATCTCGTCGCAAATGTGGAAGGAAACGGGATGGAGCGCGATTATCTTCCTGGCCGCGCTATCCGGTATCAGTCCCTCGCTGTACGAGGCGGCGCAGATCGATGGCGCCGGACGATGGCAGCAATTTATGAACATTACGTTGCCGGGCCTGATGCCGGCGATTATGATTGTGTTCTTGCTTAATATTGGAAACATCATGGACCTGGGCTTCGAGCATATCTGGGTGTTCCTGAATCCGTTAACCTACGCAACCGGCGACGTCCTAGAGACCTTTACATACCGGGTCGGAATCGGCCAAGGCATGTACAGCTTTACGACAGCGATCGGACTGTTCAAATCATTGATCGGGTTGATCATGGTGGTGCTTGCGAACACAATGAGCAAAAGATTGACGGGTGAAAGCATCTACTGATCGTCGGTAGATACATCGAAAGGAAGGAGTGGAAGCGATGCGTATCAAGTCATCGATTGGAAGCCGTATTTTCGACTCATTTAATGTGATTGGTTTATGTTTGTTTTCAGTGCTCATTATGCTACCGGTCGTCAATGTCGTTTCCGCGTCGTTCAGCTCTGAACAAGCGCTGACCAAAAGCAGGGTGTCCTTCTGGCCGGTTGATTTCCACTATGGCAACTATGAAGCGGTGATGGAGAATTCTGTATTCTGGAATGCATTCCTCGTTACCATTTGCGTCGTCGTCATGGGAACATTGACTAACCTGGTTCTCACCGTATCGGCAGCATATCCGCTCTCCCGGCGATTTCTAAGGGGCCGCAAGCCGATCTTGATGGGTATTCTGTTCACAATGATTTTTCAAGCTCCGCTCATTCCGACCTATTTACTGATCAAAAATTTAAATCTGATGGATTCCATCTGGGCCTTGTTCGTGCCGATGGCCTGCGGGGCGTTCAATGTCATGCTGTGTATGACATTCCTCAGAGTCAACGTTCCCGAAGAGCTGCTGGAAGCGGCCAAGGTGGACGGCATGTCCGAATACGGCATTGTCGCCAAGATCGTCGTGCCGTTGTCCATGCCGATTATCATGACGCTGATGCTGTTCTCCGCGGTGTCGCTATGGAACAATTACATGCTCGCGTTGTTATATATCACGGAAGCGAGACTGCGACCGTTGCAGCTTTATTTGTATCAGCTCATTTCGCAAGGCAACATGATGGAGTATGCCGATGTCATTGATACGGCCACGTCAAGTTCGCCGATCGGCATTCAAATGGCGACCGTGGTCATTTCCACCCTGCCGATTGTTGTGGTGTATCCTTTCATCCAGAAGCATTTCATCAAAGGCGCGTTGCTTGGTTCAATTAAAGAATGAGTGTCCGCGGGCTGCGATCCTTCGTGATCCGTCCCGTACACAATAAAAAACGATGGGGGAATGAACATGCGTGACATGAGATTCCGCATAGGGTCGTCTGCGATGGGGATCGCGATGGTGCTGCTCCTGGCGGCCGGATGCGGCAACAATGCGGAACCGGCAGGGAATCAGACAGGCGCCGATCAGCAAGAAAGCGCCGGCGAGGGTATGGAAGAAGCGCCGGGCAAGGTGACGATGTACTATTCGGATCATCTAAAGGCCGTGCCGACACAGAAGACGATGGATATTCCGACGTTCAAGTACATGGGCGAACAAACGAATATCGACCTGGACTTTCGATTTTTGCCGCATGACAACTACGCCGAACAAATTCGCCTGAAATTCGCGGCGAACGATCTGCCGGATGTGTTCATGTTCTATGGTGTCAGTGGCATCGTCTCGGAGCTGCTCGAGCATGATCAATTGGCCGACCTGACTGCGCTGATCGACGAATACGGCCCGCACCTGAAGGAGCAAATTCCGCAGGAAGCCTGGGATCTGGTGACGATCGACGGCAAAATCATGGGCGTGCCGACCGTCAAGCAAATCCTGGTCGACCGGATCCTGTATGTGCGCCAGGACCTGTCTGACGAACTGGGTCTGAAGACGCCGACCACTTCGGACGAGCTGCTGGACTACTACCGCGCGCTCAAGGCGGCCTACCCTGACGAGTATCCGGTGAGCGGCAGACAAAATTTCTCGTGGATGGACAACCTGTTCGGCATGTGGGGCGTGCCGTTCGGCACCGAAAAAATCGTGGACGGCGAGCTATTGCCGGCCGAGCTCCAGCCGGAAATGAAAGAGGCGCTGCAATTCATGCGCACGCTGTATGAAGAGAAATTGATCGATCCGGACTTCATGACCAATTCGGGGCAAGTGTGGGTGCAAAAAATCAGTTCCGGCGATGTGTTCAGCTGGGTGCACAACGCGACGCAGACGGCGAAATGGCAAGAGCGGCTGGATGATGTGATCGGCGGGGAGAGTCCGAATGTCATGCCGATTGCGACGCCGCGCGGCACCGGCTACGACGGTGAGCTGGGCGGCGAAAAGAACGTCCTGTCGCGTACGTTCTGGGTACCGAAAAATTCGGAAAACGCAGCCTCCGTCATCCGCATGCTGGACTGGATGCTCTCCGATGAAGGACAACTGTACACCGAGCTGGGCATTGAAGGCGACACGTGGACGCGGGACGGTGATTCAATCGTGTATGACGCCGAAAAAGACGGAGAAAACGGGCTTCGGCAATCCATGGTCCTGCATGCGTTCAACGAAGAAGCGACTCGCGCCAAGATGGGTGAAGCCGAGTACGAAAAATATATACTGGGCATCAATCTCACCAAATCGGAAGGGGTAACGAACTTGACGGAAGCGATGCCGGCCACCTCAATCGTTCACGACCTGCGTGGGATGTACATTGAAATGGCTGCCCAGGTCGTCATCGGCGGCGCGCCGCTGGACGAGACATTCGACCAGTTCGTCACGGCCTACCGGGCCAACGGCGGAGATGAATTCATTCAGTACATGACAGACTGGTACAACAGCACGCATTAATCGATTCGCAAGATGTCCATCGCATTCACAACGCATGTCTGATCCATAGAGGGTCAGACATGCCGCTCTATGCAGGCAAGCCAATCCGATCTTGGTGAGAGAGAAAGGTGGTTGATTGTGACATGAAGAGGTATGCGAGGCACGGGCGTAACGGGTGGAGAATGATCGCAGCGCTTATGGTAGTGGTCTTGATAGGGAGCAGTGTGCCGATTTCCTTCACTGTGAAGTCCGCGCAAGCCGCGTCGACCAATCTGCTTACAAATGGTGATTTTGAGGACTTCTCCACGGCAACAGGAGGAGGATGGACGGATTGGCAAGCCGATGGCTGGACGACGTACTTCTACTCCGGGGATGCGACCTTCACGGTCGATCAGACGGTTCGGCATAGCGGCGATGCCTCGGTCAAGATCGAGGCGGATGACACAAGCCGTGCGAAGATCGGGCGCTACGTATCCGTGGAGGAGGGTGCCTACTATGATGTCGAGGGATGGATCAAGACGGCGAATCTGGTGACGGAAGCCTCCGGCACGCGTATCCGGATCATGTTCTACAATGCGAGCAATCAGAATCTGGAGCAGCATGTCATGTTCGGAGCGCTGCAAGGCACGCAGGACTGGACCCGGGTTCATCAGCGTATTCAGCCGCCGGAGGGTGCAGTCAAAATGATCGTGGAAGCCTTCATCTGGCTCGCGGAAGGCGAGGTGTGGTTCGACGATCTGTCGGTTCGCGCGTCGACCAATCTGCTTACAAATGGTGATTTTGAGGACTTCTCCACGGCAACAGGAGGAGGATGGACGGATTGGCAAGCCGATGGCTGGACGACGTACTTCTACTCCGGGGATGCGACCTTCACGGTCGATCAGACGGTTCGGCATAGCGGCGATGCCTCGGTCAAGATCGAGGCGGATGACACAAGCCGTGCGAAGATCGGGCGCTACGTATCCGTGGAGGAGGGTGCCTACTATGATGTCGAGGGATGGATCAAGACGGCGAATCTGGTGACGGAAGCCTCCGGCACGCGTATCCGGATCATGTTCTACAATGCGAGCAATCAGAATCTGGAGCAGCATGTCATGTTCGGAGACCTGCAAGGCACGCAGGACTGGACCCGGGTTCAGCAGCGTATTCAGCCGCCGGAGGGTGCAGTCAAAATGATCGTGGAAGCCTTCATCTGGCTCGCGGAAGGCGAGGTGTGGTTCGACGATCTGTCGGTTCAACAGGTCACACCGGTGACGGGTGTAGCGTTGGATCAACGCACCGGCGTACTCGATCTTGCCGAGTCGCTGACTCTGGCAGCGACGATCCTGCCGGCGAACGCAACCTACCCCGAGCTCGTATGGTCTTCATCGAATCCAACCGTAGCGGAAGTGACCTACGACGGAACGGTAACCGGGGTGTCGCCCGGTATGGCTGTCGTCACGGCCCAAGCGGTCGACGGACTGCCGAATTCGACATTCATCGTCTCTGTGGATCCGGACGGATACGACCTGCCGTCCGTGCAGTACACGGCGCTGACCGATCAGTCGCAGGCCATCTCGGGACAATTGAGCGAGCAGGACGGCTCTGGTCATCCGCTGAGCTATGAGGTGATGGAGCAGCCCTCGGGCGGTTGGCTGCATGTCGGTCCGTCAGGAGCCTGGACCTATGTGCCGCACGCCGCATACACAGGCGAGGATCGCTTCGTGGTAACGGTCGTCAACGGGGACGGGGGTCTTGGCAGTGCGGAGGTCACGATCCAGGTCGGAGCGATCAATCATTCGCCAAGCGCCGGGACGATACCTGTCCAGACCCGGATGAACGTGCCGATATCGGGCAATGTCGAGGCCTACGATGCGGATCAAGATGCGCTCCAGTACAGCGTGGCAACCGCGCCGGAGCGTGGCACGGCATCAATTGACGCATCAGGGACCTGGTCCTATACGCCGGATACGGACGAGGTCGGTGCGGATCGGTTCACCGTATCGGTCGAGGACGAGCATGGCGCCGACACCGAGACCGATGTTCAGGTGTACATCGCACCGACCGGCGCTGATATGATCACGAAGCTGACTGCGGTGACAGCGGGCGCTCACCCGAGGCTGATGATCGACAGCGCGGATGTGACGCGCATGCAGACACAGGTGCTCTCGGACCCGAACATGGCGGCCTGGTACGCCAATGTGAAGAGCGCTGCTGACGACCTGCTTGCGGCGCCGGTATCCGACAACGAAGCGAATATGCTGGATACGGCACGCACCATCCTGAGCCGGGTACAGACGCTGGCTTTGACGTATCTGATCAGCGAGGATACGACGTACGCGGAACGCGCATGGGATGAATTGGAGACGGCTGCCGATTTTGACCATTGGAATCCGAGCCACTTTCTCGATACGGCCGAGATGACGCATGCCTTCGCGATCGGCTACGATTGGCTGTACCACTACTGGTCGTCCGCTCGCCGAGATACGCTGCGCACGGCGATCGTGGACAAGGGGCTGGAGCCTGCGCTCAGCCGGTACAATAATGAAACCTGGTGGTCCTACTCCGAGCATAATTGGAATGGCGTGATAGGCGGAGGCATCGGAATGGGCGCGCTGGCGATTGGCGACGAATCGACGCAACTGGAGACGCTCGCCGGCGACGTGCTCGCGCAGATCATGTCATCCGTGCCGATTATGCTGGCGAGCTACAGTCCGGAAGGCGGCTGGTCGGAGGGCCCAATGTACTGGCGTTACGGCACGCGGTATATCGTGTATCTGATCGATTCCCTCGACAGTGCGTTGCAGACCGATTACGACTTGTCGAGTCTGCCGGGACTGGCCAGCACTTTCGACTATTTGATGCATGTTAACGGAGCGCAGGGCGCATTTAATTACTCCGATGCGAATCCTGGCGATTATCCGTCGGACCTGGCGCTCTGGTTCGCTGATCGCTACGATAATTCCGACTATGTCTGGTATCACCGCAATGTCTACGATGCGCCCGGGACGGGCGGCGTATTCGACATGATCTACTATCGGGACGACCTGTATAGTCAAGCCACTGCGCCCGAGACGCTGGACGGCTACTTCCGAAATACGGAAATGGTGGATATGCGCAGCGACTGGCTGGATCCGTATCGGCAATATGTCGGATTCGCAGGCGGCGACAACCGGGACGGAGAGGGGCATGCGCACCTGGATCTGGGCTCGTTCGTCTACGATGCACTAGGTCAGCGCTGGGCGCTTGATCTCGGCGGCGACAGCTACAGCCTGCCCGGGTATTCCGGGTCGAGCCGCTGGTCTTATTACCGGCTGCGTGCGGAAGGTCACAATACGCTGGTGATGAACCCGGGCAGCGCTCCGGAGCAGCAACCGACTGCGAAGGCTGTCATGGAACGGGTAGAAAGCGCGCCGCAGGGCGCATTGGCTATCGCCGATCTGACGCAAGCGTATCAACAGGATGCGCTGTTAGCCAAGCGGGGCGTGAAGCTGATGGAGATGCGCAAGCAATTCATGGTACAGGACGAGTTCCTGCTGCGGGAGCCGTCGGAACTGTACTGGTTCATGCACACGACCGCTGATATCGACATCATCGAGGAGGGGCGCGCGGCTGTCCTGCAACTGGAGGACAAGAAGCTGTACGTCAAGGCGATCGAGGCGCCGGCCAATGCGCAGTTCGAGGTCTTGAATGCCAGACCGCTGGCCTCATCGCCTGATCCGGAAGGGCAGGCATTGAATCAAGGCATTCGCAAGCTGGCTCTGCACATGGACGGCGTGCAGCAAGGAAGTGTATCGATCTGGATGGTGCCGCTGTGGGAAAATGAAGCGTTGCCGGTGACGGCGCCCGAATTCGTACCGCTGAGCGAATGGACGCTGCCTGAAGGGGAGCTGGAGGCGCCGCAGCCACAGCCACAACTGGACGATCTGCGTCTGGACGGCGAGACAATTGAGGGATTCGATCCGGCGCACACGTATTACGAAGTCGTCCTGCCGTACGACCAGACGACGATCCCTTCCGTCACCGCGACTTCGTCGGTGTACGGTGTAAGCGTAGATCCGGCCGGATCGCTGCCGGGCCGCACCGTTGTTCATGTGACGGATACGGTCTACACGGAGCGGACGCATGCGTACACCGTATCGTTCGTCACGGGTCCGCGTATCGGCGATCTGCCGCCGGAGTATGAGTGGCCGATCAGCGCGGTGACGGCGAGCGCTTCACCGCAAGCCGATCAGGGTTATACGCCGGACAAGACGATCGACGGCAACCTCGGTACGCGCTGGTCTGCTTCCGGCGAACAATGGTTGCAGTACGACCTGGGCGAGTCGCGAGCGATAGGCTCGGTATCGATCGCGTATCTGAATGGCGATTCGCGCAACTACTATTTGGATATTCTTGCTTCATCGGACGGCGAGTCGTGGGAGATGTTGTTGTCCACCCGTAGTTCCGGCATGACATCACAGCCCGAGTTGTTCGTCGTCCCGGAGACGTCAGCGCGATATATTCGTGTGCTGGGCAGGGGATTCGCAGCAGGCTTGTCATCCGGTAACTGGAACAGCGTGACAGAGGTGTCGATTTTCAAGCCAGAGTAGACGGAGGAAGCAGATGACATTTCAATTTCAAGGCGAGGTTACTGAGCTGCAAGAGGGAATCGAGGCATTGAAGGAGATGCTCGGGCCGGCCGCAGCGCCGGGCTCCGAGCCGATAAGAATCGCGGTTGAGCACAGCGACGGCCCGCTTGAGGTGGCGTTGCAAGACGGGGCAGGCAAGATCCGTTTCAAGGAGCGCGTACATTTTTTTAGAGGGCTGGGGCTGTTCGCGGAGCTGGCGAGTCGAGAATCGTCGTTCTCGCATGTTGAGCAGCCGGGCTTCGCGATGAGCGGCGTAATGCTTGATGCCTCGCGCAATGCAGTCATGCGCGTCGCCAGCATCAAAAAGCTGCTCCGCATGATGGCGCTGATGGGGCTGAACAATCTGATGCTGTATACCGAGGACACGTACACCGTGGAGGATGCCCCTTACTTCGGGTATATGCGCGGACGGTACAGCTTTGCCGAATTGAAGGAAGCCGATGACTATGCCGAGCTGTTCGGAATCGAAATGATGCCGTGCATGCAGACGCTGGCGCATCTGAAAAAAGGCCTGCAGTGGGATGATGCGGCGGAGCTGCGCGACACGGATTCGATCCTGCTGGCGGATCAGCCCCGTACCTATGAATGGATCGAGCGGATGATTGTGGCGGCCTCAGCCCCCTTTCGCAGCAAGCGAATCCATATCGGCATGGATGAAGCGCACGAGCTCGGCCTGGGCAAGTACCTGGACCTGAATGGGTACAAGCCGCGCTTCGAGATTATGAACCGCCACTTGCGCGAGGTACTGCGGATTACCGGCAAGCACGGGCTGCAGCCGATGATCTGGAGCGATATGTACTTCCGTATCGCCTCGCCTACCCATGATTACTACGATCTCGAGGCCGAAATTCCGTCGGCGGTCATCGAGGAGATGCCCGCTGACGTGCAATATGTGTACTGGGATTATTATCATCGCGATCCACAGGTCTATGCGGAAATGCTGCGGCGCCACAAGCGCTTCGGCACCAAGCCGGTGTTCGCCGGCGGAGTGTGGACCTGGGGCTCTATCGCGCCGAATTACGGTGTGACGTTCGCACATACGGACGCGGCGCTGACCGCCTGCAGGGAGGAAGGCATCGACGAGGTGTTCGCTACGCTGTGGGGAGATGGCGGTCAGGAGACGAATCAGTTCACCGGCCTGCTCGGCCTGCAGTTATTCGCGGAACATACGTATGCAGCGCAGGCTCCGGAGCCAGAGTGGCTCAAGCGTCGTCTCGTGCAATGCACCGGCTGCGATGCGGAAGCATTCCTGGCAATGGCGCGGATCGATGAGACGCCTGGCGTCGCCGAGGGCAACCCGCACACGTCCAATCCGTCCAAGTTCCTGCTCTGGCAGGATGTGCTGCTCGGTCTGTTCGACAAGCAGGTGGAGCCATTCGAGCTCACCGCTCACTTCGCTCGGGTGGAGACGCAATTGCGCGCGCTGCAGGCGTCGAATCCGCAGATCGACTCCTTGCTGGACTACTACGCGCAGCTCAGCGGCGTGCTGAAGGTGAAATGGGACATCGGTCTGCGAATGAAGCGGCGGTACGATCAAGGGGACAAGGCAGGTCTGCGAGCCATCGCGCGCCAGCTGAGCGAGCTGCAGGAGCAGGTGGAGCGGCTTCGCCTGGCGCATCGACAGCAATGGCTCGAGGTGTACAAGCCGCACGGCTGGGAGGTCCTGGACATCCGTTACGGCGGGCTGGCCGCGCGTCTGGCGACGGCACAGGATCGACTCGAGCAGTATGCAAGCGGCACGATCGCGTGCGTGGAGGAGCTGGAGGAGCAGCGGTTGCCGTTCGATTGGCGGCATCCGGCAATGGAAGGTTCGCTCGGTCGATGCGAACAGCACCTGCGGATCTCGACCGCCAATTCGTTGTAAGGAATGGGCATAGGACGACTACGGCGATCTATTGGGTACATTGGAGGGGCGACAGATGAAGAAAAAAACGGCAATTACGCTTATCTTTTTTCTCTTGTGGGGCAGCTTTCCATTGGCAATGAACAATCTGATCGAGACGCGGGCCGAGGGCGTGAATCTGGTGCCCAACGCCTCCTTCGAAGCGTATACGCCGGTCGCCGGCGGCAGCTGGAGCGATGCGAGCGCGGACGGCTGGGCGGTCAGTACCTTCAGCGGGACGCCGACGTATACCGTGGATACGACCACGGCTCATGCGGGCAGCGCTGCGGTCCGCATCGCAGCCGAGACGACCAGCCGCGGCGCGATCGCGCGTCGCATCGCCATCGAGGGCGATGCCGATTACGCATTCGGGGTCTGGGCCAGGACGGAACAGCTGCTGTCGAGCAGTGTCGGCGCCCGCATCCGCATGCAGTTCTACGATGCCGACAATGCGAACCTGAATCAGCATGTCATGTTCGGCTCCCTGCTGGGAACGGAGGACTGGACGCATCTGCAGAAGTATGTGCATACGCCGTCCGATGCCGAATCGGTGCTGATCGAGCTCTTCATCTGGAATGCGGCGGGGACCGCCTGGTTCGACGATGTCTCGCTCGAGCAGGTGGACGAGTATGTGCCGGTGACCGAGGTGTCGGCCGCTTGCCCTGACAAGGCGCTGACGGTAGGCGAGAGTGTCTATGTCCCGGCGCAGGCGTTGCCTGAGCAAGCCACGAACCGCAGCCTCACCTGGTCGTCTTCCGAGGCGGGGGTCGCCTCGGTCGACTCGGGCATGGTCTCGGGGCTGACACCGGGATGGACGGTGATCAGCGCGCATACGGAAGATGGTCCGCAGGCGAACTGCCCGATGACCATCACGGCCTATCCCGGCACGAACGCGCTGCCCAATGGCAATATGGAACAAGTGACGGCTTCGTCCGAAGGGGGCTGGAGCGACTGGCGGGCGGATGGGTGGAGCGCGTACACGTATAGCGGCGCCGTCAACTTCACGGTGGATCATGCGGAGCGTCATGGCGGGGCGGCGTCGGTCAAGCTGTACGCAGAAGAGCAGAGCCGGGCGATGATCGCGCGCTCCATCCCGGTTCGCGCAGGCGCGACCTATGAGGTAAAGGCCTGGTTCAAGACGCTGGATCTGGCGTCGACCAATGTCGGCTCGCGTATGCGGCTGATGTTCTACGATGCAGCGAATCAGAATCTCAATCAGCATGTCATGTTCGGTTCGGTCAAGGGCACGCAGGATTGGACCTTGGTCGAACAGCAGATCGAAGTGCCGGCGGGCGCGGTCTCGATGCGGGTGGCGGCCTTCCTGTGGGAGGCGGAGGGCACGGTCTGGTTCGACGATATGGAGATTACCGAGCTCGTACCGGTAGCCGAGGTGAGTCTGGACCGCCGGACCGCAGTCGTAGAGGCGGCGCAGCAGGTGCAGCTGGAGGCGACCGTGCTGCCGGTGTATGCGACGGATCAAGCGCTCGTCTGGACCACCTCCGATCCGAGTGTGGCTACGGTCACGTACGGCATGGTCACGGGCGTCGCCCCGGGCGTCGCGCGAATTACGGCGACTTCGCCGGAGGGGCCGCAGCAATCGGCTATGGTCGCGGTCGGGGCGAATGGCTACGAGCTGCCGGACGCGCATGTCGCGGCGTCGGTGGATGCCAACGCGGAATCGAACGGTCAATTGGCGGTGGAGGACGCGCAGCAGCATGCGTTATCCTATATCTTGCTCGACGAACCGCATAGCGGCTGGGCCGATGTGAAGAGCTCCGGGGCATGGACCTATGTGCCGCAGGCCAATTATACCGGAGCGGATCGAATCGGAGTCGTGATGATGAACGGAGACGGCGGTATCGGATATACCGAAGTGACGCTGGATGTACGGGGAAGCAACCGCCCGCCGACCGTACACGATCAGCAGCGGCAGACGGTGAAGAATCAACTGCGGGTGGAACCGCTGAGGACCGATGATCCCGATGGCGACGCGCTCTCCTTTGCCGTATCGCTGTCACCCGGACACGGCACTGTGACCGTGGATGGCAGCGGAGAATGGAGCTATATGCCCGATCTGGATTATACAGGCCACGATGCCTTCAAGATCGAGGTGTCGGACGGCAACGGAGGAACGGCGGAGGCATCAGTCAGCATCTACGTTGCGCCGACGCGCACCGACCTGATCAGTCAACTGAAGTCGGAATCGCTCGGGCAGCATCCACGGGTGATGATGCAGGCTCAGGACCTGCAGCGTATCCTGCAACTGGTCGATACCGACGTTCACATGATCCAATGGTATGCGAATGTGAAGACGGAGGCAGATGCGCTGCTAAGCGCGCCGGTTGCGGACGAGCAAGCGAACATGCTGCAGACAGCGCGGAACACGGTTGATCGGGTACAGACGCTGGCCATGGCTTATCTGGTAAGCGAAGACGCGCAGTATGCGGAACGCGCCTGGGACGAGCTGGAGGCTGTAGCCGACTTCGACGATTGGAACCCGTCGCACTTCCTCGATACGGCCGAAATGACCTACGCCGTGGCGATTGGCTACGACTGGCTGTACGACTATTGGACGGCGCAGCGCAAGAGCGAGCTGCGGACTGCGATGGTGAACAAAGGGCTGAATCCGGCCTTGAGCGGATACCGAAATGGCGAGTGGTGGTCGCGGACGTCGAGCAACTGGAATTCGGTCGTCAGCGGCGGAATCGCAATGGGCGCGCTGGCCATCGGCGATGAAAGTCCCGAGCTCGAGACGCTGGCGGGCGAATTACTCGAATACGCGGTGAAGTCCGTGCCGACGATGCTGGCGGATTACGCGCCGGACGGCGGCTGGCCGGAAGGGCCGATGTACTGGCGATACGGCACACGGTATGCGGTGTATATGCTGGAATCGCTGCAGATCGCGCTTGGTACCGACTACGAGCTGTCCGATATGCCGGGGTTCGCGGATACGTTGGCATTCTTGATGCAGGTCTCGGGACCGGTGGAGGTGTTCAACTATGCGGACACGATACCGGATACGTATAGGTCCCCGCTGGCGCTGTGGTTCGCCGATCGCGAGCAGGATGGCACATACATCGACTTCTATCGTGCACATGAGGACGAGGCGGCAAGCGGGGGCATATACGAGATGCTGTGGTACCGCCCGGCGCTGTACGCCAATCCGGATGCGCGCGAGGAGGTGGACGGGTACTTCCAGCGGATGGAGGCTGTCACGATGCGCAGTCATCCGACCAGCCCGCAGGCGAGCTTCGTCGGGTTCAAGGGCGGGGACAATGCGATTAATCACGGGCATCTCGATATCGGCAGCTTCGTCTATGACGCCTTGGGCATCCGCTGGGCAAGCGACTTCGGCGTGGACAATTACGATCTGCCGGATTACTTCGGAGATCGGCGCTTCGACTATTACCGACTGCGTCCCGAGGGTCACAATACATTGGTCATTGATCCGGACGATACACCGGGACAGCCCGAGCAGGCCCAGGCGCGGATGGAGCGGGTCGAGACGAAGCCGCAGGGGGCGCTGGCGATTGCCGATCTGACCGAGGCCTACTGGGGGGATGCCCTGTCCGTCAAGCGGGGGATGAAGTTGTTCGACATGCGGCAGCAGGTGATGGTGCAGGACGAATTCAGCCTGCGTAAGCCATCCGAGCTATATTGGTTCATGCATACGGCAGCGGACATCGAGCTGGTAGAGGACGGGCAAGCCGCTGTGCTGAGCATGGCGGACAAGAAGCTCTACGTCAAGCTGATCGAGGCGCCCGAAGGCGCGGCATTCTCGATCATGCCTTCGCGGCCGTTGCCGAGTTCGCCCGATCCGGAGGGGCAGGCGCTCAATCACGGCGTGCGCAAGCTGACCGTGCATCTCGAGGATGTACGAGAGGGCGCGCTGTCCGTATGGATGGTGCCGATGCACGAGCAAGACGCGCTGCCCGCGACTTCGCCGACCTATACACCGCTGGCGGGATGGTCGATTCCGGACGGTGAATTGCCTTTGCAACAGGCATTGCCCGAATTGCAGGCGATTCAAATGGACGGCATCGCACTTGCAGACTTCGATCCGGAACAGACGTATTATGCGGTCTCGTTGCCTTTCGAAACGGAGGACGTGCCGCAGATTACCGCAACGGCCGCTTACGATGTCACGATCGAGCCGGCTTCAGGCGTCCCCGGGAAGACGCGAATCATCGTGACGGACACCGTATACACGCAGCTCGAGCAACGGTATACGATCGACTTCAAGCAAGGCCCGATCATCGGCAATCTGCCGGAGGTGAACCGTTGGCCGGTGACGGCTGTGACGGCAAGCGATGTGCCGCAGGCCGACCAGGGGCACACGCCGGATCGGACGCTCGACGGTGACTTGGGCACACGCTGGTCCGCATTCGGCGCGCAATGGATTCAATACGATCTTGGCCAGTCGAGAGCGGTCGGCGCGGTGTCGATTGCGTACCTGAGCGGCAGCGCGCGCCAGTATTACTTCGAATTGCAGGCCTCCGAGGACGGGGTGAACTGGACCTCCCTGCTCACGACGACGAGCTCGGGAGAGACCGAGCAGCCGGAGCTATTCCCGGTGCCGGAGGTGGAAGCCCGATATATTCGCATCCTGAGCAACGGCAATTCCGCGAACAATTGGAACAGCATCACCGAGGTGGCGATCTTCAGGCCGTCGCCTGTGCATCTGGCGGTGACGGGACCGGATACGTTGACCATCAATGAGACAACGCAATTGCAGGCGAAGCGATTGTACGCGGACGGCAGCCGCGTGGCGACCACTGAGACTACGTTCGCCAGCGATCAGCCGGGCGTGGTCGAGGTCAGCGCGTCCGGAGACGTGCACGGACTCGCGGCGGGCGAAGCGACAATTACGGTAACCGATCTGGTGTACGGGCTGTCTACGGCCATTCCGATTACGGTGACGGCGCCGTGAGGCGTCGTCCGGCAGACGCGCAGGTGCGGGCGATGCAATGGGCGCGTCAATACGGGGAATTCATTGCTGACAGGTACGTCAGCGAAGGGAAGTCAATGAGGAGGAACGATCCATGAAGATGTGTGTCACAGGAGATGTCGAGGGCTTGCTCCCGGGCATCTCCGCCCTGGAGGATACGCTCGGCGTCTCGGTATTGCCGGGGCCGTCCGCCGACGCGCTGCATGTGCGTCTGCAGCAGCGAGAGGGGCCGCTCGAGGTATCGCGTAGCGGCAGCGAGGGTGTCATCGGGTACGCATGTCGCGCGCATTTCTTCAGGGGGCTCGGCTTGTTCGTGCAGCTGTCGCGGGAGGGGGAGGTCTTCACGCGCACCGAGCAGCCGCAGTTCGACTGGTGCGGCGCGATGTTCGACGCCTCGCGCAACGGCGTCCTGCATCTGGACAGTCTTCAGCGGCTGCTGCGTACGATGGCTGTCATGGGCTTCAACGGACTGATGCTGTACACCGAGGATACGTACACCGTCGAGGACGCGCCGTACTTCGGCTATATGCGCGGCCGGTACAGTCACGAGGAGCTGAGGGCGGCGGATGATTATGCGGATATGCTGGGCATCGAGATCGTCCCGTGCATCCAGACGCTCGCGCATCTGGGCGCGGCGTTGCAATGGGATTATGCGGCCGAGCTGCGGGATACCGATTCGATCCTGCTGGCGGGCAAGGAGGAGACGTACCGCTGGATCGAGCGGATGATCCGGGCAGCCTCGGCGCCGCTGCGAAGCCGCCGCATTCATATCGGCATGGACGAAGCGCATGAGCTCGGCCGCGGCCGCTATCTGGATGAGAACGGGCATGTGCCGCGCTTCGAGATCATGAAGCCGCACTTGCGCAAGGTGCTGGATATTGCGGAAGCGCAAGGGCTCAGCCCGATGATCTGGAGCGATATGTTCTTCCGCATCGTCTCCCCGGACGATACGTATTACAACCTGGAGAATGAGATTCCCGACTCGATCATTGCCGAGATGCCCAAGGATACGCAGTATGTGTACTGGGACTATTATCACGACGATACAGAGACTTACCGGGAGCTGCTGCGGCGGCACAAGCGGTTCGGCTCGACGCCGATGTTCGCCGGCGGTGTATGGACCTGGAGCTCTGTGACGCCCAATTACGGCGTGACCTTCGCGAATACGAACGCGGCGCTCGAAGGGTGCAAGCAAGAGGGCGTGCGGGAAGTGCTCGCGACGCTGTGGGGCAATGACGGGCAGGAGACGAGCCACTTCGCCGGGCTGCTCGGGCTGCAATTGTATGCCGAGCACAGCTTTGTCGCCGCGCCGACTGAGGAATGGGTCGCGCAGCGCTTCGCCTTTTGCACCGGCGGAGTGGCCGACGACTATCGGAGGCTGGGCCTGATCGACGAAGTGCCGGGCGTCGCGCCGGGCAATCCGATCGCATCCAATCCGGCCAAGTTCCTGCTGTGGCAGGACGTGCTGCTCGGGCTATTCGATCGCAATGTGGCGGACGTGGAGCTGACCGAGCACTATGCGCGACTGGAGAAGGAGCTGCGTCCAGCCATATCGGCCAATCCCGGGCAGGAGGCTATGTTTGCCTATTATGTGCAGTTGTGCGGCACGCTGAAGCTGAAGTGGGACTTCGGTCTGAAGGCGCAGCAGCTGTATGCACAAGGCGACAAGGATGGCCTGACGGGGCTGACCCGCGTGCTGGACGAGCTACACGAGCGTGTCACAGGACTGCGGAAGGTGCACAAGGTGCTATGGTTCGCCAATTGCAAGCCGCAGGGCTGGGAGGTGCTGGACATTCGCTACGGCGGGGTGCTGACCCGCATCTCGACGGCGCGCGAGCGGCTGATGGACTATGTCCGCGGCGTTGTCGAGCGGCTCGAGGAGCTGGAGGAAGAGCGGCTCCGCTTCGATTGGCGCACGCCGGCTCGTGAGGGCACGCTGGGACGATGCTATCACTATCAACGCATTGCGACGGCGAATCTGATCTGAGCGAGGGAGGCCATGATGAACATCCATCCGTCATTTCCGCATTATACGGATTACGATCCGCTTGTTCCCGTCCGGTGTGTCACGCCGGACGAAGGCGGGCTGCATCGTTTCTTCGATACAGCGCTCTACTTCAACGATGTCGACACGGCGCACTGGGAGCCGCAGGTCGTGCGCATCGATCCGTTCCCCGCGAGCGTGGTGCGCACGACAGCGGAGATGCGCCGCTAATGGACTATGACAACGGGTCGCTGCGCAGTCTTGATTTGCAACGCGGCGATAGCCTGGAGCAGGTTGTTCCCGAGGCTCTGGCCAGAGGGCGATTCTCCATAGAGGTCTGGCGGGTGCTGATCAGCCGCGATTATGCGGCTGATCGCGAATTCCAGGTCGCCTATCACGGCATCGATTGCTTCGGCGAGCCGGTTCATCCGCCGCCGCTGTCAGCGCTTCCGGCCAAGCGCTGGCTGGCTTACGGTTCGTCGATTACGCACGGCGCCGGAGCAACGGTGCACTCCAGCTCCTATATTCAGCAGGCTGCGAGAAGGCTGGGTGTCGATGTGCTCAACAAGGGGCTAGGCGGGGCCTGCCTGTGCGAGCCGGAAGTGGCCGCACACTTCGCTGACCTGGACACCTGGGATTGGGCCACGCTGGAGCTGGGGGTGAACATGCGCGGACTGTTCACGACCGCGCAATTCGAGCAGCGGGCCCGCGCCTTCGTGCAGCGCATGCTGCGTCCCGGCAAGCCGGTGGTGCTGATCGATATGTTCCCGAATGCCTCGGATTACGCCGCGAATCCAAACGACCCGATGCGTGATGTTAACCGTGAATTCCGCGAAGCGCTGTGGCGGATCCACGACGAGTGCGCGAACCCAAAGCTGCATATCATCTCGGGCGAACAGTTGTTGCCCGTACTGCGACTGCTGACCGTCGACCTGATCCATCCGTCCGATGACGGCCATATCGAGATGGGCCGCTTGCTCGCCGAGCGGCTTCGTCGCCTGCTGCCGGAGCATACGGCGGTGGACCCTGCTGTCACGAACTATGGAAGATAGGAGACGCGCGAGCATTCGCTGAGGAGATTGCGAACACGATCTGGTATGCACGAAGCCCGGTGTCAATGCGACACCGGGCTTGTCGTCGTATGCTCCGGATGTGCCTCAGAAGCGGGGGGGGTCTACGCTTGACAAGCATCAAATCTATGCATAAGATAACCCCATCGTGATTCGTACAAGGTGAACCACAAGTTGACTGCAAGATTTGAATGACAGAATTTTCATGCCGGAAAGCATGACTGCAAGCGTGAGCAGACCGGCGAGGGAAGCCGGGAGCGAGATGGACTGGCGAAGGTGGCAACTCTAACGGACACCACCAGCTATGAAAATAAAGGGTTGCATCGCGTCTCCCGTCTATGAGGTAATAAAGATAAGCAGATCAAAGGTCGATCGCATTTTGGGGCGGAGGAGCGACAATGCCCCCAGGTTGCCATGGAAAGCACCGGCGTATTTTGGAAACCGATTTGGAATATTCTAGAGGGATCTTGTACGTTGACCCTCGCGAATCCAGCTCGTATCAAGAATGTGCCCGGCAAGGAAACAGACTATATCGATGCGGAATGGATCGCTCGGTTGCATCGCAGCGGGCTCATTGAGCAAAGCTTCATCCCGGGCGAAGCGATTCGTGACTTGCGAGACGTCACCCGTTATCGTCGTAAACTGCTGCAGAATGTCACGCAAGAGAAAAACCGAATTCACAAGATTCTGCAAGACGCCAATCTGAAACTCACGACGTACATGTCCGACGTCTTTGGCGTTTCCGGTCGGTTGTTACTTGAAACCATCGTCAATGGCGAAGTGTTGACGGAGCAGCAGGTGCGTGAAATGGTGATGGTAAAAAAACGAAAAAAGAATAAGCGCGGGAATAGAGGGCTAAAATCCGTGCGTTGTCAATGCAGCTGGGCAGCGATACGAAAGAAAGATTCCCGAATAGCTGCTCTATATTACCGATTGGTCAAGCGAATGGGTAAGCAGAAAGCAATCATGGGCGTCGCTCACTTACTTATTCGAATCATCTATAGTGTACTGCGTGACAAAGTATCCTATCAGGAACTGGGTTCGGATTACCTGGGTTCCCGCGAGAAGAACGTCGATTACTGGATTCGTAAAATCAAGCAAATGGGCTATGAAGTGGAGTTGCAAGAACTAAAACCGGCTCAATAGCCAAAAGTGAATTTTTGGTTATTGAAAACTGCGAAAGACCTCTTTCGGCTTTTGGCGCTTTAGTGCTTTATCGTGCGAAGTTGTTTTTCGTATAAACGCGCTAATCCGCCAGCGCACAATCGTGACGCTAACGGATGCTCGACGGAGGACTAGCGGTGGCCTAACGGATGCTCGACGGAGGACGAACAGTGTTCAAACGGTGGCTTAACGAAGGCAAGCCGTATGAATCAGCTTTTCGGCGTGAATCCGCAGCGAATCCACGGCGTGAATCCGCTAGGCGCAGGCGACGCCGTCAGCGCCGTCGAAGCGCAAACTCGAGAGGAGTGAAGACTGTGGGTTACATAGCCGCATTGCGGCAAAAAGCAAGGACTGAGCCGCTTGCTCAGCTCAATCCCTTCACGGCTCATGATCTGCGCAAGGCGGGCTGCATCGCATGGTGAAGGGCATCATTTTCGATATGGACAACACGCTGCTGCGCTCGACGATCGATTTTGCGTCGATGAAGCGCGATACGCATCGATTCCTCGTCTCGCACGGCGTGCTGGAGGAGTCGGTGGAGCTACAAGCGCACACCACATCTACACTCATTGAAACGGCCGTCCAGTCCGGGCGCATGACCGATGAGCTGCTCGACAAGCTGTGGGCCATCCCCAAGCGCTACGAGGTGGCGGGCATGCAAGATGCCGATCTGGAGCCGGGGGCGCGCGAGCTGCTGGCGGATCTCGAAGGGCGCTGCCGTCTAGCGATTGTGACCAACAACGCGGTCGAAGCCGCCGAGGAGGCGCTGCGCACCAATCGGATCCGCTCCCATTTCGACTGCCTTGTCGGCCGCGAGACGACAGGCGCGATCAAGCCTGCGCCAGACGGCTTCCTCCATGTGCTGCGGCGTGCTCCGCAGCTTCGGACGGAGGAGTGGCTCTCCGTCGGCGATGCCTGGATCGACGGCTTGGCCTCGAGTCGAGCGGGCATTGCGTTTGTCGCTTACCAGTGCGACCGCGCCGGGCTGGAGCGGCACGGCGTAGCTTCGATTGGCGCGATCGAGCATCTGCAAGAGCTCAAGCACTATCTCTAGCCTCTTCGTCATCCTCTTCGTCGTGCCGCCCCCCGGCGATCTCAGGCGAGCGGCAGGTCTTCCAGAGCGCGGGTCTCTTGATCGTGCAGCCGCACGATCGGATCGAGCTCGTCGCTGACGAAGGCGTGGCCTCTGTGGCCCAGGAAGCGGCAGGCCGCCCAGCCTGCGCGATCGGCGTCATAGGCGCGCACCCAGTCGCGCAGATGCGCCTGTTCCGCTTCGCTCTCGAAGGGGAAGGCCGTCGGCGGTCGGCTGCTGCCGCAGCGCCAGGGCTTCGGCGTCAAGCGCGCGCGGAAGCACTGCTGGACCCGACACAGGTGACGGTACTTCGGATCGCTGTTCAAGTCCGCCATCATCTCGTCGGCCTCCCGGCCGTCCGGCTCGAATGGCGCATGGGTCACCAGATAACGCAAGCCGGCTCGCGTCCGATAGACGCGGACGCCCCAGGCGTGACGGGTGAGCAGCCAGGCCTCCAGACGCTCCATTGCCGCCGCTTCCGCCTGCTCGGCCCTGGCCTCGCGGACCGACTGCCGATCCCACAGCCGCTTGAGCCGCTGGCTCCATGTGTAGTCCGGCTCGAAGGCCTCCAGATCGACGTCGACGAACATCGCCTGCGCCGTATTCAAGACGAGCGCGCCGTAGCTGTTGCGCGTGACGGCGTACAAGACGCGGCCGTCGCGGTCTGTATGCGCGTGCAGTACCTGCTCGCGCATTGGCCGCTCCCCGTAAGTATAGCCGCGGGGCAACGGCTCCCCTTGGCGGATGCGCAGCGCCAATGCGTCGGCGGCCTCCAGGGCGGCCCGCTCGGCTTCGCCGCGGCTCGTGTCGGACCAGCGCCAGATGGCGAACGGGAGCTTTTGGCCGTCCGGCTGCTCTGCTTCTCCATAGGCACGATGCCAATACCGATAAAATTTCAACGCCGATCCCCTCCGCAAGGTTGATTGGGGTCATTATATCATGCCCCGGTCCAAATTCATTCGTCCGAAAGGCTTGACAATTTGGGACTACCCTCATACAATCAATAATGATAATCTTTCTCAACAAAAATGTGCGATGCGAGAGGATTAAATCAATGGCTTGGGGGAATGAACACGTGCAAGATGGACAAGTGCAGAAGGATCGGAAACGCTACATACGAATGGGAATGGTGCTGCTGCTGGCAGTGATGGTCGCGATGCTGGCAGCGTGCGGTCAGTCTGACAATGGCGGGACGAATAATACGGAAGCTAACGCGGCCGAGAGCAGCGGACAGAATACGAGCGCCGGAGGCGATGGGGACGACTCGTCAGCCAGCGACGCAGAGGGTAACGCGGCAGAAGCTGAAGATGCTAATGAAGGCGAGACGGCAGGTCCGATCACGCTGCATGGCTCATATGAGGATGTCACGCTGGAGGCCCCTGCTGTGCGCGTCGTCGCGCTCGAATGGAAGTACGCCGAGGAGCTGATCACGCTCGGCATGCAGCCGGTCGGGGTGGCGGACATTGAAGGTTACAACAAGTGGCTGAGCGAGAATGCGGCGCTGGGGGCGGACGTCGTCGACGTCGGTACGCGTCAGGAGCCGAGCCTCGAGGAGATCGCGGCGCTGGAGCCCGATCTGATCATCGCGCCGCAGACGCGCCACGAGGCAATTATTAATGAACTGAAGGCGATCGCGCCGACGGTGCTGTACAATCCGTATCAGGAGGAGGGCGGCGCGGATCAGTATACCGAGATGGTAGAGACGTTCCGCAATATTGCCTTGGCCGTCGGCAAGGAAGACGAAGGCGAAGCTGTCCTGGAACGTTTGCAGCAAAAATACAACGATGCGGCGGAGCGCATCGCCCAGTCGGATCTTGCGACGAACACGTTCGTCCTGGCCTCGGGCTACAGCTCGCAGAACGTTCCGACGCTGCGCGTCTTCACGGACAACGGGATGGTGACGCAGATTCTGGAGCGTATCGGGCTGGAGAACGTCTACCACTCGGATAACTATGAAATTTACGGATACACGCAGACGACGGTCGAGCTGTTGACGGAGCTGGATGGAGCAAACTTTATTTATACTGTGCAGGAGGACGACAATATCGTCGAAAATCAGCTTGCGGATAATCCTGTCTGGACGAGCCTGCAATTCGTCAAGGAAGACCGGACCTACGCGCTGGGCGGCGATACGTGGATGTACGGCGGCCCGCTGGCGGCGGAGGTGCTGGTCGATCGGGTGCTGGATGTACTGCTGGGCGAATAAGCCCGGCGACGCTACAGGACTGGATCCGTACGGCGGGTGAAGCGTGACGGGGGAACTGTATTGAAGGAAGTGGACGGCATTGTAAACGAAAGTAAACCTACAACAATTAGGCAATCAATAAACGACGGCCCGGTATATACCGGGCCGCCGCGTGCTGTCCGGCCGTGGAAGACGACCCTGACCGCGGTTGGCCTGATCCTGCTGCTGCTGGCGATCGCTGTGTGGCAGCTGATGCAGGGCAAGGCCAAGCTGGGCTTGCTTGATATCCTCGAGGCCTGGGCGACGCCTGCCGAGGCGCGCTCGGCCGCGCAGCATATCGTGCTGTCCATGCGGCTGCCGCGCGCGGTGCTCGGCATGCTCGTCGGCGGCGCGCTGGCCGTGGCCGGTACGCTGCTGCAGACACTGACGCGCAATCCGATTGCCTCGGCGGGCACACTGGGCATCAACGCGGGCGCGTACCTCGCCGTAGTGGCCGGTACGATCTTCTGGCCGGCGCTGGCCAGCGGCTCCTCGCTCGTGTTGGCGGCAGTCGGCGCGACGGCGGCGGCATTGTTCGTATACGGCGTGGCCGGGGGCATGCGCGCGACACCGGTAAGGATGGCGCTCGCCGGCATGGCGACGGCGCTCGTGATGGGGGCCGTCACCGGGGCGCTGCAGCTGCTGTACGAGAATGAGACGAGCGGTCTCTTCCTGTGGGGCTCGGGCACCCTCATCCAGATCGATTGGAGCGGCGTCTCGTTCGCGTGGCCTTGGGTCGCGGCCGGGACGGCAGCGGCCTTGATCCTCGCCAGGCCGCTCGATCTGTTGCTGCTGGACGAGGAGACCGGGCGCTCGCTCGGACAGCGCATCGCATGGACCAGACTGCTCGTCCTGGCCGTCGCAATCCTGCTGGCCGCGGTCGCCGTCAGCGTCGCCGGACCGATCGGCTTCGTCGGGCTGATCGCCCCGCATCTGATGCGCTTGCTCGGCCTGCGCCGACACGCGGCGCTGCTGCCGTTTGCGTTCTTGACCGGCGCCTTGCTCCTGTCCTTCTCCGACCTGGTGGTGCTGCTGCTGGAGGCGCGCTTCGGACTCGTCCCTGTCGGAGCGATCACTGCGCTGGTCGGGGGGCCGTGGCTCATCTGGCTGATCCTGCGGATGGGCCGCAGGCGTCTGGCCGGCGGCGATGTCAGAGCTGACGCGCATCGCGGCCGCACCAGAGCCGTACCGCTGCGGCTGGCGCTCGCACTGACGGGAGCCGCGCTCGCCGTCGTGCTGGCGGCCGGGCTGGCGTGGGGCAGCCTGCGTATCCCGCTCGGCGATCTGCTGGCTGTCCTGACAGGCGGCGGCAGCGATCTACACCGCATGATCGTGCTCGATCAGCGCTTGCCCCGCATCCTGGTCGCCGCGCTGGCAGGCGCCGCGCTGGCGGTGAGCGGTCTGCTGCTGCAGGGGGTCGTGCGCAATCCGCTCGCCGATCCTTCGATTGTCGGCATCACCTCCGGCGCCGGGGCGGGGGCGCTGCTGCTGCTCATCGTGCTGCCGCAATTGCCGGTCGGCCTGCTGCCGGTGGCGGCGTTCGCGGGCGGCATCCTGGCTGCTGCGACGGTCTATGTGATCGCCCTGCGCAATCAACTGCAGCCGGTGACGCTGGCCTTGATCGGCATCGCGGTCTCAGCGTGCGCTGCCGCCATCATCCAGATGCTCGTCGTCCACGCGCAGTTGCGTGTGGCTGTCGCGCTCGCCTGGCTGGCCGGGAGCACCTATGCCCGCGGCTGGGACGACTTCGCGCTGCTGGCCGCCTGGCCGATCGTGCTGATCCCGCTCGCCTGGCTATTGGCGAGGCGGCTCGACCTGCTGGCGCTGGGCGACGCCTCCGCGGTCGGCCTCGGGCTGCGTATCGCGCGCACTCGCTTGCAGGCCTCGCTAATCGCCGTCGCGCTGGCCTCCGCAGCGGTGGCGATCGTCGGGACCGTCGGCTTCGTCGGCCTGATGGCGCCGCATGTGGCGCGGCTGCTCGTCGGCCATCGCCATCGCGGTCTCTTCCCGCTGACCGCGCTGCTCGGCGCCGGTCTGCTGGTGGCCGCGGATTGGCTGGGGCGCACGGTGCTCGCGCCCAAGGAGATCCCCTCCGGGCTCGTCGTCGCCTTGCTCGGCGCGCCATTCCTGCTCTGGCTCATGCGCGATCGCCGCGGCAGAGGCGCGGCCTAGCCGTAGCGACAGGTTTCCCGGCGGAATAGCCGCGACGGCCGGACCGTTCCGAGCCGGTAGCCATTCAGCAACTTGCAAAAACCGCCGCCAGACCGGGCTTTCGCCCGCGATGGCGGCGGTTTTTTTGAAATTATAGAAAGTAGATGATCTCGCATATTCTTGTCTAAATTTCGCGGATCGAAACAGATTGGCGCCACCAAAGGATGGCGTCAGCCGTTTCGCCTTGATCTGCTCTAGGCCAGCGGCAGATGCAGGTGGAAGGTCGTCGAGACGCCGGGCACGCTGCTGGCGTAGATGCGGCCACGATGCTGCTCGACGATGGATCTGGCGATCGCAAGACCGAGACCGTATCCGCCCTGACCGCGTGCGCGGGACGTATCGGTGCGGTAGAAACGATCGAACAGGCGCGGCAGATGCTCCGGTGCAATACCCTGGCCCGTATTGGATACCGTCAGCACCGCCTCCTGCTGCAGCCGTCGCAGCTGCAGCGTCACGGCGCCCCTGGCAGGCGTATACTTGACTGCGTTGTCGAGCAGGATCGTCAGCACTTGCTTGATCTGCTCGGCATTGCCGTGTGCCTGCAGTCCCGGCTCAATGTCGGCTTGCAGGTCGATCCGGTGCTCGTAGAGGACGGCCTCCATCGTCAGCATCCGATTCTCCACGGCGTCGCTCAGATTGAAGATTGCGTGCAGCATGCGCACGCGCGATTCGTCCAGCTCGGTCAGGTAGAGCAGGTCGTTGGTAAGGCGCGTCATGCGCTCGGTCTCGGCCTTGATGTAGCCGAGCCACTTGGCCTGCCCGCCCCGCGCGTCGTCGCTGCCGGCGAGCAGGACGTCCGCATTCGTGTTGATGATGGTGAGCGGCGTCTTGAGCTCGTGCGAGGCGTCGGCGATGAACTGTTTTTGCTTCGCAAAGGCTTCCCGAACCGGCGCGATCGCCCGATTGGCAAAATAGCGGCTGGCGAAGTAAAGCACGACCAGCATCGCCAGTGCTACCAGTCCGAAGGTATAGGTCAGATTGGTCAAAATCGTCTGACGCGCCGACACGTCGAGGAACACGATCGTCTGCTGCTCGCCGTACTGGGTCACCCGGTAGGCCCAGTCGCTGCCGTCGAGGCTGAATTGGCCCGACACCCGGCCGCGCTCGGCCACGCGGGTCAATGCCTCGTCGTAGAGCGCCTCCTCCATCTCCAAGGGGGAATTGATGTCCAGCAGATTCCACGCGCTGTCCGTACGCAGCGTGAAGCCGATCGCCCGGTCCGGCTGGAAGGGGGCGTCGTTCCTCAGGCCGGGCCCGCCTGCGTTGCCGGGCGCCGTCGCTGGCGGCGTGCCTTCGATGGCCCCTGACGCCGGCGTTATGGCTTGTCCGGGGCGCAGGTTGTCGGTGCCGCCTTGCAGCCGCTGATGGAATTCGCCGATGCGCCGCAGCTCCATGTCGATGTCGCGCTGCACGTTCCGGTACGTGATCATGTAGATGGACGTGAACGCGACGAGCATGATGACCGCGATCGTCACCAGATTGAGGAGCAGGAACCGGTTGCGCAGTCGCTTGAACATCATGGGTTGGCCTCCAGGACATAGCCGACCCCGCGGATCGTCTGGATGCGCGTCTTGGAGCCGAGGAAAGTCAGTTTTTTGCGCAAGAAGGAGACATAGACCTCGACATTGTTGTACTCTGCCTCGGAATCAAAGCCCCACAGCTTCTCAATAATTTGCTCCTTGGATGTCACGCTCTGCTTGCGTGTCATGAGCAATTCAAGCAGCCCGCTTTCCTTCAAATTCAGCTTCATCTCGCGGTCGCCGACCGTCAGCTTGAGCAGCGACGGATGCAGCGACAGATCGCCGAGGCGAAGCGCATCCTCCGGCACGACCTCGCCTCGGCGCCGCATCACGGCGCGCATGCGCGCGAGCAGCTCCTCGGAGGCGAACGGCTTGGCGAGGTAGTCGTCGGCGCCGTGATCGAGCCCGGCGACCCGGTCGGGCAGCTCGCCCTTGGCCGTGAGCAAGATGACCGGCGTCGCGATGCCCTCCGCCCGGAGCTGCCTGAGCAGCTCGATTCCATTCAGCTGCGGCAGCATGATATCCAGCAGCACCAGATCGTAGATCCCGCTCATGGCATGGTCCAGTCCGGTCTGGCCGTCGTGGACGGCATCGACGGTATAATGGTGCTTTTGCAAAATTTGCGTCAGCGCCTCGGCCAGGTGCAGTTCGTCTTCGACAATGAGTATGCGCATCGTGGTCATCCCCTACTTTCATTTGCAGGCTTGCCTGATTCTGCTCCCATTATAACAGGATAACCTTGAACGCAGCTTAATTGATTTGAATGAGTAAAGTAAAGGGATTGTAAAACGATTTAAGATGAATTAAAGGTTGGCGTCCTACGATACGGACATAGCCCTCAGGGCGATGACACACGAAGGGAGCCGAACCGACATGGCCATCGAAGTATTCAACCGATACGAAAACAAATATGTACTGGACGAAGCTACTTATCGCAGCTTCTCGAATCAACTACTCGCGTATATGGAACTCGACGATTACAACAAGCAGCATGAGCGCTACACCATTGCGAATCTGTATTACGACACGCCGTCCAATACCATTATCCGTCACAGTCTGTCCAAGCCAAAATACAAAGAGAAGCTGCGGCTCAGAGCGTACGGCACGCCCGCGCCCGATGCCAAGGTGTATCTGGAAATCAAAAAAAAGTTTAACGGCCTGGTCAATAAGCGGCGAACCGCGCTACGTCTTCACGAAGCGTACGCCTTCGTCAGCACCGGTGATGCGCCGATGCCGCAACCTTATATGAACCACCAGGTCATCGGGGAGATCGCATACATGCTCACGCAATACGAGCTGCAGCCGGCTGTCTATCTGGCCTATGAGCGCCAGGCCATGTTCAGCAAGGAAAGCCGCGATCTGCGCATTACCTTCGATACGAATATCCAAAGCCGGCGTTATGACCTCGAACTGGAGTCAGGGCCTTATGGCGAGCAGTTGCTGGAGCCAGGGCAATGGCTGATGGAGATTAAGGCGGAGAAGACGATGCCGCTCTGGCTATCGAGACTGCTGGCGGAGAACCGGATGTATCGCACCGGATTCTCCAAGTATGGCAACGAGTACAAGCGCATGATCGCGGCCAGACGCACCGAAAAGGAGCGTGTCGTCCATGCTTGAATCATGGTTCACCGTCTCGCTGGAAAGCGCCGAGCTGACCTTGAGCCACGTCCTGTTGACGGTTGGCGTGTCCGTACTGGCGGGACTCTTGATCAGCTATACCTACATGCGGACGAATCCGGGTTATTCGCAAGGCTTCATTCTGACCATGGTGCTGCTGCCCGTCGTGGTGGCGATCATCATCCTGCTCATTGGCAGCAATATTGCGCGCGCGTTCAGCCTGGCGGGCGCCTTCTCCATCATCCGGTTCCGCAGCGCAGCCGGGGACCCGAAGGATATCACCTTCGTGCTGCTGGCGATGGCAGCGGGTCTGGCGAGCGGCGTGGGCGCTTTTGCGTACGGCATGCTGTTCGCGTTGCTGCTGTGCCTGTTGATGTTCATCCTCCATGTCGTCCGCTACGGTCGCAGCAAGTCGGAGCAGCGTCTGCTCAAGGTGACGATTCCCGAGGATCTGAACTACGAGGAGGCGTTCGCGGACGTATTCGCAGCCCATCATGTGCGCTACGAGCTGCAAAAAATCCGCACCACCGAGCTGGGCAGTCTGTACGAACTGGTCTATCAGGTGACGCTGGACGGCAAGACCGACCGCAAGGCGTTCCTGGACGGCATTCGCTGCCGCAACGGCAATCTCGATCTCAGTCTGACGATGACGCCGGTACGAGCGGAGTATTAATCGCGGGTCACAATCCGGAGCGGAGCGTGATTCGCAATCCTACGATACGAAAGGAACGAGGAGCATGAAAAAATCAACCTTCTATACAAAGCTGGGGGCGCTGATGCTCAGCACAATGCTGGTCGCGGCCTGCAGCGGACAAGTGAACAATGACGTCGGCGGGGGCATTCAGGTCCAGGAGAACGGCGCGTCCAACGCATCCGGCGGCGCAATCGAATCTGCAAGCGATGCGGCGGACCTCGCCGCCGACGGACAATCGAGTGTGCGTGCGGCGGATGCTGTGACGTACGACGAGGACGATCTGGCTGTCGACTGGAGCGAGGAGGGGGCGACCCGGATCGATCTGAACGGTACCGCCATTGCGGTGAACGGCGAGGGCGCAGCTGTCGAAGGCGGCGCGGTCACGATATCCGAGGGCGGCCTGTACGTCGTCAGCGGCACGTTGGCGGACGGGCAGGTGATCGTCGATGCGCCGGACGACGAGGTGGTGCGCCTCGTGCTCGATGGCGTCGATCTGACCAGCGCGACCAGCGCGCCGCTCTATATCAAGGAGGCGGACAAGGTCGTCCTCACGCTGGCGGACGGCACGAGCAATACGCTGAGCGACGCCGCGAGCTATGTCTATCCGGATGCGGACACGGACGAGCCGTCTGCGGCAATCTACAGCAAGGGCGATCTGACGATCAACGGCAGCGGCACGCTGACTGTTACTGCGAACTATAACGACGGCATCAACGGCCGCGACGACGTCAAGCTGGTGAGCGGTACGATCGTCGTGCAGGCCGCCGACGACGGCATCGTCGGCAAGGATCTGCTGTCCGTCAAGGACGCCTCGATCAAGGTCGTGGCAGCGGGAGACGGGCTCAAGTCGAGCAACGATAGCGATGCGAGCAAGGGCGTGATCGCCATCACAGGCGGCAGCTTTGACATCGAGGCAGGCAACGACGCCATCCAGGCGGAGACGACACTCGTCATCGATGACGGCACCTTCGCGGTGCTCGCCGGCGGCGGATATACGAACGGCGAGACGAAGACGGAGCAGATGGGCGGCTTCCCGGGCGGACGCATGCAGTCCGGCGAGCAGACCGAAGCAACCGAGGAAGAGGAGAGCACGGAGAGTATGAAAGGGCTGAAGGCCGGTGTCGCGGTCGTCGTAAACGGCGGCAGCTATACGATCGACACAGCCGATGACGCGCTGCACAGCAACGGCTCGGTGATCGTGTCCGGCGGACAGCTCGCGATTGCCAGCGGCGACGACGGCATCCACGCCGATGCGGAGACGGCGATCAGCGGCGGCACGATCCAGATCACGAACAGCTACGAAGGTGTGGAGGGCGAACGCGTGACGATCAGCGGCGGTGAATTGACAATCGTGGCCACCGACGACGGCATTAATGCGGCGTCGGATAGCGGTCAAGCCGAGCGCATCGCAATCAGCGGCGGATACGTCAGCGTAAATGCGAACGGGGACGGCATCGATTCCAATGCGGATATCGAGATGAGCGGCGGGACCTTGATTGTGAACGGACCAACCGGTAACAACAACGGCGCGCTCGATTACGACGGCACCTTCACCATCAGCGGCGGGACACTGGTCGCCGCAGGCAGCGCGGGCATGGCGCAGGCGACATCAGACGGCTCGACGCAGCGGACACTGGCCATGACTTTCAGCGAGGTGCAAGCCGCCGACACGCTGGTGAATGTGTCCGACAGTGCAGGGAATACGGTGATGAGCTTTGCCCCTTCCAAGGCATTCCAAACCATCGTTATCAGTACGCCGATCCTTGCAGAAGGCGAATCCTATACATTGTCCACGGGCGGCAGCTCGACGGGCGAGGCTCAGGACGGCTTGTATTCGGACGGCGCATATACGGGCGGCCAATCAATCGTCACCTTCGAGCTCGCTGATCTTGTGACCTGGCTGGATGAATCCGGGGTGACGACTGGCGGCGGCATGATGGGCGGCATGGGCGGCATGGGCGGCATGCAGGACCGAGGAGACATGAATGGAGGCCCGCGCGGCGAAGGAGGCATGCCGCCTGAGGGTGGCATGAACGGTGGACCTCCCGGCGAAGGCGGAGTCGGCGCAGGTCCGGATGGTGCGCCTTCTGAGGGCATGCGTCCGAACGGATCGGGCGCTTCGCAGCGGGGCGGTGCCGATGAACAGATGATGCCGGATGCGGACAACGGCGCGGTTATGGACGACGACGCCGATTCGGCATCGGTGTGATAACAAGCAGCCTGCTCGAAGGTTCAATCGATTCCTGAAATAAAAAGACTGGACGAGAAAACGCAAGGTTTTCCGTCCAGTCTTTTTGGTGTGTCTGCCACAGGGTCTCAAGCGGTGCACAGATTAAGGAGTCCGGGGGCCAACGCGAACAGCCCAATTCATGGCAGCACGTTCCCCGCCGCGCGGAAGATGTCGTACCATTCCTCGCGGGTCAAGCGAATGTCGGCAGCACGGATGCAGTCGCTCAGCCGCTCGAGGTTCATCGTGCCCGTCACGGGCTGCATGTTGGCGGGGTGCCGCAGCAGCCACGCCATCGCGATGGTCGTGTTGCGGACCTCGTATTTGGCGGCCAGCTCGTCAATTTTGGCATTCAGCTCGGGGAAGGCCGCATTGTCGAGGAAGACGCCCTGGAAGAAGCCGTATTGGAACGGCGACCACGGCTGAATGGTGATGTCGTGAAGGCGGCAGTAATCGAGCACGTAGCCATCGCGGTTCACAGCCGATTCGTTCTCCATGTTCACATTGAAACCGCTGGAGATCATCGTCGCATTGGTGATGCTCAGCTGCAGCTGATTGGCGACGAGCGGCTGCTTGACGTAGCGCCGGAGCAGCTCGATCTGCAGCGGATTCTGATTGGAGACGCCAAAATGGCGGACCTTGCCCGACTGCTCGAGCTGATCGAACGCCTCGGCCACCTCCTCCGGCTCGACCAGGGTGTCCGGACGATGCAGCAGCAGAATGTCCAGATAATCGGTCTTCAGCCGCTTCAGGATGCCGTCTACGGACGAGAGAATATGTGCCTTGGAAAAATCGAAGCGGCCGGGACGAATGCCGCACTTGGATTGCAGTATCATCGTCTCGCGCAAGGCCGGTGTCATGCCGACCGCCTCCGCGAATTGCTCCTCGCACGCGCCGGCGCCATAGATGTCGGCATGGTCGAAGAAATTGGCGCCCGCCTCCAGCGAGGTGCGGATCAGCCGCTCCGCCTCGGGCTTGTCCAGCTTGTTCATGCGCATGCAGCCGACCGCTACGGTCGGCACTTGCAGATCGCTTGTTCCTAATGGGATCGTTCTCACAGTTTTTTTGCGCCTCCTAGTGTTGCAAAGTCCTTGCTCCCTGATTGTAGCCGATTACACGCGGGAATGTAAGAACTGTAATGGGCTGTAGTTACTATCGCAGAGGGTAGTAGCTAACCTGACCGTGCCGGTTCCGTGCTGCGTCGATCGCACTGTGATCGCGGCGGGAGCGTCCGGGCAGGCCGGCGCGGACCGGGATTGTGCGCCGCCGCCGAACGTGCGAGAATATAGAGAACTATGAATAGGTAGATCTGACACGAAGGGAAGAAAGCGACGTGGAGCGAATCTTGATCCTGGGCTCGCCTGGGGCGGGCAAGTCGACGCTGGCCAAGGAGCTGAGCGCGCGCAGCGGCTTGCCTGTCGTGCACCTCGATGCGCATTATTGGAAGCCGGGCTGGGTGGCGACGGAGCCCGAGGCTTGGCGGCGGGACGTAGAGGCGCTGGCGGCACAGTCACGCTGGATCATCGACGGCAACTACTCCGGCACGATGGATCAGCGGCTGATGCGGGCCGACGCGGTCGTGCTGCTGGACCTGCCGAGGTGGCGCTGCATGTACCGGATCGTCTTGCGGCGCTTCCTGTATCGCCGCAAGACGCGGCCGGATATGGGCGCGGGCTGTCCGGAAAAACTGGACCTCGAATTCGTACGCTGGGTCTGGCGCTATCCGCAACGAAGCCGCGGCCGCACCCTAACAAAACTGGAAGCCCTGAAGCGCGAAAAAACGATCGTCATTCTGCGCACGCCTCGCCAGGTCGAGACTTGGCTCAATCAGACGACCTGGGCACAAGGCGGCTATACCGGACGATGAATCGGCAACCTGGAGGAGGAGATCGGAATGGGGCGAGCGTTGACGGCCATTCGGAACTATCGCAAGCAGCAATTGACGGAGGACGCGCTGCAGGAGGAGCCGTGGCTCGCGTACCTCGTCCGCGCGGAGGCGCGCGTCGTCAACGTCGAGCGGATCGCCTCGCTGCGCGAGCTGGACGAAGCCAACCCCGTGCTCGACTATGTCGAGCGCAGCCTGGCGCTGCTGGAGGAGATGGAGCTGTCGTATTGGATGAAGGAGCTGCTCGAGGAGGTGCTCGCCTGGTCGGAGACGGCCAAGGGCGGCACGCTGCGCGAGAGGCTGCGCTGGCAGGAGGCGGGCATCAATTGCCGCATCCATAATATCGGCTCGGCGCAGTTGTACGCGCGCAGCAGTCCCGAATCGAGCGCGCGTACACAGACCGTCCTGGCGCTGATCGAGGGACACGGGCTGATCGGGCAGCAGCTGCGCGGCGAGGTGCCCATGACGGCGGCGGAGGACGAGGGGCTGACGCGGATCGCCGAGAGCGGCGCCGTCACGACGGACGAGCTCGAGCGTCTGCTGCAGGCGCTCACGGCCTGCGTGATCGGAGCGGTATCGCCGGAGCTGCAGGCGCAGACGCAAGTCCAGGCCGATGCCGTCATCGCGGCGCTTGCCCGCGGCCGCGCGGCGCAGCGCGACGAGCTGACCGAGCGGCTGCGGCGCATGCGCGCCGAGGCGATCCGGGCGGGCGAGGCCTTCGACGAGACCTATGCGGCGCTGGATCGCGAGCATGCGGTCGGGCGCCTGCTGGAGCCGCTGCAAGGCAAGACCTTCTGGTACGCCGAGCCGGCGACCCGGCATGTGTCGCTGCGTCACTTCCTGCAGATCATGACGCTGGCCGCGCGTCATCCTGCGATCGGGGAGGTCCGCCACATCAGCCTGGAGCCGCTGATGGCGTCGCTGTATTACGATTACCGCGGCGCCAAAAAAATCAACGTCTACAAGCTGCGCATGCTGGAGCATTATCTCAACGCGCTGTCGTGGGACGCCGTTGCCTGCGAGTCGGGGCCGGCCGGCGTACATCTGCGGGCCGCGCTCGATCGCGAGCCGGCAGTGCCGGATACGCTGGTCGTCGCGTTCGCCTTTTCGCCGGCGGCGGAGAAGCTGATCGAATTCTGCATGGAAGCGGAGAAGTCGCCGCTCTACGAGCGGGCGGTGCTGATGCTGTTCGACCTGTTCGGGCTGCGCCGCGACGCCTACGACCGCTTCCACAACGAGGACACCTATCTCGCGGATATGAACGCCTCCGTCGATTACAAGCGCGTGCTGGTGGAGCAGGTCGTCGGCCGCCGCGTCGTCGACATCGGCCCGGGCGGCGGGGTGCTGCTCGATCTGCTCGAGCAGGAGCGGCCCGAGACCGAGCCGCTCGGCATCGACATCGCCGTCAATGTGGTGGAGGCGCTGAATCGCAAGAAGCACACGGAGGGCAGGCGCTGGCAGGTGATGCAGGGCGATGCGCTCAAGCTGCCGGAGCTGCTCGGTCCGGCGAGCGTGGACACGGTCATCTTTTCCTCGATCCTGCACGAGTTGTACTCGTATGTTCCTTTCGAAGGTCGACGCTTCAACCAACAGACGATCGAGGCTGCGCTGACGAGCGCCTTCGAGGCGATCGCGCCCGGGGGGCGCATCGTCATTCGCGACGGCGTCAAGAGCGAGCCCGACGAGCCGCGGATCATCCGCTTCCTCCGGGACGACGGGATGGCGTGGCTGCGGCGCTATGCCCAGGACTTCGCCGGCCGTGCGATCCGCTTCGAGCCGCTCGGAGAGCGCGAGGCGAGGCTGCCGGTCAACGATGCGATGGAATTCCTCTATACGTATACCTGGGGCGAGGAGGCCTACGTGCACGAGGTGCAGGAGCAATTCGGGGTATTCACCCTGCGCGAATACGAGGATTGCATCCGGCGGCTGTTCGGCGCGCGGGCGCGTATCCTCGTCAGCCGCGCCTACCTGCAGGCGGGATATACCGAGGCGCTCGCCGACAAGGTCGAGCTGCTGGATGCGCACGGAGCCGAGGTGCCGCTGCCGGATAGCACCTGTCTGCTCGTCATCGAGAAGGCGGATTTTCAAAGAACGGATTGACAGTCAGGAAGGAAAAGGTTAATATAGATTCACGTTATCCATAATTATGGCATCTATTAACGTTGCTTTTGCGGCACACCCGGAGCTCGGCCCCGTGTCCGCTCTGCAGGCGGAGAAGCGAGCCTTTTGCGGCTCGCTTCTCCGCAGAGCGTGCAGAGGCATGCTGACCGGCCACCCTTTGAACCTTTGGAGACTGGTGCATGCCCACGGACGCTGTTATTATTCGAATTAATTATGGATAACACGAATCTCCAAAGTCTATTTTACTAAAGTTCGCCATGAAATTTTGAGCAATCAGTAATCGAGCAGTGAACGCAAGTGCAAAGTGCTCGTGCATGATGGGAATTTTGCCGAACTAACGGGAGAGCAATTCGAGATAGGCGAGCGGCGGGGCCGACGGGGCGGCAGTAGAACGAAAAAGTAACGTTAATGCATGCGGGAGAGTGCGGCGCGGCGGCAGTAGAGTGAAAAGGTAGCGTTAATGCGTCTAGGAGAGTGCGGATGGACACGCATTATGGAAAGGAACGTATACGAAACGGAGGATGAAACGATGGAGCATTCTTTTTTTGATCCGGCCGTCTGGGAGCAAGCCTGGCGCGAGGACGCCGATACGACGATACGTTACATGGAGAGGGCCGGGATCGACCCGGCGCGGACCTTTGACAGCAAGGCGGAAGTATTCGAGCGGCAATCGTTCAGCGAGGAGGGCAAGCGCAGATCGAGCCGTATCCTGAATTGGCTGGAGGCGCAGGGCGTCGACTTCGACGGACTCACGGTGCTGGATATCGGAGCGGCGTCGGGCGTATTCACCATACCGATGGCCGAGCGTGGCGCGCGGGTGACGGCAGTCGAATCGTCGCCGCCGCAGGTCGAGCTGCTGCAGCGCAATGCCGCCCATCTCCGGGCTGGACAGGTGACCGTCGTAGGCGAGCCCTTCGAACGGCTCGATCTCGCCGCTCGCGGCTGGCACAAGGCGTTCGACCTCGTGTTCGTCTCGATGTGTCCGGTCATCGTCGATTGGTCGAGCGTCGAGCGCGTGCTGGCCTGCGCTAGGCAATACAGCTACATCAGCCTGACCGTAGGCGGGACCGAGCACGGGCTGCTGGACGAGATCGCGCCTCTGCTCGCAGCCGCGCCGTCCAAGCCGGCCCGCATGGAGATGGCGTATCTGCTGCATCTGCTGCTGCTCAAGGGATACGCCTTCGAGTCGCTCGTCACACGCGAGACCAAGACGGTGACGGCGACGCGCGAGGCGGCCCTGGCCGAATTGATGAGCATGGCGAAGCTGTCCGGCCGGCCGGAGGACGCGCGCGCGCGGCAGCGGGTGCAGGCGTATCTGGAGTCGCAGTACCCGGCCGGCGAGGTACAGTATGAGCAGGGCGGCCGATTCGGCAAGGTGCTGATCCGGCTGCAGGACGAGCGTATGCAGAGCGGCGAGCCTCGCAGCTGACAGCAGAGCGCGCTCGGCCGGCGAGTGAATTGCGCTGCGGTGCGCGCCCGACGCGCAGCTCCCAGCGTGCGGGTCCGGCGGCATGACCGCGGTCGGACGACCACATGCTGACGGAGGCGCTCGATCTGTTCGAGGCGAGCGGCGTCAAGGCATGGTGGTACAGCGCCGCCGCCAAAGGGTCTTATCCGCTCTTCAAAAGCAACGTCCTGCCGTATCGGGAGGATGCCGACACGGAGATGTTCAAGTGGCTGAGCGCGGAATGCCGCAAACGCGGCATCTCGCTGTTCAGCTGGGAATATCTCAACACGGCGCCGCTCGTCACGTTGCAGCATCCCGAGTGGCGCTATCGCTATCTCGACTGGGACCAAACGGACAATTCACTGCGCGACAGCCGCTTCGTCTGCCACAATTCGCCGTACGGCGAGCTGCTGGAGCAGCCCGATTCGTCTGGGTATGGAGTGAACTGTGGCGATTCGTCCTGGAATCGGCTAGAATAATAGGCAGGCATGACAAAGAATGGAGGAACCGCGTGGAAACGTTTGACGACTATCTGGACAAGCTGGACAACCCGGAGCATCGCGCCCGGATGAACGAGGTGCTGGACTGGGTGCAGGCCACCTTCCCGGAGCTTACCCCCAAGATCGCCTGGAATCAGCCGATGTACACCGATCACGGCACGTTTATCGTCGGCTTCAGCGCCGCCAAGAAGCATTGGGCCGTCTCGCCCGAGCCGGCTGGAATGGCGTACATACTCGAGGACATCAAGCGGGCCGGGCACGACCATACCAAGCAACTGGTGCGTTTCCCTTGGGCGAAGCCGGTCGATTATGCGCTGCTGGAGAAGATGATCGCTTTTAACATCGCGGACAAGGCCGAGTGCGCCACCTTTTGGCGCTAAGGCTGCGACGCTGAATTTTTTTAGGAGGAATACATGGGAGTCAAGGCTTTTATTCGAGAGACGTTGGCCGGCTGGGGCGTCCCGGAATCGTGGGTCGTCTATGTCGCCAACATCGTACTGATCGCGGGGATCGCGCTGCTTAGCATCGGGGCCAACTATGTCGCCAAAAAAATCGTGCTGCAGTTGATTACCCGCTTTGTCAACAGCAATCGCTACCGGTGGGACGATTATTTGCTGGAGCGCAAGGTGTTTCACAAGTTATCGCATCTTGTGCCGGCAGTCGTTATTTATTATGCTTCCTTTCTGTTCCCTGATTATCAGGCAGTGATCGTCAAGGGCGTCGCGCTCTACATTCTGGTCGTCTCGCTGCTCGTCGTCAACGCGTTTTTGAACGCGCTCAACGACATCTACGCCACCTTCGAGATTTCCAAGGCGCGCCCGATTCGGGGCTACATCCAGGTCGCGAAAATTATTCTCTTCGTGATCGGCGGTATCTTGCTCATCTCCAGCCTGATCGGCAGGAGCCCGCTTATTCTGCTCAGCGGCATCGGGGCGCTGTCGGCGGTCGTCATGCTCGTCTTCAAGGATTCGATCCTCGGCCTCGTCGCCGGCGTGCAGCTCACGTCCAACGATATGGTGCGGGTCGGCGACTGGATCGAAATGCCGAAGTACGGCGCGGACGGCGACGTGCTCGACATCTCGCTCAACACGGTCAAGGTGCAGAACTGGGACAAGACGATCACGACCATTCCGACGTACGCGCTCATCTCGGACTCGTTCAAAAACTGGCGTGGCATGACCATCTCCGGCGGCCGCCGGATCATGCGCGCCGTCTACATCGACACGAATTCCATCGTCATGTGCTCGCCGGAGATGATCGCCCGCTTCCGCAACATTCAGCTCCTCGAAGACTACATCCTCTCCAAGGAGCAGGAGGTGCAGCGTTACAACGAGGAGCACAATGTCAATCGCGCCATCACGGTCAACGGCAGGGCCCTGACCAATATCGGGACCTTCCGCGCGTATATGGAGCGCTACGTCAAGCATCATCCGAAAATTCATCGCGGCATGACCTGCATGGTCAGACAGCTCCAGCCTACGGAGAAGGGGCTGCCGCTGGAAATTTACGCCTTCACCAACGATATCGATTGGGCCGTGTACGAAAACGTGCAGGCGGATATTTTCGACCATCTTTACGCCGTCGCTCCCGAATTCGGCCTGCGCATCTTCCAGAATCCGAGCGGTGCCGATCTGCAGCGCGGCATGGAGCTGTCCGCCGTCCAGAGTCGGACCGGGACGCCGGCACGAGCGGTAGGCGCAATGGACAGCGGGGACGCGTGAGGGACAACCCAAAAGGAGCGTGGCCCAACCATGCGAAAAGGGAAAGGATGGATCGCGGCGCTTGTGCTCCTGCAAGCGCTCGTCTGGTGGCAGCCGGGAGAAGCAAAGGCTTGCTCGTGCGCGGTTGCGGAGAGCGTCGAAGCTGCGCTGGCGAGCGGCGACGTCGTGTTTGTGGGGCAGGTGGCGCTGATCCAGAAGACCTCGATCAAAAACGAAGCATATGACGCGGCGCTCGTCGAAGTGGACCGCGTCTACCAAGGGATCAAGGCGAATGAGGCCATTGTGTACACCGATTGGTCCTCGTGTCAGTTTCCGCTCGCTGCCGGGGAGCGTTATCTGCTGTATGCGCAAGAGCGCGAGGATCGCCTGATGGTGCACACGTGCTCGCGTTCGGCGGCGCTCTCCGAGGCGGCGGCCGATCTGCAATTGCTCGGAGCAGGCTCCGCGCCCTCGGAGCAAACGGATCTGCGCGATGCCTTCCATCGTCTCGGACAAGACAACCGGAGGCTGTACGGGCTGCTGGCGCTGCTCGTCGCCATCGGTGCAATCGCAATCATCGTGCGCCGGATGCGCGCAAGCAAAAGGTAAACTCCATATTGGTTCTCTATAATAAACTGGTTCATTATGATAAAAAAACTATTGTGTATTCGCGCCAAGAAGGATAAGTTAGAAGTAACTTATCTGATCAAGGAGCTTGATTCCGATGCAGCATGCAACGTTTGCTTTTGATGAAATCGGCCGTATCCCGCTGCCCGGCGACAATGTCGCAATCGCGACGCGCCGTCTGGAGGCGGGCACGAGAATTGTCCACGAAGGGCAGTCGCTGACGCTTGACTATACCGTTATGGAAGGGCATCGCTTCGCGATCCGCCCCATTGCGCCGGGCGAGCATCTGCTCTCGTGGGAGCTGCCGTTCGGCGTGGCGACCCGGGCGATCGCGCCGGGCCATTATGTGATCAATCCGACGACGCTTGGCGCGCTGGGGCAGCGCAACCTGGATTTTGCGTTGCCGCCGGCGCCGAACTTCGAGGAAGACACGCAGGTGTACACGCTGGACGAAGCGACGTTCCGTCCGGCCGAGGCGCCGGCGCCGCACGCCGAGACACGCACCTTCATGGGCTACAAGCGGAGCGCGGCGCGCGGCGTCGGCACGCGCAATACGATCGTCCTGCTCGGCACGACCTCGCAGACCGGCGGCTTCGTGACGCAGCTGGCCGACCGCTTGCGCGGCGTCGCGGACGCCCATCCGAATCTGGACGGCATCGTGCCGGCGGCGCATACCGAGGGCGGCGCGGCCAAGCCCAACAATCTGGGACTGCTACTGCGCACGCTGGCCGGCTTCATGGTCAATCCCAACGTCGGCGCGGTGCTGGCGGTGGATTATGGCACCGAGCCCGTGACGAACCGGATGCTCGAGGACTACATGCGCCGGCACGGTTATCCGCTGGGCGAGGTGCGGCACCGCTTCCTGACGCTCGAAGGCGGCTTCGAGCAGGAGCTGGACCGCGCCGAAGCGGTCGTGCGCAGCTGGGTGCCGGAGGTAGCGGGCGACGCGCGCACGGCCGAGTCGCTGCGCCATCTCAAGGTCGGCATGCAGTGCGGCGGCTCGGACGCCTTCTCCGGCATCTCCGGCAATCCGCTGCAGGGCTGGGTGGCCAAGGAGCTGATCCGCTATGGCGGCGCGGCCTCGCTGGCCGAGACGGACGAATTGATCGGCGCCGAGCCGTATGTGCTGTCCAAGGTGCGCGATCTGGACACCGCGCAGCGCTTCCTGGATCTGGTCGCGCGCTTCCGCGAGCGCGCGGGCTGGCACGGCGCGAGCGCGGAGGGCAATCCGTCCGGCGGCAACATGTACCGCGGCTTGTACAACATCGCGCTCAAGTCGATCGGCGCGGCGCAGAAGAAGGACCCCGAGACGCGCCTGGACTATGTGATCGAATACGGCGAGGCGATGCCGGAGACCGGCTACTACTTCATGGACAGCCCGGGCAACGACCTGGAGAGTATCGCCGGACAGGTCGCTTCCGGATGCAACATGATTTTCTTCGCGACCGGCAACGGCTCGATCACGAATTTTCCGTTCGTGCCGACGATCAAGATCGTCACGACGACCGAGCGGTACGAGCTGCTGCCCAGCGAGATGGACGTCAATGCCGGCGCCTACCTGGAGGGGACGCCGATGGAGGAGCTCGGCCGTCAGACGTTCGAGCTGACGGTGCAGGTCGCCTCGGGGCAGCTCAGCGCCGGCGAGCGCGCCGGTCACTCGCAGGTGCAGATCTGGCGCGACTGGGCGCAGACCGACGGCAGCCGGCTGGCCTCGCTGCTCGAAGCGCAAGAGCCGCAGGGCCTGCCGCTGCCGCTGCGGCCCGTAGCCGGAGCCGCCGCGCCGGCGGACTTCGCCGTCGCGCGCGGCGCGGACGGCGGTCCGCTCGGCCGGATCGGCCTGATCGTGCCGACGAGCCTGTGCGCCGGTCAGGTGGCGGCCGGCATCGCGGAGGAGCTGAATCGCAGCGGTCCGCTCGCGCGCTATGTGACGCTGCCGCACACCGAGGGCTGCGGCAATTCCGGCGGCAACGCCGAGCAGCTGTTCGCCCGGGCGATGGTCGGCTACGCGCTGCATCCGGCGGTGGGCGAATGCCTGCTGCTGGAGCATGGCTGCGAGAAGACGCACAACGATTACATGCGGCGGCGCATCGCGGCCGCCGGGGAAGACCCGTCGCGCTTCGGCTATGCGAGCATTCAGCTCGACGGCGGGATCGACGCGGTCTCGCGCAAGGTCACGGGTTGGTTCGCGCAGCGCCCGGCCGCGGAGGATGGCGAGCGGAGGACGAAGATCGGGCTGGACGGTCTTCGGATCGGTCTGATGGCGTCCGGGCCGCTGCCGGCTGCGGCGGTGCGGGAGGCGGCAGCGTTGACCTCGCTCATCGTGCAGGCGGGCGGGACCGTGGCAGTGCCGGAGAACAGCAGCTTGCTGGAGCACGCGGCGTATCGCGAGCTGTTCGAGGAGGAGACGCCCGCCCCGTCGCTGGCGTACGGCGATTCGATCCGCGAGGACGGCTTCCACATCATGGCGACGCCGACCGGCCATTGGGTGGAGACGATGACCGGGCTGGCTGCGACGGGCGTCGAGCTGATCGTCGCGCTCGTGCACGAGCGGCCGATGCAGGCGCATCCGTTTGTCCCTGTGCTGCAGGTGTCCGGCGATGCCTCGCTGTATGCGACGTATCGCGACGATCTCGATCTGCTGCTGCCGCAGCAAGCTGGCGAGGGGACGGAGCGGCTGCTCGGCCTGACGCGGGAGACGCTGGAGCGGCGCTACGCGCCGAAGTTGCAAGGCAAGGGCAATACCGGCATTCAGTTCACGCGCGGCCTGCTCGGCGTCTCGCTCTAGATCGGCAAGCCGAATTCAAGGACGGCAACGGCCTGTTCCTGCTCGCCGATGCCAAGCTGCTTGCGCACGGCTTCGTCGCCCATCCATGCCGGATGGGCGACTTTTGCGTCGATGCGCCGCTCGCGGGCCAGCAGGTTTACATTTTGCACGAGACAATGGCAGGCGGCGCGCTTGCAGCACCTCGCCGGCATCCGAAGCAAATTCGCGCTCCATGTCGGCAAGAAGTTGCGTGGCCAAGCGATAAGCAGCTTCCTCCCGATAACGTCCCCGCTTCAAAAGCGTGCGGACGAGCCGGAAACGACATGGTATACTGAAGCAATCGATCGGCATCGAAGGAAAGAGAAAAGAGGGTGATCGCATGGAGCTGGCGCGCACTGCCATGAAACGAAAGGATTTGCTGCTGATTACAGCCGTCGCGCTCGGCATTCTGCTGAATCCGCTCAATACCACGATGATCTCGGTCGCATTGGCTCGCCTTCAGGAGGACTTCCAGCTTACCTTCGGCGAGGTGTCCTGGCTGATCTCGACGTATTATTTGGCCAGTGCGATCGGGCAGCCGCTGATGGGCAAGTGGAGCGACCTGTACGGCCGCAAGCGCATCTTTATGTTCGGTCTGCTGCTCGTAACGGCTGCGTCCTGCCTGGCGCCGCTGTCGCCGAGCTTCGGCTGGCTGATCGGCTTCCGCATCATTCAGGCGTTCGGCAGCTCGGCGCTTTTCCCCGCGGGGATGGGCATCATTCGCGGTCAGATTACGTCCGGCCAGGCCCAGGCGCTCGGCATCGTCTCGATTTTTTCCAGCACGTCGGCGGCGTTTGGCCCTTCGATCGGCGGTTTCCTCTTGCATTACGGCGATTGGCCGCTCATTTTTTTATGCAACTTTCCGTTCATTATCGGCTCGTTCCTGCTCGCCTGGAAGCTGTTCCCCCGCGACCCCAAGCCGGAAGGTGGCGCGATGGCGATGGACTGGACAGGCGTTGCCTTGTTTTCGGCGACGATCTTCATGTGGCTGCTGTTTTTCCTTTCGCTCGCGAGCGGCTTTAGTCTGTGGCAATTTGCGGTCGGCGCGGCGTTGACCTATGGCTTGTACCGCTATGAGCTGCGCCGCAAGCAGCCGTTCATCAATGTCGCGTTTTTGCGAGACAATCGCAATGTGACGCTGATCTATGTCCAGTTTATTCTGACCAACATCGCGTTCTATTCGATCATGTTCGGCATCCCGTCTTATCTCCAGCAGGTCCAGGGCATGGACCCGCAGCAGACGGGGCTGGTGATGCTGTCGATCGCCGGCTTCAGCGTCGTCGTGACGCCGCTTGTCGGACGCTGGATCGAGCGCAGCGGCTCGAAGCGACCGCTGCTGGTCGGGACGGCCGCGGTCGTCGCCGGCAGTCTGCTGATGCTGTTGATCGGCGACCGGGCGAGCGCGCTCACGATCTTCCTCGTGCTCAGCGTGCTCGGCATCGCCAACGGCTTCAACAATCTGGGCATGCAGACGTCGCTGTACGCGTTCGTCGCCAAGGAGGAGACCGGCATCGCGTCCGGCTTGTTCATGACCTCGCGCTTCATCGGCACGATCCTCTCGTCCAGCCTGTTGGCGGCGCTGTTCGGCGATACGATCACCTCCGGCCATCTGCACAGCATGGCTTGGGTATGTGCGGCGCTGGGCCTGCTGATGCTGGCATTGACCGCGAGGATGCCGCAGGGGAGCAGTGCGACAGACTGATTGCAGGCATCGGCCAGGTATCATTCGTGCAGAGACGCCCAGACCTGCAGCACGTGTGGCGGCATATCCGAAATGCGCTATAATGAGAATGACTATCACTATCGCCGGGATGGAACGATGAGTTGAAACGGGAGGCGCCAGGCATGAACGAATCAACGAGACAATTGAATACGCGGCTGCGGGCATGGATGGAGGAAGCCCCGGGCCGCACTCCGGACCGTTCTTACTTTGCAGTGCCGGAGGAGCTGGGGGTCGGGGGCTGCAGGCGGATCGACATGAGCGACGGAGTCCAGCTGCATCTCAATACAATGTGCTTGAATCAATCGCTGTGTCTGGAGGGACGGACGCGCGGCCCGGTCTGGATGCTCGCCTGCTGCATGGCGGAGTCGATTCAGTGGACGCAGGAGGGCAGTGGCCGCCTGCACCGGATCGGCACTGGAGAATGCAAGCTGTACCCGCTCCAGGACATGACCGAGCGCTCGCTTTTCGAAGCCGGTATCCGCTACACAGGGGCCAGTCTGACGATCCGGCCCGAGCGATTGGCTGCTTATGGAGCGCCGGAGCTGGATCCTTCTCGATTGCAGCCGCACAGCTTCGGCATGACCGCCGACATGCGCCTGATCCTGGAGCAGGTTGCAGGCTGCGCGATGACCGGCAGATTGCGGGAGATGTATCTGGAAGCCAAGCTGTCCGAGATGCTGGCGCTCAGTCTGGCCGGACCCGGCCGCGCTGTTGCTGGACACGGGGCGCGCGGCGAGTTGTCGCGCACCGATCTCGCCCGTCTGCAGGAAGCGCGGGATATCCTCGATGCGCGCTTTGCGGCGCCGCCGGGTCTGGCCGAGCTGGCCCGGTCGGTCCAATTGAATGAGTACAAGCTCAAGCGCGGATTCAAGCAGGTATTCGGCAAGCCGGTGTATGCCTATGTGCTCGACAAGCGAATGATGGCGGCGCGCCGCATGCTGGAGGTGGAAGGCGTAACGGTGCGCGAGGCAGCCGAGCGCGTCGGCTATGCCAATAGCCAGCATTTTTCGCGCGCTTTTCAGCGCGCATTTCACTGCAATCCGAGTTCCCTTCGCACGGAACGAATCATCGGTCTGCGATAGGCCAGTCCTGTACATTCTGTCATTTTCAAAAAATCCCGATCGGGTAGCTCGGCTCCCGATCGGGTATGGACGCAGCAACGCCGCTCCCTTACACTGAAATTTATTGAGAATTGTTCTCAATAAATTTGGATTTGCAGGTATGGGAGAGGAGAATATCGATGAACCGCAAGACTAAAAATACCGAACTGTCCGCATTGCTGGCCATTGCGGGAGAAAAGAAAGGGCTGTTGCTGGCGGCCGCTGTACTGAGTGTATGTTCCGGCGTACTGCAGCTTGCGCCCTTTGTCGCGGTGTACCAGATTATCAAGGAGATGCTGCAGCAGGCTCAGGCACCCGCCGCAATCGGCGCCGAGGCGCTGCTTCGCTGGGGCGTCCTGGCGTTTGTTGCGATGCTGGCCTCGCTGCTTGCACTGTATGCTGGCAGCATGTGCTCGCATATTGCGGCCTTTCGCATCTTGTACCGGTTGCGCGTCAGGCTGTCCGGGCACGTCGCAGGCGTGCAGATGGGCTACCATACGCGCACAGCTTCCGGCGAAGTCAAAAAAATCATCGAATCAAGCGTAGAGAAGCTGGAAAATTTCATCGCTCACCAGCTTCCCGATCTTGTCACCGCATTCGTGATTCCGTTGCTGCTGATCGGCTATATGTTCTGGCTCGATCCATGGCTGGCACTCGTTTCGTTTATACCGATCGTGCTTGGCTTCTGGCTGCAGGGCCGGGTATTTCTCAGTGCCGAAGGCCGGCAGGCGTATCGCGATTACCAGCAGGCTGTGGAAGAAATGAACGCCACCGGCGTCGAATACGTGCGCGGGATGCCGGCGGTAAAAATATTTGGCATCAAGGCCGAATCATTCTTAACCTTTCACGACGCCGTCCAGCGCTACCGGGACATTTCCTTGCATATTACCGCGATTTGCAAGACGCCGTACAGTCTGTTTTTCGTTTTGATCAGCTCGTTGTTCACCTTTGTGGTGCCGGCCGGGATCCTTCTAGCCAGCGGACAGGCCGGCAGCCAGTCGTTCGCCTTGACGTTCATCCTGTTTCTGATTCTTGCGCCGAGCTTGTCGGCGCCGCTGCTCAAGCTGATGCTCATCGGGGGCGGGCTGCGCGATGTCGTGGAGAACAACAAGCGCATTGCCGCGATTTTTGCCGAGCCCTTGACGCCGGAACCGGCAGCGCCGCGCAATCCTGATGCCTACGATATTGTCTATCGCGGTGTGACATTTGCCTATGCGGAGCCAGGCAGCAGTGATTACAAACCGGCGCTGCATGAGATCGATTTTACTGCGCCGGCAGGCGCGCTGACCGCACTCGTCGGGCCATCGGGCGGCGGCAAGTCGACGATTGCGAATTTGCTACTTCGCTTCTGGGACGTGACGAGCGGCGAGATTGCGATCGGCGGCGTGCCCATCCGCGAGATTGGCACAGCGCGCCTGATGGCTGCTGTCTCGTTCGTCTTCCAGGACGTGCATCTGTTCTATGATACCATCGAGGCCAATATTCGAATGGGCAATACCGCCGCCTCCCGCGAAGCCGTGATCGCCGCCGCAGAGGCGGCTTGCTGCCATGCGTTCATCATGCGTCTGCCGGACGGCTACGCTACCAGGATCGGCGAAGGAGGCACCAATCTGTCCGGCGGCGAGGCGCAGCGCATTGCGATAGCGCGCGCGATTCTCAAGGACGCGCCGATCCTCGTGCTGGACGAGGCCACAGCCTATGCCGATGCGGAGAACGAGCAGAATATTCAGGCGGGCTTGTCCCGACTGATTCGCGGCAAAACCGTGCTCATGATCGCGCACCGGCTGTCCACCATCCGCAATGCACAGCAGATCCTGGTGATCCGGCAGGGGCGGGTTGTCGAACGCGGCACGCATGATGCGCTACGCGCGCAAGCCGGGCTGTACGAACAGATGTGGCAGGCACATATCCATTCAGCGGGTTGGCGGCTCGGGTCATATCCGGCGCGAAACGCCGCCGCCCAAGGGGGGAGCGCGGGATGAGACAATACCTTTATGATATTTCGGGCGGAGAACCGCGCAGTCTGTTGCCGTCCGTTGTCGCATCGCTATTGGACGGCCTGGTCAGAATCGTTCCGGCCGCGCTGCTGGTCGATCTCTTTCACACGCTGTATCAATCCGTCGCCGAGCCCGACAGCGGCCTGGACACCGGGCGCATGTGGCTGGTCAGCGGTATGCTGCTCGTCTGGCTGGGCGTCTCCTACGGGACTTACGCCCTGTTGTACGACAGATCGTACAAGGCAGCTTACAGTCTCGCCGCATCCGGCCGGCTGAAGCTGGCCGAGCACGTACGACGACTGTCACTCGGTTATTTCGGCAAGCGCGATCCGGGGGATATGACCAATCTGCTGCTCAGCGACTACGGGCAAGTCGAACATACAATCTCGCACAATCTGCCGCAGCTGGTCAGCGCTCTGATGCTGCCTGCGCTGGCGGCTGCCGGTCTGTTAGCCCTGGACTGGCGAATGGCGCTGGCGCTATTCATCGCGATTCCGTTCGGCGCGCTGCTGCTGCAGTTGACCGGCCGTCTGCAGACACGGCTCAGCGAGGATCATGTCCGCGCCAAAAACGAGGCCTCCAGCCGGCTCCAGGAGTATCTAGGGGGGATCCGCGAGATCAAGGCCCATCACATGGGCGGCGAACGCTTCGAACGGCTGCGGCTTGCCTTCGAGCGGCTGATGCGCGCCTCGATCCGGATCGAGGGGCTGCTCGGCCCGCTCGTCATGGGCGCCATGCTGCTGATGCGCTCGGGCTTCACTGTCATGATCGGGGTCGGCAGCTACCTGCTTGCCGGGGGCTCGCTGTCGCTCTCCGCGTTCCTGCTCTTCCTGCTCGTCGGCATTCGGGTATTCGACCCGCTCACCGCAGTATTGATGAGCTATACGGAGATGCGCTATTCCGCCTACAGTGCGCACCGTATTACGGAGGTCCGGCAGGAGAGCCCGCTCGAGGGAGTCGGGTTTGTCGATGCGAGCGGCCCGATCGTATTTGATCGTGTGACATTCGGCTACGAACGGCATTCCCCTGTCCTCCCTGAGCTGTCACTCGCGATTGAGCCGCGGAGCATTACCGCGCTCGTCGGACCTTCGGGCAGCGGCAAGAGCACGGTGACCCGATTGATCGCCCGCTTCTGGGACGTGCAGCAAGGCGTCGTCACGATCGGTGGCACGCCGGTGCGCGAGGCGAATCCGGAGCATCTGCTGCAGCAGATCTCGATGGTATTCCAGGATGTCTATCTGTTTCGCGACACGATCGGCAACAACATCCGCGTCGGCCGTATGGACGCGACGCAGGAGGAGATTGAGGAGGCCGCGAGGCGCGCGTGCTGTCACGACTTCATCCAGTCGCTCCCGCAAGGGTACGACACACCGGTCGGCGAGGGGGGATCGACGCTGTCGGGAGGGGAGAAGCAGCGCGTCTCGATTGCACGCGCGCTGCTCAAGGATGCGCCGATTGTCCTGCTGGACGAGGCGACCGCCTCGCTCGACCCGGAGAATGAGCTGGCGGTGCAGCAGGCGATCAATGCGCTCGTAGCTGACAAAACCGTGATCATTATCGCTCATCGGCTGAAAACGATCGAGCACGCCGACCGCATTGTCGTCCTCGACCAAGGGCGACTGATCGAACAGGGCACGCATAGCCAGCTGCGCGCGGCGGACGGGCTGTACGCCCGGTTGTGGACCATGCAGCAGGAAGCGGAGGGCTGGCATATCGAAGCCTAGGCATGGCTTGTACAAGGAGGGGTTGCCTTGAGCAGCTCCTTCTGCTAAAATACGTAATTATTACGAATAAAGGAGCGAAACACAAACATGGCCAAGAAATCGAAAATCGTCAAGGAGCGGAAGCGCCAGGCGACAGTCGCCAAGTATGCGGAGAAACGCAAGCAATTGAAAGAAAACAAGGATTATGCAGCACTCAGCAAGCTGCCCCGCAATGCCTCGCCGACGCGCTTGCATTCCCGCTGCGAGCTGACCGGCCGTCCGCACGCGTACCTGCGCAAATTCAAGGTATCGCGGATTGCCTTCCGCGAGCTGGCTTATAAAGGGCAAATTCCCGGCGTGAAAAAGGCAAGCTGGTAAACGAGCTGATCATCCGGGGAGGGGAACGGACAACATGGAATTGTTGACGAAGCGCAGGCTGGAGAAGGTGCTCGACGGCTATATCGCAAGCAAGGTGCCGCGCGATCTGCGCGGTGAAGTCCGGCTCGCGTATGCGTGGAGCGCCGAAGGCCTGGCCCTGTACGAGGAACGCCCGGATTACGAGCGGCGCTGCTGGGATCGCACACGGATTGCGCAATTGCGTCCATCGCAGCAGGGCTGGGACGTGTATGCGCCGGCGGCGAATGAGGACTGGGCGACTGTCTGCTCGATTGCGCCGCACCCGGACTTCGAGGCGCAGCTGGAGCAGATTGAGCTGGACCGGGAAGGCTTGTTTTGGATTTCTTAAATAGTAAAATTTACAATAAAGAAGAGGGTTGCAGATGGAATCGTTCGATTGTATCGTGGTCGGCGGCGGTCCGGCCGGACTCGGCGTCGGCAGTATCCTGCAGGAGCTGAAGGTCGAGCGTCTATGTATTCTGGAGCGCGCCGTTATCGGCGCTTCCTTCCGCATGTGGCCGGAGGAGATGCGGATGATCACGCCATCCTTCACCGGCAATGCCTACGGCATGCTGGATCTGAACGCGATCTCGCCGACGACTTCGCCGGCGTATACGCTCGGCACGGAGCATCCGTCCGGTAAGGCGTACGCGGATTACCTGGAGGGTGTGGCGGCTTATCGCGAATTGCCCGTAAGGACCGGCGTCGATGTGACCGATGTACAGTCGTGCGAAGGCGGCGGTTTCGAGCTGAGGACCTCGGCCGGTCCGCTCCGGAGTCGCTTTGTCGTCTGGGCGGCCGGTGAATTCCAGTATCCGCGGCTGGACGCTTTTCCCGGGGCGGAGCACGGCGTACACAGCAGTCTAATCCGCAGCTGGCGCGATTGGCCGGGCGAAGAGGCGGTCATCGTGGGCGGCTACGAGAGCGGCGCCGACGCGGCGATCCACTTGAGTCGGCTGGGCAAGCGGGTCACGCTGATCGACCGCAACGGCCGCTGGACGGAGAAGGGCAGCAGCGATCCGAGCGTCGAGCTGTCGCCCTTTACCAAGGACCGGCTGCGCGACTCGCCGGACGGACGCATGGATCTGCTTGCGGGCTGGGAGGTCAAGTGGATCGAGCATGACGCCGCGCAAGGGCGTTATCTCGTCTATTGCGAAAATGGCGTAGGCGAGAGCCGCTTCGTCCAATCGGACCAACCGCCGATTCTCGCCACGGGGTTCAAGGGAAGCCTCCAGTTGGTCAGCCATCTGTTCGAGAGGGATGTGCATGGCGCCGTGATGCTGGGCAAGCACGACGAGTCCACGCAGACGTCCGGTCTGTTCGTCTGCGGTCCCGGCGTGGCGCACGGCCATTTGCTGCTCTGCTTTATCTACAAATTCCGGCAGCGCTTCGGCGTCGTCGCGGGAGCGGTAGCTGAGCGGCTGGGACTGGACACCGAAGCCCTGAGCGTCTACCAGGAACGGGGCATGCTGCTGGATGATCTGAGCTGCTGCGAGGAGGATTGCCAGTGCTGACGTCCCCGCCTGCGGGACGGACCGCCGGGCAGAGCGAGCGGGCCGGCTCGCGGACAATGATGCTGGTCGGATTCGAATCGGCCGGCAAGTCGGCGCTGTTTCGCGGCTTGACGGGCGACCGGACGGGAACGGTGGCGAATTTTCGCGGCTCGACGGTGCAGGCGCGCCGTGCGCGCCTCGCGGCGGAGCTGGAGCTGGCCGATCTGCCAGGCATACGGCTGAGCGACGACAGCGAGACGACCCGTACCGCGCTGGACGCCGCTGCCGCCGCCGATACGGTGATGCTGGTGGTGCGGGCTACGCACGCCGCGGACGAGCTGCCGCGGCTGCTGGACGCCGTGCCGACCGGACGCCGGCCGGCCGCGCTCGTGCTGACCTTCGCCGACAAGCTACCCTCGCAGATCGAGCGCCTGCAGCATTACTATACGGACTGGCTCGGTATTCCTGTCGTGACAGCCGATGCGCGCAGCGTCGGCCCCGAGCTTCGTCGAGCGTTGCTGCGCGCCTGTACGACTGCCGCGCCGATCCGGTCTGGCGCGCGGCACACGCTAGCTTCGGATTTTCCGGGTCTGCGGCCGCAGACGACCTGGTTCGAGCACGCGCGATGGGGCCGGCCGCTGGCGCTGGCGGCGACGCTGCTGATGTTCGCCGGGCCGGTCTGGCTGGCGTACCTGCTCTCGAACGCCCTCCAGCCGGTGGCGGACCGATATCTGATCGAGCCGCTGGTGCAGGTGCTGGACGGCGCGTCGCCGCTGGCGCAAGCGCTGCTGGTAGGCGATTACGGACTGCTCACGCTCGGCTGGTACTCGTTCCTGTGGGCCTTCCCGGTTGTGGCGCTGCTCGGCCTGAGCGTGGCACTGACGGAGGAGAGCGGCCTCAAGGATCGCATCACCGATGCGCTGGACGGCTGGATGCGCCGCATCGGGCTGAGCGGACGCGATCTGATCCCGGTGCTGTCCGGGTTCGGCTGCAATGTCGTGGCCGTCTATCAGAGCCGAGTCTGCAGCGCCTGCACCCGCAAGTCTTGCGTTTCGCTGATCGCCTTTGGCTCGGCCTGCAGCTACCAGATTGGCGCCTCGCTCTCTTTGTTCGGTTCGGCCGGGCGACCGTGGCTGTTTGTGCCTTACATCGGCGCACTGGTACTGGTCGGCGCGCTCCATACCCGGCTGTGGCAGGAGAAGGGGCAGCGGACGCGCAATCATGCCGCACCGCTCCACGACACGGCGACCTTCGTGCAGCGTCCGCGGCTGCGCGCGTCCCTTTGGCGCCTCAGGGCGACGGTGCGGCAATTTTTGCTGCAGGCGATGCCGATCTTTCTCGGCATCTGCGTAGCGGCGGCCTTGCTGCAGCAGAGCGGTCTGCTCGAGCGGATCGCAGGCATTACCGGACCGCTGCTGCAAGGCTTCGGCTTGCCCGCGGAGGCAGCGCCCGGCGTGCTTTTTTCCGTGCTGCGCAAGGACGGCCTGCTCGTCCTCAATCAGGGCGGCGGCGAGCTGGTGCAGGCCATGACGGCAGGGCAAATATTCGTCCTCGTGTATCTGGCCTCGACCCTGACGGCATGTCTGGTCACGCTGTGGACGGTGCGCAAGGAGCTCGGCGCCCGCTATGCCGCCGCGCTGGCCGGCAAGCAAGCGCTGACTTCACTCGGGACGGCAGCGCTCATGGCGCTGGCGATTGGCCTGCTCGGCGGCCTGACGTAGACAGACAAGATCGATGAAGGAGGTATTCACCAGTGACACTACTAGATTCCAATTCCAACGAACACGAAGCGCCGACCAGGATCCCGGTTACCGTGCTGAGCGGCTACCTGGGCGCCGGCAAGACGACCATACTCAATCATGTCCTGAACAATCGCGAAGGGCTGCGTGTCGCAGTCATCGTCAACGATCTGAGCGAGGTCAATGTGGACGCCGATCTGATCGCAGGCGGCGGCGGGCTGAGCCGCACCGAGGAGAAGCTGGTGGAGATGTCCAACGGCTGTATCTGCTGCACGCTGCGCGACGACCTGCTGCAGGAGGTGGAGCGCCTGGCCAGGGAAGGCCGCTTCAATTATATCCTGATTGAATCGACGGGGGTCGGGGAGCCGCTGCCGGTCGCGCAGACCTTCACCTATGTCGACGAGGAGCTGGGCATCGACTTGTCGAAGCTGACCCGGCTCGATTGCATGGTAACCGTCGTCGACGCTTATCATTTCTGGCAGGATTATCATACACGCGAGACGCTGCGCGACCGGGGGCAGCACGCCGCCGAGGAGGATACGCGCGGCGTCGTGCATCTGCTGATCGAGCAGGTGGAATTTTGCGACGTGCTGATTGTCAACAAGTGCGATCTGGTCAGCGAAGAGGAGCTAACCCGGCTGGAGTCTGCGCTGCGCAGCCTGCAGCCCCGTGCCCGGATGATTCGAACCACGCACGGCCGGATCGATCCCAAGCAGATTCTGGATACGCATCGCTTTGACTTTGAGGCGGCGAGCCAGTCAGCGGGGTGGATTCGGGAGCTGCAGCGGGAGCATCATACCCCGGAGACCGAAGAATACGGCATCTCCTCGTTCGTCTACGCGCGCAAAACGCCATTCCATCCGGAGCGGCTACTCAAGTGGATGGCCAAGTGGCCCAAACCGATCGTGCGCACCAAGGGACTGCTCTGGCTGGCGACGCGCAACAACATGGCCATTTCGTTCAGCCAGGCCGGCGTCTCGCGGCAGCTGTCCCCTGCCGGATTGTGGATCGCGGCGTTATCCGAGGAGGAGCGGCAGGCGTATTTCGGCGGCGACTATCCCAAGACGCCGGATTGGGACGACAAGTGGGGAGACCGGATCACCAAGCTCGTGTTCATCGGAGTGGACATGGACCAGCGCGAGATCGTGCGCACGCTCGACACGGCGCTGCTCACCGCGGAGGAACTGGAGGGCGACTGGCGCGAGCTTCCCGATCCGCTACCAGCATTTTGACGCGCTCGAGGTCGGAAGGATAAGGCGAAGAAGCGCGAGTCGGAGTAGCGGAGGCGAACAATTCGCCGTCCCTTCTTCCCATATCCGGTGTCAGCGACTATAATGGAGGGATGCTTGTCCGATCGCGCCTCGCTTGTCCGAGGCGGCTGCGCGCTGTACAGGCTCACTCTATCCGAAGAAGGAAGTCTTACATGTCTACACCATTACATACACTTGTCTGGTTTTATTTTTTTGTTTATATGGTTAACGCGGTGTACGGGACGTTCGCGCCGGTTTATTTCGAGCACATCGGCTTTTCCAATACCCAGATTGGCTTGCTGCTGTCGGTCGGCCCCCTGGTTGCGGTGCTGGCGCAGCCGTTCTGGGGCACGGTCGGCGACCGGGCCCAGACCAAGAACAGCGTTCTGATGATGCTCCTTGGGGGAAGCGCGATCTGCATGCTCGTGTTCCCGCTGTCCGGGCATTTTATTTTTGTACTCGTGCTGATCTGCCTGTACATGTTTTTTCAGACCCCGGTGTTTGCCGTCGGAGACGCGATTACGCTGGAGGTGCTGGACCGGCGCGGCAGCGGCAATTTCAGCCTGATCCGGATGGGCGGCACGTTCGGCTTTGCGATCATGTCGGTCGTGTTCGGTTTCATTGCCAACGAGCAGGTCGGGCTGCTGTTCCCGGTCAACGCGGCTGTCTTCTGCATCTGCCTGCTGCTCGTGCTGCGCTTCCCGCGCGTGGAAGGGCATCAGAGCCACGGCGTCAAAATGCACATGGGCATGCTCTTCCGCTACCGCAAGCTGATGCTGTATATGGCGGCGAGCTTCCTGTTCCATGTGACGCTGGGCTATTACTACTCGTTCTTCCCGCTCTACTTCCAGGAGCTCGGCGCGACCAACGCCTGGGTCGGCTGGTCGATGCTCGTCTCGTCGCTCAGCGAGATTCCGTTCCTCCTGCTGTCGGCGTATCTGTTCAAACGGGTGCGCATCTCGTATATTCTGCTCGGGGCAGGTATTGCCACGGCTGTGCGCTGGTATGTGTACTCGATCATCGAGAATCCGTGGTGGATGTTCCCGGCGCAGGCGCTGCACGGCGTCATCTTCATCGTGCTGACGGTGACGATGGCGATCGTCATCAATCGCGAGGTGCCCGGCGAGCTCAAGGCGAGCGGACAGACGCTCCATGCACTGCTCTGCCTTGGCGTGGCGCGCATGATCGGCAGCTTTTTCGGCGGGATCACGAGCGATGCGATCGGTATGCGGGAGACCTTTTTTTACAATTCGCTGCTGGCCGGGGCGGGGGTGATCGTCTTCGGGGCGATCTTCTGGATCAAGGAGCGCAAGGAAGGGACGCGGGCGGCCGCTTAGGCCGCTCGCTTTTTTTAGGATGTAAAACCATGAGGGGCAATTTGATGCTCGATGCTATCCAGAATTGCGATTCACGACATGCGCCAGATGCTGCAGCGCGGTACGGGTCTGGCGATACAAGGTCGCCCGGCTGACGTGGAAATGCTCGGCGAGCTCGTTTTTGTTGCGGGTTCGCCGCAGATAGATCTCCCGCAGGATCGCCTGCTCCTTGGCCGTCAGCGGATAAGGGGGCTCGGCCATCGTGAGGATGGCCTCAAGCTGGGCGAGCGCCTCCGGACCGAACGTCCGAGGGCCAGGAAGCGCGAGTGACCGGTGATGTGGCCCAGGCTCGAACAACTGCTTGAGCAGGGTCTGAACCTCGCGCCAGGACAAGAATGCGCTGGCCACATCCGGCTGCGTCGCAACTGCAGTCTGAGCCGGCCGGATGCCCGCAAGCGAAGGCATGGTCGCATCCTGTCCATATGATAACTCAACCGGATCGGCTGCGGCGAAGGTATCCGAACGGGCGGATGCATCTTGGGGAGCGAGCGGCGTATGATCAGTCTGCCGCACAATGCGCGCTATCCACGCCGGAAAGCGCTCCTCCCGAAAATCGATCTCCCAGCCTGTAAGAGTCGCCGTCTCCGTCATGCCGGAGGCGCCAAGCGTGCCGCGCGCTGTGAAGCCGAGCTGCGGCAGCAATGCGTTCAGTTGCGGGTCCGCCGTGGCGAGGATGCCGCGCCTGCCGCGCGTCATCGCGATCAGCCAATGCTGCAGCAGCAGCGCGCCAAGCGCCTCGGGCGCATACAGCGTCTGATCGGTGTCGACGGCGGCCAGCAGCACGAGCACAGTGTCGGCTTGCTCCGGCGGCAGACGACGCAGCGCGTAGGCATCCGCACCGAGCAGGTCGAGCAAGCCCGGCGCATAGCGCTCCAGCAGCGGCCAGGTCCGGGCATGCAGCTCCAGCCCTGCACAGAAGGCGAGCGGCCGGGCCGTCTCGTCGCGCACCACAAACACGCCGCCGGGACTGCTTCGCACCAGTTCCTCGAGCAGCGCCGGGTACGTCTGCGCAGGCACCGCCTCGGTCTGCCAGTCGCCGCCTGCGACCGAGTCGGTCAGCAGGCGCAGCAGCTCCGGCAGATCCTCGGGACGATACGGCTCCTGCGCAGCGGGCGGCAGGTACATGGAGAAGTCCGCGTAGCTGCTCGCAGCGGGCAAGTACGCCCGATACAGCTCGAGTACGTGCGCGGCGATCGCCATCTGCCGCCTGCGCTGCGCCTGAGGATAGGCGTCGGACAAGAGGGAGAAGGCCCGCCTGCGCATCCGCTGGAATTGGGAGACGTGCCGGCTCTGCCAGTCGGCGCGCAGCAGCTGCGCCACAACCGGGTGCAGCACGAGGCCGTCGCGCGTCTGGCGGACGCAGGATAGCTGCGCCAGATCGCGGTAGGCGGCATCGTCCAGGGGCTCGACCAGCAGCGCCGACAGCAGCTGCTGGTCGGCGGCCGGCAGCAGGGCGAGCGCCGTCATGGCGCGGTAGATCGTCGGGGATGCGGCCTCGCGCAAAAAATCGGCGCTCAGGGCGGCGGGGATGTCCGGCTGCGGGTCTTGCCGATCCCTGGTCCGGCTCCGCACCAGATCGACAGTGAGCGCGAGCAGCAGCGGATGGCCCTCGCTGCGCTGTCCGATGAGGCGTCTTCGCCCTTCGTCCAGGCCGCTGTGCGCCAGATACGCTTGCACTTGAGAGCGTGTGAATACCTCCAGCGGGCGCTTGACGGTGCGCGGCCCCCACTGCGGATGCGTGTGCCAGCGCAGCGGCAGGCCGCTGCGGGAGGCGAATACGAACAGCACGCGAGCGGCGTCGAGGCGGGGCAAAAAAGCAGCCAGCAGCCAGCCGTAGACGGCCGGCAGGGTCGCTTCGCAATGATCCGCCAGCACGAGATGGGGACGACTGTGAAGCTCGGCTGTCACAAAATCGAGCTGAGACACATCATGCGGACGGGTCCGGTTGTACGCGCTGGCGAGCCCGAGCTCGAGCGCGTTCAGGAAGGCGGCGGGCGTGACGAGCTCGCTCTGCCCGTCCAGCCACAAAGCCGGCAGCTCGGCTCGTCTGGCCTCGTCCGCCATCTGTGCGAGCAGCGTCGTCTTGCCGATGCCGCCGATGCCGCAGATCGACAGAATGGTCGTGCTTGCACCGGGATTGCCCTGCCACTGCCGCAGCAGCTCCAGCTCTCGTTCGCGACTGATCATGCGCGCCGTCGTCATCTCTTCCGTCATCCTCCGATCGTCTTCCCGCGGATCCGCGTGAATCATTTTTGAGACACTTCGCATTGTGCTTCTATCATATACTATAAGGCGACTCTATGAAATGACAGCAAGCAAGAGGAGGTCGCCAGCAGTGATGCAACGCATCCCATTCATCAGTCTATGCCTGCTGCTCGTATCCATGAGCATGGCAGGCCTGATCCCGCGCGCGCAAGGAGCGGGACCCGATTCCGAGGCGCCGCCGGTCCGGCAAGGCTGGGTCACGGTGTCGACCGCCGCACAGCTCGCTTATGTGAGCGCGCATCAAGCGGACTATCTTGAGGCGCAGCTTCGGCTCGACGGCAACGTTGATCTGACCGGCTACGACTGGGTGCCGATCGGCGGCAACGGCGCGCCGGCCTTTACCGGCCTATTCGACGGCGGCGGCTATAGCCTTACAGGCCTGACCCTTGACAGCAGTCTGGAGGAGGCCGGATTATTTGGCACCCTGTCCGGTACGGCCCGGCACCTGAGCCTGGATGTCGACCTATCCGGCGCTCAATACGCCGGTGCGCTTGCCGGGAAGACAGACGGCGCCAGCGTCACGTTCGTGGCGGCATCCGGGCGCGTCGCCGGCGGCGTCGACGACACAATTACTGCGACAGGTGGTCTGGCCGGCCTTGCCGTCAATTCGTCCATCAGCCGCGTGTCATCGCGAGTTGCAGTTACCGGGGGCACAGCCCCCAATGTATACGCCGGCGGCTTGATCGGATCGCACGGGGCCGGGTCGACGCGGGATGCCTACGCGACCGGCGCGGTGACGAGCGTGGACGGCGGCTATCTGCATATCGGCGGCTTGATCGGACAATTCATCTTCGGCAGTCTGGCGACGAGCTATGCGGCAGGGCCGGTCTCCGGCAGCGCCATGTATATGGTTAGCGGCGGCTTGATTGGCGGACTGGATTTTGAATGGACAATGACGGACAATTATTTCGATCTCGAGGCCACCGGTCAACCTGCAGGCGCCTACGGTGACGCGCAGCCAGGCATCGCAGCATTGACCACATCGCAGATGCGGACGCAATCCGAATACGCGGGTTGGGATTACGCAGCGGCCTGGGCGATTGCTCCGAGTGTCAACGACGGCTATCCGTACCTGCGGCCGCAGGTGCTGAGCGATTCGCTGCCTACCGGCAAAAAAGACATGCCGTATACGGCAGTGCTGGAAGGCTTCGACGGCGCTGCGCAAGGCTTGAGCTGGCAAGCGAGCGGATTGCCGGAGGGGCTGACCCTCAACAGCGGCGGCGCAATCGCCGGCACGCCGGAGCAGAGCGGGCGATTCGACGTGTCGGTCGTGGCGACCGATGCGGGGGAGGCGGCGGCCACGGCGTCGCTGCAGCTCGAAGTATCCGAGGATGCGTCGCCGGTGCAAGGGCTGTCCGTCCTGCCTGGCACGGCGCTGGGCAGCGTATCGTTCACAGCCGCGACGGAGATGGCGGGCCACGCCTTCGCTTACCGTCTCGACGATGGGGGGATCGAGCAGCGGCCGCTGCGCGGCGAGCAGTTGCCCGGCGACGCCTTGTCCTACGCACTCGGCTCGGACATCTCAGGCGCTCGGGAGGGAGATGCGCTGATCGTCTATGAGACGGATACAGGCGGCGCGATCTGGGCGTGGAGCCGGGTAATGCTCACGGCGGCGCATATTCGCCAGCCTGTGGCGGTGAGCGGCGTGACGCTGACGCCAGCTAGTCTCACGCTGACCGCGGGAGGCGCAGCGTCGGCGCTCAGCGCGGTCGTCGCGCCGGCGGATGCGACCGACCCGGCTGTGACGTGGAGCTCGAGCGCGCCCGAGGTCGCGACAGTGGATGCGACGGGGCAGGTGACGCCCGTGGAGCCGGGCCTTGCGACGATTACCGTCACGACGACGGACGGCGGCCATACCGCGAGCACGGCGGTCACGGTCGAGGTTCCGCCGCCGCTGACCGGCGCGGTCGCAGGCGCCGTGTACAGCGCGGCAGGCGTGGCGATCCCCGAGGCGCGCGTGACGATCCAGGGCGATTCGACATGGACGGATGTCGACGGGCAGTTTCGACTGGAGGGCTTGAGCGCGGGGACGCACCCGCTAGCGGTCGAGGCGGACGGCTACGTCAGCGAGGAGCGGCTGGTGTCGGTCGTGGCGGGAGAGACCGTCCAGACCGGCGCTATCGAGCTGGCCCTGCTCCTTCCGGTCGATCCTGATCCGGAACCCGAACCCGAACCCGAGCCAGAGCCGGAGCCGGGACCAGAACCTCAACCCGAGCCAGAGCCAGAGCCAGAGCCCGAACCGGGACCGCAGCCCGGCAAGCCGCAATCCGAGCTCGATTCGCAGCAGCTGCACATTCGGCTCGACGGCCAATCGGTCCCCGTGACGGCCTTGTACGGCTCCAGTGCGGATGGCAGACCGCAGCTGCGCGTGCTTCCCGCCGCTCGGCTCCTGGCAGCAGCCTTTGATGGAGCCGCACGGGTGACATTGAAGGTCGACAATCCAGTACCGGTTGTACGGTTGGAGCTCCCCGGTACAGCGGTGCGCAGCATCCTGGAGCAGCAGCCCGCCGCCGAATTGCGCCTGGTCGTGCGCGGCGCGTCATTTACAGTGCCGCTGCGCGTGTGGCAGGATGCCGCACCCGACGAAGAACCGACCATCGTCATTGCCGTGGCTTCGACTGCGGCGGAATCGCAAGTGGCCCGAGGGCTGGCCGCGCTTGACGGAGAGGCGACCCTCCTTGCCGCCCCGTATGAATTTGTCTTGCTTGCAGGAGCAAGTGAGCTTCGCGATTTTGACGGTCTGTATCTGGAACGGGCATTTGAGCTGCGCGAGGGGGCTTCTACGAAGACATCGACGGTCTTGTGGCTGGACGATCGCTTGCAGCCGCATTTCGTCCCCGCCGTCTTCGGCACAGTAGACGGCGCGCCCGCAGCTACGTTTTATGCACCGCAGGGCAGTCTTTTCGCGGCCGTTTCGTCTGAGCGTCGCTTGGACGATGTCGCAGCGCACTGGGCCCGGCGCGAGATCGAGCTGCTGGCCGCCAAGCGGCTGCTGGAGGGGACAGCGGCGCACGCATTCGAGCCGGACCGTCCGATTACGCGTGCGGAATTTACGGCTCTGCTGGTGCGCGCACTTGGCTTGACGCAAGCTTCGGCGGACCAGGCACTCCCGTTCGCGGATGTGGCGCCGACCGATTGGTATGCCGGAGCGGCGCGCGCAGCGTATGGGGCGGGCTTGATCGCGGGCAATGCCGACGGCACGCTGCGGCCGAATGCGACGATTTCGCGTGAAGAGCTGGCGGTCATGCTGGTGCGCGCCGCCGACTTCACCGGCCGCAATTCCGTAGGGCTGCTGAAGCCAGCTGGTCTGGACCGCTTCGCCGATGCAGATACGATCTCCCGCTGGTCAGCCGACGCCGTCATCACCGTAGTAGGACTGGAGCTGATGCAAGGCGTCGCAGATGGCGCATTCGCACCGCAGGCCCAAGCGACACGCGCACAGAGCGCGGTCGTGCTGGCGCGCCTGCTGCGCCTGCTGGGATTGATTGACGGTTGACCCAGGGAACCGTATCATCGGTACGGCACAAGCGGAGTATAGAATTGGGTGGTCATTGACACAAGCGAATGACATGCATATAATAACGTTATAAAATTTGGCAAGGAGGCTGATGTGAAATGAAAAAACGAATGATGAATGCGCATAATCCATATGCTTACCACACATTGGTCTCTTCGGACGAACAAGGATCTTAAACGCTATGTGCAACTAGTTGATGACACATAGCCGTTCCGATGCCGCAGGAGACCTTATAGGTTTCTTGCGGCATTTTTTTTTGCGTATGCCGCAGGATAGTTCTGCGGTTTTTTTGTTCAAAAATTCATCCATTTCAGGAGGAACGTTCAATGGGAATTCATCTTGAGCCCGTGTCGGCCGATAACTGGTATGCGTGTACGAAACTAAAAGTTAAACCCGAGCAACAACCAGTTTTTCCGGCACCTGTTGTTTATTGGATCGCTGAGTCTAAATTTGTGGATGATTTTGAACTGCGTGCAGTATATTGGGAGACTGATCTAGTCGGTTTTATTGTTTTTTGCAAGCATCCGGACGAGGAGGGAAACTATTGGATACCGGCCTTGATGATCGATGAAAAGCATCAAGGTAAAGGCTTCGGAAAGTCAGCCATGCATGAGCTCATCGCGAATATGCGCTCCATGAAATGCAAGCGAATCATGATCGGACACCGCCCGGATAACCGGATTGCCGGAGCGTTGTATGAAGCACTGGGATTCAAGAAGGTAAGTGAGGCAGCAATCGATGGCGAAATCATACGTTTGCTGCAGCTTTCTTAACCTGCAATGACTTCCTATAGCAGCTTGTCGGCAGTCATTTGCCAGTAATAATGGTAAAAAAAGCGCAGGATTAAGTTCTGAAACAGTCAGAACGGCACGACGCTTATGGACGAGGCTGACTTTTCGATGGTAGGATTAAACAAAAGGGAGCGTGATGGAGATGCAATTGGCAACGGCGGAGACGATCGCCGCAATCGAGCGCTCGGAGGTCGATTATACCGAGGATCGGCTGCTGGCGATGCAAGAGCGCGAAGGCAATCCGGAGGGCATCGAACTCAGACGCTTCGGCTCGGCATTGTGCCTGTATAGCCGAACGATGCCGTGGCCGGGCTTCAATACGGTCAAGGGACTGTCTTCGGACGACGCAGGCGAGCTTGACGCCATCCTCGATTTTTATGCCGCCCGCGGTCGCAAGGTCCAATTCGAGCTCGTGCCTTCCCGTGTGGACGCGCCGCTCTTGGAGGCGCTTGGGGACAGAGGCTTTATTCCGTCCGGGCATCACACCTCGATGGCCGGGCCGCCGATCGAGCAGCCGCTTCAACTGCCGCCAGGCGTAGTGATTCGTCAAGCGGGCGCAGGCGACTATGACGCCTATGCCGCGATTCATTGCGCGGCCTTCGGGCTGCCCGCGAGCGGCATCGCGCCTGTCGCGGCGAACAATGCCGTGCTGCACGGCCGCGCCGGCTGGAGCGTCTGGCTGGCTGAGGTGTCGGGCGAACCTGCGGCGGCAGCGGTCCTGTATGAGCATGGCGGCGTCGCCTCGCTCACCTTTGCCGGGACGATGCCGGCTTATCGGGGCAGGGGCTTGCACGGCCTGCTGTTGCGGCACCGTCTGAACAGGGCGGCAAGCAGCGGCTGCAGCCTCGTCGCCGGACAATGCGCTTTTTTGTCGGCCAGCCACCGCAATATGGAGCGGGCCGGGCTGCAGGTGGCCTATGTCCGCTCGACATGGATGCGGCGTCCGGAGCGCTGAACGCGTGTCCAGCGTGACCGAGCGCCGCTTCAATGCAGGCGATCCGTCAGTTGCGCTAGCTTCTCCCATGTTTTCAATGCTTTCGATTGATCCAGCACGGCCGTTTTCATCTCCAGCTCGTAAAGCGTGTCTTCAAATTTGTGATCCAAGGAGACGGGATGATTTAATTTCACATATTGAAAATCATCGTCGATCCGACTTAACAGTTCTTCCGTTTCGTCCCAACGCGCTTGTTGGATGGTGTAGCGGAGCTCAGATACGTGGCGATCCAAGCGATCGACATCCGGCACTCCACAAGCTGCGGTGCCTGCGAGTAACAGCCATACAATAAAGCTAAGCGACAAGCGCATTTCAATGAGCGGCGCACTGGGCGGCGCGCGTATACGTTTGTACATGGGCGTGCCTAAAGCGGAAGCCGGTTGAATTTTGCTGCCGCAATGGTGCAATGGTCATTTTTCTACCTCCCGAATCGCATTTTTTATAGCATTTGAATTCCGTTCCCCGCCTATTCACGGATTAGCATAAGCACGCTGCATACTCGCAACTGTGATTTGGCATCCTTTGCATAAAAGGAGGGCGAAGGAATGAGTGTTGTTTATCAGTTTGTATGCACGCCAATCGCCGTTTTTTTGGCAGGGTATCTGCTTTTGCGGTTGCTTGGAAAAAAAGCCGTCGCCGAAATGACCAGTTTTGAGCTGCTCATTGTTTTAATTTTGGGGAATTCCATATCCGAACCGATCGTCACGAAACGATTGGAGGTCGCCATCTGGTACTCCTTTGCCGTCGTGCTTGTTTATTTGGTTCTGCTTCGACTGGAACTCGTGAAACCTTTTAAAAAATGGCTTTCCTCGAGCCCAACCGTGCTCATACGAGGGGGAGATATTGATGAGCAGGGCTTAAAGCATGCGAAATTGTCGGTGGAGCAGTTGATTCAACAGCTGCGAATCAAAGGATATGAAAACTGCGCGGATATTTCGCTTTGCTTGATGGAGGGCTCGGGGCATATCAGCGTCATCCCAAAAGCGGCGAAACGTCCGGTTCAGCCTGCCGATTTGCAGCTGTCTCCACCCCCGACGTTCATCCCCGTCCCGCTCATCATCGACGGATCATTGGTTGAACAAAATCTGCAGTATTTGCACAAAACCAAAAACTGGCTGGCCCAACAGCTGCAGGCGCATGGCCACACGATTCAAAATATGAGCGGAATTACGCTGGCTACATACAATCAAGATGGCAATCTGAATCTGGATACGACCGCCCTGTCGCAAATCGGCGGCGCAGCGAACTATAAGCCGGGCGATGATAACCGCGAGTAGGGAAGGAACAAAAACAAAGAGCGACCGAGACGGCCGCCCTTGCAATGAAGGGAGACAGACACATGAACCCGGCTGATCATGCGATTCCAAGCGCGAACGAGCTGACCGCTGCGATCCCGGAATTGGCAGATTGTGTGGCGATCGAGCCGATTGACAAGGGGTATTCGGGCGATATCAAGCTCCGCGCGACGCTGGTTGACGGCAGCTCGTACCTGCTGCGCCTGTTCGACCGTCAGACGCTGCCGTCACGCGCGGCGGAATTCGAGCTGCTGCGGACGCTGGAGGGCAAGGACGTGCGCTGCTCGCGGCCGGTGCGGCTGGGCGCTTTTGAGCAAGGGGACAACGGCTACATGCTCCTGCGCTATATCGAAGGCAGAGACGGCGAGGCGCAGATCGGCGCGTACCCGCCTCTGACCCAATACCGCATCGGCTGCGAGGCGGGCGAGCAGCTGCGACTGATGCACAGCATCGGCGCGCCCGCCGACGTGCCGGGCTGGGCGCAGCGCAAAATCGCCAAGCATCGTTCGTATGCGGAGCGCTATCGCAGGCTCGGGGTACGGTTCGCAGGCGGCGAGCGCGTGCTCGACTGGATTGCAACGAATTTGGATGCCATGGACGGCAGCGCCAACGTTTTTCAGCACGACGATTTTCATTTGAACAACCTGATTTTACGCAATGGGAAATTAGCCGGTGTTATCGATTTTGAACGCTACGACTGGGGCGATCCGGCGCATGATTTTCTGAAGCTCGGCTTTTTTTGCCGCCAACTGAGCGTGCCTTATGCGGTGGGCCAGATTCGAGGCTATTTTTACGGAGGCGAACCTGACGCGCTTTTTTGGCGGCGGTACGCCTTGTATGTCGCGATGTGCACGATCTCGTCGGCCGTCTGGACGGCCGAGACGGTGCCGGGCGAGCTGGATGCGATGCTGGAGCGCATCGGCGGCGTGATGGACGATCACGACGGCTTCGAGCGCGTGCGGCCGAGGTGGTACGCTTGACGGACTGGGGGATCAATCATGAAACAAAATCAATACGACGACGCTTCTTTTTTTAAGGCGTATAGCCAAATGCCGCGCTCGGTGCAAGGCTTGGAGGGCGCGGGCGAATGGCCGGTGCTGCGCGGCATGCTGCCCGAGCTCGCGGGCAAGCGCGTGCTGGATCTGGGTTGCGGCTTCGGCTGGCATAGCCGCTATGCAGCGGAGCAAGGCGCCGCCCGCGTGCTCGGCCTCGATCTGTCGGAGCGCATGCTTGAGCGGGCGCGGGCCGAGTGTGACGACTCGCGCATCGAGTATCGCTTGGGCGCGATTGAAGACATAGGTGCGATCGAAGATCTGGACGGCGGAGAAGCGGCATTCGATGTTGTGCTGAGCTCGCTGGCGTTGCATTATGTCGAGGATTATGGAGCCGTATGCGCGCGCGTCCAGCGCTGCCTGGCTCCCGGCGGACGCTTCGTGCTGTCCGTGGAGCATCCGATCTTCACCGCGCGGGCTGCGCAGGATTGGCATTACGGCCCGCAGGGCGAGCGGCTGCATTGGCCGGTCGACGAGTACCAGACGCAGGGCAGTCGGGAGACGTCTTTCCTCGGCTCGCACGTGGTCAAGTACCACCGCACCGTGGCGGCGTACATGAACCTGCTGCTGCAGGCGGGCTTTGCCGTGCGCGAGGTCGCGGAGCCGGCACCCGCCGCGCATCTGATGGACGTGCCGGGCATGCGGGACGAGCTGCGCCGGCCGATGTTTCTGATCATCGCCGCCGATCGCGTTTGAAATCCTCCTTCCTCGGCTATATAGGATGAAGAGTGCATCCCGACGGGTCCGATGCCGAGAGGAGGAGCAAGCATGAATCACTTGCAAAAAGAGCAGTTGATCGCCGAATTCGACTGGGCGGAGCAGTTCGCCGCCGAGACGCTGCGCCTGCCGGCCGAGCTGGAGGCGATCGAGCGCGGCGATCGCAAGGCCGATCTGGACGAGCTGGAGTGGCTGCTGGCTGGGGTGCGCAGTAAGCTGGAAGCCTACGGGAGAGCGTATCCCGCGGACACTTTTTCCAGGCAGCTGGGCGACGCCTTCCGGGCCCGGCTGGAGCGGCTGCAAGCGAGCATCCAAGCCGGCTGCCGCGCGCCGGAGGCGTGCGAGTGGAACCGATTCCTCGCGTTGAAATACGAGCTGCGCACCCTCTACAAGCAGCTCGGCGGCGTGCTGGCCGGCAGCGACTGGCAGACGCCGTGCGTCAAAACGAAGCCGCCTGAGCCGGGCGTGCCGGAGGAGAGCGGCTATGCGCAGTCCGAGCAAGGGACCTATACTCGCGCCTATGGCAGCGAAGTGGTGAAGGCGTACGAGCGACAGGTGCTGCAGGCCTACTACGATTGCCCGGGCGAGCAGGACCTGCCGTGCGCGGGATATACCGTATCTTCCGGTATGAAGGCGCTGGAGCTGGCGCTGCTCGGCTATCGCCGTTTCACCGGTCAGCAGGCGCCGTTTTACTGGCAGGAGGGCTTCTACGGAGAAGGTGTCGAGCTGACGGAGCTGCTGCTGGATCGGCCGCAATGTCTTGCCTCTGCCGAGCTGATTGCCCGGATCGAAGCGGGCGAGCGGATCGGCGGTCTGCTGGTGGACCCCGGGATGAGCTATCCGGTGCGGCCGCCGGTCCCCCTCGAGCGGCTCATGCAGGCGCTGGCGAACCATCGCCAGGCCGAGCCGATGTATGTGATCGTCGACCGCACGTTGACGAGTCTGGCCAACCCGCTGTTCGCCCGCTATGCGGCGGAGCTGCCGGAGCATATCGTACTGATCAGCGTCGAGAGCGGCATCAAGTATCTGCAGTACGGCTTCGATATGGCCAGCATCGGCTACCTGACTGTGACGGAGCGCGGGCTCAGGCAGTCGGAGCGCCGCGAAGCATGGGAGGCGCTGGCGGGCCTGCTCGGCGCCGGCGCCGAGCCAAGCGTCGTGCGCCAGCTGCCGCAGCCGGACTGGGCGCGCGTGGCAGCCAGGCTCGAACGCCTCGGACGCAATGCCTGGTGGGTCGATGCCTACTTGACGTATGCTCGCCGCTCGGGACGAATCGAAGCGTACGCGCGCACCGTCGATCCTTCGCCGCTGTACCGGATCGGCGAGACGCCCTGGATCGGGGCGGTGTTCTATATTCGGTTGCCGGGGCTGGAGCGGCAGGAGCAGGTGGAGCGCTGGGTCGACCGCACGACGGCCAGCGTGCCGGAGGAGGAGCATCTTGTCTCGGGCGGCAGCTTTGGCTTCGACACGTTCCGCATGAATGCGGTCAGCGGCGCGAACGGAGGCGAAGCGGCGCTGCGCATCTCGGTCGGCCGCGAGCCGCTCGGCCAGCTCCTACGGCTGCTGCATGCGCTGCACCGCCGCTTGCCTTAGCGGCGCGCCGAGACCGATCGCTAGCGGGCGGCTGCCTGGCGGAACTTCGAAATCATAGGCTTTTCTCCATCGCAATTTCGGACGCTTTGGCACTTTTTCACCACGTTGCCAGAGCCCGACGACATGCGCCCGGCATCTAGAGCCTGGAGTCTGTGTCAAAGGACAGATGCATACAGGTGCATGGCCTCTGTCCTCCTAAGTCGATGTTTTAACGGTCACCAGCGGTAGCGCACAAAATAACGAGTACAACGCCCCACAGGAGCTTCTTTGCGGCAAGCATAGCCTGTTCAGGCCGACGATCAATCAGAGCGTCAGATCTACGCGCAGCTCGGCGGCTACGTTATGCAGCGTCGTGTCGAGGCGTTCGATAATTTGCGAATCGTTGATGCTGAATTGCAGATCCTCGGTGCGGTCGACCTGAGTATCGAGCACGAAGACGCCGCTCAGAATTTTGCTGCCGCCCAGGGCGGAGAGCACCGGCTTGAGCGCGTAGTCGAGCATCAGATAGTGGCCGAATGTGCCGCCGAGTGCGAGCGGCAGGATGACCTTGCCCGCCAGTCCTTTTTGCGGCAGCAGATCGAGATAGGTCTTGATGGCGCCGGTAAAGGATGCCTTGTAGACCGGCGTGGCGACGATGACGGCATCGGCTTCTTCGACCAGCTTGTTGGCCGCAATGATGGCCGGATCGCCGAACTTGGCATGAATCAGCGCTTCCGCCGGCAGCTCGACGACAGTGATGCGCTCAGGGACGAATCCGGCGCGCTCCAGAAATTGCTCGGCGTATTGCACGATCCCGTTCAGCCGCGAGCTGGGGGACGGACTTCCCGAAATGATGACGACTTTACTCATGATATCCACTCCTTAAATGCATACTTTTCTTCCAACCCTTCTGATAGTATAACAGGCGGCTTGGACAGTGGGAACGCCGGATTGTCATGAATCCGCATACATGCATGCAAAACTTCCACAATTCTTGCTTGACTATCCATATCGCCACCAACCTTGCTATACTAAAGGGAAGGATGAAGAGGAGAGGAAGGGCGCCGGACATGGCAGAAGAAATAAACATAAGCGACAGGCAGCGAAAATTCATGTGCAAGTGGGCGGCCGTACGGAGCAAAGGAAAGCTGCGCTACATCCTGTCCCGCGGCTTGATCTTGGGCGCTCTGTTGTTTGGCATCTGGCTGATCGTCAACTATTATTTCGAAGATAAGGCGCGCTATGCGCTGTATCCGGGTCAATGGAACAGCTCGCATGTGATCTGGCTGGTTACGTACGTGGTCATTGGATTTTCCAGTTCGTTTTGGCGGTGGAAGGGAAAGGAAGACAAGTTCTATTATTATAGCTAGCGCCGATTATGATAGCCAGGGCGCCAATGCGGGTCCGTCATGCGCTGCATGACCGTTTAGGTCAAGGCGAAACGGTATTCCAGGCGAATCGGCTTACGCCGTCCTCCGGAGGCGACGCAAGCTGATTGCCTTTCCCGTCCGTTACGCTTTTTGCTCGGTTGTGATCATCCAGCCAATGCCGTACTTGTCCGTCAATTGTCCGATATACATGCCGAACGGCTGCAGCTCCAGCGGGAAGGTTACACGGCCGCCCTCGGCCAGGTTGGCGAAGGCACTGCGAGCCTCCTCAACGGCTGCAAATTCCACCGAAAGCACGAGGTTGCTGCCGCCCGATGTCGGCGCCATCGCGTCAGCCAGGAAGATGTAGTTGTCGCCGGCGACCCGGATGCACATATGCATGATTTTGTCTTTCATCTCGCTTTGTGCGCCCATCACCTCGCCGTGCGTCAGCACGGACACCGCCTCTCCGCCCAAGGCCTCGGTGTAGAAAACTCCCTGTTCCCTGGCAGCGCTTGACAGAATATACGGCTTCAGAATTGCCACGATGCATCCATCCTTCCATTAGTCGATTCTACCTTAGTCTAGCACAATGTCGGGCTGCGGACTTCTCACCGATTGCGAAGCTGCGAAGGGGTGGGCAACGGTCTGCTTTTTGGTATACTGGAAAGAATCGTACAGGCTAGTAGAACAGGAGGGGGACGGGCAGCTGTGGCCAGTATCAAAGAAATAGCCGCCGCCGCGGGCGTCTCGCCGGCAACGGCTTCGATTGTACTCAGCGGCAAAGCCGAGCAGTATCGGATATCCGCGGCAACGCGAACGAAAGTAACGGAGGCGGCGCGGCAGCTTAATTACCAGCCCAATATAGCGGCGCGCAGGCTGCGCAGCAGCGGCGAAGCGGCGCGGCCGATCATCGCGCTGTTCTGGGCGCTCGACGCGCGGGCGATGCTGATCGGCCGCTTTCTCAAGGGATTGCAGGAAGAGCTGCGTCGGACCGAGGCGGATTACGAGCTCATGGTTCAGCCATATGAAGGCACCAAGCTGGAGCAAGCCGCCTCGCTCATCACCGGGACGCGCTTCAACGGCGCAATCATCACCAACCTGACCGAGCAGGACCAGGCCTATCTGGAGCAAGCGGATATTCAGGTGCCGCTCGTGCTCTATTTGCGCGGGTCGAGGCGCTACTCCTGGGTCAATGTGGACAGCATGCGCGCGGGCGAGGCGGTCGCGCAACTGCTGGCAGGGCGCGGGCACCGGCGGGCGGGTCTGCTCGTGCCAGCCTTGTCCTCCTCGGCGCTGGAACAGCGGCGCGCGGGCTTCCTCGCCGCCGCCGCGCAATGCGGCATGGACGTGCCGGAGCACAGCATCGCGGCCGGAGATTATTCCGAATCGGGCGGCTATGAGGCGATGCTGCGCTTGCTGGACAGCGCCGATCAAGCGCCGACGGCGGTATTCGCGCTCAGCGATCAGATGGCGGTCGGCGCGCTGGCCGCGCTGCGCACGCGCGGCCTTCAGGTGCCGCAGCAGATCGAGCTCGTCGGGCATGACGACGATCAGGTCGCTTCCTTCACCGAGCCGCCGTTGACGACGGTCCATCTGCCGGTCGAGGAGATGGCGCAGCAGTGCCTGCAGCAGTTGCTTCATGTCATGAACCACCAGACACAGGCGCCGCTCACGCGCATGTTCGACAGCCGCATCGTCGTTCGCGGGTCTTGCGGAGGCACAGACTCGTCCCGATGACGTCGCGGCTTACGCTACAGCCATAGGCGGCGGCTGCACGCTACAACCTACATTACAGCCATATGCTATAGTCAATGCCGCAGCTATATGCTTAGCCATACGCCATAGCCATGTGCTCGGCCGATCCAGTGCCAGGGGCTATGGGGGGACTGGCGAGAGGCGGCACTTCAGCGCGGCGGACTGGCGCGGGCGGAAGAACCCGCGCTGACAGGAGAAGCAGTGCGGACGGAACCGCTGTAACGGTCACTAGCGACGCTTAGCGAGCGTTTGAGCCGGTTGGAAGGACCGGGAGCCTCGCTAAGCGTCTCTCAGTCCATTACAGCGAGGCGTTTGTTCAAACCCATTGCCTACATCGAGGATTCGATGCCGAGGTGTGGACCGTGTGAATCCCAAGGCATGCGCACGCAATCAGGAAGAGATTCGATCCAGTGAAGCAGCATGAATCAAGAGCTTGTGAATCCCTGTGATGAATGAGTCGGAGGCTTGTGAATTCCTGTGATGCATGAGTAAGAAACCTGTGAAATTGCTGTGATGCAGCCTTCAGCCTTGGGGTGCCACCGATTGCGGAATGGAGGCTAGCCTTGATTTGGGACTGGCAGCCGTGGCCGCCTCGTGGGCGTGTGCGAGCGTGCATGACTACGCGGTTGACGAAGAACAAGAAGCCGTTTATACTGCTATTAAAACGTTTTAGTAAATCGTTTCAGCAAAACATTTTAACAAAAATATCAAGGGAGCGGATGCACATGAAAGCAATAAACAACGGTGTGTGGCCGACAATGATTACACCTTTTGGGACGCAAGGGGAGCTTGATAAAAAGGTGCTGGCCCAGACTGTAGAGTGGTATATCGCGCGCGGGGTGGATGGTCTGTTCGCCGTCTGCCAATCCAGCGAAATGTTCTTTCTGAGCCTCGAAGAGCGGGTGAAGCTGGCTGCGCTGACGCGTCAATATTCCGATGGCCGCGTGCCGGTTATCGCCTCGGGCCATGTATCCGGACGCTTCGAGGATCAGGTGGAGGAGTTGCTCGCGCTGGCCGACACCGGCGTCGACGCACTGGTGCTGATTACGAATCGGCTGGCTGCGCTGGATGAGTCCGATTCGATCTGGCTGCGCAATCTGGAGCGTCTGCTGGCCGAGCTGCCGGCGCATATTGCGCTCGGTCTGTACGAATGTCCTTATCCTTACAAGCGGCTGCTCTCCTCGGATCTGCTGCGGGCTTGTGCGGATACGGGTCGCTTTCGCTTCCTCAAGGACACGAGCTGCGATGTCAGCCTGATCCGGGCCAAGCTGGAGGCGGTGGAAGGCACGGCGCTCAAAATTTTTAACGCCAACGCGGCGACGCTGCTGCCGTCGCTGCAGATGGGCGCGGCCGGTTACAGCGGCATCATGGCCAACTTCCATCCTGAACTATATGTCTGGCTGACGCGTCATTGGCAGGCCGAGCCCCGGCAAGCGGAGGAGCTGGCCGCGCTACTGAGCTTGACTGCGCTCATTGAGAAGCAGCTCTACCCGGTCAACGCCAAATACTTCCTGTCGCTGGAAGGCGTCTATAAGGAACTGGAAACGCGCGTCCAAGCGTCCGAAGCATTCTCGGCGACCGACCGGCTTGAGATCGAGCAATTGCGCCTGCTCGCGCAACGGGCGGCGCAGCAGCTCGGCATACAGACGGCACTGCCAGTGACCAAATAAGGCGTCCGAAGTCGACGCGAGCAAGCCATCCCTTGCCTGCGATGCACCATTAAATGCGCAAGCTTCACAGCTCCAGCTTGCGCTTGCAGCGCCGCAGCCAGAACCAGAGATGCCCGCCGTGGATTGCGACGGCGCAAAGCAGCCAGAGCGCCGTCCTCGCAGTCGCCGCGCTTCCGGTCGCCATGCTTCCAATCGTCGTGCTTCCGGTCGCCGCGCTTCCGGTCGCCATGCTTCCAATCACTGTGCTGCCGGCCGGCGCATGGTCCAGCACCAGCATGGCCGGCCAATAGCCGGGGAGGGGAGCGGCGAGCAGCTGCCAGGGCATCGGCACCCAGTAGGCAATCGGCGCAGCCAGTACCGTGAGCGAGACGAGCTTGGACAGCGCCAGCCCCTCCACCTTGTTCGCAGACAAGGCGACCAGCGCCATCGCATAGATCGGCGCCTGGGCCGCAAGCAGGACGAGCACGGCTCCAAGCCGCAGGTCCGGCGCGAACAGATTCGAGCCGACGAGAAACAGACCGCTCATCCCGAGGGCGATCGCGCTCGGCAGCAGCAGGCGGTAGCCCCAATAACCGGAGCTGCGCAGCGGGGTGACCGCATAGATGGCCAGCAGTCCGGCATCGCGCTCGTCGAGCACGAGCAGACCGGAGGCGATGCCGGCAAGCTGCGGCACGACGAGCATCGTCAATGCGGCCAGCAGGTCCGTGTATGCGGCCAGCTCCAGGCCGCTGCGCAGTGCGAGCCAGTCGCTCAGCGGCGGCCACCCCCAGCGCAATGCGGCGATGAGCAGTAGCGGCCCGAGCACGACGAGCAGCAGCATCGGATCGTGAACGAGACGGCGCAGATCCAGTCGCAGCAAGGCATTGAACCTATTCATGCGCGGCGCCCCCGTCATAGACCCGCACCGTGCGCCGCAGCAGCCACAGGACATGCCAGCTTGCCGCCCCGATCCAGATGGCGAGCAGCCCGATAGCACCGGCGGCATGCGCCCACTCGACACGCTCCTGGGCGCCGTCCAGCAGGAGGAGCGCGCCCGCGGTGGGCAGCAGCTGCAAGAGCGGGCTCTCCAGCCAGCCGACGTAGGCCAAGAGCGGCAGGGTGAAGGGGAGTGCGTACAGCTGCACCAGCAGCAGCAGGCCGTTGATTGTCCTGCAGCGCGCGGCGGCCGCCAGGCCGAGCAGGCTGAAGAACACCGAGCTGAGCGCCGTTCCCAAGGTGAACTGCAGCGGGGAGGCGGGCCAGCCTGCCGACGGCAGGTGAATGGTCCATGCAGCCGCCACGGACAGACAGCCGAGCGCAAGACAGCGCGCGAGCACGTATTCGGCCAGCCGCACAGGGGTGGCGAACAAGCCGTCCCATACGCCCTGATGGCGCTCCAGGAGCGTGATCGCGCCCGCCAGCAGCAATCCGATCGCCGCCGGGTCCGATAGCGTCAGCAGCACGAGCACGCGCTGCCGCCAGTCCTCCGGCAGCGCCGCCAGCAGCGCGATGTAGGCGGCGCAGACGGGAATATAGACGGCGTAGGCGCGATGCCGCCACAGATAACGCAGATCGAAGCGCACGAGCTGCCACAGCCTCATTGGATTACCCTCCCGGCAATGCTGCCAAAAACCTGCTCCAGCGTCGCTTCCTCCGTATGCATGGCCATGATGCGCCCGCTCTGCAGCAGCTGCTGAAAACGGGCGTTGGCGCCGATTCCGTCCAAAGCAAATCGCTCGACCTGACATGCGCCGTCCTCGGACTCGGCATGCTCCACCCGGAGTATCCGTTCGCCGTACCTTTGCATCACCGCCTGCGGGGTATCGATCAACTGCATGCGGCCGTCAACGAGAAAGCCGATCCGGTCGCAGAGCTGCACCGCGGCCTTCATGTTATGCGTCGTCAACACAATGGTCATGCCGGCCGCACGACGGCCCTCTAGCACCTGCCGCAACCGCTCTTCGCTCTTGGGATCAAGTCCCGAGGTCGGCTCGTCAAGCAGCAGCAGCTGCGGATCGCCGAGCAGTGCCCGGCATACGCCCAGACGCATCCGCATCCCTTTGGACAGCTGCTCGGCCTTCAGTTGTGCGGATTCTGCCAGGCCGAGCTCACGCAGCAGACGTTCCGGATCGGTCGCAGATGAGCTGTACAGGCGGCGAAAGTGGCGCAGGTTGTCGAGCGCGGTAAAACGCTCGTAAAAGCCTGGCGACTCAAAGCCGACGCCGATGCGTTCGTAAAAGCCGGGGCCCGCTGCCGCCGCTTCCCAACCCAGCACGTTTACTGTGCCTGTATAGCGCTTAAGTCGGCCGGTCAATACGTTCAGCAGGGTGCTCTTGCCCGACCCGGAAGGTCCGAGCAGGCCGAAGATTTCGCCCCGGGCAATGCGCAGGGTCAATCCACCCAGCGTGGGTTCGACGCGGCCGGCGTATTGGTAGGTCAGCTCGCGTGCTTCTACAATCATGGCGTACGCGCTCCTTCATTGCGCAACAGCCCATCCGATACGGAATCGATCAAGAGCTGCATCGTCGCTTCATACTGCAGCTCGCCGATCTCGACTTCGTGCAAGGCGAGCAGCAGCAGGGCGCGCATCGCGCTGACGATCAGCTCGCCGGGCGCCGGGCGCAGCACGCCGGCATCCTGCCAGCGTCCCAGCAGCGGCAGCAGGGCAATATTGTCCTGCTCTGCGTTGCGGGCGAGCCGCTCGGCCGGCAGCTTGCGCACGAGCGCAGCGAGCTGTGCGGCGTCGAGCGTCTGGCGAATGAAGGGACTCTCGCGCAACAATCGAAAGGCGTCCCGAAAAAACTGCCGGAACGACGCTGCCGTCGGCGGGGAGGCCTCGGCCAGACGATACAGCTGCTTGCGGATCCGGCGTTCTTCTTCCTCCAGCAATTCAAAATAGAGCGCCTCCTTCGACGGAAAAAAAGCGTAAAAGGTGCCGGCGGCAATAGCGGAAGCTTTGGCCAGCTCCGCCACATTCGTTTTTTGCAGCCCGTAACGGGCAAATTGCTCCCGCCCGGCCTGCATCAACTGGGCGCGAACGGTTTCACGCGTTTGCAAATCAAATTTTTTCGGCATCGGAGCGTTCCTCCAATATTATTTTATGAATATATGAATAATAACATTTATAATTCATAAAAAAAAAAACAAAAAAATCGCCGCAAGGCCGTGGGGGACGGCTGCGGCGTATATAGCGTGTTCGGTCACCTGCCCTAGCTGGAACGAGCAGCTAATGGAAGGGGCGTAACGGCTCATCCGATCCATTACCCGATCAGCACGTTGTCCTCGGGGTAGCCAATTTTGGACGTGCGTTTTTTTTGCGCCAGCGCAAAGGCGAGCGTCAGCGGGCCAAGCCGGCCAAGATACATCGCAAACGTGAGGATGACCTTGCCGGCGGGTGACAGGTCGCTCGTCAAGCCCATCGACAAGCCGGTCGTGCTGAACGCGGAGGTTGCTTCGAACAGCACCTCCAGGAAGTGCTCCTTGAGCATGCCTTCGGATACGGTCAGGAGCAGAGCCGTGACGAGTACGAAGGCAAGCGAGCTCATCGTGACCGCAAGCGCGCGCAAGACGGCCGCGCTGTCGACCCGGCGTCCGAAGGCATGCACTTGTCCGCCCCCGCGGAACGTCTGCAGTGTCGCCAGTACCAGCACGACGAACGTATTTATTTTGATGCCGCCTCCGGTTCCGCCGGAAGCCGCGCCGATGAACATCAGGATAATGATCAAAAACTGCGAGGTCTGCAGCATGCTTGCGATGTCAATCGTATTGAAGCCGGCGCTGCGCGGCGCCATGCCTTGAAACAGGGCGGCCATCATGCGCTCGCCAAAATTCAATCCGCCAAAGGTCGCCGGATTCCAGCTCTCAATGAGCAGCAAAAAGATGAAGCCGACAACGGATAGCACGCCGCTCGACAGCAGGACGATCTTGGAATGAAGGGAGAGCTTGCGCCACGAGCGCTTGCGGAACAACTCAAGCACGACAATATAGCCCAGGCCGCCGATGACAAACAACACAATGATCGTCAGATTCACGACAGGATCGCCGACATGCGGGGTGAGTGAATCGGACCAGAGGGCAAAGCCGGCATTATTGAACGCCGACACGGCGTGGAACAAGCCGTAGTAAAGCGCTTGTCCGGGGCCCATCTCATCCTGCCAACGCAGCGTCAGGATTGCCGTGGCCAGCAGCTCGAAGGAAAGCGCAATGACCACCATATAGATGGAAAGCTTAACCAATCCTTGTGCGGTCGACGACTGGGTCGTCTGCTGGATGATCAGGCGCTGCTTCAGTCCGATGCGCTTGCCGAGGACGATCGCGACGACGACGCCGAAGGTCATGAAGCCGAGTCCCCCGATCTGGATCAGCAGCATGATGACCACTTGGCCAAACGTCGAAAAAACGCTGCCGGTATCGACGACGATCAGACCGTTGACGCAGACGGCCGATGTGGCTGTGAACAACGCGTCCAGCAATCCGATCGACTTCCCGCTGGCGGAGGCCGCAGGGAGTGTGAGCAGCACTGCGCCGATCCAGATCAGGACAAAGAAGACGAACAGCACGAGCTGCGGCGGACTCGTGTTGTTTTTCAGGCGCTCGATGATTCGCTCCAGCAGCTCGCGCAGATCGGGACGCAAGCGTGTATGGTGTTCGCGGTTAGCGCTCAAAGTCTTCCTCCAGGTCTCGGATGTCGTCATTGCTGCCGATCATCAGCAAAATATCGCCCGTACGGATCGCATCCTCCGCTTTGGGCGAGACGTTCATTTGATCGCCGGTCTTGATGGCGATAATCGTGCAGCCATAATTGGCACGAATGTTCAGCTCCTGCAGACTCCGCCCGTTCATCGCTTCCGGCGCGTGAATCTCGACCAGATTGTAATCCGGCGAAAGCTCGATGTAATCGATCAGATTGTTGGAGCTGAGCTGGTGGCCGAGCCGGGTCGCCATATCGCGCTCGGGGTAGACCACGTAATCGGCGCCGACCTTGCGCAGCACACTGCCATGCCGCTGGTTGCGGGCTTTGGCGGTGACCTTGGGCACTCCGATCTCCTTGAGCAGCAGTGTCGCCAGGATGCTGGCTTGCATATCTTCGCCGATGGACACGACCGCATGCGTAAAATTACGGGCGCCAAGCTCGCGCAGGACGGCCTCGTCCGTGCAGTCGGCCTGAAGGGCATGGGTGGCAATCGCCGCCATGTCTTGGACGAGCTGCTCGTCCTTGTCGACGGCAAGCACCTCGTGTCCGTTTGCAATCAGAGTCTGCGTCAGGCTGGAGCCGAAGCGGCCGAGCCCGATGACGATGAATTGCTTTTTCATGGCCTCACGTCCTCTCGGCTGCCCAATCTGCCGGCGGATCGTCTACAATGCCCTGGTCGACATCGAGATAGCGTATGCCGTCCTTCGCAGCGACGCGCAGCACGCCATTGTCAAAGTCGGTATTGCGCTCGCGAAAAAACACGCCTTCGGCGATCTGTCTGGCCGCGCCTTCCGCTCCCGCAATCCGGAAGTTGCTCGCTTCGTGCACGACAAACACCGGCACCCCGTGCTCGTGCGAATCGTAGAGCTTGTCGTCCATCCGCTGCACGGCCACGACATGCAGATCGATATTGCCGATCTCGCCGAGCAGCTCGTTGATGAACGAGCCCTGCGTGATCTCCTGCCAGCGCGTCTGGCCGGATTGACCGATCACGATCTGCGTCGCGCCGCGCTTGCGCGCCACCTCGGCGATCGCCTCGGCGCGGTCTCGCGAGCCTGCGGGCTCGGAGAGGTAGTCCGCGCCCAGCTCGCTGCAGCAGGTCTGCCAGTGGCTGGCGAATCGCTCCATCTCAAAATCCAGCTCGCCGGACGCGCCCGGAACGACGTTCACGACATCTAGCGGACAGCCCATCATGCGCGCCAATTCGGCGCCGCGCCGAATCAACCGCTCGCCGTTGGGCCCATAATAGACGCATACCAGTAATTTTTCCTTGCTGTTTTTCATTGCGCATCTCCCATTCTGATCATATCCGGATTCCATGCAAAAGACCCGGCAGCAGAGAAATTCTGCCGCCGGGTCTCGAAGGTGCCGACACGGCACCATGCGCAACCGGAGGTTTCATCTCCCATGCACGCTGACGAGGTTAGCTGTCGGATTCGGACCTGAGAGTATCCGTCCTCTCCGGTAGGCGCGGAGAGGATACACCCCTAAAGCCTTGCGGCTTTTAAACGAAACTTGTCAAGCCGCCGTTGCTCGGCTTGTCGTCTCGGTTGGTTCCCCCGTTCCCCCTGATGGGGATTAAGCGATTTGCAATTATATTGATATCGCGAATAATATTACGCCACTTTGTTTTAAAAGTAAAGTGCGGAAAGAAGCTGGCAAAGCGGCGTTCAGGTGTGATATAACGTTAATGCAAAAGGAGATGATGGAATGGGGCCCAAGCAACTGCGGCGGCGTCTGCAAAAGCATAGTCTGACCTTTACCCCTTCACGCATTTTGTTGACGGGATTCGCGTTGCCGCTCTTGATCGGAGCGGTGCTGCTCGCGCTGCCGGCGGCAGCGGCCTCGGGCAGGCCGATCGCATTTGTCGACGCCGTGTTTACAGCGGCGTCCGCCGTCAGCGTGACGGGGCTGGTCGTATTGGATACGGGCTCTGACTTTACGCTGTTCGGTCAATTGGTCATCTTGTTTTTAATTCAACTCGGCGGCCTCGGCTTCATGACCTACGGGGTCGTGATCGCCGTATTGGTCGGGCGCAGGATCGGGCTCAAGGACCGCTTGCTGCTGCAGCAATCGACCGGCGCGCTCTCTACCCAGGGCGTGGTGCGGCTGTCGCTTGCCATAGCGTTTATCGCGCTGCTGATCGAGTCGGCCGGCGCGCTCGTATTGACGCTGCGCTGGTCAGGCGAGATGGGGCTCGGCCAGGCCGCCTACTACGGCGCCTTTCATGCGATCTCGGCCTTTAATAATGCCGGCTTTGCGCTATGGCCGGACAGCTTGACCGGCTATGCCGGCGATCCGGTCGTCAATGTTGTCATTTGCGGGCTGTTTATTGCGGGGGGGCTTGGCTTCCTCGTCATTCTGGAACTTTGGCGAAGCAGGAGCTGGCGCAAGCTTTCGCTTCATGCCAGAGTCGTGCTGGCGACGAGCGGGCTACTTTGCTGCGCCGGCTTTGCGGGCATCCTCCTGATCGAAGTGTTCAATCCCGAGACTTTGGGCGGGATGAGCTGGAATGATCGGCTTTGGACCGCCTTTTTTCAGGGCGTCGTGACACGTACTGCCGGCTTCAACAGCATCGACGTCGCCTCGATGATGACCGCGTCCCAGTTTTTTATGATCTTCTTGATGTTCATCGGCGCATCGTCCGGCTCCACAGGAGGCGGGATCAAGACGACGACATTTGCCGTTCTCGTCGCCACGCTTCGCGCCACGATACGGGGCCGCTCCGACGTGCAGCTGATGAATAGAAGACTGCCCGTCAGCATGATCATGCGGGCGCTGGCCGTGACGGTCGTGTCCCTCGGAATCGTACTGACGTCCGCTTTTTTACTGACCATTACCGAGCACAGCCAGCAAAAGGATTTCATGGAAGTGCTTTTTGAAGCGACCTCGGCCTTCGGTACCGTGGGCATGTCGATGGGCCTGACCGCCGATTTGTCGCCTGTCGGCAAATGGATTGTGATTTTGACGATGTATATCGGACGTCTCGGGCCGCTCACGCTAGCTTTCGCGCTTTACCGCCATCAAGTGGACGCAAAGTTCAGGCTGCCTGAAGAAAAGGTCATGATCGGATAAATTCATTTAATGAGGTTAATGATTGTCGGCATTAATTTGATTTATTTTAGCATCACTGCGGATTTTCTACACGTTTCGACATTAATAGTTAATAGCATTAAATTATGAGTCCTTGCAAGGAACAAGCCGGCTTGAAGCGGTTGCTTGCATGTTAGCGTATAGAAGTGTTTAAGTAGGAGGAGAGCGGATGCACCACGAAACGACATGGAAGGGGAAGCTCGCGCTGCTGCTGAAGCTGGCTTGGCCGATCGCCGTAACGCAGGTTAGCCTGATCGGCATGAATTTGGTCGACACGATCATGACCGGCCGCGTCGGCACGAACGATCTGGCCGGCGTCGCGATCGGCAGCGGTCTTTGGACCCCGATCTTCACTGGGGTGGGGGGCGTGCTGATGGCCGTATCGCCGATTGTGGCGCAGCAGATCGGCGCCGGTCGGACCGGCCTGATCGGCCGTACCGTGAACCAGGCGATTTACGTAGCCGTTGCGCTGGCGCTATTGGTCATCGGATGCGGCGCAGTTGCATTGGGGCCGCTGCTCGCTGCAATGGGCGTCGACCCTGCCGTCGAATCGATTGCCTTTCATTATTTGGTCGGACTGGCTGTCGGCATTGTGCCGCTTTTTGCCGCCAATGTGCTGCGTTATTTTTTCGATGCGCACGGACATACGCACTTGACGATGTTCATTATGCTGAGCGCGATTCCGATGAATGTGCTGCTCAATTACGGACTGATCTTCGGCCATTTCGGCTTGCCGGCGCTCGGCGGCGTCGGAGCCGGATATGCCACCGGCATCACCTACTGGCTGGTGCTGGCGCTTAGCGTGGCTGTGACCTTCCGCTTCAAGGCAATACGCGGCTATGCGGCGCTTGCGCAGTGGACTGTCCCGTCTTGGAAGGAGTGGCGGGCGCTGTTGACCGTGGGTCTGCCGATCGGCTTGTCGATTTTTTTTGAGACCGGTATTTTTTCTGTCGTGACGCTGATGATGGGTATGATGTTCACGACCGAGACGGTGGCGGCGCATCAAGTCGCACTCAACTTTACGTCGCTGATCTTCATGGTGCCGCTCAGTATGGCGATGGCTCTGACCATCGTCGTCGGCTATTCGGTAGGCGCGGCCAGAGAGGCGGCCGCACGGCAATACGCCTTGCTCGGCGTGCTCGGCTGTGTCGCTTTTCTGGCCGTGAGCGCGGCCGGCCTTTATGTACTCCGCGTGCCGATCGCACGGATGTACTCGCCGGATCCGGACGTGGTTGGGCTTGCGGCATCGTTTTTGACCATTGCCATTGTGTATCAATTGTCCGATGCCGCCCAGGTATCTCTGCAAGGTGTGCTGCGGGGATACAAGGACGTGCGTGTGCCGTTCGTGATCGCGCTGGTTGCGTATTGGGTAATTGGTTTCCCGGCAGGTTATGCGCTGGCGGCATATACCGCATGGGGGCCGAGAGGCTTTTGGATCGGCATTACGATCGGGCTGACCTTCGCCGCGATCGGGTTTTTGATTCGACTGCGACGGGTGCAGCGCGGGAGCCTGTCCAAGCGAACGCCTGCTTCCGCGCGCTGACTCTTCCTGCGTTAGCCAGCTTATGATACGATACTGTCATGGCGCGCCGTCATTTAGCATGCTTCACGCGGTTGGCGACGCCGTTTCACACACGAGCTAAAGAGGGGATTTATGCAACCTTCATTGACAATGCTGATTACACTGGTCACCACTTCAGGCGTGATGATGATCTTTTTGTTTATGTATGCGCTGCTGCAGCGCAATGAACTGCCGGGCGCCCGCATTTTCATCCCATATACCGCGGTCCAGGCCATTTACATTTTCGCCGTTTCTTTCGAAATGACCAGCGATACGCTGGATCAAATCAAATTTTGGGGCGTGATCGAATACATTGGCATTGCCGGGGCGCCGGCACTTGGCTTGCTGCTGGTCATGCGTTACATCGGCAAAACGATTACGCCGCGTTTGGTCGTCATTTTACTGATTATTCCGGTGATTACACTATTCATGGTCGCGACCAACGATTGGCATCATTTATTTTACAAAGACATTTATTGGCGTCCGGATTCGCCGTTCCCGACCGTGGACATCGTCATCGGGGAATGGTATATCGTGCATGGCGCGTATACGTTCGGCAGTATGTTCGCGGCAGCGGTGCTGCTGATCAGGCGTTGGCCGCGCACGCACAAGCGGCATCGTCTGCAACTGGCGACGTTTATCGTCGGACAAATGATACCGATCACCGCCGCTTTTGTGTACTTGATGGGCATCACCCCTTACGGCATGGACCCGGTCCCGATGGTGCTGTCGATCTCCTCGGCGTTGTACATCTGGGTGCTATTCTCCACGCGCATGCTGACCATCGTGCCGATCGCCAAGGAGCACCTGTTCGAGAGCATGCGCGAAGGCGTCATTGTACTGAGCCCGGAGCGTAAGCTCGTGGACTTCAACGGCGCGGTGAGCCGCATGCTGCCGGGTCTGTCTACCGACATGCTCGGCTTGACGCTCGACGAAGCGTGGCAACAATTGACGGGCGTCGTTTTCCCGGTGCGCGGCTTGCGCGACGGCGAGCAGAAGGAGCTGCCATGGGTGGCGGACGGTCGCAATTGCTGCTATCAGGTCCGCTCCTCTCTCATTCGGGGCAAGGACGGCGAACCGGTCGGCAGTCTGTTAATGTTTATTGACGTCACGGAGCAGCGTCTGCTGCAAGAGCAGCTTCACCAGTTGGCCTACTACGACGGTATGACGAATTTGCTGAATCGCATGCATTTTATCCACATCGCCCGCGAGCTGCTGCAAGATTGCTGGCAACGCGGCCGCCCGCTCGCGCTGATTTTGTTCGACATTGATCACTTCAAGTCCATTAACGACAAGTACGGCCATGAGACTGGCGACTCCGCCATCGTGCATGTCGTGACGATCGCCCGCCAGTTGCTCCCGCCCGGGCTGCCGTTCGCGCGCTTCGGGGGCGAGGAATTCGTCATTGCCTTGCCCGATTGCACGGTATACGCGGCCGAGGAGGAGGCGGAGCGCATACGGGCTGCGCTGGAGGCGGACCCGCTGCAGTCCTCCGAAGGTCCGATCGTTGCGACCGCCAGCTTTGGCGTGACCGAGTCGCGGCTCGAATCGGCAGAGCTGACGGAGTTGCTGCGCGAGGCGGACGAAGCGCTCTATGCAGCGAAGCGGGGCGGGCGCAATCAAGTGCGAAGCTATATGTCGAACGGCAAGGAACGCCAGTCCGGCAACGGATGAGCGGTACGTCACGGACGGATCGTCACACGGGTGCCGATCGGCACGAGCGCGGCGAGCTCCAGCACGTCCGCAGTGTACATGCGGATGCAGCCGTGCGAGACGGCTCGCCCGATCGATGCAGGCTCGTTTGTGCCGTGAATGCCGTAGTGCGGCTACGACAATCCGATCCAAAAGACGCCGAACGGGCCGCCCGGATTCGGCTCTTTGTTGATGATGGTGAATTCCCCGGTCGGCGTGCGAGTCAGCATTTTGCCGATGGCGACGGGGAAGGCGCGCACGACGAGGTCTCCGTCGAGCAGATACAAGGTGCGTTCGGACAAGTCGACGATGATTCGGTATATGCATAGGAGGGGACTTTGTGTTATTTTTCACAAAGTTGTCAACGAAACGCCATTTGAATTTCACGAACTGCGGGGCGAGCGGATATGCGCGGTCTTCGGAAGGCGATATAATAAGAGCATATCGAAACCGAGCCCGCGGCCAATAAATATTGTGAATACTTTCACGTTTTATTGTGATTAATTTCACAATAATAAGTGAAATCATTCACAACTAATTGAGCGGGCACAGGACAGAGAGGGTGGACGCGATGGATGTACTGGATTTGGCTAGGCTGCAATTTGCGACGACTACAATTTTTCACTTTGTATTCGTGCCGATTTCAATCGGCTTGTCGCTGCTCGTGGCCATTATGGAGACGTTGTATGTGACGCGCAAGGACGAGATGTACAAGCGAATGGCCAAGTTTTGGGGGACCTTTTTGATCATCAACTTTGCCGTCGGCATCGTCACGGGCATTTTGCAGGAATTTCAATTCGGAATGAACTGGTCCGATTTTTCGCGGTTTGTAGGCGATGTATTCGGCGCGCCGCTGGCGATTGAAGCGCTGCTCGCCTTTTTCCTGGAATCGACCTTCATCGGGCTCTGGGTGTTCGGCTGGGAGCGCCTGCCGAAAAAAGTCCACCTGGCCTGCATGTGGCTCGTCGCGATCGGGACGATGCTCTCGGCGCTCTGGATTCTGGCCGCCAATTCGTTCATGCAACGGCCGGTCGGCTATGCGATCGTCGACGGCCGCGCCCAGATGACCGATCTGGGCGCGCTGCTCACGAACGGCCAACTACTGTGGGAGTTTCCGCATACGCTGGCTGCCGCAATTGCGACGGGCGCCTTCCTCGTCACCGGCATCAGCGCCTGGAAGCTGCTGCAGCTGCAGCGCGGCAAAGCGCATACGGACGCCCATGCGGATAAGCCGCTGTTCGTCTCGTCGCTGCGCATCGGACTGGTGACGGCGCTGATCGCTTCGGCAGCAATCGCCCAGTTCGGGCATGGGCAGGCCCAGTATCTCGTCGACACGCAGCCGATGAAGATGGCGGCCAGCGAGGGCCTGTGGGAGCGCAGCGAGGACCCGGCGCCATGGACGATCATCGCGGGGATCGATCCCGAGCTTCAGGCCAACGCTTATGAGCTGAAGGTGCCCTACTTGCTCAGCTTTCTCAGCTACAGCCGGTTCTCCGGATCGGTGCCGGGCATGAAGGAGCTGCAGGCCGAATACGAGACCGTCTACGGCCCCGGCGATTATATCCCGCCCGTGCGCACGACGTTCTGGAGCTTCCGCATCATGGTCGGCTGCGGCAGCGCGATGATCGTGCTCGGCCTGTACGGCGTCTATCTGATGCTGCGCAGACGGCTGGCGGAGGGGAACCGGCGCTTCCTGCTGCTGCTCGTGCCGGCGATCGCCTTGCCTTTCGTCGCCAATACGGCGGGCTGGATCATGACCGAGATCGGCCGCCAGCCGTGGACGGTCTTCGGCTTGCTGACGACGAGCGATTCCGTATCGCCGAGCGTGAGCGCCGGCGAGGTCTGGTTCACTCTGCTCGCGTTTACCGGCATCTATACCATTCTGCTGGGCGTGCAGGCGTACCTGTTCGTTCGCGTGGCGCGCCAAGGGCCGGCCCCGGAGGCGCCGGAAGCGCCTGCGGCGATTGATCCGTATGAATCGAAAGGAGGCGACGGCCTTGTCGCTGAATGAGCTGTGGTTTGTGTTGATTGCCGTATTGTTTACCGGATTTTTCTTCCTGGAGGGCTTCGACTTCGGCGTGGGAATGGCGACGAGGCTGCTGGCGAAAAGCGACACCGACAGGCGCATTATGCTCAATACGATCGGTCCGTTCTGGGATGCCAACGAGGTGTGGCTGATCACGGCGGCCGGAGCGATGCTCGCTGCGTTCCCGCATTGGTATGCGACGATGTTCAGCGGCTACTATCTGCTGTTCGCGCTCGTGCTGCTGGCCTTGATCGGCCGCGGCGTCGCGTTCGAATTCCGCAGCAAGCTGGAGGCCCCCCGCTGGCGGCGAATCTGGGACGGCGCGATCCTCATCGGCAGCACGGCTCCGCCGCTGCTGCTGGGCATGGCGCTGGCCGGGGCCGCCGCCGGCGTGCCGATCGGCGCGGATATGGAGATGGCCGCCGGGTGGAGCGATATCGTCAACGTCTATACGGTGCTGGGCGGCCTCACGCTCACCGGGCTCTGTCTGCTGCACGGCCTGCACTTCCTGGCGCTGCGCACCACCGGCGAGCTGCGCGAGCGTTCGCGCCGCATGGCGCTGCGCTGGATGCCGTGGCAGGGCGCGCTGCTGGCGGCGTTCGCCGTCGCCACGTGGCTGTCCACCGACCTGTTCGAGCGGCGCGGGCTGTGGCTCGGGCTGGTGCTCGCGCTCGGCGCGGCTGCCTATGCGCTGGCTGCCTATTGGAACCGGGGCGGCCGCGAGGGACTCGCCTTCGCCATGAGCGGCGCGACGATCGCGCTCGGCTGCGTAGCACTGTTCGCCGGCCTCTTCCCGCGCGTGATGGTCAGCTCGCTTGATGCGGCGTACGACTTGACGATCTACAATGCCGCCTCCGGCAGCTATACCTTGACCGCGATGACAATCGTCGCCGCCTGCCTGCTGCCGTTCGTGCTGGGCTACCAAGCCTGGAGCTATGTCGTCTTTCACAAGCGGCTGCGCCCCGGCGATCATCTGGAGTACTGATCATGGACCGGGCATGGCTGGAGCTGCCGGGCTTCCGCGGTCTGCTGCTGCGGCTGGGGCTGCTGACGACACTGCAGGCCGGAGCGGTCATGCTGCAGGCGCTCGGGCTGGCCGCGGCGGTCGCGACGTTGTTCCATGGCGGTACAGGCGCCGAGGCCGCCTTAGGGCTGGCATTGTTCGGCGGGGGGTGGTGCGTCCGCCATACCTTGATCTGGCTGGAGCGGCGCACCGCTGACCGCTTCGCCGAGCGGACGGCAGAGGCGCTGCGGGTCCGGTTGACGGAGACCTTCTTCCACATGGGCCCGGTCGCCGCCGCCCGAGAGGGCAGCGGCCGGCTGGTGACGCTGGCGATGGACGGGATCGACCGTGTGCGCGTCTATCTGGAGCTGGCGATCCCGCGCGTCATCGGCATGGCGGTGGGGACGACGCTGCTGATCGCGGCCGTCGCATGGCTCGATGCGGTATCCGCGCTCATTTTGGCCGTCTCGCTGCCGGTGCTGATCGCTTTCTTTATACTCATGGGACTGGCGGCCAGACGTCAGGCAGACCGCCAGTGGCAATCGCATCGGCTGCTAGCGCATCATTTCACAGACGCGCTGCGCGGCCTGCGCACCTTGCGCGAGCTCGGCCGCAGCCGCGCCCACGGCCGGACGGTGGAGGCGGTCAGCGAGCAGCACCGGGGAGCGACGATGCGGCTGCTGAGGGTCGCTTTTCTTTCTTCCTTTACGCTCGATTTTTTCAGCATGCTGGCAGTTGCGTTTGTAGCCGTCGGATTGGGACTGCGCTTGATCGACGGCGCGATCGGGCTCGAGCGCGCGCTGGCGGTGCTGGTCCTGGCGCCGGAGGTGTTCGTACCGGTGCGGATGCTGGGGACCGACTATCACGCTTCGCTGGACGGCAAGGAGGCCTGGGCCGACGCGAGGCGCATATTGGACGAACGACGGCGGCCGGGAGGCGGCGCATCCGACCAGGACGGCCGCCCCGGCGTGCCGCTCTCAGACGAACGGGAGGGGGAGACGCCTGCGTCCGCATCGCCTGTAGGCGCAGACGCCTGCGGCGTCCGCGCCCGCTCCCCGATCCGGCCGTTCGTCGTGCCGCCGGCCCGCGTCGACCGCGGCGTCCTCCCCGATCTGCCTTCGCTGCACGACGTCGGCGTCGACGGCGAGGACGGGCCGCGACTGACGGGCATTCGGGCCGAGCTGCCGCCGCAGGCGCTGCGGATCGGGATCGTCGGCGCGAGCGGATCCGGCAAGTCGACGCTGCTGGATGTGCTGAGCGGCTTCGTCCGCCCGGATCGCGGCGAGCTGCGTCTCGATGGCCGGACGCCGGGGATCAGCGAGGTGGAGAGCTGGCAGCGTCGGATCGCTTACATTCCCCAGCAGCCCTATCTGTTCGCCCGTACGCTCGCGGACAATGTCCGCTTCTATGCGCCCGAGGCACAGGACGAGGAGGTGCGGGCGGCGATCGAAGCGGCCAACCTGGGGCCGCTGCTGCGTCAGCTGCCGGACGGACTGGAGGCGCGGATCGGGGAGGGCGGCCGCGCGCTCAGCGGCGGTCAGGCTCAGCGCGTCGCGCTCGCGCGGGCGCTGGTCGGAGGCCGCTCCACCGTGCTGCTTGACGAGCCGACCGCTCATCTGGATATCGAGACCGAGTGGGAGCTGAAGGCGACCATCCTGCAGGCGCTGCACGGCAAGCGGATGTTCATCGCCACGCATCGCCTGCACTGGATGGCGGACATGGACTGGGTCTGGGTGATGGAGCGGGGCCGGCTGGTCGAGGCCGGCACCCCTGCGCAGCTGCTGGAGCGGCGTGGGCGATATTACAGCATGCTGACGAATCGGGAGGAGGAAGGCCGCGATGACATTCACATCGACAGGCAGGCGCGGTAGCGGCCGGGCGGCGAGCCAGACCCGCGCCGCCCGGCGCGGCAGCACCGCCAAGCTGGCGCTGGCAGCGCTGCTCGGACTGGGCGCGCTGCTCTGCGCGGCCGCGCTGCTCTATACCTCCGGACATCTGATCTCCAGCTCGGCGCTGCGCCCGGAGAATGTGCTCATGGTCTATGTGCCGATCGTGCTGGTACGGACGTTCGGCTTTGGCAAGGCGGTGATGCAATACCTCGAGCGGTTGGCCGGGCACAGCGCGGCGCTGCGCGTGCTCTCGTCGCTGCGCGGCCGCTTGTACCGTCTGGTGGAGCCGCTCGCTGCGCGACCGCGCAGTCGGGTGCGGACCGGCGACATGCTCGGCTTGATGGCCGAGGATATCGAGCGCGTGCAGCAGCTGCTGCTGCGCTTCGCTCTGCCCGCGTTGATTGCGGCTGCGGCGTATACGGTCGGGATTGCAGCCATCGGCCGCCTGGACCCCGGATTTGCGGTGTTCATGGCATGCTATGCCGGCTATCTGCTGCTGGGCGCGCCGGCGCTCGCGCTGCTCGGCGGGAGGGAGCGGCGCAGACGGGCCAGACAGGCCAGGCGGCGCGCGTATACCGAATTGACGGATGCGGTGTTCGGGATGCAGGATTGGATGCTGAGCGGCCGCACGCGCGAATGGTTGGCGCGCTTCGCCGAGCAGCGGCGACATGCGGCGGCATTGGAGGGCGGCTTGCGCCGCCGGGCCTGGCGGATGCACTGGCTGTCGCAGTGCCTGAGCGGCGTGGCGATCATCCTGCTCAGCCTCTGGGCCGGCGGACTAGCGCAGCAGGGCGCCATCGGGCCGACCTGGATCGCAGCGATCGCGCTGGCAGGCATGCCGCTGCTGGAGGCGCTGATTCGCAGCGGCGACGCTACGGCGCGTGTGACCGACGATGCCGCGGCATTGCGCAGGCTGCGCGATACGGAGCTGGAGGGCGAGCGTCTGGCTGCCGACGATGCGCGCAGCGCTGCAGAGGCAGCCGCAGCGGATGCGGCGCTGGCCGGGCACGAGGTCGACGGGCATGCGGCCGGGCACCCCTGCGAGCTGCGGCTCGAGCGCGTGTGCTATCGCTACCCGGGCGAGACGGGCGATACGCTGCGAGACCTCGAGCTGCATGCGCCGCCAGGCAAGCGCATCGCCGTGCTCGGGCGCAGCGGGGCCGGCAAATCGACGCTGCTCAGCCTGCTGCAGGGAGAGCTGGCCCCGACTGCCGGACGAGCGCTGCTCGGCGGACATCCCCTCTGGGCGGGCGCTGACAGCCAGGCGCACTGTGCAGTGCTCGGGCAGCAGCCGCACCTGTTCGATACGACGCTGGCTGCCAACATTCGGATCGGCCGGCCGGAGGCCGACGATGCCGCGGTGATGCGCGCGGTACGCCTCGCCGGTCTGGAGCCGCTGGTCGAATCGCTGCCGATGGGGCTGCGCACGCGGGTGCTGGAGGGCGGGCGCCGCTTCTCCGGAGGAGAGCGGCAGCGGATTGCGCTCGCTCGCGTGATCCTGCTCGACCGCCCGATCGTGCTGCTCGACGAGCCTGCCGTGGGGCTGGACCCGCGGACGGAGCAGGCGCTGCTGCGGACCCTGCTGCAGGCGCTGGAGGGGCGGACGCTGATCTGGGTGACGCACCACCTGACCGGTATGGAGGCGATGGATGAGATCGTCTTTATCGACGAGGGTGCGATCACGCTGCGCGGCACGCATCGCCAATTGCTGCAATCCAGCGCGCATTATCGCCGGCTCTATCGGCTGGATCGACCTGCGGCCGGTTGACGCGCCGTGCCGCCGCCCGACATCTTCGTTCGCTTCCGGCCGAGCCGGAGCGCGAGTTGCACCTGTGCAATTTGGCGCGTTCGTTTGAGCAACTTCAGACGAACGCGCTTTTTTCTTACGTTTTTATCTAGTATGTGTAAGGTAACATGACATAGAAAGCGCTATCCATAAAAAAGAAGTGTGATTTATGTTGACACGTTTCGACAAAGTCGGTATAGTGAGCATATGGTTCAAAGGTATAAGGTTTAGACCTTAAATCTTAGTAACGGACTTTTAAAGGGGTGAAAGGAATGCCACAGCTTTTCCCGCTGCAATTCGAGCAAGTCAGCTCTAAAAAAGTGAGCGATTTTATATTGGAGCAATTGGAAGAAGCCATCATTCTCAAAGAGCTGATGTCCGAGGAGCAGTTGCCGACCGAGCGCGAGCTGGCGGAAATCTTCAACGCCAGCCGGCTCGCCGTGCGAGAAGCGCTGGCCCATCTGGAGCAGAAGGGACTTGTGGAAAAAAGACTCGGCGCCAAAGGCGGGACGTTCGTGCTGCCGGTCACGATGCATGCCCATCGCCGGACGCGCGAGGAGATTAAGAGCGACTGGCACGACATGGTCGAGCTGTCCGAATTCCGGCTCATTATCGAACCGGAGGCCGCCTATTATGCCGCGAAGCGAATCGCTCCCGAGCAACTGCGCGAGCTCGAGGGCTATCTGGACAAGAGCATGGCGGACGATTGTTCGCGCGAGCTGTTCCGCGCACTGGACGTCAAGTTCCATCTGCTGATTGCCAAGGCGTCCGGCAACTCGCACATTGAACGGTCGGTCCGTCGCATTCGGACGCGCATCAACCGCGCGCTCGATTTGATGCCGTATAACCCGGACGTCCGGGTCGTCAACGTCGACCATCACCGCAAGCTTTTCGAGGCGCTCGCAGGTCGGCAAGCGCAGCAGTCTTACGACATCATGAAGGCGCATATCGGGCAATCGCTGGAGGCCATTCACGCCCGCGTATTCACCGAGAGCGACAGCGAAGGAGGAACACCCGTTTGACAGTTGAGCACCTATTGGAGCAGGCCAAGCGCCTCGCGCCCCAGCTCGTCCGGTGGCGGCGCGATCTGCACCGCCACCCGGAGATCGGATTCGAGGAAGTGCGGACGGCGAACGTCGTCGCGGAGCATCTGCACGGGCTCGGCCTGCAGGTCGCCGAGGGCATCGGCCGCACCGGTGTCGTCGGACTGCTGGAGGGGACGAGCCCCGGTCCGACCATCGCGCTGCGCGCCGACATGGACGCCCTTCCGATCCAGGACGCCAAAAGCGTCGACTACGGCTCCGGCGTGGCGGGCAAGGCGCATCTATGCGGCCACGACGCCCACACGACGATGCTGATGGGCGCGGCACAGCTGCTCCGGGATATGGGGCCGCCGGCGCGCGGCAACATCAAATTCATCTTTCAGCCGGCGGAAGAGGGGCTGGCAGGAGCGGCCGCAATGATCGCAGACGGCGTGCTGGATCGCCCCCGAGTCGACGCCATTGTCGGGCTCCACGTCTATCCCGGCTTGCGCACCGGATCGTTCGCGATGGTCAAGGGCGTCGCTCATGCGTCCGTCGACGACTTCGTCATCCGGATTCACGGCCAAGGCGGGCACGCGGCGCGACCGCATGAAGCGATCGATGCGATCGCGGTAGCCGGCCAGGTCATCACCGGCCTGCAGCAGGTGGTGAGCCGGATGATCGATCCGCTCGAGACGGCTGTGCTCACCATCGGCAAGATCTCGGGCGGATACATGGGCTCTTCGATCGCACCGGAGGTGGTGCTCCACGGCACGGTGCGCACGCTGGCGCCGCATGTCCGGGAGCGGATGCCGCAGCTCGTCGAGCGCGCGCTCGATCATCTTACCGCGGCCTTCGGCGCTTCGCACACGCTGGATTACCATCACAATTATCCCGTCGTGACCAATGACGGCGCGATGATCGATCTGATGGCCCGCGCGACCGAGCGGCTCGTCGGCGGCAAGCCGTGGAGCGCGATGACCCCGTCCACCGGGGGCGAGGATTTCGCCTTCTACACGGAGCGCATCCCGGGCGCGTTCATTCGGCTCGGCACGAGCAGCGGCTCGGCCGAGACGTCGTACCCGCTGCATCATCCGATGTTCGATCTCGACGAGCAGGCGCTGCCGATCGGCAGCGCGCTGCTCGCGACGGCCGCGCTCGAATACCTCAATCCAAAAAAGGGAGATGACACGCAATGAAGCACAATCGACTGGTAAAAGGATCTGTCCTGCTGCTTGCCCTGCTGCTCGTGCTCGCAGGCTGCGGCAATGCTGCAAACGACACCAACAACGAGGGCAACACGAATTCCAATGCAAATGCCAACGCCGGGCAAAATGACGGCGCCGCACAAGAAGGACAGGAGCGTGTGCTGACGATCGCCAATCCGGCGGACATTCAGAGCTTTGACTTCCATAACAACAATACGACGGTCAGCGAATCGGTGCTCGTCAACATGTACGACTATCTGATTCAGCGGGGTGCCGACATGGAGCTCGAGCCGAATCTGGCGACCTCATGGGAGCGCGTCGACGATACGACGTGGGCATTCGAGCTGCGCGACGACGTCACCTTCCACAATGGCGATCCCTTCACCGCAGCCGACGTCAAGTACACGCTGGAGCGGATTGCTACCGATGAGGCGCTGAAGCAGCATTCCCTGTACAATAACATCGAAGAAGTGACCATCATCGACGATACCCACGTCGAGATTCATACGATCAATCCCGATCCGATCCTGCTGAATCGCTTGTCGCGAATGGGCGCGGGCATGCTGCCCTCGAAGTATATCGAAGAGAACGGCATCGACGCCTTCCTGGCGGCGCCGGTCGGCACGGGGCCGTACAAGTACGGCAGCTGGGCCAAGGACGACCGCGTAGAGCTGGTCAAAAACGACGATTATTTCGGCGGCGAGCCGCAATGGGACAAGGTCGTGTTCCGCGCGATCCCGGAGACGTCGACCCGCGTATCCGAGCTGCTGACCGGCGGGGTCGATATTATCGCCAACGTCCCGTCCACGGACATCCCGCGGATCGACCTGAGCGAAGGCACCTCGATCGTCAGCTCGCCGATCCAGCGCGTGCTGCAGGTCATCCTGCGTCACACTGAAGGTTCTCCGACGGCAGATCCGAAGGTGCGCGAAGCGCTCGATCTGGCCATTGACAAGCAAGGCATTGTCGACAGCATCGCCGGCGGCGCAGGCACCGTGACCCGCACATCGGTGACGCCCGGTAACTTCGGAGCCGACCCGAGTCTGTACGAGCAGACCCTCTACGATGCCGACCGCGCCAAGCAGCTGATGGAGGAAGCCGGCTACAGCGCAGACAATCCGGCCGTCGTCAGCCTGTCCGCACAGTCGCAATACAAGGAATACGCCGAGGTCGTCGCGGCGATGCTGACGGACGCTTACTTCGAAGTCAATCTGGAAATCCTGGAATCGAGCGCCTTCAGCGAGAAGCTCAGCTCCCGGACCTTCGGCGACCTCTTCATGATCGGCATCGGCAACTCGCTGTTCGATGCGTCGAACAACTACAATCGCTTCACCGTCGAGCGCAATACGGGCGAGACGGATTACGACAATTCGCGCGTCGAGGAGCTGCTGCAGGACGCGCTGCAGAACATGGACGAGGCTTCGCGTACCGAGCAGTATCAGGAGGTCCAGCAAATATTCGCGGAGGAGCGTCCGGCCGTCTACCTGTTCCAGATGGAAGGCATCTACGGCAAGCGCGACGCGGTAAACTTCGACCCGCGCATCGATGAAATGTTCTACGCGGAGGAGATTACCTCCGCGGAATAAGCAGGGAGGGCTGCGCGTTGGCTAGATATATTGTAAAGTCGCTGCTTCAAATGATCCCTGTCCTGCTGCTGATCTCGCTCATCGTCTTCATCCTGGTGCGCGTCACCGGCGACCCGGTCGCGCTGATGCTGCCCGAATCCGCCTCCGAGGCGGATCGGGTGGCGCTGACCGCGGCGCTCGGCCTGGACAAGCCGCTGCTCGTGCAGTACGGCATCTTCCTGGCCGACGCGCTGCAGGGCGACTTCGGGACTTCGTTCCACTACGGACAGTCATCGCTGCCGCTCGTGCTGGAGCGGCTGCCCGCCAGCTTCGAGCTGGCGGCGGCCGCGATGGCGCTCGCCGTGCTGCTCGCCGTGCCGCTGGGCATCCTCTCGGCCGTCAAGCGCAACACGGTGCTGGACCTGCTGATCTCCGGCGTCTCGGTCATCGGCAAGGCGATGCCGAACTTCTGGATGGGCATCATGCTGATCCTGCTGTTCTCGGTCTATCTCGGCTACTTCCCGGTATCGGGCCGCGGCGGCTTCGATCATCTCATCCTGCCGGCCGTCACCCTGGGCGTCGGACTGGCCGCGCAGATGACGCGGCTGATCCGCTCCAGCATGCTGGAGATTCTCAGCCAGGACTATATCCGCACCGCACGGAGCAAGGGGCTGAGCGAGCTCGTCGTCGTCGGCTCGCATGCCTTCCGCAACGGACTCATCCCGGTCGTCACGATCCTGACGCTGCAATTCACCAGCCTGATCGGGGGCACGCTCATCACCGAGACGGTATTCGCCTGGCCGGGGCTCGGGCAGCTGCTCGTGACCTCGGTCAACAATCATGACATGGCGATCGTCCAGGCGGCGGTCTTCGTGATCGCCATCATCGTCATCCTCGGCAATCTGCTGACGGATATCGTGTACCGCCTGCTCGACCCGCGGATCAAATACAGCTAACGACAGGAGGACACGCGATGGCACACCCTGCAGATTCGACGAACGACGCCGGCCCGGCCGACGTGCGCGTCGCGGCGGCCGCGCGGCGCAAGCCGGGCAGCTGGACGCGGCTGCTCCGCAGCCTGATCCGCAGCAAGACCGGAGCGGTCGGAGCGCTCATCGTAGTAACAGTCGTGCTGCTCGCGGCGCTGGCGCCGCTGCTCGCGCCGCACGACCCGGCGGATGTCGAGCCGCTGCAGCGGCTCAAGCCCCCGGTCTGGATGGAGGGCGGCCTGCCCGGCCATCTGCTGGGCACGGACAATCTCGGCCGCGACATCCTCAGCCGCATTGTCTACGGCGCCCAGGTCTCGCTGCTCGTCGGCATCGGCGCGGTGCTCGTGTCCGGCGCGGTGGGCGCCGTGCTCGGCCTCGTCTCCGGCTACTTCGGAGGCTGGATCAATGCGCTGATCATGCGCGTGGCGGACGCCTTCCTCGCCATTCCGACGATCCTGCTGATGCTCGTCGTCCTCGCGGTCGTCGGGCCGGGGCTGACGACGCTGATCTTCGTCATCGGCTTCACCAACTGGGTGCCGTATGCCCGCGTCGTGCGCGGCGAGGTGCTCAGCATCAAGGAACGCGATTTCGTCAAGGCTGCGCAGGCGGTAGGCGCGCGCAGCGGACGCATACTGTATAAGCATATCCTGCCCAACATCATCTCCTCCTTCATCGTCATCTCCGGCATGAGCGTCGCTACGACCATCATCCTGGAGGCGTCGCTCAGCTTCCTCGGGCTCGGGATCACCTCGCCGGACGTATCCTGGGGCGGCATGCTCAGCGACGGCCGATCGTATGTGGCGACGAGCTGGTGGGTGGCGACGTTCCCCGGCATCGCCATCACGGTCACCGTACTGGGCGTCATTTTCCTCGGGGACTGGCTGCGCGACGTGCTCGATCCGCGCATGAAGGAGCGCGCATGAAGCCGGGCGTCCGGCGGCGCGAGGTCGAGCTGGGGGCAGGTACAAGCAGGGAAGGGGGAGACGGGTATGACGGCAAGTCTGCTCGAAGTGACACAGCTGCAGACGCAGTTCAAGACTAGCGACGGCCTCGTCCCGTCGGTCAATCGGATCAGCTTCACCGTCGAGGCGGGAGAGACGCTGGCGCTGGTCGGCGAATCCGGCAGCGGCAAGAGCGTCACCTCGCTGTCTATCATGGGGCTAATCGCCGAGCCCGGGCGCATCGCGGGCGGCGAGGTGCGGCTGGACGGCGTCGACCTGCTGCAGCTGTCCAGGCGCGAGATGCGGCGTCTGCGCGGCAGCAAGCTGTCGATCATCTTTCAGGAGCCGATGACCTCGCTCAATCCGGTATTCCGGGTAGGGCGTCAGATCGCCGAGGTCATCCGCAAGCATGAGAAGGTGGACAAGCGCGAGGCGCACCGGCGCAGCGTGGACATGCTGGAGAAGGTCGGCATCTCCGGCGCCGAGCGGATCGCGGCCAGCTATCCGCACCAGCTCTCCGGCGGCATGCGGCAGCGGGTGATGATCGCCATCGCGCTCGCCTGCCGACCCAAGCTGCTGATCGCGGACGAGCCGACGACCGCGCTCGATGTAACGATTCAGGCGCAGATCCTGACCTTGATCCGCGCACTCAGCCAAGAGGCCAATACCGGCGTCATCCTGATCACCCACGATCTCGGCGTCGTCGCGGAGATGGCCGATCGCGTAGCCGTCATGTACGCCGGCGAGATCGTCGAGCAAGCGCCGGTGAACGACCTATTCGATCGACCGATGCATCCGTATACGGTCGGGCTGATGAATTCACTGCCGCGTCTGCGCGAGCGCAGGGACCGTCTGGACGCGATCCCCGGCATGGTGCCGAGCCTGCTCGAGCTGCCGCAGGGGTGTCCGTTCCATCCGCGCTGCGCCTATGCGGAGGACCGCTGCCGCCAGATCAAGCCCGAGCTGCTGGAGCATGCGCCGGGCCACCTGGCGAGCTGCCACCGCGCCGAGGAGGTGAAGCGATGAATACAACGACGAAGACCGCTGCCGCGGCGGCATCGCAGGAGGCCGCGCCGCTGCTGGAGATCAGCGGACTCAAGAAGCATTACCCGATTCATTCGGGCTGGCTGCGTCGCCAGAGCGGGGCTGTACGCGCCCTCGACGGGGTGGATCTAGCGGTATCCGAGGGCGAGACACTCGGCATCGTCGGCGAATCCGGCTGCGGCAAGTCGACGATGGGCCAGCTGATCACGCGCCTGATCGAGCCTACTGCCGGTCATCTTCGCTTCGACGGACGCGATGTCACTCACGTGCGCGGCGAGGAGCTGCGGCGGCTCAGGCAGCACATCCAATTCATCTTTCAGGACCCGTTCGCTTCGCTCAATCCGCGGATGCGCGTCTTTGATGTCGTCGCCGAGCCGCTCATCGTGCATCGGGTCGCGTCCGGGCAGGCGCTGCGTCGCGAGGTTGCGCAGCTGCTGGAGGCGGTTGGGCTGGGCGAGCACCAGGCGCAGCGCTTCCCGCACGAATTCAGCGGCGGCCAGCGCCAGCGGATCGGGATTGCGCGCGCGCTGGCGCTGCGGCCGCGCCTGATCGTCTGCGACGAGCCGGTGTCGGCGCTCGACGTGTCGATCCAGGCCCAGATTCTCAATTTGCTCAAGGATCTGCAGGCGGAATACCGGCTGACGTATGTTTTTATTGCGCACGGCCTGCCTTCGGTCCGGCACATCAGCGACCGCATCGCGGTCATGTATCTGGGCCGGGTCGTCGAGATCGCGGACCGCGACACCTTGTTCGAGCAGCCGCGCCACCCGTATACGGCCGCGCTGCTGGAGGCGGTGCCGGTCGACAGCCCGCACGAGCGCAAGCCGCGCACGCTGCTGACCGGCGAGCTGCCCAGTCCCGCCGATCCGCCGCCGGGCTGCGCCTTTCATCCGCGCTGTCCGCGCGCGCAGGCGCGCTGCCGCATCGAGACGCCGCTGCTGACCGAGCAGCCGGGCGGGACCTATAGCGCCTGCCATTATCCGCTTCAGGAAGGGGACAACGCATGACGACACGCACCCATCACATCAAGCATATGAGCTGGACCGCATTCGAGACCCGCAAGCAAGCGACGCAGCTGGCGATCCTGCCGGCCGGGGCGATGGAGGGCTACGGCCCCCATCTGCCGCTCGGCGCCGACACGCTGGTCGCGACCCGGCTCGCCGAGCTGGTCGCCGCCCGTACGGGCGGGCTGATCGGACCGGTGCTGGAGGCCGGCGATTCGTCGATGCTGGCCGAATTCCCCGGCACGATCGCGATTCGGCCCGAGAGCTTCAAGCAATATGTGTCCGATGTCGTCGAGAGCCTGCTCAAGTGGGGCTTCACCGACCTGCTCGTGATCAACGGCCACGCCGGCAATGTGCCGATGTACAGTCAGCTGGCGTATGCGCTGCGCGAGCGCGGCGGCATCCGGATGGCGCAGATCGACGTCTGGCGCTTCATCAAGACCGTGGACGAGGGCATCCTCGAGTCTGGCGCGCTGGCGCATTCCCACGCCGGCGAGGCCGGCACGTCCGTGCTGCTGGCCGTCTGCCCGGAGCTGGTGGACCTCACCCGCACGATGGATGTCAAGCGCGCGCAGCCCGATTTGTACCCCGAGATTATGAAATACGGCAAATTGTCCGATAACAGTAAGTGGGGCACAATGGGCAATTCGACCATCGCCTCGGCGCAGAAGGGCGAACAGCTCGTCGCGCGCGCCGTCGATCGCATTCTGCACTTTTTGCGCGACCATTGGAGCATCGCAGACAAGGGAGGCCAGCATGAACAATAACCATTGGCAATTCGACACAAAGGCCATTCACGCCTGTCATCGCCCGGACCCCGAGACGGGGGCGATCTCGCAAACGGTCGTTCCGGCGGTTGCGTATGCCTTTGCCGATGCGGAATCGGCTGCGGCATGCGTATCCGGCGAGCGCCAAGGCACGTATTACGGCCGCTACGGCAATCCTACCGCCCGTACGCTGGAGGAGAAGGTCGCTTGTCTGGAGAACGGCGAGGCCTGCATCGGACTGAGCAGCGGCATGGCCGCGATCTCCTCCGCGCTGCTGGCCTTCCTGCAAGCGGGCGACCACGTCATCGTCACCAAGGACGTATACGGCGGCACGTACAATTTCATTACCAAAATGGCGCCGCGCTTCGGCATCAGCCACAGCTTCGTCGATTGCACCGACCCGGCCGTAGTCGAAGCCTCGATCATCTCGAACACGAAGGCGATCTTTGTCGAGACGCCCTCCAATCCGCTGCTCACGGTGCTCGACCTGAAGGCGCTGGCAGAGGTAGCCAAGGCGCACAAGCTGCCGCTTATCGTCGACAATACGTTCATGACGCCGTGTCTGCAGCGGCCGCTGGAGCTCGGCGCGGACGTCGTCGTGCACAGCGCAACCAAATACATGAACGGGCACGGCGACGTGCTGGCCGGCTTCGTCGTCGGCCGTCAGGACGTCGTCGACTTCGTCCGGATGCGCGTCTCCGGCGATCTGGGGCAGAATCTCAACGCCTGGGAGTCATTCCTGATCCTGCGCGGGCTCAAGACGCTCGGTCTGCGCGTACGGGAGCACTGCGCCAATGCGGCTGCGGTCGCGGGCTACCTGGATGCGCATCCCAACGTCATGAAGGTCCATTATCCGGGGCTGGCGAGTCATCCCCAGCACGAGCTGGCCAGACGTCAGATGAAGGAGATGGGCGGCATCGTCTCCTTCGAGGTGCATGGCGGGGAGGGCGCGGCCAAGCAGGTCATGGACCGGCTGGAGCTGGCGATGATCTCCTTCAGCCTCGGCGATCCGGAGACGCTCGTCCAGCATCCGGCCAGCATGACGCATTTCTCGATGCCGCGCGAGGTGCGCTACGAGCAGGGCATCACCGACGGCCTGCTGCGCCTGTCGATCGGACTGGAGTCCGCAGAGGATATCATCGCCGATCTGGAGCAGGCGCTGCAGACCCTGCCGGAGGAGGATCAGGCATGAGGGCGGCCAAGGCGCGCATCGTCCCGGAGACGCTGGCCCGCTACGTGTGGCCTGCCGATCCGGCGGTGCGGCCCGGGGCGGACGAGGTGGCGTACACGCGCCGCACGATCCGACTGGAGCAGGACGGCTATCGCACGGAGATTCGCCGCATGACGCTCGGCGGCGAGCGGGACGAGCCGTTCACGGGCGGCGATCAGGATACGAATCCCGTCTGGTCGCCGGACGGTCTGCAGCTCGCCTTCCACCGCCCCGTCGAAGGCAAGAAGCAGATCTTCACCATCGCCGCGGGCGGCGGCGAGCCGGTGCAGCGCACCGCCGCCGCCCGCGGCGCCGGCAGCTTCGCCTGGTCGCCGGACAGCCGCATGCTCGTCTTCGCCGCGAAGACCGGCAGCGGCGAGCCCGGCGAGACCCCGGCGCAGCCGGCGGACGATGCCGCCGCGGTGCAGGAGGCCGGTCAGACCGCCGGCGCGTCTGCGATGGCCGGACCGGGCCGCGTCTACGACCGGACCGTGCCCAAGGCCGAGGGCGCCGGGCTGTGGGACGGGCTGTACACGCATCTGTTCCTGTACGAGCTGGAGACAGGCCATACGCGGCGTCTCACGCGCGGGCGGTACGATGCATCCGCTCCGTCGTGGCTGCCTACCGGCCGGGCTGTCGCCTTCCTCGCCAAGCGGGTGGAAGACAAGACGGTCGATCCGGACCTGCATCTGTTCAACGATCTGTTCGCGGTCGCCGTGGACGGCGGCGAGGCCGAGCGCCTGACCGACAGCACGCTGCTGATCAGTCAGTACGCCTGTGCGCCGGACGCCTCCGGCTACGCCTTGCTCGCGGACGACCGCAGCATCGGCAGCGGCACGATGAGCCGCATCTATGCGGTGCGATTCGGGGATCCGCGGCCTGCAGCCGTGACGGCGGCCTCCGATATTCAATACGGCAACTGGGCGCTCAGCGATATGAAGACCGGCGCGGCGCAGCCGGGGCCGGTATACGCGCCGGACGGCCGCACGCTCTACGTGCTGGGCACGCTGCACGGCGGCGTCCACCTGTATCGCATCCCGCTGGAGGGCGCATGGCCGGTCCAGCCGATCCCGCTGACGGCAGGCAAGAAGGACATTTTCCAGCTTGCTTGCACGGCGGACGGCGTTGGCGCGGTCTTCGCCGCGATGGAGGACGGCCGGCCGCAGGAGCTGTACCGGATGGATCTGCGCAGCGGGGAAGAGGCGCGGCTCACCGCCTGCAACGATGCGCTCATGGAGGAGCTCGAGGTCAGTCCGCCTCAGTGTCTGTGGCTGGACACCTCGGACGGCTACCGCATGCAGGGCTGGTTCGTCGAGCCGCCGGGGCTGGCCAGGGACGAGCGCGTGCCGCTGGCGCTCGTCGTGCACGGCGGCCCGCACGCGATGTATACGGGGCGCTACAGTCACGAGATGCAGACGCTCGCCGCCGCAGGCATGGCCGTGCTGTACGTCAATCCGCGCGGCAGCTTCGGTTACGGGCAGCCCTTCGCAGCCGCCTGCCGCGGCGATTTTGGCGGCGGCGACGCACGCGATCTGCTGGAGGCGGTGGAATGGGCGATTCGGGCCTTTCCATGCATTGATCCCTCGCGCGTCGGTGTGGCGGGCGGCAGCTACGGCGGGCTGATGACGAATTGGCTCGTGGCCCGCACGGAGCGCTTCCGCGCGGCCGTCTCGCAGCGCTGCATCTCCAATTGGCTCTCGTTCTACGGTCTGAGCGACATCGGACTCACGTACACCGAGGGCATCGCCGGCGGCAATCCGTGGGACGATCAGGCGCTGCTGTGGGAGCGCTCGCCGCTGGCGCATGCGCGCAAGGTCGAAGCGCCGATCCTGATCATGCATGGCGAGCAGGACATGCGCTGTCCGATCGATCAGGCCGACCAATGGTACGTGGCGCTCAAGCGGCACGGCAAAACGGCAAGGCTGATCCGCTACCCCGGCGGTCATGCCTTCATGAAGGCGGGCAAGCCGAGCGTGCGCATCGATGCGCTGAGGCAGACCAATGATTGGCTGGCGCATTATTTGCAGGCGGACGTCCGTCTGGACGCAGCGGCGGCAGACGCGTCATCCGCAGCGGACGCCGCAGTGCCCGCCCGCGTGCAGCTGCCGCTGCCGGTCGGGCTGCTCATCGAGAATTGCCGCACCAGCGGTCTGGACGACGCGACGATTATGGCGTGCATCGCCAGCGTCGATTTCAGCGCGCTTGCCTCCAAGTGCAAGGCGCCGGACATGGATTTTGCCGACCGGGCCCGGCTCGCCGAGGAGATGGGCCTGCCGTGGCGGCAGGCGATGCGCGAGGGATACAGCTTCGGCTTCCTTCATCTGAACGGACTCAAGCGGCTGCTGCTATTCCGCTTTGGGCGGGAGGAGGGACGCGACTATGCGCCCAGCGAGCAAGGACCCGGCGTTCGGGATCTGCCGCTCACCCGCCTGGAGGCGCTGGCGCTGCGCCGGCTCGTCTGTCGGCAATGGGACGTCGTCCTCTCTGGCGAGACGCAGCATCCGGATCCGGCCCGCTTCGACGTGAAGCTTCGGACCGACAGCCTATCGTGACGCTGTGTCCGAGCGCCGCACATTTGGTTTTGCCCCCGGACGATCTGACCGGGGGCTTCTTGGCATGTGTCGGGCCGTCTATCGCCCGGGCTGACGGCTACGCCGGACGTCGTCATTTGACGACCATCACCGGGCATTGCACGCGCTTGACGACCTTGTGGCTGACGCTGCCGAGTACGAATTCCTGGAAGCGGTTCAGGCCGCGGCTGCCGATGAGCACGAGGTCGAAGACGTGGCGGTTGGCATAGTCCACGATCGTCGGCCCGGGATCGCCGGGAATGATCGAGACGTTGTAGACGACCTGCGCGTTGTCGAGCACTTCGACGATGGGGCCGAGCTTATCCATGCGCTTGCGCTGGATTTCCGCATGCGTCCGCGCCTCCAGCACCTCGCCCTTAATGTTGGACAGATCCGCCACATACAGGACTTCCACCGTAGCGTCCCCTGCCAGCCTATAGATTTTGGCCGCTTCCTCGGCGGCTCTCACCGCATACCTGGACCCGTCTGCCGCCAGCAAAATGCGTCGATACATCGCCATCCCTCCCATTAATGTGTAGTTCCCTTGTAGTTCCATTATCTGTCTTGATGTCCGATTTACGCAAGCTTTATAATGTGAAGATCAATTGCATAAGGAGACATAATATTTATTATGTAAACAGTAATGAAATGGCACATCGGAAAATTGAAACATGTGTTCGCATTGACAGGCTTCCTTGTTAGAACTAATATGGTTACAACAGGTGGTGATGACGTGAAGCAAATGAGCAGTCGGTTGTCCATGGCCGTGCATATCCTGTGCCTGATCGGAACCATGCCCGCGCCTACCGGCGATGTCATCGCGGGCAGCGTCAACACGAATCCTGTCGTCATCCGCCGCATCATGCGCATGCTCAAGCAAGCCGGCCTGATCCAGGTGCGCCCCGGGGTCGGCGGCTCCAAGCTGCTCCGCGATCCGGATCGGATCACGCTGCTCGACGTCTATCACGCCGTCGACATCGTCGAAGGGAACAGCATGTTCGGCATGCACGAGCATCCCAACCCCGCTTGTCCGGTCGGACGCATGATCGCAGGCGCGATGCGCCGCGAATTCGACGAAGCCCAGCGCGCAATGGAACAGCGTTTGAGCCAAACGACGATCCGCCGGTTGATGGACCAGGTCGGACGGGAGCGAGCGCCGTCCTGACCTGACGTGCTGAACTTGTTGTAACTATTTTGGTTCTATCAGAGCGGGCAGATCGTCTTGATTTCACTTTCATGAACATAAGGAGGAAAATACGATGAAAATTTTGGTTACTGGCGCGACCGGGCATTTGGGCAGTCTCGTCCTGGACAAGCTGCTGGAGACGGTGCCTGCGACGGAGCTGGCAGTAAGTGTGCGAGACGTGAGCAAGGCGGCGCATCTGCAGGCAAAGGGCGTGGACGTGCGTCAAGGCAACTTCGATCAGCCGGAGACGCTGAGGGAGGCGCTGCGCGGCATCAGTCGGATGCTGCTGATCTCCACCGCCGGGGAGCATCGACAGGCGCAGCATCAAGCTGCGGTCGACGCCGCCCGCGAAGCCGGGGTCCAGTTCGTTGCCTATACGAGCATTGTCAATGCGCAAGCGAGCAAGGCCGCGTTGGCGGACGATCACCGGGCCACCGAAGCGTATATCCGCGAAAGCGGCATGTCGTACGTCTTTTTGCGCAATAACTGGTACGTCGAGAATGAACAGGGCGGCATCCAGGCCGTGCTGCAAGGCATGCCTTGGGTGCATGCTACAGGCGCGGCCCAGGTCGGATGGGCCGCGCGAGAGGACTATGCGCACGCAGCCGCGGCCGTGCTGACACAGGATGGACATGCCAACAAGATCTATGAGCTGGCAGGACCGCTGCGCACCACCGCCGAGCTAGCCGCCCTGGTCGGCGAAGTGCTCGGCGTGGAGGCTCGGGTGCTCGAGGTCGACGACGAAGCATACGCCCAAGGGCTGCGCGCAGCAGGGCTGCCGGAGTTCCTGGTCGCGGTGTTCACCGATATGCAAAAAGCGATTCGCGAGGGCGCTCTGGCCACGGCGAGCGACGATCTCGAACGTCTGCTCGGTCGCCCGCCGCAGCCGCTTGATCACGCGATTCGCGCTATGGCACAACCATAGGCGGCGCATTCGTTAATCGAGTTCGGGCACAGGTAATCGCAGTCCGGCCTGCTCCAGCAGCGGAATTACACGTTCGCCGAAGTAAGCCAATTCCGGCTCATAATCGTAGAAGGTAATTTGTATGCCGTCGATGCCCGTCGCATGAAGACGAATGAGCTGCGCCACCACTTCGTCCGGTGAACCGACGATATGAATATGACCACCGACGGCGCGGCCTCTGTTGGTATGCTCCAGCCAGGATTTGCTGTCGCCGGCTGTGTGACGTGCCGAAAAGGAACCGATAGCTTCCAGGTCTGCATAATCCATGATCGCTTGGTAGTAGGCCTGGGCCTCTTCGCTTGTGTCTCGAACGATAATTGTCGGATTAATAATTACCCGCACCTGACGGCCTTCAGCGATAGCGGCATCCTTGACCGCGGACACATGCGCCGGCAACTTCGGCAGCGCGTCGTCAAGCCGTTCCCCGGCGGGACTTGAGACGAAGACGATATCCGAATATTTGGCCGCATAGGCAAAGCCCGCCGGAGAACCCGAGGCAGAGGCCAGCACGGGACGGCCGTAGCAAGGTCTCGGGGTAATATAGGCTTGTTCAAGCGAGTAGAATCGACCGTTAAAGTCGAGATTGTCGCTGCCTTCCCAAAGTGCATTGCAAATGGAGACAAACTCTTCGGACTGGATATAACGGAGGTCGTGTTCAAGCCGCTTCGCCCCGAACATGCGCGGCTCGTTCTCGGCATAGCCGGTGACAATATTCGCGCCGAAACGTCCGCCCGAAAGATGATCGGCGGTCGCCAGAAAGCGCGACAAATGCATCGGATGCCACGGACCGTACAGAATATGTATCGTGCCGAGCAGGAGGATTCGCCGCGTTTCGGCGGCAAGCGCGACTGTGGAGACAAACGGTTCGAGAAAGTTATCGCGGTATTTCGTTTGGCCGCCGAAGCCGCCTTTCGGTAGCCACTGAGACAGACCGAATACGACATCAAAGCCCAACTGCTCGGCTTTCTTTGTCAGCCTGGCATTGTAGGCGTACGACCAATCGGTATCCCGCGGCAGCGTCGATTGCGACCATCCACCCGTTTGAAGAGGCAAAAAAAGCCCTAGCATTAGTGGCTGAGCAAAGGCGCGGGACAACGGACTGTCGGCGTAGCTTTGGGGATCACGTGGAAGGGAAAGTTTTTTGAAATCATCGTGGTGTGTATTCGTCATACGGATTCTCGCTCCTTAATATCTTTAATTTATATTTAGATATATCTTATTATATCTAAATATATCTGAATATTCTGATGCTGTAAACGACTTGCCCGCATTTTTTGCGCATGGTACACTGATGTTACCAAAGAAGATTGGAGTTGAAGGGAATGTAGGATGCTTTCTTGCGACGAGGACACGCGGTGGACGCATGTCGGGACGCAGAACGCAGCGCAGCTGGTGCTGGTTCGTTCCGTCTGTCTATTCGCCTGTGCGCAAGAAAGGGTTCTTCCTTCTCTTCATTTCGACCGATACGGCGCCGCTGCCGGCCAAGCCATGTCCGTTCAGGCGGACGTCAGGCTTTTGTCCTCGGCGTCAGCGGCCAATTTCCTTCGATCGGCGAATGGACTTCAAGAAAGGAACGCCTTTCTTGCAGTCTTTTTTTCGTTATTCGCGGCTTGCAGGCTCGCACCGGGCCCGGCTGCGACTGCCAAGGGAGGAATGCCGAATGGCTCTTATACAGGTGCAAGACCTTAGCTTTACCTATGAGGGCAGCTACGACATCATTTTTGACAAGGTCAGCTTTCAGCTCGATACGCAGTGGAAGCTCGGCTTCACCGGACGCAACGGGCGCGGCAAAACAACCTTTTTGCGCTTGCTGCGCGGTGAGCATGCCTACAGCGGCACGATCGCCGCGTCTGTCGCATTCGATTACTTTCCATATACGGTGCAAGACCCGTCGATGTTGACGATGCATGCCGTCGAGACGGTCTGTCCGGATTACGAGCACTGGCAGCTCGTGCGCGAGCTAACGCTGATGGAGGCTGGCGAGGAGCTGCTCTACCGGCCGTTCGACGCGCTGTCCGGCGGCGAGCAGACGAAGGTGATGCTGGCGGCCATGTTCCTCAACGATAACCGGTTCTTGCTAATCGACGAGCCGACCAATCATCTCGACCGGAGGGGGCGCGACGTGCTCGGCCGCTACCTTGACGGTAAGCGCGGCTATATTCTCGTCTCGCACGATCGCGCCTTCCTCGATCGCTGCGTCGATCATATGCTGTCGATCAACAAGACGAATATCGAGGTGCAGCGCGGTAACTTCTCGTCGTGGTGGGCGAACAAGACACGCCAGGACCAATACGAGCTGGCCGAGAACGACAAGCTGCGCAAGGACATCAAGCGCCTCGATCAGGCGGCCAGGCGCACCGGCCAATGGTCCGACGAGGTGGAGCGGTCCAAGAACGGCACCCGCAACTCCGGCTCCAAGGTCGACAAGGGCTATGTGGGCCATAAGGCCGCCAAAATGATGAAGCGCTCCAAATCGATGCAGCAGCGGCAAGCGAGCGCCATCGCCGAGAAGGGCGAGCTGCTCAAGAATGTGGAGCGCGCCGAAAGCCTGAAGCTGAACCAGCTCAAGCATCACAAAGCGCAACTCGTGCAGCTCCGGGAGGTGGCTGTGCGCTACGGCGAGCATGCGGTGTGTCGCGATGTCAGCTTCACCGTGGAGCAGGGCGAGCGGATCGCGCTCTCCGGGCCCAACGGCTCGGGCAAGTCGAGCCTGCTCCGGCTGATCTGCGGCGAGGCGGTAGCGCACGAGGGAGAGATGGAGCGCGCGAGCGGTCTCAAGATTGCCTACGTGCCGCAGGACACCTCGCAGCTGCGAGGCGGCTTGTCCGCTTACGCCCAACGGCGTGCGCTGGACGAGAGCCAATTCAAAGCGATCCTGCGCAAGCTCGATTTTGCACGTGCGCAATTCGACAAGGATATGGACGCATTCAGCGCCGGTCAGAAAAAAAAGGTGCTGCTCGCCGCCAGCCTGTGCGAGGAAGCGCATCTGCACGTCTGGGACGAACCGCTGAATTATATCGACGTGTTCTCGCGGATACAGATCGAGGAGCTGCTGCTGGAGCATCGGCCGACGCTGCTGTTCGTGGAGCATGACGCAGCCTTTTGCGAGCGGATGGCGACAATGCGGGTCGTGCTTTGACCCTTACTGCTATTTGAACTGCACAAGTGCAGTTTATTGCTTCGGTTTGCCGAGCTTTTGCAGTTCGTGGCTCTCGTTGGCCAGCCGCCGCTACGCTGAAGGTCCCCGCGCGAGGGCTGCGAAGCCTCCGCGCGCGGACAATCGATAGGCTGCCTTGTCATCGCACTGACGAACTGTCGCCAGGCTGCCCTGTCATCGCACTGACGATCTGCCGCTCTGCGCCGCTCAGATCGCTGGCTGCGCGGCGCTTGAACGGCGTTTAGCGGCAATTGTTCAGCCGGTCATGTTAGCCCTTCGCGAGGCGCCTGGCCTATACCGGACGCACGGCCGGGCGCGCATCGCCGCGATCCGCTTCCTCGCGAATGTCGCCGACAATCTCCTCCAGGATATCCTCCATCGTCACGAGTCCGACGACGCGGCCGTCGACGCCGGTGACCAGCGCCATGTGCACCCGGACCTGCTGCATCTTGATGAGCACGTCCTGGATCGAGGCCTGCTCGCCGAAGCGCGGCATGTCATGCACGAATTCGGACAGCGGCGCTTCCTTGCCGGCTGCGATCCGGGTGAGAATTTCCTTCGTATTCACATAGCCGATATATCGCTCGCCCGCGCGCACCGGATAGCGCGTGTAATCATGCGCGTTCAGCGCCTGCATGATTCGCTCCATCGGCATGTGCGAATCGATCGTCGCCATGCGCGCATGCGGGATCATAATTTCATGGAGCTTGCGGTCGTAGAAGGCAAAGAGATTTTGCAGATACGTCAGTTCCGTCTTGTTGATTTCGCCGCCTTTGTAGCTTTCGTCCACGATATACTTCAGCTCTTCCTCGGAGTGTACCGTGTCATGGCCAGCGGGCTTGACGCCGAATATGCGCAGCAGCAGCCGGGCGGAACCGTTCAGGGCATGAATGAACGGGGCGGCGGCTTTGCCGAAGGCGTACAACGGACCTGCCAGCAGCAGGGTCATGCGCTCTGCGAACTGAATGGCCAACGTCTTGGGCGCCAGCTCTCCGATCACGACATGCAGGAACGTAATGATCGAGAGCGCGATCAGGTAGGAGAGCGCCGTCGCCGCCGCTTCCGGCACGTCGAAGCGTTCGAATACCGGATGCAGCATTTTTTCTACCGTCGGTTCGCCCAGCGCGCCCAGCACCAGTGCGGTAATCGTGATGCCGAGCTGACAGGCGGACAGATAGTAGTCCAGCTCATGCGCGACTTTTTTAGCCTTGACCGCGCGTTTGTTGCCTTCGGCGATCAACTGGTCGATACGCGACATCCGCACCTTGAGAATGGCGAACTCGGCGCCGACAAAAAACGCGGTCAAGCCGATGAATACCGCCACCAGAAACAAATTTAACGCAATTAGTCCGTCCAATGGTTCCCCCAATGCGGGGGATTCACCTCCATATTAAGTGTGGGGTGTTGCTTTAAATGCCGGGTGTTGCTTTCCTGAGTTGACGGGTTGCTTTTAGCGATCAGCTTTATCCGGGTTAGCGGGCTGCTTCTTCCTTTGGCGCAGTCAGCTTCAGCACCACTTGCTTGATCTGATAGTTGTCGACCTCGGCAACCGTCCAGGTGGCGGTCTCTTCTTGAATCGTCTCGCCGGCCTGAACCTCGGTGCCCTTGTGGTACTGAATCCAGCCGGCGATCGTATCCATTTCTTCGCGATTGTCGAAGATTAATCCGAATTGGCGTTCCAGATCGTCGAGCAGGACGCGGCCGTGCAGCGTGTATTCGAGCTCGCCGGTCTGGCGCAGGTCGGCCACTTCCTCGGCATCGAACTCGTCGCGGATGTCGCCGACCAGCTCCTCCAGAATATCCTCGAGCGCGATGACGCCGGAGGTGCCGCCGTATTCGTCGATCACGAGCGCCATGTGGACGCGCTGCTGCTGCATCTTCACCATCGCCTCGCGGATCGGCGTAACCTCGAGCACGAGCGGCAGGCTGCGCATGAATTCGTCCAGGCCGCGCGTGCGACCGGCAATAATGTGGGGCAGCATTTTTTTGGCGTTCACGACGCCGAGAATGCGGTCTTTGTTGTTGTCCTCGGTCACGGGGTACCGGGTATAATTATTCGCCTCCAGCACTTCGACGATCTCGGCGTAGCGCATCGCCTTGTCCAGCGTCACCAGTTCGGTGCGCGGCACCATGATGTCCTTGGCGACCCGTTCGTCGAAGGCGAAGACGTTCTCGATATAGGTCAGCTTGGTCCGATTGTTCTCGTCGCCCTCGTAGCTTTGGGCCATGACGATCTTGAGCTCCTCCTCGGAGTAGGCCTGCTCATGCGCGGCCGGCTTGACGCCGACGGTGCGCAGCATGACGCGAGACGCGCCGTTGAGCGCCCAGATGAACGGGTACATGATGCGGCCGAACCAGTAGAGCGGCGGCGCGAGCAGCAGCGTCATTTTTTCGGCGAATTGAATGGCGAGCGTCTTCGGCGCCATTTCGCCGACGACGACGTGCAGGAATGTCACGAGAAAAAACGCGATCGCATAAGAGGCAATCGAAGAGGTCGTGCTCGACGCATTGACCCAGTCGAAGAAGGGGTAGAGCAGCCGCTCGACCGCCGGCTTGCCGATCGCGCCCAGCCCGAGCGCGGTGACGGTAATGCCGAGCTGACAAGCGGAGAGGTAGTAGTCCAGGTCGCCGGCGACCTTTTTGGCGGTGAAGGCTTTTTTGTTGCCTTCGGCGATCAACTGGTCGATTCGCGACATGCGAATTTTGACCACAGCAAATTCCGAGGCCACAAAAAAAGCGGTGAATACAATTAAAAGCGCAAGCACAACCAAGTTGGCAAGTAGGATAATGTCCAAGCAATTCCCTCAGTGAGGGATTCACCTCCGCATGTATGAATTGGCCTTCGCGACATGGCGTCTATAGGAAAGGTCAACTTTTTGATTGCATCATTACCACCACCCGATAGCGTTCTCAAGCCTGAGACAGATCGCTGTATAGACAAAAGCTTCATTATGAAGCGTAGTACCACTATGTCTACGCAATCGCTTTGCATCGGTTTCAAATAAATCTCCGATCACTGGTTTGGACGCACGTATGCAAGCAGCATTTCCTTGAGCGAACGTTGTAGCTTGTGCGGCGCAATGTCTTCCTCAAGGACATTGCCAACGGGGCGCTGTTCCTCGCCTCGGAAGAGTCCGCCTATATTACAGGCATCGAGCCGCCGATTGACGGCGGCTACGCTGCGAAATCAATCGGTATCATTCATAGGCTTTGCGGTTACCAAAAAAAAGCGCCTTGCCGATCGCTCCCGGAGCTTCGGTCAAGGCGCCTTCTTTGCTGCGTCGCCCAATTTTATTGATAGCCGCCATCCATTCTGTAAATGCGGTCGCGCATAAACTGGTCGAGTTTGGCTGGATCGTTTCGCAGCTTCCACATATCGTAGATATCCACCGAGTCAGAGCCGAATCCAGCGGAAACCGCCTCTCGAACCGTCTGATTCATCGTGTCCTGCCCGAAATTCCCCCACGACATTCCAGAAAATTTGGGCATACCCGAAAACATGCCGCCCAACCATCCGCCGCCCCCGCCGGTTACTCCGTCCTTGCCGCCACCTCTCTGGATCACGGTGTCGGACTTGAGCTGCAGAGCGGCCTGGTTCCCTGCGCTGCGTTGGAGCTGAAGCAATGGGTGAGGCGGTGTTGATGTACGCGGCGATTGAGAGGGGCTTGCTCGGCGGGAAGCGTGAGCGCTTCGTTGCTTGTCTTCATAATGGGGCATAATGTTCTTCCTCCTCTCGGATGCGCTCGGATTATATCTATAAAGCATCATAGCACGCCAAGCGCGGTTTCGACCAGCCCTCGACGCTTGGAGGTGGCGGGGAAGTGTTGTACAATAGGAAAACAGGCCGTCAAACCAGCCAATATGAATCAATGAAGGAGCGGATTGCATGAATGAACAACAATTGACACGGATCGCCGAGGGCCAAGGCTTCATAGCTGCCCTGGATCAGAGCGGAGGCAGCACCCCCAAGGCGCTGCTGCAATACGGGGTAACGGAGGATCGCTATTCCGGCGACGAGGAGATGTACGCCATGGTGCACGCGATGCGGACGCGGATTATCAAGAGCCCGTCGTTCAACGCGGAGCTCATCCTCGGCGCCATCCTGTTCGAGAACACGATGGACCGCGAGATCGACGGCCGCTACACGGCAGACTACCTGTGGGAGGAGAAGGGCATCGTGCCGTTCCTGAAGGTGGACAAGGGGCTGGCCGAGCCAGAAGACGGCGTCCAGCTCATGAAGCCGATCCCGGGATTGGACGAGCTGCTGCAGCGTGCGAATGAACGGCATATCTTCGGCACCAAGATGCGCTCGGTCATCAAGCAGGCCAATCCCGAAGCGATCAGACGGGTGGTAGAACAGCAGTTCGAGATCGGCAAGCAGATCATCGCCGCCGGTCTGGTACCGATCATCGAGCCCGAGGTGGATATCCACAGTGCGGACAAGGCCGAATCCGAAGCGTTGCTGAAGACGGAGCTGGCGCGTCAGCTCGCCGCGTTGGCGCCGCAAGACAAGGTTATGCTGAAGCTCTCGATTCCGACGACGGACGATTTCTACCGCGAGCTCATGGACGATCCGCATGTCGTGCGCATCGTCGCACTCTCGGGCGGCTATGAGCGAGATGAAGCCAACGTCATGCTGGCGCGCAATCGCGGACTGATCGCGAGCTTCTCCAGAGCATTGGCAGAAGGGCTGACGGACCAGCAGACGGACGAGCAATTCGACGCCTTGCTGGCGCGCTCGATCCAGTCCATCTACGAGGCTTCGATTACGTAGCCGCAACGCATGTGGACGGCGGTATGGGCGGCCCCAGATCGCGGGCAAGGACGGACTAGAGGAGGGAGGCCACCGATGAATCTGGAAGCGACGATGCAGGAGCTCGAGTCTCTGGCCAAGCCGATGATGAAAAAGCGGTACTTGAGCAACGGGGCGCGCGAGCCGCTCTACGGCGTCGCGACCGGCGCGATGAAGCCGATGGCAAGGCGCATCAAGAAGGATCAGGCGCTGGCCGAGCAGCTGTACGCGACCGGCAATTACGACGCCATGTATTTCGCCGGCGTGATCGCGGATCCGGCGGCGATGACGGCGGATGATTTCGAGCGCTGGATGGACGAGGCGTATTTTTTCATGGTGTCCGATTATGTCGTGGCGGTGACGCTCTCCGAGACCGACATCGCGCAGCAGGTCGCGGACAAGTGGATCGCCAGCGGCGACGAGCTGCGCAGATCGGCGGGCTGGAGCTGCTACTGCTGGCTGCTCGGCAGCCGTCCGGACGAGCAGTTCGATGCGGCTAAGCTAGCGGCGATGCTGGATCAGGTAGAGCAGACCCTTCGCACGGCGCCGCCGCGCGCGCAGCACGCCATGAACAACTTCCTCTATACCGTCGCGATCTCGTACGTGCCGCTGCACGGGCGGGCGTTGGAGCTGGCCGAGTCGCTCGGCCCGATCGAAGTCCGGCAAGAAGGTCATAAGAAAAGCACCGTGCTTCATGCCGCCGAGGGCATTCACAAGGCGCTGGCGCGCGGGCAGCTCGGCTTCAAGCGCAGTTATGTGCGCTGCTGATTGCATTCCGGTCAGCGCTCTGCACCAAGATTTCACCAGGATTGAATTAACCGCCCGACTGGCGGCACCGCACGCGGTGCTGTCAGTCGGTTTTTTTTGAATTTCTCTGAACGTTACATGCCACGCCGCCAGAAGACGGCGGGAGTCGTTTCGCCTTGCCGCGTCAAGCACAAGGGGTTAAAATTACCCTCCGCTATAAGTAGACATAACTAATATTATGTAAACTAAAAAGCCGTGAAGCGATTGGATCGGTGCGAATGGTGAGCTGCTGTGCGAACACGGCCAAAAATCACCGCTAAGCGTTCACCATGTCCGTTACGGTTGGCTTCCTCACAGCTAAAGCGGGCTGGCCGCTTGTATCAGCTTTTCGACGCTCATTCGCACCGGGCATCAGCAGTTGTGACCCCGCTCACGGGAGGGTGGCACTTGATCGAATTTGTCAGCGCAAGCTCACTTGTAAGCTTGACAAGTAAACTTGGCAGATGTATGATTGGTTGTGCCAAGTAAACTTGGCGAAAAATACACAACATGCGAGCAGCACACAGCATGCGACCAGCACACAACATGCCCGCTTCATGGCAGCATGAAGCGAAAGTGGGGGGATTGCCATTCGCAAAGAAGAGATTTTGGCGAGAAGCCGCAAGGAAAACAAGGCCCGTGATTTGTACAAAATCGAGGTGCAGGTCCAGGCGGGCAGTATCGGTTCGCTGGCGGCGAGCTTGCTGGCAACGGTTCTGTTCGTGACTCAGGTCGTGGTGAAGGACAACTGGGATTTCGGTTTGTACGCTGTTATTTTTTCCGTTTCCGCCGCCGGCTTTTTGTACAAAGCGTTTCGCATGAAGCGGCGACGCGACATCGCGCTCGCCATCGCTTTTACTTTGGCTACATTGCTCTTGACGGCGCTGCACATCCTGGAGCTGCTGGATTACGATGTCGCGCGTCTGGCAGGGTGAGCGGATGGACGATCAGCTCATTTTGCGCAATCGTCTCAAGGAAGCCCGCAGCGAGAGCAAGCTTTCGCAGTCGCAGCTGGCCGAGCTGGTCGGCGTCTCCCGGAACACGATCAGCTCCATCGAGACCGGCCAATTCAATCCGACCGCCAAGCTTGCCCTGATCCTTTGCATTGCCCTCGACAAAAAATTTGAAGACCTTTTTTATTTTGAATAAGGAGGTGTAACAATTTGGACATGGAAAGTATTTTCGAAAGCGTCAGAGAAGCGCCGCTGCTTATGCAGCTCGGGGTCGTGTTTCTGATTTCGCTGGTTCCTTTTTTGGAAGGGTACGTCGCGGCGCCGGCCGGAATCTTTATCGGATTCCCGGCGATTCCGACGATTGTGGCCGCCTCGCTGGGCAACTGGCTCTCCGTGATGGCGGTTGTGGCGCTGTATGGCAAGCTCAGAAAGCGCAAGCGGGATAAACCGGAATCGGAACGTTCCAAAAAACGAATGGAAAAAGCTCGCAAGTTGTTTAACAAGTACGGTGTGCCCGGTGTGGCATTGATCGGTCCGCTCGTCTTCGGCCATCACATCGGCGCCTTCATTTCGCTCGTATCCGGCGCCTCCAGACAATACGTGGCGCTATGGATGACAATCGGCGTCCTGGTATGGACGATCGCCGCGGGCGCGCTGGCCACCGCAGGGGTAGATCTGGCGAGCCGCGTGCATTAACGCGCACACGAATAAAAAAATATGGAAAGGATGATTTTTGATGGCCAACTTATAGATTCTATATATACAAGCTAAAGACCGGGCGGGTTCTCCTATCGAGAACTCGCCCGATTTGCATTTCGTCTGTCTGCTCCGTCTGTTCTCGGAACGATTCGTCAAAAAATGACAGTCTTTTACTTCGCCTGGTTTCGCCTGGTTGTGACTTTTTTCACAGAGTTGTCAGAAAGATTTGAAGGTTTTTGGGAACTTCGCCGTTCTGGATTGGTTTTAGCCGGTTAATTGCGTATAGTAGGAGACAAGGCGAAACGGCACCGCCGTCTTTTGGCGGCGATGCGCGTTTCGTTCCGAGAAATTTAGAAAAGTATAGAGGAAATCATATACTTCCTATAATTTCAAGGCGAAACGGCACCGCCGTCTTTTGGCGGCGATAATTTTAAAAAAAAACGAACGAGAGGGGACGACCGGACATTGGACATTGATACAGTACTATGGAGCCGCTTGCTGACCGGACTGACGCTTACCTTTCATGTCATCTATGCGACGATCGGCGTCGGCGTGCCGCTCATGATCGCGATTGCCGAGTTCGTCGGCATTCGCAAGAAGGACCCGCATTATATTCTGATGGCCAAGCGCTGGACGCGCGGCTTCATTATATCCGTAGCGGTCGGCGTGGTGACCGGGACGGCGATTGCGCTGCAATTGGCCCTCGTCTGGCCGAACTTTATGCAGCTGGCCGGCAACGTCATCGCGCTGCCGCTGTTCATGGAGGTGTTCGCTTTTTTCTTCGAAGCGATCTTCCTCGGCATATATTTGTACACCTGGAATCGATTCCGCAATCCGTATGTGCACTGGCTGTTGACGTTCCCCATTGTCATCGGAGCCGGGATGTCGGCCTTCTTCATCACGACGGTCAACGGCTTCATGAATCAGCCGGAGGGCTTCGCGCTGGAGAACGGCAGCTTCGCCGCCGTCGATCCGGTGGCCGCGATGCTCAATACGGCCACGCCGTCCAAGGTATTCCACGTGCTGAGCTCGGCCTACATGACGGGCGCCGCGCTGCTGGCGGGCATCGCCGCTCTGGTCATACTAAAGAAAGGCGTCTCGGCGTATCATAAAAAGGCGCTCAACCTGATGATGGCCGTCGTGCTCGTGTTCAGTGCGCTCACCGTGCTGGCGGGCGATGTGTCGGCCAAGTATCTGGCCAAGCATCAGCCGGAGAAGCTGGCCGCGGCCGAATGGCACTTCGAGACCGAGCGCGGCGCGGATCTGCTCGTGTTCGGCTGGTTGAACGATCAGCTTGAGGCCGTCGGCGTATTGCGCATTCCGAAGGCGCTCAGCTTTCTCGGCTTCGGCGACTTCGACGCCGAGGTGCGGGGACTCGAGGAGTTTCCGCGAGACGAGTGGCCGCCGCTCGTCTCGCACTATTTATTCGATCTGATGGTCAGCATCGGCTTCGTCATTCTCGGCATCTCGCTGCTCTACTTCCTGTTCAAGTTCTGGAAGAAGCGGGACGCCTACAACAAGTGGCTGATGCGGGCCGTGCTATGGAGCGCGCCGCTGGCCTTCCTCGCGGTGGAGCTGGGCTGGTTCTACGCCGAGGTCGGACGCCAGCCGTGGATCATTCGCGGGTACATGCGGGTCGAGGAGGCCGCGACCACCTCGCCATCCGTCGTCTGGCTTTTCTTCCTGTTCCTGCTGCTGTACATTGTGCTGGGCACGATTTCGGTGATCGTCTTGCGCCGTCTGTTCCGTCACAATCCGGCCGAGGCGGAGCTCGAGAAGCATTTGCAGGAGCAAGCGGCCAGCAGAGGGGGTGACGCGCGATGATCAGCTATGAGCTGCTTGGCATCACGGTGCTGTGGTTGTTTTTGTACGGGTACCTGATTGTGGCCTCGATTGATTTCGGCGCCGGATTTTTCGCCTTTTATGCGCGCTTGACGAAGCAGGACCATCTGATCAACCGCTTGATCTCGCGCTACCTGTCTCCGGTCTGGGAGATTACGAACGTCTTTTTCGTCTTTTTCTTCGTCGGCATTGTCGGCTTTTTCCCGGATACGGCGCATTATTACGGCTCGGCGCTGCTCGTCCCGGGCAGCATTGCGATCATTCTGCTGGCGATTCGGGGCTCGTTCTACGCCTTTGAGAATTACGGCTCCAAGGAGAATACGCTGTACCTGTTCCTGTACGGGGCGACGGGCCTGCTGATCCCGGCGTCGCTGTCGGTGGCGCTGACGCTCTCCGAGGGCGGCTTCATCGTCGAGACGGACGGCGTCGTGGCGCTGCAGTATTATACGCTGTTCACGAGTCCGCTGTCCTGGAGCATCGTGGCGCTGGCCATCGTGTCCGTCCTGTTCATCAGCGGCGCGTTTCTGGCCTTCTACGCCTCGCGCGCCGACGATCAGCCCGCGCTCAAGCTGCTGCGGTCGTACGCCTTGTTCTGGAGCACGCCGACGATCATTGCCGCGCTGACGACCTTCATTTTTTTGAGTCAGCACAATGCGCGCCACTTCGACAACATGATGGACCTGTGGTGGCTGTTCGGCATCTCCGTGGCGTTATTCATGGCGGCGATGTGGCTGCTCTACAGCGGGCGCCGCTACGGGCTGGCCTTCATCTGCGTCATGCTGCAGTTCCTGTGCGCCTTCTTCGCCTACGGGATCGGGCACTACCCGTATATCCTCGATCCGTATATCACGATCGCGGATGGCGCGACCCACGAATCGATGGGCATTGCGCTGGTGGCCGCGTTTATCGGCGGATTGTGCCTGCTGATTCCGTCGCTGATTCTCGTCTTTAAGCTGTTCTTGTTCGATGCGGATTATGTAAAGGGCAAGAAGTAGCGCTGCACCGCATGTCCTGCCGGAGCGCAGGGCAAATGCCGGAGCAGTAGGCCAATCCAGCATGCCAGAGGAGGCGATCCGTCATGAAGCGAAAACCACGCCTGTGGTCGGCCCAACTGGCTGCAGCCAGACCCTCGCTGCTGCTGCTGGGGCTGCTCGCGCTCGTGCTGGGCGCCGCGATCGTCGGGCAATCGGCGCTGATCGCTGCCATTGTCGATCAAGCGTTCCTGGAGCGGGCGCAGCCCGCCGCGCTGCTGGCGCCGCTCGGCACTCTGCTGGCCGTCATTGCTGTGCGCGTGCTCTGCCTGTACGGCAGCGGCCGCATCGGCCTGACGCTGGCCGCACGGGCCAAGACGGCGATCCGCCAAGCCGCGATCCGCAAGCTGGCCCGCGACCCGATGGCTGCGTCGCTGCGCGGCGAGACGGGCGCCAAGGTCAGCGTCGTGATGGATGCCGTCGACGAAGGCGACAGCTACTATAGTCAATATATTCCGCGCATGCTGGAGACCGCGTTCGTGCCGCCGCTGCTGCTGATCGTCGTGTTCGCAGTACATTGGCCGTCCGGGCTGATCATGCTGCTCACTGCGCCGTTCATCCCGATTTTCATGATCCTGGTCGGGCTGCGCACCAAACGCAAGTCGGAGGAGAAGTTCGAGGAGCTGGCCGCCTTTTCCGGCGCCTTCCTCGGAGCGCTGCAGGGACTGACGACGCTCAAGCTGTACGGCAAGGCCGAGCGCCAGGAGCAGGAGATCGAGCGCAGCAGCAACGGCTTTCGCGAGGCGACGATGAGCATCCTGCGCATCGCCTTTACGAACACGCTGATGATGGAGCTTGTGGTCATGCTGAGCATCGGCGTCGTCGCGCTGGAGCTGGCTTTTCGCATGCTGATTCAGCAATCCGTCTCGTTTGAGGCGGCCTTTTTCATCCTGCTGCTCGCCCCTGAATTCTACAGCGCGATCAAAAACCTCGGCACCGCCTTCCACAGCGGCCGTACGAGCCTGGGCGCGCTGAAGAAGGTCGAGGAGCTGCTGGAGGCGGATGGGCGGGGGGCGGTCGAGTCCGTGGCATCCTCGCGCCGCGACGCAGCTATGGCGCCTCGCCCGGACGATACGGCGCAGGGAGCGAACCGTGGCGCGGCTGTCGAACCCGTCCAGGACAGCGCGGAGCTCGGAACGGCAGCAAATGCCGTCTCGGCAGTTGCCGCCCCAAGCGCCGCCGACAAGCTGACGGTGCCGCAGGGTGCGAACCGTGGCGCAGACGCAGTTGCCAAGCCAAGCGCAAGCCGCAAGCTGACGCTTCCCCAAGATGCGCCGCCAACATTGGAGCTGTACGAGGCGCGGTACGCCTACGGTCCAGGCGCGTTCGCACTCGACGTGGGCACGGTGCGCATCGCGCCGGGCGAGCATGTCGCGATCGTCGGCCCGAGCGGTGCAGGCAAGACGACGCTGCTCCATCTGTTCGCCGGGCTGCTGCCGCCGGATCGCGGCGAGCTGCGGATCGACGGTCATCCGCTGGTTGCCTACGAGGCGGATGCCTGGTACCGTCGGATCAGCTATATCACGCAGCATCCGTACGTATTCACCGGCACGATCGCAGACAACATCGCCATCGGCGCGCGCGGCGAGGCGTCCCGCGCGGCGATCCGCCGGGCGGCGGAGGCGGCCGGACTCGGCACGCTGGTGGACGAGCTGCCGCAAGGACTGGACACGGCCGTCGGCGAGAGCGGACGGGGCCTGTCCGGCGGCGAGCGGCAGCGGCTGGCGCTGGCCCGGGCATTCGTGAACCGGCCGGGGGTGCTGCTGTTCGACGAGCCGACGGCATCGCTCGATCTGCATACCGAGCAGGTGCTGCAGCGGGCCATTGCCGAGCTGTCGGCCAGGGCGACGATGATTACCGTGGCGCATCGGCTTCACACGATACGCGCCGCGGACCGCATCCTCTATTTGGAGGAGGGGCGACTGGCGGGCAGCGGCAGGCACGAGGAGCTGCTGCGCACGCTGCCGTCCTACGCCGAGATGGTCAGATTGCAGGCGGGAGGCGATGGAGCGTGAGCGAATGGACGGTATTGGGCAAGGCGATGCTGCGGGAACGACGGGATATCGCGATCGCCATTGCCGGCGGATTTTTAGCCGGTGCCGGCGGCGTCGGACTCTTTGCCGCGAGCGGCTATATGGTGTCGCGGGCGGCATTCGCGCCGCCGCTATACACGCTGATCGTGCTGACCTCGCTGGTCAAGATTCTCGGTCTGCTGCGCGCAGGCAGCCGCTACGGCGAGCGCCTCTATACCCATCGGGCGACCTTCTCGATCCTGAGCCGGCTGCGGGTCGATTTTTTCAAGCGGCTCGTCCCGCTGGCGCCGGCGATCTTCCGGCGCAGTCGCAGCGGCGATCTGCTGGCCCGGGTCGTCGGCGACGTGGAGAGTCTGCAGCATTTTTTCCTGCGGGTGGCGTATCCGCCGCTCGTGCTGGCGATGGTCTTCCTGGCGACGATCCTGTTCGCCTCGGCTTATTCGCTGACGATCGCGGGCCTGCTCGTGCTCGGTCTGCTGGCGGCGGCGGTGCTGGTTCCGGCGCTCGTCATGCGCGGCCAGCGCGCCAGGCAGCGGCGCGTGCGCCTGCAGCGGGCGGCGCTGTCGACCGACATGACCGAGCTGCTCTACGGCTACCGGGATCTCAAGGTGTACGGCCAGGCGGAGCGGCGCGAGCGCGCGCTGCACGAGGCGGCGGCGGAGCTGGCGACCGCGCAGCGGGCGTCCGGCCTCAATCTGCTGCGCGGGCAGACGCTGCATGCGCTCGTCACGCACGGGACCACCTGGGCGGTGCTCGCGGCGGGGGCGTATCTGATCGCAGGCGGCGCGCTGGCCGGCATCTACCTGGCGATGCTGGTGCTGATCGCCTTCACCGTCTTCGAGGAGGCGGCGGCCGTCGCGACGCTCCCCGCGTACAAGCAGGACAGCGAGCACGCCGCGCAGCGCCTGGCGGAGACGGTCACGACGGATGATCGCATCGAGCAGCACAGGGGCGCGGCGGCAGCTGGAGGACGCGCGGCGGCAGCCACAGCTAGAGGCGCAACCAAAGATACTTATCATGACGCAGCGCAAGACCCAGCAGGTGCAGCGGCCCCAGCCGCGGCGCCGCTGCGCGAGCTGGACGCAGGCGAAGCCGGCCCGCCAATGCTGGAGCTGCGAGATGTGACCTTTCGCTATGCGGACGCGTGGCGGCCCGCCCTTGACGGGGCGAGCCTGCGCATTGCCGCAGGGTCCAAGACCGCGATCGTCGGCCCGAGCGGCGCCGGCAAGACGACGGTGCTGGAGCTGCTGCTCAAGCTGTACCTGCCGCAGCAAGGCGAGGTCAGCCTCGGCGGAGCGCCGACCGGCTGCCTGCACGATGCAAGCATCTGGCGCGCATCAAGGGTCGTGCTGCAGCGCAATCATTTTTTTCGCGGAACGATCCGCGACAATCTGCTCGCAGCGGATGTGCATACGAGCGACGAGGCGATGAGGGCGGCGCTCGAGGACGCGCAGCTCGGAGCCGTGCCGCTGGATGATCCGGTGCTCGAACAAGCGGAGAATCTGTCCGACGGCGAGAAACAGCGGCTCGCGCTGGCGCGCGCGATGCTGAGGCGCGGACGGCTGTGGCTGCTAGACGAGCCGACGTCCGCGCTCGATGCGGTGACCGAGGCGCGCATCGTCCGCCGCCTGTTCGAGCGGGCCCGCGGCGACACGCTTGTCTGGATCGGGCACCGGCTCGCCGGTCTGGAGCGGATGGACCAGATCCTCGTGCTGGACCGGGGCCGGGTGGCCGAGTCCGGCAGCTATGACGAGCTGATGGCCCGCCGCGGCGCGTTCTACGCGATGAAGCAGATCGAGCAGGATGTGGTCGGACAAAAAATTTCCAAGGAAGGTTTCGAATGAAATTAACCGGTAAAGTTGCAGTCGTCACTGGAGCCGCTTCAGGTATGGGAAAGGCGATTGCCGAGTTGTTCGCCGCCGAGGGCGCGAAAGTCGTCGTTTCGGATTTGCGTCTGGAAAGCGCAAACGAGGTCGCGCGGGCCATTGAAGAAAAGGGAGGCAGCGCGATTGGCATCTCCGCTAACGTGGCGATAGAAGACGACGTGCAGCGGCTTTTTGCGACTACGGTCGATACGTACGGAAGCGTCGATATTCTCATTAATCGGCACTACGATGAATGCGCCTAATGAATTTGGCTCCAAGCGAGCAATGGCCGGCATCGGAACGAATCCCCGTTCCGGCGAGTCGGAGGAGATTGCGAGGGTGGCGCTATTCCTTGCCTCCGAGGATTCCGCCTTTGTCAACGGCGCGGTCGTCACGGCGGACGCGGGCTGGACAGCGTACTAAAGCTTCGCGTCCTTGCGTCCTTGCAAACAACGCAAGCACCTGCGCGTCGGTTGGTTCTTCCCGCGCGCAGGTGCTTGTTTTGCGTTAAATGCTACGCTTCCTTAATGACTGGCCATCGCGCTCTCCGCAGCGGCGCCGGCTTGCTTGGCGTCCTTGGGCGCGGGCTGAATGCGCCGCATGAACAAGGCGATCACGAAGCCCGCCATCGCCAGGCCCGAGGTGAGCAGGAACGTATCGCCGAAGCCCGTCACCGCGGCCTCCAATGGATTAGAGCCGGTATAACTCGCCATCAGCGACTCGGTGTGCGACGAGAGGTAGCCGGTCAGTCCGGCAACTGCGAACGAGATGACCACCTGCTGCGCCGAATTGGTAAGCGGGGTGACGCGATTCACCAGCTCGCGCGGCGCGGCGCTGAGAATGTACGTATTCATCGTCATCATCGACAGCCCCATGCCGGCCCCGAGCAGGAACAGGTTCGCCATGATGGCAAAGGTCGGACGATCGAGCGTAATCTGCGACATGATGAGCAGCGCCGTAGCGATGAAGACCGTGCCCGCAATGACAATCGGCTTGGCACCGATCCTGTCGTACAGGCGGCCGCCGATCGGCATGAACAGCATCGAGCCCAGCGCCTGCGGCAGCAGGATGAGTCCGGTCTCCAGCGGCGAGAAGCCCTTGACCTGCTGGAGCAGCAGCGGGAACAGGATGATCGAGCCGAATAAGGCCGCGAACAGAATCCAGAGCAAAACGATGCCCTGCGTGAAGGCCAGACTGCGGAACACGCGCAGCTCCAGTAGCGGCTGGCGATGGCGCAGCTCGACGATAATGAACAGTATCAGCGCCACGCCCCCTACGATCAATCCGCTCAAGGTGCGGGCCGAGCCCCAGTCCGCGCCGCCCTCGCTGACGCCGAACGCCAGCATGGCGAATGCGATCGGACCGAGGATCATGCCGAGGATATCCAGTGCGGGCGGCTTGGCACGGTCGAATACGGGCAGATACCGCAAGCCGACGATCACGGCGGCGACGCCGATCGGCACGTTGATTAGGAAGATCCATTGCCACGACACATATTCGACGAAATAACCCGAGAGCACCGGACCGAGCGCCGGCGCGAGCAGGATCGGAATGCCCAGCACGCCCATCACGGCGCCGCGCTTGTCGGGCGGCGAGAGCCGAAAGACCAGCGCCATCCCGATCGGCGCCACCATGCCGCCACCCAGTCCCTGGATGACGCGATAGATGATCAGCTCCGTCGGATTAGTCGCCAGCGCGCACAGCGCCGAGCCGATCGTGAACAGAATGATGGTGGCGACGAATACACGCTTGGGCGAAAAGCGGTCGCTGAGCCAACCCGCCAGCGGGATGACGGCGGATAACGCGAGCGTATAGCCGGTCACCGCCCACTGCAGGGTGTGCAGCGGCGTGTCGAATTCGATGACGAGCGACGGTATGGCATTGTTGACGACCGTCGTGTCGAGGATGACCATGAACATCCCGATGATGATGGCAAGTAGAGGAGGCAGCAGCTTGAGAAGCGAGAATTCAGCCTCCGTCGCTGCGTGCCCCGCCGGGGAGGACGCTTTGGGTCCGGTCATAGCGCGTTCTTCCTTTCTTTCCGGGTGCCTGTGTTGACACCAACCGTCGATTGCGGTATTTTTACCTTACAGTTTTCTAAAAAACCAACAGGTCACAATCGGTATAGGCATAGTTATACTCGGATGATGGGCGGTTGTCAACTTTTATTTGCCTGGAGGCTGCCATGAGCATTGCAAAGAATAAAATACTGGTCTCGGCCGAGCGGCTGTTTGCGGAAAAAGGGTATGAATCGACCTCGATTCAGGACATCGCCGACGATTGCAGCGTCGCGAAGGGATCGCTCTACAAGTTTTTTTCCTCGAAGGAGGCCCTTTATATTGAACTGCTGGAGCATCGCCATTCGACGATGCTTGAGGAAGTGGAACGGATTCGCGGCGATGCTGCGTTGACGAAGCGGGAGCAATTCGTGCGGATCACCGAATATCAAATGTCCTTTTTTTTACGTCACGGCTTTTTTTTGCGCAATGCCCATCGCGAGGCGCCGCCGATTCCCAAGGACCAGATCGCGCCGCATGTGCAGCGCATCAAGGGGAGGCTGCTCGGGGTCAACCGGCATGTCGTGATCGATTGCTACGGCGCGGAACTGGAGCCGTACAGCTGGGAGGCGGTCGTCATCCTGAACGCCATCGCCAAGGAATGCCTGCATCTGATCATTCTCTACGACAAGCCGCTGAGCGTGCCGGAGCTGGCCGAGTATCTGGTGGACCGTATGGACGACATTGTGGAAGGCTTGGTCCGTCGCGGCAAGCCGCCGCTCCTGCCGGAGGCGGTCATGACGGATTTTGTCGATGAGTCCTCCGAGGAGGCCGGACGGTGCGCGGCTCGCTGTGCGGGCATGCTCTACGAGATGATCCGCACGACGATCGGGGAGCTGAGCGTGCCCAATGCGCGCAAGCGCGAGCTGGAGCAAGTGCTGGACCTGCTGCGGGAGGAGGGGCGCCAGCCGGAGCCGCGCAAGTTCCTGATCCTCGCGCTGACGGGCGAGCTCGGACGCGAGCACGAGCTCGCCTCCTACGCGGACCGCATCCGGCTGTGGACGGAGAAGCAGCAGCTCAAGGACTGAGTTGGAAAAGGCAGGCGATGTCCATTCGGCTGCAGTGAAAAGAATCCAATTCATCGCGTCGCAGTCCGTATGAATACAGTCCGTACCGTCGTAGTCCGTATGAATACAGTCCGCACGTTCGCAGGCGATATAAAAGAAGGCCACACGGCAGTCCATACAGTTGTAGTCGCTATAAACGCAGTCTACGCGGGCGCAGTCGTTACAGTCGTAGTCGCTAAACGCATTCCACGCGAGCGCAGTCGATTCGAATATCTGAATGGACTGAATCAAAATTGACATTGGAGTCTCAGGTGTCCTATAGTGAATGAGACACCAAATGGTATCTAATGGAGTAAACGTCTGGCGAGTCTTTTGCCAAGAAGTCGCATTGACCCGGAGGGTCAAGTAGAGACGGCGTCAATAAGCGCAAAATGTGAGGCTACTGCACCGAATTCGTGCCAAACCCGTCATTAAGCGCAAAATGTGAGGCTACTGCGCCGAATTCGTGCCAGCCGCGTCAATAAGCGTAAAATGTGAGGCTACTGCGCCGAATGCGTGCCAGCCGAGTCAATAAGCGCAAAATGTGAGGCTATTGCGCCGAATTCGCGCCAGCCGCGTCAATAAGCGCAAAATGTGAGGCTACTGCGCCGAATTCGCGCCAGCCGCGTCAATAAGCGCAAAATGTGAGGCTATTGCGCCGAATTCGCGCCAGCCGCGTCAATAAGCGCATATACCGATGCTGCACGAAATGACTAGCCAAGCCAGAAGGGGGTGGGGGTCATGCAGACCGCCCACGTGCGCGACGTGTTCGAGGCCATCGCAGATCCGACCCGGCGCGAGCTGATTCATCTGCTTGCCGGAGCGGAGGAACGGCCGCTGCACGAGCTGACGCCGCAATTTCAGATGGGACGGACCGCGGTGTCCAAGCATTTGACGATTCTGAAGGAAGCGGGCCTGGTCCGCGATCGCAAGGTCGGGCGGGAGACCCGATTTCGTCTCAATCCCGCGCCGCTGCGCGAGGTGCAGGATTGGGTCGCGCACTACAGCAAGTTTTGGAACGCTAATCTGATGCGCCTGGGCCAACTTTTGGAGGAGGAAGAAGAATGAGCCTGTCTCTGACGCTGGACTATCAATACAAGACGACCATTCCCAAGCTGTGGTCGGCCCTGACCGATCCCGGCAAGCTGGAGAAGTGGGTGCTGCCGAACAATTTCAAACCGATCGAGGGCCATCGCTTTCAGTTCCGCAACGAGCCGAATCCATTCTGGGACGGCATCATTGACGGAGAAGTGCTGCTCGTCGATGAGCCGCGCAAGCTGTCTTACTCATGGGCTGTCGGGGAAGAGAAGCATGTCGTGACCTGGACGATTCGAGATCTGGGCGACGGGCATGTGAATCTGCACCTCGAGCAGACCGGCATTACCAACGAACAGGGGCTGGCGGGCGCCAAGCATGGCTGGACACAGTGGTGCGGCCAATTGAACGAGGTGCTGGCGGCGTAACAATCAGAATGTGTGTCGCCTATCGCGCGGCCTGACGGTTCACCCGCAAGACAAAACAAAATCGTCTAACGCCCCTTCAGCGGCGATGCGCATGCGTTGCGCGACGTCTAACTTCATCTTTGGCGGCGATGCGCGTTTCGTTCGTCTGCCGCTATTCACTTGGCGGGCTCCAATACAATAACAAAAGAACCTTCGCCCCCTGATCGGGAGGAAGGTTCTTTTGTTGCGTTCAACTTTCAAGCTTATTGCTTGGACAGTTGCTCCCACGTCTTCTGGAATTGCTGCAGCATCTCGTCCTTGCCGAGCTGTCCGCCGACGTAGGCTTGCATCGCATCGGCGAAGGCGTTGCTCGTCGCTTCGCCGCCCGGGAACTTGAACCAGTTCCAGCTCAGCGTCTTGCCTTCCTGGCTGTAGGCGATAATGTCCGCAGCGAGCTGACCGAGCAGGCTATCATCGGCTTCGATGTTGGTGAAGGCCGGGATGAACTTGAATTCCTCGGTGATGTAGCGCTGGCCGACCTCGGAGCTGACCATCCAGTCGAGGAAGGCCTTGGCTTCTTCCTTGACGGCCGAGTTTTTGTGCACGACCCAGTTGTTCGGCACGCCGACCGGCAGCTTATCCATCGCCGCGGCGTCGTCGTTGATCGGCATCGGCAGGAATCCGATGTTGATGTCCGGATTCGTCTCGGAGATCGCCACCTGCGTCCAGTTGCCCTGCTGCGTCATCGCGGCCTTGCCAAGTGCGAACTCGGTGACCTGGGTGTTGTAGTCGGTCTGCAGCGGGTTGGCGCCGCCATACTCAAGCGTCAGGTCGAACAGCTGCGTCCATTGCTCGAACACTTCGTTGCCCGGAATCGAGCTGGTCCCGTCATTGAGGGACGCGATGAAGGCATCGGGATCGTCCTGCTGCGCAAACGGAATGTTGACGAAGTGGTTGCCGAGCACCCACCATTCGCCGTAGCCGTTGATGAATGGCTGGATGTCCGCTGCCTTCAGCTTGTCTGCCGCCGCCCTGAGCTCGGAGAGCGTCGTGGGCAGCTCGGTGATCCCGGCCTGCTCGAACAGGTCCTTGTTGTAAATGAAGCCATAGCCTTCGAGATTGAGCGGCTGGCCGTACAGCTTGCCGTCCTTGGTCATCGGCTCCTTGGCGACGTCGACGAGTTGGTCGACCCAGGGCTCGTCGGACAGGTCTTCGAGATGCTCGACCCACAGGTCGAGGTCGCTGAAGCCGCCATTGTTGAAGATGTCGGGCTTGTCGTTGGAATTGAACTTCGCCTTGAGCGCCGCGCCGTAATCCGCGCCGCCGCCGACGGTCTCCAGCTCGATGTTGATGTTCGGATGCTCCGATTCGTATGCCTCGATCATCTTGGTCAATTGCTCGGCGATCTCGACCTTGAACTGGAACATCTTGATCGTCACTTGCTCGCCGTCGCCGCCGCTTCCGGAGCCGGAGCCGCCGTCAGAGCCGCCCGAGTTCGAGCCGCAGCCGGACAGGACGAGCGACAGCGTCATGGCAGTCGATAGTGTGGCCGTCATCCATTTTTTCATGTGTAAAGACCTCCCGTATTGGAATCCTAGCAGAATAGGGCGTAACCTTGTCAAGTTGCAGCTTCCTCTGGTCAATCGTCGCCGCTCAGCCCTTGACCGAGCCGGCGGTGATGCCGGCGATGATGTGGCGCTGCATCGCCAGGAAGAACAGTACGATCGGCACGACGCCGAGCACGAGTCCGGCGAGCGCCAGGTCCCACTGCTTGGTATACTGGCCGAAAAACGAATACGTCGCAAGCGGGATTGTCCGCAGCCCTGGATCGTACAGGAACAGCAGCGGCAGCAGGAAGTCGTTCCAGATCCAGAGGCTGTTGAGCAGCACGATCGTTACGGTCATCGGCTTCAGCAGCGGGAATACGATGCGCCAGAAGACGCCGTACGGGCTGCAGCCGTCGACGACGGCCGACTCCTCGATCTCTCTGGGGATCGACTTGATGAAGCCGTGATACAGGAACAGATTGAGCGAGACCCCGAAGCCGAAGTAGGCGATGCCCAGTCCCCACAGGCTGTTCATGATGCCGAGCGTGCTGGCCACCCGCACGAGCGGAATCATGATCGACTGAAACGGGATGACCATGGCCGCGACGAACAGCAGCAGCAGCGTGTTGTTGATCCGTCCGGGATGGCGCACCATGCGGTAAGCGGCCATCGAGCTGATCACGATCAATCCGAGGTTACTGCCTACGGTGATCAGGAGCGAATTGGCAAAGGCGCTCGGAAAGCGCATGATCTCCCAGACGCGGCTGTAGTTGCCCCATTGCACCGCCTCCGGCCAGCCGGCCGGATTGGCGAGCACGTCGCCGAAGCTCTTGAGCGAATTGACGCCGACAAAGTAGAACGGGACCAAAAAGACGAGGGCGATCGCCAGGCCCAGCACGTCAAGGCCAAGCCGCTGCACGGAATAGGAACGCGTCATCAGGCTTCGACCTCCTTTTTCTTGGTCACATACACCTGCAGCATCGTGATGAGCGCGACGATGACGAAGAAGATGAGCGCCTTGGCGGTGCCGATGCCGTACCGGTTGTTGCGGAACGCCTCCTGATAGATATTGAGCGCGACGGACTCGGTGGAGCCGTACGGGCCGCCTCCGGTGAGCGACAGGTTGAGATCGAACACCTTGAACGACCAGGAGATCGTCAGGAACAGGCTGACGGTCACGGCGGGCATGATGAGCGGCACGATGATCGAGCGCAGCAGCTGCAGCCGCGTGGCGCCGTCGATGCGGGCCGCCTCCATCAGCTCGGGCGGCACATTCATGAGCGCGGCGATGTAGATCACCATCAGATAGCCGGCGTATTGCCATACGGTGACGATGACGATGCCCCAGAAGGCGGTCCCCGATGTGCCGAGCCACGGTAGCTCGAAAAATCCGATGCCGGTCAGCTCTCCGATGGCGGCGAAGCCTTTGACGAAGATGAAGCTCCAGATAAAGCCGAGCAGCAGACCGCCGATGACATTGGGCAGGAAGAAGATCGTGCGCAGCAGGTTGCTGGTGCGGATCTTCTGCGTCACGAGCAGCGCGAGCCCGAAGCCGGCCAGATTCGTCAGGAGAACCGCGGCGACCGTATAGCGGGCCGTGAACCAGAACGAGGTGCGGAAGCCGTCGTCCTCCAGGAACACCTGCTTGTAGTTGTCCAATCCGACCCATTTGACGTTGGCGGTGACGCCGTTCCAGCTGGTGAACCCGTAGTAAATGCTGAGCACGAACGGGACGGCAATGATCAGGGTGAAAAACACGACAGCCGGGCCGACGAAGACAAGCTGTCTGATCCACTCTGCACGCGCTTTCTTATTGATCGCTTCGATGGGTATCACTCCCCTCATGCTGGTTGCCGGGATCGGCTATGTCTTCAGTATAGACACTTGCACGCGAATCAAACACCGATAGCGTTGACAAGAAAAGTGGAAGATATTGATCTCGTCTGCTACACTGGAAGCGTCAATCTTGTTCCCCTTAGGAGGCGAATGCGTCATGGCGGCAATCCGCAATAGCCTGCAAAAGAAACTCGTGCTGTTTTTGCTGGCCGCCATCGTGCTGCCGATTGCGACCTCGATCATCGTCACTTACTTCTTCGCCAGAACCAATGTCAAGGACTCCTACATTCAAGAAAACACGACCTTGCTCTATCAAGGCGCAGCCAACCTGCGCAATTATCTGGAACGCCTCAATCAGGCGTCGCTGCTCATCTACCGCAATGCCGGCAACGCGCGCAGCCTCTACAATCTCGTGGAAAAGCGCGAGCTCGGCTTCGCCGACGATAAAGAGCTCTACGTCAACCTGCAATATATCGTCAACTCGCTGGCCGAAGGCAAGCAGGTGCATCTGTACAGCGAACGCGCAGGCCGGTCGTATCGCTTCGCATACAATCTGCTGCGCAGCTCGCCCGGCGCCTCGTATGCGCCGAGCTTCCCGGAGGGGAGCGATGCCTATCTCGAGCCGACGCATACGAGCCACGACTTCGGCGTGTCGCGCTTTTCCTTCGAGATCGAGGAGGAGGTCGTGACCATTCATCGCCAAATTCTCAACCAGCCGACCGACGAAATTCTCGGCACGCTCTCGATCGATATCCGCGCCCAGCGCATCCGCGAGATCAGCGAAATGCTGGTAGCGCAGGGCGAGGAGGAGCTGGTGCTATTCGACCGCACGGGGGCGCTCGTCTATGGCTCCGACGTAGCGGCCGCCGAGATCGCGCGTGCCTGGCTGCCGGACATGCTCGCCTCGTCTGCAGCGTCGGGGCACGCGGATGCGACGAGCGGGGCATTCCGCGGCGTATATCTGTACGAATCGATCCGCCTGCCCTTCGCCGAGTGGTACGTGGTCAAGCTCGTTCCCTATGACGTGCTCTATCGGGACGCGCGGCGGCTGACGCTGATCAACGGCTCGATCGTGCTGGCCTTCCTCGCGGTCGCCATGATCGCCGCCGCCTTCGTCTCGCTGCACTTCACGTCGCCGATCAAGCGGTTGATCCGTTATATCAACAAGGTCGAGACCGGCCAGCTCGATGCGGAGCTGTCGGTGCGGCGCTCGGACGAAATCGGCGTGCTGGCGCATCGCTTCTCGCAGATGATCAGGCGTCTGAACCTTCATATCAATCGCGAGTATCGGCTGGAACTGGCCAATCGGACGAATCAGCTGCGCGCGCTGCAGGCCCAGGTCAATCCGCACTTCATGAACAATGCGCTGCAGTCGATCGCCACGCTGGCGCTGCAAAAAAACGAGAAGAAAATCTATTCGCTGATCGCCGCGCTCGGCAAAATGATGCGCTATCAGATGAACACCGCCGAATCGGCGGTGCCGCTGGCCATGGAGGTCGACTACGTGCGGGCTTATCTTGCGCTGCAAGCGCAGCGCTTCGAGGAACGCTTCGCCTACGAGCTGGAAATCGGCGAGACGGCCAAGCGGGTCGAGGTGCCGCGCATGCTGCTGCAGCCGATCGTCGAGAATTGCTTCAAGCACGGCCTGACTCAGACGCAGGCAGGCGAGATCCGGGTGACGGCGGATGTCGACGCGGACCGCTTGATCGTCGTAGTGGCAGATAATGGCGCGGGCATGGAGCCGCAGGCGCTGGAAGCGCTGCAGGCGAGGCTCGAGCGGCTGCGCGGCGGGGGCGACTGGTCCGGCGAGCTGCATATCGGCCTGAGCAATGTCCAGTCGCGGCTGCAGTTGTATTACGAAGGGGCTGCGGCGATGACGCTGGAGGCTTCGCCGGGGCGGGGCATGCGGGTCCGGCTGGAGCTCCCGCTGCCGCCGATCGCGCCGGAGCATGCGGAGACAGAGGGGGGAGAACGACCATGAAGGCCTTGATCGTAGACGACGAACGGCATGTGCGCGAGGCGATCCGGATGCTGATCGACTGGGACAGCTACGGCATCGCGGCGGTACTGGAAGCGGCAGATGGCGAGGCCGCCACACGCTTGATCGAGATGGAGCGGCCGGCCATCGTCTTCACGGACATGCTGATGCCCCTTATGCACGGCATGGAGCTGCTGACGTGGATTCGTCGGCATCATCCGGCATGCAAGACCATCGTCGTCAGCGGCCACGACGATTTCGACTATGTGCGTCATACGATGCAATCCGGCGGCTCGGACTATCTGCTCAAGCCGATCGACGAGGAGCAGCTCAACGAGGTGCTGCGCAAGGCGGTGGACGAATGGCATGCGGAAGAGCAGTCGCGCGACCGCGACCGCAGCCGCACTATGAAGCTCAATGCGATTCAGCCGATCTACTGGGACAAGGCATTCACCCAGTTGACCGAGGAGCCGGACGCCTACGCGGCACTGGCGCGCGAGCTGGAGGCCGAATTCGGGCTGGCGCAAGACACCCGGCTGGCCCGCGTCGCCGTGCTGACGCTGGAGACGATGCAGCGCACGATCAAGGAGCGATTCGCCTCCAATCTCGATCTGCTCGCGTATGCCATCGCCAATATTGCAAACGAAATACTGAGCCGCAAAGGGCGGGTCGGCTACGCCTTTCGCAATGCGAGCAAGGCGCACGAAATGGTGATCGTCTGTTGGGCGGACGCCGAGACGCTGCCGGCGCGGGTGCGAGAGATCAACGCGGGCATCGACCGTACATACGGCGTCGCCTTCGACTTCGGCATCGGCGGCGTGCGTCGCTTTCCGGGCGAGCTGCCGCAGACGCATCGCGAGGCGCTCTACGCGCTCAAGCGGCGCAATCTGCTGGAGGGCGGCGAGCGCGTGCATCTGTACGCGGAAGGCGAGGGCCTGGCGGGCTCGGCCGCGCTGCGCTTCGAGCGGCACCGCGAGACGCTGCGGCTGGCCGTGCTCGGCGGCGGGGCGTCTCGTATCGCCGAGGCGGCGGGCGCCTGGTTCGACGAGGTGCGGGCGCTGCAGGCCGTGACGATCGAGCAGCTCGACCTGTGGGTGCACGAATTCGCCGTGCTGCGCGCGCGCTGTCTGGAGGGACGCACGCCAGGTCCGGCGCTCGCCCAGCGCATGCGGGCGATGGACCCTGGTGCATACCTGATCCCGGTCGACGCCTCCGGGCGACTGTCGATCGCGCAATGGCAGCGCGAGGTCGAGGGCGTGCTGCAGGCGATGGCGGAGGAGCTGCGCGCGGCGGCGCCGAGCCCGACGATGAAGGAGATCGCGGATTATCTGGAGACGCACTACCGCGAGGAGCTGTCGCTGCAGGTCATTGCGGGGCGGTTCGGCTTCAGCCGGGAATATGTCTCGCGCCGCTTCAAGCAGGAGCTCGGGGAGAATGTCTCGGACTATCTGCTGCGCGTGCGCATGGAGAAGGCCAAGCTGCTGCTGCTGAGTCCGCAATGGCGGGTGGCGCAGGTGGCGGAGATGGTCGGCTTCGCCGACGAGAAGTACTTTAGCAAGGTGTTCAAAAAATGGACGGGGCGCTCGCCGAAGCAATTTCAACGGATCCATTAATAAAGGCAGGTTAGCGCGAAAGACGGCACAGCGATTGGAAGATCAAATGCCGTCTGAAGCGGCGCTGCAGCACCTGATGGAAAGACGGAACTAGAATGTATGTTCGAAAAAAAGGATTGACACGCCACTCGAAGGTGTCCTATAATCAGGTCCGGCAATCAAACGAACGGGGCCGATCAGCGCCCGAAAGGACGGTAGCATGAGCGAAGCGAACGAAGCGAACGTAGTAAAGGAAGCGAAGCAGGAATTCATCGTCATCTCGGGGGCGCGGGAGAACAATCTCCGCGACGTCTCCTTGCGCATCCCCAAGCGCAAGATCACGATCTTCACCGGCGTCTCCGGCTCCGGCAAGTCCTCCATCGTATTCGACACGGTGGCCGCGGAGTCGACGCGCTTGCTCAACGAGAACTTCAGCATGTTCGTGCGCACCTTCCTGCCCCGCGTCCCGCAGCCGGATACCGACGGCATCGAGAACCTGAGCATGGCGGTCATTGTCGATCAGAAGCGACTCGGCGGCGGCTCGCATTCGACGATGGGCACAATTACCGATATCGCGCCGATCCTGCGGCTGCTCTTCTCGCGCGTCGGCCGGCCCGAGGTCGGTCCGGCGCATATGTTCTCCTTCAATGACCCGCAGGGCATGTGTCCCGCCTGCAGCGGTCTCGGACGGCGACTCGGCGTCGATCTGGCCAAGGCGGTGGACCTGTCCAAGTCGCTGCGCGAGGGCGCGCTCATGCTGCCGGACTACAAGGTGGACGGCTGGGAGTGGAACATGATCATCCAGTCCGGCTCCTACGATCCGGACCAAAAGCTGAGCGATTACGCCGAGGAGGAGCTGCGGGAGCTGCTGCACGGCAAGGCCAAAAAAGTAAAGGTCGACTTCGCCGGCAAGGCGATGAACCTGACGGTCGAAGGCGTCATCGAAAAATTCACCAACAAGTATATCAAGCAGGACCTGAAGGCCAAGTCCGAGCGAACGCAAAAAACCGTGGCCCCGTACATCACGGAAGGTCCTTGCGACAGCTGCGGAGGGACGCGGCTGAACCCGGCGATCCTGGGTTGCCGCATCGGCGGCCGCAACATCGCCGAGCTGTCGGCAATGGAGGTCGGCGCGCTCATCCGCGTCGTGCGCGAGATCGACGATCCGGTCGCCGCCCCGATCGTCAAGTCGCTCGCCGAGCGGCTGCAGCATCTGGTCGACATCGGCCTCGACTATTTGACGCTGGACCGCGAGACGGACACGCTGTCCGGCGGCGAATCGCAGCGCGTCAAGATGGTCAAGCATCTCAGCGGCAGCCTGGTCGACGTGACCTACATCTTCGACGAGCCGAGCATCGGCCTGCACCCCCGTGATGTGCACCGGCTCAATGCACTGCTGCAAAAGCTGCGCGACAAGGGCAACACCGTCATCGTCGTCGAGCATGATCCGGACGTGATCAAGGTCGCCGACTATATCGTCGACGTCGGCCCCCATGCCGGCAGCCGCGGCGGCACCATCGTGTACGAAGGCAGCTACGAAGGACTGCTGGAGGCCGATACGCTGACCGGCACGCACATGAAGCGCCCGCTGCAGCTCAAGTCCGCGTGCCGACGGCCGGTTGGCAAGCTTGAGATCGCCCATGCGACGCTGCACAATCTGCGCGACGTCAGCGTCGACATCCCGACCGGCGTGCTGACGGTCGTGACGGGCGTCGCCGGCTCGGGCAAAAGCACGCTGATCAACGACGTGTTCCTCGGGCAGCATCCGGACGCGATCGTGATCGACCAGTCCGCGGTCGGCGTCTCGACGCGCTCCAATCCGGCGACCTACACGGGCATCATGGACGATGTGCGCAAGGCGTTCGCCACGGCGAACAAGGTGAGCCCGGGCTTGTTCAGCTTCAATTCCAAGGGCGCCTGCGAGAATTGCCAAGGATTGGGCGTCGTGTACACCGATCTGTCGTTCCTGGACAGCGTCAAGCTGCCCTGCGAGGCGTGCGGCGGCAAGCGCTTCAAGGAAGAAGTGCTGGAGTATACACTCAGCGGCAAGTCGATTGCCGACGTGCTGGAGATGACGGTCGAGCAGGCGCTCGAATTTTTCGATCGCAAGGAGATCTTGCGCAAGCTGGAAGCGATGCGCGATGTCGGCTTGACCTATCTGACGCTCGGCCAGCCGCTCAGCTCTCTCTCGGGCGGGGAGTGCCAGCGCATCAAGCTCGCCAGCGAGCTGCACAAGCAAGGCAGCATCTATGTCATGGACGAGCCGACGACGGGGCTGCACATGTCGGATATCGGCCACCTGGTGACGATCATGAACCGGCTCGTCGATACGGGCAATACGGTCGTCGTGATCGAGCATAATCTCGACGTGATCAGTCAGGCCGACTGGATCATCGACATGGGGCCGGACGGCGGCAGCCGCGGCGGGCAGGTCGTCTTCGAGGGCACGCCCTCGCAGATCGTCGAGGCGGAAGGCTCGATTACGGGGCGGTATTTGAGGTAGGTTAGCGCAGAAGGGCTCTAACGGTCACAGGAGGACCTTAGAGCTCTTTTTGCGCATCCCGCTGGCTGTAACGGACATCAGCGACGCTTAGAAGCGCATTCGCCGCAATTTCCTTTGGGATTGGGGCGCTAAGCGTCTCTGGTGACCGTTACAATTGCAGTTCGCCCGATTCGACACGCTAAGCGTCGCTCCTGTCCGTTAGAATTCGTTTTTCGCATGGACCAGCCGGTTCAGCACTTGACCAGACACCAAAAGGTGTCTTATAATTAACGCGTTACTAAAAGGTGTCCAAATAAAGCGAACGTGAAGGGGATGGATGTATGGGACTGGTCAAAGATACGCTCGCAATATTCAAGAAGCGCGATCTAGTTGTGCGAGACATTCAGAAAGAAGCGGAAGGCATTTATACATTTCGATTCCAGAAACCGAATGATCTGATCTGGGAGCCTGGACAATACGGGCTGTTCGCCATCACGCACCGGAAGATCAAAAATGGCACGAAGCCGTTCAGCATTGCGTCCGTACCGGACGAACAGGTCGTGGCTCTGACTACGCGCATCGGGGAGCAACCAAGCGAATTCAAGCGCGCGCTGCTGGAGCTGACACCGGGCATGTCCGTCAAAATGAGCGGGCCGGCAGGCGCATTCGCACTTCCGGAAGACGCGCCCGCGCTGCTCGTCGCAGACGGCATCGGCATTACGCCGATCCGCGCCATCCTCAAGGGCGCGCATGCAGCGGGCCGCACCCGCCAGCACCCGCCCATACAAGTGCTCTATCTGGATCGCGACAACACCGGGTTGTACCGGGAGGAGCTGGAGGCCACCGCGAATCGTGCCGTGACGCTGACCAGTCCGGATTCATCAGAGGCCTTGCATGGGCGCATCGCCTCCTTTATTTCAGCGCATTCTAACAGCGCTACCTATCTCATCGCCGGCCCTAAGCCGGGCGTGGACGCCATAGCGGCCGATGTGCAGCAGCAGGGGATCTCCAAAAAGAAGATCAAAAAGGATGCGTTCTACGGGTATGCCTGAGGCAACTGCATAGGTCTTATTTTCAATAATCGTATACTATGGCGCTCATGCTCAAATTTCGGTCTGGAATTTGGAAACTTTCATATAGATTTCATATTACCCGCGTATGATGGACATTGTAGAACACCGAAGCATAAGGAAGGTGGCCCAATGTCCGACTCCATCCTGGTCGTCGAAGACGACCAGTATATCCAAGAACTGATCGCCGAGTATCTCAAGGCCCAGGGCTATGCGGTCGAGACTGCCAGCGACGGCGAAGAAGGATACCGCAAATTCAAAGCAGGCGAATTCCGGCTCGTGCTGCTCGATGTGATGCTGCCCAGTATGGACGGGTACTCCATCTGCCGTATGATTCGCAGTCAGGGCGCGACCCCGGTCATTATGCTGACGGCGCTCAGCGAAGAGAAAGACCAGCTCAAGGCGTTCGACGTGCAGGCGGACGACTATATTGCCAAGCCGTTCTCCTTCAACGTACTCGTCAAGCGCGTCGAGGCCGTGCTCCGGCGGACGCAGCCGGACGCCAGGCGGGCATTGGTCGTATACGAACGGCTAAGACTGGACTGCGATACCTACAAGGCCTACCTAGACGACGAGCCGCTCGAGCTGACGGTGCGCGAATTTACCATACTGGCTTATCTGATCGAGAATGCCGGGCGCACGATGACGCGCGAGATGATCCTCGACCGGGTGTGGGGGTACGATTTTTTCGGCGATACCCGGCTCGTGGACGCCCATATCAAAAACATCCGAAAAAAATTGGACATTGCCTACATACAGACCGTCAAAGGCATCGGTTATCTCGTCGCGGGCATGCCGTCATGAGTGCCTGGACAAGCGCGTGGTCCCGAACAGGCGGGTGGAAGCGTCGACGGACGAGCGTCGCCTTCAAGTTGTTTGTTATAACAAGCACCGTATTGACCGCATTTGCGCTGCTTGTGTACGGCACGCTGTATTTCATTTTGCCGTCGTTTTACTTGCACAGCAAGCAAAGCGAGCTGGACCGGGGCATCGCCGAACTGGTTCAGGCGTATCCGGGCAGCGATTGGGCAACGGCCAAAATACGCTTTCGCGATTTTGCGATTCAACATAATGCGAGCGTGACGGTCCGGGACGCAAGCGGCAGCCTGATCTTCCCAGAATTCGAAAAGGTGCAGCAGACCTCGCCGCTGCAAGAAAGCCCCTTGCATCCGGCAGTGAGCCTCCAGGCATCCGAAACGAGCGCGGGCATCCAGGTCTGGATTGCCGATCTGACAGGGGCAGACTTCCTGAACGAGAACCAGGTGATCGGTGTGGGAGGAAAGACAAGCGCGGCGCCGGAGATGCTGGTGCGCGAAAACGTCGTACTGCCTGGTCATGCCCAAGCCGAAGACTATACGATGAATGTCGCCGCCTCGCTTCAGCCGATCGACGAAGCAGCGGAGGTCTTGCTCAAGCTGACGCCTTATATGGCGCTCATTATTCTGCTGCTCGCCATTGTGGCTGCTTCGAGCTACGCCCGCATGTTCGCACGCCCGCTCGTGGAGATGAGCCGGGTGGCGAGGCGCATGGCGGGACTGGACTTCAGCGTGCGCGCACGCTACGCCTCCGACGATGAGATCGGCGAGATCTCCCGCTCGCTCAACGGGCTGGCGGTCAATCTCGAGCGCACGATGCAGGAGCTGACCACGGCCAATCGGGCGCTCAAGGACGATATTCAGCGCAAGGAGGAGACAGAGGCGCTGCGCAGCGAATTCGTCGCGACGCTCTCCCATGAACTCAAAACGCCCCTGACCGCTATCTCCGGACAGCTCGAGGCCATGATCCACAACGTAGGTCCCTACCGGGACCGGGAAAAATATTTGGCGCAAACCCACCGCATCGTCAAGCAGATGGAAAAGCTCGTCTTCGAAATTTTGGAGATTTCGCAGCTCGAGAATCGGGGCTTCGAGCCGCTCATGAAGCCGCTCAATCTGTCGGAGCTGTTGCGCGAAGCGGCGGAGCCGATCCGGTATTATTGCGAGCTGCAGGGCATTGCAATCGAAGCCGATATTGCGCCCGATCTGCCGGTGTCGGGGGACGCGCGCCTGCTCGCCAAGGCGCTGTCGAATATTATCGCCAACGCGGCCTATTACACAACCAGGGGGCAGCGCATCCGCATCCGCGCCGAATCGATCGACGGCGCCGCGCAGGTGCACGTGCACAATGCAGGAGCGCAGCTCGAGACGTCGGAAATCCCCCGTTTGTTCGAACCCTTCTACCGGGTCGACAAGTCGCGAAGCCGCACCACCGGCGGCAGCGGACTCGGCCTATATATCGTCAAAAATGTATTGGACGCGCATGACGCGGCGTACGATCTTCGCAACGACCAGGATGGGGTGCTTTTCACCATCGCCTTCCCGCCGCCAAGCCGCTAGCCCTCGGGCAGCGGCTTATGCTGCGTTGTGCGCATCCCAGCCCCTCCCACACAGCAGCGTGACTTGTTCGCGCTACTGCCATCTCGCCTGCCGGTTTTTCTTCTCGGACGATGAAGCTCGCTATGGTGTGCAATCGCCAGTTGGCAGGCTTATTCTCCTGGAATTCATACGGCCTTCATTTCATTTTCATGCATGACCGCTATGATAGAAATCGGGTGATGGAGCAGCCAACAAGAAGAAGTCGATGATGGTTGCGGTTAGCGTCTGACCAAGGCGTCACCAATTGACAACCACCGATCAGACAGCGATGAAAGGAGGTCGCACGATGCTGCGGATGCTGCGCAACCGGAGGACGAGGCGGTTTCGTACCGATACGCCCGTCGCGCTGCTGTTTCTGACGCCCAGCCTGATCGGATTCGCGGTGTTTTACCTCTTTCCATTCGGAGCCGGCTTTTTATATTCCCTGCTCGACAGTCCATCGCACGGTACTTTTGTCGGACTGGACAACTACAGGCAGCTGCTGCAGAGCGCGTCCTTTCGCAAGGCGGCGGCGAATACGGCGATTTTTACCGGGGTCGGCGTTCCGCTCGCGATGAGTCTGGCTCTGGGTCTCGCGCTGCTGCTCAATCGCAGCCTGCCGCTGCGCGCGGGCCTGCGCGCAGCCTTCGTGCTGCCGCTCGTCGTGCCGGTCGCCTCGATTGTGCTGCTCTGGCAGCTGCTGTTCGACGCCCAGGGCGCAGTCAACGCCCTGGTGGCCGGATGGGGCGGGGCGCCGGTCGATTGGATGCATTCGCCATGGGCCCGGCTGGTGGTCATGCTGGTCTTCCTGTGGAAGACGGCCGGGTACAACATGATTCTGTTTCTGGCCGGACTTCAGAACATCCCCGACTCCTATTACGAAGCGGCCAGCATCGACGGAGCGGGGCGGCTGCGCCAATTTTTTTCGATCACGCTGGTGTATTTGACGCCGACGGCCTTTTTTGTCCTGACGATGTCGATTGTCCAATCGTTCAAGGTGTTCCGGGAGACGTATCTGATTGCCGGGGATTACCCCCATGATAGCATTTACATGCTGCAGCACTACATGAACAATATGTTTCAGTCGCTGGATTACCAGAAGCTGACGTCGGCCTCGTTTTTGATGGCGGCGGGCATCGTGCTGCTGGTGGCGGTGCTGCTTCGCATCGAGCGCCGCTTCCAGGCGTACACCGAATGAGGAGAGGATCATGAGACGTCGCATTTCGACTTTCATCCTTGTCGCAATCGTGGGCACGGCGGCGCTGATCATGCTGCTGCCGCTCCTGCTGACGATCAGCCATTCCTTCATGAGCGAGTCGGAAATTGCGTTCAACTACAGCACGGATAGCGACACCTTGATGCAAGTGAAATGGATTCCGGATCGGGTCAGCCTCGATCAATACCGGATTTTGCTGCTGGAACGCTTGCCGTTTTTGCTCATGTTCTGGAATTCCGTCGCCCTCGTCGTGCCGATTGTGCTGGGGCAGACCGCCATTGCGACGATGGCTGCGTATGCCCTCTCGCAATTTCGATTCCGCGGGAGAGACAGCATTTTCCTGATGTATCTGATCACGATGCTGATGCCGTTCCAGGTGACGCTCGTGCCGAATTACTTGGCGATGGAGTGGCTCGGACTGCTGGACAGCCGCGCTTCGATTGTGCTGCCGGGCATCTTCTCGGCCTTCGGCGTATTCCTCGTGCGGCAATTCATGATCGGGATCCCGCGCGCCTATACCGAGGCGGCCAAGATGGACGGCGCCGGCTACGGCACGATCTTTTTCCGCATTATCGTCGCGATGACCAGGCCGGGACTGGCCGCCCTGTTCATTCTGGTGTTCGTCGACTATTGGAACATGGTCGAGCAGCCGATTGTGTTTTTGCACGATGCGTACAAGCAGCCGCTGTCGGTGTTCCTCTCCCGCGTCAACGCGGATGAGCGGGGTCTGGCCTTTGCCGCCGCGGTCTTGTACATGCTGCCGGCACTGTTTGTCTTTTTTTATGCCGAGAACGACTTGATCCAGGGCATTCAATTATCGGGCGTCAAGGGCTAGAGGAAGGGGGAGAAGACGATGGAAGCGGAAGCGGCGCAGCGAAAGCGCAAACGACGGATTCAACTGGCTGCGGCGCTGTTTTTTGGCGTGCTGGCGCTTGTCACTTTTTTTTCGAACACCTTTCAGCAGCTAACGCTGCCGAAGGTCAAAACGGAGAACGCGACTTTTCAAAAGCTGACCTTCACCGTCGAAGGATCGGGGACGCTGCAGCCGCGCAAGGAAGAGGCGATCTACGACGCTTCGGGCTGGCCGGTGCATGCGGTGACGGTAGAGGTCGGGGACGAGGTGGAGGAGGGTCAGCGCTTGGTCGAGCTGGACGCATCAGGGGACCGCGACGCGCTGCTCGACGAAGAGGCGCGGCTCGAGCAGCAGCAGCTGCGGCTCGAGCAATTGGAGCTCGGCTACAAGCTCGGGATTCGGGACGGCGCGCCGGAGGACGGGCAGCAAGCGGCGCGGACGGAGATGGAGTCGCTCCGACTGGACATGGAGATCCAGGCGCGCACGATCGCGCGGTTAAAGGAAAAGCTGCGGGTCGCGCCCGAAGCGCTCGTCGCCCCGTGCGACGGCATCGTGACCGAGCTCCACGCCGTGCCGGGCAGCCCGGGCACGCCGGGCCAGCCGGTCATGAAGATTGCCAATCGGGACGAAGGCATGCAGTGGCAGCTGACGGTGGAAGCGGAGCAGGTCCGTGACGTCACGATCGGCGAAGCGGTGGAGCAGCGGCTGCTCGGCGATGCGCCGGCCGACTTGACCGCGACTGTAGCGAAGGTGGAGGACGCCGGCGAACCGATGCCCGGAGCCGGCGGAGGAGACGGCGAGTCCGCCGGCGCGCGCAAGGTCCTGACCTTCCTGATCCACGATTCGCGCTTGAAGGGAGGTGAGCAAGTGGAGATGGCATGGGAGCGCGACCCGGGCTACGCCGGCCTGACCATCGCCAAAGATGCGGTGCATCACGATCAACAAGGCGATTACGTGTATCTCGTCGATGCGCGAAAAAGTCCGCTCGGCAATCAATTCGTCATTCAAAAGCGCTACGTCACGCTCGGCGAAGCAGATCAGTGGACGCAAATCGTCGCAAACGGCATTACCGAAAAGGACGAGATCGTCACCGCAAGCAGCGAGCCGCTCAGCGAAGGCGATCGCATCAGACAATAGACCAGCTCAAGGGAAGGGAAGGATCGACGATGAAAAGACGGGAATGGACAAGAGGGATGGCGGGGGCCTTGACGCTGAGTCTGCTGCTGACCGCATGCAGCGGTGGCGAAGAGGCTCCAGGCGACAACGGCGGCGACGAGACCGGCGCCGGCGAAAAAACGACGATCACCATAGCCGTGACAGAGAAGGACCCGATCGGCTGGCTCGATCAGGCGGAGCAAGCCTATGAAGCGCTGCATCCCGACACCGACGTCGTCATTGAGGAATACATTGCAACGCCGAAGGAAGGGGACCAGATGGCATTCTCACTGGAGGGCAATCGCAACCCCGCCGATCTGGAAAAGTACCGCGCGGCCATCAATACCGAGCTGATGTCCGGCGCAGGCGCGGACGTGATCGCGGTCCGCGATCTGGATGTGGATCGATATGTCGAGAAAGGACTGTTCGCCGATCTCGGCGAGCGGATGGCGGAGAGCGGCCTGCTGGCGGAGGAGGACTACTTCATCAACGTATTCGACGCCGCAAAAACCGACGGCAAGCCGTTCGTTCTGCCGGTTCAATTCTCCATCAAAGCGATCACCACGGGCATGGACGCAGCCGCGCAGGCCGGCGACGACGCGAATTGGTCCTGGCGCGAGCTGCTCGATGCGGGCAAAGCGCTGGTCGATCAAGCGCCTGGCGAAAATCTGGCGGTCATGGCCGGCATCGATCCGCTCACGCTGCTCACGAGCATCGTCCAAGCCGAATATGGAACGTATATCGACGAGACGGGCAAGCAGGTCTACTTTGATTCCGAGCCGTTCCGCGAGCTGCTGACGACGATCAGGACGATGTTCGAGACAGGGACGGTTTCCGAGCCCTACGACGCCTTGATTGAGGGGAGGGACGTTTTCCGCGCGGATACGCTTTATTCGGCCTCGCAACTGGTGGAGACGATGCAGAGCGGCAGACAGCTGCTGCGCATGCCGGGCGACGGCGCGGAGGAGGGGGTGGTGTTTGCGTCGAATATGGTGTTTGCCTTGAACGAAAAATCGCAGGTCAAACCGGAGGCGTGGGATTTTCTGCTGTTTCTGCTTTCCGAAGAGATGCAAGCCAACCCGGCGATGTTCATGTCCTTTCCGCTCAACAAGGCGGCGCTGGAGCATCAGCTTGAGAACGCCATTCTGGCCCCGGCCCAAGGCAAAAAAGAGAGCGACGGCGCGTTCGGCGGAACCTCGGCTATGGAAAAGGCGGCGCTCTCGCAGGATCAAAAGGAGGAAATTTTTCGCTTGGCTTCGCAGCCTGGCCGCTTCTACAACAGCGACCCACGGCTCATGCAGATGATGCAAGAAGAAGCCGCTCCGTATTTTGCGGGCGAAAAGACCGCCGAAGCCGTGACGAAGGCGATGCAGAGCCGGGCGCAAACGTATTTGAACGAATAAACGCGGAAGCACACTAAAGCAAACCGCTTCAACTCGTCCGTGGTGTAAAAAAGCTCCCCCTCGCCACCCGCCAAGCGGGGAAGAGGAGGAGCTTTTGGAATTTTGAATTCTATATATTCAAAAAAATATTTACAAAGCAAAAAACACATGATAAAATGGATTTCCTCCATTAAAATCATGTCAAATTGGTGTTTATTTTCTTTTCCTACATCAAGTATAACCCGAAGTCTGCCGACCTGTCAACGATCAATTTCGAAAGCGTGAAAGGAGGTCAGAAATTGAATCGCGACTTGAAGAGCCATGTGCGTATCCTTCTATTTTTATTCTAAGCCACATCTACGAAAGCTGTCAAGATTTTAATTCAAAAAGATCATTCGGTACCCCGAACGGGGGAGAGGAGCGTGCTGGAATCGATGGAGAACAAGGAGTGGCAGCGCGAACAGGAGCGGCTGGACCGCGTCAGAGAAAAAATGAAGGCGCGTATGGCCGAGCTGGAGCCGCAGGTCGCCGGACTTCAGGATCAGGCGTCGGAGATGAAGAAGCGCTTTTGGGATGAGGTTACCGTCAATACGAACACGGACGAGGAATACATCGAGACCTTCTATACGATTCGCCAGCAGGCCGTGCTGCTGTCCGAACGGGAACGCACGCATCAGGTGCTGACGCGCGAGTGGCAGGGGCTCAATCGGCTGTATCCGTCGCCTTACTTTGGACGCGTCGACTTCGCAGAGGAGGGACAAGGCAACATCGAATCGGTCTATGTCGGCGTATCCGCCTTCGTCGACGATGACGGCCTGACCTTCCTCGTCTACGACTGGCGCTCGCCGATTGCCGGGCTGTATTACGACTATCCTCCCGGCCCCGCCGGCTACGACACGCCTGTCGGCCGGATAGACGGCGAGCTCACACACAAGCGGCAATATCAGATCCGCGAGGGCGAGCTCGTCAGCCTGTTCGATGCGGGGGTCACGATCGGCGACGAGCTGCTCCAGCGCATGCTGGCCAAGGGTGCGGATGCGCAGATGCGCAGCATCGTCGCCACCATCCAGCGCGAGCAGAACGCTATCATCCGCGACGAGCAGAGCCGGCTGCTCGTCGTGCAAGGCGCCGCCGGCAGCGGCAAGACCTCAGCGGCGCTGCAGCGTGTGGCCTACCTGCTCTATCGCCATCGCGAGACGCTGCGCGCCGACCAGATCGTGCTGTTCTCGCCCAATCCGATCTTCAACAGCTATGTCTCCACCGTGCTGCCCGAGCTCGGCGAGGACAATATGCAGCAGACGACGTGGCAGGAGTACCTCGACTACTGGCTGCGGGACACGCTGGTGCCTGAGCATCCGTTCGATCAGATGGAGTACGGGCTGACCGCGCATGCCGAGCCGGGCTATGCGGCTCGCCAGCAGGGCATGGCCTTCAAGTCGTCCGAGGCGTATATGCACGATCTGCAGCGCTACGCGGCATGGCTCGGCGCGGAAGGGCTCGCGTTCGTCCCGATTGCGCTGCATGGACGGGAGCTGATCACCGCCGAGCAGATGCAGACGCAATTGGACCGATATGATACCGGGATGCGGCTGTCCTATCGGCTCGATCACCTGCGCCAGTGGCTGCTGGAGGAGCTGACGCGGCTCGAGCGGCGCGCGCGCGGGTCGTCCTGGGTGCGCAAGGAGATGGACGCGCTCGATCCGGAGGTATACGCCGAAGCGTTCGGCGAGCTACACAAGGACAAGGAGGCGTTCGATCTGGCCGAGCGCTATGCGGCCGTGCGCGAGCAGCAGGGCGGGCCGCGCCGCGGCGACGAAGCGGACTTTGACTTCGCCGAGCGCGAGGAAGCGTGGCTGAGCCGCCGGATCGCCAAGGAGCACTTCAAGCCGCTGCGCAAGGCGGTGCGCGAGCTGGCCTTTGTCGATGTGCCGGCCATGTACGCGCGGCTCTTCGAGGATGAGGCCGGCTACATCCGGCGCACGGGCGCCGCGGCGCTGCCGCAATTATGGGCCGAGGTGTGCCGCCAGACCGCCGCGCAGCTCGCGCGCAAGGCGTTGTTCTACGAGGATGCGACGCCGTACCTGTATTTCAAGGAGCTGATCGAGGGGGTGCGAACGAACAGCGAGGTGCGTCATGTCTTTGTCGACGAGGGGCAGGATTATTCGCCGTTCCAATACGCCTATATGCACAAGCTGTTCCCGCGCGCTCGCATGACGGTGCTCGGCGACTTCGGGCAGGCGATCTTCACGCAGACGACCCGGCTCGATGCGACGGACTCGCCGCTCGCCCGGCTCTTCGGCGCGGAGGACACGCGCGTGATCCGGCTCGAGCGCAGCTACCGCTCGACGCGCGAGATTGTGGCGTTCACCAAGGCGCTGCAGCCGGAAGCGGCGGGAGTCGTGCCCTTCGACCGCAGCGGACCGCAGCCGCAGCTCATCCGGCTCGCCGACGCGTCCGCGCGCGCGGCGCGCATCCTGGCCGACATCGCAGCGCTGCAGCGCGAGGGACATCCGTCGATCGCCGTCATCACCAAGACCGCGGCCGAGAGCCGCGAGGCCTATGAAGTGTTGCGCAGCCAGGACGGCCTGCGGCCGCGCCTGATCGCCAAGGACTCCTCCGAGCTCGGCGAAGGACTCGTCGTGCTCCCGGTCTATCTCGCCAAAGGCATCGAATTCGACGCTGTGCTCATCTACGACGCGTCCGCCGACACGTTCCGCCCGGCCGACGATCCGAAGCTGCTCTACACCGCATGCACGCGGGCGATGCATCGGCTGCTGCTGTACGCGACGGGAGAATGGACGCCGGCCGTCGCCGCAATGGCCCAGACCTGACACAGTGTGGTAGTATAAGAGGAAACGGAACGAGGAGGGGATCGTCATGCCGACAGGCGATTGGATCCGCGCAGGCTCGCTCGACGAATTGAAGCAGGCGGGCGCCAAGGTCGTGAAGGGCGGCATCGCCGTGTTTTATCACGAGGATCAAGTCAGCGCCATCGACAACCGCTGCCCGCATCTGGGGTTTCCGCTTCATTTGGGGAGCGTGTGCGACGGGATGCTCACCTGCCATTGGCATCATGCACGCTTCGATATTCGCAGCGGCGGCACGCTGGACCCCTGGGCGGACGATGTGCCGACCTACGAGGTCAAGGTGGCGGACGGCGAGGTCTGGGTGTCCCCCGGGCCGAAGCGCGTCCCGGATGCAGAGAAGCTCAAGCAGCGCCTGCGGGAAGGGCTGGAGCAAAATATCGGCATCGTGATTGCCAAAGCGGTGGTGGGCCTCGTGGAGGCGAAGGTGCCGGCGGACGAGATCTTCAAGATCGGCATCGTCTTCGGCACGTCGCAGGGCAGCGGCTGGGGCTCCGGGCTGACCATCCTGACCGCGATGCGCGCCGTGCTGCCCAAGCTGGACCGCACCGGGCGCATCCTCGCCCTGTACCATGGGCTGGTGCATGTCGCCAGAGCCAGCGCCGGGCGGGCGCCGCGGCATCTGCTGGGCGCGCTCCCCGAATCGAGCGTATCGATGGCGCGCCTGCAGACGTGGTATCGCAATTGCGTGGAAGTGCGCGATACGCAGGGCGCAGAGAAGGTACTGCTCACCGCCATTGCTGCCGGCGCTTCGGCCGAGCAGCTGGCCGATATGATGCTTATCGCGGTGACCGACCATTTGTACCTGGACGGCGGGCATACCTTTGATTTTTACAACAAGGCGCTGGAAGCGCTGGCCGCGCTCGATGACGAGCAGACCGCACCGATCCTCGCCTCGCTCGTGCCGCTCATCGGCTCGCCGACGCGCAGCGAGGAGCTGCATCACTGGCAGGCTCCGATCGATCTCGTCGCTCCGCTGCGCGAGGCCTTCGCACAGCTCGACAGCTCTGCGCCTGCCGCGTCGGCGCCGGCGCTCGACGAACAACAATTCGTGGATCTGCTGCTGGGGGACCGTCCGCTCGATACGATCGACCGCATCACCGGTCTGCTGCAGAGCGGCGAGGCGCCCGAGCGGCTGGCCCAGCTGCTGGCGCTCGCGGCAGCCGAGCGGATTGCCCGCTTCCATACGCAGAATGAATTCGGCGATTGGATAGCCGTTCTGCACACCTTCACTTATGCGCATGCGGTGCACGAGCGCTTGCGGCGCACACAGGAGCGGCTGCTCTGCCGGGCCTTGTACGACGGCGCCATGGCGCTCTACCACGAGCGCTTCCTCAACGTGCCGCGGGCGCCACAGCCGCGACCGGGCGGCGGGCACAGCCTGGAGCCGGATGCTCTGCTCGAGCTAATGGATCGCCGGCAGCAGGTGGACGAGGCAGCCGGCTGGGTCGCCGCCTATCTGGAGGACGGACGGGATCCGCAGGCGCTGCTCGGTACGCTCGGCCTTGCCGTGCTGCGTGAGGACGCGGACTTCCATACGTTCCAGCTGTATGAGGCGATCGTAGCGGAATATGCGTATTGGGAACAGCGCACCGACGCCTTCGCCGAGCAGGCCAGGCGGACTTGTCTGATCGCTTGCGCCCGCTATGCAGCGGCGCATGCGCCGAGCGCGCGAGAGCTGCCGCATACGGCCACAATTGCGTCGCGATTGTACAGAGGCGAGCGCTTGTTCGAAGAGGCGTAGATGTAGCCTAAATGAAGCAACAAGAAATTGCGGAGAATGCAAATGTCTGACGCGCATCAAGCTTCTCGCGCTTCAGACCAGCAAAGGGGCGAGGCGCCGGCGAAACCATTCGTGCGGCGACTCGCCTTTTTTGCGCGGTCTGCGGGTCAGAACGACGACCGCCGCGCGGCTCGGCACGACGATGACGAATTGCCCGCCGTAGCCGCGCGCATAGAAGTAGGATAGCGGCTCGACCGTCTTCGCCGCAGCGTCCTCGCCCTCCGGCGTCACGGCGTCCGCCCACCAGTGCCAGCCGTAATACCCGCGCTCGGGCGGGGACACCGCGATTGCAGGCGCGACCGAATGGTCCGTCAGTGACCGGGGCAGCAGCGAATCGCCCTCCCACACCCCATTCTGCAAGTAGAGCCGGCCCAGCTTGAGCAGGTCCAGAGCCGACAGCTCCAGGCCGTATCCGCCCGTATGCGTGCCGTGCGGGTCGGTCTTCCATGCATACTGCCGGATGCCCAGCGGGCCGAACAGCTCGCGCTCGGCATAACGGGCGACGGGCATGCCGACGGCCTGCCGCAGCAGATGCGCCAGCAGCTGGGAGACGCCGGAGTTGTACACCCATTTCGAGCCGGGCGCATTCGCCATCGGCTGCGTCCACACGTATTCGATCCAATCGGCCGATCGGGTCATCGTCGGGAACGACTTGCTGCCGCCGAATTCCGACCATTGAAAGCCTGCGGTCAGCGTAAGCAAATGCTCGACGGTGATCTGCGCTCTCGAATCGTGCTCGTTTTTGGCGGCGGCCTTACGGGAGCCGAAGTCGAAGCATTCGATCACCGGCGTCTCCGGGGCAGGGAAGCGGCCTTGCGCCATGGCCATGCAGATGAGCGCCGACAGCACGCTTTTGGTGCACGAATTGATCGGCAGTTGCTCGCCGGAGGCGCCGGGCGCTTCTTCATATGTGTCCAGCAGCCGGCCTTCCCGGTACAGGAGGCAGCTATTCAGCTCCAGCGCCTGCATTTCGCTTCGTAGCTCCGGTCCCAAGATCATGGCCTCTCTACCTCCTTCCTTTATCGGCGTCCGCTTGACGAATCGGCTGGCGACTATTGTGCATTCCGGAACGTATTCCGAAATGCGGTGGGAGACATCTCCCGTTTTGCCGTGAATTGTTTGATGAAATAGGTGTCATACTGAAAACCGACGGATCGGGCGATATCGTCCAAGGTCATATCGGTATGGACCAGCAGCTCCCCCGCGACCTTCAGCCTATAGGCCAGCAGATAGCCCATTGCGGTGCAGCCGTATTTCTTTTGAAACGTTTCGTTGAGCGAGCTGCGGTTCAAATGCGCACACTGCGTTAAATCCTGCAGCGTCACCTTGTTGGGGTAGTCGGTGTGAATCAATTCCAGCACCGAATCGATTGGGGAGGGGGCAATTTCTTCGCTCAGGTCCTCCAGCATGCGCAGCAGTTGAATCAAATATTTTTTTATTCTGCACACCCACAGTGCGTCGCTATGCGCGTTCACCTCTGTGCCCAGCACAAAAAACCACTCCCGCAGCTGCAGAAAGGCTTTGCCCGTGATCGGCGGCACGCCGCTCTGCTCCTTGTCCCGTTGAAAAAGAGAGAGACCGGTTTGCATTTTCACATTGCTCGGTTTGTAGGTATTGGATGCGATGACACGCGCGGTTACGAAGAAATCCGGGTGGAAGCGAAACGATTGCGCGGCAATTTCTGTTTTTTGAAAAACCTCCAGGCGATCCCCGGCATTCAAGCAGAGCACGGCCGGAGCCATTACGACAAGTGGACGGTCGTTCAAGCGCGCTTTGATTTGGCCGTGTGTGACAAAGACGAGGCTGTGCCGATGCGGGTAGGGCAGGTCTTCAAAATCCTCGTTTGCCGAAAACTCGATGTCCACGTTTCTGTTTTTATAGCGGTCAAAATGGGGCATGGCCTTCTCCTGTCAAATTGTATAGTTAAATCCTTCACTTCTTGCATTGTATCACAAAAGGCAGGTGCTATAATTTTAAACAAGGTGTGCTGCATATGCATCCTATACACGACAATTGCTTTAGAAAAGGAGTGGTTTACCATGACCATCAAACTTGCCATCAACGGCTTTGGCCGTATTGGAAGACTGGCGTTCCGACAGCTTTTCCGGGAGGCAGGATACGAGATTGCCGCAATCAATGATCTCACCAGTCCCGAAATGCTGGCGCATCTGCTGAAATACGACACGACGCAAGGCCCTTACGAAAAGGAGGTCGGCTACGATGCCGATCACTTGATTGTGGAGGGGGTGCGCATTCCGATCTACGCGCATAAGGATCCCGGCACGCTCCCCTGGGCGTCGCTCAACATCGATATCGTGGTGGAAAGCTCGGGCTTTTTTGCTTCGAAAAGCGCGGCTGCCGCGCATCTGACGGCCGGCGCAAAAAAAGTGTTGATCTCCACGGCTGCCGGCAACGACGTGCCTACCATCGTGTACGGCATCAACGAGCACAGCCTGACCTCGGAAGACACAATCGTGTCGGCTGCGTCGTGCACTACGAATTGTCTCGCGCCGATGGCTTATTATCTGGACGAGCTGGCGCCGATCCGCAAAGGCTTCATGACGACGATTCACGCCTACACCAACGACCAGAATACCCTTGACGGTCCCCACGCCAAAAGCGACTTGCGCCGGGCGCGCGCTGCGGCGGGGAACATCATTCCCACCTCGACCGGCGCCGCCAAGGCGATCGGGCAAGTCATTCCCGAGCTGGACGGAAAGCTGGACGGCACGTCGCAGAGGGTGCCCGTCATGGCGGGCTCGCTCACCGAATTGACCGCAGTCGTGGAAGGCGTCGTCAGCGCCGAGCAGGTCAATCAGCAGATGAAGCAGGTCCGCTCTGCCGCCTATGGCTATACCGAGGAGCCGATTGTCTCATCGGATGTGATCGGCATGACGTACGGCGGGTTGTTTGACGGTACGCAGACGAAGGTCACCGGGTTGGGGGGCGATACGCTCGTCAAAATCGCGGCATGGTACGACAACGAAAATTCTTTTACGAGCCAGATGGTGCGCACGCTCAAATTTCTCGACGAGCTGTAATGGCCATTCCCGCCGCAAGGAAAATGAGGTACACTGTACAAAGCGTGGGCGTTACCCCACAAGGGCCGTCTCCAATGAGGAGAAGGCTTTAGAACTTAAATTACGTCAAATCATAATTTGACGTAATTTAAGCCTTGGAACAATTCGGAGACATCAAGGGGACATGCGACGAAATGGACAGAGGATTGCGGATGCGGTATATGCAGCGGATCGAGCGCAAGCTAAATGGACTGCCTTGGTATGTGGCGGAATTCATCGAAACGAAAAAACGGTCGTTTGCGCCGACGACGCTGCTCAATTATTGTCACGATTATTTGATTTTTTTCGACTGGTTGGCCGGACAAGAGGCGAGCGGGGCAAGCAGCGACGAAATCGCATTGGACACGCTTGAAGCGCTCACGGTGCGCAAGGCGGAACAATTTTTGCAGCATCTGGAATACACGCTCGGCAATCACAAGCTGACGGTGAACCGCAAGCTTTCCTCGCTCAAATCGCTGTTCGATTATTTGCAAAATATCGCGGAAACCCGCGAGCTCAAGCCGTACATTCAGCGCAATGTCATGGCCAAGATGGACTTGAACGCGGTCAAGGAAAGCCCGGAAACGCTCGCCAAATCGATCGACGGAAAAATATTGCGCGAGACCGAATTTGAGGCATTCCGACGCTTTGTGATGCATGGCTTTGGCGAGCGGCATGCCCACGAATCGCGTATTCGCAAGTTCCATCTGCTGAACCGCGAACGCGACACGGCAATTGTATCGCTGATCCTTGGCTCGGGACTGCGCTTGTCCGAGGTCGCCGGGATCGACCTGGAGGATGTCGATCTGGAGCGTGCGTACGTGCGCGTCACGCGCAAGGGCAACAAGAAGCAGTACGTTTATTTCAGCAAGCAGGCGCTGGCGGATCTCCATCAGTATCTGCGCGTGCGCGATGCCAGGTACCGGCCCAAAAGCCGGGAGCGCTGTCTGTTCGTCGCCGCCGCCATCGGACGCAAAGGGGACAGCCGGCGCTTGACGGCGCGCGCCATCGAGAAGCGCATTCAGCAGTACGCCGCCGCCTACGGCAAGCCCTCGCTGACTGTGCATGCGCTGCGCCATTCGTTCGCCACCCGGTATCATCTGGAGAATAATGACGTGCCGAAATTGAAAAACCAGCTCGGCCACGCCTCCATCCAAACGACAATGATCTATACGCACTTGCGGGACGAGGAGATGCGGCACGCCGTCGATCGTATGGACTGGTGATGCTTCTTACCGGACGCTTCACTTGTCGAGTCGCTGGATTTCCTCTATATTTAGAGGCAGAGCATTGCGCCTTGAAAGCATGATGCAGCAAAGGAAGAATGGATGATACCGACAGTGAAGCACAAACACACGAAGCAAGGGCTGGCGTTCTTGACATACGGCGCCCTTTTTTTATTGTTTCTCGGCCTGCTTGCAGGCGCGCGTTGGCTATGGATGCAGGCATTTGAGACGGCCCCGGCTACGCCGAGCGTGAATGGGATCGTCCATATGGAGCAGGTGGAGCTGGAGAATGCGCCTCCGTTTTTTTTGGACGGCCAGTGGCAGTTCTATCCCGGCACGCTCCTGCATGCCAGGGACGAGCGGCCCGCTGATGCCGAGACCGTCGCCGTGCCGGGCAACTGGACGAATGCTCCAGGACGCTCGGATGAAGACCATGCTTATGGCTACGGCACGTACAGGCTCATCATCCGGACCCAGCCGCTTGCGCGCCCGGTCTCGCTGTGGCTGAGCGGCATTCAGAGCGCCTCCGAAGTGGAGATCAACGGGCAGCTCGCGGGGAGCAGCGGACAGCCGTCCTCCGAGCCGTCGACGTATGTGCCGCTCAAGACCTCTTATGTGGCCACGTATTTCGACGAAGGCGCGACGGAGCTGGAGGTGCTGATTCGGGTCGCGAATTTTGACGATGCCGACGAAGGGGGCATGCTGGCCTCGGTGCGGTTCGGCGCGCAGTCCAGCATTGCCCACATGCGCGAGCTGTCCATTCAATTTCAGGTCGCCATTTTTTTCATCCTGCTGCTTCACGGTCTATATGCCTGCATTTTGTTCCTGATTCATCAGGAACGGACGCTCTTGTATACGGCACTACTGGTCGCGGCTGTCGGCCTGCTGATCGTCAGCGGCTACGACCAGGTCATCTACGACTGGCTGCCGCTCGCGTACGACCAGGTCATCCGGATGCGATGGATCGCCTTCTTGTGGCAGAACACGCTGATTCTGATGATATTCCGGCGACTGCTACATCAAGCGGACGGCACAAGGCTGCATCAGGCGCTCCTCGCAGCGCTGGGGGCGGCCTCCCTGACCCTCGTGTTCGTGCCGGACCGCTATCTCTACGACGGCGCGTTCTCCACGATGCTCGCACTGGTCGGCTACGTGCCGCTGGTAGGGCTCGTTCCCGTCCTGCTGCGAATGCTCGGACGGCTGAGACAAGATCGCGACATGTGGTTTTTACTGCTCACGGCTGCCGGCATACTCGCCAATCTCGGCTGGCGGACGTTCGGGACGGCCTACGGGTATCAGGGCTTGTATTATCCGGTCGATGTGCTGGTGACGATTGCAGGATTCTCGACGTATTGGTTCGTCAAGTATTTTCGCAATGCGCGGGAGAATGCCGCGCTCAACGAGCAGCTGCGAGCCGAAGCCGCGCACAAGGACCAGTTCCTGGCGAATACCTCCCACGAGCTGCGCACGCCGCTGCATGGTATCATGAACCTCACCCAGTCGGTCGTCAACCGACAGGAGGAGACAATGGAATCGGACAGCCGCCGGGACCTGGATACCGTGCTTCAGATCAGCCGCCGCATGTCGCATATGCTGGACAACCTGCTTGACATCGCCCGGCTGAAGGCGTCGCGGATCCGGCTGCAGCTGGAGCCGCTGCGGATGCAGGCGGTCGTGCCCGGGGTGCTCGGCATGTTCAAGGTGATGCTGGAGGGCAAGCCGATCGAGCTGCGGATGGAGCTGCCGCCTCATCTGCCGGCCGTCAGCGGGGACGAGCGGCGGCTCGTGCAGGTGCTCTATAATCTCATACATAATGCGATCAAATACACCGAACGCGGCTCGGTCGTCGTCAAGGCAGAGGAGCGGGACGGCAGGATCCGAATGGTCGTGGCCGATACCGGGATCGGAATGGATGAAGCGACACGCGCGCGCGCCTTGCTGCCGTACGAGCAGGGCGAGGCCGGCCTGCGGGACGGTCGCGGCCTGGGGCTGGGGCTGAGCATCTGCAGCCAGCTGGTGGAGCTGCACGGCGGCGAACTGCGCGTCAGCTCCGAGCCTGGCGCCGGCTCGGTATTCAGCTTCGAGCTGCCCATGGCCGCGCATCGCGACGCGGACGACGCGCAGGGGACGGTCGCGGCGGAGCCCGTGGCAAGTGCGCTGCGATTCTACGCTCTAGCGGATCGACGAGAGGCCCAACAAGGGGACGAAGGATGGCAACTGGCAAGTGGACACCATGCCATGCCGCTAGCGAAGGAGGCTGCCGCTGCCGCAGAGAGACCGCTCGCTCCGGGAGCGCCCGCGAGGATCCTGGCCGTCGACGACGATCCGGTCAATCTGGATGTGCTCTCCCGGATGCTGGACGAGCAGTCGTACCGGCTAGATACCGCAACTTCCGGGGCGCAGGCGCTGGAACGCGCAGCGTCCGGCGGCTGGGATCTGGTCATTGCCGATGTCATGATGCCGGGCATGTCCGGCTACGAGCTGACAGAGCGGCTCAGAGTGCATTATTCCGCGCTTGAGCTGCCGATCGTTCTCCTGACGGCGCGCAGTCAGTCGGCGGACATTTACACCGGCTTCGCAGCGGGCGCCAACGATTACCTCGCCAAGCCGGTCGACCCGATCGAGCTCCGTGCTCGCGTGAAGGCGTTAGTGACGGTCAAGCGCGGATTTCAGGATCGGTTGCGGTGGGAGGCCGCTTATTTGCAGGCCCAGATCCAGCCGCATTTTTTGTTCAACACGCTTAACAGCATCGCTGCGCTCGTCGAGATCGACACCAAGCGGATGACACAGATGATCAATGCCTTCGCCGCCTATCTGCGCATCAGCTTCGATTACCTCAACACCGACGAGCTGGCTCCGCTCTCGCGCGAGCTGGAGCTGGTCGAGTCCTATCTGCATATCGAGAAGGAGCGATTCCGCGATCGGCTGGCGATCGTCTGGGAGATCGCGGTGGACACGTCGCTCATGCTGCCGCCGCTGTCGATTCAGCCGCTGGTGGAGAATGCGGTCCATCACGGTCTGCTCGCCCAGAGCAAGGGCGGCACCTTGACGATCCGTATCGTCGAGAGGGAGGCAGGCATACACATCGCAGTCGAGGACGACGGCAAGGGCATGGACGAGGCGACCGTGCGCGCGCTGCTCAGTCCGGCGCCGCAAGGACGGCGAGGCGTCGGCGTCGCCAATACCCATAGCCGGCTGGTCCGTCTCTATGGCCAGGGCCTGACGATCAAGAGCCGGGTGGGCGCCGGCACGAAGGTATCTTTTAACTTGCCGGGAGGGGCGTAATGAACAATCTGTCTGGCCAGACGATAGCCGCGGGGTCACGTCATACGCTCGCCCTGCATCGTGACGGGACGGCAATAGCTGTGGGGGACAATACAAGCGGGCAATGCGAGGTCGGCGAGTGGCGCGAACGAATAGCGCTAGCCGTCGGTAATGTCCATAGGGCTGCGAATACCGGACAGGCGCATTCCGTCGGTCTCGGCTCAGATGGGACTGTGACAGCAGTCGGCTGGAACAATCACGGGCAATGCGGAGTTGAACACTGGCACAAAATTACGAGGATAGCGGCGGGGTGGCGGTATACCCTTGGCTTAAAGAACGACGGACGGGTAGGGGCAGTCGGTCGAAATCAGGAAGGCCAGTGCAACGTAGAACACTGGCGGGATATCGTCGCGCTCACAGGTGGCGACTGGCACACAGTCGGACTGCGATTGGATGGAACGGCGGTCGCCGCTGGAAATAATCGATACAGACAATGTGAGGTCAGCGATTGGCAAGGTCTTGAAAGCGTGGCCGCGGGTTATTTGCACACCGTAGGGGTAAATGCGGATGGAACGGCTGTAGCGACAGGCTGGGACAAGTATAAGCAATGCCAGATCAGCAACTGGAATGACCTGCATGCCATTGCGGCGGGCAGTTACCATACCGTAGGCTTGCGAACGGACGGTACGGTAACGGCGATCGGTCAAAACCGGCATGGACAATGCGAGGTAGGCCATTGGCGTGAAATTGTAGCGATCGCAGCGGGTTGCGCACATACGATCGGCCTGCAAGCTGATGGTCGAGTGGTCGCCGCGGGGGACAACACATTTGGCCAGTGCGAGGTCGGCGAATGGCGGAATATTCAGATGCCAGGGGCCAGGCAGCGCTACTGAGCCGTCAGCACAATCGGACCGTCGTTGGTAATCGCGATCGTATGTTCGTATTGGGCGGAGAGCGAGCCGTCGACGGTCCTGGTCGTCCAGCCGTCGGCATCGAGCATCAAGTACGCTTCCCCGACATTCAGCATCGGCTCGATCGTCAGTACCATGCCTTCCTTCAAGCGAAAGCCTTTGCCGGGCGTGCCGAGATGCGGATAGCTGGGCGCTTCGTGCATCTCGCGACCTACTCCATGGCCGAGCAGATCGCGCACCACCGCGTATCCGCTCGACTCGGCATGGGATTGCACCGCGTGCATCACATCGCCGATGCGGTTGCCGACGCGCGCTTGTTCGATCCCGAGCTCGAGGCATTCCTTGGTGACCCGCATCAGACGGCGCGCTTCGTCGGACACCTCGCCGACGGCGTAGCACCAAGCGGAATCGCCGATCCATCCGTCAGCCTGCGCCACAATATCAATCGTGACAATGTCGCCGCTTTGAAGCGGCTTGGCATTCGGGAAGCCATGCGCGATGACGTCGTTGACCGAGGCGCAGGTGGCGTACGGATAGCCGTTGTACCCGACCGTGTACGCCTTGGCGTCGTTTTCCTTCAGGAATCGCACCGCGAAGGCCTCGATCTCCAGCGTCGTGATCCCTGGCCGGATCATGCCCGCGATGGCGCGATGAAAGGCGGCCACGATGCGGCCGGCTTTTCGCATTTCCTCGATTTCGGTTCTCGATTTCAGGATCACCATGTCTGTTCACGCTCCCTAGGCCTCAGGCCCGAAAAAATCATTGCGACGACCCGATCCGCATCCAGCTCCGCTTGTGTCTGATGGTGGATGGCCAGGGCCGCACAGCCGATCAGCGAGCCGAAGAGGACATTGGCCGTTATTTCCGGCGACGCGGCATCCAGTTCTTCTCGAACCGCACTCGCCAAGGGCGAAAAGATTCGTTTTTGAAATTCTTCCGACAGCTTGCCGAACCGATTGCCCGGAAAGTGATGAAAATTATCTGCCACCGTCTTCAGCAAAATAAACATCGACGGCTGCGCCATGACGCCGCCGAGCAGCCGGCGACACAGCAGCTCCGCGCGCGGCAACCGCGCATCGCGAGGATCGCCGTCCGGCTGGATTGTCTTCTCAGCGATGTCCAGCGCGTCCCACAGCAGGTCCTCCAGCAGCATGTGCTTGTTCTTGTAATAATGATACACGGTGCCGTAGCCAAGCTCCGCCTTGTCGGCGACATCGCGTACCTCCAGCTGCATGCCTTTTTCCAGGTACACCTGTGCGGCGGCATGCATGATTTGCTTCATCCGCATTTCCCGAATGGCGTCGTTTTGTTCTTTTGTGCGCGGGGACATGGCGCCTCCTTATTTAGACCTTATTCTTTTGACCTACTGTAATGTCAACTAAAAATGACTATACGCGATTTCATGAGATTAAGCAAGCAAACAAGTGCATGAAATCAGACAACCCGTGACATATTTCTGATGTATACTAAAAGCAAATCACCGATCACCCGTAGTCCGAAAGGAGGCGCCCATTTTGCGAGCCGATCGATTGCTTTCCATCCTATTGCTGCTGCAAAATCAAGGTCGGATCACCTCGCGCGAGCTGGCGGAGCGACTGGAGGTCTCGGAACGTACGATTTTTCGCGACATGGACGCGCTGAGCACGGCCGGCATTCCCGTCTACGCCGAGCGGGGCGCGGGAGGCGGGTGGAGGCTCGCCGAGGGCTACCGGACCAATCTGACAGGAATGAAAGCCGAGGAGATCGGATCGTTGCTGCTTTCCCGTCCGTCCAAGCTGCTGCATGATCTTGGCATTGGCGATCATTTCGAAGCGGCTTTTCAAAAATTGTTGGCCGCGTCGCCGGCCGCCATTCGTAAAAATGCGGACCTGGTGCGAGAGCGTATGCTGATCGACGGTGCCGGCTGGCATCAGTCGAAGGAGAGTTTCGCATACCTGGCGACGGTGCAGGATGCAGTCTGGACGGAGAAGATGCTATACATCCGGTACCGCAAGGCCGAAGCGATCGTGGAACGCACGATCGGTCCGCTCGGCATCGTCGCGAAACGAAACGTCTGGTACGTCGTGGGGCAAACGGACGATGAGCTGCGCACCTACCGCGTCTCGCGACTCGTCGATGCCCGGATGCAGGAAGCGCGCTTCGAGCGTCCTGCAGATTTCGACCTCGAGCGCTACTGGGCCCAATCGACGGCGGCTTTCAAGGAAAGCCTGCCGCGCTATCCCGCAAGGTTGAAGGTGCATCGCGACCTGCAAGCGCGACTCGATAACGAGCGCTATGCCAAAATCATCCGTGTCGAGGAATCTGCGGCAGGCAGCGAATGGTCGGAGCTGGACGTGGAGTTCCAGACGCTCGAGTCCGCCTGCTCGATCCTGCTCAGCTTCGGCGCTCTGGTCGAGGTGCTGGCCCCGGACGATTTGCGCGCGCGGGTCGCGTCCGAAATAAAAGCGGCTGCGCAATTTTACGCTTGATTATAAATTGCGGCGGGAATGATGACATGAGATGACATATAGAGACGCTATAATAAAGGGGAAATGAACGGAGAGGAGCAATCAGGGATGACGCGTAAAATCATTTTGGACCTGGCAGTCACGTTAGACGGCTTTATCGAAGGCAAAAATGGGGAAATTGATTGGTGCATCATGGACGAAGAGATGGGGTTCGCCGATTTTGTCAATCGAATCGACACCATCCTGTATGGACGAAAAAGCTACGAACTATGGCGTACCTTCGATTCGGAAGCGGAAGGGTCGGATGCCGATCAAGCGATTGGGGATCTTATTCGCGGCAAAGAAAAAGTGGTATTTTCCAGAACCAAACGTGCCATCGACGACGGTGTGCTCGTGATCAACGACCGCGTGCGCGAACAAGTCGAGCACATAAAGGCGCAGCCGGGACGAGATCTCTGGTTATATGGCGGCGCAAGCTTGATCTCGACGTTTATCGAGCTGGAATTGATCGACGAATACCGGCTATCCGTTCATCCCGTGGTATTGGGGGAGGGCAAGCCGTTGTTCGTGGACGTAAAAAAACGATTGAACCTCAAGCTGATCGAGACCAAAACGTTTGGCTCCGGCGTGGTACAGCTCGTTTATCGCAGCGCCTAAAAGTACGGTGAAAAACGAACGCCGCCATGCCCGAAACGCGTTTTTGGCGCTGCATGACGAACAAGCCTCCAGTGAGCAGTGACGGATGCTTCATAGGTTCCGTGACTGCTCTATTTTTTACAAGTCCATCCTCGCACGCAGTGCCTCCCGCACCTCCTCCGGTAATTCCCGAATCTTGATATCCTTCCCCAGGAATAGCAGCCAGCTTGTGAAAGCTTCCACTTCATCCGGCACTCCGACCTGGACGAAGGTTTTTAGGCGCGCCGTCGTCTGATACGGATTCGTGTAGGCCAACGACAGTTTGAAAGGATGATACTTTTTGAACTGGGCAATCGCCAGCGGTCCAAGATCCAGGATCAGGTTGCATGCGTCCTCCTGCTTGCGCAGCCGCTCGACGATTTTTTTCAGGGCGGTTCGCTTTTTATTGGGGAGTGGCTCCACATGGACTAGATTGTCCACCGGTATCATTTGTTTTTTGTTCGCTTCAAGGTTATAAGTCTCAAGCTGCCAAATCATTTTGTCGCGATACAGATACAGCAAATAAACGGCATACGACCGGGTGGAGCCGCCTTCTTCGACCGAGACCGCCAAGTATCTGTCCTTGAGCAACAGTTGAATGAGCTGCTCCAGCATCGGATGAGGCAGATCCGATAGATCCAGCAAGTCGGGATTGTGAGGATTGGTGCCTTCAAACAGGAGCAGTTGATTCAACAGCACCAGATCGTCTTGCTGATGAGCCGAGAGCAAGCCGAGCAGCTTCTCCGCCAACGTGTGACGGCTTTTGAGATAAGGGAGCTGCTGGTTGCGGGTAGCCAAGAACGCAAGAAACAGCGCTTTGACCTCGTTATCCGTGAAGCGAACCGGAGGCAAAACGGCATTTTTCATGACAAAGTATCCGCCGTCCCGGCCCACCTCGGCGACAAGCGGCATGCCCATGGCCTCGATTTCCCGTACATCCCGCGATGCTGTCGATCGCGAGATATCGAATTCGCGCATCAGCTCGGAGAGGGTGAAGTGCGCGCGGTTGTTGATGTAGCGCATCATGACATTGATCCGTTCTACTTTTTTCATTTTGCCCTCTAAACAGGTTCAAATTTTGACATGGTTTAACGGTAGTATATACCTAACAAGCGAAAAAAGAAATCGCTTGAATCCGCTATAGGAACAGAAACCAAAAGAACGAAGGGAGGACCGGCTGATTCGGAAATAAGAACAAGATTGGAGGGAAACGATCATGCCTGCAAAAGCCGGGACCACAATGAAGACACATGCTAAGGCGCGCTTCGAGACGAAAATCGTCGCCTACTGGACAATCACGATCATTCTTGCGTTATCCATTACCCTTAGCGGAATCGGACAGTTGATGCGGTTCGGAGGGAATGTCGATCTGGTCACGAATATCGGGTTTCCCTTGTACGTGACCACCATACTGGGCAGCTGGAAATTGCTTGGCGTACTGGCAATTCTCATGCCGGGATGGCCGCGGCTCAAAGAATGGGCTTATAGCGGACTCTTTTTCCTGATGACAGGCGCGGCCTTGTCGCATGCATTTGCCGGTGATTACGGAGCGTCTGGCTTTCATATCCTGCTTCCGCTCATCTATGCCGCATTGGCCGTCGCTTCTTGGGCGCTCCGTCCGGAAGGCCGCAAATTGTAACGGATCAGCACCTCATACGGTGCCAATGGTACGAAATCGGAATACATTTTGGTATGATAGACATGATTATTGAAGAAATTGAATCAAATCTCACTAAAAATAAGGAGCTGGGCATATGTCTGCAGTCTACACACTTGAGGAAAAAGAAAGCTTTGTCGTCACGGGTATCGGAACGGAGCTGAAGAGCGATTACACGGATTACGAGGGAATGAACAAGGAGAAAGAAAGCTTTTGGCGGGAGGTGGAGCAGGATGGCCGCCTCGAAGCACTCAAGTGCGTCGCTGCCAACACGTACCTTTTTGCAGTCAACGAAGCGGTCAATCAAAAGATGATGTATTACGCCGGTGTACTGACCAATGCGGACGTACCGGAAGCAGACCGATTGATTCAGTTCCCGAAAAGCACTTATCTGGTCGTCAAAGGAGAAGGGAAAACCGCTGACGAGCTGAGCAGCAAGCTGACGGGACTCGCCTTTGGCCAGGCCTTGCCTGCCGCTGATCGCTACGCTTATGTCGGCGGGCCCAATGCCACCGTCGAAATGGGCCGAAACGGCGACAAGGTGTATGGCGAAATGTGGATTCCCGTGGTCGCGAAATAGCACCGAGCACACAATCCTGCCAATTGAAAGAATGAAAGGAGAACAGCAAATGTCCTACGTTGTGGACTTTAAAAATGTGACGACAAGCGGGCTGGAAGCTTCGCCGGTGGCGGAAGCGCTCGCCGGCCTGCGCGCCAACGAGGCCCGATATTTTATGAACAAGTATAAGCATGCCTTTGAGGTTGTTCCCGCCGGCGAGAGCCAGGATACGCTTGCGTACGTGAATCGCATTTTAAAGGAGGAGCGCGACCTCGCCTTTGCGGCCGAGCCGCTGGAAACGGCGCGTTTTCAAGTTGAAAACATTCAATTCGCATACGTTTTTTATGCAGACGGACTTGCGCTTAATGTGATGTACACGGTGGATGATCCCAAAAAGCGCGCGGTTGGCTTCAAGCTATCCGAGGGGATGGACGTTCCGCAGGAGCTGGAAGGGAAGTTCAAGTTCGCAAGGCAGAAGTCCAAATTGGCGGGGACGATCCGCGGCTCGTTCTTTGTCATTAAGGGAGACTATTAGTCCCTGATCGCCGTGCCTTCCCGATTCCTTTCATTTAAAAAAAGACAAGCCCTTTTCCAAATAAAAGGAAGGGCTCGTCTTTTTGCTATGTTTTTACGACTAAAATAAAGGGTAAACTTGCACATGATGTATGGATACGTTATATTACATGAATTATCTATGGTCTACTGCGGCCTGAAGAAAAACGTGTGGATTCCGATGCAGGAGCTGTAAGGATTACTCTAATCAGACAGGAGCGATAACCATGACCGAAGGAAAAGATCTTCGCATTCGAAGCAAGGTCATCAGCGAGGGCGTCAACCGGGTGCCCAATAGAGCGATGCTGCGCGCGGTCGGCTTTACCGACGAGGATTTTAAAAAGCCGATGGTCGGGGTAGCGAGCACATGGAGCGAGGTGACGCCGTGCAATATGCACATCGATGCATTGGCCGCTCGAACCAATGAAGGCGCGCGTCGCCATGGCGGGGCGCCGCTGATTTTTAATACGATCACCGTCTCCGACGGCATCTCGATGGGGCATGGGGGCATGCTGTTCTCGCTGCCCAGCCGGGAGGCCATTGCCGATTCGATCGAGATTGTAACCGGCGCCGAGCGCTTCGACAGCCTGGTGGCGATCGGCGGATGCGATAAAAATACGCCTGCTTGTCTGATGGCGATCGGGCGGCTCAATATTCCTTCGATCTACGTCTACGGCGGAACGATTCAACCCGGCAAGCTGGACGGCAAAGACGTCGATATCGTGACGGCCTTCGAGGCTGTCGGCCAGTATCACGAAGGAAAAATGAGCGACGAAGCGCTCCATCAGGTGGAATGCAGCGTCTGTCCCGGAGCGGGCGCTTGCGGCGGGATGTACACCGCCAATACGATGGCGGCGGCGGCGGAAGCAATGGGCATGACCCTTCCCGGTTCATCCTCTACACCTGCCATTTCGCCCGATAAGGCGACAGAGTGCGAGGCAGCCGGAAAGCAAGTGCTCTCGCTGCTCGAACAGGGGATTTATCCACGGGACATCATGACCAAACAAGCGTTTGAGAATGCGATCACCGTCGTCATGGCCCTGGGCGGCTCTACGAATGCGTTTTTGCATTTGCTGGCCATCGCGCATTCGGTTGAAGTCGATTTGACATTGGATGACTTCGAACGGATACGGCTGCGCGTTCCCCATCTCGCAGATCTGAAGCCAAGCGGCCGCCACGTCATGCAGGACCTGAACGATATCGGCGGCGTCCCCGGAGTCATGAAGCTGCTGCTCGCAGAGGGACTTCTCCATGGGGATTGCCTCACGGTTACCGGCAAGACGTTGGCACAGAATCTGGCCGAGTCTGCTTCATTGCGCGACGAGCAGGCGATCATTCGTCCGTTGGACAAGCCGCTGAAACCGAATGGACCGTTGGTTGTACTAAGAGGCAATCTGGCCCCGGAGGGCGCCGTAGCCAAAATGTCGGGCATGAAGATCAACCGGTTCGTCGGGCCGACGAAGGTGTTCGATAGCGAAGAGGACGCCACGGCAGCCATTCTGAGAAATGAAATTCAAAAGGGCGATGTCCTGGTCATTCGCTATTGCGGACCCAAGGGCGGACCGGGCATGCCGGAAATGCTGTCGGTTACCGCGCTAATTGTAGGGAAGGGGCTCGGCGGAGAAGTGGCTTTGATTACAGACGGCAGATTCTCAGGGGGCTCGCACGGCTTCGTCGTCGGCCATGTATCGCCCGAAGCGCAAGTAGGCGGACCGATTGCATTGCTGAGAGACGGTGATCTGATCACCATCGACAGCGAAACGCAGCAGATCTCGTTTGGCGTGAGTGAAGAGGAATTGGCTGCTCGCGTCCAAGCTTGGGAACAGCCTCCGCTCAAAGTGAAATCGGGCGTGCTGCTCAAGTACGCAAAGCTGGTGTCATCCGCCTCTAAAGGTGCAGTGACCGATTTATAGAACCCAACCCGTTTTTTGTATTCCGTTGTGTAGATGCCGTGCGACGGCCGCCAGTCACTGGGACTGGCGGCCGTTTTTTTTCGAGTGCCTCGATGTCAGCGCCCGAGGGTGAGAGGCGTGTGCGGGGGAGCCTTGTCATGGCGGGATTGTTTTCGGTATTCTGCCGGAGAGCAGTTGTGCTTCCGCTTAAACAACCGGTAGAAAAAATTGATGTTCTCATACCCGACTTCGTTGGCGACCGCCTGTATGCTGATCTCGGAATTGCGAAGAAGGAGACCGGCTTGACCGAGTCGGATCTGATGAACCAGATGGATGAAGCTATGACCTGTAATCTTTTTGAGCACCTTGCCCAGGTAGTTGGCATTGAAGTTGAAGTGTCGGGCCGTCGATTCCAGTGTCACGGTCTGATAGTTCGTCTGAATATGATCAAGAATGTCCGTAATTTGCGTATTTTTCAAAGCTTCAAAATTCCGCGCGTTGACATCCCCTCTGTACATACGCAGCATCTCGGCAAAAAGGATGACCATATAGGCGTTGATAATCTCGTCCGAGCAAGGCTGCTTGTTAAAATATTCGCAAAGAATGGTGTGCATGATGCGGCTGATCGCCTCGTTGGCGCCGGAATGAATCAAGATATATTCGTTGGAATGCTTGTTCTCATAAATGGCATGGGTCAGAAAGCTGGAAAAGATATCATTTCCGGAAAGCCTGCTTAAAAACGCCCAATCAAAATAACTTTTCCGCATGAGGCAGTTGATGATGATGTCGTCTTCTCCCGTATTCCCGATGGAATGATACGTATTCGTATCCAGGATGCACAGCTCGCCCTTTTTCATCGACACTTCTTTGTCATTGATCGTTTGATGACATTCGCCCGAATAAATGTAAATCAATTCGATAAACGAATGGCGGTGCCGGGCAACCGGCTTGAATCGCGGGTGCACGGAAAACGCGATCTCTTGCCCGGGAGGAAGAAAGGTATCATCGTCCAGCGTATCTGAGCGAGGTCCGTTATGTTCCCGCTCATTCTCCGAAAAATGACGTAAAAAAGGCTCCAGTTCAAAATCGGTCATCTGCATACACCTCGCCAGTCTTTTGCCACGGTATCGTTCTATTATAGCATGAAGAAGGTTTGGCTTCATTCCGAAATGGTCATAGATTCAGCTTTAATGGTCATTTAAAAATCTCGAGAAAAGCTGTAAATTAGCTTGTATATCCACGTCAGAAGCGCGCGCTGCCGCATGACGGATTTGGTCAATGGGCGCGAAGCGACGCAGCCATAGCGCAATCACGAACGGGGAGGAAACGAATGTGAATGAGAACAGCCAGGTCACGATTACGAAGCTGAGGGTGGAGAATCGGGTCAACCCACTCGGCATTGATGCAGAGGCCCCTCGCATGAGCTGGATCATGGAAGCCGCAGGACGTGGCCAGAAGCAGACGGCTTATCAGATTCTGGTTGCGACGCAGCCGGAGAAGCTGTCTGTAGAGCAGGCAGACCTGTGGAACAGCGGCAAAGTTGCTTCAAACGAATCGGCAGGGATCCTTTATGAGGGACAGCCTTTGCAGCCCTCGACACGTTATTACTGGACGGTAATCGTTTGGGAGCGAAGCGGTCAAAAGGTGGAAGCGACGGAAGCGGCCTATTTCGAAACCGGATTAAGATCGTCCGACGGTGTAACCGGCTGGAGCGGGGCGAAGTGGATCAGGATGGACGGCAAACCGCCCAAAAGCCCTGGAGCTCCCATGTTGCGAAAAGAAACGAAGCTGAGAGGGAAAGTCAAGCAAGCGCGTCTCTATGTATCCGCACTGGGTGTATACGATGCGCATATCAACGGGCAGAAGGTTGGCATCGCACAGGAAGATGGCCCTTGCGTGTACGAATTTATGCCACCCGGATGGACGAATTTCGACCAAAACGTCGCCTACATGACCTATGATGTAACCGCTTTTCTACAGCATGATGCGGCAACGCTGGCTTTTACACTGGGCAACGGGTGGTGGAACGGGCGTATTTCCAAGGCGCCGGATTCGGAAAAACAAACGGTGTATTACAACGACGAGCAGAACGACTTGGCGCTGCTGTGCAAGCTGTTGATCAACTACGACGATCATTCAACCGAAGTCCTGGTGAGCGATACGGACGCCGGCTGGAAGGCGGCCGATCACGGACCCGTGCGGGCCGATGATCTCTATGATGGCGAAACCTATGACGCCAATCGGGAGCTGGAAGGTTGGACAGAGGCGGGCTTCGACGATTCCCAGTGGCAAGCGGTCAGGGAGCATGCTTATACCACAAGCTTCCCGAATGCAACTGTGACGGCGTACCATGGTCATACCGTACAGCTTATCGATGCCTTGGATCAAGTCCCGCAGGATGTCACGGTCTATCGCGACGTGATTGACCATGAAAGCAGCGAAAACGGCTTGGGGAAAATCAAAGTCGATGCGGCAAGAAGCATGGTAGACCCGGCCGCTGCAAGGCAAAGCGCGATTAGTATTTCTCCAGGCGATACGGCGATCTATGACCTGGGACAAAATATGGTGGGCATTCCGAGGATCGTGGTACACGGTCAAAAAGGGACGCAACTCAGAATCCGTTATGCCGAAATGCTGAACGATGCCAGCAAAGGGGCAGACGGTCCGGTGGGCTCGATCTATGTGGCCAATTTGCGGAATGCCCAAGCAACGGATGTTTATACGTTAAAAGGAGCTGCGGACGAGGAAATCTATCAACCGACCTTCACCTATCACGGCTTTCGATATGTTGAAATCACCATTGCCAATGGGGAGTCTGCCACGATTAAAAGCCTGACCGGAAAGGTTGCCATGTCGGCCTTGCCGGAAACCGGATCGATCGAAACCTCAAATTCTGATATCAATCAACTGTTTCGCAACATCATGTGGGGGCAGCGCGGCAACTATTTCTGGATTCCAACCGACTGTCCGCAGCGCAACGAGCGCGTGGGCTGGTCCGGAGATACGCAGCTATTTGCCAATACGGCCTTGTACAATATGGATGCCGCTCTGTTCCTGGAGAATTGGATGACGATGCTGGTCGAGAACCAGGAGACGTATGGCAACGGTGCCTTTACGTCGACGGCTCCGAGTGGACGGTATGCGAACTTCAGAGGTTTTGTCGGCTGTGGCGGCTGGGCGGATGCGGGGATCATCGTGCCGTGGACTGTGTGGCAAATGACGGGCGATCCCGCCATTATTCGAAAAAACTACGCTGCAATGAAGCGTTACATGGATTGGATCTATGCGCAGACCGGCGAAACGCACAGAGGAACAGGCGGTATCGGGGACTGGTTGAATTTCCAGGGAACAGACCGGCAGCTGATGAGCGATGCCTACTATGCGTATGATGCCCAGCTGATGGCAAGCATGGCGAATGCGATTGGCGAACAGGCAGACGTACAGGCATATGAAGCGCTGTTTGCCAACATTAAGCGCACCTTTATTCATAACTATATGCAGATCGACCAGAACGGGGCGGTAAAGGTCCTGTCCTCAGGCGGGTACACGGCGCTCGAATATGATGAAGACCCGGATCAAGTGGGGGTCGAAAACATCCAATTGGAGGATAACAGCCAAGCGGCGCTGCTGTGGTGCCTGAAGCTGGGCTTGTATGAGAACGAAGGGCAAAAGAAACAAATGATCGACTTGCTGGCTGACAACATCCAAAATGACGAGGCGTACCGACTGGCGCATCCCACCAGCTCACGGGTCCATTATGACGAGAACACGCTGTCTGTGGGCTTCCTGGGCGTCAATGTGATCGCGCCTGTGTTATCGGATGTCGGGCAGACAGGGCTGGCCTATAAGCTGCTCCTGCAGGACGCGATGCCGTCCTGGTTGTATTCGGTGAAAAACGGGGCGACCACGGTGTGGGAGCGCTGGAATTCCTACTCGGTAGAAGACGGATTCGGCGATGTGCGCATGAATTCATTCAATCATTATGCCTATGGCGCCATTGCGGAATGGATGTACAAATATATGGCCGGCATTGCCGCGGACCCCGCACAGCCCGGGTTCAGGCATATGATCCTGCAGCCGCATATCGACCCCAATCGCCAGATCACCCGGGTCGAAGGCGCGTACGACTCGGTACGCGGGACGATTCGCAGTGAATGGGAAGTAAAAGATCATACATTCACGTATGCCGTAACGGTTCCGGCGAATACGACGGCCGATCTCTATCTGCCGGCCGATCGGGAGCATCCCGTCCTGGAGAGCGGACGTCCGATTGCAGAGGCGGAAGGGGTCCAATTCATCGGCGATCAGGACGGCCGAGCGATCTACGCGCTTGAAGCAGGGAGCTATACGTTCCAATCGGTGATTCCGAATTAACATAGTCACACCCGTGTTCGCCAAGCGGCGAGTACGATACGAAGCCAAGCCCCATCTTCGAATGGAGAGGAGGGGCTTGGCTTCACTTCTTATTGGTCATCGGAAATCAAAAGACCTGTGCTGCTTCGCGTGCTCGTCGGATCGCTTTTTCTTTGATCTGTAAGGCTTGATCGGGATACTCGGCCATGCCTTCGATAAAAATGCCGGCAAGCTCAGAAATTCCTACGAACTCCATAATCACTTTTAAATGGCGGTGACCCATTTCCCAATTTTCGGCGAGCGTATTGGAACCCGGGGACAACACACTGCCGCTGGCTTGAATGTGAATCGCTTTTTTGTCGCCCAGCAGACCGACCCTGCCAATGTCGGGCAGATAGCTGAAGGTCTTGCCCGCTATGCAAATGGAATCCAGGTAGGCTTTCATGACCGGTGGATAGGAGTAGTTCCAGGTCGGGCTGACAAAGACATATTTATCCGCAGCTACAAATTGATCAACAAGTTCATTTATACGCCCAATTTTTGATTGTTCATCCCCATTCAACGCTTCGAAAGGCGTGCCCTGTTTAAGCTTTTCCCAGCCGTTGAACACGTCCGCATCTAAAAGCGGGATCCATGCCTTAAACAGATCGAGATGAATCACTTCATCCAAGGGATGAGTTTGGCGGTAAGCTTGTACAAATTCTTTTCCAGCCGCAATTGCGTGCGATTTGTCTTCTTCAAAAGGGTGGGCCGTGATATACAGTACAGTTCCCATAATAAAGCATTACCTTCCTTTGTGAGCCTTGATTATTGATTCAGTTACGCGCAGCCGACACGTCCACGCGTTGCTTAGTTGTCACATTGATGCGATTATAAAGATTGGCCGTGGCGATCCCCGTAATTAATGTAGCCAGTGCGCCTTCGTCATAATAGTGCGCGGCTTCCTCGTATACCTTGTCAGGGACCGGATCGGTCAAGTCGTGAAGCCGGGTCATCGATTCGCTGAGCGCGAGTGCGGCGCGTTCGGCATCGGTAAAATTAGACGTCTCTCGCCATGCAGATACGACCAGAAGCCGTTCGGCCGTTTCGCCCGCTGCCAGGGCATTGCGTGAATGCAGATCCACGCAGACGCTATCGCCGTTGATCTGACTGACGCGAAGGTAGGCAAGGAATAAGGTTCGGGCTGGCAAAGCGTTTTTCTCCGCCGACCCAAATAACGCCTTGCCCAATGCTTGCAAGGACTGGCCGACTTCGGGCAAACTCATCATTGGGCTGTTCATTCTGGATTGTTCCATTTGATACGCTCTCCTTTAAAATCAAGTAGTAGGCTTCATTAGGCCTCTCACTGGAATGACGTAGCCGATGACTGGAATGTGACAACGCAACATATTTTCGGATGTCGGTCACATGAAATGGATTTCGTTCGTCAATATAATAAGGGGTTCTCTGTCATTACTATTGCAAAGGTAGGAGAAGGGATGTATATGGAAGAACAATTCGAGTCTTATCGCGATCATTTACTGGCTGTTGCTTATCGCATGCTCGGATCCAGGAGCGAGGCGGAGGATGCCGTGCAGGAAGCGTGGCTGCGCCTTCATCGTTCAGATCCCGGTCAGATTGACAACTTAGGCGGATGGTTGACCACGGTCGTGTCACGCATATGTCTGGATATGCTGCGTTCGAGAAAGGCAAGGCGCGAGGAATTCATGGACGAACCATTCGTTGCAGATATAAAGGATCGGTCCAATCCCGAGCAAGAGGCGCTCATGGCCGATTCTGTCGGCGTTGCTTTGCTTGTTGTGCTAAGCAAGCTGAATCCGGCGGAGCGCCTCGCATTCGTGCTGCACGATATCTTCGCCATGCCGTTCAGCGAGCTCGCGCCAATCGTGGGGAAATCTGAGCTGGCCACACGAAAGCTGGCGAGCCGGGCACGCCAAAAGGTGAGAGGAGCAGAAGAACGTTCGCTAGATCAATTGGGGCTCCAACGCAAGCTGGTGGACGCATTTCTGACGGCTGCTTACGAAGGTGATTTTGAGGCGCTGGTTGCCACACTTGATCCGGAAGTAGTGCTCCGCGATGACCGCGAGGCAGGTGCGGTCACGGCGACCAAAGGGGCAATTGCTTTGGCCAAAAAGGTAGCGGGACGCGCCAAACCGGCCCGAGTGGCACTTGTGAACGGAAAGCTCGGGGCGGTTGCCGCCACGGAAGGGAAACTGATGTACGTGGTTCAATTCACAATCAGGGATGGAAAAATTGCCGAGGTCGATTTGATTTCAAGAGCTGCGGCGCTTGCTCGGTTGAATATTTCGAGTGTGAGTTGAAAGAAACGGCATGCCATTGCTCGCACACTATACGTTCCAATCCGACTTTTTCCGGTATTGGGCAGGTGTCGAGCCTGTTTTTTTTCGAAACAAGCTTATGAAATGGCTGAGGTCGTCAAATCCTACGGTCGCAGCGATTTCCGCAAGCGTCAGATTGGTCGTCAGCAACAGTTGCTTCGCTCTGGACAGTCTCGTCTGAATCACGTATTGATAAGGCGACATATTCAACGATTGGCGAAAAATCGCGCGCAGGTGCCCTTCACTCAAGCATGCGTATTGCGCAATCTCCTTTAAGGAGAGCGGGGCAGCATAATGCGTATGAATGAAGTTGCAGACATGAAATAAACGCTGGTCTGTCCGAGGTTCCGGGTCCGCCATGTGTGGTTGAACAATCGGAATCAGACGGGCGAGCCATTGTTTGAAGCAGGCCTCCCATGCCAAATATTCCGTAACGGAGGGCGCGGCGATCAAAGCTGATTCCTCGGCGGAGGCATTTCTTTTCGCCGTGTAGCGGCGGGCCAGCTCGCGCCAGTCGGCCAGCCATAACCTCACATCGTCATCACGCGATGGGCGCATATGCACCGGTATACCGTAAAGCTCAGGCCATTCCCAGGCGCCAATCGTAAATTGCATGCCGAGCGATAAATAATATAACGCTTGGGATGGCTGATTCGCATGCTCGTGCCGCGTCGTAATAACGGCTTGATTGGGAAGTACCAGCAAGTCTCCAGGCTGCAGCTTGTATTCGCGCTCCTCGTAAGATAAATACCGGTTTCCGTCAAGGATGTACCACACGGTCAAAGCCGGAATTTGATAATTATCGAAATTCCATTCCGGCAAACGCTCCCATTCATACGCAAAATAAAAGACGTTCCGCAAGCTGTCATTCAAATATGGATTTAGACGCGGCATACTGGAAATGGTCGCGGCCTCCTTTTGCATTTTTGTAAATCTCCGTTTTTTTATAGTATATCTTTGTTTGTTCGCTAAGCAAATCCCTCGGATCGACCTATAATTAAATGGTGACTCGAATGCCGAAGGGAGCTATTCCTATGTCCACCAAACTGAGAAAACCATCCAATGTCATCGTATTTTTTACCGATCAGCAACGCTGGGATACGACCGGAATTCATGGAAATCCGTTAGGATTAACCCCTAATTTCGACAGAATGGCGCAGGAAGGAACCCATCTGTACCACACGTATACCTGTCAGCCTGTGTGCGGTCCGGCAAGATCATGCCTGCAAACCGGGAAATATGCCACAACGACGGGCTGTTATCGCAACGGCATTCCGCTTCCGCAGTATACGAAAACATTGGCGCATTACTACAAGGAGCACGGCTATAAAACCGGATATATCGGCAAATGGCACTTGAGCGGACAAGAGCCTGTCCCGACTGAAGAAAGAGGAGGATACGAGTATTGGCTAGCCTCCAATGTACTGGAGTTCTCGTCGGATGCTTACGAGACTCAGTTATATAACGAGGACTGCGAGCCGGTCAAGCTTCCGGGCTATCGCGTCGACGCCCTGACGGATGCAGCGATCCGGTTCATCTATCGGCATCAAGAGCAACCGTTTTTCATGTTCCTGTCTTATCTGGAGCCCCATCATCAAAATCACACGGACAATTATCCCGCTCCTCACGGCTACGAAAGTCGATACCTCGACGGCTGGACGCCGCCCGATTTGAAGAAGCTTGGCGGGACGGCACCTCAGCATCTACCGGGGTATTATGGCATGGTCAAACGAGTGGATGAGGCGCTTGGCCGGCTGATGGACGCTTTGAAAAGTCTGGATATGCTAGAAGACACGATCATTTTATTTACATCCGATCACGGCAATCACTTCAAAACGCGCAATGACGAATACAAACGTTCCGCGCATGACGCCTCCATCCGCATTCCAACGGCGCTATACGGCCCAGGGTTCATGCAAGGCGGACAAATCCGTAGTCTGGTCAGCTTGCTGGACCTGCCGCCGACCTTGCTGGATGCGGTCGGAATCGATGTACCCTCGGAGATGCAGGGCAGATCCATACTACCGCTGGTCAAACGAGCGTCAGCGCAGTGGCCGTCGGAAGTGTTCTTGCAAATCAGCGAAACTCAGGTTGGACGCGCCATTCGGACCGATCGCTGGAAGTACAGCGTCGTGGCGGCAAACAAAAACGGCTTAGATGATTCCTGCTCCGATCGCTATAAGGAGGATCTGTTATACGACTTGCATGCGGACCCCTACGAATTGACGAATTTGGCCGGCATGGAGACGTATCGCAGCGTCGCAGACAGCTTGCGAAAAAGATTGATTGCCAGAATGGTGGAGGCTGGCGAACAGCCGCCAATCATCGAGCCTGCAGAGCAGGTGCCAGCGAAACAGCGACGCGTCTCCGTAACGGAGCTGAGAGTGAAGTGAAACGAAGGTACCTGAAACAGGCGTGACCATAACGATGAATGTGAATGTACAATAAATAACGCTTGCCTTAAAGTGTACTTTAAGGTTTAGGATGAAAAAGAACCAGCCGATTCCGTCTGAAAATAATTGAAAAGGAGCGATTCGGCCAATGGCATTCACGATCAAAGAAGCTTCAGAGCGGCTTGGTTGCCCGGCTCATACGATTCGTTATTACGAGAAGGAGGGATTGCTCCCTTACATTAAGCGAGATAAGCACGGGAATCGACTGTTCGAACAAGATCAACTCGATTGGATCCGGCTGATCACCTGTTTCCGGGCGACAGGGATGAAGCTGTCGGTACTCAAGGAAATGGTGGACCTTGCGCTCGATGGCGATTCCACGATCCCACAGCGCAAAGCGATCTTGAACCAGTACAAGGAAGATTTATTTCGCCGCCAGAACGAATTGGCCGAAGCGCTCGACGCCGTCAATAACAAGCTGTCGATATACGAAGACATCGAGAAAGGGAGAGTCCCTTCCGAGAGCCAGTTGTTAATCAAGATGGAGGAGTCAGAGCGACAACAAACATAGAATGAGGGATTACCACATGCAGCAAAGAATGTTGGGCAATAGCAGTATCCTTGTCTCTTCGATCGGATTGGGAATAATGGGAATGTCTCCGGGCATTTACGGGGAGACAAACGACGAACAGTCGATCCACACGATCCATCGTGCTTTGGACATTGGCGTAACGATGTTCGACACCGCCGACGTGTATGGCAACGGGCATAACGAACAGTTGCTCGGGAGTGCGCTTCAAGGACGCCGCGAGCAAGCCATTATCGCCACCAAATTCTCGTACACCCCAAACTACGAAAGCATCAATGGCCATCCAGATTACGTTAAGAAAGCAGTAGAGGATAGCCTTCGCCGCTTGAATACAGATTACATCGATGTATACTACCAACACCGCGTCGATCCGCAAATCCCGATAGAGGAGACGGTCGGAGCGATGGCAGACTTGGTCAAGGCAGGCAAAGTCCGGGCGCTCGGCCTGTCCGAGGCATCCGCTTCCACCATTCGCCGCGCGCATGCCGTGTATCCGATCTCCGTGCTAGAGAGCGAGTATTCGCTCTGGAGCCGTGACATCGAAGAGGAGATCCTTCCTACCGTAAGAGAGCTGGGGATGACCCATGTGGCCTATAGTCCACTGAGCAGGGGCTTTATCTCCGGCGAGCTTCGCACGTTCGAGGATCTGTCCGCCGACGATCTTCGCAGATGGATGCCGCGGTTCCAAGGCGAAAACTTCCGGAAGAACATTGAGGTTGTCGACAAGATTAAGGAGATCGCGAGGGAGAAGAACTGTACACCATCCCAATTGGCCATTGCCTGGACGATTGCGGGCGGGGCGCTGCCTATCCCGGGTACAAAACGTATTAAGTACTTGGAGGAAAATGCGGCCGCGGCTGATATCCTTCTCATGAAGGAGGACCTCGAGAGGATCGATCGGGTCAGCCCCAAGAATATCGTTCACGGCACGCGTTATATGAAAGAGCAGATGACGCTACTCGACGGCTAGACTATAGTTAGGAGAATTGTTTTGTGACATTTTTAAGCTTGTCAGGGTTCAAAATAATAAAAATGCGTGAGATCTTCTTTTCCGAGTCCCAACCGAACACCATGACCATAGTCGGCTGGCCGTTCTGGCTAACGATAAAGCCGGGTTGGCCGCTCACGTCGACCGGCAAAAGCGAATCCCCCAGCGTGCCTTTGCGCACGTTACTGATAAAGAATGCTGCGATGCGCTCGCTGCCCTCAATCGGATTGATCGCCGCGCGGGCTTTGCCGCCGCCATCGATGACGAATACGGCGTCATGCGCCAGCATGTCCACGAGCGCGGACGAATTTCCGGTTTCGGCCGCCTGCATGAACGCCTTGGCGAAAGCCCATGCTTGTTCCTCATTGAGCCGCATAGGATCGATCGCTTCCGCGCCGCCATCTTCTCCCGTCGATCCTAGCAGCTTTTCCTTTGCCCGGCTGAAAATTTTGCGGCAATTCGCTTCGGATTTCTGAACGATGTCCGCAATTTCCCCATAGTCGAAGTCGAGCGTCTCGCGTAGCAGGAAGACAGCGCGCTCGACGGCATTCAGTCTCTCCAGCATAACGAGCATCATGTACGTAATGTTCTCTTGCCGCTCGATGTAATTGGCAGGATTCCCGCTCTCTGCGGTGGCGGATCCGAGCGGGCTAGCCGCACGGCCGAATTCGTCATCGGCGATGGCAGGCTCCGGGAGCCATTGCCCGACGTAGAATTCGTGACGTTTGCGCGCGGATTGCTTCAGCTTCAAGCTTCTGTTGGTGACCATTCGGACCAAATAAGCTTTTTCGTGCCTGATGCTGCTGCGATCCACAGTCATCGTATAATCAACCAGCGCATCCTGCACGATGTCTTCCGCTTCGCTCAATGAACCGAGCATCCGGTATGCGAGCGTCATCAGCAGAGGGCGATACGATTCGACCGTCGACATATCCAACATCCTTGTCAACTCCTTATCTCCATCTAAACCATTACATTCTTCAACGCAAGCAGACGAATCGGCAGGCGCAAGAGAGAAGTCTAATTTCCCGTTATTATACTGTTTCCTTTCTTATGTCACAAATGCGATACCAGATGGGTCTTAAATAAAAATAGATAAAGGAGGCATTACCAAATGAAAATTTTAGTTGCTGGAGCAAGTGGCGTCATCGGGAGGGTACTCGTTCCGATGCTAGTACAAAAGGAACACGAAGTGGTTGGGTTAATATGCAATCCGGAGCATGCAGAAAGTTTGAAGAAAGCCGGTGCTTCATTCGTCCAAGCGGATGTATATGATCGCGAGAGTCTGTTCAAAGTAATCGCCGAAACTTCCCCAGAGGTGGTCATTCACCAATTGACTTCGCTGCAGGCTATGGATCCATCCGCCAATGCAAGAATTCGCGTGGAGGGAACGAGAAACTTAGTGGATGCTTCACTCGCCGCTGGCGTTCGTCGGATGATCGCGCAAAGCATCACAATGACCTATGCGCCTGGAGAAGGGCCGGCAACGGAGGAGTGTTCACTGGACTTTGAGGCTCCGGAACCGCAACTCACAAGCGTGAACGCTGTTCATGCACTGGAAACCACTGCTGCGGAAATGCTGGAGCATGTCATTCTTAGATATGGCGTGCTGTACGGTGAAGGGACCTGGTACGATTCGAACGGATTGTTCGCAGAGCAAGTTCGGCTTGGGAAATTGCCTGCTACTGACGGCATCACTTCTTTTGTGCATACAGAAGACGCCGCAGTTGCAGCTGTTATGGCACTGGAATGGCCCGCAGGAACATATAATATTGTGGATAGCGATCCAGCAGCGGGTACCGAATGGGTGCCTGTCTATGCAAAAGCCCTTAACGCTCCAGAACCCCAGATAATGTAAGGAAGTGGGAGAGGAGAACGTGGGGCGCTTAATGCAAAGGCACTTCGGAATGGCTGGAGTCCGCGATTTGCTTCATGGCGCAAAGGTTTTCCTCAGACGCTTCATTAAGCGGCAGCTGTAGTTAAAAGAATTGAAATTGTTTAAGAAAGCGGGGATTTTTGATCTCCGCTTTTCCTTACCGACTGGTGATGATATGATTGATTTGGAGATTTCGGATTTAGTGTGACATATGTACAAAATACTATGTAATTTACATATACATAAACGATAAAAAATGATTGCAATTACGCTATGTTATATGGGTTGTGACACAATACATATATCAAATTAAGGGGCAGCACCACGCTGTCCTTTTTCGTCGTATATAGGATGAGGACTTTACGGCAAGAGGAGCCATTATAGAATCCGAACGAGTAATCAGTCGTATGGTATGATAGAAGTCCTTTGTCTACACCGAGAGATGGGTACGAGAACAATAGGGACATGACGGCAGCTGAACGCTAGAGAGTATAAACCGATACAAAGTATTCAGATGTTTTGATATAATATTCCATAATAGACCAACGGGCGGTGCCAAATGGGTATGAGTCAAAAATCCAAGAAGAAGATTTCTAGAGAATTGCGTTTAGCGGCGCTGACAGAGAATAACCGAGCAAGTTTTATTGAATTTGAGGAATGGATTACTAGCCCTCAAAAAAATTATACGCCTGGGGCTATAGATCAAATAAGCAGCGTTATACTAAAATTTCTATATGGCTGCATGGCTGCGGCAAAACCGATGCAAATGAATTGACTATCGAATCTTTTTCTCTTTTTTTTGATGCAGAACAGCGGGTGGCGACCAGGAACACCAAGGTGCATCACATCATTAATTTCTTTACGTTTCTTACCGAAGTGAAGAAATCAGCACTAACCTTCGGGGTAAGTGATTTAAGTAGCTTTTTAATCAGCACCAAGGTGTTAAAAAAAGACTCCGAAGCCGGTGCAGCAAAGCCATTAAACATTGAAGATATTATTCTAATTCGTAATTTTCTAAAGAACGATTACAGGAAATTGTTTCTTTTTGAAATGGTCTATCAATATGGATTTGAGTTTGACGATCTAGTGCAATGCACAGAAGACAATTATGATTTTGATCTAGGCGTGGTAAGTTGGCAGGTACAATTGGAATTTTTATTTCAATGTCAGGATATGCAGAGGACGCCGTTGATGCACTCGTTTTAGGCAAGACGCTCAACATAATTTTACTCGACAAACGAGACTTGGATGCCGCGATTGCTCGTGACAATGGATTCACAAATATTCTCAAACTCAAGCTCCGTAAGGCAGCTGAGGAAGGTGCAATTTATTTCCCATCTGAAGGCGAATTCGAAACTGCCAAAAATAAACAACTCGTAGAGATAGACCATCTTCACTACGACCATGTAACAGGCGGGGTATTATCGACGCGGGTTGTCGATGCAACTACCGCAGATTTGTTAATCGTGTGCGAAGGTGATACTGATCGTGAGGTAATTGCTACACTGTCTGAAAGGATTCTAGGTAATGCCGGCTCGAATAGATCAATCAAAATTATTGTTGCTATGGGAAAGATTACAATTCCTCGTGTGGCAAACGCTTTATGGAACACTTTCTATTCTGAATCAAAAGTGTTAATAGTGACTGATGGTGACGGAGATCCCGTTAGGACAAAAGAAATGTTGGTGAAAGGCCTCGAATTTAACGAATGGATATCTGCGATTCCCAATCCTTCTATTGAAGACTGGCTTAACCTTGATGTTAACCAGCTAAAAAAAATGGGCTCAAAGTATCGCATTGAGCAATCTAGACGGGCAGCTAGTAATCTAGACATTGAGGAACTGCAGAAAAGAGACGGGCAGTTCGCACGGTTTCATGATGCGATCCTTGGTAAAGATTGATGGTGCTACAACAGCGGAAAAATATCCGCCGGACAGAAGAATAAGTACTCTGTTATTTATACGGGTAATGCATACGCTGTCATATTTCGTCGATTTAACAGCTGTATTGTATCTAAGAATTATGCTAGAATTTCCAATAAGAACAGTATATTTGTAGCTTTAAATTGGGGGCATGATTATGCATATATCTAGTCTGAAAATAAGGAATTTTCGTAATTTCAAAAAAGCTTGCTTTGTTTTTAAAGAAGGAGTAAACACGATAATTGGGGCAAATGGTTCTGGTAAAACAAATGCTTTATTCGCATTAAGACTTATTATTGATGAAAACTTACCTAGATCCTCAACGAATTTATTAGATACTGATTTTAATCGCTCACTTACAAATTGGCGTGGACATTGGATAGTAATTAGCCTCCACTTTGATAATCTCTCAAGCGACGATTCTTCACAAGCTCTTGTTTTTCAAGGTACCCATACAAGTGATAATAACGGATCATTAAATTTATATTTTAGACCTAAATATGAAGTACGCAAACGATTATTTGAAATGAGTCAGGATTTTTTTGATGACGCACATTTCATAGAATATCTTTCTACTTTAAAGATAAATAACTATGAATCTGTTTTATATGGTAGGGGAACAGCTGATTTCAGTAAAGATGAGGTTTATTCTTCAATTGTTGGGAATTTCACGAATTTCAATTTTCCAGACCCTGACAATGAAGACAGTAGTCTACTCGGTACACCAGCAAACCAATATATCTTCAAAAATGATTTTGCTTGTACTTATGCGAAAGCGTTAAGGGACGTTATTGGCGACTTGAAAAATCCTCGAACTTCACCTTTGCTAAGGTTGTTGAGTAATCTCAATATTAATGAGACGAGCACAGAAACTGTAAGTAATACGATTAGAGATTTAAATTGGCATATAACAAACTTACCAGAAATCAGAGAATTGGCTACTGGAGTATCCGAATCATTACATAAAACAGTAGGTCATACTTATGCTCCCCGAATAGAGATTAATTCTAATTTATCTGATGATTTTAAACATACCTTAAAAGCATTGCATATAAAGGCAGGAGAGTTAATTGGAGAGGATTATATTGGAGATCTACACGAGATGAGTCTCGGTGGGGCCAATTTGCTCTATCTTGCACTTAAACTTGAAGAATATAACAGACTTGATCATGATCAAAATAAAGCAGCACATTTCTTATTAATTGAAGAACCTGAAGCACATTTACATAACCATATTCAAAAAACACTGTTTCAGAAATATCATTACCATGAAAATACTCAAATTATTTTAACCACTCATTCTAGCCATATCTCTTCTTCTTGTTCTCTCAGTAATGTAAATATAGTTTATATTGAAGATAATTGTTGTGAAGTTTCACAACCAAGTAGGGGGCTAGACGATAACGAAGTAAGAAGGATTGAACGCTATCTAGATGCGACAAGATCGACACTATTATTCGCAAAGTCAGTAATCCTTGTTGAGGGAGATGCTGAGTTAATTCTGATTCCTGAGATGGTGAAAAAGGCATTTGGCATATCATTAGATGAGATCGGAGTTAGTCTAATAAATGCCGGCAGCACACAATTCACAAATATTGCCAATTTATTCTCTGCAGAACGCATCAGAAGAAAATGTGCCATTGTTACAGACAATGATCTTTCAATTGTCCCATTAGATGACGATAGTTATGAGGATAAAGAATTCCATAAAAAATGCAAGAATTCTCAAGAGTCAGGGGAACTACGCAAACAAAAGTTAGATGAGTTCTGTAATAACAATGAATACATCGCAGCTTTTTATGCTACCAGTACTTTTGAAGTGGAGTTACTTAAAGTAGGGAATAAAAACTTGATTGAGAATGTTATTCGAAGTGATATTTACTCACGGGTGAGTGATCAAAATGCCTCTATTGAAAAAATAAGAAGCTCAGAGCCCAGTATATTTGGTAAAGAGATATTACGTTTAGCAAACAAGGAAGGAAAAGGTTGGTTGGCCTTAGCAATTGCTGCTCGTTTAGATAATGAAATAGTAATTCCCGATTATTTGCTCGAGGCACTGGCATTTGTATCTTCCTTGAATGAAGGGCACTTAATTTCAATTGTTCAGTATCGCTTAGGTAGTGAGTACACAGTTTTTCTAGAAACTGTAAAGTTAATTTATGGTGCATATCCATCCGAGATTGAAATTATTAATTCTTTTTGCCAATTGAATAGTACTAGTATTGCATCCAAGTTTATTACTTTAAGGAGGAGATATCTTGAATCTCCTTAATTCATTAAATACAGAGCAAAAGGAAGTTGTCGAATACAATGACCATTTGTTAGTTATTGCTTGCCCTGGTAGTGGAAAGACAAGAACATTAGTTGCAAAGTTAATATACGAGGGGACAAGACTTAAAAAAAATGAAAAAATCGCAGCAATTACCTACACGAACTTAGCAGCTGAAGAGATTGAGCTCAGACTAGAAGCTAATTGTGTAGATGATAAATTTTATTGGGGAGGGACAATCCATTCCTTTTGTTCGAATTGGATAATAAAGCCTTTCTCGCACCTGGTTGAAGAATTAAAGTATGGATACACCTTTATTGATGAGGAAGATGTAGAAGAAATCACTGAGAACATTATGAAAAGTTTGGATCTAAAATATATTGAATTTAATACTCGACGAGACCCTAATGGTAACATGGTCGGTTTAAATGAAGAAAATGTTATGTTACTAATAGAGTCTGTTCAAAAAGCATCAACTTCATTTTGAAGATAACAGCATAGTAGTTCAGTAAAGATTCCAGAATTGGAAATAAAGAGGGAA
>NZ_JACXIZ010000016.1 GCF_014705605.1 Paenibacillus sabuli
TTAAGCCCTTCAGCGCCGATGGTACTTGGACCGCAGGGTCCTGGGAGAGTAGGACGTCGCCGAGCAACCATGCACAGCCCCTTGAGATTTCGATCTCGAGGGGCTGTTTTGTTAACTTTTATAGGTTGTCACTCAAGGAGGCGGTTCCGGGTGCGTCATCATCTTCCGCTACAGGCGCCGGTTGTCCAGCGGCTGCATGCGCTGGACCCGGCAGTGGAAGCGCTGGAAGCGCATCTGATGCGGCGCATGGCTCAGGGCGTGTCGACCTCTCGCCGCGAGGGCGAGCGCCAGCTTCTGATAGGCGGCTTGTCCGCCATGTATGCACAGCGTGGAATCGGATCGGTGCAGATGCTAAGCGAGCAGCTCGGCTGTAGCGTACGGACGTTGCACCGGCTGTTTCGCCAAGAGCTGGGCGTCTCCCCTAAGGCCGTCATGTGTATCCTTCGCTTCCAAAGCTTGCTGCGTGAGATGCATCGCGGCACACCGCTGGCGGAATCTTCCTGCTCGCATGGTTTTACGATCAGCCGCACATGATGCACCTCAAGCGCTATTACGGACTACCTCCGGGGCGTGTATTTCCAGTGCTGTTCAATCGGATGAAAATGCAATGAAAGCTTGTGGGGGAAAGCTTGACAGCCCCAAACCCCTCTGCTAATATTGCACTAATATGCATACGCGCCTGGTCGCTCGGCAACGCAGCGCCAGGCTGGACATGCCTGACCGAAGGCGGCGCAGCAGCGTCGATCCTCGGTCAGTTCTTTTACCATAAGGAGGAGGAAATCGGCTGTGTGGGAAAACAAATTCGCAAAGGAAGGACTAACCTTTGACGATGTATTGCTCGTACCGCGCAAATCGGAGACGCTGCCGCGAGAGGTGGACCTCTCTACGCGGCTCAGCGACGCGGTCAAGCTCAATGTACCGATTATCAGCGCGGGCATGGATACGGTCACGGAATCGGCGCTGGCCATTGCGATGGCGCGTGAGGGCGGCATCGGCATCATTCACAAAAACATGTCCATCGCAGAGCAGACGCAAGAGGTGGACCGGGTCAAGCGCTCGGAGAGCGGGGTCATCACGAATCCATTCTCGCTCACGCCGGAGCATCACGTCTACGACGCCGAGGAATTGATGGGCAAGTATCGAATCTCCGGCGTACCGGTGGTCGACGAGCAGGGCCATCTGGTCGGGATTATCACGAACCGGGACCTGCGCTTCGTCCATGATTACTCCATCAAGATTCACGAGGTCATGACGCATGAGCAGCTCGTGACTGCGCCGGTCGGCACGACGCTGCAGGAGGCGGAGGTGCTGCTCCAGAAGCACAAGATCGAGAAGCTGCCGCTGGTCGACGATCAGAACGTACTGAAAGGTCTCATTACCATCAAGGATATCGAAAAAGCGATCCAATTCCCGCGCGCGGCCAAGGACCGGCACGGTCGGCTGCTGTGCGGCGCCGCCGTCGGCATCTCCAAGGATACCTTCGATCGCACGGAGGCATTGGTGGAGGCCGGGATCGACGCGCTCGTTGTAGACTCGGCACACGGCCATCACCGCAACATTATCGAGACTGTGGCCAAGCTGCGCGGCCTGTATCCGGACCTGACGATCATCGCTGGCAACGTAGCCACCGGCGAAGCGACTCGCGATCTGATCGAGGCTGGCGCGTCGGTCGTCAAGGTCGGCATCGGCCCGGGCTCGATCTGCACCACCCGTGTCGTGGCGGGCATCGGTGTGCCGCAGATTACCGCCATCTACGATTGTGCCAGCGTGGCGATGGAATACAATGTCCCCGTCATCGGTGACGGAGGAATCAAATATTCCGGCGACATCACCAAGGCGATTGCCGCAGGCGCCAGCGCGATTATGATCGGCAGCTTGTTCGCTGGTACGGAGGAGAGCCCCGGGGAATCCGAGATCTATCAGGGTCGGCGCTTCAAGGTATATCGGGGCATGGGCTCGCTCGGCGCAATGAAGGAAGGCAGCAAGGACCGTTATTTCCAAGAGAACGAGAACAAGCTGGTGCCCGAAGGCATCGAGGGCCGCGTGCCGTACAAGGGGCCGCTTGCCGATACGCTCCATCAATTGATGGGCGGCTTGCGCGCAGGCATGGGCTACTGCGGAACGGACAGCATCGAGGCGCTCAAAAACGATACCCAATTCATTCGAATCACCGGCGCGGGACTGCGTGAGAGTCATCCGCACGACGTGCAGATCACGAAGGAAGCCCCCAACTACTCGCTGTAAGGGCAATCGCAGGCAGGTAGCCGGTGCGCAGCACCGCTGCCTGCCTGTTTTTTGATATCGGTCCCCGGTCTTTTTCGCTGGCCCTTGCGTTATGGTACAATGGTACACGTATGATATTTTCGGACGTAAGGGAGAGGAATGCTTTGGTATGGAGTCAGATGGCGAGAATAAGCAAGCCATCCATCGCCGCATTGTTGATCATCGGCGTCTTGCTGCTGACCGCAGGGACGGCGCTGGCTGCCGAGGAGACGCCAGGCGGGAACAATCCGCTCGGTCTGCAGGTCAAGTCTGCCTTTTTAATGGATGCCGAGACGGGACAAGTGCTCTATGACATGAATTCCGAGGAGGCGCTGCCGCCTGCCAGCATGTCCAAGATGATGACGGAATACATCGTCATGGAAGAGATTGCGGACGGCAATCTGAGCTGGGACGAGGTCATTACCGTGCAGCACAATGCGGCGACGACAACCAGGCAAGGCTCTCATGTATTTTTGGCACAGGGCGATCAGCACACGGTGGAGGAGCTGTTTATCGCCATGGCGGTGGGATCGGCCAATGACGCGTCGATTGCTTTGGCCGAGCATATCGAGGGCTCGGAAGAGGCCTTTGCTCGCCGAATGAACGAGACAGCCGAGGAGCTGGGGCTGGAAACGGCGCACTTTATTAATGCAACGGGATTGAACCGCGAAGACATGTCACCGGAGTACCAACCGCAATCGATCGGCGGGGAGACGATCATGTCGGCCAAGGATGCGGCCATGCTGGCCTATTACATTTTGGACACGCATGACGAGTTTCTCACGTATTCCAGCATACCCTCCTACAAATTTCGCGAGCGCGACAAGGATCCGATGATCAACTACAATTGGATGCTGGAGGGCAACAAGGACGTGCCGGCATTCGAGCCCTATGTCTATGAAGGACTGGACGGCATGAAGACAGGACATACGAGTGCGGCGAAATATTGCTTTACCGGCACGGCCGAGCGCGACGGCATGCGCTTGATTTCCGTGGTGATGGGGGCGCAATCGGAGCCGCAGCGCTTTTTGCAGACGGCCAAGCTGCTCGATTACGGCTTCACCAATTTTGAGACCAAGACGGTCGTCGCAGCCAAGTCGACGCTCGAGACGCTCGAGACCGTGCCGGTCAGCAAAGGCGTCCAAACCGAGGTGCCGATCGTGACCGAATCGGGCGTGAGCTTCCTGGTGGAGAAGGAAATCGAGCCGCAGATCGAGCTGCTGGAATCGACGGTCCAGTCGGCTGACGAGCTGGTGGCCCCGATTGCCACAGGCACCGTAGTTGGACAAGCGACGTATCAGTATACCGATTCGAGCGGCGCGACGCTCGAGCGGACGGTCAACCTGGTGACGAGCGAGGAAGTCAAAAAGGGGAGCTGGTGGCGTCTGATGTTCCGGGCGATCGGCGACTTTTTCTCCGGCCTCTTCAACGGGATTGTCGATCTGTTCTAAGCTGCGGCACTGTGGGGGAAGTGGTTGAGGATTGCGCGTCTATGCTGTAAAATAAACTGTTAGATTACAATTTCGGATGAATGAATCCTAGGAGGCAACGGTAAAGATGGAAACGGGAACTTCGCGCGTCAAGCGCGGCATGGCAGAGATGCAAAAAGGCGGCGTCATCATGGACGTCATGAGTGCGGAGCAAGCCAAAATCGCAGAAGCTGCGGGTGCAACGGCCGTAATGGCGCTGGAGCGCGTCCCATCGGACATTCGCGCAGCGGGCGGTGTCGCCCGGATGGCAGATCCGACAATCGTCGAAGAGGTCATGAAGGTCGTCTCCATCCCGGTCATGGCGAAGGCGCGGATCGGCCACTATGTCGAGGCGAAGGTGCTCGAATCGATGGGCGTGGACTATATCGACGAGAGCGAAGTGCTCACGCCGGCGGACGAAGTATTCCATATCGACAAGCACAATTTCACGGTGCCGTTCGTATGCGGAGCCAAGGACCTCGGCGAGGCGCTGCGCCGCATTCAGGAAGGGGCCTCGATGCTGCGCACCAAGGGCGAGCCGGGGACCGGCAATATCGTCGAAGCGGTGCGTCATCTGCGTCTGATCACGGGTCAAATCCGCAAGGTGCAGAATCTGTCCAAAGACGAGCTGTATCATGAAGCCAAGACGCTCGGTGTGCCTTACGAGCTGCTGGCCGAGGTCCACGAGGCGGGCAAGCTGCCGGTCGTCAACTTCGCCGCAGGCGGGGTAGCGACGCCTTCGGACGCAGCGCTCATGATGCATCTGGGAGCGGATGGCGTATTCGTCGGTTCGGGGATCTTCAAGTCCGACAGCCCGGAGAAATTCGCGCGCGCAATTGTCGAGGCGACGACGCATTATACCGATTACGAATTGATCACACGCGTGTCCAAAAATCTCGGCACGCCGATGAAGGGCATTGAGATCAGCAAGTTGACCGCACCGGAGCGTATGCAGGATCGCGGATTGTAAGCAAGATACAGAAGGAAGGGTATGTCGCATGAAAATCGGAGTCCTGGCGCTGCAAGGCGCCGTGGCTGAACATATACGAAGCATTCGGCAGGCCGGCGGCGAAGGCGTCGCGATCAAGCGTACGGACGAGCTGGCCGGTATCGACGGCATCATCGTCCCCGGCGGCGAGAGCACGACGATCGGTAAGCTAATGCGGCAGTATGGGTTTATTGAAGCGCTGCGCGCATTCGCGGCCGAGGGCAAGCCGATCTTCGGCACCTGCGCCGGCTTGATCGTCCTGGCGGAGCGTATCGAAGGTCAAGAGGACGGACATCTTCAGCTGATGAACATGACCGTAGCGCGCAATGCCTTTGGTCGGCAGCGCGAAAGCTTCGAGACTGCGCTGGATGTCGCCGGCGTCGAAGAGCCGGTGCGGGCGGTATTCATCCGTGCGCCGTTGATCACCTCCGTCGGCGAAGGCGTGGAGGTGCTGGCGACGTACAAGGGCGAGATCGTCATGGCTCGGCAGGGTAATCTGCTGGCGTGCTCGTATCATCCGGAACTGACGGACGACTATCGCATGCACACCTACTTCATTACGATGGCAGAGGAGGCGGCAGCCGTACGTTGAGCTGCTGCCGCATCTGGCCTTGAGAGGAGGCGCACGGTTCGTGCTGGATATCAAATGGCTGCGAAATGAATACGACAAAGTGGAGCAGGCGCTCGAGCGCCGGGGCGCCGCACTGGAAGGCCTGCGCGAATTCCCGAAGCTGGACGGCAAGTGGCGCGAGCTGCTGCAAGAGGTCGAGCAGCTCAAAAATCGGCGCAACACCGTGTCGCAGGAAGTGGCACGACTCAAAAAAAGCGGCGGCGACGCCGAAGCGCTGATTGTGGAGATGCGCGAGGTCGGCGACCGAATCAAGGCGCTGGACGAGGAGACGCGCACGGTGCAGGCGGAGATGGAGGAGCTGACGCGTACCATTCCGAACGTCCCGCACGAGAGCGTGCCGGTGGGCGCCTCCGAGGCGGATAACGTGGAGATCAGACGCGTCGGAGAACCGCCGCAATTCGAATTCGAGCCGCAGGCGCACTGGGACATCGCTTCACGCCTTGGCCTGCTTGATTTTGAGGCGGCCGCCAAGGTAACGGGCTCGCGCTTCGTCTTTTACCGCGGACTCGGGGCGCGGCTGGAACGGGCGCTGATCAGCTTCATGATGGACCTGCACAGCGACCGGCACGGCTACGAGGAGATCCTCCCGCCTTACCTGGTCAACCGCGGCAGTCTGATCGGCACCGGGCAACTGCCCAAGTTCGAAGAGGATCTGTTCAAGATTCAGAACAGCGAATATTACCTCATCCCGACCGCGGAGGTGCCGGTGACGAATCTGCATCGCGAGGAGATTGTCTCCGCCGAGGAACTCCCGAAGTATTACGTCGCGTATTCGTCCTGCTTCCGCTCGGAAGCCGGGTCGGCCGGACGTGATACGCGGGGCCTGATCCGTCAGCACCAGTTCAACAAGGTGGAGCTGGTGAAGCTGGTGCGCCCGGAGCAATCCTACGAAGAGCTGGAGACGCTCACTGCCCATGCGGAGACGGTCCTGCAGCTGCTCGGCTTGCCATATCGGGTGCTTGCGCTGTGTACCGGGGATATGGGCTTCGCCTCGGCCAAGACGTACGATCTGGAGGTATGGCTGCCGCAGAGCGGCATGTACCGCGAGATTTCCTCGTGCTCCAATTTCGAGGATTTCCAAGCGCGGCGCGCGGGCATTCGCTTCCGCCGCGACGCGAAGAGCAAGCCGGAATACGTGCATACGCTGAACGGCTCGGGACTGGCGATTGGCCGCACCGTCGCCGCAATTCTCGAGAATAACCAGCAAGCGGACGGCTCGGTACGGATTCCGGAGGCGCTGCGTCCATATATGGGCGGGCTGACGCACATCGGAGTCCGCTAGGTCGTGCATCTTGCTGATTGATAGCCATCCATAGGCTCGCCGGCAGTTGAATCCTGCCTGCGGCCTGTGGTACAATATATGGCGTGAACCTCTGTGGAGAGATACCGAAGCGGTCATAACGGGGCGGTCTTGAAAACCGTTAGGGTGCAAGCCCACGTGGGTTCGAATCCCACTCTCTCCGCCAAATTTTTAATTGTGCTACACGCGCCGTTTCATCTGGCATGCAGCAGTCCTCGGCTTTCGCCGAGGGCTTTTTGATTTTACTGCATGCATGGCGAGGATACGCCAGAGCGGCCGAAAGCCGTCCGCATACGTGCCGTCGACAACGACGCATAGATTGGCCCTCGCTGTCGCATGTTATGGAGGACGGAGGTGGAATCCCTATATGACAACTCATGATCGCCTGCGCATCGGCGGCGAAGCGCTCGTTGCCGCCTGGCAAGAAAGACTGCCGGAGCTGATGCCGCCGGGCGCGCGAGCCGAAGTGCTGCAAGATGGTGCGAATTCCCAGGTACTGCGCATCCATATTCAGGTTCCAGGACATCAGGCCTATACACTGGATTACAAGGTATCGTATGCAGACAGCCGGGAGATCCGCGCCGAGCTCGTCGATGTGGACAAGCATGGCCGGGCCGTGGACGTCGAGGACGGTCCGGTGCAAGAGCTGGTGCGCGATTACATGCGTGTACTGCACGAATGCGCGCAGGCGCTCCATTCGTTGACGCATGCATAGGTCATAATGAACGTGAGCCAAACTGAGGAAGGAGAAGACGAGATGGGAAAATCGCGCATGAAGCAGCCGGATGCGAACCTGCAGGGCGTGACGGATGATTTGCAGGCCGCGCCTGTCAACGCGCACCAGGCGCAGCAGATCCAGCAGGACAAGAACGACCGCCGTCATCAAGACGGCATCAATCATCGCAACCCTTCCGCGAAGGAGGAGACGCAGCGATGAGCAAGCCCAAATCACAGCCCGTGCCCGGATCGGCGCCGCAGGACAAGGCCGAGCGCCGACATCGCCATGACGTGGAAGCGACCCAAGCTCCGTTATCCGGAAGCAAAAAAACGAAGCAGGCCAACCATTCCCGGCAAAATCACGGGGAAGGCCATTAATTTAAATGAAACATTTCCAAATGTTTGAACGTATATAAAGACGGGTAACTCGTTATGTCGGGTTCCCGTCTTTCTTAATGAATTCTCATAATGTTATCCTGTTCTGCGGGGTGACTTTATATTAATATAGAAATGCTTGCTTGAAACGGGAAAGGGAGAGTGACTACATGTTTGGAAAAAGACGGATGCTGCTGCCGCTCATCGCGCTGATGATCGTGGTGATTGCCGCAGGCTGCAGCAACGGAAAAGCGCCTAAAGAAGCGGTGCAAAGCGCCCTTGAAAACTCGGTAGATATGAAATCGTACACGTTCAGTGCGGATATGCAGCTGACAGAGCTGGAGCTGCCGCCTTCGGCAATGGGCGGCGGGGATCAACAGGCCGCGGCGATGATCGACACGTTCAAGAACGCCAAGCTGAGCATGACCGGCGTCTACGAGGCCGATCCGATGCGCATGGAAATGGTTATGAATATTGAAGTGCCCGGGGACATGGCTTTCAGTCTGAACGTACCGTTCATCATGACGGAAGAAAAAATGTACGTCAAAATTCCGCAAACGCCGATGCTGCCGCTCGGTGAGCTGGCCGGTAAATTCGTGGAAGTCGATCTGCAGGAGCTGGCTGCCGAAGCGGGTACTGAGATGCCGACGCTGAATATGGACACGCAGCGCCAAATGTCTCAGGACATCCTTAATATTTTCGTAAAGCATTTTGACGAAGAGACGTATTTTACAGAGCTCAAGGAAGGCGACGTGACGCTTCCCGAAGGCGTGGATCCCGACCAGATCGTGAAATTTTCGGTCACGCAGGATAATTTTGACCAAATGGTCATGACGCTCGTTCAGAACGTCGCACCGGAAGTCATCGATCTGTTCAGAGACAATGCCGAGTATCGCGAAGCGCTGGCTCTGCAAGAATCCGACCTGGAAGAAGCGCAGGCAGAGCTGAACAGCCTCGAAGAGGGAGAGCTGCAGACGGAGCTCGACAAAATGAAAGAGAGCGTCACAATTAACGAGTTGTCGATGATCGGCGCCATTGCCGATGATTACATGGTGTACCAGCAGGTCAATGCGAATCTCGATGTCACGCAAGAAGGCGAGACGGCCAAAATCGGCCTGACCATAAACGGGCAATACGACAACATCAACGAAGATGTCGAATTCACGCAAGACATTCCGACGGATGCCATCCCGTTCGACGAGCTCGGCATGGGAACCGGCATGATGGCGCCGATGTAAGACAGCTTCCCGTTGCCGCATAAATGTGGTATACTGGAATCAAAGTTCATCAGGTGTGGAGATCTGGAGAAACCACGTCCCTGCCGCTGCCAAGCAGCGGCGGTGAGGCGTGGTTTTTTTGTGGCTTGAAATGACAGGCTAAAGCTAGCGGGACAACAAGGAGGCAAAACAAATGCAGCAAATGGATGCAGCGACCCGTGCCGAACGGCTGGAACGTATGGCGGGCGCGACCTATGATGTCCTGATCATCGGCGGCGGCATCACCGGGGCGGGCATCGCCCTGGATGCGGCCAGCCGGGGGATGCGGACCGCTGTGATCGAGATGCAGGATTTCGCGGCGGGCACCTCGAGCCGTTCCACCAAGCTGGTGCACGGCGGATTGCGGTATCTAAAGCAGCTGGAGGTCAAAATGGTGGCGGAGGTAGGCAAGGAGCGTGCGATCGTCTACGAGAACGGGCCGCATGTGACGACACCCGAATGGATGCTGCTGCCGCTGTACCAAGGCGGCACCTTTGGCCGCTTCAGCACGTCGCTCGGATTGCGGGCGTACGACTTCCTGGCAGGCGTGAAGCGGGCAGAGCGTCGCAGCATGCTGAGCGCGGAAGAGGCGCTGCGGCGCGAGCCGCTCTTGCGCAAGGAAGGTCTCCTGGGAGGCGGATATTACGTCGAATATCGGACCGACGACGCGCGGCTGACGATCGAGGTCCTCAAGGAAGCCGTCCGGCAAGGCGCCGACGCAATCAATTATGTCAAGGCCGAGCAGCTCCGCTACGATGCGCAGGGGAAGGTCTGCGGCGCGCAGGTACGCGACGTGCGGAGCGGGGCCGCACACGAGCTGCGGGCGGCCTGCGTCGTCAATGCCGCCGGCCCGTGGGTGGACCGGCTGCGCGAGCAGGACGGCTCGCGCAGCGGCAAGATGCTGCGGCTCACCAAGGGCGTTCACCTCGTTTTTGACGGTGGACGCTTCCCGCTGCGCCAGGCGGTCTATTTCGATACGCCGGATGGCCGCATGCTATTCGCAATCCCCAGAGCGGGCAAGACGTACGTCGGTACGACAGATACGCTTTACGAGGCCGATCCGGCGCATCCGCTCGTGACGGAGCAAGATCAGGACTATGTGCTGCGGGCGGCAGGTGCGATGTTCCCCGGGCTGGAGCTGCAGGCGGACGATGTCGAGTCGAGCTGGGCAGGCGTGCGCCCGCTGATCTACCAGGAGGGCAAGTCGCCGTCGGAGATCTCGCGTCGGGACGAGATTCTGACGGCCCCTTCCGGGCTGATCACCATCGCGGGCGGCAAGCTGACGGGCTACCGCAAGATGGCTGAGCATGTCACCGATCTCTTGGCGCAGCGGCTGCAGCAGGGAGGCCAAGGCACCTTCGGTGCGTGCCGCACCAAACGGATGCCGCTCTCGGGCGGAGATGTCGGCGGCGCCGCCAAGCTGCCGGAGCGGCTCGCGGAGTGGACCGAGGCCGGTGTCGCGCTCGGTCTGCCGCGTGCGGCAGCGGCTCGCTTGGCCCGCCGCTACGGATCGAATACGCCGATCGTCTATGCACAGCTGCCGCAGCAGCCACTGCCGGCGAGTCAGGCGCCTGGCGAGCTGCCCCCGGACTGGGCGGCTGAGCTGAGCTATGCCGTGCGCTGCGAAATGGCGGCGACGCCGCTTGATTTTTTCATGCGGCGCACCGGGGCGCTGCTGTTCGATATCGCGGCCGTGCATCGCTGGAAGGAAGCGGTGCTGCGTGTGATGACAGGGGCGCTGAGCTATACGGCGCGCGAAGAAAGGGAGCACCGTGCATCGCTTGAGCGCGCCCTGGAGGAGGCGGCCCACCCGGCTGCACTTGCAGAAGAAGGCTAGAGGTCGTGTATAATAGCGGGGGGTATGAAGCAAGGGCATGGAGGAGGAGAGCAGACCGGGCGCAAGTATTGCCTACAAGGCGACGGAGCTGTGCCTGCTCGCGCAGCAGCAAGCGCATCGCATTGCCGGCATTCAGCCGCAATGACTTGGCATCTGAGCGGAAAGATTGTATAATAAGTACCTGTATCCGCTACACGGCCCCGTAGCTCAGTAGATAGAACAACGGTTTCTTTAACTGCGGATTTCAATTTCTGTCGCGGCATGCTTCACTAAAGCAGGGAAAAACCTTACTGTTACTTTCCTGCTCTTGAAGGTCATGTGAGGCACTTGTTGACAATGTTGTCCTTCGGCTGTCATTAGGACAGCAACAGGACAACAACGATTGTGCAGAAACCGCTCTGTGGGTTGGAGCGGGCAACGCAATGCAATGCACCAGGTCTCAATCAACTTTTTTATAATCTTCACTTCCATGGCTCCGTAGCTCAACGGATAGAGCAACCCTCTCCTAAAGGGTAGATGTCAGTTCGATTCTGGCTGGGGCCGCCACTTTCCAAACACTTTAGAACCGCATATCTACGCGGTTCTTTTTAATTTGACTTCACTGGACAGTAGTGTTGAAATTGAAAATCCAATTACATAGACGCCACCCCGTTTGACAACTCCGGCACCCAAAAAGAAGGCGTCGCGTTGACCTACCAAGGCACATTCGGGTACGCCCCGATTTTTGCGTATCTGGGACAAGAAGGGTACGGGGTGAACCTGGAGCTGCGTGTCCGGATGGATTCGGCGCATGACAGCTGGAGAACCTGCAGGTGTGCCACGCCGCGCCTGGCAGATTCGACTGCTGACAACAATCCGCCTTGCGGGCTGCTTCACGAAGCTCCCTCCCGGTACGCTTTCGGTGTCATGCCCGTAGCGTTCTTGAACAATTTGGTGAAGTACCTCGGACTTTCGTAACCGATCATCTGACAGATGTCATGCACCTTTAATGTCGGATTCAGCAGCAGCTCCTTTGCCACATTCATCCGCACCACCGTCAGATATTCTACGAAGTTTAAGCCGGCCTTTTCCTTGAACAAGCGGCTCAGATAGATCGGATGCAAATAAAATACGTTGGAGAGCGAGTTCAGCGTAATATTCTCCGCATAATGCTCCTGAATATACCGCTTTATATTCGCGATAACGTCCCCGGATTCCGCGTCGTCCCGAGCCGACATTTCGACCACAAGCTTCGTCAGCCACTCCCCCACCCGCTCTCTGGCAACAGCCGGATGCGGAGCAAGCAGCAGATCATGAATAAGTGATTGAAACGTCGCATCTCCGACGAGGCTTGCCCCGCGTATGTTCTGCCAATGCTGATTAAGCACCATGGCGACCTGGATGCAGAACGATTGCACCTCTGCCATGCCTGAGCCGTCCCGGGCACTTATCGCATCCATCTCTCCAAGAATATAGTCCGTCAGGTCGTCCCTCTGCGGAAGGGAAGCGAGCATGCGCAGCAAATCCATGCTGAACGTCTCGTCCAATTGCTGCTCGAAGATAGGACGAGCTTCAATCTCGCCGTAGATGGCCGGGCGGTCAGAGCCGATCATCACCATATAATGCAGCGCCTGGCCAGCTTCCCGATAAGCCTCATGGATATGCTCCATCCCCCTGTGACGGTTGCTGACACCGATCATCCCTTCCGTCTGAAAGCGCTCAAGCTGCCGCTCCAGTCCGGCGATGAACGGCGCCGAGGATGCGCACTCATCGAAGAAGACAAGGAAGGCCAATTCGTATAGCTCATTATTGAACGGATACGCCCGCTCACAGCCTTCGATAGGCGGCAAGGACGACAACATGCCCTCCATCCAATACGACTTGAACGCCTCGACCGCACTGCTTCGAGAGATCGCCGTCCGGAACCGCAAACGAATAACGCCAAATTCACGACTCGACAAGCAAGGCTCCAGCAGCGAAGCGTTATTGACAACAGGAGCTCCTTTGTTGCCCTTGGCCAAATGATTCAACAGAAAATTGATCTTCATCTGCTTGTATTCCCGCCGTTCGGATACTTCAATCCGCTCCATCTCCAGTCTGGGGAGGAAGGAAGCCAGCAGTCGTTTTAATTCACCGAAGTTGACCGGCTTCGTCAGGAAATCGGCGGCTCCTAGCCGAAGCGCCTGCCGCGCGTATTCAAATTCTCCGTAACCGCTTAACACAATCGCGATGATGTCCGGATATTCCTCCCGAATCAACTCCAGCAGCTCCAACCCGCTCCGAGCCGGCATGCGGATATCGGTAATAACCAGATCGACAGGCCGCCGCTCCAGGCAGGCGATTGCCTGATCGACGGAATTGGCAACCGCCGCCACCTGATAGCCGCAGCCTTCCCAGTCCAGGAACCGGCGCAGCCCGTTGCAAACAATCTCCTCGTCATCCACCAATAAAACCTGATAATACATGCCCTTGCGCTCCCTCTCATGAACGGCGTCCATGCTGACGCCCGCTTATTGTACCGCTGGCGGAGATCCCGACGCCGGTATGCTCACCGTTATCGCCGTCCCGCCCGCCGGGCTGCTCGATATCGACAGCCCGTAACGATCTCCGTACGAAAGCTTGAGCCGCCGATTGACATTATCTAGCGCTATCCCTTGAGCGGGCGGCTCATCGCCGTCCAGTATGCGACGAATATCGGTCAACGTCTCCTCGTCCATCCCCATGCCGTTATCCTCAATTCGAATCCTGATTTCATCGCCGTCCCTTCTGCCTTCAATCCGGATGACCGCCTGGGAGACATCCTCGTCGAACGCATGCTGAACGGCATTCTCCATCAAGGGCTGAAGCGTAAACTTCGGCATCCGATAAGCGTCGGGATCAAAATCCATATGGATATGAAGCGCAATCTGATCCCGGTGGCGGAAATTGATGACACCGATATACGTCTCGGCATAATTCAATTCGCTTCGAACGGTAACCGTGTCTTCACCAGTCGTGATCGACATGCGCATCAGCCGGCAGAAATCATCGATCATTCGACTGACCGTGCTTTCGCCATCTGCTTCATACAGAGCTTCCCAGCGTATAATATCGAGCGTATTATACAGGAAATGCGGATTGATCTGCATTTGCAGTGCGTTCAGCTCGGCCTGGGACTTGCTTAATTGCAGCGACTTCTCTCGTATTTCGGCAATATAGATTTGATCGACCAGTTGCTTGGTATTGACAGTCATATCCACGAATTGCTCGCCCAGCACCGTAAGCTCGTCCCGCCCGGAAGGCTTGTAATTGACGCTGAAGTGATCTTTCGCGAACGTCCGCATCGCCTTCATCAGCTTCTGCAGCGGCCTGGATATGCTGATCGTCGTCCAATACAGCACCAGCAACGATACAAGTATGAGGCCCGCAACCAGGGTCAAACATAAATTGCGAATACGATAGGCCTGGCCAAGCAGCTTGTCCCGGTCAACCACATGCACAACCGACAGATCCGTATACGGCACTTGCTTGTAGACAAGGAATACGTTCACTTGATTGAGACGGCCGCTATAGCTCCCTTCTGTCGCTTGTCCCAGCACCTGATCAATGCTGCGCAGCTCGGACAGATGGGGCGCTGACAGATCCGAATGAATGCCCTTGATGACGCCGTTCTTGCCGAACAGGAACGTGTTGCCGCTTCCATAGAAGGCGTAAGAGCGAAGCGATTCCGTCAAATATTCGATTTGGAGATTGATGACCAGCACGCCCAGAAATTTGCGCGTATCCGTATTGTAGATAGCCTGAGTCATCGTGATGCTTTCGGAAACGCCGAACAGCGCGGTCGGGCTCTTATAGAAGATGTCGTTCTCATTGCTTGTGTCGAACCAGACCGGATAACCGTGTTGAGCAATCGCCGCCTTGTAATATTCGCTGGCGCGGAACCGTTCCGGGTCCCGGATATAACCGCCCCGACGATTGCCATATTCATCCCGCATAAAAAATTGATGGTCGGGCGTAATGACCTCCATCATCAGAATATTCTCATTATGAATGGCAATCTCCAGTAGCCGATGACCAATTACGGCTTCATGGGCAACGAAAGCCTCGGAGTCGGAGGGAAGTGTAGCGCTGCCTTCGATACCGGCAATGACATTGGCATCCGTGTAAAACAGGATGGCCAGTCGCTCGATCAGACTGAATTTGTCCTGGATCTGCACATTGACGTTTTGCACCAGCAAGGAGAGGAAGCTCTCCATATTCTTCTCGATCTCATTGACATATTTGCTGTACGTAAACAACGTAATGAAGACCGTAGGCACCAGCACCAGCACCAGGAATGCTGCGATCAATCGCTGAAAGATCGTAATGCTGCGCAACAGCCTAATAATGCCGTTGGAGAAACGAACGAATAGATGGCCGAGCAGCTTGATCATCCTGTAACCCCACCCCGCCGTTTATAACTTGTAGCCTAACTGTAGCATGGTTTGAAGAATGGGGAAAGAGAACTGCGCCCGGCAGTTCTCTCTCGTCTCCTTTCCTTATTCCGTTGCCTTGGCGTTGAAGTTGTCCAACGCTTCGGACGCCGCCAGCTTCTGCGCCGCCTCGAATTCCTTGGTCGGGTCGGCGTTCGGATCGGTCAGAATCTTCTGGACCGCCCGATCTACATATATGCCGAAATCGGCTTTGCCATAGAACTCCAGTCTGCCAACCGTATTCACTTGATTCAGAACGTCGGAGTATTCTTCCGGGAACTTGTAGTAATCGGCGTAAGCGATATCGTCGCGCGGCGACACGAGCGGATTCGACGCGCCCTTGCTTGCTTTGTTCTCGGCGCTGCCGATCAGGCTCGCCCGTGAATGATAGAACTTGAGATATTCCCAGGCCGCGTCCTTCTTCGCCTGCGTCGTCTTCGCGTTAATGACCCATGCCCCGCCGGCAATAGCCGTAGCCCTGGAGCCCGAAGGTCCGGCGGGCGGCAGCATCAATCCGAGATCGTCCGGATTCATGCCCTTGGATACCGCCATCGACACCCAATCTCCCGCGAACGGCATCATGCCGATTTTGCCTTGCGCGAATTGGTCGACCAGATCGTCGAACTTCAACGTCAGATCGGATTGCATCACCTTCTCGGAGCGAAGCTTCTTGTAAAATTCGGCCGCCTTGATCACCGCCGGATCGGTGAAGGTCAGCTCCGCGGTCCCGTCGGCATTCATCTTCGTCAGATCGCCGCCGGCTTGCCATACATAATATTGGAAGAACCATTCGGTCCATTCAGCGGCCAATGTGGCGTAGCCGGCAATTTGGCTGGATGGATTATTGATTTTTTTGGCGACCTCGATCGCATCATTCCAGGTTTGCGGGAGCTCCGTTATACCGGCATCGGCGAAGAGCGCTTTGTTATAGCCGAACAGCATCGGCGCAATCGTGCCCGGCAAGCCCAGAATCTGTCCGTCCTTCGTGAACATATCCGCATATTCCTTCGTATAATGACCCCACTCATCCCATTGCGATACATAAGAGTTCAGCGGCTCCAGAATGCCCGCCTTCATATATTTGTCCATCATGGCGAAGGATACGCCGACCAGATCCGGCGCGTTGCCCGCGGCGACTGCCTGATAGAACGCATTGCCGGGATCTCCTTCCTTGACTACCTTGTTCAAAGTAATGTGCGGATGCGCTTTCAGGAACGACTCTTCGAACTGGATGGTCCAATCGTCGCGCTCCCGACCGTTATCCCATAGTGTGAGCGTAACCGGATCTTTCTTGTCGGTTGGCGCCGATGTCGCTTCCTTCGGTGCCGCTGTTGGACTGGCGGATGCGCCGTTGTCGTCAGGCGTATTGCCATTGTTAGCGCCGCATCCGCTTAACACCGCTATCCCAAGCAGCAAAGCCAGCGTTGTACGCCCCTTTTTTTTGTTGAACATTTGGACAGACCTCCTCATTATGATGAGCATGCAAACCGGAGTTCGCGATGAACAATTCTAATTATATCGGAATTCAATCGAATGCATGGGTCACAAAATCAAGGGAGAATGGACGCGTTTTTAACTTTTGGTAACGCTTACTCCAAACTTCCCCCCTCAACAAATTTACATTGTAAGCGATTCAAAAAGTTGAATTTGCATCCCCTACAATGTCAATAATGTGCGTTTCTACCTCTCGCCCGATTTGTTAGTCTCGAATAAACAGTCATCATATTGGAGGTTATACGGAATGAATCAACCGCTTCAGGCGCGCATCCATACCAGAGGGTACAGCTTGCAAAGAAAGCTTGCGCCTTGGCTGCTGCTCGCACCGCCGATCCTGCTGACGGCATGGCTGAAATATTATCTCATTATTAAAGCCTTCTATATGTCCTTGTTCGACTACAATGCAATTGAAGCGCCCGGCCCGTTCGTCGGCTTCGCTAACTATGCCCGAATGTTTTCTACCCAATATTATTGGGACGCCTGGAGCAACACGTTTGTGTTCTTGTTCCTGACCCTGATTATGACCTTCCTGATCCCGATTGTGCAAGCGCTGTTCCTGAACGAGTTGATTCGATTGCGTCACGTTTTCACGACTCTGTATATCGTACCGGCGCTTATTCCGACCGCTGTCAACATGATTATCTGGAAGTGGATCTGGCATCCCGACTATGGTGTCGCCAATCGCATTCTACTCTTCTTCGGCGGACAGCCGCAGGCGTGGCTGAGCGACCCCGATTTCACCAAATTTTGTATTGTCTTCCCGGGCGTTCTGGGCGGCGGATTGTCCGTCCTGCTCTATTTATCAGCCATACAGGGCATATCCAGGGAGATGATAGAATCGTCTCAACTAGACGGCTGTACAGGGTGGCGACGAATTGTTCATATTATTTTGCCTAATATTCGCTTCCTTATCTTCATTCAGCTTGTGATGGCCGTCATTCTGACCATGCAGCTGCTGGACGCTCCGTATATGTATACGGCAGGCGGGCCAAGCGGCGCATCTACCACGATGGGCGTCTATATCTACAATACGTTCCAGCAAGACTTTAATTATGGACGAGGCTCATCGGCCTCCATCGTCCTGCTCTGCGTCATCGCCGTCATGTCGGCCGTGCAGATGAAGCTGGATCGGTCGCAAAAGAACTAGAAAGGGGTACACCTCATGTCAAACAAATCCGGCAAAATAAAGTCGCCAACGGCCGACCGGATCCTGAAAATAACCGCCTACTCCTTTACGGTGCTGTTCTCGTTGCTGCTCCTGTATCCACTGTTATACACGATCAGCAATTCGGTCAAGGACCATGTCAGAATATACGATGTGCCTCCCAAGACGATACCCGAGGCGGCTCGAAGCCTGTCCATTGTGCTGGACTATTCGGAGCTGGGAGCAATGGACGATCGGGAGCTGCTGGATTTGGCGCAGCGGGACAACATTTTAGCCATGTTCTCGACACTGGCGGAATATCCGCGCGACTCCCTATTCGAAATCAAGACGTTCGGGGTCAAGGAGGGCAAGACGATCTTCTATTCTCGCGCACACAAGATGAAGCTGGAGCTTCTGCGCGACTTCGGCGTATACAGAGGTTCCGTGGTGAAAGCGGATGTGTTGCTGCACGGCGATCGTTACGTCAGAGCTAGCGATGCGATCGGCTATGAATTTGATTCGGTCGGCCTGCCCCGCCAACCGGAAGCCTCGCCGGCACGGGACGAATTCGATTCGAGGCTGACCGCCTTGTTTGCCGACAAATACAAGCTGGAGGGCTTCTTCTCCCATAGCACTCTGAACACCAACAATGTGTTGCTGCTCGAGAACTACTGGTATTACTTTCAGCTGCCGTCTTACGTCTATTCCAACAACGAGTTGATTGCGCAGTACAGCTTCCTGACATTCGTATTCAATACGCTGCTCGTGATTGGCTGGGCGATCGTTACTCAAGTCGTCTTATGCTCTCTGTCGGCTTTCGTTATTTCACGTCTCCTGGATCGCAAAGCCGGCAATGCCGTATTGCTGTATTTCCTGGGAGCGATGATGATTCCGTTCGCCTCCATCATGCTTCCACAGCTCGTCATGTACAAGGAAATCGGGTTCTATGACAATTATGGGGCGCTGCTGCTGCCGTTTCTGTACCCGTTCGGCTTCTTCGTCTATTTGTTCAAAGGTTTTTTCGACCAGATTCCGAGCGATTATTTCGAGGCGGCCCGGATGGACGGCGCGTCCAATCTGTATCTGTTCGCCAAAATATGTATGCCGCTGTCGAAGCCGATTATTACGCTGATTGTGCTTCAGACGTTCATCGGGAACTGGAACGACTTCTTCTGGGCCTGGCTGGTGACGGAGAAGCAGCATCTGTGGACGATCAACGTCGCCTTGTACAGCTTGTCCATTAACGGCAGCACCAAACAAAACTTTATTCTGGGCCTCTCCGTGCTGATGACCTTGCCGGTCATTCTCATGACCGTGATCAGCTCCCGGCAGCTGAAGCAAAGCGTGATGGGCTCCGGTGTGAAAGGATGATTAGAATGGCAGCCGCAACCATTGATTTACCCGTCGACAAGAAGGGACCTGCGGTCCATGTGCGCGACTTCGGCGCACAGCCGGACCGGGCCAACATCTGTCATGCAGAGCCGTTCCGGCAAGCGCTCCGTCGCTGCCGGGAGCTCGGAGCCTCCAGACAGATCATTCCTCCCGGCGTCTATTATTTCCACGAGGAGCCCGCTTCTGGCGCTTATCTCGATCTGGACGGGTTCGAGGATTTCACCATTGAAGGGAACGGAGCGGAGCTGCTGTTTGGCCAGGCACGCCCCTACATCCGCATCCGCAACAGCCGTCGCATTCATATTCGACAACTGGTTCTGGACTGGAATTGGGAGGTCCGGAGACTCGGTGCTGTTCAACCAGGCGGTACGACATGCGGCACTTCATCATACGGCACAATCGCTTTACAAATAATCGGGCTCGCGGCGTACTCATTCATGGCTTCGACGGCCTCGTGGAGCACAATGTGTTCGACAGCATACAAGGAGCGGCGATTCAGATTGAAACAGGCTCCGAAGCCCGCTGGTCCGAGGGGCATGGCGCCGGCAATCTCGTCATTCGCAATAATCAGTTCCGCAATTGCGATCTGAACGCCTGGCAGATGGCCGTCTTGTATATGGGCGTTTATTTGCCCGGCGGCCGCACCGCATATCCGATCTTCGAGCAAATCCTGATCGAACGGAACACCTTCGTCAATTGCCCGCGCATGGCGATGTTCCTCTCCTCCTGCCGCGATGTCAGGGTGATCGGCAATACGATTATCAATGCCAATCAAATTCCGATGGATGCGCATACGTATGGCTCCAGCCAGCAAGAGAAGCCGATCTATGACGAGACGTATTGCGGCACGATCTATCTGATGCAGGCAAGCGATGTCGAGCTCGCGGACAACATCTGCTTCTCCACCACAGATCAACGGAATTCCGGTATCGAATGGGATACGGCTACGACCCGGAATATAACGGCTCGGAATAATGTCGGATTATAGCATCATACCGAAGGAAGGCTGATAACGATGGAACTCCCCGTTCCGGGAACACCGAATATTGTGTTTATATGTACAGAAAGGGGGTGAGCAGTGCGACCCGGGAACGGTCTGGCAAGACAATTCAATAGATAAACGGAGGCTGAGGTCAACATGCGAGTCCAACAAAGAAAGGCAATGATTTCGATTATGCTGGCAATGCTGCTCGCTATCGGCGCGCTCCTGCCCGCACCTCGGGTAATGGCAGCCGAGACAGGCACCTTGACGTTGTCACAGCATGCGCTAGGAAATATTTTCTTTGAAAATGAAACCGTTATCATTTTGGCGGAAAGCGATGCGGAGACGGTGAACTGGGTTGTCCGCGACTTCTGGGGCAACACGGCTGCAAGCGGCAGCACCCCGGTCAACGCCGCGGGGACGACCCTCATTGAACCGGCCCCCGCCGGAGCGATCGGCTATTACGAGATGGATCTGACGGCCGTCGTCGGAGCCGACGTTGTCGCTTCGGCGAAAACGACGTTCGGCGTGATCCGCCATACGGAGACGGATGCCGATGATACGAGATTCGGCGTCATGACGCATTTTGCCCAGAATTGGGATGTGGACGTTATGCCGCTGATCAACAAGGCGGGGATTCGTCATGTACGGGACGAGCATTATTGGGGAAGCGTGGAGCAGACCAAGGGCGTCTATAATTTTGAGGATGTTACCGGAGGGTATATGCAGACCGCGAAGATGAACGATCTTCAAGTATTGCCGATCATGTCCTTTGCCAACAAGCTGTACGACACCGATCCGAACGGCAATCAACAGGCGTGGACCATCCGCAGATGGGTCAGCAATCTGGAAGGCCAGGTGAACATTACCGGGTACTGGAAGCTGTCTCAAACACAAGGCACAGGTACGGATGGAACAGGCTTCCGCATCTTCGTGGACGGACAGGAAATTTTTGACGATTATAAATCTGCTCAGTCTTCAACGACGATTTCACTGAACCAGATCAATGTTGTGGAAGGGACTGTAATCGATTTTGTAGTGACGCCTGGCAATCAGGATGCCGTTAACAGTTGGTTTGACGGAACCAGATTCGCCATTGACATCTGGAAGGTCGGCGGCGGGGTCAGCTTCCACTCCGAAAGCCAGTTCTCCGGTGTGCAGGGCGGCGATCAGTGGCACTACGGGTATGCGTCGATGCCAAGCGTCAGATGGGATGATTACGAGCATTCCACAGATTTCCGGGAGATGACCTATAATTCAACGACCCAGGCCTGGAAGAGCTCGGCGTTCCAGTGGGCGGGGCAGAAGGCCGGCACGATGTCGCCGGACATCAAGGCTACCTCCGGGGTGTCTCCCTATACGGAAGACGGTCGGGAAGGCTATGCCAATTACGGGAAAGCGATGCTGGACTACTATACGGCGATGGAAGCCGGCATTCCCGCCATCGAGGTATGGAACGAATATAACGGCAGCTTCTCCAACGGACCAGCCACTGCCGACAAACCCTTCTATTATACCGAAATGTTGAAGAAGACGTATGAGGTGCTGAAGAGCGCTTACCCCGATGTTCCGGTTATCGGCACAGCCTCGGTCATGATTCCGACCGGTTATTTGGAAGCGCTCTTCGAGCTCGGAGCTCTGGACTATATGGACGGCGTTGTTATCCATCCGTATGTGCAGAATTGGAATGTAAGATGGCCCGAGCTGGTCTGGACGGAGATCAACGATCTGAATGAGCAGATCAAACGGTTCAACAACGGCGAGACCAAGCCGATCTGGGTGACGGAGTTCGGCTTCAGCAGTCAGGATCGCAAATATACGGCGAATTTCAATGCGCGCCAGATGGCGTTGATGAGCAGCTTCGACAATGTGGAGCGCAGCTACACGTATCTGCTTCGAGATGACGCCTCTTTCCCTTACATGGGCTTGCTGAAGTCAGATCAAGCGCCGGAAGGCAAGTATACGCCGAATCCAGCTTATGTCGCAACGGCGAATATGGTGCATCAATTGAACGGCGCAACAGCGCTCGGACGGGAATTCGTCGACAGCCTGAGCAATTTATATATTATGAAATTTACGGATTCCGACGAAGACGAGCTGAGGATCGCCTGGTCGGCAGATGATGAAGGCGAGATCGGCGAGTTCTACACCAATGAACCGCTCACAATCGTCGATATGATGGGCGTGGAGACTGTCGCGCAGCCGGTGAACGGCAAGGTCAGCATCCCTCTCGGCGAATCGATCGTCTTCGTGAAGGGAAACGTCCAGTCCATTCAAGGAACGGCAGGGCAGCCGGTGGCGGACTCCTTCCTGTCCTTCACGGGCGAGCAAGGCGAGAACGGATGGCAATACGGATACTACGATGAAGATGTGTTCCAGCCTATGCATTACACGCCGGAATTCACATGGAACTGGCAGTGGCAAGGCGGAGCCGACGAGACGTTGAAGGTGACGCAGCCGGGCGGCTACCCAAGCCGCGTGACAGCCGATACGCCGGCGGTCAGGAGATGGACCAGCTCTGTCGAAGGTGAAGTGAACGTTCAGGGTCTGATCGGTCCGTCCGAACTGAATTACTCCATTCGGGTGGACGGTACAACTGTCTTCGATCAGACTCTGCAGGCGGTTCAATACGATAGCTACGATGCAACCTTTACCGTAGAAGAGGGTTCGTTCGTCGATTTCGTCATCCAACATCCAAATGGGCAGATCAATCTGAAGAGCGACAAGACGGTATTTACCGCCCGCATCTATGACACAACCGAGTCGGCGTCGCCCGGAGAGGCGGCCCCTGCATTGACCTTGACCGGAAGCGACGAAGCCATGGCGGGCGAAGGCCTTCAATTGGACGTTGGCCTCGAGGGGGTTCAGAGCCCATTCAAGCTGCTGTCCGTCGTCATTCAAGTCGATCCGACCAAGCTGGTCTTTGCCCTCGCCGGAGAGGAGGGCTCCGAGTCGCTGGACGAAGCGGCAATTCAACTGCTGCATCCGGACCTATCCTTGCTGGGCAGCTCGGTGAAGCCGGATACCGGGGAAATCTTGCTGATCCTGGCCGTCGCGGGCCAGGATGCGACCGAGGAGGACGGTGCGCTGTTCCAACTGATCGGTCAGGTAAAGGAAGAGGCCTCCCTCGGGGAAACCGCCATATTCCTGACTGATGCGGAGGCGTCCATCAACGGCGAGGAGGTGCCTATAGGCGTACCTCAGACGCCGTACGAGCTGGCGGTTGTCGATTCCATTGTGCCGGGCGATCGCACATCGCTCGATGCTGTTATTGCAGAGGCATTGGCACTGCATGGACGGACAATGGAAGGCGTCAAGCTCGGCCAATACGCCGAAGGATCCAGAAGCGGGCTGCAAACCGCCATCGTATCGGCGCAAGCGTCGGGCAACAGTCAATCCGCCATTGATCAAGCCAAGATGGAGCTGGAGACGGCGCTGCAGCAATTCCGTCTGCAACTGGTAACGATGAAGCCAGGGGCGACACGCATCACCATTCACGACCTTTCACTCATAGCGAATTACTATAACGCCGCTCCTGGCGAAGCTGGCTGGAGCGAGGTGGAGAAAGCCGATGTGCTGAACCTCAACATCATTGATATCCGCAATTTGGCTGCAGTTGCCCAAATGATTCTGAATGAATGGAGAGCCGACTAGGGCGTATATGAAGATGGGAGGCGTTTGGTCTGATGGCAGTGACCGCCTCCCTGCTCCATGGAGAAGGAGAAGCGTATGCATCATTTCAGCTGGTTAAAGCTGGTTATTTTGTTCATTATACTGCTGGCTGCCGTTCCCATAACATCCGGGGCCGCTCCGCCCGTTTCATTCCGAATGACGGCTGAAGACAAAGGGTGTGAGATCGAGGTTGCTGTCCTTGCGGAAGACGTGACCGATCTGTATGCGTTCGATCTGCTTCTGGCGGTCGATTCCGACACGTTGCGGTTGAAGAAGGCGACAAGCGGCATGCAGGGTTTTACCGTTGCTCCGTTGTTGGAAGGAGACATCTTACGATTCGCCCATACAAAGATCGGAGACAGCTCCGGCTCGAACGGAACCGTGACTCTCGCTGTGTTGCTGTTCGAGCGAATAGGCGAGGAGGCGCCCGCTATCCGGCTTGTTCAGGCCCAGTTGGTCAATTCGCAGCTAGAAATGGACAGCTTTACGCCTGATACGAAGATTAGCCTCAAGCCTTTGGCTCAATGGGACGATATTGTCGGACACTGGGCCGAGGCCTTCATTCGGTTGCTCCGCAGGCTGCCTTGACGCGCGCCGAAGCGGTTGCGGTTATGATGTGAAGAAAATAGCGCATCATGGTCCATGCTGTGATTCTTTTCAGTGGATTTATGGACAGGGACATACCCAAAGGATATTTCTTCTGTCCATTCAGACGCTCCGTAATGGGGCGTCTTTTTTATAAATAGGAGACGGACCGGTTAGACCGCAATTCGAAACATGGCTCGGCATGGACGGAAAGACGCAACTTGAGAAGGCCGGCTCAGGATTCACGATCGGCCTGGCCGGCGCCGCACCCCGCAAGCGTTTCCAAATTAAGTTAAATTAAAGATTGAAAACAAGCAGGATCCTGCTATAATTAAGTATTATGGACCATGCGCGAATTCCCATAAATTCTCCATTTCCCGGAAATCGCACCAGCGGAAGCCTGCCGCTAACGGCTCAGGAAATAGGTCGAAAGGCGGTCGGACTCGACTTTTACGTAAGGGCCATACAGTAGAGGAGTGAACCGAGCATGAGCGCTAGAGGAACCAACTCGGAAAAAAAGCTGCCCTTCTATGGAGCGAAGGAGGGGAGCGATGTCGGGGTCTTGTTGAATTCAAAGGTCGCGGTCGAAAAAAAGAACTACGTCTCGACGGGCATGATCACGTATGTGGCCGGGGATGTCATTGAAGTGGAAATGCCGCAGTCCCATGCCTTTGAGCTCGGGGAGAAGGTCAAGCTGATTGTCTACACGTCAATCGGGCTTTTTGTGTTCGAATCGTCGGTCGTGGCCAAGGATACGGGCGCGCTCATCATTATCAATCCGCCGGAAAACAAACGGCGCTTCAACGAGAAGCGCCAGCATCCTCGGATCGCCGTGCAGCATCCCGGCAAGCTCAACGCGATCTTGCACGGCATTCACCCCCGCGCTGCAATGTCCGAGCCGGTGGAGGTCACCACCGTTAATATCAGCCTCGGCGGGGTCGGAGTCTCCATTGCCACCACGGTGGACATCCAGACCGACAGCCGGCTCGAACTGGAGCTCGATCTGGGCTTCCCGTTCGTCTGCACGACCGAGGTGGTGCGCATGGAGACGACGAAGGGCGGCATTTTTTACGGGACGCGGTATCTGGAGCTGAGCGCCGAGAAGGCGAGCGCGCTGCGCGCATTCATTCTGCGCAACCAGGTCGAGGATTATTATAAAGAAAAAAAGCAACGCTTGCTCGAGCAAGCCAGCTGCGAGGCCGAGGCGGCTCGACCGGCGTCCAGAGATTCGCTCCAGGGCGAGCTGACCGGCGGTATGGCGTGAGCAAGTCCGGGTCTGGCGAGTCGGGTCAGACCTGCTTGCCCCGCAAGCGCCGGAAGAAATTCGTTAGCAGAGCCGCGCATTCCTCCTGTAGAACGCCGGATATGACGGCGGCTTCGTGGTTGAATCGCGGCTCTTGCAATAGATTCATCAGCGTGCCGGCACAGCCGGCTTTGGGATCGGGGGCGCCGTACACGACTGTCCCGATTCGAGATTGCACGATCGCGCCTGCACACATCGGGCACGGCTCGAGGGTGACATACAAGGTGCAGTCGAGCAGCCGCCAGGCTCCGTTCGCAGCGCTGGCCTCGCGTATGGCGATGAGCTCCGCATGCGCTGTCGCATCGTGCACCGACTCCCGCAGGTTATGTCCCTTGGCGATGACTTTGCCATGCCGGACGATGACCGCCCCGATCGGCACCTCCCGGATCGTCTCGGCCTTGTGCGCCTCGGCGATGGCCTCGCGCATCCAGCGCTCATGAGTGGATATCGGCAGCATGTCCAAGCAGCTCCTTCTAGGCATATTGTAAGAGGATATGTCGAACAACGTCGAATAATCACGAGTTGTTCAGGGAACGAGCGTTCGTTGTTAACAGCATGTTTATAAGTCTGTGGATAATCTTGATAATATCCACATTTTTGTGCACAATCTATCCCGAACACTTGTGAATATGTAGAAAAACCTGTGTATAATTTTTGGCGAATCTGCACAAGGTTGGGACCATGGGGCGCTTTCAAGGGCGGTGAAATATGGTATGATCCAAGTAGAGCAATTCCTACGGCGGCAGTAACGCTGCATGAGACATCCCTTGCCGCGCCGTCCGCGATCTGCCGGCCGCATAGAAGCGATTGCGGTGCCCGCGCGCTGCGATTGCTTACGTGCGATGCGAGTGCGGATGCGAATCAGGCGCCCTGAGGTGAGTTTGGCTATGAATGAAATACTCGAATCTTTTTTTAATCATACTACAGATGCTATCCATGTGGTAGATCTGGAGCGTCGTGTAACGAAGGTCAATCCGGCATTCGAAAAGCTGTTTGGCTGGAGTGCGGCTGAGGCGCGGGGGCAGGTGTTGCCGCTCGTGCCCGATGACCGTCTGGGCGAGGAACAGGAGGACATGCGCCAGCTCATGGAGGGACGCCCGCTCGGGGCGCGCGAGACGATGCGTCGCACGCGCCAGGGACGGCTCGTCCCCGTCAGCGTGACGACGTCCCTGATCAAGGATCGCAGCGGCCAAAGCTGCGGATTGGCGAGCATCACCCGTGATATGACGAGCCGCAACCAAATGGAGGAGCTGCTCCGGCAATCGGAGAAGCTCTCGACGGTGGGCCAGCTGGCGGCCGGCGTTGCTCATGAGATCCGAAATCCGCTGACAACGCTGCGGGGCTTCTTGCAGTTGCAGCAGCAGACGAATCGATTGAACCTGCAGCACAACGATCTGATGCTCTCCGAGCTGGATCGCATCAACCTGATTGTCAGTGAGTTCCTGATTCTGGCGAAGCCGCAGGCGAGCAAATTCGAGCAAAAGGATATTCGCTTCATTCTTGGCGATGTCATTTCTTTGCTTGATAGCGAAGCGCATCTATGCAATATTATTTTTGAGACGCGCTTCACCGAAGAGCGCTGCGTACTGGCATGCGAGGAGAATCAGCTCAAGCAGGTCTTTATCAACGTGCTGAAAAATGCCATTGAGGCGATGCCGCGCGGGGGGCTGATCCAGATCGAGATAGGGCGGCAAGGACCCCAGATGCTCATGGTCACGATAGCGGACGAAGGCACGGGGATGCCGGAGTCCATGATGGCGCAGCTGGGCAGTCCGTTCTTTACCGGGAAGGAAGCCGGCACCGGGCTTGGTATCATGGTGAGTCAGCGTATCATCCATATGCACCGCGGCACGCTCGATATCCGCAGCGAGGAGGGTGTGGGCACGACCGTCACGATCATGCTGCCGGCCCGCGATGCGGCGACGGGCGACGCTTGAGCACGCACTTGCGTCGAAGCGCGCTCCGGCAGGGGCACATCATGACAGCGAGGAGAACGCAGCATATGCGAATCAACAAGTATATCAGTGAGACTGGGCACTGCTCCCGCCGCGAGGCGGACAAGCTGGTGGCCGAAGGACGGGTTACCATCAACGGAGCGCCGGCTGAGCTGGGCAGCCAGGCCGAGCCGGGCGATGAGGTGCGTGTGGACGGGACGCTAATCGGCGATCGCAGTCCGCTCGTCTATATCGCCCTGCACAAGCCGGTGGGCATCACCAGTACGACCGAGCGCCATGTGCGCGGCAATATCGTCGATTTTGTCGGGCATCGGGAACGGATCTTTCCGATTGGCCGGCTAGACAAGGATTCCGAAGGCTTGATCCTGATGACCAGTGACGGCGATATTGTCAATCGCATCCTGCGCGCCGAAGGCCAACATGAGAAGGAATATATCGTCACGGTGGACCAGCCGGTGACGGAGCAATTCGTGGACACGATGCGCACCGGGGTCAAGGTGCTGGGCTCGATGACGCTGCCTTGCCAGGTCGAGCGGGTCGGCGCCCAGACGGTGCGCATGATTTTGACGGAGGGACGCAACCGCCAGATTCGGCGCATGTGCGCGGCGCTGGGCTACCGGGTGCGGCGCCTGCAGCGAGTGCGCATCATGAACATTCAGCTTGGCGAGCTTCCGGTAGGCCAGTGGCGGGACCTGGGGCGGGGCGAGCTGGAGCAGCTGTTTCGCACGTTGGACTATCGGCCTGCCGTCTCTCCCCGATGACGTGCCGCGCCACAAGGCGAAACGGCTGGCGCCGTCCTCTGGCGGCGACACAAGTTACGTTCCGAGAAAGATAGACAAGTATGGGCCAAATCATATACTTTCTATTCTTTTGAAAAAGCCCGCCGAATCGGCGGGCTTTCTGTTAAAATAAGCAAGTAAATGATTTCGCCTGTTGCAAAGAGATGACGAGGCGACAATAGAGCCGGCCATCTCGCAACGCAAGCTTGATTTCACTTCAGGCTCTGCCGCTTGGGTTTGTATGCGAGCCCGTTCGTCTACACTACAGGTAGCGGCGCCGCTATGGCTAGGTGCCGCCAGTGATGCCGATGGATTCCGCGTTTTCCGGATCGACGTAGTTGCGGATGATCGACACTTCGACACGACGGTTTTTGGCGCGTCCGGCCTCGGTATCGTTCGTGTCGACCGGGTGGTATTCGCCATAGGCGGTCGCACGCAGCCGCTGCCGGTCGAGCTCCGGATTCTCCATGAGGATATTCATGAATTCGAGCGCGCGCTTGGAGCTCAGCTCCCAGTTGGACTCGAACGCCGGTGTCGAGATCGGCTGATTGTCGGTATGACCGGAGACGATGATCTGATAATTGGGATACTGCTGCAGCATGTTGGATATGGCGACGGCCAGCTCGCGAGCATCGGGCTTGACGATGGCGCTGCCGGATGCGAACAGCGCGTTGTCGCGGATCGTAATCATCAGCTGCGATTGATTCAGCTTGGTATCCAGTTGCGTCGTCAGGCCGTTCTGCCGAATATACTCGTCCAGTTGGCCCTTCAGCTCCTCGAGATCTTCTTGCTCGAGCTGCATCAGCGCCTCCCGCTCCATCTCCTGCGCGTCGGTCTGTCCGCCGGAGCCCGTGCGCCGTTCGCGCGTCGCATTCTCGAACTGCTGGCCGGTCGTGATGACGGCGCTGTTCTGGAGCACCCCGGAGCCGGTATTGAAGGCGACGCTGAACGCCTTGCTCATATCCTCGAATTTTTTGGCATCGACGGAGCTGGTGGCGTACAATACAATGAACAGAGCCAGCAACAGCGTCAGCAGGTCCGCATACGGGATGAGCCAGGTCTCGTCCGCATGCTCCTCATGGTCGTCGCGCTTATGCTTTTTGCTCAATGAGCTCGCCCTCCTCCTGCTCCGCCATTTTCGCACGCTGCGTAGGAGTCAGGAAGACGGCTAGCTTTTGGCTGATCGCGATCGTGGAGACGCCGGACTGAATCGAGAGCAGGCCCTCGACCATCATGATGCGAATCTCGATCTCGCGGCGCGACATGCGCTTGAGCTTGTTGGCGATCGGATGCCACAGCACGTAGCCGGTAAAAATCCCGAGCAGCGTGGCGACGAAGGCTGCGGCAATGGCAGCCGCGAGCTTGTTCATGTCGCTCATATCCGAGAGCGCGGCGATCAGGCCGATGACGGCGCCGAGTACGCCGAGCGTCGGCGCGTACATGCCGGCCTGGGAGAAGATCAGGGCACCGGCCTTGTGCCGCTCCTCGGTGGCGGCGATATCCTCGAGCAGCACGTCGCGTACGAAGTCCTGATCGTTGCCGTCGATGATCATCCTCATGCCGCCGCGCAGGAACGGGTCCTTGATCTCGTCCACCTGCGTCTCCAGGGCGAGCAGGCCCTCGCGGCGGGTAATCGTCGCCCAGTCCATGAACAGACGGATCAGCTCGTCGCGGGCGATGAGCTTCGGCGTCGTGAAGATGAGCTTGATCAGCTTCGGGAACTTGGCCAGCTCTGCCATCGGAAAGCCGATAAACAGCGAGGCCGCTGTACCGACAAGGATGATGATGAATGCAGCCGGATTAATCAGATTGGTGAGCGGCGCGTGCTTGAGAAACATGCCGAGCACAACCGCTACGATACCGAGTAAAATGCCAATGATCGTTGATTTTTCCATACGACACCCCGTCCAAAAGAATAGTCATATCTTATATATCGACAAAACATTGCAAGAAATTAGAGCAATTGCGCGACTTTTGTGCGCAACCTGTGTCAAAAGCTTGTCACCGCCCGCAAAAGCGGGTAATCCTAATCAGGAAGGCGGAGGAACGATGGGTGTGCGGCACGGCAGGGAATACCGCGAGATCCTGGATGAATTGTGCGAAGCGGTGGGCGCGATTCCGAACAGTTACTTGTTTTTTGAGATGGCAGAGGAGGACTGGCACGCGCTCGAAGAGCCGGAGCGCAAGGAGGTCATGGAGGCGCTGGCCGACGATGTCTTCTACGGACTCGGCGAGCAGCCCAGCATTCGGGTCGGAGAGGGTCAGGTGACCTATCATCCGAAGTTCCACATTATCGAAGTGGCGGTAGATGACAAGGAGAGCCGGATCGTCAGGCTGACCTGACGAAAGACAGGCGAAAGGCGCGGTCTCAGAACCGCGCAGGAACGTGAATCTTTGGAGCAGAGGAGCGGTGGCAATGACCGATATATTGAGCCAAGCCGAGCTCGAGCATGCGCTTCAGACCCTGGAGGGCTGGTCGAGCGGACCGGAGCAGACGATCGAGAAGACGTATACACTCGGGAGCTTCCCCGAGGCGATCGCCCGGGTAGCCCAAGCAGCCGAGGCGGCCGAGGAAATGCAGCATCACCCGCGCATTGTGATCGATTATAAACGGGTAACGCTGTCCTTGACGACGCACGACGCAGGCGGCGTTACCCAGAAGGATGTGGATGGGGCGCGCCGACTGGAGGCGATTTTTACCTGACCGGCATGCCCTAGCATCGAATTGCTGCTTTACATTCCTCCCCGGCTCCCTTAAAATACGTAACATATTGAATGTCAATTTTTATGACATCGGCAGCCGGATGAGGGAGATCGACATGTACAACGAAGAGAGCAACCAGCCATTGCCGTCAAAGCCCGACAAGTCGACGCTGGCGCCATGCTTCCAACCGGTCCTGGCGCTGGATACGAGACGCATTGTCGGCTATGAAGTGCTTGGCCGTCAGCGTGTTGACGGCGGTTACCGCACACTCGGTCCTTTTTTTACGGATCCCCGCATCGATGCGGGCGACCAACTGGAGATTGACCGCATCATCCGCGAGCAGGCTCTCGCGCAGGCGGCGCGTGCAGGAGGAGACGGCGAACGCCCCCAGCTGTTCCTCAACCTCAAGCCTTCCTGGATGTACGAGCAATACCAAGAAACGGGCGAACTGCTCACGCTCCAACTGATTCACAAGTACGGGATCGAGCCGTCGCGCATCGTCATCGAGGTGACGGAGGAGGCCTTCCTGGGCTCGATGCAGGTGCTGCGCGAGATCATCGACGTCTACCGGGCGCACGGCTGCCAGATCGCCATTGACGATGTCGGCAAGGGCTTCAGCAACGCCGACCGCATCGCCCAGATCGCACCGAGCCTGCTCAAGGTGGACATCCACATGATGAAGCAGAGCGCCAGCGACTACGGCTACTTCGGCGCGCTGCGCTCGTTCTCGACGTTGGCCGAGCAGATTGGCGCATCCCTGCTGATCGAGGGCATCGAGACGCGCGAGGATCTGCGGCGGGCGATCGAGATCGGCGCCCGGTATGCACAGGGCTACTTGTTCGCCCCGGCGGAGCCGCAGTTCCGCGCCGCGGGCGAGTTTGCCGGACTGATCGAGGAAGAGCTGGAGGCGCACCGGATGAGCCTGCTGGCCGTCGAGCGGCGGTGGCGCCGGGCGGCAGGTCGGCTCAAGCGGCAGGTCGGCGCGGTGCATGCCGAAGCGGTGGCGTCGCCTGCGGCGGATGCGGACCGGCTCGGCGCGGATGCGGCCGAGCTGGCCGATCGGCTGATCGAGCAGCTCCTGCCGCTGCTTGACGATAGCTGCATACGCGTCTACCTGTGCCGCGAGGACGGCCAGCAGCTCTCGTCCAATTATGTGCGCGAAGGCCGCGGCGGCGCATGGCGCAGACAGAGCGGGTACCGCGGCTCCAATTGGAGCTGGCGCCCGTATTTTGTGTCGAATCTGCTCGCGCTCGAAGGCCGGGCGGATGCGATGGTATCGCGCACGTACACCGATCTGGAGACGAGGACCCGGATTCGCACGATGTCGGTGCACACGGCGGCGAGCGGGGTGCTGTTCGTCGACCGGATCGATCACGATGCGCTGCAGCCGCACGCGTACTGAGCGTGCGGCTGCAGCGCGTTGCGACAGCGACGCTGCAACTGAGCGCCGCTCATGACCATTAGAATTACAGCCGGGTGCTCTGGCGGGCGCTCTGACGAGCGACCTCATGGGCTGCTCGCGGGAAACAAGACGCGTCGTCTCGCCTTGCCCATCGGTCAGTCTACGCCTCGAGCGGAGGCTGGCCGGGCCCGTGCTCCGGCAGGTAAACCATGCAGTGGAACTGCGCCCGGCCGTGCGTGGAGTCGCGCTCGTACGTATCCGTGATGCAAAAGCCCGCCCGCTCGTAGGCGCGAATCGCCCGGGTATTCCACGTCAGCACCTCCAGATCGATCTGCTCGCCCGGCGCGCGGCGCCTCGCCTCATCGGCGATCAGGCGCACGAAGCGCGCGCCGAGCCCTCGACTGCACAGCTCGGGGTGCAGGCCGAGCCCGAGCCGGAGCACGCCGACCAGCGGGAAGAACTGGGCGAATCCGAGCAGGCCGCCCCAGGGATCGACGATCGCGGCGAACTGACGCCGCCGAACGCGCCGGTCTCCGAAATCGGAGCCGCTGCGCACCATGTCGGCCCAGGCAGGCCAATTGAAACGCTCGTAGGGCGACGGATAGCGCCAGTCACAGATTTGGCGGGCGTGGAACACCGACAGCGGGACGAGCATCATCTCGCCGATCGGCAGACGCGGCGGCGGCGCGGCATCTGCCGATCGGCGCTCATGCGCAGGGCCGGGGGGCGGGAGCGGACGGGGCATGGGCGGACCTCCTCGGATACGAAAAATTAGCGCGCGGGCGGCTCAGCGGCTACGGCGGCCGGGATGGCGACCTCGGGATCGACGTCGGCCTCGTAATCGATGCCGGGCATCTCAAAGCCAAACAGCCGGAAAAATTCGCGGCGGTAGCCCTCCAGATCGGCGAGCGCCCCGAGATTGTCGCCGGTCAGGGCGTCCCAGCGCCGTGTCACCTCGGCCTGGACGTCCTCGCGCAGCTCCAGATCGTCGAGGCGGATGCGGCCCTCCCGGTCGACTGGAGTGCCGCCGTCCGCGTACAGCCGCTCCGCCAGCAAGCGGTACGACTGCTCGATACAGCCCTCGTGCAGCCCCTTTTCCTTCATGACCTTGTACAAGACGGACACATACAGCGGCACGACCGGAATGGCGGAGCTGGATTGCGTGACGAGCGCCTTGGTCACCGCGACATAGGCGCGGCCGCCGTCCGAGGACAGACGCTCGTCCAGCCGCTGCGCGGTGCGCTCCAGATCGTCCTTGGCAGCGCCGATCGTGCCGGCCCGGTAGATTGCCTGTGTGATCGCCGAGCCGATATACGAGTAGGCCACCGTGCCGGCGTCCGGGCTGAGCACCTCGGCCTCGCGGAGCGCGTCGATCCAGGCGGCCCAGTCGTCGCCGCCCATGACCGCTACAGTATCCGCGACCTCGGCCTCGGTACCGGGCTCGATCGTGACCGTGCTGATCTCGCCGGTGTGGAAGTTCACGGTCTTGTTCGTATAGGGAGCGCCGAGCGGCTTGAGCACCGATTGGCGCGCTTCGCCGGTCTGCGGATCGATACGGCGCGCGGTGGCGACGCTGTAGACGACGAGATCGACCTGGCCGACCAGCGCTCGGATCTTGGCGATCGCGGCTGCTTTGGTGGCGGCATCGAAGGCGTCGCCGGTGACGCTCGCCGAGATGAGGCCGGCCTCGGCGGCCGCCTGCTCAAAGGCGGCGGAGTTGTACCAGCCGGCAGAGGCGGTGCGCCGGGCACTGCCCTGACTCGGACGATAGACGCCGATTGTGGCGGCGCCGGCGCCAAAGGCGGCGGCGATGCGCGCCGACAGGCCGTAGCCGGTAGAGGCTCCGATGATGAGCGCGCTGCGCGGGCCTTTCACTGCCGGGCGGGCGCGTACGTATTCGATCTGCTGCCGCACCTGCGCCGCGCAGCCCAGCGGGTGGGCGGTCGTGCAGATGAAGCCGCGTGTTCTCGGTTGGATAATCATATGAGCATTCTTCCTCTCTTGCATTCGATTCTTCTCTATTGTATCGCATATTCGTCCTCGCGTACGGATTATCCTGCCGGCTATCCGCTTATTTTGCCTGCCGCCAAGGAATCCCGGTCCGCATCATCGAATTGTATAGACACGAGACAGGCCCGATCGGCCTGTCCACGCACGGGAGGGACGGCGTCATGCGCGAGCTGCTCGCACAATTGCATTGCCGCATCATCAATGTCTTTCATCGGAACCGGGACTTCTGGCAAAGACAGCCCTACATTATCAGTAATCCGACCCGGCTGCTCAGTTTCGTATACGTCTACGGCGGCGAAGGCGAGCTGGAGCTGGACGGGGCGCGCACCGCGCTCGAAGCCGGCTGTGTCTTCCAGATCCCCTACGGCCGCCACCTCGTGCTGCGCAGCGAACCGCAGCGGCCGCTCTGTTACTATACCGTACAATATGACTATACACGCGTCGTATGGGAGGGCGAAGCGGCCGCATGCGAGCGCCCGGCAGCGCGCATCCTGCCGCTGCCGCTCGTCATGCCGATGCCCGATCAGGCTGGGATGCGCGTCGGCATGGAGCGGCTCTACCGGCTGTGGACGAGCAAGTCCCCCGGCTTCGCCGGTCGGGCCCAGCTGGCCTTCGTGACGCTGCTGCATCACGTCTTCGATCAGACGAGCGCGCAGCGCGAGGCGGATCCGGCCGAGCAGGCGATTCATGCCAGCGCCGCCTATATTGAGCAGCATTACGCGGACCCGCTGGAGCGGGAGGCGCTGGCGCGCCGGGCCTCGCTGTCGAGCAGCTACTACTCGGTGCTCTTCAAGCGTCACGTCGGCTGTACGCCGGTGCAGTACATTACGCGGATTCGTATGGACAGTGCGATGCAGCTGCTCAAGGAGAGCAATCTGCCGGTGTCGGAGGTCGCCCGCCAGGTCGGATACGAGGATGCGCTGTACTTCACGCGCGTGTTCTCGCGGGCGATCGGCATGACGCCGCGCGCCTTTCGGCGCGGTTAACCAATTGTCCAGCTTCCTTCATCTTTTTTGCATTTACTTTGGGGCCGGTAATTCGCGATACTATTGTCTGTAAGGGCTTACATTTAGAATTGGAAATAAAGCCCGAATCCCCAATTACAGGAGGGAATTGAGATGAACGTATCGCACAAGATTGGAGGCCGGGCGGCGGCGTGGCTGGCGGCACCGCTGCTGGCCGCGCTGCTCGCGGCGGTCATGCTGCCGGGCGAGCGGGCGGCGGCGGACCCGTCGTGGCCTTTTCAGCTGTTCGCGTACGACTTCGAGCAGGATGCGACGGGCGGACCGCCGCATGTCGACAGCGCGGACGATGCCGCATGGACGAGCAGTGCGCGCAGCGCGCAGTCGCCGCTGACGGTCATCGCCGAGGACGGCGGCCAGGTGCTGGAATATGCACGCGTGAGCGAGGCGACCGGCTACGGCGGTCCGCGCGTGGAGAAGCGCGTGTCGCTGGAGGAGGAGGGTCAGCTCCGCGTCGAGATGCGGGTGCGGACGCTGGGCCACCGCTTCTATCTGGAGCTGCGCAGCAATGACAATAACGCGCCGGCAGCGACGCAACTGGTCTCGCTGAACGGCCCCGGCCTGATCGCCAATCCGCCGGCCGGCCTGACGCTCGACGGCAGCGAGTATGTCGACGCCGCAGCGGTGGTCGATCTGTCCACCGGGACGTATACGAGCTACCTGGACGGCGTCGAGGTGGCCAGCGGTGCGATCAATGCCGCGCTCGATGTGACGCAGCCGGTGATGCTGCGGTTCGCAGCGCTGCTCTCCCCCGGGGAGAAGGTGAATCTTGACGACGTCTCGATTCGCACCGACGGCGCCGGTCTGCCGGCGGATTCGGTCATTGCGGACCTGTCGCCCGAGCATCCGCGCCTGATGGCGACGGCAGCCGATTTTGCCGCAATCCGGACGATGGTGCAGACGGATCCGACCGCCGGAGCCTGGTACGATCAGATCGAGTCGCGGGCCGAGGCGCTGCTCGCGCAGCCGGTGTCGGAGTATGAATTTCCCGACGGGCGGACCCTGCTGATCATCACGCGCCAGGTGCTGGACCGCGCGTATTATCTGGCGACGGCGTATCAGGTGAGCGAAGATGACCGTTACGCCGAGCGGCTGTGGGACGAGCTGGAGGCAGCGGCGGCCTTTCCGGACTGGAATCCGGTGAGCTTCCTGAGCACCGCCGAGATGACGCATGCCTTCGCGATCGGGTACGACTGGCTGTACGACTACTGGACGCCGGCGCGGCGGGCGACGCTGGAGACGGCGATCGTCGAGCTGGGGCTGACGCCGGGCCAGGAGGGCTATGACACCGGTGCCTGGTGGGCGACGACGACGAACAATTGGAACATCGTCACCAACGGCGGGCTCGGGCTCGGCGCCCTGGCGGTGGCCGACAAGGCCCCGGCCCTGGCGGACGATATCATCTCCCGCGGTCTGGACAACCTGCCGATCGCGATCGACGAATATGCGCCGGACGGGGCATACCCCGAGAGTGTCGGGTACTGGGCCTTCGCGACGCGCTATCTGGTGCCGTATATCGATGCGCTGGAGACAGCGCTCGGCGACAGCTACGGTCTGGCGGACCTGCCCGGGCTGAGCACGACCGGGGATTACCCGATCTATCTGGCCGGGCCGAGCGGACGCATGTTCCATTATTATGATGCGAGCGGCACGACGCAGCGGCCGCCGGAGATGCTGTGGCTGGGCGAGCGCTACGACGAGCCGGTCTACAGCTGGTGGGCGCTGCAGGGCGCCAATGTGACGCCGCGGCAGCTGCTCTGGTACGAGCCGGGCTACGCGGAGGCGCTGACGGCGGCAGATTGGCCGCTGGACAAGTACTTCCGGGCCTCGGAGGTCGTCACCTCGCGTAGTGCCTGGGACGACCAGCAGGCGGTGTTCACGGGCTTCAAGGCCGGCGACAATCAGTCGAATCACGGCGACCTCGACCTGGGCACCTTCGTCTTCGACGCGCTCGGCCAGCGCTGGGCCGAGGAGCTCGGCTCCGAGGACTACGGCGTGCCCGGCTACTGGAGCGACGGGGCTGACGGGACGCGCTGGGACTACTACCGCAAGCGCGCCGAGGGGCAGAATACGCTCGTCGTCAATCCCGGCTCCGGTCCCGATCAGGACCCGCTGGCGACCGGCGAGATCACGCGCACGGCTAGCGGGCCGGCGGAGAGCTACTCGATCGCGGACTTGACTGAGGCGTATGCGCCGCACGGCGTGACACGCTGGGAGCGCGGCGTCGCGCTGCTGGACCACCGCCGCCAGGCCCTGATCCAGGACGAGCTGGAGGCGAATGCGCCGGTGGACGCCTGGTGGTTCATGCATACGCATGCCGATATCGAGATTGCGCCGGACGGCCGCTCGGCGGTGCTCACCTACGACGGCGAGCAGCTGCTGGCGCGCATCCTCTCGCCGGCGACCGGCGCCGCCTTCGCCTCGATGGACGCGGCGCCGCTGTGGACCTCGCCCGATCCGGCGGAGCAATCGTCCAACGCCGCCATGCACAAGCTGGCGATCCAGCTCGAGGAGGTCGACGACTTGCAGCTGTCGGTGCTGCTGACGCCGCTCTACGAGGGGGAACCGACCCTGGCCGCACCGGCCGTGGAGCCGCTGACAGACTGGTCGATCGACGCACCGGCGATGCCGGAGCTGGATGGACTAAGCGTGGACGGGACGCCGCTGACGGACTTCGCGTCCGCCAAGTACACGTACACCCGGGTGCTGGCCAGCGGCGCGTCCGTGCCGGTCGTCGCTGCGACTACGGCCGATCCTGGCGACGCGGTCACCGTCCAGCAGGCGGCCGCGCTGCCCGGCAGCGCGAGCGTCACAGTCTCGCGAGCCGGCCTGCCGGATGCGGTGTATCAGATTCACTTCCGTACGCCGTCCGGCGGGCCCGTCACCGCGAGCATCGACGGCACGTATCCGCCGGCGTTCACGATTGACGGCAACCTGGGCACGTTCTTCTCGGCGGAGGGAGACGGCCAATGGGTGCAATACGATCTGGGCAGCGCGATGTCGGTAGACGGCGTGCGACTGGCTTGGTATCAGGGGGACGTGCGCGCCTTCACCTTCGACGTGCTCGGCTCGCTGGACGGCTCGAGCTGGACGCCGCTGTACAGCGGCACGAGCGCCGGCGATACGCTCGAGCTGGAGGAGCACGCGTTCGCGGCGGCCTCGGCGCGCTACGTCCGGATTGTCGGCTACGGCAATACGGTCAACAATTGGATGAGCATCACCGAAGCGCGCATCCTGCATGACGGCGGCGTGTGGCCGGTCATCGAGCCGCAGACGCTGGAGCTCGAGGCGGTGACGGTGTCCGGGGCGGAGACGGTGCCCCTCGGGCAGAGCGCCCAGCTGACGGTGAGCGGCACGCTGACTGACGGCAGTCCCGCCGACCTGAGCGAGGCGCAGATCGCGTATGCGAGCAGCGATCCAGCGGTCGCGACCGTGAGCGCTGCAGGCGAGGTCTCGGGTATCGCCGAGGGCACGGCGCGCATCTCGGCGATTGTCGTCAGCGCGTCGGGGCGTCTCGTGCACGAGACGATCGTGGCGACGGTGAGCGATCCGTCGCGGGTCGTCCTGCGTCCGACCGACGATGCGAACGTGCGGGGCGGTACCTATGGCGACGACAACTATGGCAATTCGCCGAGTCTGACGGTCAAGTCCGACAGCAATCTCAACTACTACCGCGAGGCCTATGTCGCCTTTGAGGCCCCGATGCTGGAGGGCGAGCTGGAGCAGGCGGTGCTGCATGTGTACGGCTCGCTCAATACGGCGGGCGAGACGCTGACCGTGCCCCATGCGCTCGACGTCATGGCGCTCGATCCCGCCGAGCTGTGGGACGAAGGCACGGTGACCTGGAACACGCGGCCGACGGTCGGCGCGCTCGCCGGGTCGGTCGGCGTGGATGCGACGGAGCAGTGGCGGACGATCGATATCACGGCGCTGGTGGAGGCGCAGCTGACCGGCGGCAGCCGGATCGCCCTGGCGCTGCAGCATGACGCGCCGGCAGGCAATCGCTATCCGTTCGGCCTGCGCTCGTCGGAGCATGCCGAGCACGGACTGTATCTGGAGCTGCATCTCGCTCAGCCGGAGGAGGCGCCCGCAGCGGCGCTGAATCCGGCCGAGCCTGACGGACAAGGCGGCTGGTATGCCGCCGCTCCCGAGCTGACGCTGAGCCAGGCCGCTGCAGCGGCCTACCGACTGACGGCCACGCAAGCCGTCTACGGCACGCTGCCGTCGACGGGGGGCTACGTGCCGTACAACGGACCATTGGTGCTGGCGGACGGCGTGTACGACTTCGCTTACCGGGCTGCGGCCGCAGGGGATGAGACGGCGCAGACACTGCAGGTGCAGGTGGATACGACCGCACCGGCGCTGACGCTCGAGGCCGTCGACGCGCAGATGGCAGACGGAGCGATCGTCTACACGATCGACCAGAGCGTCCGCATTGCATGTCAGGCGTCCGATGCGTTGTCCGGCTTGGCGCCGGACAGCTGCACCGGGCTGGCACTGGAGGCGGAGGCTTATACGCTGGAGGCGGGCCTGCAGACGGTACGCGCCGAGGCGCGCGATGCCGCAGGCCATACGGCAGAGGCTGAGCTTAGCTTCGCCGTGTATCCGACCTTCGAGAGCCTGGGTGTCCTCACGGCGCGCTTCGCGGCAGAGACGGAGGCAAGTGGCGGCGCGGCGTGGGCCGAGCAGGCGTCCGAGCTGCTGGAGGCGGGCCGAGCGGCCGCAGCCGCAGGCGACGGCGCGCAGGCGCGGGCGGAGCTGCAGGCATATCTGACAGTGGTAGAGGCCGCGAGCGGCCGGGAGCTCGGCGAGGCGCAGGCGACCGCGCTCGGCGCTTGGGGCGGATGGCTGCTGGAGGCGACGCCGCTCGCCGCCGGCGCGCCCGGGACGCCGGTGCTGTGGGACGATAATGGTCATGATACCGGCTTGTCCGACGGCGATTATCGCATCACGATGAACCTGTGGTGGGGCGACAACGGCACGTTGTACCGGCTATACGAGAACGGCGAGCTGATCGACGAGCGGACATTGACCGACGAGACGCCGGGCGCGCAGACGGTGGAGTCGGCGGTGAGCGGGCGGACCAACGGCACGTATACGTATACGTGCGAGCTGATCAACAGTTATGGCGCGACGTCTTGCGCCCCGCATATCGTGACGGTCGCAGATGCCGCGCCAGGCATGCCGACGCTCGCCAGCGATAATTGGGACGGCGACGGGAGCTACACGATGACGATGAACCTGTGGTGGGGCACCAATGCTACAGAGTATCGGCTGTACGAAAACGGCGAGCTGATCGACACGCAGCCGCTGCAGGCCGCTACGCCGGGCGCCCAGACAGCGGCTACCGCCGTGAGCGGACGCGCGGCCGGCGAATACGAATATGTGGCCGAGCTGGCGGGACCCGGCGGTGCGACGCAGAGCGATGCGCTGACCGTGACGGTGCTGGGCGAATAAAAGCGAAGCTGCTTTTTTGCGCGACTTGTCCATGTTCTCGAGAGCCTTTGTCGTTAGCCGCGACAAAGGCTCTTTTCCATTTCACTTTGGCCCTGGCAAGCCATATCGAGTTATTTGCAAAGCGACATGGCTGCAGTATGCTCGCGGATTGGTTGCTCTTGCAACGGCGCGCCTGATCTCGTACAATCATAGTTGAGAATTGTTCTCAACTATTCCGGGAGAACAGGCAGCTGCCGAGTCACTGTCTTCTCCGGCACCGAAGGATGATTGCCGAATGAATCGCAACGCGTGCAATCCACAGGCTGATGAGCTCAGCGGATTGCTATATTCTCTCATACATATAACGTCTGCCGTAGACGAAGAGGTCCCCGATCCGGCGGGGGCGGGCGGGAAAGGCGAGCGCCCCTGCACAGGGACAATGCGCATGCGGCCGCGCCATGCCTTCCTGCTGTTGCTCGTGGAGCACGGCGCGGGCATGCGCCGGATCTGCGGCGACGAGCGGCTGCAAGTGCAGGGTGGCGAAGCTATCCTGCTGTCGCCCGACAGTGCCGAAGAGATCGTCATCGATTGCTGCGGCCGGTCCCGGTACTGGGCGATTGAATTTCAGACGGTGCGCATCGTGAACGGCCAAGCCGAGACGGCTGAGCTGCCGCTGACCGGGGCATGGCCGGTCCCGGAGCTGGCGGATCAGCTTGCCAAAGTCCGCACGATGGACCGGTTGCTGAAGACCGGTGGCTGGGAGCGGCTGCGTGCAGCGGCCTTGCTGCACGAGCTGCTGGCCCACCTGCTGCCGTATGCGCAGCGTGCGCCGGAAGCGGATGCGGATGTACCTGGTCATGCGATCGACCAGGCTGCGTCCTACATGGAGCGCCATTACCGCGAGCCCATTACCCGGGAGCTGCTGGCGGAGCGGGCCGGGATGAGCGCGGATTACTTCTCCCGCTTGTTCAAGCGCCGCTATGGTCAGACGCCGCTGGCGTATCTGGCGGCGGTGCGAATCGCTCAAGCGAAGCGGGAGCTGGCGCTGACCGGGGATGCGCTGCGCATGGTTGCCCAACGTGTCGGCTTCAACGACGAATTCTATTTTAGCCGCAAGTTCAAACTTGTCGCGGGCCTGTCGCCGTCTGCCTATGTCAGCCGCATCCGGACCTCCGTGCGCATCGTGGCGCTTCAGCATCACCTGACCGGTCATCTGCTGGCCCTCGGCATGGTACCCTATGCCGCGCTCGTCAATGGCTACTACCCGCTGCCCGAGCAACTGCGCGGGATCGTCCCGATCGGCGGCTACCGTCCCGATCTGGACAAGCTCGCGGAGGCGCGGCCTGACCTCATCGTGACCTATGAGCAGCACGACGAGATCACGGCGCCCAAGGTACCGATGTTCGAGCATATCGCGCCCACTGTGACGATTCCGTTCGCCCTCGATTGGCGCGAGCAGTTGAGACAGCTGGCCGTTGCGATCGGCCGGCGGGAGACGGCGGAGCGATGGCTAGCGCACTATGAGGAGGAGGCGGCGGCAGCGCGCACGACGCTCGCGCCGCGACTCGGCAGGGAGGAAGTGCTGATCGCCGGGATTGGTCCTGACCATGTCTGCTTGTTCGGCAGGCGCAATGTCGGGGCGGTGCTCTACGGCGACCTGCAAGCGCAGATGCCGGACGGGATCGCGGATATTGAATATTACCGCGTTGTGACGCTGGAGGAGTTGTTCGGCTACGATTCCGACCGCATCCTGCTGACGAGCTTTCGCAATGACGGCACGCCGGCGACACTGCGCAAGATCGGAGATACGATGCGCAGGCTCCAGGCTGATCCACGCTGGCAGCGACTGCGCGCAGTACGGCGAGGGGCAGTCTATTCCCTGCTGGAGCATCAGCATCTGTACACCTTGTACACGTCGTATTCGCATCAGTTGCTGCTGGGCCGGCTGCAGCGTCTATTCGGAACGGAAATGTCCAAATAGTGCGCGCTTTTGTCTATGTTCAATTGAGGGCGACCCCGTATAATCAGTAATGAGAATCACTATCACTCACTTGCGCGCTGTCACAAGCAAAGGCAAGCATGAGGCAAAGGGGAAGAAGGACATCATGCGCAGAATGAAATGGAGCGGCATGCTGCTGGTCGCAGTGCTGCTTGCAGTGGTGGTCATTGCCGGCTGTGGAGAAGGCGGCAATGCCGAGGAAACCGACGCGGAGGCGCAAGACGCCGCACAGGCACAGACGGAAGACAGCGGTGCAGCGCAGTCGAATGCGGCTGAGCCGGCAGAGGAGAAAGCACAGTCGCGCACGATCGTGCATGCGATGGGCGAGACGACGGTCACCGGCACGCCGGAGCGGGTCGTCTCCTTGTACCAGGGCGCCAACGATGTCGCCGTCGCCTTCGGCATAACGCCGGTCGGCATCGTCGAGTCGTGGTCGCCGGAGGAGCCGGTGTACGCGTATCTGCAGGATGCGCTGGGCGATGTGCCGCTGCTGGGCGCGGAGCATCAGCCGAATCTGGAGGAAGTGCACAAGCTGAAGCCGGACGTCATTCTGGCGACGAAGCTGCGTCATGAGAAGATCTACGATCAGCTCTCGGCGATTGCGCCGACGGTCATGATCGACCAGGTATACGATTGGAAGGACACGGTGCGGCTGATGGGTGAGGCGCTCGGTCAGCAGGACAAGGCCGACGAGCTGATGCAGGCATGGGATACGCGCGTCGCCGACTTCAAGACGCAGATGGAAGGACAGCTCCCGATCGAGGCGACGATCACCAACTTCCGTGCCGATCATGCACGAATCTTCTACTCCGGCTACGCCGGCGGCATCCTCAAAGAACTCGGCTTCACGCGTCCGCCGGGCCACGATTCGGAGGAATGGGGCGTGCAGCTCACCTCCAAGGAGAGCATTCAGGACATGAATGCGGACGTCATCTTCAACTTCAACTCGCCGGACGAGACGGGCGCTGTCGATCAGTTGTATGAAGAGTGGACCGCGCACCCGCTGTGGCAAAATCTCGACGCGGTGAAGAACGGCCACGTCGTACAGGTAGACGGCACGGCATGGAACTTCGCGGGCGGCTACCTGTCCGCGCACATCATGCTGGACGAGCTGTACGCGCACTTCGGCCTTGATCAATGATCGCCAGGCATCCTGTCCTAGGATTACTGTCGGCGCTGGCCCTGCTCTGCGGGGCCTTCCTGTGCAGTCTGATGCTCGGTCGCACCTCCATCTCCTGGGAGGTGCTTCGTGCGTCCTTCTTGCATTACGACGCATCCGTGGTCGAGCATATCATCATTCATACGGAGCGGCTCTCGCGGGCGCTGATCGCGACGGCGACCGGAGCCGCGCTGGCGGTGGCCGGGGCGCTGATGCAGGCGCTCACGCGCAATCCGCTGGCTTCGCCGGGCGTCTTCGGCATCAATAGCGGCGCCATCCTGTTCGTCGTGCTGGCGGCGCTGCTGCTCGACGTGCATGCGATGCGTCCGTTGATGGGATTCGCCTTCGCCGGCGCGGCCCTCGCGGCGCTGCTCGTCTACGGGCTCGGCTCGCTCGGCCGAGACGGACTGACGCCGGTCAAGCTCGTCATGGCGGGCGCGGCGATCACGGCGCTGTGCGCGTCCTTCACCCAGGCGATCCTCGTCATGGACGAGGCCGGGCTGCAGGACGTGCTGTTCTGGCTGGCGGGCTCGGTCAGCGGGCGACCGTTGGACAATCTCGTCGTGCTGTTGCCCTTCCTGCTCGCGGCGCTGGCGATCGCGCTGGTGATGGGGCGGGCGATCAATCTGCTCGCGACCGGCGAGGAGATCGCCCGCGGACTCGGGCAGAATACGCTGCTCGTCAAGGCAGTGCTCGGCGTGCTGATCGTCGTGCTGGCCGGCGGCGCGGTAGCGGTGGTCGGCGCGGTCGGCTTCGTCGGCCTCGTCGTCCCTCATCTGGCGCGTGCGCTGACCGGCAATGACTATCGCTGGCTCGTGCCCTATGCGGCAGTGCTCGGCGCTGCGCTGCTGCTGCTGGCGGATGTGGCCGCACGCCTCGTCCTGATGCCGCAGGAGGTGCCGATCGGCGTCATGACGGCGCTCATCGGCGTACCGTTCTTCGTCTACTACGCACGCAAGGGAGTGGTCTGGCGATGAACCGGGTGTACACGTATCGCAGCAGGAGAGGCGCTGTGAACTTTCAGATCGAGCGTCGGACGCTGCGATTCATCGGGGGGCTCTCTCTGCTCGCGGCACTCGTCTGCATCGCGGGGACGGGTCTGGGTCATACGAGCATCCCGCCGTGGGAGGTGCTGGCGACGATGCTCGGCATCGGCAGCGGCGAGCATGACTTCGTCGTGCTGACGCTGCGGCTGCCGCGCGTGCTGACCGCGCTGCTCGTCGGCGCCGCGCTCGGCATCTCGGGGACGATCCTGCAGGGTCTCATTCGTAATCCGCTCGCCTCACCCGACATCGTCGGCATTACCGGCGGCGCCTCGGCGGCGGCGGTCGCCTTTCTCACCTACGCCGCGGGCACCGTCAGCCTGCAGTGGCTGCCGGCGGCGGCGATCGCCGGCGCGCTGCTCGTCTCGCTGCTCATCTACGCGCTGTCGTGGCAAGGCGGGGTGACGCCGATCCGGCTCGTGCTCGTGGGCATCGGGCTGAGCGCGGCAGCCAGTGCGGTGACGACGATGATGATCGTACGCAGCCCGATGGTGTCGGCGGGCGAGGCGTACATCTGGCTCACCGGCAGCGTATACGGCGCGTCGTGGCAGGACGTGCATACGGTCTGGCCGGTCGTGGCGGCCGGGCTGCCGCTGGCGCTGGCATTCGCCCGCAGTCTCAATGCGCAGGAACTCGGCGACGAGGTGGCCGGAGGCCTGGGCGTGGCGATCCAGCCGCACCGCGCGGCGCTGCTGCTGATCAGCGTGGTGCTGGCCGGGTTCGCCGTCTCGGTGGCGGGAGCGGTGGGCTTCGTCGGCTTGCTGGCGCCGCATCTGGCGCGGCGGCTGGTCGGTCGCCCGCTGGGCGGGCAATTGGTCGTCGCCGGCCTGCTGGGCGGGCTGATCGTGTTCGCCGCCGACCTGATCGCCCGCACGGCGTTCTATCCGCTGGACGTACCGGCGGGGGTGTTCACCGCAGGTGTCGGCGCGCCGTTTTTCCTCTACCTGCTGTTCAGAGGCCGCAATCGATGATCGCGTATGGCGCGTATGGGCGGGGAGGACGAAGTATTACCGAAGATCCGAAGGCAGTAGGCCATGGAGGCCGTCTCGCACGGCCGAGTACGCTGCATTGGGCAACAAAAAGGAGGAACAGGCCGTGACCGTGCTGGAAGCCAGCCATCTCACCGTCGCCTATGGCGACAAGCCGATCGTGCAGGACCTGAATCTGACGATCCCGCAAGGCCGCATCACCGTCTTCATCGGCAGCAACGGCTGCGGCAAATCAACGCTGCTGCGCACCGTTGCGCGGCTGCTCAAGCCGGTCGAGGGCGCGGTGCTGCTCGACGGCCGGGACATTGCGTCCATGGCCACCAAGGAGGTGGCGCGCCAATTGGCGATCCTGCCCCAGGGCCCGTCCGCGCCGGAGGGGCTGACCGTGCGCCAGCTCGTCCGTCAGGGCCGCTATCCGCATCAGAGCTGGCTCAAGCAATGGTCGGCCGAGGACGAGCGGATGGTGCAGGCGGCGCTGCAGGCGACGCGTATGGAGGCGCTCGCGGATCGCGCCGTCGATGCGCTCTCCGGCGGCCAGCGGCAGCGCGCCTGGATCGCGATGACGCTGGCGCAGGGCACCGGCACGCTGCTGCTCGACGAGCCGACGACCTATCTCGACCTGACGCATCAGATCGAGATCCTGGATATGCTGGACGAGCTCAATGCCGCCGAGCGGCGTACGATCGTCATGGTGCTGCACGATCTGAATCTGGCGGCGCGCTACGCCGATCACATCGTGGCAGTGCGCGAGGGGAGGCTGTATGCCGAGGGTCCGCCGGAGGACGTAATGACGGCCGCCACGGTGGAGCAGGTATTCGGACTGAGCTGCCGGATTGTCAATGACCCGTGCTACGGTACGCCGATGTGCATCCCGCTCGGGCGCAGACGGGCTGCACGCGGCGCTTCCTGAACGCGTCCCGCTCCCCGACGTCATCCGCCGCGCCGACTTCGACAATGTGACCGTCCCGTAATCATCGGCTGCGCCGCACCTGTGCGGCGGTCGGCACCGATATACGAACAAGAGACGCCCCCGGCAAGCCGCATGCGCGGTGCTCGCCGGAGGCGTCTTTGGATAGCAGAGGGGTATAGCGGGGGCTTGCCGGTAGAACGAGGGGTTAGCTGGCGAGCAGCTCGACCGCCTGCTGCGGTACATAGATGCGCTTGCCGTTGTGCACGATCACGCCTTCGAGCGCGACGCTCTTGCCGTCCAGGCGGGCGATGCTCTTGTGGAACGGCAGCTCCAGCGTCTGGCCGTCCAGCGTCACGACGAGCTGGTCGCCGTCGGTGCGATAGTCCGCGCCGATCGCGGCGAACGCCTTCTTGGCATCGACGAACAGCCGCTCGCTGGTCGCATCCAGATCGAGGCCGAGCGACTCGGCCATGTACCAGGCGATATCGGTGTTGTCGATGACGCCCATCGGACGCTCGGCGCCTTCGGGCGCGTACGTGTACAGCACGACGTCGCCGCCGGTATGGCCGCCCGTCGTCCAGCCGATGTGGGCGCGCGCGCTGATCATCGGGCCGACCGCATAGTTCAGGCGTCCGGGCTGAGCGTCGCGGATCGCCTGCAGCTCCTCGTCCGTCAGATCGGTGATGCCGTAGTAGTCGGCCATGACCTGCTCGACGTTCGTACGGCCTTCGTTCAGCTTGCCTTCCACGCCTTCGCCGGTCAGCTTGGCCTTCTTGAGCGGACCGATGAAGGCGGACAACGGCTCCTTGTCGTATGTACCGCTCGTCGCCCGGTCGCCGATCGTCAAGCCGCCGTTGCCGTGGTCGGTGACGGCGATGACCGCGGTGCTGCCGTCTTCCTTGGCGAAGTCGAGCGCCACCTTAACCGCCTCGTCGAAGGCCAGCACGTCGCTGAGGATGCCGATCGGGTCATTGGCATGCGCGGCCCAGTCGACCTTGCTGCCTTCGACCATCAGGAAGAAGCCGTCCTCGTCGCGGTCCAGCAGCTCGATTGCCTTGTCCGTCATCTCGGCGAGGCTCGGCTGCTCGGCCGGGTCGCGATCCATGTCGTAGGCCATCGCGCGGGGAGCGAACATGCCCCACACCTTGGCTGCGTCGGTCTGGCGCAGCTCGTCCGGCGTCGTAATATAGTCATAGCCGAGGGCCTGGATGGACGTGATCAGATTGGCGCCGTCCGGTCGGCCTTCGCGCGTCAGGAACTGGCTGCCGCCGCCGAGCACGACGTCGACACCGTTGTAGACCTGCTGCATGCTGAGCGCGTCGTAGTTGCCCCGATTCGGATAATGCGCGGTGAAGTCGGCCGGCGTGGCGTGCATGATCTCCGAGGTGGCGATGATGCCGGTCGCCTTGCCGTCCAGCTTGGCCGCCTCGAGCACCGAAGCGATCGGCTTGCGGGCGTCGGCGGGGTCGACCGTGGGGACGCCGGGCGTCGTCGCCTCGTCCGGCAGCACGCCGACGAAGCCGGTGTGCGACTTGTAGCCGGTGGCAAAGGCGGTGCCCGCCGGCGCCGAGTCGGCAATCGGCGCATCCGCCGAATGCGTGCGTACCAGCCCGCTCGCCATGCTGTCGAGCGTCAGCGCCGAGCCCTTGTACCAGCGCGCCAGGGCGGTAGCATCAATGGCCATTCCGTCCGGTACGAGCAGAATGACATTCTCGATTTCGGCTTGCGCCGATGCTTGCGTCAGATCGGCATCCTGTGCGGCCGCTCCGCTTGCCGAGGCGGCGAGCAGGCTTCCGGCCATCGCGCCGGCCACCATCTTGCGCATCCAGCGTGCTTTCGTGTTCATCCAGGCACTCCCTCTCTTCAGTGGATCGTAATTTTAACGTTTCCTCAAGTAGCTTAATGGGCTTGTATCAACGGGGCGTTAAGCGGGGGTGAAGGTTTGGTAAAGCTATTTGGACATATTAATGGTATGGGGGAGCATGGTTTTATTTTTCGCAGTCGTGTTGTTTCATTTTTACAGTTTGCGTAGTTTACAAGTGCATAGACACAAAAAGATTTTTCTTTTTTTTAGCTCTGCTGCTATTAGCGGAGTACTCATCTTCTCCTTTATTTATTATTGGAACCACATCCCTCCGTTCGGGAGAAATAAGGCAATCGAAGTAGCGAAAGATAGATATGGTAGCAGCCAGCACCCTTTATTTTACAGCATTGAGGAAGGGCGAGCAGGGTGGGTGATTCGATTTTCCGATCAAAAAAAACAGCAATGTCAAACAATTAACTTGTATCGAATATACAGCTATCCGACTACTGGTAAGTGTCAAAAGGGAACATGAATCTTTTATCGTATTTAACAGTGAATTTTATCATTAATCCATTAATAAAGCGTGCATGTAACCGAATCGCATCTGTACCGTATAACAACATATACGCAGGGAATGATCGTATTTATACAAGGACAGGTGGGATGCGCGCATGGCAAAACTGATGAAACTGCTTTCCGGCTTTGGCGAGCTGCTGCTGGCCATCCCGCTGCTGGGCGGCGCCGTTGTCTTGGGGAGCGGTTATACCGTCCTCACATTCATGCTGGTGGTGCATATCGTGACCTTGGTGCTCTCGGCGCGGAGCCGGGAGGCGATGTACGGCTCGGTCGTGGGCATCGTAGCTTCCTTGCTCGGCTCCATCCCGCTGCTGGGCTGGGCGCTGCATCTGGCCGCAGGGCTGCTGCTTCTGGTGAGCCTCTTCCAAAACAAAGCGGATCCGCGCGGTCCGGATGGCGGCCACTACGCCCCGCCCCCGCCCCCGCCTCAAAACTGGCGCTGATTGCGCCGCAAAACACGGTCTACTCGAAAGGGGTAGGCCGTGTTTTTTGGACTCAGATTGTCGAGCGATGCAGAAGAATTTCCAGTTTGATGCGCAATACCCTTTCGTTTGTGTGAATTGACAATACGTCCGGATTTTCCAATGTTTAGTTTTTGTTCAGATTCGTGTAGTATGCTGTCAGTGGATGAGCCTTAAGGATCAACAACAAGGGTCTTTGGATGCTTGTTACGTGTTATTTAGAATCCTTGGGCCCAATAATTTGACGAATAAAGGAGAAGATCAGGTTTTGGATTCCCAACAAAGCGATATGGTATTCTCGCCGCGCAGGCGGCCCACAGGTAAAAAGCCAAAGATGCAACGCATGATGGTCGGTCTGGGCATCGCGGTAGTCCTGTCTCTGGCTGTCATGTGCGGGATGCTGTACAACATGTACCTTACCACGCGCACCGGGCTGGAGCACGTGGCATTGGCTGCCGGAGCCATGAACAATGACACGGTGCAAACGGACGGGCAGACGAATGAGAGCGGCGATCTCGCGCTGGAGCCCGCGAATGACAATACAGCCGGCGCTGCGGATGCGAGCGCAGCCAAGGCGCAGGCTGTGGCCGAGCCTGTCGGCGCAGCCGAGCGTGCTGGAGCTGACGCGCCGAGCGCGGCAAATGCCCCTGCAAAGGTCGAACAGGCGAAAGCCGATTCCGGCGCTGCAGCCGGCGTGCCGAACGCCGAGGCAGCCGCGCCTTCCGCCACAGATGCGACGATGGAATCTGACGGCGCCGGCGCGCCGCCTGCGTCGTCCGAGGAAAGCGCGGCTGTCGAAGCTCCTGCCGAGCCATCGACGGCGGTTGCAGGAGGCAAGACGGCCGTCTCGACGGCCTCGGCCGAACAGGCAGCAGAGGAAGGCGCCAGCCAGCAGCCGGCGCTGGAGCTGCCGACGGTCTACACGGTGCAGGAGGGCGATTCGCTGACCTCGATTGCGGCAGCTTATTATGGCTCCGCGCAGTATGTAGCGGCGCTGGCGGAATACAACCATCTGATCTTCATCAATACCATGAAGGCCGGCACGACGCTGGAGCTGCCGACTGTGGACACCCTAGTAGCGGAGACCTCGTCGCTTACGCGCCCGGATTATACGGAGGTCGAGCTGCCGGCGACGTATCTCGTGCAATCCGGCGATACCCTGATTCATCTGTCGAAGCAATTCTACGGCACCGGCGCGCACGCCGAAGCGATCGCGCTGCACAATGGGCTGGACGAGACGGGCGCGCTCAAGGCCGGCTCGTCGCTGGAGATCCCGGCGCTCGAGAATGCGCGTACGGCGCAGGGCAAGGAGGCTTCCCCGACATCGTCGGCATCGTCTGAGGCGACAGCTCCGGCGTCCGAGGAGGCTTCCGCGCCCGCTGCTGCGTCCGCGCAGCAGCACACGGTGCAGAAGGGCGAGACGCTCTACAGCATCGCGCTGCTCTATTACGGCAGCGCCTCGCAGGCAAGCTTGATTGTCGAGGCCAATACGCTGCAGGACAGCGACCGGCTCAAGGCCGGCGACGTGCTGGTCATTCCGGCGACCCAATAAATACGATTGGCTTCACCCCCGTCTCCGCTGGAGACGGGGTTTTTGTCGTGTCCGGTTCGTCGTTCCAGTCGAAAATTGACATTCGCCCCCGGCTGCCGCAAAATGGGAGTAATTCAGCAGCCGTCTGATCTTGCCTCGTGTCCGGGTGAGCTCGGATTGGCTGCGCCCAGTGCGAAAGGGGAACTGTGCCTGTGAAGCAGGAACTGATCCGGCGCCTAAGCGCCTATGTCCAAATCGATACCCAGTCCAATCCGACAAGCACGAGCTGCCCGTCCACGCCGGGTCAGCTCGTGCTTGCGAAGCTTCTGGCGGAGGAGCTGCAGGGCCTCGGCCTGCAGGAGATCACGCTCGATGAGAACGGCTACTTGATGGCGACGCTGCCCGCCAACACGGATCGGCCGGTGCCGACGATCGGGCTGCTCGCTCATCTGGATACGGCGACGGAGCTGAGCGGCGCCAATGTCCGTCCGCAGGTCGTGCACTATGAGGGCGGCGATATCGTCTTGCGCCAGGATCCGCCCGTCGTGCTCTCGCCGCGCGAATTTCCCGAGCTGGCGCAGTACGCCGGCCATACCCTGATCACGACCGACGGCACGACGCTGCTCGGCGCGGACAACAAGGCCGGCATCGCCGAGATCATGACGCTGCTCGCCCATCTGCAGGCGCATCCGGAGCTGCGGCACGGGCGGCTGCGCGTGGCCTTCACGCCGGACGAGGAGATCGGCCGCGGCCCGCATCGCTTCGATGTGCAGGCGTTCGGCGCGGACTTCGCCTACACGGTGGACGGCGGTCCGCTCGGCGAGCTGCAGTATGAGAGCTTCAACGCGGCGCTGGCCACGATCGTCTGCAACGGCGTCAACGTGCACCCCGGCACGGCCAAGGGCAAGATGGTCAACGCCGCCCGCATGGCGGCCGAGCTGGCGGCCCGCTTGCCCGCAGACGAGACGCCCGAGCGCACGGCGGGGTACGAGGGCTTTTATCATCTGATGGGCATTCAGGGCACGGTGGAGGAGGCGCGGCTGCAGCTGCTGATCCGCGACTTCGACCGGGATGGCTTTGCCCGCCGCAAGACGGAGCTGACGACGCTCGTGGAGGAGCTGCGCGGCCGCTACGGCGCGGACCGGGTGGCGCTCGAGATTCAGGACCAATATTTCAACATGCGGGAGAAGATCGAGCCGGTATTCGAGATCGTCGAGGCGGCGCGCGATGTGATGCTTGGCCTTGGCATCGAGCCGATCATTGAGCCGATCCGCGGCGGCACGGACGGCTCGCAGCTCTCGTATATGGGCCTGCCGACGCCGAATCTGTTCACCGGCGGGGAGAATTATCACGGCCGCTACGAATACATCTCGGCCGATCACATGGTGCGCGCCGTCGAGGTGCTGATCGGCATCGTGACGGCTTTCGAGCGCCGCGGCGGCGAGTAGGGCACTTTTAGGCCTGGACGGGGATTTACACGAGGTCATGCATCTGCGTACAATAGATGGATAGGACAGCCTGCGGGCGTACAAAGGAGCGTGCGGACCATGGATCCACAATTGAATGCCAAACGCGGCCCGCTAGGGTCGCGGTCGGACCGCCATGGCGGCAGCGAGCCCGGCAAAAGGCGGCGGCAGATGTGGCTGGGCATCGCGGTGCTGGCCATTCTGGTCATCGTCTGCGGCGTCTTGTACGGGATCTATAGCAACCTCGACGACCCGGCACAGGACGGGCAGCAAGCGCAGGACGGCGGCGGCGGACAAGCCCCGGCGGACGACACGAACGCGGGAGACGGGCCGGCATCCGGCGGCGCAGGGGAAGACGGCGGCTCCGACGAAGGCGGCTCCAGCGTGTCCGATCCAGCGGATGAGCCGGGAGGCGAGTCAGGGGAAGCAAGCGAGCCGGAAGCAACGGGCGGGACAGAGACGGATGAGGACGCGGGCGCTGCAGGCGGCGAATCATCGGGCGAGTCATCAGGCGCGGCAGTTGACTCGGCCTCAGGCAGCGGCAGCACGGGCTCGAACGGCGCGAGCGGCGGCGGTACGAGCGGGAATGGCGGCGCGGCTGACGAGCGCAGCTTCCCGACGACTTACACCGTGCGCAAGGGCGACACGCTCAGCTCGATCTCGGCGAGGTTCTACGGCTCCAAGCAATACGTGGCGTTGTTGGCCGAGCACAACGGCATCGTGCTGCTCAACGACATGAAGGTCGGCACCAAGCTCAAGATCCCGGCGCCGTCCTCCGGCGCAGATGCCTCGGAGCGGCCGCTGCAGGATTATACCAAGGTGGAGCTGCCCGCGACCTATCTGGTGCAGGCCGGCGATACGTTCTACCGGCTGTCGCAGCAGTTCTACGGCTCGCGGGACTACGCGGCCCTGATCGCGCGGCACAACGGACTGGCCGCGACCGACGACCTCAAGGCCGGCAGCAATCTGGAGATCCCTCCGCTCGCCGCGGCGGAGCAGGAGGACGGAACCGCCGGAGGCTGGACGCATACGGTGCAGCGCGGCGATACGCTCTACAGCATCGCGCGCCAGTACTATGGCTCCGGCAAGCATGCGGCGACTATCGCTGAAGCGAACGGCTTGGCCGACGGCGATCAACTGCAGGCCGGCGCGCAATTGGAGATTCCCGAGCTGTAGCGGGAGCGGCCGCATGGCCGCGCCGATCTTGTCCGACATGCGAACGGCAGCCCCCCGATCCGATTATTCGGCGGATCGGGGGGCTGCCGTCGTTTTGGAGTCAAGCGGCTTTGCCGCCCATGCTCATTCTTCGAGCACGCCCTGCAGCACGTCATGGTCGAAATCGCCGGTGACGGTGCGCGTCGTCGGCTCGGCTGCGGCATGCTGCCAGTATCGGATCTGCTCGTCCGGCTCCATGCGTCTCCCGCCTCCTTGTGGCGTGGTCAGTCGAATACCATCGCACCAGGTTACCAAAAAAGGTCATCGCTCTACCCTAGCGTATCGTTCGGCAGGCTCCTACAATGGAACAAAAAGGCCCGCTGCTTGCACGCGGCAGGCAAGGAGGTCATAACGAATGAAGCAAACGCAGCAAGCCGATCTCGTCATTGTCGGGGGCGGGACGGGCGGCGTCGCCGCGGCGCTGGCTGCGGCGAAGGCAGGGCTGACGGTCATCCTGACCGAGGAGACGCGCTGGATCGGCGGCCAACTGACCAGCCAAGCCGTGCCGCCGGACGAGCACCCGTGGATCGAGTCGTTCGGATGCACACGCACGTACCGCCAATTCCGAGAGGGCGTGCGGGACTACTATCGCGAGCGACTGCCGCTCACGGAGGCGGCGCGGACCGCTCCGCAGCTCAATCCCGGCGGCGGCAGCGTCAGTCGCCTGTGCCACGAGCCGCGTGTCGCGCTGGCCGTACTGGAAGGCATGCTGGCGCCGTATCTTCATAGCGGCCAGCTGCGTTTGTGGACGCGTCATGTCCCGGTGCAGGCGGAGACGTCCGGCGACGAGATCGTCGCCGTGACCGTACAGAGCCTTGACAGCGGCCGCAGACTGCGGCTGAGCGCGCCATACTTTCTCGACGCGACGGAATGCGGAGACGTGCTGCCGCTGGCGGGCGTCGAGTACGTCACTGGCGCGGAGTCGCGTAGCGAGACGGGGGAGCCGCATGCCGTGGAGGGCGAGGCGCAGCCGCAGAATATGCAGGGCTTTACGCAGTGCTTTGCCATGGACTACCTGGAGGGCGAGGACCACACGATTGCCAGACCCGAGCAGTATGACTTTTGGGCGTCGTACCAGCCCGATTTTTGGCCGGATCGCTTGCTCAGCTGGACCGGGGTGCGGCCGGCGACGATGGAGCCGATTCGCTACGGCTTGTTCCCGGGCGACGGAGCGTTCTCGCTATTCCGTTACCGCCAGATCGCTGCGCGCGAGCATCTGGCGCCGGGGCCGCATCGCACCTCGATGACGCTCGTCAATTGGCCGCAAAACGACTACTGGCTCGGCTCGGTCATCGATGTCCCGCCAGCGGAACGGACCCTCCATCTGGAGGCGGCCAAGCAATTGAGTCTGTCGATGCTGTATTGGATGCAGACCGAGGCGCCCCGTCCGGACGGGGGGAAGGGCTACCCGGGACTTCGGCTGCGGCCGGACGTCACGGGAACAGAGGACGGGCTGGCAATGTACCCGTACATTCGCGAATCGCGTCGAATCCGCGCCGTCTTCACGGTGCTCGAGCAGCATGTCGCTACAGCTTGCCGACCGGATGGTCAGGCCGAGCGCTTCGCCGACACGGTCGGGGTCGGCTGCTACCGGATCGATCTGCATCCGAGCACGGGCGGACGGCCGTACATCGATATCTCGTCGCTGCCGTTCCAGATTCCGCTCGGCAGTCTCATCCCGGTGCGCGTGAACAACCTGCTGGCCGCCGCCAAAAATCTCGGCGTCACGCATATTACGAACGGCTGCTACCGTCTCCATCCCGTCGAGTGGAACATCGGCGAGGCGGCGGCGCACTGCGTGAGCTACTGCTTCGTGCACGGCATGCGGCCACGTGAGCTGCGGGGCGATGCCGCAGCGCTGGGCGCGTATCAGCAGCAGCTCCGCGAGGCCGGCATCGAGCTGGAGTGGCCGGCGCTGCGGCCGCTATAGTGCGAGAAGGCGCCGCCAAGTAGGGCGCGGGCCGTTTCGCTTGAAATCAAGCGGGGCGGCGTTGCATATGCCGTCCAGGCGCTCGATTTTGTGGAACGAGGAGGAGCTGTCCTTTCGGTGGACAGGCCCTCCTCTTTGTCCACGTAATTGCAAACGCTTTACGTTTGTTCGTTTTTCTTACATCCCCATTCTATTTTCGCTAAAGGGCGATAAATTTTAAACTTCTATTCGCTGAATTGTGGTATGATTCTTCACATTCCGATGGATGGGGGAGTCGAACATGCGCAAGCTCGCGATCAGTCTGTCGCTCTTGCTCCTCGTCCTGCTAACGGCGTCGCTCGGGCGCGAGCAGGCGCGAGGCCCGGTCGCGGTCCGAGAGGAGGCCCGCGTCGAGATCGTCATCAACGATCTCGGGCTGACCTTCCCGGACGGCATGGACGAGAACACGAATCCGTATATCGCCTACGTGCGCGAAGAGACGGAGCTGGACGTACGCGTGGAGCTGCCGCCGAGCGAGGTGTACGAGGAGAAGCTGAACGCCATTATGGCCTCGGGCAAGCTGCCCGATCTGATCCATACCTACAATCCGGTATGGGTGGATGAATATGTGGACCGGGGCAAGCTGCTGCCGCTCGATTATCTCCTCGCGACGTACGGGCAGGAGCTGCTGCGTCGCATTCCCGAGGAGGCGTGGGCGCGCGTGCGGTACGAGGGGGAGATCTATGCCATCCCGAGCCTGATGGAGGTGCAGGGCACGGAGCTGATGTACGCGCGCAAGGACTGGCTGGACCGCCTCGGTCTGGGGCCTCCGGTCACGCTGGACGATTATTACGAGGTGATTCGGGCCTTCGCCGAGGACGACCCCGACGGCAACGGCAAGGACGATACGATCGGCCTGCTGCTGACCGAGGACCTCGGGCGCTCGGCGCCGCTGCTCGGCGCCTTCGGCGTGCAGCGCGGCATCTGGCTGGAGCGCGGCGGCGAGCTTGTCTACGGCAGCACCTTGCCGGAGATGAAGGAGGGGCTGGCTTTCCTGGCGCGGCTATACCGCGAGGGGCTGCTGGACCCGCTCTTCCCGCTTAACCGCAACGGCAATTTGATCGACAAGATCGCGGGCGGTCAAGTGGGCCTTTATTCCGCAGCCTGGTACGATACGCGCGGGCCGATCGCGCAGAGCATGCGCAACGATCCGGAGGCGGAGTGGATCGCGCTCGACTATCCGGTTGGACCAAGCGGGACGTACGGCGTCTACGGCAACAATCTGATCCGCGGCTTCAATGTGACGCCCGTCGGTGCCGAACACCCGGAGCGGGTCGTACAGCTGCTCAATTTCATCGCGGGCGACGGCGCCAAGGCCCTCAAGTTAGGCTTCGAGGGAGAGATCTGGACGATGGAGGACGGCCGGATGGTGACCGACTTTCCCGAGCATGACAAGCATCTGTATCGCGGCATGTATCAGGCGTTGGTCGATATCCCCGATCCACTGCTGGACAAGAGGCGGCTTGACTCGCTTGGCGAGCAGTTCCGCCTGTACGACAATCAGCAGCGGATCGCGCACAATCTGATCCCCGATCGCTTCTACGGCACGCCGACGCCGGCGATGAGCGGGCATATGACCCGGCTCAGGGAGCTGGAGGAGGTGTTCACCCGCATCGTCGTCGGCGTCGATCCGCCGGAGGCCTTCGACGACTTCGTAGCGCAGTGGTACGCCGAGGGCGGCGAGCAGATCACGCGGGAGGTCAATGCCTGGTACGATGCGCAGCGCGAGGAGGATGGCTCATCGTGAACAATCCCCTATCCCGTCTGCGGGACCGGTTCCAGAGCAACATTCAGTTCCGGCTGACCTGTTACTTCCTGCTGATCCTGCTGCCGCTCGTGCTGGCCAGTCTGTTCGCGGTCGAGCGCTCCCGCCATATTTTGCTTGAGCAGGCGGCGGAGCGCTCGGAGACGGCGCTCTCCTCGGCGATGGACTACATTGATCTGACGCTGCAAAATGTCGAGGAGATCTCGACGCTGGTGGCGACCGACCCCGATCTGCTCCAACTGCTCAATAAGCATGGCGAGCGGGTCGACGCCGCGGCGGTTGTCGACTTCGCGCAGGTGCTCGGCAAGCTGTCTAACGTCAACTCGGTCAATCGCATGGTGTCGCAGATCGCCGTCTATCACATGCCCTCGCAAATGCTGGTCTCCACCCGCGACGGCGGCCGCATGGTGGATGTCCCCGCGCAGCGGCGCTGGCTGGAGCGGATCGCGGCGGAGAACGGCACCGCCATCGCCTATCTGCTGGCGGAGGAGGAGGTGGGCGGCGGCCAACTGGGCGAGCTGGCGCAGACGGACGGCGTCTCGCTCGTGCGGACGATGGATCTGTACAACAGCCAGCGGCGGGGCGACCTGGTCCTCATCTCGCTCGACATGAGCCGGCTCACTAACCTGATGCAGTCGCTGCTGCCCTCGCCGGGAACGACGATCTACCTGCGCACGGAAACAGGCCAGATTGTCGCCGGCTCCAGCAGGGCGGAAGGGGGCGACGTCGTCCCGGCATCGTCCCCGCAGCGGGAGGAGGATGCCGGGATGCTGACCGTGTCCATCGACTCGAGCTACTCCAACTGGCAGCTCACGATGCGGCAGCCGCGCCATGAGCTGTACGCCAAGACGGATCAACTGCGCGTGTATACGCTCGTCATCATTGTCATCAGTATCCTGCTGGCGCTCGGCATTTCTTGGGTCATCTACGCCGGCATCGCGGCGCCGGTCGACAAGCTGGTCAAGGGAATGAAGCGGGTCGGCGGCGGCGCCTTGACCGTTCGGCTCGACAACCGCCGCCAGGACGAGCTTGGTTACCTCACCGAGGCGTTCAACCGGATGGTCGTCGACCAGCGCCGCCTGATCGAGGATCATTACGAGCAGCAGCTTCGACTGGCCAAGACTGAGCTTAATTTTTTGCAAGCGCAGATCAACCCGCACTTCCTGTACAACACGCTCAATTCGATTCACCGCACGGCGCAAAATTACGAGGCGGAGGAGATCAGCGAGATGGTGCTCAACCTGTCGCGCTTCTTCCGCCTCAGCCTCAACAAGGGGGAGGCGGTCATTACGGTCGACGAATGCCTCTCGCACCTGCACTACTATGTCCGTGTGCAGCAGCTTCGCTTCCTGGACAGCTTCGCAGTTGAGTATCGGGTGGAGGCGGCGGCGCGCGACGTGCCGATCCTGAAGCTGCTGCTGCAGCCGCTGGTGGAGAACGCCATTCTGCACGGACTGGAGGGCCGGGACGAGGGCGGTCGACTGCTCGTCGCCGTACGGGTCGTAGACGAGCGCCTGTTGCAGATCGAGGTGCGCGACAACGGCGCGGGCATGAGCGCGGCGCGCGCGCATTACGTCCGGCAGGAGATGGAGCGGCTGGCCCGGCAGGACTTCCACCTCTATTCGGTGAGCGAGACGGCCGTCCGCGACCTGTTCGGTCTGCGCAATGTGCTGGCTCGGATCAAGCTATACTACGGCGCCGGGGCAGAGCTGGCTATCGAGAGCCGGGAGGGAGAAGGCACGGCCGTCACGCTGCGGCTGCCGCTGCGCTCCCGCGAGGCTCTGGATGCTGCTGCGCTGCCCGTACACGAGGAGGAGCAGACGACATGAAGCTGATGATTGTAGACGATGAGCTGCAGCAGCGGCAGGGGCTGGCCAATCATATCCCGTGGGGGGCGCACGGCATCGAGGTCGTGGCGCTGGCTGCGAGCGGGGCCGAGGCGCTGCATCTGGCCGAGCGCAAAAAGCCGGACATCCTGCTGATCGATGTGCAGATGCCGCAGATGGACGGCCTGACGCTCGTGCGCAAGCTGCGGGAGCGTCCAGAGACGAGCGCCTTCACAAAGCTGATCATCGTCAGCGGCCATGACAACTTCCGCTATGCGCAGGATGCGCTCGGCCAGGGCGTCTCGCAGTACCTGCTTAAGCCTGTCGACGACGGGGAGTTGCTGGAAGCGGTGCTGCGGGCGGGACGCGAGCTGCGCGCCGAGCTGGAGCGCTGGCGGGAGGAGGCGGCGCTGCGCGAGCGCTGGACGGCTCATCTGCCACATTTGCAGAGCGCCTTCTTACAGCGCTGGACGAGCGGTGCCTACGATGAGACCACGGTGCTGCGGCGCTGCGAGGATTACGGCGTCGCGCTGCGCGCGGACCAGTGCTTTGTCGTCGCGGTGGTTGATGTCGACCCGTTGCCGGGGCCGGGGCGGTACGGCGACGCGGCGGGCATGACGGGCGAGCCGACGCGAGAGGACAACGGGCAGGCAAGGGGCCGGGGCGGCAGTCGCGCGGCAAGCGTCCCTGCGGGCGGCGCAGCGCAGCCGGAGGCGGCAGGGGCTGGCGACCACAAGCCGAGCGCGGACGCCGCGGTCGGACGGGAGGCCGTCTCCCCCGGGCAGTGGGCGGATCGCGCCTTCGGCAGTCCATTGTCCCAATTCGAGGTGGAGCATCTCGCCCGCGAGATACTGGCTGCCGCGTCGTGCTGGATCGCTTCGGATGCGTCGGGGCGGACGCTGCTCATCTTCACCATGCCGCCGGAGGACGATCCGGATGACTGCGCGCTGCGCGTCCATGCCTCGGTCGGCCGGCTGCTCTCCCATGTGCGGGAGACGCTCGGGCTGTCTGCCAGCGCTGGTATCTGTGCGCGCGCAGGCGGCATCGGCGATACGGCGGAGCTGTACGCCCAGGCTTGCCGGGCGCTGCAGGAGCGAATCGTGTACGGGGGCGGCATCGCCATCCCCTATGCGGCCGAGCGTCAGGCGGGAGACGCTCCGCCCGCCGCACCGACGCCCGGCTCCGAGCACGCGCTCGAGCTCGCTCTGGAGACGGGCGACGAGACGCAGGCGCAGGCCGCGCTGCGCTTGCTGTGGGACGACAGCCTGGCGCGGGCTGAGACAGCGGAGGACGTCCACGAGGCGGTGCTGTACGCGAGCCATCTGCTTCTGCGGGCGATTCGCAAGCGGGGCTGGACGATCCGTCAGGTTGCGGGCGAGGATGCGGACTACTTCCACCACGTCCGTTCGCTCGCCAGCCAGGCGCAGGCATGGGACTGGCTGAGCCGAATGGCGGCGCGCATCTGCACATATCTGCAGTGCCGCCGCAAGACGACGAATAATCAGGTCGTACGCGCCATCCTGAAGATCGTCGACGGTGAACTCGACCAGGACATTACGCTGCATACGGTTGCCGACCGACTATATGTCAACAGCTCGTACCTGAGCCGGCTGTTCAAGCAGGAGACGGGCGTCTCCTTCTCCGCCTACGTGCTCGAGCGCAAGATGGAGCGGGCCAAGGCCTTCCTGCGGGACGGCGGTCGCGTATACGACGCGGCCCGGCTTGTCGGCTACCGCGACGTGAGCTATTTTACCAAGGTCTTCCGCAAGTATTGGGGCATCACGCCCGGCGGGATGAAGTCGGGGTGAGCGCGAGCCGATGGCGCATCGCCGATCGCCGCGGCTTCGCGCCGCTCATTTCCGAGTCAGATTATCTCCCGCTAGTTGTCCGTTGTTTGCGCTTGCAAATTATTGAAAGCGCATTCTCGACATGAAAGTACCAAAAAGCGTCATGAGCCTCGCCTGTTCGCGCCGCGCGCTCCCCGATACAATTTAAGCATACATCACAAGCGGCATGGACGGGGAGGGGCCACGATGAAACACAACGACGCGCCAGCCGCACTTCGCCGCGGCACACTGGCCATGCGTCCGGCGCGGTCGCGCGCGGGCCAGCGGCTCGGCGCCGACATGCGACGGGACTGGGACTTGTATCTGTTGCTTGTGCCAGGCATCTTGTTTTTGCTGGTGTTCAAGTACGCGCCGATGTACGGCATCAGCATTGCGTTCAAGGATTTCAACATTTTCGAAGGCTACGCGGGCAGTCCATGGGTCGGCGGCAAGCATTTCGCCAATCTGTTCCAGTCGCCCGATTTTGCCCGGGTGTTCTGCAACACGGTCATCATCAGCGTGCTGAAGATCGCCATTTTGTTCCCGTTGCCGATTCTGGTCGCGCTGCTGCTCAACGAGCTGCGGCATATGCTGTTCAAGCGTACGGTGCAGACGGTCATCTATGTGCCTCACTTCCTGTCCTGGGTCATCGTCGGGGGGCTGTTCATCGACCTGCTCTCGACCAACGGCGGACTGTTCAACAAGGCGCTCGGGCTGCTTGGCATTGAGCCGATCGCCTTCTTCCTCGACAGCAGCGTCTTCCGCGGCGTCCTGATCGCCTCGGCGGGATGGAAGGAGACCGGCTGGAGCACGATCGTCTATCTGGCGGCATTCGCGACGATTGATCCGGGCCTTTACGAGGCGTCCAAGATCGACGGCGCGAGCCGGCTGCGGCAGCTATGGCACATTACCCTGCCCGGCATTGCGCCGATCATCCTGCTCATGTTCATCCTGCGTTTGGGCAATATTCTCGAGGCTGGCACCGAGCAGATCCTTGTCATGTACAATCCGACGGTCTACAACGTCTCCGACGTCATTGGCAGCTATGTGTACCGTATGGGACTCGGCAATCAGGACTACAGCTTTACGACTGCGGTGGGCGTGTTCGAATCGCTCATCTCATTGACGCTCGTCATTGGCGGCAATGCGCTGAGTCGCAAGTATCTGCAGCGCGGCATCTGGTAAAGAAAGGGGGGGACGACGTGTCCATTCGCACATCGTTATCCGAGCGGCTGTTCAACGGGTGCAATATCGCCTTTTTTATCTTCTTCGGTCTCGTGACGCTGCTGCCCTTCGTGAACCTGACCGCCAAGTCGCTCAGCAGCGAGGCGGCGGTGGTGTCGGGCAGCGTCAATCTATGGCCCGTCGGCTTCCAGCTCGGGACGTATCAATATGTCCTGGAGGACGCGATGTTCCTGACGTCGCTGGGCAATTCGGTCTTGCTCGCCGTCGTCGGCACGGCGCTCGGACTGTTCGTGACGACGATCACGGCCTATCCGCTGTCGCGGTTACGGCTGCGCGGCCGCAAGTGGCTGCTGCTGATGTTCGTCTTCACCATGCTGTTCAGCGGCGGACTTATCCCGATGTACCTGCTGATGCAGGCGCTCGGGCTGGTCAACACGATGCCGGCGCTGTTCTTGCCGGCGGCGATCAATGTATTCAATTTGCTGATCATCAAAAATTACTTCGAGGCGCTCCCCGACAGTCTGGAGGAGTCGGCCAAGATCGACGGCGCCAGCAATGTCCGTACGCTGTTCCGGATCATGCTGCCGCTTTCGCTGCCGGTCATGGCGACGATTGCGCTGTTTTTCGCGGTGTACTTCTGGAACGACTACTTCACGGCGATGATCTACATCACCAACCAGGATCTCAAGCCGCTGCAGCTGTTCCTCAAGGAGCTACTCGTCTCTTCGAGCAGCGAGTTCCTCAAGGACAACGTCGACGCTGCTCTTAATACCACTCCGCAGTCGATTCAGGCTGCTTCCATATTATTGGCTACGCTGCCGATCCTGCTCGTCTATCCGTTCTTGCAGAAGTACTTCGTCAAGGGCGTGCTGGTCGGATCGGTGAAGGGGTGAGCGTGGCGCGACACGCAATCTATCTGCACAAGGGAGGCGCTAATCGATGAAACGAAACGCAATGATCGCCCTGGCGATCGCGTGCATGCTCGTACTGGCGGCATGCGGAGGCAACAACGGCGCGTCGTCTGGGGACGGCGGCGGTAATGCGGAAGGGGCGGAGGAGCCGGAGCTGCGCATGCTGATGCAGTACAGCCTGTTCGACCCGAACGAGGACTATATGGCCAAGGCCATCACGGAGAAGACCGGCTTCCCGGTCAAGTATGAGATGCTGCCGGCCGAGAACGCCGACGAGAAGCTTAATCTGATGGTCGCCAACAAGGAGGACTTCGATCTGATGAAGCTGAGCGCGCCCCAATTCTTCAAGCTCGCGACGGCCGGCGCGCTGGAGCCGCTGGACGAGCTGATCGACAGTTACGGAGCCAACGTCAAGGCGGCCATCAAAGAGCCGTCGTGGCAGAGCTCGACCATCGACGGTCAGATCTACGCGGTGCCCGAGACGGGCTCGGGCATCAGCATCGGCGAGGAGCTGATCGTGCGCCAGGACTGGATGGATGAGCTCGGGCTGGAGGCGCCGACGACCCCGGACGAGCTGTACACGGTGCTCAAAACGATCAAGGACGAGAAGGGGGTCATCCCGCTGACGGGCAGCAAGGACGCGATCTTCGGCGATATCTCCGCCGCCTTCGGCATCCACAATGCGTGGAACGAGACGGACGGGACGCTCGCGCACAAGGCCGAGCTGCCGCAGATGAAGGACTTCCTGACGTATATGAACAAGTTGTACAGCGAGGGACTGCTTGATTCGGAGATGCCGATCAATACGACGCCCAAGGCGATCGAGAAGTTCAGCAGCGGGCAGGCGGCGATGTTCCGTATGGCGTGGTGGAACGCGCCAGGTCTGGTCAAGGCGCTGGAGCAGAGCGCGCCCGAGAGCGAGATTGCTGTGATTCCGTATCTGCAGAGCGCAGAAGGCGCGGCCGAGGTCGGCATCAGCACCGCGATTACGTGGTACATTGCCATTCCGAAGGCTTCGGAAAACAAAGAAGCGGCGATGCGCTTCCTCGACGCCAAGCTGGCGGACGACGTCTTCAAGAGCCTGGCGATCGGCGAGGAGGGCGTGCACCATGAGGTGAAGGACGGCAAGTACTTCCCGATCCTGCCCAAGTTCAACGACGATCTGAACAACGGCAGCGCGTACATGACGGGGACCAACGAGCATACGTATCCGGACTACTGGCAGGCGCGGGTGCGCAAGGACCCGGTGCTGCAGCATTACTATGAGACGTTCCAGGCCAACGCGGAAGCAGCCGAAATCATCATCGATCCGATGTCGACAGCCCCGCCGATCGACGCGGTCTCGCGCAACACGCAAAAGCTCAACAAGCTGCTGACCGATGCCGTCATCATGTTCATCTCCGGCTCGCGCGACATCGCCGAGTACGACCAGTTCCTCGAGCAGTGGCACGCCGAGGGCGGCGCCGAGATGGTCGCGTCTGCGAATGAATGGTATCAGTCGGCGGGTGCAGGGGAGTAAGAGGACGCCTACGATCGATTGCCCTAGTAAATAATTGAGGCTCACTAGCATGTTGGATGTGTTGCATGTAACCTAAGTTCCCGCCTCAATTATAACGAGGGTTGGAGGCGGGAACTTAGGTTGTAATGATCCGGAAAGCACTGCTTCAAATCCGCGGTAATGCCCACTGCTCGTATCCAGCAGATTCGTCGCGCCTCCATAGAGACGCTTCGTTTCTGTAATGTAAACAGTTCCCCGTTTAGCAGGCGTTAAGGACTCTGTTAGACGATGGAATCAACGCACCTGTAACTGGATTTATCTTACCGACACAAGTGTGGCGTCTACGCGATTGCTGTTTCTCTGTATCCCATTAGTTTTCGGACTCATAGACATAGGCGATGCCGTTCTTCTTGTTTATTACATACACGAGTGGCATAAACAACTTCCATTGTGGAATGGAGGATAACGGGAAGAGAAACTTCTGAGAATCCCCTCAATATGGGATTTTAAGGTAAATTTATTTATAATTTGGCGATAATGTGGGATGTAAATGTAATGATTGCCACGGTGCCGACGTATGCAGATTTCGGGACGAAGCTTTCCAATTTTGCGGAATACGCGGTGTGGCAGCCGTGCAGTGTCGCCGCTCACTTTGCCTACTCTCCGTGTGGCGTGTCATCGAATTACATCTCGATCTGAGATAAGCGAGAAGTACCACAGCGAGCTTAAAACCGGTCTGGATTTGGAACACCCCCCAGCCAGTAAGCTCGGCACCAATGAACTGGACTTGCACTAAGGTTTGTTCACTTAACAATCTGCTTCGCATCGTGAGCCGAGAAAGTTTGCGTGAAGACGATGGACCCTTCGTCGTCGAATTCGCACCCTGATTCGAAACATCGTGAATATTGCAGCGAGAGTGTGCCGTTACATTCGTCAAACGATTTTTAATTTGGACGGTTCAGTCCATGGTTCAACAGGGTACTAAGGGTTTACCAGATTCGACTGAGTTGTGCGGTTGCGGACAATCTTTAACGGCTTTTTACGTTAAATGGTTGTGTGCGGTATCTCCACGCCTATCAGCCGAAGCCAGGCACCGCGGTGCGGCGGCGGCTACTGGTCATCTCATTGTTTTTAAATAACAGTTGTCAATTAAACTCATTTCTTGGAACATTGATTCCGTTTAATCTTCAATTCTCAATAATTTGGAGATTGAATCTTTAGTAATTTTTTCTCTAATTATTAGTGCGGAGGCAATCATCATTAGTAAAACCAAAAAAATCACTAAAATATAAAAGAAAATATAGGATATTAAAGAAAAAACTAATTTATTTAAAAATAAATATAATAAATATACTGCGAAAGTTATTAATAATGATAAACAATAGTAAACAAATAGTTCTATTAATAGGTAATAAAAAAGTCTGTTTGTACTCATTCCTAATGTTCTATAAATTCCCCATTTCCTTTTTTGAATTTTATATTTTCCGTATATAACCAATGAAAAAGATACAATAGAAAATGATACTGAAATATAAAATGAGAGTTTCCCTAAAAAATCTAAAAAATTAGTAATTCGAGTGCGTTCAAAGATTAAATTTGATATATTTTGAAAAAGAGAACCCGGCACACCTATGGTTAATTCATTAATTTTGTTGTATATAAATGCAGCATCGTTATTAGACAACTCATCATGTGTGTAAATTTTTAATTCTCTGTATCCTTGTGTAATTTTTTTTTCAATTGCTGTTCTTTCATCCAATATAATTGTTACTTCATTATTTGTATTAGAAGTACCATCAAAATTCACTTCATAAGGATCATTTGAAATTTTTGAAATCTTAAAATCCCAGGTTTCTGTGCTTATTACATTTTCATTTAAGGTAGATCTTGATAATTTAATATTTTTACCTTGTAATATTTTTATTTCATCATTTTTAATCTCAGGTATGTGCATGAAAACTATATTCTCTAATTCTTTTTTATTTGAAATTGAAGTTAATTTTGATAATTCTTCAGTTGTAACTAGAACATATTTAACGTTAGGGACGATAGTTCCTTTTAAAGAATATTGCCCATTTTCAAATTTATAATCGTTTACCCAAGTTTTAAGAGTTGAAGTTAAAAGATTATCATCAATAACTGGGTGAACATCAAGCATATATGGAGATTTTTCTATAAATCTTATTCCTCTAAGTGATTCGATTTCTCTAACTTCACTAGGTGTAAAAGAATTTCCTTTATTTAAAACAACTGAATGTCCATTTATAACCTTTAAACCAATCATTTGCTGAGAATTTAAATAAAAATCTACTTTGGTATTCCAAATTCCCTGAGATTCTTTTGCAAAAGTTACTGATAGAAGTATTAGAATTATTGAAAAACTTAATGTAAATAAAAATAAAATATTTTGCTTCCTATATGTAAAAAATTGAAACAATAGTTGTTTAAAAGTGAAAAATTTATTTCCGTCTATAATGTTTGAGTATTTATTATCTATTGTGTTTATTTCTTTTATATTTTCATTAATACTATTCTTTTGATTTTTTTTATTAGATAAAAAATGTAAAGATGTTACTAATATAAAAAGTGTAAAAATCCAACTCATAACTCCTAATAAAATGTCTAAAAATATAGTTTTGCTGAAAGCGGAAATAACATATGAATTCTTGATAATTAAACTGTGAAACAATAATATTAGGGGAATGGAGGTTATTATTCCTGAAAAATATATATAAATAGTTTGTGTAAATGATATTAAATGCAAATTATTATTTGAACAACCTAACGTCTTAAGTATTGCGAATTTATTCTTTTGATTTATATTGAAAAAGGTTACCATAGTAATTATGCAGAACGATGAAGAAATTAACAATGCAATTGCTAAAACAAGGGATAATACAGATATTTTTTCGTAATCTCTTAACCCGAAATACAATAAATTATCATTAATAATGTAATCATTATAGTTTTCGAAAACTTTTGGTAGGATGTTAATGTTTTCATTTATAGATTTTTCTTTAATGAATTTTACTAAAAAATTACTTTTATCTGATTTTGTTATTTGATTAGAATTAAATAAAAAAAAGTTTGGATATTTGTTGTCACGAATGATCCATCTTGATGAATAATTTTCAACAATCCCTACTAATTTAAGTGAAAGCTTCTTATCTCCAACTTTTATTTTTCTGGTTTGATTAATTTTCCATGTAGAATCTAATGCTTTCAAATAATATGACTCAACAATTATTTCTTTTTCAGCCAAAGGAAATCTGCCTGAAATAAGTGATATTTCACCTATTTCAAAATATTTTTTATCGGCCCATCCTATATTAAGTGAAATGTTATTTTGAATGTTATAAGCATCGATTAATTTATACTCACCAAATTCAATTGATTGATTTTTATTTGCTCTTCCATTTTTAACGCCCAGTACCACTCCAGAAAATCCACCGTACTGTTGAATTGATTGGCTCACCAAATTAGTCTGTATAGTTTTTGTTGAAGAATAAATTGCAACAACAGAAGAAATAACAAGAGCAAAACAGACTACTAGAAGCAAAAACCATTTTTTTCGTGAAATCAATAACTTAAATGCGAGACTAAGCATCGTCTTCCCCTTCCTCCAATTTTAATTCTCCATCATGCATAAAAAACTTGGTGTGTTGATGTTTAATTAGGTTTTCTTCATGAGTAACTAAGATCAAGGTTACATTTCTGTTTGATACTAAATCAATTAATAATTTAGCAACATTTTGACTGTTTAAATTGTCTAAATTTCCAGTGGGCTCATCTGCAAATATAATTTCAGGAGTTGTTATTAAAGCTCTCGCAATTGCTATCCTTTGTTGCTCCCCTCCTGATAATTGAAAAGGTTTACTATTTAGTAAATGCTTAATTCCCAATTCCTCAGCAATTCTATTTATTTTATTATCATTAATATTAATATTTTTATTAAAATGCTTTGGAAGGGAAATGTTATCTTTTGCTGTCAATTCAGGAATCAAATTAAAAGATTGAAAAACAAATCCAAAATTTTTATTCCTTATTTCGGATTGTTTATTATCTGACAAATCATAAAAAGATTCGTTATTAAAAAATACAGTTCCTGAGGTAGGGCGATCTATACCGCCAATAATATTTAACAGTGTCGATTTTCCAGAACCGCTCCGTCCCTTAATGATGTAAATTTTCCCTTTTTCAAATGAAATAGAAGTAGGTTTTAATTGAAACTGATTAATGTTACTATTATATTTCTTACATATATTATTTGTTTTTATTAACAATGTCATATCATGTTTCACCTCGTTGAGAGCGATTAGTATTATAGCTAGAAATCCATTTTTCTAAAGTTATTTTTGACAGATAATATCCGCATATGATACCAAGACCATTTAGTATGACATCATCAATATCAACTGTTCTCATTCCTATGTTAAGCAAATAAAAAACAAATTGTATTGACTCAAAAACTGTAGGAATAATAAGTGAATAATATAGCAAACTTCGCACTGGAATAATTTTAAACCCAAACTTAAAATAGAAACCCAATGGAAAAAAAATAATTATATTTCCTAATAAATTCTTTAATGAAACATTTAAATTAATGTTTTTCAAATAATCTAATATGGACTTTAAAGGAATGAAATTATACAAAAGGTAATCAGTTTTAACAGTGTTATATATTAAAATTATGAATATTAAGACTGAAATATAGAAAACAAAAGATAGTTTAGTTAACTCAGTTTTCCATAAAGTTTTGTTAATTTTTTTTGTTGATATTTTGAAAATAAAATAAATAATAGTTGATAAAATCGAAAATAAAAACGTGTCATAAATCAACCTCATGTTGATTCTCCTTTTATAAAACCTCAAGAACAAATCTTTTGCTTTAGATTTGTTCTTGAGGTTTTTTCTGAATTTATTGATTTATAGTCCCTTCTCCATTTACCCAGTGACCTTCTGACCCATTTTTTGTAATATTAAGAGTGTAATTACCTGCTGGAACAGTGCCAAATCCAAGCGTATAAAGTGTATTGTTTGCTGTTGTAGAGACGGGATAATTATTTATAAAGTTTTTGTATAAATTCACAGTAAATTTTGCTTTGCTAGAGCTAATACTTTTATCATAATTAAGTGTGTCTGCCTTTACTTTGGTGTTTGTTGACAAGTTATCCAAGCTGAATACGGTGGTTCCGTTTAAATAGTTTTGCACTTCAAACCAATATTTCTCGGAGTAAGCGGAGACCGAAAAAGCTCCTATTAGCAAAGATGCAACTACTGCTATCCCCAAAATTTTTACCCTCATCTTCATACTTGTAACCTCCCAATGTTTTTATATGACAGCTGGCCAGCATATCAACTAGAATATAAAACAAGTTTATATTTCCACTAGAGTATCATATTGTATTAGAAATAGTCAACAAGTAAAACGTAAATTTCCATTATAGTTTTTATTATCCTATTGATGTTGTGATTTGTCTTACTAATTTCGTGGTACGCTAGAATTAATCGGCTACAAACCACCTTTAACATTTAGTTATAGTTGTAAAGTGAGAATGAAACTAACCGTTACTACCATAGTTTCGTTTGTAAAGCTTGTAGTTCTCTCGGTGACACAACCATGACCATAATTAATCTAATTATTTTTAAATGTTAAAAAATATTTTTATATATTAAATAACAAAATATTCTTATTTTCAATAGATATCAATAAATAGATTATAATTAAATAAAAATTTTTGAAAGGTTTTATCATCAAGCTTTTTATCAAACAATTTGACGTTAAGCACATAACCGCTGAGCGCAAAAAACAAACAAACGGCAAATTGTCCATTATAAAATAAGTTAACAGGAGAATATCCGTACCAAGTATCCCATTTAAAATGAGCTTGTTCCGCTTTTCCATTCAACGCTGCTGGATAAAATACTTGTATGTAGTGTGAAATCACGACAACTAGTGCAGCAAGTCCCCTTAGACCATCTAAATAAAACAACTTATTATTACTAGAAAGGTCTTTCATTATGTTTTCTCCCTTCGATGCATAAACCAACCATTCTCGGAAACTGTGGCCGTGGCCAATAACTTGAACAGGCCTTTATCAAATTCCGCCGCCTGAATCTCCTTCTCGATTTCCAGATATTATAATAATAGACGTCCATTTTTTGAATATGTTTCATTTTATGGAGAAAAATTTTGGATACTAGGAAGGTGATCGAAGAAATAGAGGGCTTATAAGCTGGAACACGTATTCGGAAGATAGGGCGGAAGCGCAAGTCAAATTTTCGAGCTGAAAACAGCAAGCGCCGGTTCGCTCGAACCGGTGCTTGCTGTTTTTCGCTTACTATCGAGATCGGATTTTAGAAATTAAAATTGTCCGGATCGGCCCCGACGCGGGTATCGGTGTTGAGCGTGTCGATCTGCGCCATATCCTCGGCGGAGAGCTCGAAGTCGAAGACATCGGCGTTCTCGCGAATGCGGGACGGGGTGATCGACTTCGGGATCGTCACGATGCCCTGCTGCAGGTCCCAGCGCAGGATGATCTGCGCGGGCGTCTTGCCGTACTTGGCCGCCAGTTGGACGAACAGTTCATGCTCCAGCAGCTCCTTGCCCTGCATCAGCGGGCTCCACGCCTCGAACTGGATGCCCTGCTCGCGGCAATACCCGCGCAGCGGCGCCTGCGACAGACGCGGATGGCATTCGACCTGATTCACCATCGGGACGAGCTCGCTGCTTGTCTTCAGATCCTCCAGGTGGTGGATGTGGAAGTTGCTGACGCCGACGGCGCGCACGCGCTTGTCCGAATAGAGCCGCTCCAGGGCGCGCCACGTCTGCTTGTACTTGCCCTTCACCGGCCAGTGGATGAGGTACAGGTCGGCGTAGTCCAGCCCGAGCCGCTGCAGGCTCTGCTCATAGGCGGCCAGTGCGGAGTCGTAGCCCTGGTCGGCATTCCATACCTTGGTCGTCACGAAGAGCTGCTCGCGCGGCACGCCAGAGTCGCGAATCGCCCGTCCCACGCCTTCTTCATTGCCGTATACCGCGGCGGTGTCGATGCTGCGGTAGCCATGCTCGATGGCGGTGCGGACTGAGCTCTCCACCTCTTGCCCATCTTCCACCCGCCATACGCCCAGGCCCAGCCAGGGCATCTCAACGCCGTTGTGCAGCTTTGTCGTATCTGCCAGATGAGTCGGCATCGTCATTCTCCTCCTTGGTCGGTCAGTGTCCTCCTAACCATACCAAAGTCGGGGCCGCGCTCGCAAATGCGCACGCGGGACGCGAGGCGGTCGCGTCCTACGATGCCCCGGGCGCTTCGATCCGCACGTACGGATAGTGCTCCGCATGCCGATTGGACGCCAGGCTGACGAACGGGCTGACGGTCTGCTCCGGGCCCAGCAGCACGAAGGAGGCGATGCGGTCCAAGCCGAGGCGCTCGTTCACGAATGCGCTCACGTCGAGGCTGTACCAGCCGGGATCCTCCATCTCCAGCTCGCCGACTGTCACGCGGAGCGCGGCGGACGGCTGCGTGTTCCAGGTCAGCGTCTGGCCCTGCCAGGCATTGTCCGCGACCCCGTATACCGACACTGTGACCGGGTCGGACGCGGTATTCTTGTACACGTACAGGGTCGCGCTGGCGGCGCTGGCCGCCTCGTAATCCGCCATGTCCAGCTGCAGGTAGGCGCGTCGCTCGTAGCTCTTGTTGTTGTGGTCGGACTTGACGACGAGGCCGGCGGCCTGCCCGTAGTTGGTATCGGCGTGCTGGCCGCCGGTGACGTACGTATTGTCCGTCATCATGTAGCGGCCGTCGTCGGGGGCCGTGCTCAGCTCGCCCGCGAGCGCGCCCGAACGATGGCCCGCCGCGTCGAATGCCTGGACGGCAAAGGCGTACGCGGTCGCCGGACTAAGTCCGCTCACTGGGTAAGCATGCGTATCGCCGTCCACCGTATCCAGCAGCACGCCGTCCCGGTAGATCTCGTACCCGGCCACGCCGCGGTCGTCGACAGCTGCCGGCCAATTGACGGTCAGGCGGCTCTGCATTGTCTGGCTGCCGGCCAGCGCCGGCCGCACCGGCCAGATCGGGCGGACGGAATCATCGGCGAGCCGTGCGATATACGGCTGCTCCGTCGCTTGCTCGCGGGCGTGCAGCCGGACGTAGGCCGGCGACTTGGCCGGGATCTCCAGCATGAAGGCCGCCGCCTGCTGCGGGTCCAGTCCATTGAGATAGCTCGTGACATCGAGGCTGTACCAGCCTGCGCCTGCGATGGTCACGTCGCCGATCAAGACGCGCCCGGCGGGATCGGGCGGATCGTTCCAGGTGATCGCGCTCTCTGACCAGGCATCGTCCGCCAGCCCCCACACGCGCACGTCGACCGGATCGACCGGCGTCGCGCTGTATACGCGCAGCTCCGCCTCATCGCCGCCGCTGCTGTCCCACTCGGCCACATCGGCCTTCAGATAGGCGCGGCGCACGTAGGCGGGATTAGTGTCGCCCTTGACGGCTAGATTGACGGCTGTGCCGTAATTCGTATCCGGCGCCCCCCCGTACGTATAGGCATCCTGGGTGATCGGGTAGCCGGTGGGCATCTGCGGCTCGGGGGCGGGCGGATTCGTAGGCGTCCGTCCGGTCCGTCTGGCGAGCTGATCCGCGTAGAGCGACTGCGGGCTGAGCGTCTCGCCCAGACCGACGCCCTCGGCCCAGTCCTCAGGCGCCGTCTCGACGCCGCTCATCTGCGTCGGTGTTGTCTTGACCCCCGGCGTGGTGCCGCTCGTGCCGATGATGTAGCCGTAGCCGTATTGGCGCGAATCGACGGCGGTCTGTTGCAGATAGCCCGGCAGTCCGCCATAGCTCTGCGTGTTCCAGAACGTATTCTGCGTGCCGGTCTGTCCGTGCACCAGCACGCTGCCGTAATTGCGGAAGACCGATTCGATGGTGTCGTTGTGCAGCGTCGTATTGTCGAACAGATTGCCCATGCTCAGGAAATTGTGAAAGTCGCTGACATGCAGCGGATCGGTCGACGTATTGCGGTACAGCACGTTGCCGCTGGCGGCCATGTGCTGGAAGCTGAAATTGTGCCGGCCGTAGGAAGCGCGGCTGTCCTGAATCAGGCCTTCGTTGCCGCCTGAGGTGAACATGTAGCCGTTGCCGCCCCCGGCGATCGACTGGGGCGAGGACATGACGCAGTCGATGACGGTCACGCCGCGCGTGCGCAGCGATTTGATGCCGTTGGAGAGCAGGTGATGATCGGCATCGTTGACCTCCGGGCGGTAGGAGTGCACACGTCGCACCCAGCTGTCCACAGCATGCACTAGCAGGACGGCATTGCTCGAATGCGCGTCGTAAGCGCCAGTGCCGGCCGTATTGTAATCCGTGCCCGTCCAGCCGGTCTTCGTATTCTCCCGATTGCCGATGGACAGGTCCTCCACGCCGACCTCGGCGATATGAGGGGCCACCTTGTAGACGCGCGCGTCGTCGCGCGCCAGGAGCGGGTAGCGGGTCGGGATATCGATGGTGACGGTTCGCTCTGTCTCGTCGATCGCGGCGATCTGCCGATAGAAGGCAGGGCCACGCAGCGACGTGTTCCAGTATCCGACCATGCCGTGGTCCGCCATGAAGCCCTCTGTGACCGAGCCGGCCACGACGATCCAATCGCCTGTCTGCAGGTCGTCCACCGACTCCAGGGCGAAGGTCGTCGAGTCGCTCGGTATGTCGGACGTTGCATAGACGGCGTCGGTGACCGGCTCGTACCAGTCTCCCTCCGGCGGCTTGATCAGAATGATGCTCTTCTGCCGCATATAGGTGTCGTCGTTGTAGAGGAAGGTCTGCTCCGGTCCGGCGCCCCGCAGCACGACGTTGCTGTACGGAATGGCCAGCGCGTAAGGATTGGCGCCCTGCGGCTTGATGCGATAGGTGCCGGGGGGCAGGTAGACGACTCCGCCGCCCGCCAGGCCGACGTCGTCGATCGCCTGCTGGATGGCGGCCGTCGCGTCAGCCGTCCCTCCGGCGTCGGCCGCGTACGGTGCCGCCGTGACGTCTACGTGCAAGCCATAGACGACATCGGGGATCGAGCGCTCCCCCTTGGCATAGCCGGCGTACGAGAAGTCGTGCAGGAAGCGGCCCTCGGCGTCGCTATAGCCCGGCGTCCAGTCGTCCGGATACAGCGCGCTGCGCCACGTCGGGGCAGGGTCGGCCCGCAGTTGCGCCGGCGGCGCGGCCAGCAGCAGCAGGGCGACAATCAGTAAAGGCAGCATCCGTCTCATCCAGTTCATCATTCCTTCACGCCTCCCAGATACAGCATGTTTTTTTGAAACGCTTACAATAATCCTCAAAAGAGAGGCCCCCATTGCTTCCCGGCAGGACGGGTTGACCGCCGTGCCGGGAGGCGTCGCAATTAGCGGCCGATCAAGTTATACCATGCGCGGGCGCGCGCCGTCACCTCCTCGCCGCCGCTCTTGGTCCACTTGTCCACGAATTCGTCGAACTTGTCGATCGGCCATTCGCCGATGATGATTTTGCTCATGTATTCCTGGTACATCGTATGGTTCTTCAGATCGGAGTAGCCGTCATAGATGGAGGAAGGAATACCGTCCCCGGCGACCGTCTTGCCGTAGGGCTGCATCTCCGCTACGATCGCATCGCGCATCTCGAAGACCCGCAGCTGCTCCGGCGTCGAGGAATCGCGCTGGAACTGGGCCTGGAGCTGAACCTCGTCCATGCCGGTGATGAAGCTCGCCAGCATCCTGGTCTCCTGCCGGTCGGGGTCGCTCGGCAGCAGGATGCGCTTGCCGTCTTGCACCTCGTAGTGCATCCCCTCGACGCCGAGCTGCACCTGCTCCGCATGAGCCGGGTCGGCCGACCATTCCAGCAGCGAGAGTGCGTCGATCGTCGTCTGCTCGTCCTTGTCGGCGATCACCCACATCGGGCGGTTGATCTGCGTATTGGTGATGAAGCCGTCGTAGCCGTCCACCTCGGGCAGGCCGAGCGCGACCAGGTTGACGTCCGGGTTGACCTTGGCGATATTCTCGATGCGCACGTTCATGCCCTGATTGATGTGGTACCAGCTGCCGACCTTGTCGTTGTAGATCTTGGCGGTCCATTCGCTGCCTTTGTTCAGGAACGTATTGGGGTCGAGCAGCCGCTCCCGGTACAGCATCTGGGCAAATTCCAGCGCCGCCTTCATATTCGGCGTGATCGCGGAGTAGGTCAGCTCGCCGTCGTACAGGTCCCACATCGGCAGCCCCTCCCACATGGCAACGCCGTACATGCCGAACAGATGATCCATCCAGCGGCCCTGCTCGCGTCCGGTCACGGGGATCTCGTCGCTCGGGTCGCCGTTGCCGTTGGCGTCCTGATCGCGAAACGCCCGAAGCACCTCGACGTATTCGTCCTTCGTCCGCGGCAGCTCCATCCCGACATTGTCCAGCCAATCCTGTCGAATGTACGCACCGTAATACGTATAGGTCTGGACGAGCGGCACGTAGTAGATGCGGCCCTCGCCGGAAGGGTCGGCGCTGCGCACCACATCCCACACCTCCTGCGGGATACGGTCCCATACATGCGGCGCGTACTCCGGCAGCAGCTCGGTCAGGTCGGCCAGCGCGCCCTGCTTCATCAGCGCGGCTTCGTTGCCCTGCCACGGCATGAACAGGTCCGGCAGCTCGCCGCTGGCGATGCGCGTGTTCAGCTTCTGCACGTAGGCGCTGCCGCTGTTCCAGGCGACGAAGGGCATGTACAGCCCGACGCCGGTATCGGCTTGCACCATTTTGGAGTAGGGGCCGTCTTTTTCGATGGCGAAGGTGCTGTCCAGATTGCGCCATACCTCGATATAGCGCGTCTCCTCGGCCTTGCCCTGACCGCCAGGGTCGCCACCGTTCCCCGCATTCGTCCGATTCCCGTCGCTTTGCTCCCCGGCATTGCCGCCGCTGCAGCCGCTCAGTACCGCCGTAGCCAGTACGGCGCCCATGGCGGCGTATCCCCATCTGCGTGGTGTGTGTGCCATCTGCTGACATCCCTCTTTCTCGTGTTAAATTGACGTTGCTAGACTTGCTAGACCTTCTAGACCTGCGTGACCTACTTGACGGAGCCGAGCGTGGCACCCTTGACGAAGTGTTGCTGCAAGAACGGGTACACCGCCAAAATCGGTACCGTGGCGAAGATCACCGTAGCGGCCTTCAGCGTCGCATTGTTGTACGGCACGCTGCCTTCGAAGCCGCTGGCCAGCGTCGACTCCGTGCTGACCATATACTCCCGCAGGCGCAGCTGAAGCGGATACAGATGCTGATTGTCGATGAACATCAGCGGGTGCATGAACTGGTTCCACAGCATGACGGCGTAGAAGATACCGAGTGTAGCCAGCACCGCCTTGGAGATCGGCAGCACCAGGTGGAACAAGGTCCGGAAATAACCGCAGCCCTCCATCTGGGCGGCTTCTTCCAGCTCGCGCGGCAGCTCCCGGAAGAAGGTGCGCATAATAATCAGATTGTACGCGGTCAGCAGATTGGGGACAATCAGCACCCAGAAATTATCGTATAATCCGATCTCCCGGACCGTCAAAAAGTACGGAATGATCGGATAGCGGAAGATCATCGTGATCACGACCATGACGGCCAGCAGCCGAGCCGGGCGAAATTCCCGCTTGGACATCGGGTACGCCATCAGCGCCGTGAGCAGCAGACAGAGCGTCGTGCCCAGTACCGTGACGACGACCGTCAGGCCGAACGAGCGCCACAGCGCCGTCCGCTCGACGATCTTGGCCCACGAGGCCAGGGTGAAGTCGACCGGCCACAGGAACACCCGGCCCGCGTCGACGGCGTACGGCGAGCTGAAGGAGGTGGACACCACCTTGAGCAGCGGCACCAGCATCAGGAAGCCGAAGGCGCCCAGCGCGAGGATGACGCCAAGGCGAAATAGCCGCTCGCCGAGACTTGCTTGCATGGCAGGCATATCAGAACAACCCTCCTTCCCGCTGGTAGCGCTTGGCCAGGCTATTGAAGCCCAGCACCAGGACAAGTCCGATGACGGACTGGAACAGCCCGATCGCCGTCGTGGAGCTGTACTGCGCCTCGATGATGCCGACCCGGTAGACGTACGTGTCGATGACGTCTCCGACGCCGTAGGTCATCGGCGTCAGCAGATTGTAGATCTGCTCGAAGCTCAGGTCCAGGAAGTGGCCGATCTGCAGCAGGAACAGCACCAGGACGGTCGGCATGATGAGCGGCAGCGTGATGCTGAAGATCTGCCGGATCCGCCCCGCGCCATCCACCAGCGCTGACTCGTACACCTCCGGGTTGATGCCGGCGATCGCCGCCAGGAGCACGATCGTGCCCCATCCGGCGTCGCGCCAGATGCTCGTCAGCACGACGATGCTGCGGAAGAAGCGCTCCTCCTGCATGAACAGCACCGGCTCCAGGCCGACCCACTCGCGCAGCGCATTGACGATCCCGGTATTGGAGAGCACGTCGAAGGTGATGCCGGCGATGATGACCCAGGAGAAGAAGTGCGGCACGTAATAGATCGTCTGCAGCGTCCGCTTGTACGCCATGCTGCGCAGCTCGTTGAACAGCAGCGCCAGCACAATTGGGAACGGAAACACGAAGACGAGGTTGTACAGCCCGATCAGCAGCGTGTTGCGAAAAACACGGGCAAAATCGGGGTACTCGAAAAAGGCTCGAAAATGCTTCCATCCGACCCAAGGGCTCTCCGCCAGCCCCTTGAAGATCATGTAATCCTTGAAGGCGATGACCGATCCGGCGAGCGGCACGTACTTGAAGACGAGAAAAAACAGTACGCCGGGCATCGCCATCGCGTATAAGGGCCAGTAGTTGCGCAATTCGCGCAGCAGTCCTTGCCGTTGTGGCCGCGCGCCAACCGCCGTGTTGTGCGAAGTCCGCCTCGCTTGGGCGGCGTCTGCCATGAGTATCCCCTGCTTTCTGGCTTGCGCCTTTTGGTTGCGCTTTCATTATAACTGTCGGTCTGGCCGAGTACGATGGGACATCGTTCACATTATAGGGGGACATCGTTCAGGTGTTGGGCCGAATGCTCATCTTGCGGTTGCGGTGGCGTGGCGGGCTCCTTATAATGGACATACTCCGATTGTAAGCGTTCGCAGAAGAGGGGATGTCCGTGGACCGTTCGATTGCGCCGAGCTTGGGCGAGACCGGCAAGGGAAGCCGATTCGTCACCAAGCTTTTTATCAGCTTTGCCTTGCTCTGCATTCTTCCGATCCTGATTGTCGTGCAGATTTTTTTCGGCTCGGCCAAGGATCGAATCGTCGAGACCTCCACGCAGCTCGCCGGGCTGCTGGCGGCGCAGCTCGGCACCTCGCTCGATACGTATATCGCCCAGGTGGAGAATGCGTCCCTGACGATCTACAGCGATTACGAGTTGGTCGATTACATCGGGCGGGAGACCAGGTATACCGACAGCGAGCGGATTCGGCTGAATCTGCTGCTGCATCGCCAGCTGTCGACCTTCATGACGCAGCTGCCGCATCTGCATGGCGTGGCGCTGCTGGCATCGTCCGGGATCGCGTACAACAACGGTTACGCGCCGGACGTGACGGATTCGGCTTTTTGGGACAAGTGGCTGTCGCGCATCCGCGAAGCCGGAGGCAAGTTGGTCATCGTGCCGACGCATGCCCAGCTCTACCATCCCTCCGGCGCGGTGGTCGGCGTCTTCTCCGCGGGGCGGCTGGTGCAGGACATCGAGGGCCGCGAAGCCGGTATCCTGCTGTTCCAGCTCTCGCCGCACCGTCTGGTCGCAGGCAGCGAGCCGGCGGACGGCGCGGCGCTGCCGTTCCGGCGCCGGATCGTGATCGAGACGCCGGAGCATGCGCTCGTCTACGATTCTGCCCTAGCCGCCGCGGCCTTCGCCCCGGAGCGTGCCGCTCCGGAGCTGGCGCCGCATGCGTGGGTGCTCGGCTACGGCAGCGGCGAACGGCTCCAGGTCACGGTGGCGGTGCCGATGGAGGAGCTGCGCAGCGAGATCGGCGCCTCCCGCGAGCTGGCGCTGCTGATCGCGGCCAGCGCCGTCTGCGCGATGCTCGTCATCTCCATGCTGCTCAGCTACCAGATCAGCCGGCCGATCTCCCGGCTGATCCGCCACATGCGGCAGCTGGAGGACGGCCGCTATCTCCCGATCCCGGAGCGCGGGCTCAACGTCGAGCTGGGCGCGCTCACCCGCACCTACAATCTGATGGTCGCCCGGATCAAGCATCTGATTCAGGACGTCTATCAGGCGCGGATTCGGCAGGACGAAGCCCGCTGGCGGGCGCTGCAGAATCAGATCAATCCGCACTGGCTCTACAATACGCTGGAATCGATCCGCATGCAGGCCTACCTGGATCAGGCGCCCGATGTCGCCGCCATGATCAAGTCGCTCGGCCGCATGTTCCAGCTGACGCTGGCGGACGACCAGACCCATACGCTGGCGGACGAGCTGCAATACATCGGCCTGTACATGGAGCTGCAGAATATCCGATTCGACCATCGCTTCCGGTTGGAGGTGGAGCTGGGCGCTGCCTGGATGCGGATGCCCCTGATGAAGATGACGCTGCAGCCGATCGTGGAGAATGCCATCGTCCACGGCTTCGTCGATCAGGATCGCGCTTACCGCGTGCGCATCCACGGAACGCTCGGACCGGACGGCCAAGCGCGCCTGCATGTGGCTGATGACGGCGAGGGCATGTCTGCGTTCGCGCTGGCGCGGCTCCAGGCGCAGCTGCAGGCCGCGGATGTCCGCGAGCAGTCGCCTGCCGGGGAGGTCGTAGCGACAGAGCCTGCGGAGGCTGACGCTGAGCGGCCTCAGTCCTCGATCGGACTGGGCAATGTACATCGACGCCTCCGGCTTCAGTACGGCTGCGGCTGCGGTCTCGACGTCGTCTCCGGACCGGGGGAGGGGACGACTGTGACGGTGGCGCTGCCGAGCGGAGGGCTTCATGAGCAGGGGCAATTCGACTAGGGGGCTGAAGCAGATGCAATCAGAGCAAGAAGAAGCGCGGCGGCTGCGGGTACTGCTCGTCGATGATGAGACCAAGATCGTCGAGGGCCTCAAAAGCATGATCGACTGGCACGGCAACGGCTATGTCGTCTGCGGCCAGGCGCGCAACGGAGCCGAGGCGCTGGAGGCGGCGCGCAGGCTGGAGCCGGAGCTGATCGTGACCGATATTCGAATGCCGCGGCTGGATGGACTCGCGATGATCGCACGCTGGCGAGCGGAGTGGCCGGAGGCGCGCTTCATGATCCTCACCGGACACTCGGACTTCGAATATGCCCGCCAAGCGATGCAGTACGGGGTGCGCCACTACGTGCTCAAGCCGATCGAGGAGAAGGAGGTGGAGCGCGGACTGCGCGAGCTCGCGTCCGACATCCGGGCAGGCCTGGACAGCAAGCAGGAGCTGGCGGCGCTGCGCGAGCATTCGACGGCTTACAGCCGGATCAGAGCGCGGCTGCAGGAGACTGCCACGGACGAGGACAGTCTGCCTGCGCCGCCTTCGGACGAGGAGCGCTACGATCTGGCGCATCGGGTCCGCGCCTATATCGACCTGCACGCCCACGAGCCGCTGACGCTGGTTCAGGTGGCCGAGCGCTTCTATGTCCATCCGCATTACCTGAGCCAGCTTTTTCACAAGAAGACCGGGCAGCCCTTCCTCCAGTACTTGACCGCGGTCCGGATGGAGCACGCCAAGCGGCTGCTGCTGACGACCGAGCTCAAGGTGTATGAGATCTCGCGTCGAGTCGGGTATGAGGATGCCAAATATTTCAGCCGGCTGTTCGAGCGGCAGGTCGGTGCCAAGCCCAGTGTGTACAAGGCGCGTGAACGCATGTAAAATGAACAACTCATAATTTGACGAACCGTGGAATAGAAGTAGACGATACGAATTTTCACGGGAGGGATGAGGGATGGCGGTTTCGTACATGGACTTTACATCGCCGGATGTTCAGTATACGTACAATTTAAACAACAATCGCTTTTTTACGAAGGACAAAAACAACTACATCAATGCGCTCGGCGTCCAGCAGCTCAATACGCTCGGCAATGCCTCGCTGCTGGATATCTTCTTATCAAAGGGAAATGTGGTGGAGCCGCATATTCACCAGAATGCCAGCGAGATTGTGTATGCGATCAGCGGCGCGGCTGTCGTCTCGCTGATTAATCCGTTTACAAAGGAACTGTTGAGCTTCACGATCACGCCGGGAACGGTTGCCAATGTGCCGCAAGGCTGGTTCCACTGGGAGATCGCTACCGAGGACAACACCCATTTACTGGCGGTCTTTGACGCGCCCATCCCGGAGTTCATTCCGGTCTCAGATCTGCTGCGGCTCGCGCCGCCGAGCGTACTGGCATATACGTACTGTCTCGACGAGAAGCTGCTGAAGCAGGTGCTGGCGCCAATCCAGTCGACGGTCACGATCGGGCCGCCGGTCGGCTGCGATCGCAAGTCGACACGTGCGCCGCAGTCAGCGGAGCAGGCCACGCAGGCCGCGCAAGCAACACAGGCGGCGCAAGCGCAGCCGCCGCAGGCGCAAATGCCGCAAGCTCGAATAGCGCAGCCGCAGATGCCGCAGCTCCAAGGCGGGATGCCCCAGGCGAGCATAGGAGGGCCGCAAGCACAGATGCCGCAAGGCCGCATCGCACAGCCGCAGGCGCCGGGGGCACAAGCCTCAATGCCGCAAGGCCGCATATGGCAACCGTTGGCCCAGCCGCCGCAGGCCTACATGCCCCAATCGCAGCCTTCCTTCCAGGCCGGAATCCCGCAACCGCAGGCCGATTGGCCCGGCATCGGTACTGCGGAATTCGCCTCGCCCGGCGGCGCGGGAGGCGTCCAGTCGGGCTACGGGTATTCGCCGTACCCCGGCCATGCGCCGCAGGCGCCGCCCCCCGGCGAGAGCCGGCGTCCGATCATCGGCAACGGCGGCGTACCGCGTCAGGGGCGCTAGAGGGGATGGCGCTCGGCGCCTGAAGGCTTAGCAGTAGGCGCATGGCGCGGATGGCGACGCCATCCCAAGCGGAGCTGGCGGACTGCAGCGAGAGAGGCGCGGGCGAGCGGACGCGGGGCGGCGTCACTTCTAATGGACACCAGCGACGCTTAGCGGGCATTTGCGCCAGGTACACGGACCCAAATCCTCGCTAAGCGTTCCTCATGTCCATTACACGTCGAAGGGGGCCAAAAAACGCCGCTAAGCGGCTCCATTGTCCGGTAGAGCCGGCCGCCCCTGCCAAACCTATCCGTTCAGGTCAATTTTGACGACGATCTTGCGGATGCGGCGCGGCTCGCCATTCGTGCAGCAGGGGCGATGCAGCTCCTGCGGGAAGAAGACGGCGTACATGCCAGGCAAGAGCTGCAGCTCGTGCTGCAGCTCGGCCTTGCTGTAGAAGACGAGGTCGCGGTCGTCGTGGCGCTCGGACTCTACGCTGCCGGTCTGATCCGCGAAGCCGATCTGTTCCTCGCCATCGAGGAGCAGTTGGATATCGGTGTAGCGATCATGCGACTCCCAACGGCGTGCTGCGGCGCGCTCGGTATCGACCTCCTGCACGATGGCGAATAGATGCGGGCCGTCAATCTCGTGCTGGCCGGTCGCGAGCCCGGCGAGATCGGTCTGCGTCAAAAAGTCCATGGCTTGCCGCATGCGCGGCCCGTAGGCCGCCGCTTCGAGCGGCCATCGGTTCAAATGTCCGGTAATCATTGGCCTTCCTCCAATTCTTCATGATGTTCTACTTTATTAAATCGTATCCCCTGTAAATCGGTCAAGCGGCAGCATCGAAGGATGCTGCCGCTTAGTGGGCTTGTGGAGAGCCAAGCCGTTTGGTGTTGCTTGAAGTTCCTATTCGGCGATTCCATGGCCAGCGACGATCCGTATCCCCCGCATCGAAGGCCGCATCCTGCTGCAGCTGCTTGCGGTAGATCAGCGCCGACAGATAGACGCTGATCGCGTACAGCAGCACGAGCGGCACAGCGGCATATTCATGTCAAAAATCCCGCATATCCTGTCGGATGTGCGGGATTCAAGATGCATATGCGGATCTTGACATGCCGGTCGCCTCCGGTGGCGGCCCTGTGCGTGTCAGTCTCTGGTGAAGCAGCGCTGCAGGAACGCCAGCAGCTCGCCCGGACGCTCTGGATCGGCCCCATGCCGGAGCGTATACGGGATGCCAAATCGCGTGTACGCTTGCTGCAGCACGTAGCCGTGCACCGGATGATGGATCACCTCGCCGACGGGCGCGTCAGCCGGGATCGTCGGACCGTCCAGCGGCAGCGTGTAGACCATGAAGGCGGGTGGCGCCGACGCCGACATATAGTGGATGGCCGACGCCTGCTCGGCCAGGGCGAGGATCTCGGGCCGATGACGCTCCTCCGGATCGGACAGGCCGTAGAAGAGCTGCAGATTCGGCTGGATGTGCGGGCCGTGGTAGCGGCCTTCGTAGAAGCGCTGATCCTTGGACACCTGGGTGATGAAGCCGAGGAAGCCGCACACGGCGGAGGATTGGCGCTCGATCGGATCGTCGCTGTCGGGCCGGGCCAGGTCGCCGCGCAGCGCATTCCACAGCGCGAGGTGCCCGCCGGCCGATGCCCCGGCGGAGGCGATGCGGTCCGGGTCCAGCCCCCATTCCGGAGCCATATGCCGGACGAATTGGAGCGCGCGCGTCCCGTCCTCCATCGGGGCGGGATACGGGTCGCTCTGGATGAACCGATAATTGCAGGAGACGACCGAGATGCCGGCGCTGAGGCATTGGTGGACGAACGCGTAGCGATGCACATCAGCCTTGCCTCCGCGGATATAGCCGCCGCCGTGGAAGAACACCAGGACCGGCGACGGGCCGGGCGACGGCTCCTGCTCGGCGATATAGACGTCGAGGACGTTGCGTTCATGGGGGCCGTAGGGGATGTCGGTGTACATTTTAATCTGAATCTGCATGGGGATCTCCTCCGAATGGGCGGCGTTACTGGCTGCCGCGGAATTGTTGGTATGACGCATTGTATTCCTCGATGATTCGGGCCCCGCCGCTGTCCTTCCATCGCTGTACCTCGCGGCGGAAGCCCTGCTCGTCGAGGTAGCCGAGCATGAAGTTGTAGGTCGCGTCAGTGATGATGCCCTGCAGCTCCAGTCCGGACTCGTCGTCCCGGGCGGACTCCAGGTTCGCGGTCGCGTCGCGCACGACGAAGCGGGTATTGTCCTTGATCAGCGTCTCCGCCAGCTCGGCCAGCGGGCGCAGCTCGGCGATGGGCAGCAGATTCGGGTTGCTCAGCTCGCCGATCATCAGCGTATGCATCGCATTGACCTCGTCGACGCGCAGCTGCTCCTGCTCAGGCGGCAGCACGACCTCGCCATCGGCCCGCTCATGATGTCGGCCCTCGAAGCCGTAGCGCATCATGTTGCTGACGTCGGCGTCCATGGAGCGGTCGAAGAAGGCAAGGATCTGATGCAGCTCCTCCTTGGTCTGCACGGCGCTCTTGGAGAACAGGAACATTCCGCCATAGCCGGGCATCGCCCACACCCGCAGTCCGGCAGGGCCCTGGATGCGGTTGACGAGCGTGAAGGCGGCCTGCGGATCGAGCGCAACAGCCGAGTCGGCGAGCCGCTGCGCGTCGGCCATGCTGCCGATATAGACGCCGGCCGCGCCGGTGACGAACCTCGTGCGCTGATTCTGCTTGCTGGTCACGGCGAAGTCGCGATTGATGAGGCCCTCGTCATAGAGGCGCTTCATGAATTTCATCGTCTCCATGTAGGCGTCCGTCTCGAATTCGGGCACGATCTGCCCGCCGATCAGGCCCCAGTTGTTCGGGGTGCCGAAGTAGGAGCCGAGTGTCTTGAAGGCGCCGTAGATCAGATCGTTGCGGTCGGCCAGTCCGAAGGTATCGTCCTGGCCGTTGCCGTCGGGATCGTCCTCGGTGAAGGCCCGCAGCACCTCGTACAGCTCCTCCAGCGTCCCCGGCGGCTCCAGCCCCAGACGGTCGAGCCAGTCCTGACGCAGGATGATGCCCTGCCGCGAAGCGGGACGCTCTGCGTACAGCCCGTAGATCTGGTCGTCGACGGCCGATTCCTCGAAGACAAGCGAGCTGAGCTTGCGCAGATTCGGATAATCCCACAGATAAGGACCGATCTCCCAGAAGTGGCCGAGCCGGATCGCGTTCTTCATATACTGGTATTCGTTGAAATTGACATAGGTCGCCTTCATATAGGAGCCGCTGGCGACGGCGAGACTGAGCTTGTCGGAGTAGATCTCGTCGGGGACCCAGCGCAGGTCGAGGTCGGTGCCGGTCATCTTCTCCAGCTCGGCCACCAGCTCGTCGCTGGGCGGCTGGATCAGGTGCAGCGGCAGCATGATGCTGAGCTCCAATGGCGGCTGCTCCGGCGCGGCCGGCTGCCGGCTGCAGCCGGTCAGCGCCGCTGCCAGGAGCAGTGCGAGCAGGAGCGGCAGCGATTTTGGGTGTAAGCGGTTAAGCAATCGCGGACGAGCATTGACGTGCATCGTGCGGCACCCCCTAGAACTTTACAACCCGACAAGAACGTGTATGATTAGTGTATCACGAAAGGGGGGCGCTGCGCATGCACAAGCTGAGCTTTTTGGCGAAGCTGACGTTATTCGGCTTCCTGCTGAGCGCGCTGCCGGTGCTGTTCATCGGCATCACCTCCTATGTCACCGCCAAGCATGAGATCGAGGAGCATGTGACGCGCTCGAAGATGCAGCTGCTGCGGCAGACCAACGCCAATGTCGAGCAGGTGCTCTCCACAGTCAATCATACGCTCAATCAACTGGTGAGTTCGACGGTTGTAAAGGAAGCGATTACAATATCGCTAAGCGAACAATCCTTCGAAATCTACAACAATCTGCGCAACGAGCTGGGGCATCTCCAGGCCTTCGATACGAAGCTGGAGGATGTCATCCTCGTCAACGAAGCGTTGAACTGGCTCGTCAAAAATTCGGGCCTCTATCAACTCGATGAGTACGCCTACCATCAGGAGCTGCTCAGCATGACCCGCATCCCGGACAGCACGTCATGGATGCTCAATCCGAGCGGCTGGTTCCACGGCGAGGAGCTGGCGGTGCAGCCGGGCTGCCCGTACAACATCTCGCTCGTCAAGCAGCTGCCTCCGAACAGCCTGGACAAGATCGGCTTTGTGGCCGCCAATATTCCGGCCTGCAGCCTGCAGGACGTCATCCAGTACAACATCGACGAGGAGTCGGGGCGCGTCATGATCGTCGATGATCGGCTGCGCATCCTGCTGCATCCCGATCCGTCGCTGATCGGGCGCACCGTCGCCGAGACCGGCGTCTTCGCGCCGGAGCTGCTGCGCAGCCAATCCGCCGACCAGGTCACGACCCGCATCGACGGCAAGCCGTACACGCTCAGCTACTACCGCTCGGGCTTCAACGGCTGGTATTACATCTCGCTCGTCTCGATCGACAGCATCACCCGCGAATCCGGCAAGATCGGCCAGTACACCCTGTATGTCTGTCTCGCGCTGCTGCTGCTGTCGATGGCGATCGCCTGGCTCGGCTCGCGGCGGATGTATTCGCCGATCGGCCAGCTGCTGCGGCAGGTCGCCCCCGGCGGCCGGCAGCGCGGCAAGGGCGACGAGCTCCAGGTGATCAGCGACGAGGTGCGCGGCCTGTTCCGCTCCAAGTCGGCGCTGGAGCAGGAGGTGCGCGGGCAGCTGGGGCAGGTGCGGACCTTTGACTTGATCAAGGTCTACCAGGGCAATGTGAAGCCCTCCCGCATCCCGGAGCGGCTGCGCCGCTACGGGTACGGCGCTCAGCTCGACAGCTGGCGAACAATGGCGGTCGTGACGCTGCAGATCGACGGGCTCGAGCAGACGCGCTACAAGAAGGAGGACCTGCCGCTGCTGCTGTTCGCGGTCGACAATATGGTGGCCGAGCTGGTACCGGCGGAGCATCTGGCCGCGCCGGTCGCAATCGAGACGACGGCGGCTGCGCTGATCGGGCATGCCGACGGGCAGCAAGCGGCCTTCACCAGCCTGGTCTATGGCCTGACCGAGCGGCTGCGCGACAGCATCGAGTCGTATCTCTCGCTGACGGTGAGCATCGGCATCAGCCTGCCGTTCTCCGATGTGCGACGGCTGCCGGAGGCGTATCGCGAGGGGCGGGATGCGCTGCGGCACCGGATGAAGCTCGGCGAGGGCATCATCATCCAGTACGCGGACGTCAACTCGGGCAAGCATTACCTGAATCTGAACTACCCGAAGCAGAAGGAAGCCGAGCTGATGGATGCCATCAAGCTCGCCGACACGGACAAGGCCGGCGAGGTGCTGGCGCGCCTGATGGAGGCGGTCTTCCAGGCGGAGCTGCCGCCGCAGGAGTATGAGATCCCGCTCAATCGCCTGCTCAACAATCTGCTCATCCTGATGCAGGAATCGGGAATCGGCCAGGCCCAGCTGCAGGCCTCGGGCTCTCTCTTCGAGGAGCTACATCGCCGGCAGACGGCGGCCGAGATCGAGGAGTGGTTCCGCGAGCGGATCGTCGTGCCGCTGGCGGGCGTCTTCCGCGACCGTCAGGAGCAGCAGTATCACAACATCTCCGAGCAGATCATCGAGATTGTGCGCCGGCGTTACGACACGGAGCTGACGCTCGAGCAGTGCGCCGCCGAGCTGCATTACAATGCCAATTACCTCAGCAGCGTCTTCCGCAAGGAGACGAACAGCTCGTTCAGCGAATACCTGGCCGCCTACCGGCTCAATGTGGCCAAGAAGTGGCTGGCCGAGACCGAGCTGCCGATCAAGGATATTGCGGCGCGGCTGCAGTATACGAATTCGCAGAATTTCATTCGTTCCTTCCGCAAGCAGGAGAGCATGACGCCCGGCCAGTATCGCGAGCAGCACAAAATGTGATCGCGCATGCCGACAGCAGTCCCGACGCTTACGATTCACCGACGCCTCGCGGCGTCGGTTTTTTGCGGTTCCACCGATAATCATGACGACAGGCCAAGGCGGCGTCCGGACGCGCCAGGCCTTGGTACGACTGGGATTGTGAGATGATGATTATTCCCGTAACCCCCGATGGGTCGTATAGTGAAAGCGTTAACACCCACTCATTCGCGAGGGCAAAAAGCGATCGCGATCCATTAAAAGGAGGTCTACACACGATCATGACACACACACAGAAACGGATTCGTACATGGGCGACAGGCCTGGCGGCCGTCATGTCGCTGAGTCTGGTGGCGGCGTGCGCCGGCGGCTCGAACGGCGAGGACGTCAACACGGGCAACACCGGCGCGGGAAGCACGACCACATCGGGGGCGCAAGGCGGCAACGGCGGCGCGGCAGAAGCGCCGTTCGAAATCACGATGATGGCGACGCAGCACGCCGCCGAGGTGCCGGACGACCTGATTCCGGGCATGATCGAGGAGAAGACGAATACGAAGCTATCCATCCAGTGGGTGCCCTCCGGCAGTTATCAAGAGAAGCTGAACGCGGCCTTCGCTACAGGCTCCCTGCCGATGGCCGTCTCGGCGACCAACACCGATTTCGCCAAGGAAGCGATCCGCAATGATCAATTCTGGGAGATCGGCCCGCTGCTGGCGGAGTATGAGAATCTGAGCAACCTGAATCCGGACGTGCTGCAAAACACGGCGGTCGACGGCAAGATCTACTCGCTGTATATGGAACGGCCGCTGTCGCGGCAAGGCGTGATCTACCGCAAGGACTGGGCGGACAACCTCGGCCTGGAGGCGCCGCAGACGACCGAGGATCTGTACGAGATGATCCGCGCCTTCACCGAGGATGATCCGGATCAGAACGGACAAGACGATACGATCGGCCTGACCGACCGCAGCGACCTCATCTACGGCGCATTCAAGACGGTGAGCTCCTACTTCGGCACGCCGAACTACTGGTATATCGACGAGGGCGACCAGTTCAAGCCGGAATTCATGCACGAGGCATTCAAGGATACACTCGATTATCTGCATGACATTCATAGCAAGGGCTATATGAATCAGGACTTCCCGGTGACGTCCAAGACCGACCAGATCGATCTGCTCGTCAACGGCAAGGCCGGCGTCTATATCGGCTCGATGCCCGACGTGCTAACCCTGTCCAACCAGCTCGCGGACATGAATCCGGATGCCGAGCTGACCGTGCAGAACGGCATCAAAGGCCCGCGCGGCAGAGGCGTCTGGGCGATCCCGGGCTACGGCTCGATCGTGCTGTTCCCCAAGTCGGCGGTCAAGTCGGAGGAGGACCTGCACAAGATCCTCGCCTTCTACGATCAGCTGATGACGGCCGAGAACGCCAACCTGCTCACCTGGGGCGTCGAAGGCGAGCACTACGAGATCAAGGACGGTCTGGCCAACAAGACGGTCGATCAGGTGACCGATAACACGATCGTCAAGCCGAACAACGCCTGGGGCATCGGCGGGCCGGACACGATCGACGGGATGCTCAAGGGCTACTTCGAGCTGCCGGCGCGCGCGCTGGCGGAGGAGCTGGTCGAGGCTAACAATTCGATGCTGATCCACGACCCGTCCGCACCGCTGGACTCGCCGACCTACATCGAACGCGGCCAGGCGCTACAGCAGATCATCACCGACGCCACGTATCAGTACGTGCTCGGCGACCTCGATGCGGCCGGCTTCCAGAAGGCGATTGACCGCTGGAAGAGCGAAGGCGGCGACAAGATCATGCAGGAATACACCGAGGCGTATCAAGCGCAGCAATAACTTCCAGGCGCAAGGAAAGGAAGATCCGACATGAATTCGACTGCACCGGCCTCCGGCCGCGGCGCAGCGCCTGCTGCGCCGACCCGGCGCAGCAGCGAGCGGCTGCGGCGCATTGTCAAGAACCGCTATTTGTATATCATGATCCTGCCCGGCGCCCTCTTCTTCCTGTTGTTCAAATACGTGCCGATGTGGGGGCTGGTCATATCGTTTCAGAATTACCAGCCCTACCTTGGCATATCCGGCAGCGACTGGGTCGGGCTGCAACATTTTGAGCGGTTGTTCGCCGAGCCGACCTTCTGGATGATTTTTCGCAACACGCTGGTGCTGTTCGCACTCAATCTGGTCTTCTTTTTCCCGGTGCCGATCCTCTTGGCGCTGATGCTCAACGAAGTGCGGCAGCTGATGTTCAAGCGGATCGTGCAGACGATCGTCTACATCCCGCACTTCATGTCATGGGTCATCATCGTCTCGATTTCCTTCGTCATGCTGACGCTGGACGGGGGCATCGTCAACGAGCTGCTCGTGTTCTTCGGGCTGGAGAAGATCAACTTCCTGCTCAGCAACAGCTGGTTCCGGCCGATGTACATCGCCCAGGTCATCTGGCGCGAGGCCGGGTGGGGCACGATTGTGTACCTGGCGGCGATTGCGGCGGTCGACCCGCAATTGTACGAGGCGGCGCGCATGGACGGCGCCGGACGGACGCGGCAGGTCTGGCATGTCACGCTGCCGGCGATCCGCAGTGTCATCGTGCTCCTGCTTATTCTGAAGATCGGCGACGTGCTGGAGCTCGGCTTCGAGCATGTGTACCTGCTGCTCAATGCGATGAACCGCGAGGTGGCGGAGATCTTCGATACGTATGTGTACACCGCCGGTCTGAAGAACGGCCAATTCAGCTACAGTACGGCCGTCGGCTTCTTCAAGTCGTTCGTCGGACTGATCATGATCATGGTCGCGAACTGGCTGGCCAAAACATTCGGCGAAGAGGGCATCTACTGATGCCCCGCAAAGGAGGGACTACGCATGGTCGAGGATAAAACGTGGGGCAGCCGCCTCTTCAGCGGCGTCAATCTCACACTGCTGGCCATCATCGCACTCGTCACGTTGCTCCCGTTCGTCCACGTCCTGGCGGGGTCGCTGACGACGGCCGCCGAAATGTCGTCCAAGTCGTTCATCCTGTTCCCGACGGTCATCAGCTTCGACGCCTATACGTATATCTTCTCCACAGATATGGTGCTGCGCGCGATGCTCGTCTCCATCGGCGTCACGGCGGGCGGCACGCTGATCAGCATGTGCCTGTCGGTGCTCATGGCCTACGGCCTGGCGCGGCGCGATCTGGACGGCCGCCGGACGATCATGTTCCTGGTCGTGTTCACGATGCTGTTCAACGGCGGCATGATTCCGACCTTCCTGGTCGTCAAGGAGCTCGGCTTGATCGACAATTATCTGGCGCTGATCCTGCCGACGGCGATCAATGCCTTCAACCTGATCATCCTGCGCAGCTTCTTCCAGAACCTGCCCGAGGGGCTGGAGGAGTCGGCCAAGATCGACGGCTGCAACGACTTCGGCATCCTGCTGCGGATCGTGCTGCCGCTGTCGATGCCGGTGCTGGCGACGATCTCGCTCTTCTACGCGGTGACCTATTGGAATACGTATATGCACGCGATCCTGTATCTGAATGATGCGCAGATGTATCCAATGCAGGTCGTGCTGCGCCAGATCGTCATCCTGGCGACGGGGATGAGCAATGAATCCGGCGCGTTCGCCGCCGATTACATCCCGCCGCCCGAGCAGACGATCAAGATGGCGGTCATCGTCGTCGCGACGGTGCCGATCCTGATCGTGTATCCGTTTCTGCAGAAGTACTTCGCCAAGGGCGCGCTGGTCGGCTCGATCAAGGGGTGAGGCGGGGAGGGGGACGCGGCTGGCTAGGCGTCCTCGCGGAATGCGGACAACAGGCGAGTGGCGGCGCTGGGCGCGGTCACGGCGTGCACAAGGCGGGCATCTGCCGTCCATCGGACGAGGCCCGCCGCTCGGCTAGCGCTGCAGCAGCTCGCTCAGGTTCACGTCCGCTTTTTTGGCCTCCTCGACCTCGTACAGTCCTTGCTCCCGGAAGCCTAGCATGCCTGCAAACAGGTTGGTGGGAACGGAGGCGATGGCGGTGTTATACGCAACGACGTTTGCATTGTAGGTACGGCGACTGGCGGACAGCTTTTCCTCCAGATCGTTGGCCGTCCGTTGCAGATGCAGATAGTTCTCGCCCGCGTTCAGCTCGGGATAGTCCTCCGCCCGTGCGACGATGGCGCTGAGCTTTTGGTTCAGGCCCTCCATCGCACTGAGCTTCGCTTCCGCAGATTGCTGGTCGGCGCCGGCCCGTAATGCGGTGATTTCCTTCAATGTGTCCGCTTCGTATCGCGCATATTCCACGACCGCCTGCGCCACTTTGAGCAGGGCATCGAAGCGCTGTTGCAAATAAACCTCGATTGCGCCGTGTGCCTCCTTAATCCGATTTCGCATCCCAACCAGACTGTTATACTTGACGATGACGTATAGCGCGATAATGCACACGACGATGATACCCGCTAGAACCACGTTTCTCACTCCTTCTCCCTCTTGTGAATCACCATCTTTTTGCAAATCTATTGTAGAACAGCAGGCAAGGAAGCACAAGGAATTTTGCGAATGATGTCGAATTATACAGAGCAATCCGTGCGAGGCGGCGTTCTGCGGTTGTTACGGAGCTTAAAAATGGAGAAAGAAGGTAAATGGATGCTTCCATCGTATGAGGATGTAATTCGGGGGATTTCGGTAGGCGAGGCGTGGCAGCAATTACGACGTCATCGCAACAAGGCGCTGGTGCTGCGCAGCCTTAGTTGGATCTTGGGGGCGGTCATATTTGTAGTTGGCGTGTGTATTCTCGTATTGGTCGTGCAGGACGGCGAGTGGGATGATTCGGAAGGGCAGGGCGCAGCACTAGTGTTCGGCGTCGTGGTGATTATCTGCTCGTTCATCTACATGCGTTATGCCTCGCGCAGGATAATCAAGAGCTATAGTCGCCATTACAAGCGACTCATCGTGCCGCCATTGGTGGCCAATATGATTGAACAAGCTTCTTACGAGGGTGATGCGGGCGCCCGCTTCATCTGTCACTATGAAGCAGAGGGCGGTATTCCACTTGAGGAGCTGCTGAAGGTGCCACTGTTCGACTATTTACAGGCGGCGACGAAATACACAAGCGAGGATTTGTTTGCCGGCACGCTGGGCGAGACCGATTTTAAATTGGCCGAGCTGCATGCACAGGAAGTGGAAGAGACCGAGGACGGCAACACCACAAGCACGGTGTTCGAAGGCTTGATCTTCATGGCCGATTTCCACAAGCATTTTGCGGGCACGACGACGATTGCGTCGCGTAAAGGAAGAATCGGTTATCCGCCAAGCTTGTCCGGATCAAAAATGAATACCGTTAGCCACGAGTTCGATCAGCATTATCGGCTGCGTACGACCAATGAGACGACGTCGCGCTATTTGCTGCCGGTCGATATGTTGGAGCGGCTGGTGAGGCTCCGTGAGCAGTTTCCGAAAAAGGGGATTCATCTATGCTTGCACGAGGGTATGTTGGTGATTGCCATTCACCGGGTGGATTTTTTCGAGGTAAAAGGACTGCGCAGATTGGGAGAGGACGCGATTATGAAAACCTATCAAGAGTTTCGGTCGATCCTTGATATCGTCGATTTGTTGAACCTGAACACACGTATCTGGAGCAAGTAGCACAAGCTGCGCAACGAGGCGCGGTCTTACACCCACGCCTCGTTCTTGTAACCGCGCTGCTCCCAGTAGCCGATATGCGTGCCCTCGATGAGCTCGATGCGACTGAGCCATTTGACCGACTTGTAGGCGTACATCTTGGGCATGACGAGCCGTACCGGGCCGCCCAGATCGCTCGGGATCGGCTTGCCGTCGTGCAGCACGGCGATCATTGCGTCGTCCTGGGCCAATTGCTCCAGCGAGATGCCGCTCGTGTACACGCCGTCTCCGGAATGGAAGATCGCGGAGGTGGCAGTGCCCTTCACGCCGGCCATCTCGAGCATGTCCTTGACCGGAATGCCCTCCCAGGTGTTGTTGTACACCGACCAGCCGGTCACGCAATGGAAGTCGCTCACCTGCACGGCGCGCTTCAGCTTGACGAAGGTTGCCCAGTCCCACTGCTGAGGCTTGTCGACGAGCCCGTCGATACGCAGCGACCAGTTGGCATTGGTGAAGGACGGGATCGGCGTCACCGTGTAGACGCGGAAGCTGCCCTGCGCGCCGCCCCCCAGCGGCGGCGCAGAGGCTGGCAGCGGCTGTGGAGCCGGCAGGAGCTGATTCGCATCGTTCTCCACGAGCTGCTCGAGATTGGAGCCGCCCGCCGTGCCGAGCGCCTCGCCCAGCCACTTCACGAAGGACGGGCCTACGGTGACTGCGAGTCCGACGCCGACCGCGCCGCGAATGAACGCCCGCCGGGTATAGACGGGCTGCGGCGTCGCTGCCGGATGGACGGCAGTCTCGGGTCTTGGCGCTTGCACCGTGCGGCGATTCGGGTCCTTGAGCCATTTCACTCGGGTCAGCGAGTGATAGATGATGTAGGGCAGGCCGACCCAGGTGAGCAGATCGTGCACGACCAGCGCCGCATTGGCGACAGCGGGGCCGACCAGCCGGAATTGCCACAGCAAGAGGCCGGACAGCAGCCAGCCTACCAGGAGGAAGAGGACGACATAGACGTTGAACTTCTGCCAGGGCTTGCCCCGCAGCTGCTTCCAGTGCTTGCCGGCGAGCGCGAGGTAGTAGGCAATCGGCAGGATAGAGACGATGCCGATCACGATGTGAATCCACTTGAGCCAGACGCGCCCCTCGCCGAGCACGCCTCGCCAATACCCGCCGAGCAGGACGAGTCCGGAGAGGGCCAGCAGCACGACGATCCAGCCGTTCCAGGTGTGCAGGGCGACGAGCTTTTTGCCGTACCCCTTGCGCAGACGCTTCAACCATTCGTTCATTCCGTCAGCTCCTTCCCTACCTCCTGCCCGGGGCAACCGGGCTTCATTCGCACCATGCAGCTAATTTCAGCTACTCCTCCCTGATTCGATCCCATCCGCTGCCGCCAGGGAGAACCAGAATCGGGCGCCTCCGCCGGGGGCCGCCTCGACGCCGATCTCACCGCCATGCTGCTCGACGAGCAGTCGGGCAATCGATAGCCCCAGCCCGGCGCCGCCCCCATCGCGGCTGCGCGAGCGGTCAATACGGTAGAAGCGCTCGAAGATCCGGTCGCGCTCCTCGGGCGTGACGCCCGGCCCTTCGTCGATCACGGCGATCCGGATCTGCCGGGCGGACGCCGCCTGCGTCTCGATTGTGATCCGCCCGCCTGCCGGCGAGTGCCGGATGGCGTTCTCGAGCAGATTCTGCAGGACGCGAACGAGTGAGCGCTCGGGCATCTGCACGGCGAGCGGACGCTCGGGCGCGCTCGCCTGGAGCTGGAGCGACTTCGCCGCGAGCTGCGGCGCGAAGCGCGGGAGCAGCTCGACGAGGAGGTCCTCGACGACCGTCGAGACGGGGTCGCCGGTCCGGGCGCCATCGCCTGGGCCGTGCGAGCCGTGAGGACCGGCCTCCGCGTCTGCGGCGTCCAGCGTCGACAGGTCGAATACATCCTGGATCAGCTCGCCCAGCCGGATCGTCTCGGCGCGGATCGTGCCGACATAGCGCCGGACGGCGTCCTCGTCGGTGACGACGCCGTCCTCGAGCGCCTCGGCGTAGGCCTGGAGCGAGGCGAGGGGTGTGCGCAAGTCATGCGCGATATTCGCCACCAGCTGGCGCTGGGCCTGCTCCCCGGCGACGACCTGCGCGAAGCTGCGCTCCAGATTGGCGGCCATCGTGTTGAATTGCCCGGCCAGCTCCCGGAACTCGGCGAGTCCGGCGTCCGCGACGCGCGCCGTCAGCTCGCCCGAAGCGACGCGCGCCGCGCCGCGTCTCATGCGCCGCACGCTCGCTTCGAGCGGGCGCACCAGCAAGAAGTGCAGCGCGGCCGATACGATCCCGGCGGACACGGTCGCGGCGCCGAGCCAGATCAATTGCTCGCGGGTCACGAGCATGAAGCGAAAAAAAACAAGCAGCAGGATAATGATAAAGGCGATGCTGATGCAGTTGGCCAGCAGCAGGTAGGTGCGCAGCCTCATGACGGCGTGCCGCCCGTGCCCAGCTTGTACCCGATTCCCCACACCGTCTTGATGTAGGTCGGATCAGAGGGGTTGGGCTCGACCTTCTCGCGCAGCCGCCGCACATGGACGGTCACCGTCGTCGTGTCGCCGTCGTAGGCCATGTCCCAGATCGCGCTCAGGAGCTGATTGCGGGAGAAGACCTTGCCCGGATATGTAGCGAGCAGCTGCAAGAGATCGAATTCCTTGGCCGTCAGCTCCGCCTCCCGGCCCTGGACGACCACCCGCCGCTCGTCGGGGTAGATCGTCAGGCCGTCGAAGACGATCGCTCCCGCATGCGCGCTGCACTGGTCGATCTCGCCGCCCGTCGCCGCGCCCTGCGATCCCGGCCCGCCATAGGCCGAGCCGCCGACTAGCGGAGGGTGTCTGTGGTAGGATTGTGCCGCGTCGACATTGCCGCCATGACCGGCACGGCGCAAAATATTGCGCACCCGCAGCACCAGTTCGCGCGGACTGAAGGGCTTGGTGAGATAGTCGTCGGCGCCCATCGTCAGCCCGAGTAGCCGGTCGGCCTCCTCGCCGCGCGCGGTCAGCATGATGATCGGGGTGTCGGCCTGGCCGCGCACGGTGCTGCAGACCTCCAGGCCGCCGAGCCGGGGCATCATCAGGTCGAGTACGAGCAGATGCGGTCGATGCGCGGCCCAGAGGCGAAGCGCTTGCTCGCCGTCGGCGGCGATCCATACGGCGTAGCCCTCGCGTTCGAGGTAGCGCCGGCATACGTCGGTAATGTTGGATTCGTCATCAGCTACTACGATTCGCGCTGTCACCGCCGCACCTCCCCCTTTGCTGGACGTCTACTTCTCGCGTTCGTCCATCGACTCCATGTCGCCGTCTTGCATGTCTTGTTCGTCCATCGACTCCATGTCGCCGTCTTGCATGTCTGGTTCGCCCATCGACTCCATGTCGCCGTCTTGCATGCCTGCGGTATTCCTGTTCGTCGATTCCTCGTTCATCCCGTTGTTGCAGGCAGCCAGCACCAGCATGACACTCAGCAGCAGACCCATCAAGCTCCACGTTTTACGCATTTGTCGCACAATCGCTCATCCCCTTTCAGTATGCAGACCGGGAGGTCTTGCATTTCTGAGCTTACAGGGAAGAGCTAACCGAATTCGAACGATTGTCTTACTAGTGTATCGAATAAATATTACGAAATCCTTACGGCGAGCACGATCAGCACGAGGAGCAGGAGCGCACCGATGCCAAAAACAAGCAGCCCAAGGTCACACGGCCCCCCGTCGGCTCCTTGACACGGCATCGATGTACATGATCCTATTCCACAAGGCGTGCCTGATCTCCTCCCCGACAGCAAAGACCTGGGGTTCCGAGAAGCGGCAGCGGGAAATGTATGAGAGGCGGGGGGCGTGAATATGAAGGGCGCGTTCGGGCGCGGGGTGACGCCAATTGGAGGGCAGCTCTAATGGACACCAGCGAACCCCAGCGACGCCTAGCGGTGATATCCACCACCTACACAGCGGATAATCCCCGCTAAGCGTTTCGTATGACCGCTAGGCGGCGAAGGGCATCTAAGGCGCTCACTTTGTCCATTAGAGCCGTCATCCGGTCGATGGCATCGTCGCTTCTCCGCTCTATCGGGGCAGGCCGTCAGCGCGAGTCGCTTCTTCTCGACCCCTAACCGCAGGCGGGAGACGCCTGGGTAACCAAAAAGCCTGAATTTTCCGAAAATAATGTGCACGCACAGGCAACGATTAACCGTTGTAGCCGTCTACTCGTGCAGGACTCGGGTAATGAATGCCGTAGGGTGAACGGTCAAGTCCATGACATCGTGCTGAATCGGCATCATTTGCTTGTCGAACATCAGCGTAATCTCCGGCCGTTGGCTATACGTCGCGCGGGTCCCGGTGACAAGTCCTGCACGGCCGTCGTTGAGCTGAACGACGCTGCCAAGCGGGTAGATAATGACGATTTCGTTGAAGCTGTTGACAACCCGCGAGTCGAAGAGATAATCGCCCGCGCCGAGAATGTATTCGATGGCCTCGTAGGGCTGATAGGCCGCACGATAAGCGCGGTGGCTGCGCAGCGCCATGTAAACGTCCGAGACCGAGATGATTCGTGCATACAAGTGCATTTTGTCATTGTGCAAGTGCTGCGGGTAGCCCGAACCGTTGAAACGTTCGTGATGTTGAAGCGCACCCAGCGCAATTTCCTCGGCAAACTCGTTCTTCAGAAACATGTAGCCGGCAATCGTATGCTCGTGCATCATGGTGGCTTGTCGGGCATCGTAGGTGCCGATATGATGGAGCAACTCCCGATCCAGAAAGCATTTCCCGAAATCGCACATAAGCGCCGCCTTGCCCAATTGAACCAGGGGCGTCTTGCCCAGCTCCATCTGCATGCCGGTCGAAACGGACAGCACGGCAACCTGAACAGCATGGAAGAACGTCGTATCCCCAGTCAGCTTAATCTTGAACATTACATTCAGCAGCGCATGGTCGCGAAGTATTTCTTCAAATACCTCTTCGACGAGCAGCCGAAGATCCTGCTTTTTGGCATCCGGCTTGATTAATCGCCGAATCGACTGATTGACCAGCAGTTCCAACTCATCGCGGGTCAGCGTGATCGGGTCGAGCGACAGTGCGATGGTCTCTCCCACATCGCCGGGTTCTTCGCGCACCTCAATTTCTGTAATATTGAAATTTTTCAAACGGTTCAAGTAACGTTCCGTCAGTTTGACACCTTTGGCGATCAGCACCTTACCTTCTGAATTGTAGATGTCCTTGGTCGCAATCATACCGGGCTTGACCGCATGGATATTGACAGCACTCATAGGCATTCCTCCCCAACTCTCTATATGCCAAAAGTATCATATAAATTGAGGAGCATCAATACGCTTGTAACCGATAAATCGCTTCCACAAAAAAATAAAATTTGAATTGGACATATGGATAAAATGATCACAGGCTGATCCCCCCGCCCGAGTTTCTCCAGCGTGACGCCATACGACTTGTAAAAGGTCGCGTCAATGGCCATTTGCTTCAAGACCGTATCGTTGCGCAGGCGCAGCATCTCCTCGGGCGTGAAGGCGGCCACAAAGCATCCTTTGCCTGTGACCGTGTGGATCAGAGCGCCGCGTTCCAGCGCTTCCCAGGCTTTCTTGACGGTGATGACGCTCACCGAGAGCTCCAGGGCGGCTTGTCGAATGGGGGGCAGGCAATACCCGCTTTCAAGCTCGCCTTTTAGAATCTGGGCGCCGATTTGTTCGTAGAGCTGCTGGTAAATCGGTTTTTCGGAGCGATTCGAAAGCGTGACGTTCATAACAGCTCGACCTTCAAAAAGCGCTTCGCCGCCAGTCGGTAGGCAAGCAGGGTGAAAGCGGCGAAAAGCGCGATGCCTGCGATCAGAATGGCGAGCTGCAGCGGTGTATTCTCCAGCCCGGAGCCATAGAAGACGTCTCTCGCCCATGGACTGTGTATTCACAATGTATCACGCATGAAGCGATAATTTAACGGTCGCAGTATCGGACGCAGCAAAAAGCCTCAACCCCGCGAGTGGGGTTGAGGCTGCGCCGCCGCCAGAGGTTACAATTCAACCCTTCCACTCAGAACGGAATAGCTCTCGTTGCCCGCCGCATCCAGCGCCGATACCTGGAAGCGGTACGTCGCGCCTGTGGGCAGCGGGGCGGTGACGTAGTCGGTGGCAGTGGCAGGGACGGTGTCCAGCAGGACATCATCCCTATAGATCCGGTAGTGCGTCACTCCCACGATATCTTCGGCCGGGTCCCAGCTCAGCTCGGCTTCGTCGGATGCGCTCAGTCCGATCTCCAGCTCGCTGTCGGTCGGCCAATAAGGCGCCCTCCTGTCTGCGAATGCGCCCGGCAGCTCGAGCAAATGCGACGTGTCCTGCCCGAACGGCTCGTACACCTCGCGCAGCACGTCGGTGAATTGATTGCCGAGGGCGGTGTGGCCGTACAGGCCGCTCATCAGCACCAGTCCGTCGGCCATTTGCTCCAGCTGATTGTTCTCGATAAGGACGTTCAAATTGTCGCGGTCCTCCGGCGTAAACACCGGATTGCCGTCGCTGGACAGCGTCGCCGCCGAAGAGACGATGCCGGAAAACTTCTGATGCCGCGGCGTCGAGATCGGCTCCTGGCTGCCGTACAAGTAATTGTCTCTGATCTCAATGCCGTAAACGCCTGTCGCATAAAAAAGACCGCCTACATTCTTCCGATTCGAGACCGCAATGATGCCCGACGCATGTCCCGTGCCCGGCGTGCCGAGCAGTTGGTTGCCCTTCACGTTGACAAAATAAGTGGGCGTATAACGGCCCGTCTGCACTGCACCGGTGGAAGCGATATAAATGCCGTCTGTATTGGTCAGGGTATTGTCGACGACAACGGCGTCGATGGCGTTGCCGTACAACCAGACCCCGCGCTGATTGTCGGTCAGCTCATTCCGGTAGACGGTGATATGGTCATTCGGAGCGATCAGCGAGAACTTGCTCGTGCGGTCCGGGACGACATCCCATTCCTCCATCAACGTATACGTCGTGCCCGATGTATACTGCACCTCGCGATACTGTCCCAGTCCCGTCCCGTCCACGATGACAATCTGCAGCGTACCTCGGCGCAAGGTGATCGGCTCGGGCAACGGCTGGGTCGGCGCCAGCGTGATCGTGTCGGCAGTCGCCCCGAGCACTTCGCCCACAGAGAAGTAAGCGCCCGGCATTTCCGCCATAATCGACTCTCCGTCGTTGTTGTACGTCGTCTTCAGGCTGGCCCCGGTCGTGCGGACAATGTTATTCTCGACGTGGCTGTTCGACTTGATGCTGATGCCGTGCACCTGCACATCCATTTCCCCGCGCATCACGAATTCATTATCGCGAATGAACGTATAATCGGCCGTGATCGGCATCTGACTGTAGCTGTACTCCAGATAGTTGCCCGAAGATTGCACATAGCGGTTCATATAGATGCGGTTATATTGCGCGACCCAGCCAATCATGCGATTGTCCTTGATGATCAGCCGCTCATCGCCGATCGCAAGCATCCCTTGTCCGCGGCCGCTTCCCTGGGAGGTATCGACGGGATCGAGCACCGGATATTCGATGCTCGTCTCGACTACGAACATTTCGCTGGCGGTTCGCTTCGTCATATCGTCGACGGCCGCGCCCCAATCGTGACCGAGCCAGATAAAGGCGTCCGGATACATGGCATCGTCCGCCGCGCGAATTCCGATTTTGGCGATTCCCGTACGTCCCTCGGTTTTGCCGTCGCCGGCTGCCTGGATAAAGTTCGCTTTGCCGCCGATATGATAGAGCATCGTGCTGTCGGGCCCGTCGCCCATCAATACGATCTCGCTGGGCAATTGCACGATGGAGGCATGGAAGGTACCGGTGGGCAAATAAACAACGCCGCCCCCGTCGCTCTTGGCCGCCGCAATCGCCGCCTGGATCGCAGTCGTGTCGTCGATGCCATCGTCCGCAAGGGCGCCGTAATCCGTCACATCCAGCACATTGTCCCAATCAAAGTGGTCGGCCCAGGCCACGCCCAGTCCGAGCGGATCCTCGCCCGGGGAGACGACGGTCAGCGTCTGTCCGCTCTGCACCGCGCTCCAGGTCTGCCCGCCGTCGTTGGAGACGCGCACCTCGTATTCGCCGAGTGGTACGTCCTCGACCACAAATCGCAAGGAATAGGGGGTCAGCTCGGTAACCGGCACCTCGTAGGCGTTCGTACCATTGTCCAGTCGAACCTTCGTCTCCTCTTCCGCATCGAATTCGCGCGCCTGGAAATTCCGGCCCGATACGTCGATGGACAATCCCTCGAAGGCCTCGTAGTCCGACAGGAACAACGGACGCGGCGTATTCAGATCGAATGGCGCGCTCCATCCCTGCGCATTGCTGACCCATAGCCGATACGAGCCCGGCGAGATCGTCGAAGGGAGCAACATCTGCATAAACTGACCGCGCAGTTCATCTTTTTGAATGATGTCCAGCTCGACCGCTCCTACTGACGGCGTCGGACCGGCGGATGCCAGGGGCTCGATGACCGCCTTCACGTCGTCCCAATCGTCTGCCTGCATGGCATGACCGCTCACCTGTACTAACGTGCCGGGCTTCACGGCATCAGTCGCGCGCAGCAGTAGCGGCTCCAATTCCCACTCCGGCGTCAGGACGTCCAATGCAGTGACCGCTTCAGCTCGATCCAGCAGATCGACATCGTTTGGCTCCGTCCACGCTCTGATCCCGAACTCACCTGCATAAGGCGGCGTATAGACCAGGGAGGCCGTGCCGCTACCGTCGGTCTCGGCCTCGCCGATGACCGGATCGATGTAGGTGCCTACATATTCCCCTTCCAGCTCGAATTTTACCGTGTAGCCTGCGATCGGATCCTCGTGCTCATCGGTCAACACAGCGGTCAGCTCGACCGGTTGACCCGGAGCTGCGACGGAATAGGGGGCTTGTACCCACGCCAGACTGGTGGGATCATAGCTGGCCGTCACATAGGAGACCGCAGCGGAAGGCAACGAATACAACGTGCCGGAAATACTTTGAAGGGCATACGTATATTCCGTCCCGGGCATTGCATTTTCGTCGATATAGCTGTCGACACCCGAGGCGGTTTCTGCGATTTTTACAAAATCGGCCTCGCCCTGGATCTTCCGGAGTATCGCAACGGAGCCCGAAGCACTGTCGCTCCACTCCAGCTCGAGATCGCGCCCGGGCAAGGGGGTGACCGTCAATCCCGCAGCCGTCAGCGGGACGGGCGCATCAAAGAAGAAGCCTTGCGCAAATGCGCGTGTGCCGCTAACCTTCGTTACTTTGAGCTTGAAGCTGCCCTGCACGTAAAAACTGACATACTTGCCGTTTGCAACGGCTCCCACTTCCCGGGACTCGAGCACCTGATTGTTTGTATCCAAAATTTCGAACCGTACGATTTCGCTGGCACCTGCACCGTAATCGGTGGAGAACACGGAAAACAGATGCTGTGCGGAATCGTTCAATTGAAAGGAATAGGTGAAGCTGCCGCCCGTGTAGACCGCGATTCGTTTCCTGCCGCTAGCGTCAGGCAGTTGTAGCGAGTTGAGGCCGGTGGGGTTGGACTGCCAGTAGGACACATTGCCCGATTTGCTGTAGCTGTCCACGTAGGCAGGCAGCAGCGCTACATCGGCAGCGGGCGGGTCATCGCGCCCTTCGGTACTGCGATTCGAGCTGAAGAACGGTAGCACGTAGCCCTCTGCGCCGTAAGCGCCCACCCAGTTGCCTTGCGTAGTGGAATCGGTATGCACATCGTGCGCTTCTGCCGTCAGGGCTGCCGCGATACCCGGCCACACACTGACCATGAGTGAAGCGATCAGCAGCGCCATACCCGATTTCCTCCACCATTTCTGTTGCCTTGTCATGTCATTTCCCTCTTTTCATTCGGTATTGGACTTTATGTATGAAGTCTTGCGACTTGATACCGGCATAGGGCAGCAGGAGGGGAAGGATGCCGCAGGATCGGCCATATGGTCGACAACCGACATGGGTCATTTTGGGAAACGCTTTCATGAATCCTGTGGATTGCCATGGCTCAACTATAATGGGCTTGTGAAGAATATGACCTTTGCTAAGTTGGTCAAAGACGGTACTTTCAAGCTGAATATCAAGAGCAAGTAATCGTATATTTCCCCGCAGTACTTAGTAGTTGCGGGGAACCGAACAACGAAAGGTTCCGGTAAAATTACACGTGGGTCACTTGTGCCTTCTAGCCATGCCATCGTTGATATGGTTCGAACAGTCCTGTCTGAAAAAAATTGTCGAGGTATCAGAAGATCAGAGATGGCTTTATGTGCATATACTTTGGCCTCATAATAGGTGAGGTGGATTTTTTATTGCTTCATATTTGCAACATTACTGTTGTGATGAACGTTTCACTTATGAGGGAGGGTTTTTTCTGAGGAGGATAACTAAAGTTTTTTTATTTAGTATTATCGGAGTCATTATTCTTTGCATAATGATAGCGGGGATTTATATTAATAATATTGGATTCAAAAATGCGAAGCTCATCTACTCGTTACACACAACTGATCAATCTATCCTCCGAATGGAAGTAAAGGGGGAATATCTTGCTAAAGCGTCAAGGCACACGGATCTTCTCAAAGAAAGAATGCAGAGGGAGGGTTGGACATTTGAACGACAAGAGGGTGCAGGTTATTTTTTTAAAAAGGACAGCCAAGAAACAGTAGTTACAACAAAGAAAATTTTGAATCGATATTTTGTTGTTTTCGATGTTAAGGATAATATTGCTGACATTTCAGGATAAGCTGAAGCCCCCGCATAATGCGGGGGCTTCTTGCAGTGATTAATTGTCTGCTTTGTCCATTTCGTAACCATAAACATTGTAGCCTGCACTATACCAAGTGCTAAGAGTTGTTGTTTCTTTTCTGTCTGCAGTATGCTGCGTAAGGAATTTGTGGGCCGTTGTGCTACCTGTATTTTTTGTGATAATAGCCGTATGTTCCATATCACCGTCACCATCAAAGTCAGCATTTACGGCATCGCCAGTCTGCAAGTCTGTAGCGTATGCTGCAACACCCGCCCTATCACTCCAATGCTGGTAAAAATTTTGTGCTCCGCCCCATGGAAAACTTGGTACTAGCGGACCGAAATGCCAGGAAAGATAGTGTTGATAGTTCACCCCGTATCTCATTTCCATTCCGCCTGCGAGCAGCGCCTGCGAGACAAAGTTTGTACAATCATTCCAGCATTCTTCATCGGGTTCACAAGAAGGACTTGCCGATTCTGCGTAGTACGTCGAGTACACCGGATTTCGTGTATCTATTTAGCCCCTATTTGAACTTGGACAGTACACCCCTTACTCAGATACAATAAATAATGAGGCGGAGGGGAACGAGATGAAGAAGAAGCAATATGATCTTAATTTCAAGAAGATGGTGGTCGCCAAGGGGAAAGAAATTGGCAACATGACCGCAGTAGCAAGACAGCACGAGCTTGACCCGAAGATGGTACTCCGTTGGGCCAGAGAGCTGGAGAAGCGAAAGGATCTGGATCAATTGGATGGGACAGGCATGAAGCAAGCGAAATTTGTACCCACCGCAGAAGATTATGCAGAGCTCGCCAAAGAGAATGAGAAGCTTAAGAAGCTCTATGCAGAGCAAGCCCTGGAGAGGGACATTCTCAAAGACCTACTAAAAAAAACGAACCCGCACTTGCGGATAAAATAGAGATTGCTAAGAAATACATTGGACAAGGGCATAGCGTGAGCTTCGTGCTACGAGTGCTAGAGGTAGAGCGATCCACGTATTATGCACATGTGAATAGGCAGCAGCAGGAACAAGAAACCCTTCACAGGGCCGGTCGCCCTGCACCTGGTTTATCGTATACACAAGACGGCAAAGCCATCAGCGATGAGCAGATTTGCGAATGGATCATGGAGTTCCTGGCAGGTGAAGGCGCGAACTACGGCTATCGCAAGCTGACGGTGCTTCTTCGAAGACGCCATCATCTGAACATTAACAAGAAGAAAGTCTACCGTCTATGCAAGCAAATGGATGTGCTCCGTCCACAGCGAAAGATTAAGATCAAGCATCCCAAGCGACTAGCCAACAATCGCGTGATAACGGCCTCTAATCAACTGTGGGAGACCGACTTAAGTATGGCTGGATTAGCGGCGAGCAACGTTTCTTCTTCCTTATGAGCATCCTGGACGTGTTTGATCGCGCCGTCGTCACGTATCATATTGGACTGACATGTGAGGCGAAGCATCTCGTCCAGATCACGCAGGAAGCGCTTATGAAACGCCAGCTCTTTGACAAGGCAGAAAAGCCCGTCATACGTTCGGACAACGGTCCGCAGTTTATTAGCAATCTGTTCGAAGATGCCTGTACCGAGTTTGTCATGATTCATGAGCGGATTCCGCCTAAAACGCCGAATAAAAACGCTCACATCGAATCGTATCATTCGATCATAGAGGCGGAATGTTACCAGCGACATGAGTTTGAATCTTATCCACAGGCCTATGAAGTCGTGAGTCAGTATGAATATATGGAAGCGGTGAAGCAAGGTGCTGTAAAGCCAAAGCAAATAAAGGTTTGATCATCGGCACTAGTGAAAAACGAAGCAATTTAAAGCAATTCTACGATTAATATCGAATAAGAGGTGCAGTGTCCACAATTAGGGTGTTCAGCCGTGCGGGGCTTGCTTCGCCTTACGCTTGGAAGCTTAGGAACGTAAGGCTGCGTAAGCTTCTTTAAGCTAGCGCTCCGCTTTTGACCCTTCCGGGTTTGTGGATGAATGATCCCCTTAGCCTCCGCTTCCACTGAGGCCGAGCCACCCCGACACCCCACACAGTGCCCGCTCGTAACGATTAACGCGGCGGGACGAATCCGGCTCCGTCGCGACCACTCCCCCGAACCGCTCCGTTCCTGATGTCGATGCTCCTAAACCGGGGGATACCAGCAACGCCAAGGAAAACGAAGCGAAGTGTTTCCAATGGTGATGAAGCTCATGCTCCGCAAGGAAGGCTGTGACGAGCCTGTTGGTGGATGACCGCAAGCAAAGCCTCCGAGTGATCAACAGCAACCTTACGCGACCATTCCGCTGTGGCTGGTTCCGGGCCGCTTGCAATCATTTTCAAGCAACGATTGTTTGCAAGCTGTTGACAGAAAAGCCCAAAGAGAGCCGCAACAGCCTGCCTCCCGGCAACCTGTCACAGCCCCCAAACCCGCGTCCCACGCGGCCTCGCAGTTCTTACTTCTCTCCCGTTGCGATCGGATTGTCAGAGTAAGAAATCCAATCGCTCCAGCTCCCCGCATACAGCTTCACATTCGTGAAGCCGGCCTCGCTGAGCGTGAGCACATTCGGCGTGGCGGTGACGCCGGAGCCGCAGTAGACGATCAGCTCGTCCGTCTCGGACAGCCCGGCGAAGCGGGCGCGCTGCTCCTCCGGACTCTTCCACGTCCCGTCCGGGTGCTTGGCCTCGCCCCAAAAATCGTTGCGCGCTCCGGGAATGTGGCCGGCCACCGGGTCGATCGGCTCGACCTCGCCCAGGTAGCGCGGCCGCTCGCGCGAATCGATCAGCGTCGTGCCGGAGCGGCCCAGTCGGTCCCGCACCTCTTCCGCGCGCACGAGCATGTCCGGCTGCACGCGGGCTGCGAATGCCGCCGGCACGACCACCGGCTGCTCCGTCGTGATGGGGAATCCAGCCTCCGTCCAAGCCGTGTAGCCCTGCTCCAGGACGTACGCCTGCTCATGGCCCAGATAGCGCAGCAGCCACCACAGCCGTGCGGCCATCGCGCCGCCTTGATCGTCGTAAGCGACGACGCGGGAAGAGGCCCCGATCCCGGCCGCGCTCAGACGCTGCGCCAGCACGGACGGCTCGGGCAGTGGATGGCGCCCGCCATGCTCGCCGAGCGGGCCGGACAGATCGCGCTCGAGGTCGAGATAGACTGCGCGCGGCAGGTGGCCGGCCTCGTAAGCGCTGCGCCCCGCCTCGGGCGCTCCGAGCTTGAACCGGCAGTCGACGATGACCAGGTCGGGCTCGTACAGCCTCGCCAGCAGCCAGCGCATCGATACGATATGCTTCATGCTTGTTCCTCCTCCGGACGGACGCATCGGTGCTGCGACCGTAACCTATCATGTTGCTCTTATCGTATCACGGCCGGCCTCGGCAGGGAAGATGACGCGTGCCGCACCGTCTGCTCAGGATACCGACAGGCAGCGTCCGAGCAGGGTGCCGACGATGATCTGATTGCCGCCGCGGAAGTAGATGGTCACCGGATTGCCCGGCCGGTATTCCGGCAACTGGTCTAGCGGAATGCGCAGCTCGACATAGTAGGTATGCGACTGCTGGGGCGGCTGTTCCATGCGAATGCGCAAGCGGACCAGGATATGGGACTCGTCGCGCCCGAGCTGCCGCATGCTGTTGATCGTCCCTCGGCCGGCCGGGGCTTGCGCGCGCAGCCGTGTATAGACGCCGCGTCGCCAGCGCGACATCCCGAGCGGACCGAGCAGGAGCAGCAGCAGGGCGAACGCGACGATCCATTCGATCATGAGCGATGCCTCCTTTTATTAGGTACATACGGATGGGTGATCGTACCTAGCTTATCCATTACCTCTTTACCCGCTTCGAGCGTGTTCGAAAAGCACAGCGCACATTTTTTTGCGCAGTACGCAAACGCCGCTGTTTCTGTAAGCGATCCGATCGGGTATAATGCTGGAGCGGGCGCGCTTTGCGGCCCGACCCGAGACCATCGCGAAAGGCGGTGCACGATTGCTGGAGCCGTATCTGTTTCCCGTAAAATACGCATTTTTGCTATTCCCCGTGGCGGCATTGCTGTTCACACTGCCCTTCCTGATCGTCCAATACCGCCGTCACGGCTATGTCAACAAGCTGCGCGGCGTGCTGCTCTACTTGTTCCTGCTCTATATGATGAATGCCTTCTTCCTCGTGTTGCTCCCGCTGCCGCCCTCCCGGCACAATGCGCCGCCGGCGTCCGGATCATACATGCAGCTGACGCCCTTCATGTTCATCCGGGACATCCTGCGCGAGAGCGGCATCGATCTCAGCCGTCCCTCGGAATATGTGCGCCTGCTCCGCGAGCGCGCGGTGCTGCAGGCGGTGTTCAACGTGCTGCTGACGGTGCCGTTCGGCATCTTCATGCGCTATTATTTCCACTGGCCCTGGTTCGGCTGCTTCGCCGCCTCGGCGGGCCTGGCGCTACTCTTCGAGGTGACGCAGGTCACCGGCATCTACGGCTACTACGATTATCCGTACCGGCTGTTCGACGTTGACGACCTGATGCTCAACACGCTGGGCGGGATGGTCGGCTTCCTGCTGGCGGCCCTGGTCCTGTCGCGCTTCCTGCCGCGGATCGACCGGCTCGACGACGCACTCGACCTGACGGTCAAGCGTGTGAGCTACACGCGGCGGCTGATCGCATTCGGCGTGGATGCATGCGCGGCGCTGGCGATGCTCGTCGTCTGCGCCATCCTCGGCCAAGCGCTGGCCGGGGGCTTGGTGGCAGCCGGGTATATGGTGCTGGCTCCCTATGCGACCAACGGCCGCTCGCTGGGCCGCGCGCTCGTGCGCATCCGCATCGTCGGCGCAGGCGAGCGTCTGACCTTCCGCGAAGCGGCGCTGCGCGGCGGCCTGCTCTACGGCTGGTTCGGGCTGAATATGGCCATGGCAGGCCAACTGGGGGACGCCATCCCCGGCCTGCTGCTGGTCCCCGCGGCGCTGGCGCTGCTGGTGCTCGACGTTCTTGTATTCATCCATGTGATGCGCTGCTTGTTCAACCACCGCCGCCGGCTCTGGCACGAGCGCGCGAGCGGCACGGCTTATCGAATCACCGGAGCCTCGCAGCGGCAGCCGCGGTCAGCGCCTTCTCCGGCGGACCCCGGCTAGTCCGCATGACGCCTATAGAGGACCCTGAGTCGCAGGGCCCTCTTTTTTTGTTCGACAAGCGCTTACATGAAGATTCCCTCATTTACACCCGGAATATTTTCCCTTATACTTGAAATTGTCGGATTATGTCGATAATATCATCCAACTGAAAAAGGCAAACCCGCCGAAAGACGGGGACGCAAAGTCTTGGGCCTAAAGCGGACAATCGTCCCGTCACGGCAGCCAGACTGCCGGTATGCCAATAGCATGGAACGCCAACGATTCGCTGCTTCACAGAGGGTCATTGCCGCTGCGCCAGCTGCGCGCGTCCGGGGTTGCACTACAACAGAGAGTGGAGGACGATTATGACCGAGAAGCAGCAAAAAAAACCGGGTGAAAAAGCGCAGAAAAAGCCGGGGAAAAGGAGGCTGGGACTGGCCAAGCAGTTGTTGATGCTCATGCTGATCATCGCGGCTGTCAATATCGCGTCGGGGGGCCTGATCATCTATCTGAACACGCAGGTGGCCGGCGACGTCAATGCGAACAATGAACTCGCCGACGCCGAGCGCAGCTACCGCGAGCTGTCCGATGCGATCCTGGAGACGATGCTGTATGTCGTCAAGGCCATCGACGCCCCCGAGACCGTCGGCGAGGGAGCGCTGCAGGAGCGGCTCAGCGCGCTGCCGGCGCAGGTCGATGCGCTGGACGAGAAGTTCGCCACGCTGGACGAGCAATTCGAGGCGCTCGAGGACGAGCCGGAGTATCGCAAGCAGATCGGGGTCATCCGCATGGCCTACGACAACCTGGAGCTGCTCAGCGGCCAGCTCGATCAGCAGCTGGATACGCAGACGCGCTCGCGGCTGCTGGGCGACCTGATCAACATCTACACCGTCATGCTGGAGATGACGACGGACAATCTCAACCTGCGCTTCGACCGTAACGTCGAGGAGACGAACGAGCGGTTGGACGGCCAGGTACAATTGGCATCTACGATCGCCATCATTAATCTGATCGTGCTGGCGGTGCTGCCGTACGTGATGTCGATCAACTTCAATCGCCGCATCAAGCGCGGCCTGCAAGGCATCATGGCCCGCATCGACGCTTACGGTGCCGGAGATTTTACCTATTATGGCGAGGTCAAGGAGCGCAATGAATTCGGCGAGATCGACGCCAAGCTCGGCGCGATGGGCAAGCAGCTGCGGGAGACGATTCAGGCGACGGTCCGCGTCAGCGGCGATGTGCTGCGGCTGTCGGACACGATCGAGCGCCGCCTGGGGACCAACCGCGAGGCCTCGGAGCAGGTGCGCGGCGGCATCGTCACGGGGCGCGCGCTGCTGACGGGTCAATACGACGAGACCGCGGCGATCTCCGCGATCACCGAGGAGGTCTCGGCCAGCTCGGAGGAGATCGACGCGACGAGCCAGACGATCAATTCGGACATGCAGCAGATGCGCGGCTCCTCGCAGGTCGGGCTGCAGCGTATGAATCAGGTCAAGCGTCAGGTCCAGGAGACGGCGGAGCAATTCGGCGGGCTGCTGGAGGCCTTCCAGATGATGCAGGAGCGCTACAATCAGATCTCCGGCTTCCTGACGGGGATTCGCGAGCTCAACGAGCAGACGAGCCTGCTCTCGCTCAATGCTTCGATCGAATCGGCGCGGGCGGGCGAGCACGGGCGCGGCTTCGCCGTCGTCGCCGACGAGATCCGCAAGCTGTCGGTGCAGACCGATCAGATTGCCGGCAGCATCGCCGGCGAGATCAAAAAAATGCAGGGCGACCTGGATCGCAGCGGAGGCACGATCCGCCGCTTCGCCGAGGTCATCGATCAGACCAAGATATTGTCGGAGGAGAGCGGCGCTACGTTCGAGGAGCTGGAGGCGCAGAGCGCCGTCCTGTCGCAGCAGGTGAGCGACATCTCCGCCTCGATCGGCGAGATTTCCAAGGGCATGGGCGAGATCGTCGGCTCCGTCGAGAAGCTGACCACCACCAGCTCGGAGGTCAACGATTCGATGAAGCACATGAACACCTTGTCCGAGGAGCAGTACCGCATCTCCGACGAGCTTGGCGGTCTCGCCGACCAGCTGCGCCAGGCGTCGCAAGACCTCAAGCAGCGCACGGCGGCCTTTAAGGTGTAGAGACGTGGCGGCAAGCCCGCTCCTCCCGAGAACAACATCATAAGGAAAAGCAGGCTGTCATTGGACAGTCTTCTTTTTTCTTTCAAAATTAGACAAAGTTTACAATTTAGACGAATCAGGATACAGGGATTCGTTTCCATGGATAGAAAAGGATTGAGTGGATAGATAAAAGGGCCTACCTGGAAGGAAAGTCGACGCAGGTTGAAAACGGCAAACCCGAACGAAAGACGGGGGCGCAAAGCCACGGGTCTACGTGCGTGCGAACGCATAAGATAGCCGGGCTGCCAACAAAGATTGGCTTACTTTTTGTGTTGTCATTTTACGAATTGGAAGGGGTCATCGATCACGTGAACGCGTCTGACGATCCATAGCGATCCGGGGACTGCGCGCACGGCCATTCGGGACGTGTCGATCCGCCAGAGCACGACGCCTGTGATGCGCGAGCGGGAGAGCCCCGCGATCCGGCGGCCGGCGCTGGCCAATCCCACTGCCGGGGATGCGATCCTCCTCTCGGGCAGTCAGCAAAATGAGCATAACTTGATCCCCTTCATCGGGGTGGAGGGGATCGGGGAAGCGGTGAGCGACTACCTGGAGTCCGAGCTGGATGGGCCCGGGCAGCAGCTCGACGAGCGCATGGCGCAAGCGGAAAGCTGCTCCGGGTGCGGCGCCTCGGCGCTCGCGGCATTCGTAGCGGGCCGCGAAGGGCCGCTGGCGGTCGTGCGGGCGGGCCATCTGAATCTCGATCAATCCGCGACCTTCGGCTCGCCGGACCAGCCCGTCTATCTGATCGTCGACGGCATCAATACGAACCAGCCGCTGACGCTGACAGTATACGGAACGCTGGTCGTCACGGGGGGACTGAATGCCAATAATCTGCATGAGGGGCTGGCAGCGGCATCGGAGCATCAGTATCGGGTACGCGCGGTCAATGGCGCGGTCGCCGGAGACTGGAGCCCGTATATCCTGATCTATACGCTGCCCGCTGCGCCGGGCCATCTCCAGGCCGCCGCCGCGGGCAGCACCCGCATCGAGCTGAGCTGGGACCCGGTGCCGGGCGCAATCTTGTGATAAATCCTTGTCTTCGCGCATGTTCTTGTTGTAAGGACGAATTGAGGCGAAACGCCTGCCTTGCGTGAAGCCGAGGGCATCTGCCGCGTTGCTCGCTAGGATTTGAAGGATCTTCAAAACGGCTTTTCGGAAAATGACAAAGGAGATGATTACAACGCATTCTACGAAAATGGTAGTCCTGACTGTCCTTTAACTAAAAACGGGAACGGTTAGGGTTGAACTATGCAGATACGATATTAATTGCCGTGACCAGGCGAGAGCGGTCAATCGCTCACACACACACAAACCTAGCACTTTTTGGCCACGCTTCGGGTATCATGAAGGCAGATCAAACAGGCGCACACGGAGGTAGAAATGGAATCGCGGGAAGCGTTGGCGCAGGAGTTCATGCGCATAGTCGAATGGGAGAAAGATCAAAAAAGCTTGCCGATTTGGGATAAAGCGGGCCGTTTGCCCTTTGCGATGCTGGACCGATTAATGCCGAAGGCAGTCAAGGACAAGCTGGCGGAATGGATGGCCGAGCTCGGTCAATTCGTGCAGGAAGGCGGCAAGCATCTTGTGCAGAAGCGAGGCATCGCCCTGCTGCTGCAGGAGCATGCCCGCCAAGCGGGCTATGAGCTGAGATTGGACAGTACGGCGCATGAGGCATCGGGCGTGCCGTCGGTGGAGGAGCTGCCGCTGAGCGTGCTGGATCGGGTAGCCGACGAGCTGGCGGTCGATCGTTCCCGGCTGGCGGCGGCACAGGGCGCGACCACCGGGATCGGAGGCTTCGTGACGCTGGCGGCCGATATCCCGCTCGTCATCGGGCAGTCCTTGAAGGTGCTGCAGGAGATCGCCCTGTGCTACGGCTACAATCCGGACGAACCGCTGGAGCGGGTGTTCATCGTCAAATGCATGCAATTCGCCTCGTCCGACATTGTGGGCAAGCAGGCGATTTTGGAGGAGCTGGCCGACTACGACGACCCGAACCGGGACATTCAGGCCGTGTCGCAGCTCCAGGGCTGGAGAGAGGTTTTTCATACGTACGCGGAGTCGTTCGGCTGGAAAAAGCTCCTCCAGATCATTCCGGTCGCGGGCATCCTGTTCGGCTCGATGAGCAATCGGAGCACGATTGCCGGTGTGGCAGAGGTCGGCAAGATGCTGTATCGCAAGCGGCTGATCGGGCGCCGGCTGGCGCAGAGCGTGGATGCGGACGAGACGGTTCAGCACGGGGGATGCAGCCCGTCTACGACGTAGGATTGCGTTCCCGTTTTCATTAGCCGCTGTGGCTTGATGAAGCGCGCTCTGCTCTGCCCGATTCGATAATGCGGCGGGCACGAGCGACCTCCGGGTCTGCCGGTGTCGGTACTCCATCAAGCGCATAGTCGAGTCCTAACTGCTGCCATTTGTAGACGCCCATACGGTGATAAGGCAATAGCTCGACCCGCTCGACACGATTGAGCGTGCCGACGAACCGTCCGAGCGCCAGCAAGTCCTCGTAGCTGTCCGTCACGCCGGGGACGAGTACATGGCGAATCCAGATTCGCGTGCCTTTGTCCGAGAGATGGCGAGCGAAGCGCAAGATGCGTTCGTTGGATTGGGTCGTCAGCGCTTCATGCCGTCCGGCGTTCATCTGCTTCAGATCGAGCAGCACCAGATCGGTTGCGTCGAGCAGGCCCGATGCGTCGGCATGGGACGGCTCGCAGAAGCCGGAACTATCGAGTGCGGTCTTCAGTCCGAATTGTCGCTTGACTTCACGAAAAAGGGCGGCGACGAACGGCGCCTGCAAGGTCGGCTCGCCGCCCGTCACCGTCAAACCGCCGCCGGAGAGCTTGTAGTATGCGACATACGGCTCGATTTCGGCCAGCACGTCAGCGACGGTCATGGGCTTGCCCTTCGTCGTGTCCCATGTATCGGGATTATGGCAGTACTGGCAGCGGAGCGCGCAGCCTTGCAGGAACAGGACGAACCGGATGCCCGGCCCGTCGACGGTTCCGAAGGTATCAAGGGAGTGCACACGGCCCTTGGCCTCTGTATCGTGGCACATTCTCAGTGGTATTCCCATAGCGCGTCACTCCCTCCTGGTCAGATTGGCTAATCGCGGCTCTCCGGGTTACATTGCGCCGTGGAACGTCCGGTTAATCACCTCAAGCTGCTGTTCGCGCGTCAGCTTGATGAAGTTGACGGCGTAGCCGGATACGCGTACGGTGAGCTGCGGATATTGCTCCGGGTGCTCCATAGCGTCCTGCAGCGTTGCGCGGTCGAATACGTTGACATTCAGATGATGCGCCTTCTGCGACATATACCCGTCCAGCATGGAGGTCAGGTTGCGTACGCGCGCGCACTCCTCGCGCCCCAGTGCCTTGCCGACAATGGAGAAGGTATTCGAGATACCGTCCAGCGCTTGCTCGTAGGGCAGTTTGGCGACGCTGGCGAGCGAAGCGAGCGCGCCTTTGCGGTCGCGTCCGTGCATCGGGTTAGCGCCCGGCGCGAACGGCTCGCCGAGCTTGCGGCCGTCCGGCGTGGAGCCGGTTTTCTTCCCGTAGACGACGTTGGATGTGATCGTCAGCACCGACTGCGTGGGGATCGAATCCCGGTAAGTCGGATGCTTGCGCAGCTTGGACATGAAGAGCTCGACCAGCTCCACCGCGATGTCGTCGACGCGCGGGTCGTTGTTGCCGTACTGCGGGTACTCGCCCTCGATCTCGAAGTCGACCGCGATGCCCTCGGCATTGCGCACCGGCCGCACCTTGGCGTAGCGGATGGCGCTCAGCGAGTCGGCGACGACCGACAGGCCGGCGATGCCGCAAGCCATCGTGCGCATGATCTCGCGGTCATGCAGGGCAAATTCGAGACGTTCGTAGCAGTATTTGTCATGCATGTAGTGGATGACATTGAGCGTATTGACATATAGCTCGGCCAGCCATTCCAGCACGGCGTCGTACTGTTCGCGCACCGTATCGTAATCCAGCACTTCATCGGTAATCGGGGGCCGGGCGGGAGCGACTTGCATGCCAAGCTTCTCGTCCTTGCCGCCATTGATGGCATACAGCAACGCTTTGGCCAGATTGGCACGGGCGCCGAAGAATTGCATCTGCTTGCCGATGCGCATCGCGGAGACGCAGCAGGCAATCGCATAGTCATCGCCGTATAGCGGACGCATCAGATCATCGTTTTCGTATTGAATCGAGCTGGTTTCAAGCGAGACTTTCGCACAGAAATCCTTAAAGCCCTGTGGCAGCTGCAGCGACCAGAGGACCGTCAGGTTAGGCTCTGGAGCAGGTCCCAGATTGTACAGCGTGTGCAGCATGCGGAACGAGCTTTTGGTCACGAGCGGACGTCCGTCCTCAGCCATACCGCCCAGCGACTCCGTCACCCATGTCGGGTCACCGCTGAACAGCTCGTTGTAATCCGGTGTGCGCAGGAACTTCACGATCCGCAGCTTCATGACGAAATGGTCGTAAATCTCCTGTGCGCCTTCCTCCGTCAGGGTGCCTTCCTTCAAATCGCGCTCAAAATAAATATCTAAAAAGCTGGAAACCCGTCCCAGACTCATCGCAGCGCCGTTCTGTTCCTTGATGGCGCCGAGATAGCCGAAATACAGCCACTGCACGGCCTCTCTGGCGTTCTGCGCAGGGGCGGAAATGTCGAAGCCGTACGAAGCGGCCATCGCCTTCAGCTCTTGCAGGGCGCGGATCTGCTCGGCGTGTTCCTCGCGCTCGCGGATGACGCGCTCGGACATCTGCTCCTGCTCTGTCCGCTTCATATCCGCTTTCTTCGCCTGAATCAGCCGATCTACGCCGTACAGCGCGACACGGCGATAGTCGCCGATGATGCGGCCGCGGCCGTATGCATCGGGCAGGCCGGTGATGATGCCGGCTTTGCGGGCGGCGCGCATATCCGGCGTGTACGCGTCGAATACGCCTTGGTTATGCGTCTTGCGAATATCCGTGAAGAGCCGGACAATCTCGTGCGGCAATTCAAAGCCGTAGGCTTCGCAGGCATCCTGTACCATGCGAATTCCGCCGTAAGGCTGGATCGCGCGCTTGAACGGCGCGTCTGTCTGGACGCCGACAATGGTCTCCAGCTGCTGATCGAGATAACCCGGTCCGTGCGATACAATGGAAGACGGCGTGTCCGTATCCACATCCAGCACGCCGCCGCGCTCGCGTTCCTCGCGGGTCAGCTCACGGATGATGTTCCACAAGCGTGTCGTCGCCTCAGTCGGACCAGTCAGAAAGGCGTCGTCGCCCAAATAGGGGGAGACATTCGCAATCAAAAATTCGCGCACATCAATTTTGGTTGTCCAGTCTCCCGCTTTGAAGCCTCGCCATGCCTCCTGCAACGGTAGCTGCTGTAAAGATTGTTCTGTCGCTGCCACTGAAAATCCCTCCTCGTTGCCAAACATATGGCATTGTGTTGCTCTGCCTCGTCGACATTCTCCTGATACCTTTATAATAGACCTCTGTTGCGAAACTTCATATCGGGGAAACTCCTGAAAAAACGCTCTGCTACAGAGGTTCCCCTAAGGGGATTCCCTGACTCTTGGCAGGGTACTTGCCCTGCAGCCCTGATCGTACAGATGGATTGCAATCTTACGATTAATAAACGGCAGAGCGGGATCGATTCCGGGATGATGGAGACGATCCGACTGCATTCTGCGGTCCGTTTAGAGCGTGTGCGCGGATCCCATACTGCTGATACATGCGGTATTTACTGGAAACCGGTCCATGCTATTCTGGAGGGCTATTTCGATATCACCTTGGCGAATGCGCACCGGATTGATCATGTTCTTACAATCCGTCAACAGGAAGGGGAGAAGCATCGCGGGTCAGATGATGATAATCCGGCTGCATATCAGCACTATTCATCAGATAGAAGCCTTGCTGCGGCGGCGCCTGCGACAGGTCAGCAAATGATCGTGGACGGCCACGCCCGCTTGGCGTAGGCTGGAGTCAGGTTCGATGTGCACAGTTGAATCGTGAAGATCAAAGTCTGTCGCAGACAGAGAGGAGTGTCGGAGTGAGCCATTCAACCATCTCGACGCGGCACGAGCGACCCGTGCGGAAGAGGAGGTCCGCCTTATGGCGCGATCTGAGCCGGGATCGATGGATCTATATTTTGCTGTTGCCCGGCATCGCATACTTTATCTTGTTCAAATATATTCCCATGGGCGGCGTGCTCATCGCCTTTCAGGATTACAACGCTTTCTCCGGTTTTGGCGGCAGCGAGTGGGTTGGCTTCAAGCATTTTGAGCGTCTGTTTGCGGAGCCGAGCTTTTACCGGCTGCTGCGCAATACGCTGATGCTGTCCTTGTATAACCTGGTCCTTGGCTTTCCGGCTCCGATCATCCTGGCTTTGATGTTAAATGAGCTGCGGATGAAATGGCTCAAGCGTTCGATCCAGACGATGATTTATGTGCCTCACTTCATGTCGTGGGTCGTCGTCGTCACCATGTTTTTTGTCCTGTTCGAATCGTATGACGGGCTGTTCCAGTCCTGGATCGCGTCGCTGGGGCTGGATAAGTTCACGATCATGATGAATGCCGACTGGTTCCGGCCGATGTACATCCTGCAGGTGCTCTGGCGCGACAGCGGGTGGGGAACGGTCATCTATCTGGCCGCGCTTGCGGGCATCAGCCCGGAATTGTACGAGGCGTCGAGAATGGACGGGGCCAGCCGGCTGCGGCAGATCTGGCACATTACGTTGCCGGGTATCCGTAGCACGATCGTGATTCTGTTCATTCTGAAGCTGAGCGACGTTCTGGATTTGAGCTTCGAGCATATTTTTCTATTGCTGAACGCAGTGAACCGGGATGTCGCCGACGTGTTCGATACGTATGTGTACCGCGTCGGTCTCCTTCAGGGCCAGATGAGCTACAGCACGGCTGTCGGACTGTTCAAGGGACTGGTCGGGCTGGTGCTCGTGAGCTTCGCTAACTGGTTCTCCAAAAAGTTCGGAGAGGAGGGCATCTTCTAGCATGATTAGATCAAGTCTCTGGAGTCGTGCGTTCGACGGTGTCAATGTCGCATTGCTGCTGATGTTTTCCTTGGGGACGGTGCTGCCGTTCATTCACGTAATCGCCAGCTCGTTCGCTTCCGAAAGGCTGGTCGCCGAGACGGATTTTCTCCTATTTCCAACGGAATTTTCGCTGAAGGCGTACCAGTACATTTTTTCTTCGGATGCGTTGCCGCGCAGCATGGGCGTCAGCGTATTCGTCACAGTAGCGGGCACCGCCCTCAATTTGTTCATGACATCGCTGATGGCCTATTCGTTGTCGAGACGCACAATTCGTTTCCGGGCGCCCATTATGTTCCTCGTCGTCTTCACGATGATTTTCCAAGGCGGGCTCATTCCCGATTATTTGGTGGTCAAGGAGCTGGGACTGCTCGATTCTTACTGGGCGTTGATGCTCCCGCGGGCGATCTTGCCGTTTTACCTGATCATCCTGATCAATTTTTTCAAGCAACTCCCGGACGGGCTCGAGGAGTCGGCGAGAATTGACGGCTGCGGCGACTTGCGGCTGCTGTTTCGGATCGTCTTGCCGTTGTCCCTGCCGGCGCTCGCCACCTTGACGTTGTTTTATGCCGTTATGCATTGGAATACGTATATGCATGCGATCCTGTACATTAACGATATGGATAAGTGGCCGATCCAGGTGCTGCTGCGGCAGATTGTGCTGATCTCTCAGGCAGGGTTCGTCGAGCAGGGCTCGGTGGAGGGCGAGGCCTCGATTCCGCCCGATACGGTCCGGATGGCGGTCATTACCGTGGCCACATTTCCGATTTTGCTGGTCTATCCGTTTCTTCAGAAGTATTTCGCCAGCGGTATTTTGCTAGGCTCGGTGAAAGGATAAAGATGAGGAGGGTTTACATGGAAAAGCAGGGGGAAATGGTTATTTGGAAGCGCATTCTCGGGGTGGGCCTGGCGCTTGCGCTCGTCTTGTCGGGCTGCTCGGGAGGCGGAAACGAAGGGAACGCCGGGAGCAATGCCGGGAATACCGGATCGGGAGGGCAGGCAGGCGGTCCGGTGACGATCACGATGATGAATACCTACCATTCCGAGACGGCGCCTAAGGACGACGGCGCGATCATGCAGGCGATGGAGGATATCACGCAAGTGGAACTGGACATGACCTGGGTACCGAACAATGTGTACGGAGAAAAACTAAGCGTCACGCTGGCATCCGGCGAGCTTCCCCAGGTGATCCTGGCGGACCCGCTGAGCCCTTCGATCGTCACCGGCATCGAGTCCGGCATGTTTTGGGAGCTGGATCCGTATTTGAGCGAATTTCCGAATTTGCAGACGTTCAATCCCATCGCGGTGGAGAATTCGCAGTACAAAGGGAAGACGTATGGCATCATCCGCCCGCGCGCTGTCGCCCGGGGGGGCGTCGTGATCCGCGGCGACTGGATGGAGAATCTGGACATGGAGCTGCCGACGACGGATGAAGAGGTCTATGACCTGATGGTTGCCTTCGCCACGCAGGACCCGGACGGGAACGGTCAGGACGATACGTACGGCCTGATGAGCTACGACGGCTTCAGCCGCGATATCATGGCCTGGTTCGGCGCGCCGAACATCTGGAAGGTGGAGGACGGACGGTTCATCCGGGATGTGGAGACGCCTGAATATATGGACGGTCTGCGATTCGTCAAGCGGCTCTACGACGAGGGGCTGATCAATCCGAACTTCGCCATCGAGGACCGCAACGTGAGCCGCAAGGGGTTGTATACCGGCAAGGTTGGCATCACTGTGGAGGCCTTCGATGCGGTCGTCCCGTTTTACTACAGCAAGGCCAGCGAGTTCGGCGGCAGCTTTGATTTTACCGTAGCGGCTCCGATCAACGGGCGGTCCTACGGTGGCCAGGGCTACCTGTCGGCCTTCCTGATGCCCAAGAGCGCGGTCAAGACCGAGGAAGATCTGCGCGCCATCCTGCGCTTTTTCGATGCGCAGCGCAGTTCCGAGGGCACGGAGCAATTCAAGCAGCTACTGCTGGACAATGCCGCCAAGCCGGAAGCAGAGCAATTCAACATCGACGATCTCCGGCAGTTCCTCGTGAACGACGTGCTCGTCTACCCGATCGGCGACTCGGAGACCGACCGGATGATCCGGGATCGGATGGAAGCCAACAACGCAGTCGCCGTCGGCAACCCGGCCTTCAAGTACATTTCGCCCACATACGTCGAACGGGGTGGAGAGCTGGATACGATTCTCGATGACGCCGCCATCCAGTTTGTGCTCGGGCAGATCGATGAGGACGGATTTCAAGCGGCGGTGCAAGCGTGGAAAAAAGCCGGCGGCAGTCAAGTGGCGGAGGAGTTGGCGGCTTTGCACGAAGAATAACGGACCGGAGCGGGGATCGCACAGCGGCAAGCTGGCTGTCCCCGTTTTTGAAATGTGTAATGTATAATGGAGGCGGGGGAGGGGCTTATGAAAAAAAGCTACTTTGCGTCTCGTTTTTTTGTACGATTGCTGCTGCTGAGCTGCTTCATGGGCGTGCTGCCCCTCGCGCTGCTGGGGTATTTGTCCTACCACAAGTCCGCTTCCACCATTCAAGAGGAGGTCGAGCGGAGCAATCAGTTGATCTTAAGGCAAAATCGCGCCAGCGTGGAATACTTGCTGCAGACGGTGGATACGCTGTCGACCCAACTGGTCAACGGCCCCGTGACGACGAACGAAGTGTCGATGCATGCGGCGATGCGTCTGCCCTACCATACGGAGCATCGCAAAATCTTCGACAGTCTGAAGCAGAAGCTCATCCAAATCCAGGTGTTCGAGCTGGGCATACGCGACGTCAATCTGATGAGCTTCGATCAGCAATGGCTGGTCGATAACGGCATCGTGTATGTCCTCGCTTCGCTGGATCGAAGCCGGCAGCAGGATGCGGTGTTGAAGCAATTGAGCGATCAGCTCACCGCCTACAAGGAGATGCGGAGGCGGTCGTTCTGGACCCTGGCGTATGACTACGGCGCCGCCGATCCCGTCCTGCGGCTGGTCAAGCCGATCCCGATCAATGCGCTCGCCCCGGCGGGACTGCTCGCGGTGGATATCCCGCTGCAAGAGATCAACAAGCGGTTGACCCGTGACGCGCGGGTGGGCACGCTGCTCATTGTCAACGGCGACGGCACGGTCATCTCGCACGGGGATGCATCTCGGATCGGGACCAATCTTGCCGATGCGCCGTACATTCGGACGATTCATGCGCGCAGAGACGGCGGCTCTGCGCCGAACTTTACCTACGACGACGGCGATCAGACCTACGTGGTTACTTATAATCAATCCGCATACAACGACTGGACCTATATCTCAATGACGTCCGTCGAGCGGATCACGGTGGAGTCGCGCGCGATCAAGGGGTATACCTTTTTTGTCGCAGGCTGCATTCTTGGGCTGGTCGTGTTGATCGCATTCCTGTTGTCTCGCCGCATGTACACGCCGATTCAGCAATTGGCGCGCTTCCTGCCCGCTCTGGACGGCTCAAAGCGCGGCGCGGGAGACGAGTTGTCGCTCATCGGTGAACAACTGCAAGGCCTGGTCCAGACGCAGCACGACATGGCTCACCAGATCCGGGGCTTGAATCGGCAGGCGAAGGAATACTTCGTCGTCAAGCTGCTGCAGGGCGAGCTGTATTCCGGCGAGCTGGAGGAGCAGCTCGCCGCGTACGGCTATGCGGCGGTGTGGGAGCAATGGTGCATCTTCGCCATCCAGATCGATACGCTGGAGCATACCCGGTTCAACGAGCGGGCGCGCGATCTGTTGATGTTCGCTATACATAATATGGCGGAGGAAATCGTGCCGGCGTCCAATCGGCTTAGCCCGATTGTCATGAATCAAAGCGTATTTATTTTGGTCGGACAGGATGCCGGGGAGACGAGGCCCTTCCAAGTCCGGACCTATACGTTGGCTGAGGAAATCCAATCGAAGGTCAAGCAGTACCTGGGCGTGAAGATCAGCATCGGAATCAGCCGCTTTTACGAGGAGCTGCATCAGGCGTCGGACGCGTGCAGGGAGAGCATTGATGCGCTTGCGTACCGCATTCGACTGGGACACGAGTCCATTCTGTTCATGGATGAGGTGCAACCCGAGGCGCGCGACCGCTTCAAATATCCGAAGGAACTCGAACGCGGCTTGTTCGAAGCGGTTAAGCAGCAGCAAGCGGAGCTCGCTGCGACGTGCCTGGAGCAACTGGTCGCGCAACTGCTGGACAAAAACGTCAGCCATCTCGACAGTCAGTTTTTCTTGGGCCGTCTGCATGCCAATCTGATCGGCCTCGTGCACGACGAGGGCGGCTCGATTCAGGACGTATTCTCGGCCGGTGGAACCGGGATCGCCGAGCTGCAGCGGCAGAACTCGCCGGAGGAGATCCAGGACTGGTTCCGCCGGAAGGTGCTGCAGCCCTTGATGGCGTGGCTGGATGTGCGCCGCCGCTCGAGGGAGGTCAGCATCTCCGAGGCGGTGATGACCATGATTCGCGAGGAGTACGACGAGGATCTGACCATCGAGCTGTGCGCCGCCCGGCTGCACTTCAATGCCAACTATATTAGCCGCGTGTTCAAAAAAGAGATGGGCACGACCTTCAGCAACGTGCTCTCCCGACACCGGATGAGCGTCGCCAAGCGATGGCTGCAAGAGACGGATATGAAAATCGCCGAAATCGCCGGGCGGCTGCGATACAGCCACACCTCCAATTTCATACGCAATTTCAAAAAAAGCGAGGGCGTAACCCCGAGCCAGTACCGCGATCGGCAGACCTGACCGTATTGTTCCCGCGGTTCGCGGCTGCGATCTTTGCAAACCGCCGCATGCGGCTGTCCATTCCGATTTCGGCCGGCTACGTCTTACCGTTCTTAATCCTGAATTGTGAAGTCTCGGAATTGGAGTATAATTAGGATTAATCATAACTTTCGTGATGACGAAATGGCCTATATAAGGGAATGGGATGGTTTGCGTGCAAGAGAAAGCGGTTTTTGACGGGAGAAAATTGAAATGGAAGGTCGTCCTTCGTCTAGCCATCATTCTGAGCGTTGTCTTCTCTGTATCCGGTTACATTACCTACTCACTTCATGTGAAGATAGCCAGAGAAGAGGTGCGCGATCAGTTTTCGCATACGGTCGGTCAGATGATGTATACAATCGATAAGCGAGTCCAAGGCAGCTACAAGCTATCTGATCAGATCATATTTAACACGCAGATTTCCTCCTTGTTGCCGCTTGAGGCCCACAGCTATAGCATGGTGCTGGCCATGCAGAGGATCCTGGATCGGGTGATGATTTCGGAGCCGCAGTTGCTTTCCATTAACTTGTTCAATAACGACGGGGTACAAATTCAGCCGGCGAATTCCTTCCTGTCCCGTCCGTTAAATGATGAATCGTACCGAGAGATTGCGAAAAAGCTGGAAGCTACCGACGGTGAATTGATTTGGTATCGTGCGACAATGGAAAGCTTGCTGGATATGCCAGAGGTAAATGGCGAGCTGATTGTCGCCGCAAGATGGATGAAGAAGGAGAATCTCGAAAACTACGGAATCCTTGTGTTCCTATTTCACGAGCGTTATTTTATGAATGAATTGCAAAATATGATGAAGGATGTGAGCGGAAACACGTATTTGCTGGATCAGGAAGAAGGTTTATTGTATACAGATGATAAACAATTTCATGATGTGTTGAAGTTGAGAGGGGCATTGGCCGAAAATACAGGCACCTCAATTTTCAGTTCAGCCAGCTCTTCCTTTACAGGTTTTGAATTGATTGTCAGCACGTCTTTTTCGAGCTTGAAGGAGAAGAGTCGAAACCTTCTGAACGTCTCATTTTTCAGCGCCTTTGCCGGCATCGGCTTGTCCGCGCTGCTCGTACTGTTCGCGATGCAGAAGCTCTTCCTGCCACTGAATAAACTGGTGGCTGCTATGAGAAGGGTTCGCAAGGGGGATCTGGGTGTTAAGGTCAGCATTCGAACGCAGGACGAACTTGCGTTCATTGGCGACAGTTTTAATAACATGCTGGAGCATCTGAACACTTTGATCAAGGAAGTATATGAGAAGCAACTCAGGGAGAGGGAGGCGGAGCTGAAGGCGTTACAAGCACAATTGAACCCTCATTTTCTTTACAACACGCTCGATATGATTTATTGGCGATTGTATTTGCAGGAAGATGGAGAAAATGCGAGACTTATCCTGTCGCTGTCGGATATGCTCCGGTATTCACTGGAGCCGTCGCGGAATGTGACGAAGGTGGAAGACGAATTGAAGCAGATCTCCAATTATCTTCGGATTCAGAGCGTTCGATTCGAGGACAGTCTGGAGCTGCGCCAGCATATTGGAGAAGACGTCATGAAGTGCAGGATTGCTCCGCTATTGCTACAACCTCTGGTGGAGAACGTATTTATCCATGCGTTTAAGCAAGCCATGCCCGAACGCAGCAGGCTGGAAATTCGGATCTATAAGGCGCCTGATCGGGAGCAGCTTGTCATTGAAGTGTCGGACAACGGGAGAGGTATGACAGCGGAACGAGCGGGGCAGCTGTTGTCTTCGGCTTTTACGTCGGAGAGGACGCATCTCGGCATTCATAGCGTTATCCGCCGGATTGCTTTGATCTACGGTGAGCCGTACGGCCTGGAAATCGAAAGCGAGGAAGGGCGTGGCACGACGATGCGTCTAAGGCTGCCATACGTATGGATCGACACAGACAACGGGGGGGCGGAGCATGAAATATCAAGTGGTATTGATCGATGATGAACGGTATTTGCGTATGGGCCTGAGGAAGCTCATCGCAGACCATACGGTTTCATGGCAGGTCGCCGGAGAGGCGGGCAACGGAGAGGATGGACTGCGGCTAATTGAGGAACTTCATCCGAGTCTGGCAATTGTGGATATTCGGATGCCGATCATGGACGGCATCGCGTTGGCGCGAGCGGTGTACAGCCGAGGCTTATCGACTCGAGTTATTATTTTGACCGGCTTCAAGGATTTTGAATATGCACGATCCGCAATTAAATATGGCGTGTTGGATTTTCTATTGAAGCCTTGTGCTGAGGAGGATCTCGTTCGAGCCCTGGATCAGGCATTCGCTATTGTGGACAAGGAGCGTCGGCAGCGCCTGTTGAATATGCGGTTACTTGAGGAAAACGCGCTTCGGAACGCTTTTCTGGGGCTTCCGCTCGAACAGGAGCAGCGCCGGCTATTGGAGCAGTTCGCGACAGGAGCAAGCTGCTGCTTTTTGACAGGGTTGAGCGGAGCAGGCGGGAAGCTGGATGGCGAGACGGCGCTGCTTCACTTCGCTGTCAGAAACATCGTGGAGGAGATGGCGGAGAGCGAACGGACCCGCTTGTACATGGTTATGCTTCGGCATGACATCGCCGCGTTGCTGATTGATACCGCCGACACCACGTCGCGGCCGGATTGGCTGGGGCGGCTGACAGATACATTGGCTGAGCTGTTGGGCGTCTTCCCCAAGCTGGTCGTCTCCAGTGGTATTCAACGGGTAGAGCAACTGGCGAATCTCGCGGCGCCAGTCGTAGGTAGCGGGCTGGAGGAAGTGGAATCCGCAGCCGAGCTAGAAGAGCTGCTCAACCGCGCGCAGCTGCTGTTTGAAGAGTGGCTTGACCTCATCGGGGAAGGCAATCTGAAGACGCTGCGGGAGCGCGCCGCTGCCGAGCTGCGTTGCCTCCAGGAAGAGATCCCGCCCAATGCTGTCCGCCGCTGCGTATACATGATCGCCGCAGCGCTCGACAAATTAAGTCGAAGAGTCATGAATGAGCCGCTGGAAGAGCTGGTATCGCTTAGTGCTCCGGAACGCGAGAGGGAAGAGGCGGTGCGGCAATTGCAGCGCGTGGTCGACCGTTTTTTCCAGCGTCTGGACGCGTGGCAGTCGGAGCATAATCGAAATACGATTCGACAGGTAATCGAGTTCGTGGAGAGGCACTACGCCGGAGTGTGCAATTTGTCTGCCGCTGCTGAACACGTGCATTTCAACCCGACCTATTTGAGCACTATGTTTAAAAAAGAGACCGGTGAGGGTTTTGTCAATTATGTGACCAAGCGAAGAATGTCGCAGGCGAAGCTGCTGCTTGCCAATACTGATCTGAAAATCACAGAGATATCCTCCAGAATTGGCTATGATGATCCAAACTATTTCACCAGAACCTTCAGGAAAGTATGCGGTGTTGCGCCTAATCAATTTCGCAAAGGACAATTGAGCTGACGAAGGGAACGCTCCAGATCGCATAGAAACGTTCATGCGAGGACAGAGCGTTTTTTTGCTTTCCAAAAATATTCAAGGATAATCAAATAATTGTGAAGGTGGCAGTCCGGTCCGGTTTTTATACTGAGAAGGAAAAAAGAAAAATGGAGGAGAACGCGTGAACAGAGATACGGGGATAAAGAGCATCGTATTGGTGTTGGGCATGGCGCTTATCTTGATGGCTTGTTCGGAGGGTGGCGGATCGTCGGACAGGGTGGTGGAACGGCAAGGAGAATCGGCTCCCGCCGATACTGAGAAAGCGGCCGTTGAATTGACGCTGGCGCACGGTTGGACTGGAGAGGCCGCAATGGCAAAGGCGTTCGAACCAGCGGTCGAGCGGTATGCGCAGGAGCATGATTACATTACGTTGAACGTCGAGACAGCGCCGGGTAACGGGATTCGCGATAAGATCGTGACCGAAATGGCTGCCAACGACCCGCCGGACGTGTTCCTTCACTGGGGCGTGCGTGAAACCGAGCGCTATATAACAAACGGTAAAATCGCCGATCTGACCGATCTGATCGCTGACGATCCAGAATTGAACGGACTTTATAGTGCGAACGCTTACGGTTCGGCGACGTACCGCGGACGTATATATGCGCTGCCTATCCAGGAGAACATGATGACCTTCTTGGTGAATACGAAAATGTTCGAAGAATACGGCGTGGACATTCCGGAAACATTCGACGAGTTGAAGGAAGCGGTGAGGACGTTTGAAGAAAATGGCTTGATTCCGTTCGCAGCGAACGGGGGTACGCCGCGGGCGATGCTGCTCAGTCTCGTCGATCAGTTGTACGGAGACGATCTGCGCGAGCGTTTGATCGGCAATCAGCCATTTGACGACCGTCTTGCACAGGCGGCAGGTTATGTGAAAGAACTGGTTGAGTTAGGCGCCTTCCCCGAAGGAATGGAGACGCTGTCTACGCTACAAGCATTGGAGCTATTTAATGCCGGCATGTCGCCGATGTATTTCCAGCACAGTTGGACGCTCGGTAGTGTGGCGGAAGATTTATTCGAGCATGTAGAGGTTATTCCGTTCCCGAAACTGTCTGAGGCGGGGGATGCCTATATGACGTCTGCAGCTGGCTATTTTGTATACCTGAGTCAGCACGCATACGAGGATGAAAGCAAGCGTGAAGCGGCTTGGGAATTGGTGAAGTATCTTGCCGGACCCGAAGTAGGAAAAGATCTGGAGGTCATTTCCGGAAATCCGAGTCCGATCGTATGGGATCGTAATGCAGATATGCACCCGATGCTCGCAAAGGCGTTGAAGCTGCGCGATTCGGGTACGGTGAAGACGTTCGCGGACCATAACGAGCTGCTTTCGGCCGAAGCTAGCAAACGATATAACGATCTGGTGACGAAGCTATACCTGAACGAGATTAATCCGGAGGAATATGCAAAGCTCTTCGAGGAAGCGATTCTTGATTATCCGAATCCAGCTTTCGAATGAACGCGATGAAGAAGGTACGGTCTATGAAAAAGGAACAACGGTTACTCATTGTCACATTTTCGTTGCCGGCGCTCCTGCTCTACATCTATTTTTTCCTCAGTCCGGTTGGCGAAGTGATGTATTATAGCTTTTTCGAGTGGGATGCCGTCTCTTCGAAGACGTTCGTTTTCTTGGAGAACTTCAAAGTTTTAATTTCAGATCCAGTTTTTTACCGTTCGTTGTTGAATACGCTGCATCTGCTGGCATTCCTGATTTTGCTTATGATTCCATTAGCGCTTCTTCTGGCATATTTGTTGTATACGGAAGTTCGAGCCTTCAAATTTTTGCGAACTGTCTTTTTTATTCCCGTCATTATCTCCAGCGTTGCGACGGCCCTGATGTTTCAGTTTATTTATGAAAATTATTTCGGTATCCTGAACACGTTTTTGCGGAGCATCGGTCTCGGCGACTACACAAGAGTGTGGTTGTCCGATCCGGCGACGGTGATGTCCGCGGTGTCGCTGCCGCTCGTTTGGAGCCATCTCGGCTTGATTATGATTATTTTGCTAGCGGGGCTGCAGGGCGTGTCCACCGAAGTGCTGGAAGCGGCGGAGATGGACGGGGCGAATGAATTTCAACGGTTGATCCGTGTCATTATTCCGATGATATCAGGAGTGATTAGCCTTTGTCTCGTGCTTGCGGTGACAACTGCGTTCAAGCAGTTCGATTTTATATTAATTCTGACGCAGGGCGGACCGCTGCACAGGTCGGAAGTGACAGGCAGCTATATGTATAATCAAGGCTTTGGCATGATGAATTACGGTTACGGCAGTGCCATAGCTGTCAGCATTATGGTCATCGCGGTTGTGGTTTCCGTCGCTGTTCAGAAAGCCTTGAACAAGGCGGAGCGATAGGGGGCGACACGAATGAAGAACCGCAGTCTGGTATTCGGCACGGCCAAATACGGCTTTTTATGGTTATACGCAGGACTCTCGCTGTTTTTGTTCGCCTGGATATTCGCAGGCTCCTTTAAGAACAATCGGGAAATATTTCGCAGCCCGTTTGCCCTGCCGGAGCGCTTGAGCTTTGAGAATTACATTCGAGCCTGGGAAAGCGCAAATATGCACGCTTATTTTTGGAACAGCATTCTTGTATCGACGGCGAGCGTCATTCTCACGCTTGCAATCGCCTCCATGGTTTCCTATGTCATCGCGCGCTTTACGTTTCGCGGGAACTTCTGGTTGTGGGGCATGTTCGTCATCGGGTTGGCCATCCCGATGCAGTCGCTTTTATTGCCAACGTTTTTGAAGATGAACAGTCTCGGACTTCGCGATCACTTATTATCGCTGATCATCGTAAGCGGTGTGTTCGCATTGCCGAAGTCGGTTTTTGTCTTGGCCGGATTCATGAGGACAATTCCGGCAGTGCTGGAGGAAGCTGCGATCGTGGATGGCTGCAGCTATTGGCGCATGTTTTACAAGATTATTCTTCCGCTCAGCATGCCGGGAATCGCGACGCTCGCCATTCTGGACTTCATCGGCGCTTGGAATGAATACGTATACGCCTCAGTGCTTATTTCATCGGATCATCTGCGCACGCTGCCGATCGGGCTAGCCAACTTCAGAGGCGAATTTTCCAGTGAGTACGGTCTCATCTGCGCAGGTATTACCATTACGATGATACCGGTTGTTCTTGTCTATGTCTTCTTTCAGGAGCAGATCGTCAAAGGCTTGGTCTCCGGTTCGGTGAAGGGATAGCGGTAAGGTTATAGGAGGAGGGGTTGGGATGAAGCGAGGATTCGGAACGATACTGATTCTGTTATTGTTCACCCTGTCATTCTCTTATCCGCCTGCGACAGGATTGGCGTCGGCGAACGGGAGTGAAGACGTATTTGCTGAGGATTTCGATAGCTATCCTGCACAGGCGTACCCGAGCTCGCTAAGCGCGCTATCTTCTCAATCCGATTATACGGGCTACGTGATGGAGGATGCTCAGACGCAGAATCGGAGCTTCCGCATTGCCAGGACGTCGGCGACGACGGTCTCGACCTATGCGCAGGTGACGCTTGCGCCGGAACAGGTTCTTGAGCAGGCAACGGTAGGTGTTCGTGCAATGGCGGAGCAGACGAATATGTTGACACTCATTTCCGTTCTCGTCGGCGAGAACGATTATATCACTCAATTAGCTTTCTTTCACGATGGGAAAATTAAAGCTTATACAGATACCGGTTGGTTCACAGTAGCATCGTATAGCGCAAATACGTGGTATGACTTTCAAATTTCTGTCGATGCACTCACGCAAACGTTCGATATTTATGTGAACGGAAGCCCGCTCGCGCTCGGACTTAATTTTCATACCGGCCAAAGCGAGCTTCGCCAATGGCGGACGGGGATTTACCGGGGCGATCCTGTCGGAGCGATTGTAGTCGACAATATCCGTATTCGAGATTCACTGATTGAACCGCCTGCACCCGAATACGATGAGGATTTTGAACGTTTGACGCCGGGGGTCTATCCGTCCACATTGGATCCGCAATCCTCCACAGACAACTATGAGACGGTGACGGGGGCGATCTACGGAGAGCCCGGACAATCGATGAAGCTGCAGCGGATTGAGTCTGCAGACAGTAGCTATTACGTGTATAAGACCATTCCTGCGGCATCGGAAGACATGCGCATTTCTTTCCGGGCGAGAGCAGGGCAGTCAGATGCAACCGTATTGGCCCCTGTGATTCAAGGGCAGGACGGAGTGATTACACAGATCGCGTTTTTCAATACGGGTAACCTCAGAATACTTCAAGGAACCTGGGTCGATCTATGGACTGGATATGAGGCGGACCGTTGGTATGCGTTCGACATCGTTATCGATGTAAAAATGCAAACTTTCGCTGTATGGGTAGATGGGCATCTGCTTGGCGACAACTTCGCCTTCCAGACGGCGCAGGAGGGCGTGTCGAGAATCGGATTTGGCATCTACAAAGGAGAAGGGACAGCATCGTTGTATGTTGACGATATACGCATCGAACCGTACGTATATGCGCCGGTCGCGCAGGTGAGCTTGCCGGGAGGGGCGCTTGCGATCGCTCAAGGCAGCGAGGGTGAGCTCCCGATAACCATCTGGCCGGAGAATGCCTTGTTCTACGACGTGCAATGGAGCAGCAGCGAACCCGGGATTGTCTCTGTCAATGACGATGGAACTGTCACAGGACTGCACACGGGGGAGGCAATCATCACTGCACTGCTAACGGACACGGTAAGCTCGGCGGTATACACGGCTTCCCGTCCGGTGTCCGTTTACTTCCAGCATGCCGCTGACGTACAAGTCACGCCGGAGACATTGACGCTTCCCGTAGGAGCGGACGACAGCCTGAGTGCGCTAGTGCTGCCCGTCGATGCCTCCGATTCGGCCGTGATATGGTCGAGCTCGAATGAGACGGTCGCGCAGGTTGATGCTGCAGGCGCCGTATATGCGCAGGCTCCGGGCACGGCAGTCATTACCGCTACGACCCGCGACGGGGGGCATTTGTCGAGCAGCACCGTGACAGTGATTCCGAGAATCGTGACTGATACATGGTATGTCGATGCGGAATTAGGCAGCGACACGAATGACGGTTCGCTGCTGTACCCATTCCGGACGTTACCGCGCGCGCGCGACGCATTCCGGGCGATGAGGGCGAGCGGAGAGATGACGGGGGATGCGAAAATCATACTGCGGGGCGGCGTACACGAGTTGAACGAGACGCTGCTGCTTAATGAGCAGGATTCCGGGAGTGCTTATTACAATGTGACCTATACATCTTACCCGGGGGAAGAAGCAGTGATCAGCGGTGGGCGAAGCATCGAGGGCTGGCAGTTGTATGATGCGGAGAACGGCATCTACCGCGCGCCTTCCATTGGCTTGGAGACGAGACAGTTGTACATCAATGGCATTCGCGCGATCCGTGCGAGAAGCGAAGGGACACTCACGGAAGCGGAGATTTCCGATCACGGCGTCATTAGCAAGGATGTTGAAATTGCGGGGTGGGACCGACTGGATCATCTGGAGTTCGTGTTTCAGGAGCTCTGGACGCAGCCGCGCGCGCTTGTCCAGTCGGCGAGTGTCTCGGAGGACGGGACGACAATCGAATTTATGATGCAACAGCCTGGCTGGGGGGCGGTCCGCAGCAAGGGCGCTACCTCCGTCTCGCAAGGTCCGGTCTATATGGAGAATGCGTATGAACTGCTTGATGACGAAGGCGAATGGTATGCGGACGACGAGTATGTCTACTACAAACCGCGACCCTTCGAAAATATGTCGACGGCAAACGTAACCGCTCCGGTGCTGGAGGAACTGATTCGCATCGAAGGATCGACGCTTGACGAACGCGTGCATCATATTCGGTTTGAGCATGTTGTCTTTGCTTACTCGACCTGGTTATGGCCAAGTACGAGCTATGGGCTGGCCGATGCGCAAAACAATCATCTGCGGTACCCTGGCCAGGATGACCAACTGATCGATGCTGCCGTCACCGTACGAAAGGCACACCATATTTTTTTTGAAGGCAATAGTTACAAGCACCTTGGAGGCACCGCACTGAAGCTGATCGACGGCGTTCAGGACAGCGCTGTGCATGGAAATCATATGTATGATATTTCTGGCAGCGCAATCAACGTCGGGGAACCGACAGTGAACAACGCGTATATCTATGCTCCGCCGGATGGCCGTCTCGTCATGCGCAATGTCGACGTCACAAATAACTATATCCATGATATTGGTACAGAGTACGCTGCGGCAGCGGCTGTCTCGGCCGGCTTCCCGGTCGATATGGAAATCAGCCACAATCACATCTTCAACCTTCCGTATTCGGCCATCCATATTGGATATGGATGGACCAACTTTGTCAGTGCGGGGCAAAAACAGGTGCGAATTGTAAACAATTATATTCACGATTTGATGGGCGCAGGCATTTACGACGGAGGAGCAATTTACACCTTGGGCCACACGGGCGCCTCTCTTGCGGATATGAACGAGGTCAGCGGCAACTATTTGCAAAATCAACTCGAAAAGTGGTCCGTGTTGTACGCGGATAACGGCTCGAATTACTGGAAATTCAGCGATAACGTGATTGATCAGACGGAAACGCCGAACTGGGGAAATGAGCCAGCCTACTGGGCATTCGGAAAAGAGAAGGACCTGTTGTTCGACAACAACTACACCACGACCAATCACGTGCAAGCGACGATTGCATCATTCCCGGTGACGAACACGAACGTGCATCCGGATGCGAACTGGCCGCCGGATGCGCAGCAAATTATCGCGGCTGCGGGACGTGAAGCGCAATATCAGGAACAGTACGAACTGGCGATGGAACGCGTGCATACCACGAAGGAATTAGCGCTGCAGGTCAGCGAGACGGCCCAGATCTCCCTGACAGGGACGAAGGACAAAGGACAGGCTGCGGGCCCGGGCGGACGAACTGTCGTCTACCGGTCGCTGCAACCGGACATTGCCTCGGTGACGAGTGACGGCATCGTAGAGGCGTTGAATTATGGAAAAGCGACGATAGAAACGACGCTTGTGCAAGGAGACCTGCTGTGGACCTACGAGACGGAAGTCTATATCGGCGATCAGGTTATCTCCATGGAATTGCGAAACATACCGAGTGATGCAAGCCGTAGGATGATCCTGGGCGATACGCTCGATCCAGGGGTCTACGGTGTAACAGAGCTCGGGCGGGAGCTGTTGTTAGACGATCTGTCCGTCACTAGCTCCGACGAGGGCGTTGTCGCGATTCAACCCGATAGGACGCTGCTCGCTGTCGGCGAAGGGGGGGCGACGGTGACGGTTGCCGCCTACGGGGCGAATGCGCTCACGCGAACGTTCGATATCGAGGTCATTCAGTACAGCAGCGAAGCAGGGTTGACGGTGCCTCCCTACCCGCTGAACGACATGCTTGAGCATACGGACGACTGGGGCGTATCCTCCGGTTCGCTGGATTTCAACGAAGGCAGTCTGCGGTTGACGACGCCTTCGGGCCACGGGTATTACAGCGGACAGACATTTTCTGATGAATTGTTGACCTTCGATATGACGATCGAAACGGAAGCGGGCTGGGAAGCCATCACGTTTCGCAATCAGCAGCTGGGATCTCCGTTAATCGACACCTACGCAGTCGTGATAAAACCGAACGAAATTGAATTGCATCGGTTCAATAACGGCATCCGCACTGTAATATTTGGAAAGGTTAACGGCCTTGCGAGTCTCGGAGGGGAGGCCTACCCGAATGACGTGCTTCCGTTTGGCGTGAAGAGACGTGTACAGGTAGGGGCAATAAACGAAGAGGAGGGCGTGCGCATCGTACTGAATGTCGACGGGCGGAATGTGTTTTATTACCTTGACAAGCAGACGGATCGCATTCAATCAGCGGGGTATTTCACCGTGATGGCCCGCTTCGGCAATGTGGTTATCGGGCCAACGGAGATGGACGTTTCTGAACCGTAATTTTCGGAGGGATCATTGGCTGTTATGAATATTATCATTATGCACACTCACGATACTGGCAGATCTATCGAACCGTACGGGTTCGCCTGTTCGACGCCGCGATTGATGGCGTTCGCCAGACAAGGGATGCTGTTTCGCAATGCGTATTGTGCCGGACCGACTTGCTCGCCAAGTCGGTCCGCTCTCATGACCGGTATGTCTGCGCACAGCTGCGGTATGCTCGGTCTGACACATCGGGGATTCCGACTATCGGATCCTTCTATGCATTTGGCAAGCTTTTTGTCCCGGCACGGGTACGATACCGTGTTGTGCGGCGTGCAGCACGAGTCTGACGATCCGTTCCGGCTGGGTTACCAGCGTCGAGTCGGAACGGCCGGTCCAGATCGGGGCCCCCATGACCGATTGAACGCCTTGGAGGCATCGGCTTTTATTCGGGAGCGGCATGAGCGGCCGTACTTCTTATCGTTTGGCATGTTCAATACACATAGGCCGTTCCCCGAACCGTCCGGCATACACGATCCTTCCTATGTCGCACCGCCGTTCCCGCTAGCTGACTGCCAAGTGAATCGGACCGAGACGGCTCGATTTCTGACATCGCTCGATACGGTCGACAAATGCGTGGGTATGGTGCTGGACGCGCTAGAGTCGTCTGGTCAGATGCAGGATACGCTCGTGATCTTTACGACGGATCACGGCCTCGCGTTTCCTCGAATGAAATGCAGTTTGTTCGACACAGGCATCGGCGTATCGCTCATGATTCGACTTGCCGGTACTATTCCGCAAGGTGTGGTGACAGATGCGCTCGTGTCTCAAATCGATTTGTTTCCGACAATTTGCGAAGCGGCCGGGCTGCGGCCGCCGGAGCGGCTGCAGGGGACATCCTTGCTTCCGCTGGCGGCGCATCCAGATGGCCGCATTCGTGATTCCGTCTTCGCGGAAGTGAATTATCATGCGGCGTATGAGCCGATGCGGTGTATCCGAACCGAACGTTATAAGTTGATTTCCTATTATGGCGACTATCCGGGACCGATTCTATCCAACATGGACGATAGCGCAAGCAAGCAATTTCTTGTAGACAACGGATTAAGAGCGGAGGTGCGGGAGAGGGAGCAGCTTTTCGATTTGTTGCTGGATCCGGTCGAGCGGCACAATAGGGTGGATCACCCGGAATATGCTGCGGTCTATGCGGATCTGTCCTCGCAGCTCCAGTCCTGGATGCGGGACACGAAAGATCCGCTGTTGTCGGGAGCCGTGCCGCAGCCGGCTGGCGCCATTGTGACAAGCGTCGGCGCTGTGCGGCCGACGGATTAGGGCGAGCATAGCGGCAATCAGAAGTGAAGGGGCGGACATAGACGATTATCTCACACTCAAGGATGCCTTAATCCGAATCATGAGTTCGCCCGGCTCGCTTAGGACAACTATGGTGTATCGGGCAAAAAAGGTGCATCGTCGCATATCGACCCGTGTCGTGGCGGGGGGTGCGAATTGTAGAAGATTGTGTATCGTGTATAAAGGTGTGAATTGCTCGGCCTGTGCGCGGTCGGCTACAGTTAGGACGATGACTGGCGGGAGACCCCGCGTCTGAATCCGAATTGCGAAGGAGACTGCAATCATGTGGAATGAAGATACGCTCGCAGACATCCTGCGCGAGCATCGCAGCATGCCGCCGGAGTTCCCGTATGGGAGGCGGCTGGACAGCGCCGAGGCGGCGCGTATCCGCAATTGCCCGGAACTGCAGCCATGGTTGGCTCAGACGCGTACCGTGGCCGAGCGGGCCCGTACAGAGGAGATCCCGGTCCTCACTTTCAGCCGTCTCGCGGAGTTCGAGCGTACGGGCGGACGCAAGGCCTTCGAGGTGGTGAATCATGAGCGTCGGCTGCGGCTGCAGGCACTTACGGTGGTGAGTGTAATCGATGAGACGGATCTGTATATCGAGACGATCGAGGACTTGCTGTGGGAGACGTGTAACGAATATACATGGTGCTTGAACGCGGCCTGGCCGATCTGGCGCAAGCCCGACAACATTCCCGATGTGCCGCTCACGCGGTACATCGAGCTAGGGGCAGCGATGACTGCGCACAGGCTGGCAGAGGCGGTGTATGTGCTGCGCGGCAGGCTGCATCCGTTGGTCGAGCAACGGGTGCGCGAGGAGGTGCTGAACCGGGTCGTGCGCGCCTGGATCGAGGCGCCCAAGCCGTATCCGTGGGAGCGCATGCGTATGAACTGGGCCGCCGTCTGCGCCGGGGGATCCGGCATGGCCGGTCTATTGTTGGCCGACGAGGAGGAGGCACGGGCCTTGCTGCCGCGCTTGATCCCGCGGGCCGTGCGCGCCATGGAGAGTTACCTGCAGGGCTTCGGCGCCGACGGCGGATGCGCGGAAGGCCTCGGATACTGGCAGTACGGCATGAGCTACTTCGCCGCCTTCGCGGAGATGCTGCGTGTCTATACGGCTGGAGAGGTCGATCTCTTCACGGATGCGCGACTCACTGCGATCGCCGAGTTCCCCATCAAGTGCGAGCTCGCGGAAGATCGGTTCGTCAATTACTCCGATTCGTCGCAGCGCTCCTTCCTCAACCCGGGGCTGTTCGGGCTGCTGCGTCGGCGACTCGGCATGCGGCTGCCGCTGCTCAAGCCGTTCGAGCGCGCTTCAATGGCGCCCTCCAATCTGGCCAGCGTGCTCTGGTACGATGCGGATACGATCGGCGGATCGCTGCGCCAGGGTACCTTCGTGCTGGAGGCCTTGCAGTGGGTCGTGGATCGCCGCGTGCGCGCGGGCAATTGGCTCGCCTTCTCGGCCAAGGGCGGCCACAATGACGAACCGCATAATCACAATGATCTGGGGCACTTCCTGCTTCATGTGGCAGGGGATAATCTGCTCGTGGATCTTGGCTCTCCGGTCTATACGAAGGATTACTTTACCGAGCGGCGCTATGCGAACTGTCATGCCTCCTCGTTGGGACATTCCGTGCCGGTAATTGGCGGTGAACTGCAGGCCGCGGGCGCACAGCACCGTGCGGAGCTGCTGGCGCTGAAGGAGCGGGAGGACGGAGTCGAGGTGACGCTGGACTTGACCCGGGCCTATGCGCTCCCGTCGCTCCGTCGCTTCACGCGCGCCTTTGCGTGGACGGTCGATGAGCGGAACGATCGTGCGGAGCTGGAGTTGCGGGATGACTTTCGCCTGTCCGAGGAGGGCGTGGGACTGCAGGAGGCATTCGTCAGTCTGACGGAGCCCGAGCTATCGGCGGGGCGCGCGGTGTGGACCGGCCGTGCGGGGAGGCTCGTCCTGCGCTATCCTTCCGAGCGGCTGCGCGCCGAGGTGCAGCAGGTGCCGATTCATCCGCCGGAGGGCCCCGGCACGATGTATCGGCTACTGCTCACGCTATCGGAGTGCCGCTTCGAGGAGACGATTGCGCTGCGCTTCGCAGCCGAGACGGCTGCGAAGCGCAGCGCGGCTCCACGGCTCGGCTAGCTAGCGAGCTGGCTGACCGTCAGGTGATAGACGCTTGCGTTGCCGAGGGTGTCTTCGGCATAGAGGGTATAGACGCCGTTCGCCGCGATCTCCAGCTCGTACGGGGCCGTCAGCGCGGCGCCGCCGGTCGCGAAGTAAGCCGTGGATTGCGCGCCGGCGGCCCACTTGACGGCTGTGATGGCGCTATGCGAGTCGGCTGTGGCGAATACGTCGAGCGCGACCGGTCCGCTCGTCGGCCCGTCCGGGTTGCCGACGACGACGATGGCCGGGGTCAAGGTCTCGACCGCTGCCTCGACGCTCAAGGTCGGCGCGTTGCCATTCGTATGCTCGCGGCTGCTGAAGCCGACGTAGCGGCCGAAGCCGGTCGCATCCTTGACATTGAGGGTCAGCCAGTGCTGCGCGGCGGCGGCCTCTGCATAGACGGCGTCGGTCACGTCGAAGGCGGTCCAATTGCCGCTCTGCAGGCCGCTCACGGCATCCAGCGCGCTGCTCTCGGCCGCCGGGCGGTTGTTCCAGGTCAGCTCGAGCTCGTCCCAGCTGTCGTCGGCGACCGCGAATGCCTGCGCGACACCGTTGTTGGAATTGTAGACATGCAAGTGCAGCTCCGCGCTCGTGACCTCGCCATGCAGGGCGGAGATGTCGAACTTGTAGTACGTCTCCCGATCGTCTGATCCCGTCGAGGCGCCCTTGGCCTGCAGCGTCGTATGACGACCGTAATTGCGGTCCACGTCCGTATAGGGATTGTCCGGATCGGTGCCGGAGCGGACGAAGCTGTCCGCCGCAGCCGTCAGCGTCCACGGCACGGTCAGTACCACGCCGGGAGCCGGCGTATTGCCCTCGGCCGGGGCATTCACATAGACGCTGTCGGCCTCGATGCCGTGCAGCGCAGTCAGCGCATGCCGGCTCCTGGCGCTCTCCAGCCGCGAGTCGTTCGGCACGATGGCGGCGCCGAGGGCGAGGCCATCCGCATCCAGGTGGCCGGCTTCGACCGTGTAGCGGAAGCGCAGCTCTGTCGTCCCGGACCCGTCCAGGTAGTAGGCGTAGGCCGGGCCTCCGGATGTCAGCTCCAGCGCAATATACGGCAAGTCCTCGCCTGTCGTGACCGTGACCGGCATGCTGTAGCTGACGGTGACGTCGACGGACTGCCCGGTCGTATAATTGCCGGGCGTCGCGCTTACGGCCGTCACCTCGGGTCGAATCGTCGTCAGCTTGAGGTAATCCAGCGTGATGCCATAGCCGCTGCTGGCGCCGTCTTTGCCGGTGACGATGAAGCGCGTCGTCTTGATATTGGAGGTGCTCGGACTGACAGTCGGCAGCGCAGTGACGGTCGCGGCCGTCTCGGAGGCGGCGTACAGGTCGATCGGCGCCCCCTTATTGCCGCCGAGCGTCCAGAATTGAGCCGTTCCTTGATCGGGTCCGCGCCGGACGCCGAGCTCGATCTCGTAGTCGCCCTGCTGCATGTCGGTGGCGAACTGGATGTAGTCGTCCACATCCTCGGCCAGCAGGCGCACGCCGGCGCCGCCGCTCAGACTCGGGTCATTCACGATCTCGTAGCCTCCGCTGCCAGATGGCTGCGAGCCGGTGACGAGCATATCCTCGAACTCGAGCAGGTACGTGTCCAGATCGGGCGGCGGCTGCGGATCGGTGACGGCCAGCGTCGACCAGCTCACCGTATCGGGATCGAAGGTGTCGGGGGCGCCCTCCCACAGCTCGAAGTCGTCATAGTACCATTGCAGTACGCCGCGCGACGCCATATAGCTGGTGACGTCCTGGCCGCAGTACATCTTGAGCGGGTTGAAGCCGTTCAAGCCATTCGGGGCGGCATCGTCCGGATGATGGGTGAGCGTCTCCAGCGCGAAAATGACCTGCTTCGGCCCGCTCTCCGGCGTAATCGCCATGTAGAAGCGGCCGTTGTCCTCGTCGCCCTCCAGGAAGTAATATTCGACGTCCATCCATGCGTCGTAGGGCAGGGTGAAGGCCGTATTGGTCGTCTCCCACATTGTCCGCCACTGATCGTCCAGCTTCTTCTGTCCGTGAATGTGGAAGTTCAATCCCTCGCCGTCTGCGGAGATGCGCAGGCCGACGGAGATACGAAATGGCGTGGTCCCGCCCAGCCAGCCCTCGTCGTTCCAGAATTCCGACACGGTCAGCCAGGAGAAGGTGCCCATATCCTCCAGTTGCTCCACCAGTCCGGGCACGAACCAGCGATGACGGTAATACATTTCCTCCAGGCCGGTGTTGCGATACACATTGGCCTGGATGCGGCCCTTGTTGTTCGTGACCGCGTCCTTGAGCCAGTACTGCAGCACCTGGTTGCCGGGCTGCGTCGGATCCTCCACGATCGTGGCATAGCGGTTGGCCGCTGTCCCGCCCTCATATTGCAGGTTGAACCAGCCGATGGCCGGGTGCTCCTCCAGATCGAGCTCCCAGTCGCTGCGCTCCGGCAGCGACTGGTCCGCCCCGGTGATGTCCGTATACGTCGCGTTCACGACCGAGCCGGGCTCGAAGCCCGATTGGAAGATGAGCGCGCCGTCGTCGGCGGATACGATCGCCCCGGGCGCCGCCAGCAGCGCGGTCAAGCCGAGGGTGGCCGCCGCCCGTCGAATCACAGTCCTTGTGCTCATTCGTTATCCCTCCCGATCCAAGTGTCTGCATGGGCCGCGGCCCATTCCAGCATGCGACGATGCAGCGCCTCGCGCACCGTCGCGTGCGCCGGGTCTGCGGCCAGATTGACCGTCTCCAGCGGGTCGAGCAGCAGGTCGTACAGCTCCGCCGCGTCCGCCGGATCGTAGATGTACTTGTAGCGCTTCGTGACCACCGCCCGCCGGATGTCGCCGGGACGCGGATTGCCGGAGTACTGGGCGAAGACCGATCTGTCCGCGGGTGCCGCCCCGCCGCGCAGCACGGGCAGCAGCGACTGGCCGTCGAGCTGCGCCGGTCTATCCAGCCCGAGCGCATCCAGCATCGTCGGCAGCACATCGAGGTGGCTCACGACTTCTTCGCAGCGCACCGGCTGTGTGCCGGGCAGTCGGATGAGCATCGGCACGCGCAGCGCTTGCTCGTACATCTCCATCTTCTGATACATGCGGTGCTGCCCGAGATGCTCGCCGTGGTCGGACATGAACAGCAGCAGCGTATCCTCGAAGACGCCGCCTTGCTGAAGCGCTTCCACGATTCGGCCGACGCAGGCGTCCGCCAGATGCGTCAGCGCCAGATGCGCGGCCCAGGCGCGACGCCATGCGTCGATCGTCACGTCCTCTGCGAGCTGTGCGGGCACGCCGCGTCTGCGGCCTGCAGGCTCCCCGGTTGCCGCCAGGCCGACGTTGGCGGGCAGCTCGATCCGCTCCGGGTCGAACAGGCCGGCATAGGGATGCGGCACGGCGAGCGGCGGATGCGGCGCCCAGATGTTGAGGAACAGCGCGAAGGGGGCATCGGTCCCCGCTTGCTCGCGCACGAAGGCGGCGGCCCGCTCGGTGAAGTAGCAGTCCTGGAAGTCGGCGAGCGGGCCGTCCCACGCCGAGACGTGGGCGCTGGAGTACTGCGTCGCCGCGTAGTTCCCGTCCTGCAGCTCCCGCACCGCCCGCCGGCTGCGGGGATCGGGGGCGGGGAGGCCGCGGTCGGCGGCATGCCTGCGGTAGTCGTCCGTGTCGGCATACGCGGCGAACGGCACGCGCGCCGTCAGCTCCGGCCGCAGCCGGATATGCTGCGGGCCGAAGTGGCCGAGCCGGTAGCCCGCCTCGGCGAGCATCTGGTGCATCGGCGGATGGTCGCCGGCCGTCTCGCCGCTCCAGTCGTTGCAGACGACGCCGCTTGCGGTCGGATACTTGCCGGTCGCGAGCGCGGTCCGCGCCGGCACGCACAGCGGTGCGGAGCAGTAGGCCCGCTCGAACTGCGCGCTCTGCGCGGCCAGCCGATTGAGATGCGGCGTCACCTCGCGGCCGCATTGCGTCATGTGCAGCGAGTCGGCGCGCTGATGATCGGTTGTGATGAAGACCAGATTCGGCCTGTTCATCGTGGCATCACACTCCTGTCGGACGGGCAGTTGCTCATTGCCAATCCTTCGTATTTTCTTCGACCGCGGCGATCAGTTGCGTGACGCCGGCGGCATTCATCTCCGAGATGTAGGCGTCCCAGTCGGCATCGACATCCTTCTTCCCGGTGACGAAGGCGATCATCCATTCCTCGGTCTTCTGCTCGATGGCCGGAATGAGCTCCGTGGCGCTGCCGTAGGAGATCTGCGTGAGCGGCGGCGCCAGACCAGATTCTGCAGAGTAGTCGATATTTTCCTTGAGGACGCCTTCGACATTGCCGGCCGCGGCGGAATAGTCGGTCGTCATCGCCGTGAGATGGCCGAGCGAAGGCAGGATATCCCGCTCGTACGCCTCGGTCTTCACCATCTTGCCGTCCTGCAGGTTGTAATGCACGTCTTCGATGCCGAAGTTCAGGATCCGGATGCCTTCCTCGCTGTGCATGAAGTCCAGCAGCGCTGCGACCCGGGCCAGGAAGTCCTCGTCGCGGTCCTGGCGGATGGCGACGACCGGCTCCACATAGGCAGAGGAGACACGGGTCAGAGCGCCGGCCGGCCCCTCCGGCTTGGGCAGGATAACCGCGAGCTCGGCGTCCGGATTCCCGGCCAGCAGATCGCGCTCGACCTCATTGTAGCGATTCGCGCCGGCCATGTACAGTCCGGAAGCGCCGCTAACGAACTTCGCCTTGGCCTGCGTCTCGTTGGCGGTGAACAGCTCGCGGTCGACCAGACCCTTCTGATAGAGCTCGGCCAGATAGCGATAATATTCCTTGTATTCCGGCATGACCGGCTCGTAGATCCAGCCGTCCGCGGTCTGCGCCCACGTATTGGCCCCGGTGAACGAGGGCGTGATGCTGAAAAATTCACTGACGCCGAAGGCGGCTGTCAGCGGCACTGTGCTGGCCCCGCCCAACTGGTTGTCCTTGAATGCCTGCAGCATCGCCTCGAATTCCGCCCAGGTTTTCGGATGCGCCAGCCCGAGCTCGTCGAGCCAGTCCTGGCGCACGATCAGGAGCGTTGCTTCCTTGCCGCGGTTGGACGGCAACTGGTACACGCCGTCTGCCTCACGGAATTCCTCCGTGCCTTCGCGGTTCATATACTGACGCAGTCCGTCCAGATCGTAACGCTCGGCGTATTCCTCGAAGTTCATCAGATAGCCGTCCTCGTACAGATGGTTGTAGATGTGCATCGAGCCGAGCGGATAGCGGAAGATGTCCGGCATGTCGCCGGCCGCGATCTTCAGCTCCAGGTTGGTGACATATTCCTTGGCCAGAATGCGCTCTACCTTGAAGTCGATATTGAACTTGTCGTTGATGTACGCGATGATGGCGTCGTCCTCCGCAATATCGCGGGGGCCCCATTGGAACATCGTGATTTCGTATTTTTCATCCAGATTGATTGCTGCCTCGCCTTCGGCCCCGGTCGGGCCGTTGTCTGGAGCCTTCCCCCCGGCGGGGGAAGGCGTATTCGCATTGCCGCTGCAGCCGGACAGCGCCAGCGCCAGTGTCAGCGCGATGCCCAGGACTGAGCCGGCGGTTTTTTTGGTTGCCATCATTTTCGTCGCATCCTTTCTTGTCGGATGAAGCAGGAGTAGTAGAGCGCCCGTCGTGCTAGCCCTTCACCGAGCCCATCATGATGCCCGAGACGAAGAAGCGCTGCAGGAAGGGGTAGACGGCGGCAATCGGCAGCAGCACCAGCACGATATTGGCCAGCCGCACCGTCTCCGAGGAGAAGCCCTCCTCGCCCGACTCGGTCGCCATCACGCCTTCCAGGTCGGAGCTGTCGGAGACGAGCTTTTGCAAGTATTCCTGGACCGTCTTCAGCTCTGAATCGGTGATGAAGAAGACCGACTGCATGTACGTGTTCCAGAACGCTACGGCATAGAACAGGCCGATTGCCGCCAGGATCGGCTTGGATAGCGGCAGCACAATCGTGAAGAAGATGCGAAAGTCGTTGCAGCCGTCGATTCGTGCCGCCTCCTCCAGCTCGCGCGGGAACTCGAGGAACGTCGATCGCATGATGATGAGATAGAAGGTGTTGATCATGTAAGGCAAGATGTAGACCGCGAATTGATTGATCAGCCCGAGCGACTTGTAATTCATGTAGTCGGGGATGAGCCCGGCGTGCACGAACATCGTCATGACGATCAGGAACATGACCAGCGAAGAGCCGACGAACGGCTTCGACAGGCCGTACGCCGAATAGGCGGTCACGAACAAGGCGACGGCGGTGCCGACGACCGCGATCAGGAAGGTCACCCGCAGATGCACGAATATGGTGCCGTCCGCGAACACCTGCTTGTAGGCGGCCAGCGTCGGTTCCAGTACGATCAGCTTCAGCGGCGAGGACAGGTACTCCGCTTCGGTCATGAACGAGGCGACGACCGTCTGCCAGAACGGATACAGCATGACCACGCAGATCAGCGCAATGACGCCGCCGTTGAACCATTGCCACATCTGCTCGCCGCGGTCTGTTCGTTGTCGTTGTGCATGCATCAGATAATCCCCCTGTGACCGATCATTTTGGCTATCCGGTCGGCCGCGAACACCATCACGCCCGCCACGAGCGTCTTGAACAGACCCGCCGCCGTCGCCAGGCTGTGCTTGCCCTCTTGCAGTCCGACCCGGAAGACGTAGGTGTCGATAATATCCGATACGGGACGGACCAGCGCATTGCCCATCACCATGATCTGCTCGAAGCCGACGTCCAGCAGATGGCCGATATTGATAATGAATAGCACGACGATCGTCGTCGAGATGCCCGGCAGCGTAATATGCCACAGGCGTTGCAGCTTGGAGGCGCCGTCGACATAGGCCGCCTCGTACAGCGTCGTGTCGATGCGAGAGAGCGCGGCCAGATAGAGAATGGTGCCCCAGCCCATCGTCTTCCAGACGTCGGAGAGCACGAGCAGGCTGCGGAAGTGCTCGGTGCTGCCGAGGAAATAGATCGGCTCGTAGCCGAGCCGGCCCAGCACATGGTTCACCAGCCCGTCATGCACCGAGAACAGGTTGTACACAATCCCGCCCAGCACCGCCCACGACAGGAAGTGCGGCAGATACAGGATCGACTGGCTGATGCGCTTGAACGCCGCATGCCGCAGCTCGTTGAGCATCAGCGCCAGCAGGATCGGCGCCGGGAAGCCGAAGAGCAGCTTGTAGAAGCTGATGATGACGGTGTTGAGCAGCGCCTGCTGGAAATCGGGCGACTGGAACAGTGTGGCAAAGTGCTCGAAGCCGACCCAAGGGCTGGCCTCCAGCGGCCGGGTGACGCGGAAGTCCTTGAATGCAATCTGAATGAAATAAAGCGGTTTATACTTGAAGATGGCGTAGAAAGCGATTGCAGGGACGATGAAAAAATAAATTTGATGCTTGGTAAGCAGCAGCTTGGCGCGTTGGGCGATGTGTTGCATAAATGCGGTTCCTCCTTTCAAGCGCTTCTTGCCGCGACCGGGCAGGCCGCTTTCTTTCTCTGTAAGTATAAGCGCTTTCAAGACGAGGCAATAAGAGGTGATTCTCAGGAAAAAAGTGTGCTTTCATCCGATTGGATCGGTTGTTTTTTATGCCGGCCGCGGTATTCGCGGGGACCGATGCCCTTGAGCTGCGTGAACAGCTTGCTGAAATGGCGCTCGTCCGTGTAGCCGACCTGATTGGCGATCTCGTAGATTTTCAGCGCCGTACCGGCCAGCAGCTCGCAGGCGGTGGTGATGCGCTTGTCGATGATATAGCGGGAGAAGGATACGCCGCTGTACGCCTTGAACCGGGAGGACAAGTGGCCGGCGCTGTAATGAAATTGCTGGGCGACCTCCTCCAGCCGCAGATTGGCGGTGAAGTGCTCGTCGATATAGGCTTGCACGGCGGCCACGCTCTTGTGCCGCTGGCGCCCGATGCGCTGATGCAGCAGGGCACAGCGCTCGCGCACGCAATCGAGCGCCAGCGTCTGCAAGTCGACGAGCGACTCGCAGCGGCGCAGTTCGTCCAGTCGCTCTGTGTATTCCGTCCCTTCGCCGCTGCTCTGCAGCGCCTTGTCGAATTGCATCAGCATTTGCATCACCAATGCCTGCATGTCAGCCAGCGAGATCGAGCGGGACAGGCAGGCGGCGGCCAGATGCGCCCGCAGCCAGCGCTCGAGCTGCCGCGCGTCCCCGGCATAGATCCAGCCGGTGCAGTCCGCATGCAGCCCGGCCTCCGCGTGGTCTTCCTGCGGCGCAGCTGCGGCCTGAACTTCAGATGAGGTCTGCGGCCAGCGCGCGTAGGACAAGATTCGTCCGAGCCCGCCGGTATGCCGCAGATAGTCTGCCGCCTTGAGCGCCTCCCGGTAGCTGACGGCGACATGGGCGGAGGCCGTGCCGACTGTGCCGACGCCGATTGCAAAGCGCGACTCCGCGAGCTGTGCCAAATGCGCCCCCAGGCGCTCCGCTTCGTACGCGATGCGGGCTTGCGGCAGATCGGCCGGATTCGCCTCGGGGCGGAAGAGTACGTGCAGCTCCGTGTCGGTGCTGTGCACAATATGGCTGATGCCGATCGGGCAAGGCTGGCGCATATAGCGCTGCAGGTCCTCGGGCTGCTGCAGCCAGACGGTCGCAATGGCGTACACGCGCCCGGCCGCCTGGTCCTGCTCGTCCGGCAGACGACCGCTCAGGTAGGACCGGAACTGGTGGCTGCTCTGCAGCTGCAGCAATTCATCGTAACGGCGACGTTCTGCGCGGCGCAGCTCCAGCGCGCTGCACAGTCGGCGCAGCGTCTCCTCCAGCTCGGGAAACATCTCCATCTTCAATACGTAATCGAAGGCGCCTTCCTTCAATCCCTGCTTGGCATACCCGAATTCGTCGTAGCCGCTGAGCAGCACGACCTCGGTCTGCGGGAGCTCCCGCTTGATCGCGGCGAGCGCTTCGAGACCGGTCATGCCGGGCATCTTGATGTCGAGCAATGCGGCATCGGGCTGCAGGCGGCGCGTCAGTGCCAGCGCCTGCTCGCCGTCCTGTGCGGCCCCAACGATCCGGAATCCGAGCTCCTCCCAGTCGAGCGCCTCCTGCAGTTCATCGCGGATGATCGGCTCGTCGTCGGCAATAATCAGTGTGAATAGACGCATCATGATTCCTCCTCCAGTGGCAAGCGTAGCGTCATGCATGTGCCGATCCCCTCCCGGCCCGACGGCTGCAGGCCATACGATGCGCCGTACTCCAGGACGATCCGCTCGTGCACGTTGGCGAGTCCGTGATGCGTGGTCTGTGCCTGATCGCGCAGCAACCGCTGCACCTCCTGCAGACGGGCGGCGGACATGCCGCATCCGTCGTCGTCGACCGTGAGGATGAGCGCCGCTTCCTCGCGCCGGCTCTCGATGCGAATCGTCAGCAGGCCCGCTTGGCCCAGTCCGTGATGAATCGCATTTTCGACGAGCGGCTGCAGGATGAACTTCGGCACCTTGCACCCGAGATCATGCGGCGCAATCGCAAGCGCGAGCGCGAGCCGTCCGGGGTGGCGGATGCGCTGAATCTCGAAGTAGTGCCGCACATGCTCGGCTTCTTCGTCCAGTCGCACGCGCTCCCGGGTGCCGTACAGGCTGCTCTTGAGGAAGCGCGCCGTCGCCTTCAGCATCTCGCTTGCCTCGGCGCGCTTGTCGACCTTGAGCAGCAGCAGGATCGAGCTGAACAGATTGTGCAGGAAGTGCGGATTGATCTGTGCCTGCAGCGCTTGCAGCAGCAGCTTGTTGATTCGCCGGTCCATGGCGGCGTTCTCCGCCTCGCGCTCGCGCAGCTCGCCGGTCATCGTCTCGAGCCGTCCCAGCATGCTGTTGAACTTGCCGGCGAGAATGGCGAACTCGAAGTCGCTCGTACTCCCGTCCATGCGTACTGACTGGTCCTGCGGATAGCGCTCCATTGTGCGGATCGCTTTGCGAATCGGCGTCGTCATGCGGCGCCCCAGCGCCAAGGAGCAGAGGATCAGGATCGTGAGCATCGCCGCCAGCTCCAGCGTATACAGCAGGACGAGGATGTAGCGCTGCTTCTCCCAGACCGACGGCATGGCGAAGCCGAGCGTCCATTGTCCCGCGCGGAGCGGCACCTGCACCAGCAAGCTGCGGCCGTCGCTTCCATCCACATAGCGGTAATCCTGTCGTGCCTGCTGCATGTCGGCAAATGCGTCTGCGAACCGGTCGGCGTCCTGCCTCGCGGCGAGGCCGCTGATCAGATGGACGCGTCCCCCCGTCTCTCGCAGCATCATGGCCGCGGCGAACCGATCCGTCACGTGCAAGCTGCTGCGCAGCAGCTCCTCGACGGTGAAGGCGATTGTCCCGATGTTGTCGAAGGCATGGGTGCGCCCCGGCTCCTTGCTCAAGTAGCGGACGCCCCGACTGAACATGAGCAGCGGCGTCCCCGCCTCGCTCGATGCTTCGACGCGCATCGTCTGCGTTCCGGCGGCTGCCGCCAGCTCGGCCGGCTCGCCGGGTAGCGGCGGATACGCGTCGGAGGTGGAATAGATCGGCCGTTGCCCGGCATCGAAGATGGCAATGCTGCGCAGCTTCTGATTGATGATCCCTTTGCGAACGAGCAGATCGGAGAGGGTCGGACCGAGATCTGCCGCCGGCTCCGGCTCCTGATTGGCCGCGAACAGCAGGTCCTGCATCTCGCGGTTGAGCGAGAGGTAGCGCAAGTAAGCGTCGTAGCCTTGAATATCGCTGTCCATGCCCACTGCCGCTTGCCGGAACAGACGCATGGCGTCCTGCCGGGTATTCGTGTCGATCATCGATTCGAATTCGTGGAAGGAAATGAGAATCATCCCGGTCACGGGAAGGACGAGCATCGCAAAAAAAGCCAGCAGCTTGCGGTAAACGCTTGCATGTCCCTGATACGCGGCGATGTAATCGCGCAGCGGCCGGCGATCCTCAAAGTCGCGCACGGCTCGCAGCCGCTCGATAAACGCGTACAACGGGCGCAGCATGCGCCGGGCCGCGAAGCGCGCGCCAATGGCGAAAACGAGGAACAGGGCTGCGCCGATTCCTACCAGTCGCCACATAATCCGCCGCAGGCTGGCATCGAGCTGGTCGGTTTGTTTTTGCAGCAGATAAAGGCTGCCGTCCTCCAGCTCAAGCCCGGATACAATGCGGCCGTCTAGCAGCTGCGTCGTGACTTGTCCTGGTTCGTCCCGTCCCGGTTCATTCTGAAGCGCCAATTCGGCAGGGGATACGGCGCCGGGCTCCCCGTACACCGTGCGGCCGTCGGTATTGTGCCGCTGCAGCTTGATCCCGCCCATGTCGGCCAACCGCTGCAGGTCGAGCACGGCCACGACCGAGACGCCGCTGGCGGTCCGGGCCGCGATGAGCTGCTCCTCCATGAGCTGCTCCGGCGCGAGCCTGGTTCCCTCCGGACGCCAATACTCCTGCAGCAGCTCGCGCAGGTAGGCGGTGGATGCTTCCGGGGAGGCCTCTGCCGCCGTGCGGTCGGTGTAGGCGATCAACTCGTGCTGAACCGAGGTGCCGAGCAGCAGATTGTCCTGATAGAGAAAGATGGCTTGAAATTCCCGGTTCGAGTACAGGAACGTCCTCAGGTCGGGATAGAGCTCGAAGGTATCCTTCAGGGTGCCGAGATTGTCGTTGGATAGCCCGGGGAAGCTGCGCTGGAAGTCGTCCACGAAAAACTGATAATTGGCCTTGCTCTTGCGAATGCGAGATTCCATCGTCTCGATGCTCAAGGCCAGCTCGCTTTCATTGGTGGCTTTCATCTGCTCCAAAATGATCGTTTTGGCCGCGACGTAGCTGATCATGGTGGCCAACATCATGAAGGCCGCCATGAGTCCGAGGAACAGGAGATTCAATTTTGATCGAAAGGATAGATTCATGGGCGAAACCTCGCAGGTTAATAAGCAGATTGTGATGTCATAACCGTTTGGGAAGCGAATTCATAATTATACCAAATTTCTACCAATTTGAAAACAAGAATTCATCAGGTATGAATTAAAGTCAAGTGCCCGCAGAGGCTATGGTACAATCTGGGTATTGCAAGGGCCGCTCTCCTTATTCCAAGGCTTTACGCAGCTCTTTCAAAGCATGAAGCAGGCTTGCAATCTGTTCGTCGGACAGCCCGGCAATAAGTTGTTCCCATTCTTCTATGTGCGCATGAGGATGGGACGGATCGGTTGTCAATTGATTTGCAACGTTATGAAGAGGCACATCGAGCGAGGTTAAAATTTTTTCGAATGTTTTCATTGTAAAGTTGATTTCGCCCCGCTCAACAGCGCCGATATAGCGGTAATCCAATCCGGTGACGTCGGAAAGGTTATCTTGCGTAAGTCCCTTGGACTTGCGCAGGGCTCGTATTTTATTGCCTATAATTTTGCTTAGCGCATCCATATGACCACCTCTTCCTATAACTTTAGGTCAGAGTGTGCAATTTATGCAGGGTATTGTATATAGCTATATAGAAGTAAAACTATATATTTATAGTATAATAGCAAAAGCTTTAGCGACTACAAGGCGGTGCCGCAGCATGAATGATACCCGAATGGACATGTACAATCGATTGATCGAGCGGGAGGACCAGCTCCATGCGCGTCTGGAGGCGCTGGAGCAGAGTCAGGAGCTCGTATATGATGAAGCGTATCGGCGCGGCAGCGTGCATGGCCGCGCGATGCTGCTGGAGACCTTGCAGGCGCTGCACAAGATGGAGAGCGAACGCCGTCAGATGCTGCTGCGCGTCAAGCTTGCACGGGCCCTGCTGGCTCACGAAATGCACCGGCAGCAGGATGAGCAGGCGGAGCAGACAGGAGAGCAGGCGGGCTCGGGCGAGCCGGGATCACGCTAAAAAAGCGAAACGCGCTGCATCGCCAGAGCGCATCGCAGCACATTTCGCTAGAAAGTATTCGATTTTGACTTTGCTTGTCTCACGCTCTCGGGACAAAATCAAATGGCGGCGTAGACCTCGCGCAGCACCTGCGGGCCGGGCAGGCCGTTCATGTTTTTGGGCACGATGCGGCGCGGGCCGCGGTGCAGCTCCTTGTCGAGATCGGCAATTAGCTTGGCTTCGCCGGTCAGGACGAGCTCGTCCCACTTGCCGGTGCGCGCATGCTTGTCCAGGATCGTCGCCATCTCCCGCAGCCAGCGCTGGCGGTTGACGATGAGGCGCTTCTTGTAGCTGTCCTTGTGCGTGGCGCCCGAGGCGTGGCGGCTCGCCGGGGCGGTGCCCAGCTTCTCCCGCCAGTTCTCGGTCTCGACGTCCCACTCGTAGTGGTGCTCCTCGAGCACCTCGCCGAGCAGCGTGTGCAGCACACAGACGCTGTCGCCGCCGATCTGCACGATGCCCAGCGCCGGATAGCGCTCCAGCGTCCGCTCCAGCTCGTCCAGCATCGGCTGCTCCCTCCAATGGAAGTCGTCCGCGACCGGGACGTGCACGCGCTCCAGCAGCAGCAGCTCGCCGGACCCGCTCATCGCCAGCACGAGGCCCCGTCTCAGCTCGCCGTGATGCGCCTCCAGCAGCCCTTCGACACGCGGCTGCAGTCGATCGAGGTCCTGCGCCTGCGCGCCTTCCCCTTCGGCATGCGCATACTCGCGCAGCCGCTTCATGCCGTTCTTGAGCCGCAGCCGCCAGGCCGACTGGCGGCCGGGATCGGGCTCGGTGTTCAGATAGATCGTCAGCACCCGCTGCTTGGACTCGGGACCGTACTGCTTGAGATTGCTCAGGCGTTGTTGCAGCTTCATTCGCCTACCTCCTTTGCAGATGTCCCCTCTATTACCACTACCCGGAAGCGGCTGAACCGCGAATGAGACGATTCTAACCAAGTCGCTTCCAGACCATCCCGGTTAGCTTCCGCGCAACGTGCCGCTCACCGGGTCCGGCAGGCGTCAGCGCGCCTGCTCGACGTCCATGAGCTCGACGCGGCGCGGATACGAGATCTGCACACCGTAGGTCCGCAGCTCCTCGATCAGCAGCTTGCGCATGACGTTGCAGGCCGTCCAGTAATGCGTATCCGTCACGAGACAGGTGGCGGTATACTTGGCGCCGAGCGCCGCATTCTCGACGTCGGTGATGCCGTACAGCTGCGGCGGCTCGATGACCTGTCCCTTGTCGTCGAGCAGGAACAGATGCGGCATCTCGCCGACCATCTTCTCCGAGATGGCGTTGACTGCATTCTCCACGGCGGACGGATCGGTCTCGTACGGCACCGTGATGTTGACGATCGCCCGCATCCGGTCGCGGTTGTAGTTCTGACTGACCTTGATCTCCGAATTCTGAATGACGACGACGTGCTGGGCCCAGGTGCGAATCTTGGTCGCGCGCAGGCCGACGCTGACGACCGTGCCGTTGATCTCGCCGTTGTTGATCGTCACATAGTCGCCCACTGAGAATTGGTCCTCGAAGATGATGAAGAAGCCGGTGATCAAGTCCTTGACCAGCGTCTGCGCGCCGAAGCCGACCGCGAGGCCGATGACCCCCGCGCTGGCGATGACCGGCCCGATGTCCATGCCGATATTGCTCAGGCACAGCAGGGCGGCGATAATGAAGATGACGTAGCGCGTGAACGACATCAGCAGCGACTCGAGCGTGTCGCGCTGCTTCTGATCCAGGCGCGAGATCGCGAAGGCCCGCTGGATGATCATCTGGCGCACCCGCAGCAGCACCCAGGTCAGCGCCAGGATGACGATCAGAATAATGGCCTTGCTCAGCACAAGTTGCAGATTGTCCGACCAATACGCCCAAGTGAAATATTGGCCAAATCCGCTCGATTGTTCCTCTAGCCAACTATCCATTGCATTCTCAGTCTCCTTCCCCATAAAAAGATACGGTTCCCATTGTAACAAACTTGGCAGGCCGCATAAAGGACAGGATGAGCCGGGACTAGGAACAACTGGGAAGATAATGATAGAATAAAAGCGAAGTGGACCAGAGATGGACAGGCAATAGAAATGGGAGGGTATCGATTACAAGATGAAGGATCATCAGATGAAGCTGGCGCTCGTCGGCATCGGCGGCTACGGGCGCAATCATGCGCGGACCATCGCGGGACTGCAGCAGGACGGGCTGGCGCAGTGCGTGGCGTACGCCGATGTGCGGCTCGATGCGAATCCGGATGTCTGCGAGACGCTGAGCGGACTCGGCGCCGCATCGTACACGGATTACAAGGAGATGCTGGAGCGGCATCCGGAGGTCGATATCGTCGTCGTGTCGACGCCGATTCCGCTGCATGTGCCGATGTGCACCCACATCATGGAGGCCGGCTTCCATGTCCTGCTGGAAAAGCCGCCGGCTGTGACAATCCAGGATATGAATGCGATTGCGGACGTGCAGCGCCGGACCGGCAAGCGCTGTCAGGTGGACTTTCAGAATACGTCGGGCCGGGCCTTCCGCGAGCTGCTCCGTATGCTGGACGGCGGCGCCGTCGGCCGGCTGCAGCGGGTCACGGGGGTGGGACTGTGGAAGCGGACCTGGGCCTATTACCAGCGCACGCCATGGGCGGGCAAGCTGATCCATGGCGGCGCCTACGTGCTGGACGGCACGGTCAACAATGCGCTATCGCATCTGCTCAACAACTGCCTGATCGCGGCCGGCTCGGGGCGCATCCCCGCAGCGGTGCCGGTAGCGGCGCAGGCCGAGCTGTACAAGAGCATCGACATCGAATCGGAGAATACCGTCAGCGCGCGCGTCCGGACCGAGGGCGGCGTCGAAGTGCTCTACTATACGACGCAGAATCATGTCGCCAATGACACGCCGTACATCGTCGCCGAGGGCGACCGCGGCTCGATCCGCTGGAGCTACGACAACAAGCTCGTCATCCGCGAGCATGATCAGGAGCCGCGTGAGGTCGCCTACGAGGCGGAGGACCTCAATCGCAATATGTACCTGAATCTGTTCGACGCGGTGCGCGGCGAAGGGGAGCTGTACTGCCCGCTCGAAGCGTGCCACAGCTTCGTGCTGGCGTCCAACGGCATCTTCGAATCGGCGCGCGGCATCGTCCGCATTCCGGACGCCTATGTCGGCACTCGTCCCGAGGGCGATACAGAGGCGATCGAGCTGAAGGACGCTGCCGCGCTGATTACGCAGGCCGCCGAGGAGGGCCTCCTGTACGCCGAGGCCGGCATCCCGTGGGCGACCGCGACGCCGGTGTTCGATCTGACCGGGTACACCCGCTTCGAGCTATTCCGCGAGGGCGCTTCCCCTAGCTAAGGGCCGGGCGACTAAAAAGTGGTGAAAAAGTGCCAGAGTGGCCGAAAATGCGTTGGAGAAAAGCTTATGCTTCCGAAGTACGTTCTTGCAGAACGTTTTAAGCGTTCGCCATCTTGCTCCTCGATTCCTTCCTCTAATAAGGTTAGTTTCAAGGAATCGGGGAGGAACGGCGATCGGAAACGCATTTCGGGCACGGCGGCTTTACTTTTTCACCACAATTTAGCGCATCGCGTCCGCGAAATCGATCTCCAGGAAGCGCGAGACCTCGGTCAGCCAGCGCTGCTCCACAAAAGCAGTGTGATCGGGGTGCGCGTTGTACGCGTCATAATCGGCTTGGCTGGCGAAGTCCATGGAAAAGCCAAAGGCGTAATCGTTTTTGGCGCTCGTCTGGCGGCAGACGCGAAATTGCGTCACCTGCGGAATCGCCGACAGGATGCGGCGACCGTCCTCAAGGAACGTCCGCTCCTCGGGCGAACCGGAGGCGTGCTTGAGCGTGAAGATCACCATGTGACGGATCGGCTGCGTGTGCGGGTTGATGAATAGGACCTCCTTAGGCTACGGGGAGCGGGAAGCGCAGCTCCTGCTCTCCGCTCTTGAATATGCTGTCGTACGTGAAGCGCAGCTCGCCGCCGGTCTCGCCGGCAAAGCGCAAGTGATCGCCACGGTACGGCACGTCATTGTGAAGGGCATACTCCTGCTCCTGCTCGTCGAGCAGCGTGTAGAGCTGCGTCGTCTCGCCGCTCTCCGGCTCGATATATGTCAGCAGCCCGGTCTGCGACGGACGCACGAGCAGGTAGTCCTCGCCAATGCCGGCAATATAATAATTCTCGTCCCACCCGGCCAATTCCTCCAGATCGTACGAACGGGCCACGTCGCCCTCGGCATTGACCAGGTAGAGCATGCGTCCGTCTGTCATGACGGGCAGGTCCTTGTAGCGATTCACATTATCCGCGAACCGGTTGTAATAGCTCACATTGCTCTGCTTGACCAGCCGGTCGTCGACGAGCAGTCCGGTGTAGTAATCCAAGTGAAGCATCGGCTCGCCGTACGCGTCGCTGACGGTCACGAGCTGCAGCGAATCGCTGTACGTCTCGACCTTCAGACTCATATTGCGCCGGATGTCCAGCTCCAGCGTACCGATCTTGACCGCGGAACCGCCCGCCTCCCGGGCGACGAAGAGATCGCCGCTCTCGCGGTGCACCCAGTATACGGCATCGCCGCGCTCGTCCATCGCATAGTGCGCGGATTGGGCGATCGACACCGTGTGCGAGCGCTGCGTCCAGTCCACCTCGATGTCGAACAGCTCGCTCGTGATCCGCAGCGGCAGGTAGATGCGGTTGCCCTGCAGCAGCGGCGTCTCGCTCATCGTCGCCTGGCTCCCGTCCACCAGTGCGGTAGTCGAGCCTAGCGTGAGCACGAGCTGCCTGCCCGGCAAGGTCACCGTCGCTTGCTTGTCCGTGTTGTCCCAGTCGATGTGCGCCTGCAGCACCTCCGACATGTCGCGAATCGGCAGATAGACGCGGCCGCCCTCCAGGATCGGCGTATTCGCCGGGTCGTAGAAGTAGCCGTCCACGGTGATGCTCACCTGCGCCTGCGCCTGGGCGGCTGCGCGGCCGCCTCCGGTCAGGCCGTCGTGCCCGGCGACGAGTATTGCGGCAATGGCCGCGCCCAGTCCCAGGCCGAGCAGCGCGCGCGTTAGCTTCGTCATGGGTCGTATCCTCCTTTCTACGGGGCTCATGATAGTTCAAGTATACCCGAATAAGCCCCGCTTGTTCCCTAACAGACGAGGCAAGGCGACAAAAAGTTGTGCCCTTCGACAAATGGGGCGACGCCCGTTATGCCAAAAAAAAGCCCCGACTCTGCATCCGATGCCGTAAGGCAGCGGCCTGCAAAGCCGGGGCTATGCGGTTGAGACTTGCCGCGCCGCCGAAGGGCCGCGCAAGTTCGTCTAGTCTACAAGAAGGGCTTAGCGCGCGGCGTCAGTCTCCTGCTGCGAGACGCCGAGCAGCCTGCCGGCTTCCTCCCGCCACTTCTCGACGTAGTTCATGCGCGCCCACTGGGCCATGACCACCGTCTCGTCATCCTGCAGCTCCAGCTCCAGCGCAGGCTCGTAGGCCAGACCTTCGCCATTGAGATAAAAAGCGAGTCTGCCGTCCGTCACCACCATTACCGTATCTGCGGCCGGCGAGGAGAAGGCGTCGCTGGCATCCGGCTCGCGCTGCCAGATCTCCTCCCAGGCCACCGCCAGCTTGTCGTGCGCGACGACGCCCGACGGCAGCGGCTGAAGCACGTCCTGCAAGCGGTAGCCTGCGCCGCCGGAGGCCTCTGCGTCCGTCAGCGCGCGCCTCGCGATCCACCGTCCGGGATTGCGGGCGATGGTCCAGTTGCCATAGTAGGCGTCCCGGCCGTCGTCCTCGGCCAGATCGGGGAAGACCTCCGCAATCGCGACATGCGGCTCGCCGGCCGGGTCCGCTCCCAGCTCGCGCGATCCGGCGAACTGATCGACCTGCTTGACCCACAGGTAGGTGGCGGCAGACTCGGCAGCGGCGGGATCGGAGGGATCGGCGACGCGCTGCTCGATCGCGACATTCAGATTGCCTGCGAACAGCAGCTTTTCCGAGACGATCACCGGTGCCGACTCGACCGATGCAGGAGCGTCGGCCTCCACCGCGTCCTCGGTGCTGGCGGCTATGCGGACCACACGGTCCGTATGGCCGGTGCGCGTTACTCCGCTACCACTTTCAACGATGGCCGCGCTCGTGCGCTCCGCCGATTGCCGTGCGGCGTCCATCGCGTCGACGGCTTTTTCCTTCGCGGACGCGTCTTCGGTCGCGGCGACCAGCTCCCGGCGCTCGAGGCTGATCGAGGCCCCTCTAGGAGCCGCTGGCGCCGCGGAGAGAATTTGCACTTCCTTGTCCTTCACCGCTGCCGTCTGCTCCTCGATACGCCAGAATTCCGTCTTGTACGGCATCAGGATGCCGCCGCCCTCCGCGGCGCGGCTCAGCTCGCCGGAGTCGTCGGGCGCGACCAGCACGGTCCGATACTCGCTGTAAGCGGTGCGGCCCCCCTCGGCGGGATGGTCGGCGCGCAGGCCGACGAGCACGGCGGACTGGAAGCTCGCGCCGGACGTGTCGGCTTCCAGGATCGTGGCGCCCTGTCCGCTCTTGGGCGCGTCCGTCTGATCGAAGGCCAACGGAGCCGGCTCGCCCGGAGTGAAGCCGTCCAGACCATAGAGGAGCGCCACGACCAGCACCGCCAGGGCGGCGCAGGCGCCGGCGATCCGGGGCAGCCGGTAATGCCTGGTGCCCCTTGGACCGCTGTCCTCGGCGCGCTCCAGGATGCGTTGCTGCAATCGTTCATCGAAGCCATGATGCGCAAGGGGGCCGGATCGCAATTCCCGTAGCTCATTGTCGCTGGGATCCATCTTGTGAACGCTCCTTTAGTTTCGATAATTTCAAGCGGGCGTGATGCAGCCGCGATTTGATCGTCCCGACGCTGACCCCGAGCATGTCGGCGATTTCCTTCATGGACAGCTGATGGTGGGCGAACAGGATGATCGCTTCGCGATTTTTGGCCGGCAGCTGGAGCACCAGATCCCACAGCTCGCTGGTCGTCTCGCTCTTCACCGCCTCGTCCTCGGCGGAGGGACGGCCGCCGTCGCTGGTGAAGTAGTCGACGAGCGTGATGCGGCGGAAGTACGCCGAGCGCCGATAGTCGAGCACCGTGTTGCGGGTGATCGTCAGCAGCCATGTTTTCAGCGAGGACTCGCTGCGGAAGGTGAACAGGCTGCGGTACACCTTGAGGAACACGTCCTGGGTCACATCGTCCGCCAGCTCGCGTTTGCGCGTCATGCTGTAGGCATAATTCCAAACGTCTTTTCCGTAGGTGGTCATCAGCTCGTTCAGAATCGCCTTTTTGTCTTCGCTATCGGTCAAAGCTTTCAGATATTCAAATTTTGCATCGGAACTCAACATGGCCACCTCTATTTGTATCGACGTAATAGGCGTCGCATAAGTTCAATCTTTCCCTCTATTATATCGAACTCGTTTTTGCTTTGGGGCGAATACAACCTTAAACCTTCCTTAAACCTTTCTTAATTTCGCGACATAGAAGGCTCTAATTCCCGCAAAACCGCGCATGGCGCGGGCGGGGGCCGTAAAAATTCTAGTCCGTTTCCCCATACGTATGGTAAAATTTTAATGCAATTATTCGTGTGTCGTTTGACCGGCGCAGCCGGATTTGAGGAGTAAAGGGTGAATCAGTTGCTAAAGGGAATTCGCAAGGGAATGCTGGGGGTGCTGGGGCTGCTGCTGCTCGCGGGCATGCTGCCGCTCTCGGCCGCGCAGGCCGCTTCGGATGACTCGTGGCTGCGGCAAGCGAAGGTGATCGACGAGAATCGCATCGAGCTGACCTTCGACCGCCAGTTGACGGCCGAGGAGGAGTGGTCGTATCAGGCCGCATTGCAGGGTGGCGGGATCGCATATCCTCCGGGTGAGGGGCCGCCGCTTGCGCTGGAGGAGGCGGGGCTTGACGCGCTGCCCTTTGTCGGCGTGCCGCAGCCGGCGGGCTCCTATGCATGGGAGTCGCTGGACGCGGGCCAGTTCGTCATTGACGGCGACATAGAGGTGCTCTTTGCCGTGGCGCACGGCTACCGAGTGGATCTGACGCTGTCGGCGTCGGTCTCCGGAGTCGATGTGCTCGAGCTGAGCATCGAGGAGGGGGCGATCGAGCCGCTGGAGGGTCCAGCCAGTGCCGCGATTGAGGATTATCGGATTGTGACCGGCATCGGGGCGATCGGCGTGATGGATATGCTCGATCCGGGGCGGACCGGCTTCGACATCGGACATGTGCGGCAGTATCTGGCGCAGGCGTCGCCGGCCAATGTGATCGGCGCGCCGGGCGTGGATGCGTACGATGTGCGTACGCTGCTGTCGTGGATCGAGGATGAGGCGCTCAGCGCCGGTGTGACGGAGCGGGCGATGGAGGTGGTGGAGGGCTTTTACCGCAATGGCGAATACCTCTACAACGCCAAGCTTGAGCTCGCGGCCAAGGCCGAAGGATGGGAGGCGTCGCTGGCGTCGGGCACGCTGCGCGCGCGCGACTTCTCGGAGCTGGCCGTGGAGATGGCGCTGGCGCTGGTGCAGGCGCATCAGTGGGACAATTACGCTTTCTACGGTAGCCCGCTCACTGCGGCGGAATTCTACCCCACGCTTGAGGAGGGCAGGCTGACCGGACTGGACGTGCTATTCTCCGCTCCGGTGCTGCCCGCCTCCCGGGCCAAGGGGGCCGACGCCATTGCGGGAATCGAGCTGACAGGGCAGACGGAGCCCTCGTCGCTATCGGCAGCCGAGTATGAGGTGAGCTGGCCTGACTTGGACAATATGCAGGTTATCTTTTCCGGCGCAGGCTTGGACCTGACGTCGCTGGAGACGGTGATGCTGGAGCTGAACGCCGAAGCGCTGTATGCCGATGACGGCACCGTCTCCTACGGCGATCCGGACGAGCGCTCCCAGACCCCGTACACGGGAGAGACGCAGCTGCTGTTCGCATTGGATCAAGGTCCCGGACAGCCCGAGCCGATGACGGCGGAGCTGAAGAATCCGAGTCTGGACGGCTGGCTGTACGGCATCGACGTCGTATTCGATCATCCGGTATCCCAGGAGACGATGGCGCTGGGCGACAGCGTCATCGCCGAGGTCGTCGCGGAGACGATGAACGGCTCGCTCGCCCTCCCGCTTTCGGACATCGATAGCTACTGGGAGAGCGATACGACGCTGCGGCTCTTTTTCGGCGACCTGCTGTCCGGGCAGGGCGTGAATGCCCTGGAGGTCCTGCTGCAGAGCGGAGACGCGATTACTGGGCTGCAGGGTGAAGTATACGTGAGTAATTCCCCGTTGCGGTTTGCGTTGGGCGTCGGCCCCGGAGGACCGGGGGAGCCAGGGGAGCCGGGGGTATCGGCGGAGTTGATCGATCCGGGGTATGACGGATACTTGGTCAGCGTCGATGTGCAGTTCGACCGGCCGATGGCCGAAGCGACTCAGAATTTGGGCAACGCCCTCTTGTACGAGGTCCGTGCCTTCGCGTCCGGGGGCCAGATCAGCGAAGTGATCCTGCAGCCGGAGGAGGTGAACGCGTACTGGGCATCGGACACGACTCTGACGCTGCATTTCGGGACACGGATGCAAGGGGCGGAAGTGGTGGAGCTGGAGGTCATGTTTTCGAGCGCGTACGAAATAGCCGCCATCGACGGCACGTTGTACGAGGCGCTCAGTCCGCTGCGGCTAGTGCTTGATGAGTCGGGGCAGGGCGGTCCGTCGGTGCCTCTAGGCGCCCAATTGATGGATCCCGATCTGGAGGGCGTCTTGCACAGCATCGATCTCGTCTTCAACGGACAGGTCAGCGGCGCTACGGCTGCCGAGGGATTCGGCGTCGTCGATGCGGTGTATGCCTTGACTGATGCAGGGCGTATGGCGATCGAGCTGTCGCCCGAGGCCGCAACGCTGGCTTGGGACGATGAGCAGGAGCCGTCGCGGGCGACGCTCGTTTTCGAAGGCGGTCTGCAGACGAGCGGCCTGTACGGCCTGGAGGTCGTGCTGCAGCCGGAGCGCATCGAGTCGGTCTACGGAGCGTTCTATGACGATGACCCGCACCTGTATTATTCGATCCACCAGGACCTGCCGTCCGCCACGTCGGCGCTCGTCTACGACGAGGCTTCGCTGTTCGACGCGCTCGCGCTGGAGCAGCTGGATACGCTGTACGTGCCGCGCAGCTTCTGGGTAGAGGCGCCAGTGAGCTTCCCGGAGCACATCGCCTGGGTACGCGCCGTGGACGACTATTGCTATATCACGGTTCCTTATCAGCAAGGCAACTACTATACTCCGCAGCTGGACAATGTGATGATCGCCGGACCTACTGCATAACGCAAGCATCAGCGCGGTCAAGATGCTAAAGGCGGCCAAAGATGCTACGGATCTCTTCACGCAATAACCAAAGACAGATAATCAATCACGCGGGAAAACGGACTCTACTAAGCTAATGGTTGCCAGCGTGCCTATTTCGATCGATTTCAGGTGATTTCTAGTCTAGCGGTTGCCACAGCGCTTATTTGTCTTCAATCGCGTTTTTTTGATTGATTTCAAGAAAATAGGTTCGTTGGCGAATGGCGAAGGGATAGGAACGGTTTCAATGGCATCAGTTTATTGTGGAATGGACGCAGAGCCGGGGGCGTCCCAAAAAAGAGCCGCGTGCATTGGCAGGCCCCAAAATTGAAGAAGCCTTCAGAACCACGATCCAAGTGGAACTGAAGGCTTCTTTTTTGGACGGCCTTCGGCCCGGGCGCGTCTGTCCGTCAGCCGAGCTGACTCGGCCATAGCACGAGCGCGCCGGCGTCGCGTTCGGCGCCGAGCGCCAGCAGTTGCTGGCCCGCTGCGGTGTCCTGGACGAGCTGGCCGTTCCAACGCTCGATCTTGAGCTTGCGCAGACTCTGCAGCGCGAGCAGCTGGCGGCACATCTCGCGCAGCGTATCCAGGTCCGGGGCGGGCGCCTCCGCCCGGGCCGCGACCGGGGCGTCCGCGAAGGAGCCGGCGCGCTCCTCGGCCGGGTCCCCGGCGTCCGCCGGCGGCTGCGCGCCCCGCGTCAGCTCATAGATGCGGCGGCCCCGGCCTTCGACCCATAGCCGCCAGTCGGCGCCCGCGAGCACGAGATAGTGGCCCGGCTTGCGGGCAAAGGCTGCGCCCGGCTGCTCGGGCCAGCCGATCAGCAGGCCATACGGATTGGCCGGGTCGACGGCCGGCAGTACCGTCACGCCTTCCGCCTGCGGCTGGGCCCGAGGCTGGCGCAACTGCTCCGCGAGCTCGCGCGAAGTGAACTGCATCGATTCCACGCCCTGGATGAAGCGACCGCGGGTCATGACGCCCCATTCCTCGAGCCGCTTGAGCATCGGCAGCAGCTTGTCCCAGCTATAGGGGCAGGCGCCGGCGGCGAGCTCGCGCGTGATGAGACCGTAGCTCTGCACCAAATGCTGGATCCAGGCTGCGGCCGACTGCTCCGGCCCGCCGCTCGCTCTCGTCGAGCCAGGCTGTGCGCCTGCATGCGATGTCTCCGGCGGGGCGCTTGTCCCCGAGCCTCCCGGTGGCGCACTCGCATGCTGCGACGTCGGTGGCTCGTCCGGATAGTCAGCGTCGATCCGCGCGAGTCGGACGTGGTCTTGGGCCGGCGTGCGCGGACCCGGCGCTGCCGCGGGCTCGTCCGCGTGCGCCGCAGCGAGCGTGCCGGTCCAGTACCAGCGCCCTTGGCCGGAGCCGGTGCCCTTGAGCCGAGCAGGCTTGGCCCCGGCATGCAGACGCAGCGGAGCGAACTGATCATTGGAGACGCGGCCCTCCCAGACGAGCTCGAGCAGCTCGCCGAGCAGCTCGGACGGCAGCTGCCCGGTCTCGCGCGCGAGGCGGGTGAGGAAGCTGGCTCCTTGCGTTCGCAGCCGCTCCAGCAGGGCGGGATGGCGCGTCCGCTCGCGCGCCTCGCCGGATGTGCCGGCGGCGGGCGTATCGCTGGCGATGCGTGCGACCAGCGGCGCGTACAGCGCGTGCGACTCCGCGAGGAAGAAGGCGACGCGGCCTTCCTTGTCGCCGTCGTGCTTGCGGCCCAGCCAGAGCACCTCGCCGGAGGCGCACAGCAGGTCGAGCGCCTCGCGCCGATATCGCTGCAGCCGGGCGGGGAAGATCAACGTTTCCCAGTGCGAGAGGGGCAAGTAAAGCCCCTGCAGGCGCGCGATGACCTGGCGCAGCCCGTCCTCGCCCTGCAGCTGCGTACCGGCGAGCGCATGCTGCAGGGCGGCCATCTGGCCGAGCCAGCGCTCCGGCTGCAGCGGCCGGGCCCGCTTGCGGGCTTCCTGTATGGAGAGCCGGACGAGCCGCGCGGCTACCTTGCGGCTGCTCCAGAGCGGCTCCTCCGGCGTAGCGGCGAAGGGTGCGCGCTCCAGCTTGTCCTGGCGCAGCAGCTCCTCCAGCACGCGCTCCGCCTGTCCGCCCAGCAGCGCCGGGTAGCGCGCCTGCAGCGCCTGGGCATCGATGGCGAGACGATGCTCCGCGAAGCGGCCCGCGACGAGCGCGATCGCGGCGGGCGTCTCGGGGAAGGCGGCGTACAGCGCCTGCTCGTCGGCGCAGATCCAGCGCGTCTGCGCGCCGAAGCGCAGCGCGCAGACGCGTCCGCTGCGCTCCAGCTCCTGCAGCCAGGCGCCCGCCTGCTCGCCCGCGAGCCGCTCCAGCTCGGGCCGGCTCAGATCGCCGCGCGCCTTGAGTAGCGCATACAGCGCCTCGGTCCCGTCCGGCTGACGCTGCGGCGCGGCCAGTCGCTCACGCTCGTGCGCGAGCACCTCGGGGTCAATCCCGCCGGTCTCCCGCCGCGACGCGCCGGGCATGCGCAACGCCCAGTCCTTGCTCAGATGACGCAGCTGCAGCTGCAGCGCCTCGTCCAGCCCGTCGCCCTCGTAGAGCTGACGGCTGGCGTATTCGGAGACGAATTGGGCGGCCAGCGGCGACGGATGCGGCGTCTGCCGGACGACCAGCTCGATCTCCCCGGCGGCGATCGCCGTCAGGATGCGGCGCAGCCCGTCCAGATCGAGATAGCGATACAGCGCCGTACGCACCGCCTCGTCCAGATAGGGGAACTGGTCGGCATAGGGCAGCGCCTCCTTGAGCAGCTCCTCGCTGCGCAGGCGCAGCTGCCATAGCGGCGTGCGCGTGAAGCTGCGCGCGAGCAGCAGCGAGGTCTCGGCGATGCGGCGAAAGGCGATGGCCAGCAGCGCCGAGCCGGGCAGGCCCTCCAGCAGCAGCGGCTCGAGCGCTTCGGCCGCAAGGCCGGTGATCAGGCGCAGCCAAGAAGGGTCCCACTCCCGCAGCACGAGCTCGATCCCGTCGTTGGTGGCGTTGCCGTAAGGCCGGTAGGGGAGCAGCCGCTGCAGCTGCCGCTCGATCGCCAGCAGCCAGGTACGGTTGATCCTGCGGCCCCACGGGCTGTGCACCACGACATGGGTGTGTTGCATCAGATCGCGGTAGTGCTCGACGACGATGCGGCGCGCGGTCGGGACGGCGCAGGCCGCGCGCTGGCTCTCCAGCAGCCGCACGAGCCGCTCGGCCGCGCTGTGATCCAGATGACACGCCTGCTGCAGCCAGGTCTCGGCCCGCTCCCGCGCCTCCTGCGCCAGCTCCGCATCCAGCCGCTCGAGCAGCGCGCCGAGCCGCGCCGCCAGCCAGGCGGAGCGGCCGCCTTCGCCGCCCTCGGCGCGCCAGAACGGGATCTCGCTGTAATTGTTGGGCGCTTCGCCGACATAGACGCGGTCGTGGCGAATCTCGCGGATCATCCAGGAGCTCGTGCCGAGCTGGAAGACGTCGCCGGTGCGGCTCTCCTCGACGAACTCCTCGTCCAGCTCGCCCAGATGCGCCCGGGTCTCGGCATGATGGACCGGATAGCCCGAGCTCTGCGGGATCGTCCCCGAGCCGGTCAGCGCCGCCATCGCCGTATTGCGGCGGCGGGCGATGCGCTCACTGCCCGGGTCCCACTCCAGGAGCGGTCTGGCGATCGGGTAGGTGCCCCCGAGCACGCGCAGCATCGCCTCCAGCCGCTCCCGGCTCAGCTCGCAATAGCACGCGCTGCGGCAGACGAGCCGATGCAGCGTCTCCAGCGACCAGTCGTCGAGCGCGGCCATCGCGACGGTCTGCTGCGAGAGCACGTCCAGCGGCTGCTCGGGCAGTCGGATCGGCTCGATCTCGCGCTGCGCGATGAGCTGCGCGAGCAGAGCGCTCTCGGGCAGCGCGCCGCGCTCGCGCACGAGTATCGCGCCGCGGCTGGCCTCGCCGACGCCGTGCCCGGCGCGGCCGATGCGCTGGATGCCGGAGGCGGCGTCCAGCGGCGAATCGACCTGGATGACGAGATCGATATGGCCGACGTCGATGCCCAGCTCGAGCGAGGAGGTGGCGACGATCGCGCGCAGCTCGCCCGTCTGGAGCTGGCGCTCGACCTCCAGCCGCCGCGCCCGGTCGAGGCTGCCGTGATGGGCGCGCGCCATCTCGTAGCCGACGTGATCGTTGAGCCGCAGGCAGAGCCGCTCGCACAGGCGCCGACTGTTGACGAAGATCAGCACGCTGCGCGCGCCGTCCATCAGTTGGACGAGCCGCTCCAGCAGCGGCACCCATACGGCTTCGCGGCTGTCTGCAATCGTGGTGGCGTAGTCGGGCATCGTGACGATCAGCTCGATCCGCTTGTCCATCGCGCTCGCGACGATGGCGACCGGGCGCGGCCGATAGCCGAGCGGATGGGGGTGCGCGTCTGCCTCGCCGCCAGGCATTCCAGCCGGTGCAGGGACGCCTGGTGCGGCAGCGCGTGTCGCTGGGGCGCCGTCGTCGTTGCAGCTGCCTGTGTTGTCCTCGACGTTGCCGTCGGCGCCGATCCCGCCGTCAGATGCCTCGCCATCCGCGGCGCGGGACGGCCCTTCCTCCGCGCGCCCGGTTGCGCGCGGAGCAGCCGCAGCGTCAGCAGCACGGTCCTCGCCCGCTCCGCTCGATGCGACGCGCGCTGTGCCGGGATCGGGGCTCGCATGCAGGTCTTCGTCCGCTTCGGACCAGCCGCCGAGGAAGCGCGCCATCCGCTCGATCGGGCGCTGCGTCGCCGACACCCCGATGCGCTGCACGGGGGCCGGGCACCAGGCGGCGAGCCGCTCCAGCGACAGCGACAGATGGGCGCCGCGCTTGTCCGGCGCGAGGTCGTGAATCTCGTCGACGATGATCTGACGCGCCGTGCGCAGCATCCCGCGCCCCTTGTCCGAGGTGAGCAGCAGGTACAGCGATTCCGGGGTGGTGATGAGCAGATCGGGCGGACGGCGCAGCATCGCCGCCCGCGCGCTGCTCTTGGTATCGCCGGTCCGCACGGCCGAGCGCAGGCCGGGCCAGGCGACGGTGCCGCTCTCCTCGGCGGTCCGCTCGATGGCGCCGACGAACTGCTCGACATGGAGCTGGATGTCGTTGTTGAGCGCCTTGAGCGGGGTGACGTAGATGACCTGCACGCCGCTCGGGGCCTCGCGCTCGTCCAGCTTGGCGCGCACGATCCGGTCGAGACAGGGCAGCAGCGCGGCGAGCGTCTTGCCGGAGCCGGTGGGGGCGGCGATCAGCGTATGGTCCCCGGCGCGAATCGACTCCCAGGCGCGCAGCTGGACATCGGTCGGCGCGCCGAAGCGGTCCGCGAACCAGCGGGCGAGCACAGGGTGAAAGGCGTCGAGCGGCGAAGCATGCGGCATCGGGGGTTCCTCCTTTGTCACGTATCGAATTTTGCTTATCGCAAAATATCCTTGTAGACCTCGATCGCCCACTGGCGCGAGTCCTTGAGGTCGACGATCGCGTCCGGGCGCGGACGGTGGATGTCCCGGTCCGAGAGGTCGCGCAGCTCCGGCAGCCAGCGGCGGATATAGGTGCCTGAAGGGTCGTACCGGGCCGACTGCGTCTGCGGGTTCATGACGCGGAAGTACGGCGACGCGTCATAGCCGAGCGAGGCGCTCCACAGCCAGCCGCCGCGATTCTGCGCATTGTCGTAGTCGGCGAGCTGGCGGCGGAAGTATTGCTCGCCGAGCGTGAACGGACAGAGCAGATTTTTCGTCAGGAACATCGCGCTGACCATCCGCAGCCGGTTCGGCATCTCGCCGGTCTCGGCGATCTGCTTCATCGCCGCGTCGACGATCGGGATGCCGGTCGTGCCGCGCTCCCAGGCCTCGTAGTGGCGGTCGCTGAGCCGCGACAGGTCGTAGCGGCGCTCATAGTGGAAGAAGTCCTCGTGATAGCGCGCCTGGTACAGGTAAAAATCGCGCCACGCGAGCTGCCGGACCCAAGCTTCTGCGCCGCGCTCGTTCTGTACCGCCTCGTAGACCGTCTTGACCGCGAGCGCGCCGGTATTGAGATGCCGGGAGAGCCGGCTCGTCGCCTGCTCGTTGGCGAAATCGTCTCGATGGCCAGCGTAGCGATGCAGTCGTCCGCTGCTGATGAATTGCGCCAGGTCCTCCTCGGGACCGGTCGCCTCGCGCGCGGCGTCCGCGAGCGCGTCGGCTACTGCGCGGGGCGGCGCATAGCGCCGGGCGACAGCGGCATCCGGCGCCCCGACCGTATCGAGCGCCTCGACGCCGACCTCGGCCGCAGGCGCGTAGTGGGCATGCAGGTAGGCCTGCCACTTGCGGTAGAAGGGCGTGAATACCTTGTACGGCTCGTCCCGCCCAGTGCTGCGCTGGAAGTCGTCGAGCTCCGCGAGCGACGCATCGTCGAGCAGCACCCAGGGCACGTCATGCCGCTGCGCCACCTCCGCGATCGCTTCGTCCCGCCGGCGGGCGTACGGCGTATCGTCGCGGTGGGCGACGATGCCGCTGATCGGATGCGCCTCGAGCAGGGCGCCGACCACCTCTTGCGGCGGGCCGTAGAGCAGCTGCAGCGTCTGGCCGCCGGCCTCGTATTCGCGTACCAGCCGCGCGGCGGCAGCGAGGAAGGTGCCGCCGCCGGGCGCGGTCAGCCGCTCGTCCAGCAGCGCCGGATCGAGGATGAGCGCGTGCAGGCCGGGCATGGCCCGCTTTTTGAGCGCGGCAAAGGCGCGCAGCTGGCGCGCCCGCAAATCTTTGCGGTGCAAGAACAGATACATGGACATGGATCGGCGCCTCCTTCGCAGCAGGGTTCATACGCTCAGTGTGGACGAGATGGGCAAAATAAAAACCGCACGGCCCGCCCCGCTCGGGGGCGTCCATACGGTTCAAGGCGAAACGCATGTGTAATTCCATTACACGATCAATCATGAGAAGAAACAGCTTGTCCCGCTAGCGCGAAAGCCGCTTGCCGCTTACTTGGCCGGCGTGGCGTACTTCTGATACTGCGCCTCGCTGAGGGCGCGGCGCGCAGTGACGTAGCGCTCGCTGTAATAGGATGATTCGAGCTCGCTGACGATGACGCCCTTGCTCGACGAGGAATGGGCGAACTTGCCGTCGCCGACGTAGATGCCGACATGCGAGATGCCTTTGCCGCTAGTGTTGAAGAATACGAGATCGCCTGCGCGCAGATCGCTTTTGGCGACCTTGTCGCCGATCGTGGCCTGCGAGCCGGACGTGCGCGGCAGCTCGATGCCGAATTGATCGAAGACGTAGGATGTGAAGCCGGAGCAGTCGAAGCCGCTCGTCGTGGTGCCGCCGTACTTGTAGCGGATGCCGATCAGATCGTCGATGGCGCCGTCCATTTGGGAGGCAGTGCCTGCGAACGCTGTGCCTGCAAATGAGGCCAGCAGCATAACGAAGGTGAGTGCAGTAGCCGCGACTTTTTTCAACAATGCTTCTCCTTCCAGTGCCTGCGAGGTTAGCTGTAGGGTTCGGTCGAAAGGTGTCCCTATGATTTCTAGCGCGTGCGTGCCGCAAGTCTTTCCTCATAAAAGACGGTTCGCGGCCCGCACGGCCAAAATCAATTCACCCGGTGTGGTTCCCCCGTTTCCCAATGACGGGAATTCGGCAGATATTTATGTACAAGTAAGGGTATTCGCCAAAATCTGCACATTTCCTTTCTTGTCACAAAATGTTCACAATTTAATTGAAACTTGCGCGTCGCGGTTACGTTGCATGGTTACTGGCGATACAAAAAAACCGCCCCTTGGCCGGGAGCGGCTGAGCCTGGCTATGACTTGCAGCGTGATGTGCGGCGATGGCGCGAATGGAAGGTCGCAATGTCAGGCCGCGTCGGGTCAGCGGGCGTTCGACGATGGCAGACGGCTCACTCTGCGACGACAGACGCTTCCGCGCCGGTGGGCGACTCCACGGCGTCCGGATGGCCCACTCTGCGCCGGTGGAAAAATTCGTGCCGGTATGAAGCTCACTCCGCCGCAGGAGGCCCTTGTCCGCGCCAGGCGGCGTACTGGGCGGCAAGGATCCAGACCTTGATCAGGGTGCGGGCCAAATACCCCGCCTGATGCAGCAGCAGCGCGAGCAGGCCGGCCCACAGCAGCGAGAGCGCCGAGGCGGAGAGGCTGAGACCGGCGGCGATGGTCCACAGGATCAGCGACAGCAGCGCGAGCGGGAAGAAGTGCCGCAGTGCGATCAGCATCGCACTGCCCCAGCCGGTGCGCGCGACGGCGCCGAATTGCAGTGCCAGCACGAGCAGGTGGACGACGATCGCCCAGGTCGCCCAGCCGAGGGCATACGGGAGCGCCTGCATGGCGAGCTGCTGCACGGTCGCACCGCCGCCGGCCAGCGCGCGCGCCAGCGGCGGGACGAGCCACCAGCCGGGCGCCAGCATCAGCGCGGTCTTGAGCCAATAGAGCAGCGTGATCGGGCGCCACGCGCGGCGGATGCCGAGCAGGAAGGCGGTGCCGCGCTCGGTATCGGCATGCCGCAGCGAGTAGAGCAGCCCCGCCTGCAGGAGCGGCGTCAGCAGCAGCCGCAGTGCGAGCATGCCGCCCAGCATCCACAGGTAGGGCGCAGCGAGGTCCGTTTTGAGCAGACGGAATTCGGCCTCCGCGAAGAACAACTGCACGCTTCCGGCTGATGCGAGCGCATCCGGGTACCGCTTCAGCAGCGGTACGACCGCCGCGCTGACGAACCGATACAGGAAGAACCCCCATACGAGCTGATACAGGAATAGCAGCAGGACGACCGGCATGTGCCGCAGCGTCAGCGACCAGCCTTGCTTCATATAGATTCGCACGTGCTCACACCTCACCATCCGACGGAGCCGAGCAGCCCCTCGATTATTTTGACGATGCCCAGGTTCCAGCGGACCGTCGTCTGCCTGGGCAGCTCCGCTTTCATGAAATTATTGATGCGCCGATTGTCCAGCACGATCGTATGGTTCGGATCGACGACCGCCCACTCCAGCGGCGCGCTGTGCGTCAGCTTGTATTGAATATGGGACTGCTTGCCGTCCCATTCCTTGGACAGCGCGGTGCCGTCGCGGAAGCGGAATTCGATCGGCACCGGGTCGTGGTCGCCGCCGTACTTGCGGATCAGCACGATCGACTCGTAGACGGTCAGGCCGTTCCGACGCACCGGCCGGACATGGATCGACTCCACGGCGAAGTCGGCCATCTGCTCGCCGTATACGTATTGGCTGAAAAAGTCGTCCCAGTCCTCGCCGGTCACACGCTCTACGACACGCTGGAAGTCGGCGGTGGACGGGTGGTTGAACTTATACTGCTGGAAGTAGCTGCGCATCACCTTGCGCATCATCGACGGTCCGATCCGGCGCTCGATCCCGACGAGCACGAGCTTGGCGCGCAGGTAGACGTTCTCCGCGTAATGATCGTGGCTGCGGTAGGACCAGGACAGCTGCTTGAGCGGCGCCGGGTCGGTCATGTAGCTCGCCTCTACCCGCAGGCTCGGCGCCACGCCGTATTCGCTCTCCATCACCTTGTCCTCGGCATAGGAGGTGAAGCCTTCGTCGAGCCACGCCTCCTCGAATTCATTGGAAGCGACCATACCGTACCAGTACTGATGGCCGATCTCATGCACGACGACCCGCTCCAGCTCGTAACCGGGATCGTCCTCGTCGGCGGCGAAGCCGGTGACGAGCGTCGGATACTCCATGCCTCCCGCTCCGCCGGCGCCCGCCGGCGGGACAACAATCGACAGCGTCGAGTACGGGTACTCGCCGTACCACTGCGCGTACTTGGCCAGGGCGGACTGCGCGGCGTGAAGGTAGCGGTCCTTGAGCTTGGCGTGGCGCGGGTCGAGGTAGAGCTTGATGCGCACGCCCGGCACGCCCTCTGCCGAGAACGGGGTCTCCGAGTAGACGAAGTGCGGCGAGGCCGACCAGGCAAAGTCGTGCACATCGTCGGCGTAGAATTGGTAGGTCTTGCGCTCGCCCTCCCGCACCGGCGTCTGCGCCGGGAAGCCGGTCGCCGCCACGACATAGTCCGCGGGGACGTCGATCTTGACGCTGTAAATGCCGAAGTCGCTGTAAAATTCCGAATTGCCGTGGTACTGATGGGCGTTCCAGCCCTCGCTGACGCGGCCGCGCGTGCCGGCTGTCTCGTACTTGGCGAGCTTGGGGAACCACTGGCCCGCCATGACGAAGTCGCCGGCGTAGCCCATGCGGGCGAAGACTTCGGGCAGCTTGACCTCGTAGGTCATCGACAGCGTCACCTCGTCGCCGGGGTAGACCGGGTCCGGGAGCCGCAGCTTGGCCAGCGTCATGTCGGCCGTATTGCCGTCGTCGGGCTGCACGAAGTGCAGGCGGGGCAGCAGGTTGACGCCCTGGCCGGTCTGCAGCGACTCCAGCTTCATATAGCCGGTGCTGTCTGCAGTCGCTTCGTCCGAGCGCAGCTTGCCGCCCGACTCCTGCATGAAGGTCGACTGCGGCGAGGCGAAGGCATTGGGATACAGATGAAAGTACAGCTCGGACACGGCCTGCTTGCCGGGGTTGGTCCAGGTGATGGTCTGCTTGCCCGAGAGCAGGTGCTCGGTTTCGCTGAGCCGGACTTCGATGTGGTATTCCGCGACTCTGCGGCTCAGCGCCTGCGCGCGCGGCTCCTGGAGCGCGGGCGGCTCGCCGGCAGCGGGGACGGAGCCTGCCGCTTCGGCCGGGGTGTCGCCCGCCTCGCTCGCGAGCGAGCCCGGGAGCACGTCCGATTCGAGGGCGGGCGAGAGCGCGCTCGAATCGGCCACGGGCGTCCCGGCATACGTGTACTGGGACGTCCAGGCGTCCCCGAAGCCGTGCCCGGCGGACAGGACGAGGGTGGCAGCAATGACGACAACGAGTGTGATTGACAGGGCGTGACGTGGGATCATGAGTCCATACCTCCCGTGGTTGACAAGCATCTACAGCATGTATATGTTTGCTTTTCACGGATTATTAGCTAAAATGGAATTAAACTTGGGGGCGAGGTCGAGAAGGCCGCGTCTTGCAAAGGGAAGGGTGTACGGACATGGAACAAGGCGGCGAAAAAAAGCCGAAGAAGCAGCTGGCGCTCAACGTGGTCAGCAACAAGGAGCACAAAGGATTCGGGGCGGGCTCGATCGATCTCAATTCGGTGTCCTGCGTCATTATAGACGGCGACGAGGCGTACATCGACATCGGCGCCATGCACGCCAAGAGCAAGGTGGAGCGGCGCATCAAGTTCAGCACCAACAAGGAGGATGTGCCCAGCGGCCGGACCTGCTGGATCGTCTGGGTCGCGGTCGACCGCAGCGAGGAAGGCCAATACTATGCCGGGGCGACCGCTTGCGAGATGCTGATCGACGAGGAAGCGCGGCGCGGCTGGAAGATCCTCGCCGATCATGTGAACCGGCTGGACTATGCCATCAAGCGGCGCATCATGGTCGACAACCTGGGCACCAAGGAGAAGGGACTGCTGCGCGAGCTGCTGATCAAGCACAACGAGCTGTGGTGGACGAATTCGCCGGACCTGCAGGCCGCGCTGGCCGAGTAGCGCGGGAGGTCCGGATGTACTGTTGGCAATTGGGCGATTCACAAAACTTGACCACGCTGCATAATGAATCACGTTGAAGGTCGAGAGTGGTATTAAGTAATACCGAGGAACACTGGGTAATGCTCTGGCGGCATGGCAGCAGTCGGACGACCGCCGATTCCTGCCGGGGTCGGCAAGGTTGTGGTATGCCGTTTCGAGGCCGCCGCCCATGGGTAATTCTATCCATAACCAATTTCATTGGAGATGGGAGGAATAGTCGTGACGTTGCGCAGCTATTTGGCCGGGCTCGTCCTGGCGATTGCGGCGCTTCCGGCAGACGAACCCCTTGAGCGGCAGACACCGGGCAGCCGGAGGCGCACAGGCGAGACGAGTGCTCGCCCCCAGCACGGACGCCATAACCAATAGGCGTAAGCATCGTGATGCATCGTAAGCATAAGCATTCCGTGTTACCCGTAAACGATGACGATGCATATCAGGCACAAGTAGTGTGTCATAGGCTCGAACAGCGTGCAAATGGATCGCCACGAACGAGCATTGTGCAATAGGCTTAGATATTGCGCATGGACGCAGCGCTTGAACGTAGACATGGCGCACGAACAAGCATAGCGCAGATCGCTATAAACAAAGCGCGGATCGGCATAAAGCGGCGCCCTCGAGCCAGAATTCTGGTTCGAGGGCGCCGCTTTTTCGCGAACCCTGCTTTACGGATCTTCCTCCTAAAGACATGCCTGGCTCGGCTGGAGAACAGCTGGTCGGTAAGCCTTTCGGGGCTAGCCAGAAGGACAGCTTGCCGGTAGCCTTTCCTCGGATTACCTGCCGAAAGGTGACCAGTCATTCCGTCTGCCCTTGGAGTCATGCTCAATTCACTCGCCCCACCAGCGCTTCAGGTGGCCCCACCACGAGCGGTGGCGCTCCTGGGCCGCGTCGCTGGCGGAGCTGTCCGCGCCGCCGTCGCCATCCGCGCCGCCGGTCCCGTCCGCGCCGGCGTCCGGGTCGCTGAGGCACAGCTCCACCGGCTCCGTGCCGGCGACGAAGCTCTCCAGCCGCCGCTCGCCGCAGGCGGCGGTCGCGAGCAGCCCGCTCTCGGAATCGATGTAGCGGCTGACGACGCCGCGCGGCATCTCGAATGCCTTGGGCGGAAGCGCCGCGAGCGCCGCCTCCGTATAAGCGGCGAAGATCGGCGCGGCGCGGTGCGCCTCGACCGCGTCGATGCTGCGCCCCTTGTCGTAGCCGACCCAGACCGCGGTCGTCAGCTCCGGCGTGAAGCCGACCATCCAGGCGTCGGAGGCGGTCGTCCCGGTTTTGGCGGCGACCGGCCGCTTCAGCGTCGCCGCCACGCGATGGCCGGTGCCCCCGGGCTCGAACACGCTCTGCATGAGGCTCGTCAGCACGTAGGCATGCGCCGGGTCGATGACCTGCTGCGGCTGCGGGTCGGCCTCGTACAGCACGCGGCCGCCGGGCCCGACGATGCGCAGGATCGCGGTCGGCTCGTAGCGCACGCCCCCGCCGGCGATCGCGGTGAACGCCGAGGCCATCTCATACGGGCTGACCGGGAACGTCCCCAGCGCCAGCGAAGGCACCGGCTCCATCGCGCTCTCGATGCCGAGCCGCCGCGCCGTCTCGATCACCTTGTCCGGGCCGACGGCCATGATCGTGCTGACGGCGTAGATGTTGTCGGAGCTGGCGATCGCCGTGCGCATGTCGATCTCTTCATTGAAGTACTTGTCGTTGTAATTGCCGGGCTCGTAGGTGCGCCGGCCGTCATCGTAGACGAAGGTGGTCGGCTCGCTGCGAAAGCGCGACACCGGCGTCATCCCGCCCTGCTCCAGCGCGGTCAGGTAGACCAGCGGCTTGAAGGAGGAGCCGGGCTGGCGCGTCGTGGCAAAGACGCGGTTGTACTGATTCGCCGCGTAGTCGCGCCCGCCGACCATCGCCTTGATGTAGCCGTTGCGCGGGTCGATGGAGATCAGCGCCGTCTGCAGCTCGGATTGCTCGGGGAAGCCCGCTGCGACCGCCTGCTCGGCGGCGCGCTGCATGCCGGTGTCGAGCGTCGTATAGACGCGCACGCCGCCCTGCTCCAGCAGCTGCTCGTCGATGCCGAGCCGATCGATCGCGACGAGCCGCACATAATCGCGGAAGTACGAGGCGAAGCCGTCCTCCGCATCGCCGCCGAGCGTGCGTAGCGCCAGCAGCTCCGCGTAGGCGGCATCGGCCGCTTCCGGCGTAATCCGTCCTTGCTCCGTCATCAGCGTCAGGATGACGTGCTGGCGGTCCTTCGCTTTTTTCATATTCATATACGGCGAGTAGTATTTCGGCCCCTTCGGGATGCCGGCGAGCATCGCCGATTCGGCCAGCGACAGCTGCGCCGCGGATTTGCCAAAGTAGAGCCGCGCCGCCGCTTCGATGCCATAGGCGCCGTGGCCGTAATAGATCTGGTTGAGGTACATCTCCAGTATCTCGTCTTTGCTGTAATTCATCTCGAGCTGCAGCGTATAGGCCGCTTCCTTGACCTTGCGCGTCCAGGTGCGCGCGTGGCTGAGGTACAGATTGCGGGCGAGCTGCTGCGTGATCGTACTCGCGCCCTGGCGGCGCGAGCGACTCTCCAGATTGACGAGAGCCGCACGCGCCATGCTCCGCGTGTCGAAGCCGTCATGCTCGTAGAAGCGCCGGTCCTCGACTGCGATCGTGGCGGCGATGACGTGCGGCGACATCTCCCCGAGCGCGACGGAGCTGCGATTCTCCCCACCGTGGAAGGTGTCGATCACATTGCCCTGCAGGTCGAGCAGCTGCGAGGTCTGGCTGACGGTCGCAGCCGGCAGCGCCTGGGCGCGGATGTACAGCAGCAATCCGGCCAGCAGCACCACCCCGCCGGCGGCAGCGATGACGCTCCACTGCAGCCAGCGATACGCGCGGCGCAGCAGCGGCAGGCGGGCGCGCCGCGGACGCTCGCTGCGTCGGCTTCCCCAGAAGCGGGAGCGAAGCTTATGCTTGTTCACAGGTGAGGCCCTCCTCCATTGGTAAAAATCCCCGTGATTCTAGTATGGAGCTCAGCCTGCGCGTCTATTCATTGCCATACTGCGCATTGTAATGGGACGAGCATTTGACTATAATAACGTTGACTAACATAACGATGGAAGAAACGACGGAAAGAAGGGTGCTTGCACAATGGAATTGTGGTATACGGAGAAGCAGACTGAAAGCTACGGCATCACCGCCAAAATTAAAGAGACGTACGTGCATGAGAAGACCGAGTTTCAGGAGCTGGCGATGATCGAGACCGAGGAGTTCGGCACGATGCTGGTGCTCGACGGGATGGTCATGACGACCGACAAGGACGAATTCGTGTACCACGAAATGGTGGCGCACCCGGTGCTCTTCACCCATCCCAATCCGAAGCATGTGCTGATCGTGGGCGGCGGCGACGGCGGCGTCGTGCGCGAGGTGATGAAGCACCCCAAGGTGGAGAAAGCGGTGCTCGTCGATATCGACGGCAAGGTCATCGAATATTCCAAAAAATACTTGCCGCAAATCGCCTGCGAGCTGGACAATCCGCGCGTCGAGGTCATCGTCAACGACGGCTTCATGCATATTCACGATCATAAAGACACGTACGACGTCATCATGGTCGACTCGACCGAGCCGGTCGGCCCGGCGGCCAACCTGTTCACGCGCGGCTTCTATCAAGGCATCTACGAAGCGCTCAAAGCCGACGGCCTGTTCGTCGCGCAGACAGACAACCCGTGGTTCAAGGCCGAACTGATCGCCAGCGTGAACCGCGACGTCAGGGAGGTCTTCCCGATCGTGCGCGTTTACGGCGCCAATGTGCCGACCTATCCGAGCGGGCTGTGGACCTTCACCGTCGGCAGCAAGACGTACGATCCGCTCGAGGTGGACGAGGCGTCGATCCCCGAGATCGCGACCAAGTACTACACGCCGCGCCTGCACAAGGCGGCCTTCGCGCTGCCGAAATTCGTAGAGGATCTCATCAAGTAGGCGAGAGCCGGGGAGGCAAGCAAACGCATGAAACTGGATCAGAAATATTCCGGCAACGTCTTTATCCTTAGCTCCGAGGACTATAATGAAGCCAAGGCCGTCATCTATGGCATGCCGATGGACTATACCGTCTCGTTCCGCCCGGGCTCGCGCTTCGGTCCGGCCCGCATCCGCGAGGTGTCGGTCGGGCTCGAGGAGTACAGCCCGTATCTCGATCGCAGCCTCGAGGAGCTGAATTACTTCGACGCCGGCGATCTGCTGCTGCCGTTCGGCAATGCCGCGCGCAGCCTGGAGATTATCGGCGAATTCGTGCGCGGCGTGCTGGACGACGGCAAGCTGCCGCTGGGCCTGGGCGGCGAGCATCTCGTCTCGTGGCCGATCTTCCGCGAGGTGTATGCCCGGCATCCGGATCTGGCGATCATTCACATCGATGCCCACGCCGACCTGCGCGAGTCGTACGAGGGCGAGCCGCTCTCGCATTCGACGCCGCTGCGCAAGGCAGCCGAGCTGATCGGTCCGGACAACATCTACCAGTTCGGCATTCGCTCCGGCTCGCGCGAGGAATGGGCGTACGCCCGCGAGCACATCAACTTCTACCCGTTCGAGGTGGCGGAGCCGCTGCTGCGCGTGCTGCCCGAGCTGGCCGGACGTCCGGTCTACGTGACCATCGACATCGACGTGCTCGATCCGTCGGGCGCGCCGGGTACGGGCACGGCCGAGGCCGGCGGGATCACCTCCAAGGAGCTGCTCGAGGCGGTCCACGCCATCGCGCGCTCGGAGGCGCGGATCGTCGGCTGCGACCTCGTGGAGGTCGCCCCGGTCTACGATCCGACCGAGCAGACCCAGATCGTGGCGGCCAAGCTGATCCGCGAGATGCTGCTCGGCTTCGTCAAGTAGAGATGCGGGGAGTTGGCGGAACGAGAGCGCTGCTTGCAATTTCGCCGCAGTTGCATATAATAGGTACAATAGTGAACGACGAAGAACGGGAAAGTACGCCGTCCCTATCCGTGAGCAGCGAGCCGGGAGAGTGAGAGCCGGTACGGCAGGACGAGCGGAAGCGCACCCGGGAGTCGGTCTTCCGAAGCGGCTGCGGCCGCCGCAGGGAGGCCCGGTCATTCCGTTATCATGATCGAGCGGATTCGCGCCCGGCGGGGGCGAATACCAGAAGAGTGGCACCGCGGAGCAAGCCTCCGTCTCTTTGTACAGACAAGAGACGGAGGCTGTTTGTATTGCTGCGGCCATGCGCTTGCCGCTGGCGGGCGGCTGTCCGCTTCGCCGCCAGTCGTCACATGCGATTGCGATGGATGCGGCGGAAGAGCACCGGCGTCACGCCCTCGAGCTGCTTGAAGCGTTTGATGAAGTAGCTCGGATGCTCGTAGCCGACGCTGGCGGCGACGCGCTTCACCTCGGCGTCCGGCTCGCGCAGCAGCAGCTCCTTGGCCTTGCGGATGCGGATGCGGGTGAGGTACTCGATCGGCCGCACGCCGAGCGCCTGCTGGAAGAGCACGCAGATGTGCTGCGGGCTCACCCCCAGCAGCCCGGCCAGCTCCGGCAGCGTGATGGCGCGGCTGTAGTGCGTCTCCAGGTGCGCGAGTACGGGCGCGAGCGCATCCATCTGCTGCTTGCGCGAGCGCAGCTCGGTCGGGGAGCCGTAGCGATACAGGTCGAGCAGCAGCCGGTACAGGGCGGCGGAGGTCTCGAGCGCCGTCGTCGGGTGGGGCGCCTGCAGCTGCGAGCCCATCTCTTGCAGATGCTTGAGCGCGACATCGGGATTGCCCAGGTACAGCGCCTGCGTGCGGGCCAGCTGCAGGTCGCGCAGCATCTCGGCGGCGCGGGGACCGTTGAAGGTCGCCCATCGCACGCCCCAGGGGGCCTCGATCGCGTGGTAGGCGTGCGCCTCGCCGGGCATCAGCAGCATGCCCTGCGAAGGGCCCACCGTGAGCTCGCGCTGCCCGACGCGCAGCACGCCCGTGCCGCTGGTGACCTGCAGCCACTGGTAATCCGGATAGCCGCCGGGCCGGTCCATGTCGGGCTGATGCGTCCAGCCGCCCAGGCTCGTCAGATAGAGCGGCAGCCGCCGCTCGAAGTCGGTCATTACGGGAAAGAGGCTGAAGTCGGTCATGCCATCCGGTCATCCCTTCCAGAAATCGTGTGTACGCTCATCATACAACGGGAGTCGGTCGGAATGCCAATCCACTTACAGAAAGCGGGAATTACATGACGTTGACGAAACGCAAGGTGCGCATTGCGCTGGAGAGCCGTCAGGAGGACGAGGTGACGCGGCACGCGTATGCCGGCGAGTGGGTGCTGCGCGGCCGATCCGCTTTTTTGCATTATGAAGAGGAAGAGGACGGCGGCCGGGTACGGACGGTGATGCGCTGGGGCGAGGACGAGATCAAGATCACCCGGCGCGGGGATGTGGAGACGGAGCAGACGTTCGTGCCGAATGCGCGGCGCGGCGGCTCGTATCGCATGGGCGGGCTGAGCTTCCCGATGGAGACTGTGACCGATGCGATCGCGTTCCGGGACCCGCAGGCGCAAGGCGAAGGCGCGCGGCGCGACTCGATGGCCTTGCCACTGACGATTGAATGGAGCTACTCGTTGTGGATGGAAGATCAACAGATCGGCCGGTTCGAGATCCGGCTGGATATATGGGAGGATGACAGGCAATGAGTGAGAGGAATGTAGTCGAGATGACGCATGCGCGGGTGCGCGAAGCGATCGTGGAAGCGGCGGTCGCTGCGGGGCTGACGTCCCGCGAGGCGATGCCCGACTTCACGCTGGAGGCGCCGCGGGAGAAGGCGCACGGCGATCTGGCGGCCAATGCCGCGATGCAGCTGACGAAGCTGGCGCGCCGCAATCCGCGGCAGATCGCCGAGGCGATCGTGGCGCATCTGGATGCGGCGCGCGCCGGCGTGACCGCGGTCGAGATCGCAGGGCCGGGGTTCTTGAACTTCCGCCTGGATCAGAGCTACCTGTACCCGGTCGTGCCGCAGGCGCTGCAGCAGGGGGCGGACTATGGCCGGGCTACGGTCGGCGGCGGCAGCCGCGTCCAGGTCGAATTCGTCAGCGCCAATCCGACCGGCAGCCTGCACCTGGGACATGCGCGCGGCGCCGCAGTCGGCGATGCGCTGTGCAATCTGCTGGACTTCGCCGGCTACGAGGTGACGCGCGAGTATTATATTAATGATGCGGGCAATCAGGTCGCCAACCTGGCCCGCTCGATCGAGGCCCGCTACAAGCAGGCGCTCGGCCTGGAGGCCGAGATGCCGGAGGACGGCTACCACGGCGAGGATATTGTCGGCTTCGCGCAGCTGCTCAAGGAGCAGGAGGGCGACCGGCTGCTCGCCTTGCCCGAGGAGGAGCGCTTTACCTTTTTCCGCCAGTTCGGACTGGAGCGGGAGCTGGACAAGATCAAGCGCGATCTCGGCCGCTTCCGGGTCGGCTTCGATGTCTGGTACAGCGAATCTTCGCTCTACGAGCGCGGACTGGTCGTGCAGGCGCTGGACGCGCTGCGCGAGCGCGGCCAGGTGTTCGAGGAGGAGGGCGCGACCTGGCTGTCGACGATGCCCTACGGCGACGACAAAAACCGCGTGCTCGTGAAAAATGACGGCTCGTACACCTATTTGTCGCCGGATATTGCCTATCATCGCGACAAGTACGGCCGCGGCTACGATCGCATGATCAACATCTGGGGCGCAGACCATCACGGCTATATCCCGCGCGTCAAGGCGGCGATGGCCGCGCTCGGCAACGATCCGGAGAAGCTGACGGTGCTGATCGCCCAGATGGTGAGCCTGTTCCAGGATGGGGAGAAGGTGAAGATGTCCAAGCGCACGGGCAAGGCGGTGACGATGGAGGACCTGATGGATGAGGTGGGTGTCGATGCGATCCGCTACTTCTTCACGATGCGCAGCATGGACTCGCATCTCGACTTCGACATGGATCTGGCGATCTCCACCTCCAACGAGAATCCGGTCTACTACGTGCAGTACGCGCATGCGCGCATCTGCAGCATCTTCCGCCAGGCGGCGGATCAGGGCATCGCCGTCGACCGGCTGGAGACGGCAGATCTGCAGCTGCTGCGCGCCGAGAGCGAATACGGACTGCTGCAAAAGCTGGGCGAGCTACCGCAGCTCGTGGCGGAAGCGGCCGAGCACCTGGCGCCTCACCGCATGATCCGGTACATGTACGAGCTCGCCTCGCAGCTGCACAGCTATTACCGGGCCGAGCGCGTCATGACCGATGACGCGGCCCAGACGCAGGCCCGACTGGCCCTGCTCGCAGCCGTACGGATCGCGCTGGCCAACACGCTCCGACTGGTCGGCGTGTCGGCGCCGGAGCGGATGTAGCCTGCCGCTGGGCGCGTGCGCTGCCCGCGCGCTGCCGGTTCACTGCAGCAGGCGGTCCGCGGTCCGCAGCATCTTGGCGACATCGAGCTCCCCGGTCAGCCGCGGCGCGCGCGGTCCCCGCAGCGGCTGCATCGAGCGCCGCAGGATCGTCTTGATTGCGGCCGGCCCTAGTCCCGGGTAGGCAGCCAGCAGCAGCGCTACGGCGCCGCTCACATGCGAGGTGGCCATGGATGTCCCGCTCATCTCGTGGTAGCTGCCGCCGACCCAGGCCGAGGTGATCTTGTCTCCGGGCGCGTAGATGTCGATGTAGCTGCCGCGGTTGCTAAACGGCGGAATCCGCCGCAGCCGGTTGGTGGCGCCGACCGAGATCGTCTGCGGATAACGGGCCGGGTAATCGATCGCCTTGCGCCGGCCGGCGTTGCCCGAGGAGGCGACGATCAACACGCCCGCCGCAGTCGCCTGCCGGACCGCGCCGAGCAGCGCCTTGCTGCGCGTCTTCATGCCAAAGCTCATGTTGATCAGGTGCATCCGATTGCGCACGCACCACTCGATGGCGAGCACGATGTCGGAGACGTAGGCGCTGCCGTTGTGATCGAAGGCTTTGACCGGAAAGATGCTCGCGCGCGGCGCGACACCGATCATGCCGCCGGGCTGATTGGCGGCGGCAATCGTCCCGGCGATGTGCGTGCCGTGCCCGTTGTCGTCGTGCGGCGGCGTGCCCCGGCTCAGCAGATTGATCCCGCGAGCCAGCGAGCCGCGCAGATCGGGATGGGCGGCATCGACGCCGGTATCGATGACGCCGACCCGGACCCGGTGGCCGGTAGTCCGGCGCCAGGCGGCCGGCGCCTTGATCGCTTCCACGCCCCAAGGGAGGCCCTTGGTCAGCCCGACCGTGCTGCGCCGCGGCGCAGCGTGTACCGCTGCCGGCATATCCGGCTCGAGCCGAATGCGGGACAGCCAGCCCGGCGGCGCGTCGTGCAACCTGGCTGCGCCGATCGGGCACGAGATGGCGTCGATGAGCGGGAGCGGCTTCAGTCCTTGCGGGAGCGGCTGCCGACGTGACGCCTCGGAGCAGAGCGCCGCGATGCGCAGGTAGTCGCGGCGCCGGCCGAAGCGGATGATGCTCCGTTCGGCGCTGCCGGCGCTGCCGGCGGACCGGGCGGATTTTTCCAGCAGCCAACTGATGAGCGCGTTGATGTCCAAGTCCAATGTCGGATTCCCCTTCCGCCAGACGATGCGTGTCGCTTTGCGCTATTGTATGAACGCGCGTCCCGGATCGTATAAGCCATTGTCCTTCCCGCCAAATAATTAGGCCGACAGCCGTGACAAATGCCATTCGCCGACATAGGATGAAGGGAGAGTCCAGCCCGGTCTCTCGCACCCGAGAAGACGCCTGCGGGCCGTGTCGGTATCGGGAGGATACAGTCAAAGCGAAGGGCGATCCCTTCGCTTCTCCTTTTTTCCGCGGACAAGCCGTTCGCGCAGTCTTGCTTTTTTAGGGGAAATAGGTTTTACTATAGGTTGATAATGGATACAAATAGATGAAGTCCAGATAGATCTGTTCGAGAGGAAGTGAGTGTAAGGATGAGCAGCGAAGTCACGCTGAAAATTAATCCCGAGCGGCTCAAGGAAATGCCGATGGTCGACCTGGCCTTCGAGGTGCTGAAGGCGGCCAATACGCCCTTTTACTACCGGGATCTGATCATGGAAATTGCACGTATCCGGGGTCTGTCGCAGGATGCGATCAACCAGATCATCGCGCAGGTGTACACCGAGATTAACATTGACGGCCGCTTTGCCTGCGTCGGCAGCAACATGTGGGGACTCAAGCGCTGGTATCCGGTCGAGCGCTCGGAGGATCCGATCGGCAATGCGAAGCGCCCGCGCATCATCAACGACGACGATGACGACGAAGAAGAGAGCTTCGACGGCGAGGAAGAGGAAACCTACGTAGCCGATGAAGAGGATTTTGATATGTACGACGAGGACAACGAAGAAGCGTTCGAGGAAGGCGACGACGATTCCGAGGTCGAAGAGGACGTCGAGATCGACGAAGAAGATATGGACGAAGAGGAAGAGGAGGAAGCGGACAGCGAGGACGAATCCGAGGAAGAGGACGAAGAAGACCGCTGAGTCTGGACCGTGCCCGAGTGCGGCCCCATGGAGTTCTTGACAGAGCAGATGGGACGGGGTACACTATTGCTTGGGCTTTACATTCGATTAGTATTTATACCTGATTTCGATAAAAGTGCCCCGTGCAAGCGGGTGTCACTTTTTTTGTTTTGCCTTGAAATTTCAGGAAGAAATAGATAGGGCCAAGGCCGGATCGACATCAATTAGAGCATGGAGGGTACTATTACAGTGACAAAATACGTTTTTGTAACGGGCGGCGTCGTTTCCTCGCTGGGCAAGGGCATCACCGCCGCTTCCCTGGGCAGGCTGCTTAAAAACAGAGGGCTCAAAGTAACCATTCAAAAATTTGATCCCTACCTCAACGTCGACCCGGGCACGATGAGCCCGTATCAGCACGGAGAGGTGTTCGTCACGGACGACGGGGCGGAGACGGACCTGGACCTGGGGCATTACGAGCGCTTCATCGACATCAACCTCTCCAAGAACAGCAACGTCACAACCGGCAAGATTTACTCCTCCGTCATTACCAAGGAGCGGCGCGGCGAATATCTCGGCGGCACGGTGCAGGTCATCCCGCACATTACCAACGAGATCAAGGAGCGGGTGTTCCGGGCGGGCAAGGAATCCGGCTCGGACGTCGTCATCACGGAGATCGGCGGCACGGTCGGCGACATCGAGAGCCTGCCGTTCCTCGAGGCGATCCGGCAGATCAAGAGCGATATCGGACGCGACAATGTGATGTACATTCATGTCACGCTCATTCCGTACATCAAGGCGGCCGGCGAGGTCAAAACCAAGCCGACCCAGCACAGTGTGAAGGAACTGCGCAGCATCGGCATTCAGCCGAACATGATCGTCTGCCGCACCGAGCATGAGATGGGCGAGGATCTCAAAAACAAGATTGCACTCTTCTGCGACATCGACGCGAAGGCGGTCGTCGAATGCCGCGACGCCTCCAATCTGTACGAGGTGCCGCTGAATTTGCGCGAGCAAGGCCTGGACGATATCGTCGCCGATTATCTGAAGCTGCCGCAGGCGGCGCCGGACATGACCGAATGGGAGCAGCTCGTCAAGCGCGTGCAAGCGCTGGACAAGACGGTGGAAATCGCCATTGTCGGCAAATACGTGGCGCTGCATGATGCTTACCTCAGCATTGTGGAGTCGCTCGGCCACGCCGGCATCGATGCGGATGCGGATGTCGCGATTCGCTGGGTCAACGCCGAGGAGCTGACCGAGGACAACGCCGCGTCGATGCTGGGTGGCGTAGACGGCATCCTGGTGCCCGGCGGCTTTGGCGATCGCGGCATCGAGGGCAAGATCGAGGCGATTCGTTACGCGCGCGAGCAGCGCGTGCCGTTCTTCGGCATCTGCCTTGGCATGCAGGTAGCGGTCATCGAGTATGCCCGCAATGTCGCCGGCTTCGCCGGCGCGAACAGCTCGGAGATCGATCCGTCGACCGCGCATCCGGTGATCGATCTGCTGCCCGAGCAGAAGGACATCGAGGATCTGGGCGGCACGATGAGGCTCGGGCTGTATCCATGCAAGCTCGCGGAGCGCTCGCTGGCTGCCGCCGCATATGACGACGAGCTCGTCTACGAGCGTCATCGGCACCGTTATGAGTTTAATAATGAATACCGGGAGCGCATCGAGGAGGCCGGACTTCGCATCTCCGGCACCTCGCCCGACGGCAGACTGGTCGAGATGGTCGAGCTGCCGGAGCATCCGTGGTTTTTGGCGGTGCAGTTCCATCCCGAGTTCACGTCGCGTCCGAACCGGCCGCAGCCGCTGTTCCGCGACTTTGTCCAGGCGGCGCTACGCAGCTCCCGTTGAGGGCGCTGCAAGCATTTACTTTTTTTCCATTCCTAAGCAGGATAACCAGACCGGCATCGCGAATGTAGTAAGCGAGCGTTGGAGCGCGACACGCTTCAGACTTGTTCACGCCTCAGCCAAATACGCAAGGGTAATGGCTTCGAGAGCTACCGCTTAGTGAAAGCCCCGAAACGCACTGCAACGCAGCCGTATACACTTGCATACATGTGGGAGGGTTTAAGTTGGAGAAGAAGAAAGTGTTGATTGTTGACGACCAGAACGGAATTCGCGTGCTTCTTGTAGAGGTATTCAGCAGCGAAGGCTACCAGACCTTTCAAGCTTCCAACGGCAAACTGGCGCTTGAGATTGTGAAGGCGGAGTCGCCGAATCTCGTCCTGCTGGATATGAAAATTCCGGGCATGGACGGGCTGGAGATTCTGAAGCACATCAAGGCGATCGACCGTGACATCAAGGTCATCATGATGACCGCTTACGGCGAATTGGACATGATCAAAGAAGCGACCGATTTGGGCGCGCTCATGCATTTTACGAAGCCGTTTGACATTGATGAAATGCGCGTTGCGGTCAACATGCAGCTGCGCGGAGGCGATTCCAACGGTTTTTATGCGGTAGGGTCCTGAGGGGCCCTTTTTTTTGAAAGGATACAGATTAAAAACTTATAACACTCGGACTCTTTACCAATTGACGTATGCTTGTGGTATAATGGCTCAGTATGACAAGTCGTACGGGCTTGAGATATTACGATTTAGGAGGAAGCGGGACCATGGCATTGGTATCAATGAATGAGTTTTTGCCAAAGGCAAAGGAAAAGCAATTTGCGGTTGGCCAGTTTAACATGAACAATCTGGAATTCGCCCAGGCGATCGTAGAGGCGGCGATGGAGGAGAAATCGCCGTTTATCTATGGCGTCAGCGAAGGCGCGCTCAAATACATGGGCATCGAATTCACGGTGGCGATCGCTGAAGCGGCGGCAAAGAAGTCCGGTCTGCCGATCGCGCTGCACCTCGACCATGGCAGCAGCTTCGAAGTCGCGATGAAGTGCATCCGCGCAGGTTTCTCTTCCGTCATGTTCGACGGCTCCCACTATTCGCTTGAAGAGAATATCAAGCTGACCAAAGAGGTCGTCAAAGCCGCGCATGCCATGGGCGTGTCCGTCGAAGGCGAGCTGGGTACGATCGGCGGCGTCGAGGATGACATCAGCGTGGACGAAGAGCACGCCAGCCTGGCCAATCCGGAAGAAGCGATCCGTTTCTACGAGGAGACGGGCGTTGATTGCCTCGCGATTGCAGTCGGTACGGCGCACGGTATGTACAAGGGCGAGCCGAAAATTCATTTTGACGTCATTAAGCAGGTCGCAGGCGCGATCCCGGTCCCGGTCGTACTGCACGGCGGCTCCGGCGTCAAGGACGAGGCAATTCGTCAAGCCGTACTCGCAGGCGTCGGCAAGATCAACGTCAACACCGAGAATCAAGTGGCGTGCACGAACGCAATCCGCGAGACACTCTCCGGCAACGCGTCCGTCTATGATCCCCGCAAGTATTTGACTCCTGCCCGCAGCGCGATGACAGCTGTCGTGCAAGAAAAAATTCGCCTGTTCGGCAGTAGCAACCAAGCGTAAATTCCATAAACCACCGAAAACCGTCATTCGGCGCGCACCGCCATTCTCCGTCTTCCCGCGTCCGCGATTTTGCCATGTCGGCCGCAGGTTGCGGAGAGGCGGTTTTCCGCTGGTTGTCTGGATTTTTCGGAACGAAACTTACCTGGTCTTAAAAGACGGCCTCGCCGTTTCGCCTTGCAGTTAGGAGGATTGGCTATACGATGGAAAAGTTGATGATTCGCGGCGGCCGCCCGCTGCGCGGAACCGTGCAGATCAGTGGGGCGAAAAACAGCGCAGTCGCGCTGCTGCCGGCTTCCTTGCTGGCCGAGTCCGAGGTCGTCCTCGACAATCTGCCTCAGCTCAGCGATGTGGCGGTGTACGGAGAATTGTTGCAAGAGCTTGGCGGAACAGTGCAATGGGACGGCGAGTCGATGCGAATCGACCCTTCCTCAATGCGCTCCATTCCGATGCCCAACGGCAAAGTCAAGCTGCTGCGTGCTTCGTACTATTTGATGGGCGCGCTGCTCGGACGCTTCGGCGAAGCGGTGATCGGCATGCCCGGCGGCTGCAACTTCGAGCCGCGGCCGATCGATCAGCACATCAAAGGATTTGAGGCGCTCGGCGCCGAAGTATCAAACGATCACGGCTCCATTCGAATCAAAGCCGCCGAATTGCGCGGCGCAAAAATCTATCTCGACGTCGTCAGCGTAGGGGCGACGATCAATATCATGCTGGCCGCTTCCCGGGCCAAAGGCGCGACAATTATCGAAAATGCGGCGAAAGAGCCTGAAATTATAGATGTAGCTACGCTCCTCAACGCTATGGGCGCCAATATCAAGGGCGCGGGCACCGAGACGATCCGCATCGAAGGCGTCGACCAATTGCACGGTTGCCGGCACTCCATCATTCCGGATCGCATCCAGGCCGGAACCTACATGATTGCAGCCGCGGCTACGCGCGGCGACGTGCTGATCGACAACGTCATCCCGAAGCATCTGGAGGCGATGACGGCCAAGCTGCAGGAAATGGGCGTGCAGGTGCACGAGTTGGACGAGGCGATCCGCATCGTCGGCCAGCCGACGTACGAGGCGATCGATGTCAAAGCGCTGGTCTACCCGGGCTTTGCCACCGACTTGCAATCGCCGATGACGAGCTTGCTGACGCAAGCCGATGGAGTCAGCATTCTGTCCGATTATGTATACAACAACCGCTTCAAGCATGTGCCGGAGCTGATCCGGATGGGCGCCAAAATACGCCTCGAGGGCCGCTCGGCCATTATCGAGGGCGGGCCGCTCAATGCAGCCAAGGTGCGCGCGGCCGATCTTCGTGCCGGTGCGGCGTTGATCGTTGCGGGACTGACCGCCGTCGAGGGGGTCACCGAGATTACCGGAGTCGAATACATTGACCGGGGCTACGATTTCCTGGTCGATAATTTGAGGCAGCTCGGCGCGGATGTATGGCGCGAGCGGGAATAGATGGCACGAAATCCGGCAATGCTGGATGAAAATTGAATAAAGTGGTGAGAACATGACGGACCTTCAGATCGCAGATCTGGAAGAATTGAAGTTAACGGAGCTCTACAAGCTGGCGAAGCAGTATCAGATTCCTTACTACGGCCAAATGAAGAAAAAAGAGCTGATTTTTGCCATTCTGCGCGCCCAGGCCGAAAAAAGCGGTTTGATGTTCATGCAAGGCGTGCTTGAAATTTTGCCCGAAGGCTATGGCTTTCTGCGGCCAATCAACTACTTGCCCAGCGCCGAGGACATCTACATCTCGGCCTCGCAAATTCGCAAGTTCGACCTTCGGACCGGGGACCTGGTATCGGGCAAGTGCCGAGCGCCGAAGGAAAACGAACGGTATTTTGGCTTGCTGCAGGTCAATGCGGTAAATGGCGAAAGCCCCGACCAGGCGTCGGAACGCCTGCATTTCCCTGCCCTAACCCCTCTTTTTCCGCAGCAAAAGCTGGTGCTAGAAACCTCTCCATCCCACTTATCGACACGCATCATGGACATCCTGGCGCCGGTCGGACTTGGCCAGCGCGGGCTCATCGTCGCACCGCCGAAGGCGGGCAAGACGCTGCTGCTCAAGGAAATCGCCAATAGCATCTCGACGAACGAACCGGATATCGAGATGTTCGTGCTGCTCATCGACGAGCGGCCCGAGGAAGTGACGGATATGCAGCGCTCGGTCAAGGGCGAAGTCGTGGCTTCGACATTCGACGAGCTGCCCGAGCATCATATCAAGGTGGCGGAGCTGGTGCTCGAGCGTGCGCTGCGGCTGGTGGAGCACAAAAAGGACGTCGTCATCCTGCTCGACAGCATCACGCGGCTGGCACGGGCGTATAACTTGGTCATTCCGCCTTCCGGACGCACGCTCAGCGGCGGCATCGATCCCGCAGCCTTCCATCGTCCCAAGCGCTTTTTCGGCTCGGCGCGCAACGTCGAGGAAGGCGGCAGTCTGACGATTCTGGCTACGGCGCTGGTCGAGACCGGCTCGCGGATGGACGATATCATCTATGAGGAATTCAAGGGAACGGGCAACATGGAGCTCGTACTGGATCGTCGTCTCGCGGAGCGCCGTATCTTCCCTGCGCTCGACATACGGCGTTCGGGTACGCGGCGCGAGGAGATGCTCTTGACCAAGGAGGAGCTCGACAAGGTGTGGGCGATTCGCAAGGGCATGAACGACTCGATGGAATTCGTCGACAACTTCCTCAAGAAGCTGCGCGACACGAAGACCAACGCCGAGTTCTTCGATTCGCTGGACACCGCGGCGCTCGGCGAGCGCTCCTCGTCGCGTCCGTCCTCGTCGGGCAGCAGCGGCGGACGGCGCCCGGTGCGCTCGACGCCGGTCTCATAGAGGCGTCTAATTACGAAAGGGGCGTGGAACGCGCATGCATCTGGTCTATGCCGATGAAGCGGGCAAGGTCTACGATCACCCGGAGTGGCTGGCGCTCGGACGCAGCGCGGATATGGTCGTGGAGCTGCTGGGCGACGAGCTGATCCCGCTCCCTGACGGGGCCACGCTGGTCGGACTTCCCTACACGCGGCCCATCGGCCTGCATATCGAGAGCGGAGAGATGCGACCGCTGCCCGGCGAGGTCCAGGCGGTCGGAGCGCTGCTGCCGCAGGGCTTCACCCGGCTGGCGCTGCCCGGTTATATGAAGACGGACAAGACGCAAAAGCTGCCGCTCTTCGGCTATGCCGCCGTCGTCTGGAAAGACGACGCCTTCTATGTCGCGGCGCACCGCTCCGACAATCCGGAGCCGTGGAATCCGCTGGCCTGCGATCGCGACGCCGTGCAGAGCGGAGTGGACGAACTGCTGGCGCGCTACCCGGACAATCGGCTGTATCGGCATTTGTCCCATTGCGCGCTCGGTTACGAATGTCTGACGGCCTCCAATACCTTCCTGCAGCGACTCGAAGGCGCGGTGCCCGTGTCGTATTCCTGCAATGCCGGCTGTTTCGGCTGCATTTCGGAGCAGCCCGACGACAGCGGCTTTCCCGCGCCGCAGACGCGGATGAATTTCAAGCCGACCGCTGATGAGCTGACGCAGATCATGCTCGAGCATCTCAAGACGCCCGAAGCGATCGTCAGCTTCGGCCAAGGCTGCGAGGGCGAGCCTTCCACGCAGGTGCGTCTGATCGTCGAAGCGATGCGCCGGGTGCGCGAGCAGACGGCCGGCGGGTATATTAACATCAATACGAATGCCGGGTTGAACGACTATATCCGAGCGATCGTCGACGCCGGGCTCGATCTGATGCGCGTCAGTACGATCAGCGCGCTGGACGAGCACTACAATGCCTATTACAAGCCGCGGGGCTACACGCTGGCCAACGTCGAGAAATCGCTGCGTTATGCGGCCGACCACGGGGTCTATACGTCGATTAATTATCTGATCTTCCCCGGCGTCTCCGATCGCGAGGAAGAGATCGAGGCGATGATCGACTTCGTCAAGCGGACCGGCCTGCGCCTGATTCAGCTCCGCAACCTGAATATCGATCCGGAGAGCTACCTGGAGTTGATTCCACCGGCCCGCGGCGAGGTGTACGGCATGAAGCAGATGCTCGATATCTACGCCGAGGAATTGCCGGATGTCGTGCTCGGCTCGTATACGCATGTGCCGCCGCGCCGCGCGGCGGCCGGCGGGCGCTAGTCGTCGCGTGGCTGCATCAGCGGGCAGGCGGTCGATTCGGCATTGCCAGCCGGCGGGGGCGCGTGCTATAATGGCAGATGTGTCGATTCAACTCTGGGCTCGCACAGCGCTCAGGGCAGAAAGAGGTGAACGTGATGAAGGAAGCCATTCATCCGACGTATAATGTCACGACCGTAACCTGCGCATGCGGCAATAGCTTCGAGACCGGTTCGATCAAGCAGAACCTGCGTGTCGAGATTTGCTCGGTATGCCACCCGTTCTTTACCGGGAAGCAGAAGTTTGCGGACGCTGGCGGACGCGTCGACAAATTCAAAAAGAAATACGGCATCTAATGCAGGCGTCTGGCTTAAATTAGCAGAATATAAGAACCTCCCCCAGCCATCCTATGGTGAAGAAGGGAGGTTTTTTTATGCGCTTTTTAGCGGGCAGAGGACTGATTGCGGCCTGTGTCGCCCTAGTCCTGCTGCTGTCAGGCTGCGGCGGCGCCGAGCATCAGGGTGGTCGCGACACGTACGGCAACGACGGGTATATGGGGCTGTCCAACAGCAATCCCAGCCTTCCGACCAATCCGTATGCCTTTAATTATGAACGCGATATCGCATTCATGAAAGAAAAGCTGAGCGCTTTTCCGGATATTGCGGGCCTGCGTTTCGTCATGCATGATCCCGATGTATACGTACACATTCGGCCGGCGGACCGGTTGACCGAGACGCAGATCGGCAGGCTCGCAGACGAGACGGGTGCGCTGCTGCAGCATAATATGCCGCGCTATCGCATCCATATTCGGATGGCGCGTTAGGTCAAGTTGCGTATTTACATGGAATAGGCTATACTTATTGATGCCGTGCTAGACGGGGAGGTAGCGGTGCCCTGTAACTCGCAATCCGCTATAGCGAGGTTGAATTCCTGTCGTAGGTTCTGTTTGATGCGGGGTCTGGCATCTGTGAACAGTGCTGACGGTCGGGTCCTCCGCAATTGGCTCTTGTGAACCCGGTCAGGTCCGGAAGGGAGCAGCCGTAAGCAAGTTCGTCGATGTGCCGGGGGAGCGCCTGACCTGAGCTGGAATCAGAAAAGCCGCCTGGGTCGCATGAATCGAGGAGAGGTGCACGGTTCATCTTACGAATACCAAGCGTGTATGTCGATCGGGAACTATTCCGATCAATGTACAGGCTTTTTTTGTTTGATTGAAGAGGATGTCAGTTTTTAGAAGGAAAACGCGCGGATGAGGCGAATACAATACTAGTCTCGCGTTATGCGGCTCAGGGGCTTCTGCACGGACGCAAACGGACCAAGAGAGGTGATTCCGTATGTACAGGGTACCGCCGACTGACGCTGCCATTCATGTGCGTAAAGAAAAATTGGAAGAGGTACTCGACCATCTGCCGCAAGCAATGGCGGTTGTATTCACGGCGCATGCGAAGATTGTGAAGACCAACCAACTGTTTCGCTTGCAGACCGGGTTAACGAATGACAACGTGGTTGGCGCGGCTTTGAGCGACTGGATCCGGCCGACGGATGGCCCTTCGTCGCCTGCTGGCCGCAAGCCGCAGCAGTTGGCGCATGTTCAGGTTCTGCGTTCGGACGGAAAGGCTTTTTATGCAGAACAACTGTCGGCTAAGCTGGTGCTGGATTCGACCGAGGAGTTGCAGCTTTTGTTGCTGTACAATACGGGTTCGCTGCAGTCCAGGCATCTGCTGCAGCAATTTGCGCTCACCTTTCTCAAGGACGAGAATCTCGGAGTCATCTTGCTCCAACCCGACTTTCGCGTCAATGATATTAGCCCGCTGGCCTGCCGTGTGCTGGGGGCCGACCGCGGCGTGGTGATCGGCCGTCGAATGGACGAGGTTTTTCGGCGCTCGCCCGCGGAGCTGCAGATGCTCCGTCAATTGGTCATTGAAGAGATTCCGATTCGCAATCACCGTCTGCGCTGGGGACCGGAGGAGAATCGTTCGGAGCTGCTGATGGATGCCAATCTGCTGCGCGACGAGCAGGGCGAACTGCTCGGCGCTTATGTGACGTTCAAGGACGTCTCGAATTTGCGATCGTTGGAAGAACAGGTGCAGCGCAGCGACCGGCTTTCCATGATTGGGCAGATTGCAGCCGGGACCGCGCATGAAATTCGCAATCCGCTGACGGCGATCAAAGGTTTTTTGCAAATGTTCAAAAGCACCTTGCGGGAAAAGGGGTTGGATAAGGAGTACGGTTACACGGAAATTATGCTGACGGAAATTGACCGCATCAACGCGCTGGTCAATGAATTTTTGCTGCTCAGCAAACCGAAGGACGTCTCTTACGATCTGGTGGAGCTTGCGACCGTGCTGCGTGAGATTATGCCGATCGTCAGCAATGAAGCGCTCCTGCATGGCATCACCGTCAATTACGATGCGCAGGCCTGGCTGCCGCTGGTCGTTGCCGATCGCGAAATGTTAAAGCAGGTATTTTTGAACATCTGTAAAAACGGCATCGAAGCGATGGGCGAGGGCGGTGCGTTGACCGTCAGCGGAAGGGTGGAGCGCGAGTACGGCTTCAGCCGCTGGGTGAATATCGACATACACGACAATGGGCCGGGCATCCCGGCGGCGGTCGCAGACAAAATTTTCGACCCGTTCGTAACGACGAAACAGAACGGAACCGGGCTCGGCTTGTCGGTCTGTCAGCGCATCGTACATGATCTGGGAGGCGTCATCCGCGTCTCCAGCAAGGGAGGGGGCACGACCTTCACGGTCAGTCTGCCTTGCTCTGTCGATGCGGCCCACAGTTCAACCGACGAGACGGAGTCGCCTCGAAGCGCAACATGATTTTATACCTGCCGAGAATGGTGTATAATAGGGGGCAATGACTGATTCGCGTGCCCGCGCGAGTGGAAAGGAACGGTCCGCGTGTCCCATATCGCCTTATACCGCGCCTGGCGTCCGCAGACGTTTCAGGATATGGTCGGACAAAAGCATATTATTCAGACCCTGCAAAATGCCATATCGGAGCAGCGTATTTCGCACGCCTATCTCTTTAACGGACCCCGGGGTACGGGCAAGACAACGGCCGCCAAGGTGTTCGCCAAGGCGATCAACTGCCAGAGCGGTCCGGCCCGCGAGCCCTGCAACAGCTGCGATGCGTGCCGCGGCATCACGGACGGCACGATCATGGATGTCATCGAGATCGACGCCGCCTCCAATCGCGGCATTGATGAGATACGGGATATCCGCGACAAGGTCCGGTATGCGCCGTCCGAGGTGCGCTTCAAGGTCTATATTATCGACGAGGTGCATATGCTCACCGCCGAGGCCTTTAATGCGCTGCTCAAGACGCTCGAGGAGCCGCCGGGCCACGTCGTTTTCATATTGGCTACGACTGAGCCGCACAAGCTCCCGGCCACCATTATTTCGCGTTGTCAGCGCTTTGATTTTCGCCAGGTCTCGCTGGAAGAGCAGACTGCCCGGCTGCGCTTCATCTGCGAGGATGAGGGGCTGGAGGCGGACGAAGAAGCCCTGGTGTATATCGCGCGGCTGTCCGACGGGGGCATGCGCGATGCGATCAGCCTGCTGGAGCAGGTGGCGGCCTTTGCCGCAGGACGGATGACGCTGGACGACGCAGTCGATGTGACGGGCGGCATGGCTGCTGAGCAGTTCGCCCAGCTGGCGGAGGCGGTACAGCACAGGGATGTGGCCGCCGTGCTGGAGCTTGTCAATGCGCTTGCCCTGGCCGGCAAAAGCGCGGACAAATGTCTCGAGAACCTGATCTACTATTTCCGCGATCTGCTTTTGTTGAAGCTGGTGCCCGGCGGCGAATCGATGACGGAGCGCATTGTGGACGGCGGACGTTTTCGCGCCATGGCGGACGCCTACGAGCAAGAGCGTTTGTTCAGCATGATTGACGTGTTGCATCATTATCAGGTCGAAATGAAGCATGCGCTGCAGCCCCAGACGCTGCTGGAGGTCGCGCTGCTCAAAATCTGCACCTTGGCGGACGCCTCCTCCTCCGAAATGGAAGGTCGCCCCGCCGATCCGTCCTCCACAGCAGCGGACAGCGGCGCGCTGGCGGAGCTGAAGCGCCAGGTCGAGCAATTGGAGCGTCAACTGGCGCAACTGCAGCGCGGGGATGCGGGCCAGGCGCGCAGGACGCCGCCGGGAACAGGGGTTCGGGCGCCTGCGGCTGCCTCGCCAAGCGGACCTGGGCTTGCGCAGGCGCCCCAACGCAGTCAGGGCGGGCGTCCTCCTGCGAATGGCGCACCCGGCATCCGGCGTAGCGGCGTCAAGCTGGAGCCGTATGTCCAGGCCTTTCATAGTCCAGAGTTCCAGCAGATCCGGATGCGCTGGAGCGAAGCGCTGCAGCGTGTCAAGGAGGCGGGGATCTCGATCCATGCCTGGCTCATTAACGGCGAGCCCGTCTCCGCGCTTCCCGATTCGGTGCTGGTCGCCTTCAAGAATACGATTCACAGGGAGACCACCGAAAAGCCGGCCAACCGGGAGGTCATTGAGCGCGTGCTGCGCGATACCTTCGGGATTGCGGAGATGAGCTTCGCCACGGTGATGCTCAAGGAGTGGCAAGAAGCGGCGCAAAACGGGCCCGCGCCCGCTGAGGAAGCATTCGAGTTGCAGCCCGGGGACGAGCCGCCGGCTCGGGAGGAGCAGCGTCCGGAGTGGGTGGAAGAAGCCTACAAGTTGTTCGGGGAAGAACTGGTGGTCGTCCAGGACGACGAGTGAAACGAGGCGCGCCGCGCGTCGGCGAGCAAATAATCCATGAGGTGATGAGCAATGAACAACATGAATCAAATGATGAAGCAAGTGAAGAAGATGCAGGAGCAAATGATGAAGGCCCAAGAGGAGCTGGGCGGCAAAACGGTGGAAGGTACTGCGGGCGGCGGGGTCGTCACGGTCAAGGCCAACGGCCACAAAAAAATTCTCGACATTCAAATCAAACCGGAAGCCGTAGATCCGGAAGACGTGGAGATGCTGCAGGATCTCGTACTGACCGCCGTCAACGACGCAATTACCCAAGCGGAAGAGCTCTCCAATCAAGATATGGGGAAATTCACGGGAGGCATGAAAATCCCGGGCCTCTTCTAAGCGAAAGCTACCATTCGATTTAAAAGGGGCGCATAGTGTTGTACTATCCAGAACCCATAGCCAAGCTTATCGATTCGTTCTCGCGCTTGCCGGGTATCGGTCCAAAGACCGCTGCTCGGCTTGCTTTTCATGTGCTGCGGATGAAGGAAGATGATGTCATCGATTTCGCGAAGGCGCTGGTCAGCGTCAAACGCAATCTCACGTATTGCTCGGTCTGCTGCAACATCACCGATACCGATCCTTGCCGCATTTGTCAGGACAAAGCACGGGATGCTTCAGTCATCTGCGTGGTCCAGGAGGCCAAGGATGTGGTGGCGATGGAACGGACCAAAGAATTCCAGGGCCATTACCATGTGCTCCAAGGGGCGATCTCGCCGATTGAGGGGATCGGTCCCGACGAAATCCGGATTGCCGAGCTGCTGCATCGACTCAGCGACGAGCGAGTAAAGGAATTGATCCTGGCGACCAATCCCAACATTGAAGGCGAAGCGACGGCGATGTATTTATCTCGGCTGGTCAAGCCTTTTGGCATCCGGGTAACCCGTATTGCCCACGGTCTGCCGGTGGGCGGAGATCTGGAATACGCCGACGAAGTGACGTTGTCCAAGGCGCTGGAGGGCCGCAGGGAACTGCGATAAGCTTGCGCAGGAGCCGTCAGCCACGCAATTCAGGTTCTAAGAATCGCTCCCCGTTTATAAGATGGTAGTAGGAGTTGATGCTGCCGGACAAGCGGGGAGGGGTCGGAACATGGCATGGTGGAACGGATGGCTGGACGGATCCAGGCGGCGCAGCAGAGGCGCCCATAGCGGAACTGGCGGCGTGCAGTCGCAGCTGGAGCCGCTCCTCGACGAGCTCGAGGAAGCAAGGCGCGACTGGAAAAATGCACATCGGCATTTCGAGCATGCGGTCGGAAAGGACCAGATCGACTACGCGATATTCGCCATCGAGGCCGCGGAGAAACGCTACGAAATGCTGCTGCGCAGGGCCAAGGCAATGTCGTTGCAGTCGGGCCTGGCAATGCGCGCGCAAAAGCGCGACGAAGAGGCGGGGTGAGCCGATAATGGGATGGGGTGTGCTGCTGGTCGCATCTTCCCTACTGCTGCTTATTGTCCTGTTGCGCAATCGCGCAAGCAGAGCGGTGCTCAAGCATTTTGTTCTCCATCTGGTGTTGGCCGCTGTGCTGCTGTATGTCTTGAATTATTCAGGCTGGATTGAAGGCTATGCCATCCCGCTCAATCCGGTAACGCTCGGGACTGTTGTGTTGCTGGGCGCTCCCGGAATCGCGCTATTGCTGGGGCTGCAATGGACGGTGTTGTGAGGATGTGCCGAATGGCTGGGGTGCAAGGAGGCTGCGAGCGAAGCAGCCTCCTTTCTTTTTCTATATTGAGGTTGACGCGATTGGGCAATTCGTGCTACATTAATGTTCGTGCCTGACAATCAGGTGATTGTCCAAAAAGCTTTTTAAAATAAAGCTTGCAATTGAATGGGCACATGTGTTATATTAATCAAGTCGCCGCTTGAGAGAGCGGAGGCGAGCAAGACGAACAAAATGGTTCCTTGAAAACTGAACAACGAGCGTAAAGCCCCAGATTCTCTCGGGAATCTGGAAGAGCAAAACAAGAATGAGCTAACCAAGCTTTTTCAATAAAACGCGCCTTCGGGTGCACTTTTATGGAGAGTTTGATCCTGGCTCAGGACGAACGCTGGCGGCGTGCCTAATACATGCAAGTCGAGCGGAGCTCATTTGAAAGCTTGCTTTCGAATGAACTTAGCGGCGGACGGGTGAGTAACACGTAGGCAACCTGCCTGCAAGACCGGGATAACCTCCGGAA
>NZ_JACXIZ010000017.1 GCF_014705605.1 Paenibacillus sabuli
ATGGCTTCCTGGCGAAGATTGACTGGTACATCGGCAAACGGCTGATGATCTTCTGCAGGAAGAAATACAAGCGATGGAGATTGAGGCAATCCAACTTCTTCGAGGTTCTCAAGACAGAAATGCTGAAATCCGCTACCACATGGCGAAGTACGTACTGCGCAAGGTGAAGAACGTCGGAAAGCCGTATGCGGGAAAACCGCACGTACGGTTTGATGAGGAGGGGCTGGTGCTACCAGTCCTTTACTCTACAGAGCTGTTCGCCAGTGCGCTCGCCCCATTCCGGGGCTGTCTTCTTCGGGTAAAAAGAGGTTGCCTTATCGCTGATCGCTGATTGTAGCAGTGCTATTGTTGGCAGCCAGCGCAGTGAGCGGATCGTAGGGCGGGCCGGAGATCGTGCCTGCGAGCAGCGCGATATCGACGGCGTTGACCGGACTCCCCCAGGAATTTCCCGACAGAACGAAAACGGCGCCATCAATGACAAATCCGCGAGTATTGTACACCACGTTATCGAGTATGTTGCCGGTCGAATTCGGATTGAGATAGGCCGGTTGCCGCAAGGAATAGAACAAGCAATCGCGCACTATCAAGTTGGTCACGTTGGATTGGGTGACAAATCCGCGATTGACGACCCATCCGGTGGAAGGCCCGGCCTGCGGCGGACCGTAAATGACATTGTTGGAGAGTCTGTGATTAGAGCCGGCCAATTGAATAAATTCGACGGGGTATGGCAGGTCGCTCGTAATCGTCAGTCCATCGACCGTAATTCCTGTACCCGTAATCAGGAACGGGATGACAGCAGCTTGAAGGACGATCAGCGCATCGGGATAGCCTTGCAGGGTTACTCCCGTCTTGTTGACGGTTATCTGGTCAGCAAGGGGATACGTGCCCCCGAGAATATGCACAGTACCCGTTGGAGCAACGGCGGTTACGCCGGTCTGGATCGTGCCGAACGGGCTCGCCTGAGAGCCGTCGCCGCCGACCGCGCCGGCCTGCACAAAAACATCAAACGGACTGGGTTCGAGCGTGCCGGTCGGTCCCGTCGGCCCAATATCACCGGTCGGCCCAGTTGGCCCAGTCGGTCCGGTCGGTCCGGTGACGCCCGTCGGGCCGGTAGCGCCGGTGGCGCCAGTGTCGCCAAAGCCGGTCGGTCCTGTCGGTCCGGTCGGTCCGGTGATGCCTGTCGGGCCGGTAGCGCCGGTGGCGCCGGTGTCGCCAAAGCCGGTCGGTCCCGTAGGTCCGGTCGGTCCGGTGATGCCTGTCGGGCCGGTAGCGCCGGTGGCGCCGGTGTCGCCAAAGCCGGTCGGTCCTGTAGGTCCGGTCGGTCCGGTGATGCCTGTCGGTCCGGTAGCGCCGGTGGCGCCGGTGTCGCCAAAGCCGGTCGGTCCCGTCGGCCCCGTCGGCCCTGTGGGTCCCGTCGGCCCGGTCGGCCCAGAGGCGGGTCCTGTAGGTCCTGTAGGTCCGGTTGGACCGATCGCGATTGGCGTGCTGAGAATGCTCTCCAGCTTCGCCTGAAGCAGCCATTCTTTGTTTGTCAACACTTTGACCGTATCGCGCACACTGGCATTCATGCTTAGCAGATCGCTGATTGTGGCCGGGGGCGCGGTCACGCCGGGTAATGTGCCGAGCACGTATTGAAGATTCTCTCCTTCGGCATTGAGGATATGGCTGAGGCCTAGCTCCTCCAGTGCAATCGAGGACAACAATAATGTGATGGCATCGTCTCTGGTCACATTAATAACCGGCGTTATGTTGGGGATATTCCCCTGAGACACGGCTGCACCTCTTTTCGATTGGAAAAATTTACTTCATCTTATTCCTGCTTTCTACGATTGGTGTCTTCGCCTCATCTGAATGAAGGGGAAGCGAAGAATGCTTAGCCGCCGAAACGCGCAGGGGCGGCTGCGGGCTCGCTGTCGCGATATTGACTCGGCGCCAGCCCGAACCGGCGTCGAAAAGCGCGGCTGAAGTAGGGGTAGCTGCGGAAGCCCGCCGCCCGTGCGACCTCCTCCAGCGAGGCGCCGCTGGAGGCGATGCGCTCGGCCGCGATGGCGAGACGCACCTCCACCACATAATGCATGATGGATTGGCCGAAGGCCAGCTTGAAATGATGGCAGGCGCCGGAGATGCTGACGCCGAGGGCGCGTGCGATGCGCTCCAGGGTCAGCGCATCCGTGGCATGCTGCTCCACATATCGTTTGATCGCATACGCGACATGCGATCCGCCGCGTGCGAGCTGCCGCTGCTCGACTTGAATCAACCGATCGAGCGACAGGCAGAGTACCCGCACCAGATAGTCCTGCAACTCTTCGTTGCCATCGCTCAGGTTGCGCTTCTCCAGGATCAGCTTGCGCCACGTAGAAAGCAGACCTTCGTCAAGCGGAACGCGTACGATGGTCGAGCGGGACGAGCGGCTCCACCATTGGCGCATCCATTCCCCCCTGCAATTCAAATGATAATCGCCGCTATCGATGCAGCCGCTCACCGGGTCCGCGCTGCAGGCTTCCTCGACGTGAAGGACGTATCCTCCTCCGGGAGGCGAGAGGATCAGATCGCCCGGTCTGATCAAGTGATCCTCGCCGTCCAAGATCGCCCGGCATACGCCCTGAACTTGCAGACGAAGAAGATAACGATCGAGATGATTGCGCACACTTGATGCATATGGCTTGGTGTGGTGGGAATAACCGACGCCTTGCACGATAATTTCCGGAATCTTCATGCTCTCCTCCTGTATCTTCTTTTAGAAGCGGATAAGGTCACCCTACAAAAATTTGCAAGATAAGTCAAATGAATAGTCGATCGGGTATTCCAATTTTTTGTCGCCACGGTATACTAGGAGCAGAATAAATGCAAGCGCTTGCCTGATAAGCGCTGAAACAGGAGGATCATTAGATGAACAAGACGTACAAAGTGGGGATCGTCGGAACAGGCAACATTTTTAAAAGTGCGCATTTGAAGCCGTGGCTGGAGCACGACGAGGCGGAACTGGCGGCACTCTGCGATACAAATGGCGCGCGGGCGCAAGCCATTGCCGATGCCCATGGCATTTCGGATGTATACACCGATTATCGCGAGCTGCTGGCGGATCCGAGCATTGAGGTGGTGGACATTTGCACGCCTAATCTGTACCACTCCGAAATCGCGGTTGCCGCGCTCAAGGCTGGCAAGCACGTCTTCTGCGAAAAACCGGATGCGGTAAGTCCGGAGGAAGCGCAGCGCATGGCGGATGCGGCGGCGGAAAGCGGCAAGCTGCTGATGGTGATGCGCAACAACCGATTTACGCCGGCTTCGCGATTTCTCAAGCGCTACATTGAAGAAGGACGAATGGGAGACATTTATACCGGACGCTGCGGCTGGTTGCGCCGTCGCGGCATTCCGGGCAAGGGCGGCTGGTTCACGACCAAGGAGTTGTCTGGTGGCGGGCCGCTGATCGATCTGGGCGTGCATTTTATCGATCTGGCGATCTGGCTGATGGGCAATCCCAAGCCCGTCGCGGTCAGCGGCGCGACCTACACCAAGTTTGCGAACAACGAGCTTTCGGACTCGATACATTCCAATTTTGGCGAGAAGCAAGACAACGGCACCTTCGATGTCGAGGATTTGGCGACCGGCTTTATTCGCTTCGACAACGGCGCCACGCTGCAGCTGGAATTCAGTTGGGCCTCCAATGTCGGAGAGGAGATGAATTTCGTCGAGTTGCGCGGCACCGAGTCCGGCGCCAGCATCAAGCGCGGTGAATTGCAGATCTTCTCGGAGGCAGCCGGCGGTCTGGTCGACGTTCAGCCGCTGTTGCACAAGCAGAAAGCCGCGCCGGCGCACGGCGAGAATATTCGTCATTTTGTCGATTGTCTGCAGGGCCGCTCCGAACCGACGATCCGGCCGGAGCACGGCGTCGATATGATCAAAATTTTATCGGCAATTTATGAATCTGCAGCGAGCGGCCGGGAGGTCCGGCTGTAGCAGCGCTTGATCAACTGTTTTCGAGCATTACAAAATAAGCAAAGTTGAAATTTTCGCTTTTTCTACGTTCACAAAAACGCCTTGGCCTTGCGGCATTGCCGCAAGGCCAAGGCGTTTTAAATGCCGTTATCGTTGTGAGCCAACCGCGGACCGGGCGATATCATTAGCTGTGATCCTTCATCAGAATCGTACGCACTTTGTTCATGTGCTCGATCATTTCCGTCAAGTCGTTGTTGTCGAATTCACTGAGCATATGCTTGAATTTATTGCTAACGACACGCTGCATCTGCTCGCATACCTCGTCGCCATAGCCGGTAATGCTGACATCTACGGCCCGGCGGTCGTGCTCGCACACCCGGCGCTCGGCGAGCCCGAGACGGACGAGCCGATCGACGAGCGGCGTCATGTTCGGACGCGATATATTGAGCTGCTCGGAGAGCACGGATACCGTCGCGCTGCGATGCTCCTGCAGCAGCACGAGCACGCGGCAGGCGGCAGGGGTGAGCTTGATTCGCGGCACCTCCTCGGCCCCGATGGTATCGAATACTTTCTTTTGCAGCAAGGGCAGCATAATCATGAATTGCTCCGCCAGGGTGTCGATCAATTCAGCCCGCAAATGCACACCTTCCCCGTTCAAAATGGTTGCTTTTAGTTTAGCATAAGCTTTGTAAAAAAGATATTGCTTCATAATAGTTATTAAACTATAATTAGTTTCGGATTGGAGGTTGGTTCAAAAAATCAGAGCAACTTGCTGTCACAAAAAAGAGAAGAATGAAATGCAAGAAGGAGGAAACCAACTTGAATAGCGCAACTGCCGCCGGTGCCCCGCATCGGGATCTCGGCGAGGTCAAGCGGCTGCCGATTTTGATTTCGCTGATCATCGGCGCCTTTTTTTCGATTCTGAACGAAACGTTGCTTAATATTGCGTTTTACGATCTGACGATCGACTTGGAAGTTCCGTACTCGACGATTCAATGGCTGTCCACCTCATACATGCTCACCGTTGGCATTTTGATTCCAGTGTCTGCCTTGCTCGTGCAGTGGTTCACTACCCGCCAGATGTTCCTGGGCGCGATGATTCTATTCTCGCTGGGCACGCTGATCTGCGGCCTCGCGCCGGAGTTCCCGGTGCTGCTCGTCGGACGGATCGTACAGGCGCTCGGCACAGGGCTGATGCTGCCGGTCATGATGAATACGATTCTGATCCTGTACCCGCCGGAGAAGCGCGGCGCGGCAATGGGCAGCATGGGGCTGGTCATTATGTTCGCACCTGCAATCGGCCCGACGCTCTCCGGCCTCATTCTGGAGTCGCTGCATTGGCGCTGGCTGTTTTTCCTGGTGCTGCCGTTTGCGATTTTTGCGGTCATTTTTGCGGCCGCCTTTCTGAAAAATGTATCCGACGTGACGAAGCCGCGGGTCGACATTTTGTCCATTCTGTTGTCGACGATCGGCTTTGGCGGCATCGTATTCGGCTTCAGCAGCGCCGGCGAGGGAGGCGCCGGCGGCGAGGGCCACGCGGGCTGGTCGAGTCCGCAGGTATACTGGTCGATCATTGTCGGCGGAGTCGCGCTGCTGCTGTTCATCTGGCGTCAGCTCAAGTCCAGGGAGCCGATGCTCGACCTGAGAGCCTTCAAGTTCCCGATGTTCGGCCTGACGGCGGTGCTGCTTATCATCGTCATGATGTCGCTGTTCTCGACGATGCTGCTGCTGCCGATCTTCTTGCAGCAGGGGCTGCTGATGACGGCATTTGCGGCAGGACTGGTGATGCTGCCGGGCGGCGCGCTCAACGGGGTGCTGTCACCGTTCATGGGCAGGCTGTTCGACAAATTCGGACCGCGTGTGCTGGTCATCCCCGGGACAATCCTGCTGATTGCCGTCATGTACATGTTCACCCGCATCAACCTCGAGACCACGAGCGGGTACCTGATTCTGCTCCACTGTCTGATGATGGTGGCGCTGGCGATGATCATGATGCCGGCCCAGACCAACGGACTCAACCAACTGCCGCGGCGCTATTACCCGCATGGCACGGCGATCCTCAATACGCTGCAGCAGGTTGCCGGAGCGATCGGCGTCGCGTTTTTTATCAGCATCATGACGCGCGGTTCGAATCGCTATCTGGCGGGCTCGAGCGATCCGACCTCTCCTCAGGAGCTGCTCGTGGCGCTCAAGGAAGGGGTGCAGGGCTCGTTCCATATCGGGATGTACCTGGCCATCGGCGCACTCGTGCTCGCACTGTTCATTCGCCGGACGAAGGCGCCGGAGGAGCAGGCAGCGCAAGCGACTCAATCGCAAGCGCCGCATTAATCTAACATTTGGTACTGTCAGGGGGCGTCCTTCAGTCATTTTTAATGACTGAAGGACGCCCTTTCTTCGATTTGTTGCACAGCGCATTTTCTGTCATCTGTAACGGACGGAAATGACCGTTACAACGCTGAAGCCGTCGCATTCGAATTGTAACGGACACATTTGTCCGTAAGCGGGATCTGGTGCCTGCGTTCCTGCCAAGATCTATGTCTAACGGACAAAAGTGTCCGTAAGGTGAAGGGGTCTCAGTTTCTCCGTCCACATGTGATCGTTTGATTTTTTGGCTATTCAAGCGGCCGGGATTCGGTGTATGATTAGACAGGCTCTCACGAATTCATCCGGGAAGAGGAATATGCAAATGATGCTTAAGACGAATCGGCGGAAGCGGCAAGACGCGACTGTCGAATCGCAAGACGGAGCTGCCGTATCGCAAGACGGAGCTGCTGTCGGGCCGCAGGACGCGACTGGCGCGCGCAGGGCTCCGCAGCTCAAGCTGCTGCGCGGGCTGACGGCTTCTTATCTGGCGACCAATGCGATTATCGTGCCGTTTTTGCCGATTTACTTCGGCAATCAAGGGTACTCGCCCTCGCAGATTGGCCTGCTGATGATGCTCGGCCCATTTTTGTCGATTTTTGCCCAGCCGTTTTGGGGCTTTGTCAGTGACCGGTACAATACGCTTAAGCGAATTATCGCGCTCTTGTGGATTATGACGGTCGTGGCGAGCGTCGGGGTTTTCAACTCGAGCTCGTACGCGGTGACGCTTATTTTTATGCTGGCCCTGTTCTTTTTCGTCTACCCGTCGACCGCGCTGCTCGACAGTCTGTCCGTGCGGACGGCGGCCGAGGCGGGCCGCAGCTACGGCTCGATTCGCCTTTGGGGCTCGGTCGGCTTTGCAGCGGTGGCGCTCAGCTCGGGTGCGATCCTGCCGCTGATCGGCGGCGTCGAGCACGTGGCGTACTTGTATTGGGGCGTGTGGGCGGCGGCGCTGCTGCTGTTGTTCTTTTTGAAGGACGAGCCGGGCACGGGGGCGCGGCTGTCGGTGCGTCAGCTGGGCGCGCTGCTCGGCCACAAGCCCTTTTTGCTGCTGCTCGCGGTCTCCTTTCTCATTATGGTACCGCACCGCATGAATGACGTGCTGTTCACGCTTCATTTGCAGGAATTGGGCGGTACGGATGCGATGGCCGGCCTGGGCTGGGCGCTGGCGACGCTCGCCGAGATCCCCACCTTCGCGCTGCTGGGCCGCTTCTTGCATCGCTATCAAGAGCTGGCGCTGCTCGGCATCGCGGCGTCGCTCTATGTGGTGCGCTGGCTCGCCTATGCCTGGATCGACGATCCCGTTTTGCTGATTGCGTTGCAGGCGAGCCATATGGTCACCTTCGCGGTATTCTGGATTACCGGGATTCATTACGCCGTCAAGCTGGCGCCCGAGTCGATGCGCTCGACTGCACTGGCCTTGTTCTCGGCCGTCTTCCTCGGCCTGGCCGGCATCGTCGGCGGGCTGGCCGGCGGCGCCATCATGGATCAGTGGGGCGGATCGGCCATGTACGTGGCGGGGGCCGGCTTGTCGCTCGTCGCGGCAGTCGGGTTGATGGCGGCGCGCTGGCGGATTCGGGTACGTTAAAGGTGCGAGCAGACTTGCAGCCTCGCGGCATGCCGCGAGGCTCTTTGGCGTGCTGATGCATCCCGCTACCGAATATTGGTCATACTACTGGTCAATTGGCAGTCAGCCGCGAGCTGCGCCGAAATACGCAACTTGAGCAGGCAGGTGATGCCCGATGGGCATGCTAACGAAATTGTTGCGAAGCTGGGTCGCGCGCAGCACGCCCGCCCCTTCCAAGCCGAGCGAAGACGATCGCGCACGCCCGATATCAGGCAGGCTCGGTCAAGACTTTGCCGTCATCAAGCAGGCTTTTGGCGGCTCGGTCGATGTAGCGGGCGTCGAGATCAGTCTCGATCCGCAGGGGCGGCAAAAAATCGGGCTGGCGTATATCCAAGGTCTGGTCAACAGCGCAGCCGTTCAGGATTTGACGAAGGAATCGTTGATTTTGCGGGCTTCGGACTTTGGCGACGCCCTCATCCAATCAAGCAGTATAGCAGAAAAGGAAGCGCTGCTGCGCAATCTGATTGCGCCAATCGGCAGCATCGCGAGGGTCGGTACGATCGACGAGGTGCTGGCCGCCATGCTGAGCGGCTTTGCGGTCATATTGGCGGAGGGCTTGCCATGCGGATTCTCCACCGACACGCGCAAGGACAGCGACCGCACGGTGGAAGAGCCCGCTACGCAGTCCGTCGTGCGCGGACCGCGCGAAGGCTTCACCGAATCGCTGGAGACGAACGTGTCGCTAGTGCGCAAGCGCATTCGCTCGCCGCAGCTGTGGCTGGAGACGTCGCGGATCGGACGCGCGACGCAGACCGAGGTCGGCTTAATGTATCTCAAGGGAACGGCCGATGAAGCGGTCATCGAGGAGGCTAGAAGACGCCTCGCCCGAATCGACATCGACGGCATTCTGGAGAGCAGCTATATTGAGGAGCTCATTCAGGACGAGACCGCCACGCTGTTTCCGACGATGTACAACACCGAGCGACCGGATGTGACGGCAGCAGGCCTGCTGGAGGGGCGCATTGCGATCGTCGTCGACGGTACGCCGTTCGTATTGCTTGCTCCGGCACTGTTTATCCAGTTCTACCAATCCGCGGAGGATTATTACCAGCGCTTCGAGTTTGCCACGCTGATTCGGTTGCTGCGGTACGTTTGTTTTTTCATTACGCTGCTCGCGCCGGCGTTATATATCGCCATTACGACCTTTCATCAGGAGCTGCTGCCCAGCCCGCTCTTGTTTAACCTGGCGGCGCAGCGCGAGGGCATTCCGTTTCCGGCTTTTGTGGAGGCGCTCATCATGGAGGTCACTTTCGAGATCCTGCGCGAGGCCGGCGTCCGCTTGCCCAAGACGGTCGGGCAAGCAGTGTCGATCGTCGGCGCGCTCGTCATCGGCCAATCGGCGGTAGAAGCGGGGCTGGTCTCCCCGGGCATGGTCATTGTCGTCGCGATCACGGCGATTTCCAATTTCGTCATCCCTTCGTTTAATATGGGTATCTCGATTCGGATCTTGCGGTTCGTACTGATGGTCATCGCCGCGATCTTCGGGTTGTTCGGCGTGACGATGGGGCTCGTTGCGATTGTTCAGCATTTGTGCACCCTGCGCTCGTTCGGCGTACCGTATATGTCGCCGATGGCGCCGTACAACAATGCCGATCAGAAGGACACCATTTTACGATTGCCGCAATGGGCGATGTTTGCGCGTCCGCGCCATCTCACGCGCAACCGGATTCGCCAGCGCGATGCCAGGGCGGCCGGTCCCAGGCACAAGGACTGATAGCGGAGGGAACTCGGATGCAACGAAAACGTCAGGCCTTAATTCTCTTATGCCTCTGCGTACTGGGGCTGGCGCCGGGCTGCTGGGACAGCCGCGAGCTCAACGAGCTGGCGATCACGGTCGGCCTGGGGCTGGACAAGAGCGGCGACAATGTTAAAGTCACGACGCAAATTGTCAATCCCGGCGAGGTCGCCTCCAAGCAGGGCAATCAGGGCAACCGCATGCCGTTCACGACGATCAGCTCGACCGAGCAGACGGTGATCGAAGCGCTCCGCAAGCAGACCATTATCCTGCCGCGTGCCGTTTTCACCTCGCATCTGCGCATATTGGTCATCGGCGAGGAGCTGGCGCGAGACGGTATCCTCAAGGTGATGGACGGCTTGTCGCGCAATCGCGAGATGCGCTCCGATTTTTATATCATTGTCGCGCGGGACGCCGAGGCGGAGGATATCCTGGCGACCTTGACCCCGATGGAGCGCATCAGCGCCTACAAGATGTTCAAGACGCTGGAGATGTCGGCCGAGGAATGGGCGCCGACGGTGGATGTGGAGATGGACCAGCTGCTGCATGATCTGGCCAATCCGCTCAAGGATACCGTGCTGGCCGGGATGGTCATCGAGGGGAACAAGGAGGTTGGCTCGGAGGCTCACAACCTGGATCGATCCAAGCCGTTTACCTCGCTGGTCTTCTCGGGCCTGGCCCTGTTCCGCGACGACAAGCTGGTCGATTGGCTGAACAGCCAGGAGAGCAAGGGCTACAATTACATCATGAATAATGTCGATACGACGGCGGGGCATCTGGCTTGTCCGGACGGCGACGGCTTCATCGCGATGGAGGTCACACATGCCAAGTCCAGCATCAACGGAAGCGTGGATCAAGAAGGAGAGCCATTCATCGATCTATCCTTTCAATTGGAGGAAAACGTCGGCGAGGCGCAATGCGAAATGGACTTGAGCGATACCGCGTCCTTGGAGCGGCTGGAGCGAGTGGCGACCCGGCAGCTCGAGGAAATTGTCCGTCAGACGATCGCCAAGGCGCAGCGCAACAAAGCGGATATTTTCGGCTTCGGGGAGCGCATCGAGGATGCGGCGCCGCGGGAGTGGCTGCGGCTGAAAGACGATTGGCGCGAACGCTTCGCCAAGCTGAAGGTCAACATCGAGGTGGATCTCAAGGTCAGACGAATCGGCACGACGATCAATCCGTTGTCGGATAGGAAGGAGTAGCGAATATGCTGGGCACGCTCGCCATCTTGTTTGCCGGCGCGGGTATCGCGGCGCTTGAACTGCCCGCTCTGCTGCGACGGCACAAGTTCAAAGACGCTGCGATTTTTTTGAGCCTGTTGGCGCTGGGCCTGATCCTTGCGATCTGGACGGCCTTGCCTCAGGAATTGCCCAATCCGCTGGATTGGATTATCTGGATGTTCGAGCCCTGGGGAGAGCAGCTTCATCGCATACTGAGTTGAAGGGAGGCTGGAGGCTATGCTGGACAAGGGCCGAATCGGGCTGCATCAATTGACGGTGCTTGCCATTTTGTTTACAGTAGGCAGCTCCGTCCTCATTGCGCCATCCTCCCTCGCCTACGAGGCGCGCGAGGATGCCTGGATCGCGGCGCTGCTGGCGCTCGTCGTAGGATTGCTGGCCGTAGGCTTGTACAATGGACTCGCTCGCCTCTTTCCCTCCGCGACCCTGGTCGGGATGGCGCGGCTCTCGCTCGGCCGCTGGCTGGGCGGGGCGGTAAGCTGGCTTTATCTCGGTTATTTTTTTATGTTGTCCGCGCTTGTATTGCGTAACATCGGCGATTTTATGACGACGCAGGTGCTGCCCAAGACGCCGATTCAATTTATTCATATCTTTTTTTTGCTCGTGGTCGTCGCGGGCATTCGCAACGGCCTGGAGCCGTTCGCACGCGCGGCGGAAATTTTTCTGCCCTGGGTCATGTTGTTTTTTGTCACGATGGTGGTCCTGCTCCCCCCGGAGTTCCATATTGAAAATTTGCAGCCGGTGCTGGGATACGGGATCAAGCCGGTGCTGCGGGGCACGATCTCGTTATTCAGTACGCCGTACACCGAGGTCGTACTGTTTCTGATGATTATTCCGCTCGTCCGCAAGCGCGACCGCTCAGGCAAGGCGCTCTTGACCGGCGTGCTGATCGGCGGCTTGATGCTGGCGATCATCGCCTTGCTCTCGATCCTCGTTCTGGGCGCCGACCTTGCCACCAAGCAAGCCTTCCCGAGCTACAGTCTGGCCAAAAAAATCAGCATCGGCGATTTCCTGGAGCGGCTGGAGGTCGTCATGGCGGGAATCTGGTTCATTACGATCTATTTCAAATTAGGACTTTGTTTTTACGCTTCCACAATGATCCTGGGCGAGTTGACGGGCGCCTCTGATGTGAAGCCGTTTTATTTGCCGCTCGGCCTGAGTTTGCTCGCGCTCTCTATCGTCATTTATCCCAATTTTGCGTATTTCGTGACGTTTGCTTCGCGCGTCGACTTTCTGTATTCGCTCCCGTTTGCGCTCGGGTTTCCGCTATTGTTTTGGATTGGATGGCTGATCCGCGGCAGACTGGGCTAGTTCGCGACAAGCGTGCCTGTATCGGCATGCTTGTTTTTGTTTTTGTTCGAAATAAAGGTATTCAAACAAAAACAAAAGTGATATACTCCGTATAAACAAAAGAAATTCAAACACTTTATTCTACTGCTACGGAGGTAATCAAATGGTACAAAGCTTGTGGGACAACTCCGCCGCCGAGGCGCTCTCCGGCGGTCTGGACGAGCTCGTCTACCGCTCGAACATCATCGGCGCCGATCGCCGCGTCTGCAACTGGGGCGGCGGCAACACGTCGAGCAAGACGATCGTGCAGGATTTTCGCGGTCGCGACGTCGAAGTGATGTATGTCAAGGGCAGCGGCTCCGATCTGGCGACGATGAAAGCGGGCAACTTCACCGGATTGCGCATGGACGACATTCGGCCGCTGATCGAGCGAGGCGAGATGCCCGACGAGGAAATGGTCGCGTATCTGGCGCATTGCATGATCGACGCCAAGCATCCGCGCGCCTCGATCGAGACGCTGCTGCATGCGTTCCTGCCGTTCAAGCATGTCGATCATACGCATCCCGATGCGATCATCAGCCTGTGCTGCGCCGACAACGGCAAGGAGCTGGCAAAAGAGATCTTCGGCGATCGCTTCGTCTGGGTGCCGTATGTGCGTCCGGGCTTCACGCTGTCCAAGATGATCGCCGAGGGCGTCAAGGCGAATCCGAACGCGGAGCTCGTATTGATGGAGAAGCACGGCCTCGTCACCTGGGGCGACACGTCAGAGGCCTGCTACGCGCAGACGATCAAGATCATCAACGAGGCGGAGAGCTACATTGAAGCGCGCGTCGACGAGGCGAGCCTGTTCGGCGGCACGAAGCACGAGCCGCTGGCGCCCGAGCTGCGCCGCAGCATCGCCGCGCAGGTGATGCCGCTCGTGCGCGGCGCGGTATCGGACGAGAAGAAGATGATCCTCACCTTCGACGACGAGGACGACGTGCTCCAGTTCGTCGGCGGGCGCACCTCGCCGGAGCTGTCGCAGGTCGGCGCGGCCTGTCCGGATCACCTCGTGCATACGAAGGTCGTGCCGCTGTTCATCGACTGGACGCCGGTTACCGACGACGTGGAAGGGCTGAAAGCGAAGCTGCAGGAGGGCATCTCGGCCTACAAGCTGAAGTATGCGGAATACTTCGAGCGCAACCGCAGCATCGGCGACGTGATGTTCGAGGCGGCGCCGCGCGTCATCCTCATCCCCGGCATCGGCATGATCAACACCGGCAAGAGCCATGCGAACGCGCAGGTGAGCGGCGCGCTGTACCATCGCGCGATCGCGGTCATGCGCGGCGCGACGACGCTCGGCAGCTTCGTCTCGCTGAGCGAGAACGAGTCGTATAATGTGGAATACTGGCCGCTCGAGCTGTACAAGCTGTCGCTCGCGCCGGCCGAGACCGAATTCTCCCGCAAGGTCGCGCTGATCACCGGCGGCGCCGGCGGCATCGGCAGCGAGACGGCGCGCTGCCTCGTCTCCGAAGGCGCGCATGTCGTGCTGGCCGACCTCAATCTAGAGGGCGCACAGAAGGTCGCGGGCGAGATCAACGGCGAGTACGGCGCGAATCGCGCACTGGCGGTCAAGATGGACGTCACCAAGGAAGACGACATCGCCGCGGCTTACGCCCAGACGGCCCTCACCTACGGCGGCGTCGACATCCTGGTCAACAATGCCGGTCTGGCCACCTCGAGCCCGTTCGAAGAGACGTCGCTCAAGGAATGGAATCTGAATATGAACGTGCTCGGCACCGGCTACTTCCTCGTCGCCCGCGAGGCGTTCAAGCTGATGAAGGAGCAGGCAATCGGCGGCAGCATGGTATTCATCGGCTCCAAGAACTCGATCTACGCCGGCAAGAATGCCAGCGCCTACAGCGCGGCGAAGGCGCTCGAGGCCCATCTGGCGCGCTGCATCGCGGCCGAGGGCGGCGAGCTCGGCATCCGCGTCAACACGATCCTGCCCGACGCGATCCTGCAGGGCTCGGCGATCTGGAATTCGAATTGGCGCAACGAGCGGGCCGCGGCCTACGGCATCGAGCCGGATCAGCTCGAGGAACATTACCGCAAGCGGACGACGCTGCTGGTCAACATCTACCCGCGGGACATCGCCGAAGGCATCGCCTTCTTCGCCTCGTCCAAGGCGGAGAAGACGACGGGCTGCATGCTGACCATCGACGGCGGCGTGCCGGCGGCGTTCACGCGCTAGGGAGGGACGACGCATGGCGGCAGGCAAGGGAGAGAAGCACTGGATCATTCCGGACGGGTATATCCCCGAGATCAGCTCGGGCGTGCTGGAGAGCCACGAATCGATCTGCGTGCTCAATGCGGGCCGCGAGGACGCGCTCCTGACGATCACGATCTTCTACGAAGATCGTGATCCGCTGGAGGAGATCGCCGTCTTCGTGCCCGCGCGCCGGACGAAGCATATCCGCACCAAGGAGCTGCAGGCGGGCGGCGTCGCGATTCCGCACGGCGTGCCGTACGCGATCGAGGTCGTCAGCGACGTCCCGGTCGTCGTGCAGTACAGCCGGCTCGACGCGACGCAGGCTGAGAACGCTTTAATGACGACGATGGGCTATCCGTTGAAATAGGCTGGATTCATTTATCCGACAGGAGGGTGTCACGATGAGCGACAAGGCATATGCATTATTCGAGGAACAGCAGCAGGCGCGGGGGATCGATCTGGGCTGGGTGAAGCAGCAGCTGTCCAAGCTGAAGATTGAAACGCCGTCCTGGGGCTACGGCGATTCGGGAACGCGCTTCAAGGTATTCCAGAAGACCGGCGTGCCGCGCAATCCGTTCGAGAAGTTCGAGGATGCGGCGCAGGTGCACAAGTATACCGGACTCGCGCCGTCGGTCGCAATCCACATCCCGTGGGACAAGGTGGACGACTACGGCAAGCTGCGCAGCCACGCGGAGGGCCTGGGCCTGGCGATCGGCGCAGTCAATCCGAACCTGTTCCAGGAGGAGGAGTATGAGCTCGGCAGCGTCACCAACGCCGACGCCGCGATCCGCCGCAAGGCGACCGATCATCTGCTGGAATGCGTCGATATCGCCAAGGCGACCGGCTCGCGCGAGCTGAGCCTGTGGTTCGCCGACGGCACCAACTACCCCGGCCAGGGCGACATTCGCCAGCGCAAGGCGTGGATGCAGGAGGCGCTGACCGAGATGTACAAGGCGATGACGCCCGAGATGCGCATGCTGATCGAGTACAAGTTCTTCGAGCCGGCCTTCTATCATACCGATCTGGCGGACTGGGGCATGGCGTACAATCTGGCGCAGAAGCTCGGCCCGCAAGCCGAGGTGCTCGTCGATACGGGCCACCACGCACAGGGCACCAACATCGAGCACATCGTCGCCTATCTGATCGACGAGCAGCGGCTCGGCGGCTTCCACTTCAACAGCCGCAAGTACGCGGACGACGATCTGATCGTCGGCTCGGTCAACCCGTACGAGCTGTTCCTGATCTTCTATCAGATCATCGGCGCGGGACTGGATCAGGATGCGGGCGTGCGCCGCACGGTCGAGGATATCGCCTACATGATCGACCAGTCGCACAACATCGAGCAGAAGATCCCGGCGATGATTCGCTCCGTGCTCAACGTGCAGACGCAGTACGCCAAGGCGCTGCTCATCAACCATGAGGAAGTCGCCGAGGCGCAGCGCCGGGCCGACGTGCTGGGCGCCGAGGATGCGGTGCGCAAGGCGTTCGAATTCGACGTGACGCCGCTGCTGCATGCGCTGCGCGAGGAGCAGGGGCTGCCGCTCGATCCGATGAAGGCGTACCTGGACACTAGCTACGGCAAGGACATCCTGGTGCGGGGCAAAGGCGGAGCGAGCTGGTGATCGCGCTCGCATACGACCTGGGGGCGAGCAGCGGACGCGCGCTGCTCGGCCGCCTCTCCGGCAACCGGATCGAGGTGGAGGAGATTCACCGCTTCCCCAACGATCCGGTGCAGGCCGGCGGACGGCTGTACTGGGACATCCTGCGACTGTACCACGAGATCAAGCAGGGGCTGCTGGCGGCCAAGCACCGCGGCGCGCTGCCGCAGACGCTGGCGATCGACTCCTGGGCGGTCGACTTCGGCCTGCTCGGACGCAGCGGCGAGCTGCTGGCCAATCCGTACCACTACCGCGACGCGCACACTGAAGGCGTGATGGAGCGGGTGTTCGAGACGGTGCCGCGCGCGGACATCTTCGCCCGCACGGGCATTCAGTTCCTGCCGTTCAACACGATCTACCAGCTCGCAGCGTTGAAGGCGGCCAGAGCGCCGCAGCTGGACGCGGCCGAGCACTTCCTGATGATCCCCGATCTGCTGCGCTACTTCCTGACGGGGGAGCGGGCTAGCGAATTCTCCAACGCCACGACGACGCAGCTGTACAATCCGCTCGCCGGCGACTGGGATGGGGAGCTGCTGACGCGGCTCGGCCTGGAGCGGCGCTGGTTCGGCAAGGTATTGCAGCCCGGCGAACGGGCAGGCAGGCTGCAGCCGTCTGTCTGCGAGGAGCTGGGGGTGCCGGCGATCGAGGTCGTGGCGGCGGCGGAGCACGACACCGGCTCGGCGGTCGTAGCGGTGCCGGCGCGGCAGCGGCCGTTCGCCTATCTGAGCTGCGGCACGTGGTCGCTGATGGGTACCGAGACCGAGCAGCCGGTGATGGGGGAGCAGGCGCTGGCGCTCAACTTTACCAACGAAGGCGGCTACGGCGGCACGTATCGGCTGCTCAAAAACATCATGGGGCTGTGGATCCTGCAGGAGACGCGCCGGGAATGGGAGAAGCAGGGCCAGTCCTACGGCTTCCCCGAGCTGGTGGCGCTGGCGGAGCAGTCGCCGGCCTTCGGCGTCTGGATCGACCCGGACGACGCGGCGTTCCTGGCGCCGGGCGACATGACGCCGCGCATTCGCGATTATTGCGCGCGGACCGGGCAGCGGGCGCCGCAGACGCCGGGCGAATTCGTGCGTTGCATTATGGAGAGCCTTGCCTTAAAATACCGCTATGTGCTCGAAATGACGGAGCGGCTCTCGGCGCAGCGCTTCGAGGGGCTGCACATGGTCGGCGGCGGCATCCAGAACACGCTGCTGTGCCGCTGGACGGCGAGCGCGATCGGCAAGCCGGTGTGGGCCGGTCCGGCCGAGGGCAGCGCGATCGGCAACCTCGCGGTGCAGTGGATCGCCCAGGGCGCGTTCGCCGACATCTGGGAGGCGCGCGCGGCTATTGCCGACTCGTTCCCGGTGACGACGTACGAGCCGCGGGACGGGGCCGCCTGGAACGAGGCCTACGGCCGCTTCCGCGAGCTGGCGGGGCTAGGCTGAGGCCGAGCCAGACGAGGCGGCGAATCGGGGTTCCCGCAGACCGAGAGCGATGAGGCGAATCGGGGAGCCTGCGAGGTGCCCTGGCTGAGCATGGACAGCATGTGGAGCGTGAGGCCGGGCGGGATGAGGCCGCGGAGCAGGAAGCGGGAGGCTGAGCGAGCTGGGGCGGCGAGGCGCCCACAGATCAGGCGAATCGGGGAATCGGCGAGTCCGGGAGCCTGGTAGACCGGGCGAGATCCGGGAGAACGGGCGGGATGAGGTCGCGAAGCAGGAAGCGGGAGGCTGAGCGAGTTAGCATGTAGAGCGGGATGCCTGTAGACCGAGCGAGCTGAAGCGGGGAGGCGGGGTGCCCGTAAGACCGAGCGAGCCTGAGGCGGAGAAGCGGGGTGCCAATAGGCCGAAGAAATCGTGACGTCACCGCGCCCGCATCCCATCCAACGGAAGGCGAACTGCAAAAGTACAGTTGGGACGTCGCATTTTCATGGAATGGGAGAAACGAACTGTAAAAGTACAGTTATTTTTTCAATATATCGAGCTTTTTGACGAAAAAGCGCGATTTAAACTGTACTTTTGCAGTTGATGGACCCAAATTGGCGGATCGCGCTGATTTTAACTGTACTTTTACAGTTCGCATTAGCGCCACCGCGCCACCGGCAACCACACTAGGGTCGCAGCCCGCAGCCCGCAGGCACGCAGCTGCATGCGTGTGCGACTCAGCACGCGGCACGCAGCTGCATTTGCTAGCGACTGCGGCAACGTGGAGGAAGCCGCACTGCTGGCTTGCATGTCGGTGAGGAGCGACTATGCGGCATGACGTGACACAAGTTGAGACGCCGCCGGGTGCAATTGAACGTACAAGGAATGGGGGATGGCCGGATGTTGGTCGCAGAACGATATGAGCGCATCGTGCAGCTCGTCAACGATAGAGGCAGCATCCGGGTATCCGAGCTGAGCGAGATCTGCGGGGTGACGGAGGAGACGATCCGGCGCGATCTGGACCGGCTGGAGCAGGCGGGGCGGCTGCGGCGCTCGCACGGCGGTGCAGTCAGCGTCCGGGAGCAGCAGCCGGAGATTCCGTATCTGGAGCGGGAGATCACGCACGCGGAGCAAAAAATGCGGATTGCGGACGAGGCGATATCGCGCATCGCGCCGAAGGATCGCATCCTGCTCGACGCGAGCACGACGGCCTGGTACATGGCGGCGCGGCTGCCGGATATGCCGCTGACCGTGCTGACCAATTCGATCCGTGTCGCCACGGAACTGAGCGCCAAGGAACGGATCGAGGTCATCTCCACCGGCGGCCAGCTGGCGCGCCGTTCGCTGTCCTACGTCGGCCCGCTCGCCGAGCGCTCGCTGGAGAGCTATCATGTGCACAAGCTGTTCCTCTCCTGCAAGGGCGTTCATCTGGAGCGCGGAATCAGCGAGTCCAACGAACTGCAAGCGCGTCTCAAGCAGCGCATGATCGGCATGGCCGACGAGGTGCTGCTGCTCGCCGACGGCAGCAAGTTCGGGGTGCAGGCGTTCACCCATGTGGCGGATCTGACGGAGGTCGACACCATTGTCACCGATAGCGGGATCGCGCCTGATCTGCTACGCGAGCTGCGGGAGCGAGGACTGGACGTGACGGCAGTGTAGGAGGCTGGGCCGCGATGGCTGTTCCTCCAAGCCGTTGCCTCGCTTTTCCTGCTTTGTCGTAACAGGCCCGGCCTCACCCGACGACCCTTGCGGTGGCGCGTCAAAGCGTTACGCGCATGCATTCCCTTCCGGCTCGCGCCTATGCAAGCGCAATTTTTTTCTTCAAACTTGTCTGACAACCTGATATAATACACGTAAGCGATTCTGCGAAAAGGAGAAACGTATACGCGAGATCATTTACTTTCTATCATTTGAAAGAAGAGGTGCGACGATGAAGGTATCGTTATTCATCACATGCTTGAGCGACGCCATCTACCCGCGGGTCGGCGAAGCGATGGTGCGGCTGCTCGCCAAGTACGGCGTGCAGCTGGATTTCCCCAATGTGCAGACGTGCTGCGGCCAGCCCGCGTTCAACAGCGGCTACTGGGACGAGGCGCGCGCCACGGCGCGCACGATCATCGACGCGTTCGAGGACAGCGACTTCGTGATCTCGCCGTCGGGTTCGTGCACGTACATGATCCACCATTACGCCGACCTGTTCAAGGACGATCCGGCGATGCTGGAGCGGGCGCAGCGGCTGCAGGCCAAGGCGTACGAATTCACCCAGTTCCTCGTGCAGGTGCTGGGCGTCAGCGACGTCGGCGCGGTGTTCAATCACAAGGTAACGTATCATCCGTCCTGTCACGGCAGCCGGCTGCTCGGCGTCAAGGACGAGCCGATGCAACTGCTGCAGGGCGTCGAGGGGCTGGAGTTCGTGCCGCTGCCGTTCGCGGAGGACTGCTGCGGCTTCGGCGGCACGTTCGCGGTCAAGATGGCGGACATCTCCGGGGCGATGGTGAGCGAGAAGGTCGATCATATCAAGGAAACGGACGCAGAGGTGCTGGTCGGGCTGGACATGGCCTGCCTGATGAACATCGCCGGCAATCTGCGCTACCGCGGCGAGCCGGTGCGCGTCATGCACCTGGCCGAACTGCTATACGAAGGGGTGACGCAGCGATGAGCCACGCATCGACGGCTACGAAGCCAAAGACGGTCAAGGCCCGCGCCGATCTGGCGCTCAACGACGAATTCCTGCGCAAGGCGGTCAAGTTCACGACCGAGCGGCTGCGACTGGGCAAGAAAAATGCCTCCGAGGAGCACGGCAACTGGGATGACTGGCGCGAGCGCGGTCGCCAGATCCGGCTGCACACGATCGCCCATCTGGATTATTACTTGAATCTGTTCGTGGACAATGCGCGTGCGAACGGCGTGCATGTGCACTTCGCGGACACGGCGGACGAGGCGGTGAAGCTGTCGCTCGCGATCGCCGAGCGCAAGGCGGCCAAGTCGGTCGTCAAGTCGAAGTCGATGGTCACCGAGGAGCTGCATCTCAACCATGCGCTCGAAGGCATCGGCGTCGAGGCGGTGGAGACCGACCTGGGCGAATATATCATACAATTGGCGGGCGAGACGCCCTCGCATATCATCATCCCCGCGATTCACAAGAATCGCTATCAGATCGCCGAGCTGCTGTCCAAGGAAGCGGGCGAGACGCTCGAGCCAGACACGCAGGTGCTGGCGGGCTTCGTGCGCAAGAAGCTGCGCGAGAAATTCCTGGAGGCGGACATCGGCATGACCGGCTGCAACTTCGCGATCGCCGAGACCGGCTCGATGGTGCTCTTCGAGAACGAGGGCAACGGCCGCATGGTGTCGACGGTGCCGAAGACGCAGATCACGCTGATGGGCATGGAGCGGATCATCCCGTCCTTCGAGGACCTCGAGGTGATGGCGACGCTGCTGCCGCGCTCGGCCACCGGGCAGAAGCTGACCGTCTACATGTCCGGCATCACCGGACCGCGGCGCGAGGTGGACGGCGACGGCCCCGAGGAGATGCACATCATCATCGTCGACAACGGGCGCTCGCTCCAGCTCGGCGATCCGGAGTTCCAGGAGCTGCTCAATTGCATTCGCTGCGGCGCCTGTCTCAATGCCTGCCCGGTATACCGCCATATCGGCGGCCATGCCTACGGCGGCACGTACAGCGGTCCGATCGGCGCGGTGCTGACGCCGGCGCTCAACAAGAACGTCGGCGAGTGGGACGACATCGCCAATGCGTCGAGCCTATGCGGGGCATGCTACGAGGCCTGTCCGGTGAAGATTCCGCTGCATGACATGCTCGTCTATCTGCGCCGCCGCAAGGTCGAGCGCGGCCACGGCAACCGCGCCGAGGGGATGGGCATGAAGGGCTTCGCCGCGGTCGCGGGCAATTCGGGCCGTATGGCGCGGGCGCTCAAGCTCGGCAAGCTCGGGCAAAAGCTGGTCGCGCGCGACGGCGGCATCCGGCTCAAAATTGGCCCGCTCAAGGGCTGGAACAGCTACCGCGTCACGCCGGAGCTGCCGAAGCAGTCGTTCCGCGACACGTGGAAGACGCTGGAGGGCGAGCTGCGCGGCGGCTTGCAGGAGATGGACGAGGCGACCAGGGATCGGATGGCGAGAATTGTACAGGAACGCGGCCAGGGCGGCAAAGGAGGCGGGCATCATGGCTAATTCGCGCGAGCACGAGGCGTGGCTGCAGGAGCTGGAAGCGGCCTCACGGGTCAAGCAGCGCACCTTCATGGACGGCATCGCCGGCAAGCTGAAGCGGCCGCGCGTCACGGAGGCGCCGGCTCACCCGTATCGGGGCGCGCCGGACTTCTGGCGGGAGATGGAGTGGGACGAGGAGGAGCGCGTACAGCGCTTCACCGACAACTTCAAGAGCGTCGGCGGCCATGTCGTGCGGCTCGCCGGCATGGAGGAGGCGAGTCGCTTCATCGCGGACAAGGCGCAGGAGATGAGCGCGCATTATATCCTGCGGCAGCAGGAGTCGGAGCTCGATGCGCTCGGACTGGAAGCGGCGCTGCCGGAGGCGCAGGTCTCGGTGTGGAACAGCGACCCGGATACGGACTGGAAGGCGCGCGCCGCCGAGGCCGACTTCGGCGTCGTGCTGGCCGACTATGCGGTCGCCTACACCGGCTCGATCACGGTGCTGTCCGCGGCGGGCAAGGGGCGCACGGTCAGCCTGCTGCCGACGGTGCTGATGGCGATCATCCCGGTGGAGCGGCTGCGGACGCGGCTCGGCGAGGTGCTGACGGGCTTCGACCAGGCCGAGCGCGAGCAGCTGCCGGCTGGCATCCACTTCATCTCCGGGCCGAGCCGCTCGGCCGATATCGAGAACGATCTGACGATCGGCGTGCACGGACCGGGCATCGTCTACGCGATCCTCGTCGGGTAGCCGGGCGATGGAGATTACGAAGCTCACCAAGCGCAATCATTACGAGGCGATCACCGAGCAGCTCGCGCGGCTGATCACCGAAGGGAGATTCAAGGTCGGCGACAGGCTGCCCTCGACCAAGGCGATGTCCGAGCAATTCGGCGTGGGACGCTCGACGACCCGCGAGGCGCTGAGCGCGCTCAAGGCGATGGGCCTGATCGAGATCCGCCAGGGCGGCGGCTGCCGCGTCGTCAGCCAGACGCCGCGCGACCCGGCCTTGCCGGGCCTGGAGGCGCTGCGGCTCAATCAGACGCAGCTGCTGGAGCTGCTCGAGGCGCGCCAGGCGCTGGAAGTGTCCAATGCGTCGATTGCGGCGCGCAAGCGCACCGACGCCGATCTGGCGGAGCTGGACGGGCTGCTCGCCGAGATGGAGGATGCGATCGGCGACGACATCGAGGGCGAGCGTACCGACCTCGCCTTCCACCAGCTGCTGGCGCGGGCGACGCACAATGCGATTATGGTCCAGCTGCTTGATACGATCCTGGCGCAGATGGAGATGGCGATCCGCGAGATCCGGCGCGTGGAGCTGTACGCCAGCCGCGCGATTGCCGAGCAGCTGTACCGCGATCATCTGGCGATTGCGGAGGCGGTGCGCACCGGCGACCGGGAGGCGGCGGCCGCGAGCATGCGCCGCCATCTCGAGCGCGTCGAAGGCATCCTACGTAAATATATATAGAAGTGTGGTGAAAAAGTGCCAGAGTGACCGAAATTGCGTTGGAGAAAAGCATATGCTTTCGAAGTTGCAGAACGTTTCAGCGTCTGCCATTTTGCTCCTCGATTTCTCCCGATAAATAGGATAATTCAAGAAATCGAGGAGGTACAATGTTTCGAAGAAACATCGCTACGGGAGCATGCGGAAACGCATTTCGGACACGTCGGCATTACTTTTTCATCACACTTCTGGCGAACCACAGTCAAGTATTCGCCCGTATACCGCACTGACAGAGAAGCGGGCGAGGACTTGGCATGGTATAATGAGGATCAAATTGTGCATGTTTAGGAGGGGCTTGGATGAAGCTTTCAACAATTGGCGCGCAATTGTACACCGTGCGCGAGTTCACGAAGACACCGGAAGACCTGAAGGAAACGTTCCGCAAGATTAAAGATATCGGCTATACGACGGTGCAACTGTCCGCCATCGGCCCGATGGATCCGGAACAAGTGAAGGCGCTTGCAGACGAGGCCGGCCTGTCGATCTGCGCGACGCATATTCCGTTCAATCGGCTGCAGGATGAGCTGGATCAGGTGATTGCCGAGCATAAGCTGTGGGACTGCAAGTATGTCGGGCTGGGCTCGATTCCTCCCGATTATCGCAACGCCGGCGCGGCCGGGTATGCCAAATTCGCCGCAGACACGGCGGGATTCACGAAAAAGCTGCATGAGAACGGGCTTCAATTTGTGTATCACAATCATAAATTCGAATTCGAAAAATTCGATAACGGACGCCTCGGCATGGACATCCTGATCGAGGATACGGACCCGGCTCATTTCGGCCTCGAGCTCGACTTGTATTGGGTGCATGCGGGCGGCGCCGATCCGTCCGAATGGGTGCGCAAGGCGTCCGGCCGTCTGCCGGTCGTGCATCTGAAGGACATGGCGATCGTGAACAACGAGCAGGTATTCGCGGAGATCGGCGAAGGCAACCTGAACTATCGCACGATCGTCGATGCCTGCCGCGCCAGCGGCGTCGAGTGGTACGTCGTCGAGCAGGACGTCTGCCGCCGCGATCCGTTCGAGAGCCTGGCGATCAGCTTCCGCAATCTGAAGGAGCTTGTGTAAAAGAAAGATTCGCTTGTCTGCGAAAAGCAGACCCCCTACGCTGCACGGTGTGAAAAACGCCGTGTGGCGTTTTTTTGTTTTGATTTGCACCGCGTTTACTGACCGTCGGGAACTCCGCTTAATATTACCCGAAATTGTGATGTTACCGTGTACCTTTATCGCGCGAAGCGTTCTATAATGGGATACAGCAATCATTTGTAAGTGCTTACAATAGTGATGCTCAGACAATCAAGCACCATGATTCAGACAGGCGAAGGAGGAGTGGAAGTGGACGCACCGGCTGTGAGCGGTACCGGGAAGCGCAGCGGAGCGAAAAGAAGAGTCAAGGATCTGCTGCTGGATTATCAGCTCTATCTCATGCTGATGCCTGCGTTGGCCGTTTTGCTAGTCTTCAAGTATATCCCCATTTACGGCGCGTTAATTGCGTTTAAGGATTATAACCTGGTTGAAGGCGTTTTCGGAAGCGAGTGGGTGGGACTCAAGCATTTTCACGATTTGTTTCAATCCGACAAGTTTTATGAAGTATTTGTCAATACGCTGTTGATCAATTTGTACAAGCTGGTCTTCCAGTTCCCGATTCCGATCATACTGGCGCTATTGATTAATGAAGTCCGAAGCACGTTTTTTAAACGGTTCAGCCAGAGTGTGACCTATTTGCCGCATTTCCTGTCCTGGGTCATTGTCAGCGCCGTTTTTGCGAACCTGCTGTCGCCGACAGGCGGCATCGTGAACGAACTGCTGGGCTACTTCGGCATCGACCCGATCATGTTCATGAGCGACGAGCGATTTTTCCGCACCGTGCTGGTCGTGTCCTCCGCATTCCGCGAGAGCGGGTGGAGCTCCATTATTTATCTGGCGGCGATCATGGCCATCGATACCCAACTGTATGAGGCGGCGCGCATCGACGGGGCGGGCAAGCTGCGCCAGATCTGGCATATTACGCTGCCCGGCATACGCAGTGTCATCGTGTTCATCATTATGCTCCGGCTCGGAGCGGCGCTGGCCAACGATCTGGAGCAGGTGCTGATGTTCTATAGTCCGATGGTCTATCGCGTAGGCGACGTCCTCGGGACCTACGTCTATCGCGTCGGGTTGGGACAGATGAAATACAGCTTCAGCACGGCCGTCAATCTGTTCCAGTCCGTCATCGGCTTTGTCCTGATCATCGTGGCCAATACGATCAGCAAGCGATACGGAGACCGCGGATTATGGTGACGGGCTGGCAGCGAACCGTGACGATCGTCGCGGCAGGAAGGAGGAAGTTCCGTTGAAATTAAAAACGAGCGGCGAGAAGGTATTCGATGTCGTGAATGTGGGGCTGCTCAGCTTCATCATCGTGATCTGCCTGCTGCCTCTCCTGAACATCGCCGCGAAGTCGTTCAGCAGCGACGCATACGTGCTGGCGGGGGAAGTGTTCATCTGGCCCAAGGGATTCAGCGTCAATGCGTACGAAATCGTGCTGGGGAGCCGGCGATTCTGGGATTCCTTCGGCAATACGGTATTTATTACGATCGTCGGCACGGCTTTAAATACGTTTTTAACGATTCTTGCCGGTTATGCGCTTTCCAGGAAGCGGCTCAAAGGACAGCGGCTCTTTATGTTCCTGTTTATTTTCACCATGCTGTTTAATGGAGGCATTATTCCGACCTATCTGGTGGTCAAGGAAGTCGGCTTGCTGAATTCCTTGTGGGCGCTCATCATACCGGGGCTGGTGGCGCCGTTCAACATGATTATCATGCGGTTGTATTTCTTCAACATTCCGGACAGCATGGAGGAGTCGGCCAAGATAGACGGCGCTTCCCATTTCCGTATTTTATTTTCGATCATGATCCCGCTTGCCATGCCTTCGATCGCTACGATTTCCTTGTTTTATGCGGTTGAATACTGGAACAATTATTTCGAAGCACTGATCTATATTACCAATCACGAGCGCTTTCCCCTTCAGGTCTTCCTGAGAGAGATGATTAGCAACGCTTCCAGCGCGGACATCAACAATATGGACTTGATGATGAACACCGCCCAGGAGTCGGTGCGCGGGGCGACCGTTGTAGCGGCTACAGTACCGATCCTGCTCGTCTATCCGTTCCTGCAGAAGTACTTCGTCAAGGGCGCCATGCTCGGCGCCGTGAAGCAATAACGAATCCTTACACCATAACCGGGAGGTCATACAAATGAAAGAAAACAGATGGATGAAAGCAAAGAGCGGTCTGCTTGTCCTGCTGGCGGCGATGCTGATTGCGGGCTGTAGCGGGGGCGGGAGCCCGTCCGAGGGCGCGAATGCGGGCGAATCCGGCCAGGATAGAACCGCGCAAAGCGAAGACGGGACGAAGCTGCGGGTGTATGTGCCGTCGAATGTGGAGGAATTCCCGGCGGGCACGAATCTGAACCATAACGAAATCGCTGCCTATATCGCGGAGCAGACAGGCTTCGATATCGAGTGGGAACTGCAGCCGAAGGAGAATCCCGATCAAAAAATCAACATTATGATGGCGTCCGGGGAAACACCGGATCTGATTATCACGCCGAGCAAGGATATCTATGCGAACCTCGCGCAGCAAGGTCTGCTGGCGCCGCTCGGCGAAGCGCTGGAGCAGCATGGGCCTCGCATCATGGAGAGCGTGCCGGAAGAGACGTGGCAGGCGGTCACCTACGACAATCAAATTTACGCGATCGGCGTTCCGCAGAACCAGAAATCCACATTCGGGATGCTGGTTCGGACCGATATTCTGGAAGAGCTGGACATTGCGATTCCGAAGACACTCGAGGAGTACGACACTGCCATGCGTCAAATCCACGACAAGAAACCGGATCTGATTCCTTACGTCGGCGGAGCCGCTAATAATAACGGCAATGCGTTCGGCTACATCGAGAGTTTCGCGGGCGCGTTCGGACTGGGCGCAGAATATGTTGTGGAAGACGGTGAGGTTGTGCATACGTACACGCAGCCTTACGCCAAGGACTTCCTCGCTTATATGCGGGAATTGTACGCCGACGGGATCCTTGGCCGCGAATATCCGGTGAACAAAAGTGCCAACATTCAGGAAAAGATGATCAGCGGTCAAGCCGTGATGACCACGGCCGGATGGGTGGATGCAAAAGTCATTACGGAAGCGCTCCAAGAGAAGCAGCCGGACGCAAAGCTGGAGCTGATTCATCCGCCTGTCGGCGCGGACGGTCAATTCGGCTACGAGCAGAGGACGCCTGTACGTGTCTACATGATCGTACCGAGAGCAAGCGCAAAGGTGAACGAGGTCGTGAAATTTATTAATGCCTATATGGCTGAGGACGTGCTGAAGGTCGTATCGTACGGCTGGGAAGGCGAGCATTACACGGTGAAGGACGGCGCCATTGTAGCCGAGCCTGCGGCCGAGGACATTCGGTACCGCATCTATTATCAGTTGTGGGATTCCGAGGAGAACTTCGTGAATCGGGTGACGTTAAAAGGCTTTGGCCCGTATTACTTCCCGCTGACCGAATTCCCGACCTACACCAATATTGTGCAATACGCGCCACCGATCGCGACCGTCGAGGAGAATGCGCAGACGCTGACGGATTTACGGAATGAGTATTTTATCAAAATCATTTCCGGAGCATTGCCGCTGGAGGCCTTCGACGAATACGTGTCCAAGTGGGAAAGTCTTGGAGGAAAAGAATCGCTGGAGGAAATAAGGTCCTGGTACGCTACCGTTCAGTAACAAGCGATCATGAAACTTCTAGTCATGGTATAATGAATGTCGTGGCAAACGCTTTCAATAATCGCACGACGGAGCAGCGGCTGGAGGGAACAAGGCATGATATCCATGATCCTGGTAGACGATGAGGAAATTATCCGGGAAGGCTTGCGGGATTGCGTCGATTGGGCAAGTGTGGGCATTACAATATGCGGCGAGGCTTCGGATGGCAAAGAAGCGTTGCAAAAAATAAAGGAATTGCGGCCGGATATCCTGCTTACCGATGTTGTCATGCCTGGCATGAACGGCATCGAACTGATCCAGGCCATCCGGACGGAGGCGATTCCGGTGGCGATTATCGTCCTGAGCGCATTTGAGAATTTCCAATATATTCAATCCGCGCTCAGGCACGATGCAGCCGATTATCTCGTCAAGCCGTTCAACGAGACGGAGCTGGCGCTGGTGATGAACAAGGTCGTGCAGCAGGTGAAGCGCAACCAGCTGATTTCGGAATACATTCCGGAGCATGCCCTGCTCCCCGAAACGGGTTCGCGCGATCAACGCATTTCGCAAGACATCGCCAGGCTGATCGAGGATCGATACGCCGAGAAGCTGACGGTGCAGGACATTGCCGGCGAGATTTCGCTCTCCAGCAATCATATGATGAACATCTTCAAGAAGGAGACGGGAGAGACGGTCGGGGACTATATGACAAAGGTTCGGATGCGTCACGCGAAGCGGATGCTGCGGGATCCGCTCGTCAAAATTTACGAGATTGCGGAGGGCGTCGGCTACGCAGACCCCAATTATTTCGCCAAAGCATTCAAAAAATATACCGGCCTCAGTCCGAAAGACTATCGGGACGGACATCTGTGAGAATGGGCGGAAGGAGGGTGCGCCTGACGTTTCGCCGCAAGCTCGTATTGTCTTATCTCGCGCTGGTCGTATTGTCTACGGCATTGATCGGCATCTTCTCTTACCTCAACGCGACAAGGATCGTTGAAGAGCAAATCAGCGTCACGTACAAGCAGGCGCTGCATCAGGCCAACATCAATATTGTATATCGGCTCCGGGAAGTGGAAAACGTCTCGGAGCTGATCCTGATGGACACACGCTTGCAAGAAGTTCTGAAGCGGGAGCAGCAGGGGTACAGCTTGCAGCAAAGAGAGCAGATGCTGGACGATTATTACGCGCTCATGGATGTCATCACCAACCTCGAGAGCAATCGGAATATTTTTCGGATCCGACTGTTCGTGTCGGGAGATGCCTTGTACGCAAGGGAACATAATAATATCTTCAATATGAGGGAGCTGGATGAGGTTCTGCGCCAGCAGCAGTTGCAGCAGCAGCGAGAGATGTTGTGGAAGAGCACGTATGAGCAGGAATACTTGCCGATGCATCGCCTGCAGGTGCTGTCTTTGTTTCGCTCGATTTACGATTTCAAAAGCTTGACCTCCAGGCTGGGTATCGTCGCTATCGATGTCAGAGAGGACACGCTGCGCGAGGTCATTGAAAGCGTCAATTTCAGCAGGAATGGGGCCATCTACGTCTATAACGGCAAGCAGCGGATCACCTCCCTCGCTTCGTCCTCCCTGGCTTCCTATCCCGAGGATGAGATGATGCGTCAATTGCTGACGGTGGATCGCGCCGCCAGGATGCCGATTCTGAACGTGGGTGGCGAGGATTATTTTACGATCTTCCAGCCGATCGATTATAACGGCTGGGAGATCGCGGCGCTGGTGCCCGTAGACGAAATCCGGGGGATGAGCGATGTCATCGGTCAGTATACCGGCCTTATCGGGCTGCTGGTGGTCGCGATCGCCATCCTGCCGGTCATTCTGCTCTCGAACCGGTTGACGCGCGGTCTTCGTTCGTTGGTTCATCATATGCAGGAGGTCAAGCAGGGACATTACGGCACGCTTGTGCCCGTGACGGGCAATGATGAAATTTCCGGCCTGCAAGCCCAGTACAACAGCATGCTTCTGCGTATTCGAGAGCTGGTGGACACGGTTTATCGTATGGAGATTCGCAAGCAGGCCGCTGAGCTGATCGCGCTTGAGTCGCAGATCAAGCCCCACTTCCTCTACAATACGCTGGACACGCTGAAGTGGATGGGCATGAAAATCAAAGCGGAGCGGATCGTGCTGCTCGTCGACGCGCTGTCCAAGTTTTTTCGGCTCGGCTTAAATCGCGGCAGGGAATTGACGACGCTGGTGGGCGAGCTGAATCATGTTCAGGCGTTCATGAATATTCAGGATATCCGCTATGCCGGCAAGCTGAACTATTATTGCGAGGTGGACAGCGATGTCCTGAGCGTGCCGATCATGAAGCTGATTCTCCAGCCGATCGTCGAGAATGCCGTGCTGCACGGCATTCAGCAGAAGGAAGATCACGCGGGAACCGTGATCGTGCGCGTGGGCATCGCAGACAAGCAGCTTATTTTTGACGTCATCGACGATGGGGTAGGCATGTCCGCCGAGCAGGCGAGAGTGCTCCTGCAGGAAGGCCGGGGACGGGGATACGGCGCCAAAAATGTGCATCAGCGCATCCGGCTGTATTATGGCGAGCCATACGGAGCGGAATGCTATAGCCGGCAAGGCATCGGCACATTAATACGCATCCGTCTGCCCTTGGATGTCGCAGCCCGGCACGAGATGGACAGGATCAAGCTGTAATACGCAACAAGCGACAGGGTGGGTCAACCATTGCGCGCCAGCCATGCAGGTATCAGAATCGCCCCTCCGAACGGTAGGAGCCCGGCGTGCGGCCGACGATGCGCTTGAAGACGCGGTGGAAGTGGGGCAGGCTCTCGAACCCGCACCGGGCGGCAATCTCGCCGATGCCGTCGTCGGTCCGGGCCAGCAGCTCCTTGGCGCGGACGATGCGCTTGGTGGTAATGTACGCCGTCACATTGAGCCCGGTCAGCTGCCGGAAGACGCGGCTGAAGTGGGCGGGGCTGACCGCCGCGCGACGCGCCAGCAGTGACAGACTGAGCGTCTCCGTGAGGCGATCGTCGATGAAGGCCATGCTCTCCCGCATCCAGGGGGGACCGGCCGTCTGCGGTCCCTCCGTGCCGCCGCTCTGCAGCCGGCGGCCAATGAGCAGCAGCAGCTGCAGGAGCAAGAGCCGCGCCGCGCTGCGGGCGCCATGCCCGAAGGCGCCGAGCTCCGCGTGCACTGCGTCCAGCAGCGTCCGGGTCTGCCGGCCAAAAGCCTCGTCGCCGGTGTACTTGTACGCCTGATGCGCAGCGCAGTAGCGGAAGCTGTCGAGATAGGCAAAGTCGTCGTACACCGTCTGCTGCACAAGTGCAGGGCTGAAGTAGAGCGCTGTCGAGGTGACCGGATTGGCGGCCTCGGGGAAGGCGCGGTGAATCGTATTGCCGGGAATCAGGAACAGATCGCCGGCCTTCATCTCATAGAGGGAGCGATCGATGAAAAAAACACCCGAGCCGGCGTAGACATAGACAAGCTCGTACCAGTCGTGCAAATGGTCGGGCAGCTCGCATTGCGAGCTCTTGGTGTCGCGGTAGGCAAGCGCGAGCGGCATGTCCTCGGCGGCGAATTGCTTGCGCAGCGGCGCCGGTCTCATGTCGCGCGCCCCCGGCGCTCGGGCGGCGCGGTGGAGCCGCGGTCGACGAGCTCCGGCGCCAGTTGCAGCGAGGCTCCGCCCGCGCCCGCTTCGGAGTCGCCGTCTCGAGCGTCCGCGGGCCAGACTGCGCCGCCCTCGTCCGAACGAACCGAAGCGTCCGCTGCGGAGGCGGCTTCGTGCGGCGCATCGGGCGCCCTGGCGCCGCCGTCCTCCGCTCCGGTCATACGCATCAATTGCGCGGCGATGGTGCGTGCGATCCGGCGCACGTCGACGCCGACGGCGCTGATCGGCGGCTGCAGCTCCGCCATCCGGGGGATATGGTCGTAGCTGATCAGCGACAGCTGGACGGGGATGTCCAGCTCCAGCTCGGCGGCGGCGCGCAGGATGCCGCGCGTCAGATCGTAGCTGCCGCTGATGATCGCGCTCGGGCGCGCGGCGGCAGCGGACCCGGCGCCGCTGGCGTCCGAGCCTTCCGCCGGGCTATGCACGCCCAGCACCTGCATCGCGGCCAGATAGCCGTCATGCGATTCGAGACTGTGCACGGGCACGCTCTGCGCAGGCAGGCCGAGGGCGGCCAGCTCCTGCTCGTAGGCGGTGAGCTTCTCCTGCTGCAGCAGATCGCGGTACGCGGGGGCGCCGAGATAGGCGATCCGGCGATGGCCGAGGTCGTACAGGTGCCGCACCGCGAGGCGGATCGCCTGATCGCGCATCACGTCGACGGCGGCATACGGCGTCTGACCGCCGAGTCCGTAATAGAGGACGGGGATCCGGGTCGGGTAGGGCATCCGTTCGACGAAGGTGGCGTCGCGGTCGTAGAAGATCAGGATGGCGTCCGTCTGGAACCGGTTGAACACCTCGAGCGCCGAGTCGATGCGGTTCATGGAGAGCAGCGTGGTGTAGCCGCGCTGCTCGAGCTCCTCATTGATGAGTGTGATCAGGATCGACGGCGTCACGCGCTCGACGCTCGGCCAGACGACGCCGACGGCGCCGCTGCGGCGGGAGACGAGCCGCCGGGCCGCGTTGTTGGGCTGATAGCCGAGCTCCTCCGCGATGCGGCGGATTTTGGCTTTGGTCGCTTCTTGGACGAGCGGACTGTCCCGCAGCGCTTTGGAGACCGTCGAGAAGCTGACGCCGGCTACCCGGGCAATATCCTTGATCGTGGTCATGCGCGGGCGCCTCCATTTCTAACGGTATTGTTCGTGCGTAGGGTGAGCAGGCTTTGCAGGGCTTGTAGCGCTCCTGGGCGCGTAGCGGCCGAATCGACCGCAAGACTGTCCCCATTATAGCTTATTTTTTTGTGGAATAACAACGTTGTTAACGCACAGGCCTGGCTGCGGCAGCAGTCGACACGGCGAATCGCAGGCGGGGCGAGGCAAATCATCGCAAGTAATGTAAGTTACCCGCATTCTCGCATTTGGACCCATTTCGGCACGATAAGCTTTGACGGGCAATAACAACGTTGTTATAATGGGCATGACAACGTTGTTATTTAGCAAACATCCGGTTGCCGACAAGCGTCTCAAGTCAGGGTGTCGCTGCAAGCATGATCAAGCTGTATGGGATCTGTCTTGCATGATCGCCCTGCTTGAACATCCCACCGGCTTGTACGTCTCGCATGATCATGCCGCATGATGCAGCATGTGGATTCGTATGGCATGGTTAGTGCCGGAATCGGATCGGATCGAACTTTTGCATTGCAATCTAACGAAGAGGTGAATCGAACAATGAGTGGAATCGCAGCAATTGCGCGCCAGCTCGCCGCCGAAGCGAAGGCGCCGGCCGACAGCGCAGCAGTCAAGGTATACGAAGCCTCCTATTCGGAGCATGGACCGACCCGCGTGGTCATGGTGCGCGACGGCATCGACAAAAAGCTGCTGGCTGCAGGCGGCGGCGAGCTGTACGAGGCGCTGCAGGGCGAGGAGCAGGACGGTGTCAAGCGCGCGCCGCTCTCGCATGAGAACCGGCTCGTCTTGAATCGTTATTTCGACTATACAGTGCCCAAGGCGTTCGGCAAGCAGGTCGCGACGTTCGGGCTGGGCGACCGGCTCGGCCTGGCGAGTCCCGGCCATATCCAGACGATTCGCGGCCGCGACGTGAAGCCGATCCTGGCGCAGCAGAGCATCCGCGAGTTGGCGCTGACCGGCCGCAACTATCGCGAGGTCATCGACGCGGCGTGCTATGCCGCTTTTCAGGAAGGCTACAAGGACGGATTCGGCGCCGACGGCGACCATCTCAAGGTTGAGGACGACATTCGGATGTCGCTGGAGCTCGGCTTTACGATGCTGACGCTCGACTGCTCCGAGTACATCGACAATGACATCGAGGGGCTGGACGAGGCTGCGCTGCGCGCGAAATATGCCGAGGTGCCCGCCGACAAGCGCTCGCATTACGAGGCGACCTATCTGAACCGCAGCTTCGAGGTCGGCTCCGAGCAGGTGGCATTCGACGAACTGAGCCTGATGAAGAACGTGCTCACCTACGATCCGGCGATCGGCTACATGCTGCATATCTACGACACGTTCATCAAGACGGCCGGTCGCGAGATCGACTTCGAGATCTCGATCGACGAGACGATGACGCCGACCGCGCCGGAATCGCATTATCTGGTGGCGAAGGAGCTGTACGACCGCAAGCTGGACATCTTCAGCATGGCGCCGCGCTTCTGCGGCGAGTTCCAGAAGGGCATCGACTACATCGGCGATCTGGCGCAGTTTGAGCGCGAGCTCAAGGTGCACGCGGCGATTGCCGACCACTTCGGCTACAAGCTCAGCATTCACTCCGGCAGCGACAAGTTCAGCGTATTCGAGCTGGTCGGCAAGTACACCGGCGGACGCTTCCATGTCAAGACGGCCGGCACGAACTGGCTGGAGGCGGTGCGCACGGTCGCCAAGGTCAATCCGGACCTGTATCGCCGCATGCATCAGTACGCGCTCGATCATTTCGAGGAGGCGCTGGCGTACTACCACGTCACGACCGATCTGTCCAAGATCAAGCCGCTGGCAGACGTATCGGACGCCGAGCTGCCGAATTACATGAACGAGGACAATGCGCGTCAGCTCATTCACATCACGTACGGCATTCTGCTGCAAGCCAAGAACGAGCAGGGCGGGCCGCTGTTCCGCGACGAATTCTACCGCACGCTGATCGAGCAGGAGGCGCAATACGACAGCTCGCTGGCCGCGCACATCGGCCGCCATCTCGACCTGCTGGGCAAGCGCAAGTAACCGGCTAATCGGCGCGCCTCCAGGGGAGCCGTGCCAGGCTATCAAGCATGTACAGCTTGCAGAGAGTCGGTGCGCTCGGCATGCAATGCAATGACGCACCGGCGTTCCATGGGTGTGCTGTTGTCCAATATTCGCTGGCGCTCTATGCGGCGCTCTAAGGTGTGCTGCCCGTTGTCGCACTGACGCTCCATGTGTGTGCGTGCGTCTCATGTCCCAAGCACTTCGTAATTGGTGATCCGACGCCGTCCCTGTTCAGGGGCGGTCTTTTTTTTATGACTATGCGATCGTATGCTGGCTGTACTTGTAATGGACATCAGAGACGCTTAGCGCCGTTTTTTGGCTTCCTGCTCTGTGTAACGGTCATGAGCGACGCTTAGCGGGGGTTATGGGCCGTGTAGGTGGCGGAAATGTCCGCTAAGCGTCGCTGGTGTCTGTTAGAGCTGCCATGAGTAGGCCCGTCCCGCGCTGTTCCGCGCGCATTGCGCTTGTCTGGCTGCCCAGCTCGCGAACGCGGCGCATCAATCGGGCTCCAGTTCGCGAACGACACGCGCTCTTCGCGGCCAAATGGAGAAGCTGAAGCTGTACAGAAAGTCAATTGCAACGATAACGGACCACAGCTGCAGAATGCGGATCAGGCTCTCCGTGCGGGACGCGTCCCGAACATACGCGATCATACCAAGCAGGACTGCCCCTCCAATCATCCAGGCAAGCCAATGACGGAGCCACATGCGACGCTCATAGCTCGCATGTTCCGGGCCGCGCTTGGGTCGAGGCTCAGGAGCAGGGCCTCCTGCAAAACGGTAGGCGAACCGTTTATCCGCCCACCGGATCATTTGGTGACCGTAAGCAATGGACACGCCAATATAAATAGCCGCAATGCCGTGGATGGCGGTTGCGGTGGCGCCGCCGCGCAGATCGAGGGCTGTCGCAACGATCAGAACGAGATCGACTACGGGCGTCAGCAGCAGAAGCATGGCGCCCAGCTTAGGCCAACGAAGCAAGTAGCGACAAGCGAGACCCGCGAGCACGAGCCCCCAGAAGCCGATCTCGCAGCCAATAATCAATGCAGGAATCATAGGAAAATACGCTCCTTTTTAATACACTCGTATTATTAATGAATGGCGCTATTATCGCACAATTGTATTAAAAAATCCAGTATGTTAAATTAAAAGTATGCCAAAAATCGTGAATCACGATGAGCGCAAAGAACAGCTTGCGGAAGCGGCTTGGCGCGTCATACGCCGGGATGGCTTGGAGGGAGCCTCCGTGCGAAGCATCGCGGACGAGGCGGGGATGTCCCTCGGCTCGTTGCGGCACTACTTTATGACGCAGGCAGAGCTGCTGCAATTCTCCATGCGGCTGGTGTCGGAACGCGTTCGAGCAAGAATTGAACATAAGGTGTACAGTGGCGACCCCTACCGGGATATCGCGGCAATTATTGGCGAACTGGTGCCGCTGGACGAGGAGCGGCTGGCGGAATGCGAGGTCTGGCTGGCCTTCGTCGGGAGCTCTGTTGCCGATCCGGCCTTGCGAGAGCTTGGGCAGGAGGTGCACAACGAGCTGTATAGGGGCTTTCGTCAAATTGTGGACTCGCTCATTCGGCTCGGTCTAGCGAGGCCGGGAATCGACGCAAGCCTGGAGACGATGCGTCTTCACGCACTGGTGGACGGGCTTGTGGTGCACGGTGTGACGCGTCAGGGAACGATGACCCGGGAGCACATCCAGCAGATTATCGCCTATCATATGGATGAGTTGTCGGGCAACTAGGGAGATCTGTTTTGAAATCGAGCCGATCCTGCGCTGCAGATGCAGGAAGAGCCGCTCGATTTTGCGGAACGAAGTGTTGCGCGGACGGAAAATTGTCCGCGCCACTTCGCCTTACCTGCAACCTTCCCCGCGCCCCCTGCGTCTAGGACAGTAGCAAGTGGGAAAACCTACCTCGCGAAAGGAGAACGAAACGATGCAGATGAAAAAGTGGGTCCAGACCGGTCTGATCGCCGGAGCGTTGATGCTCGTCTATACGGCAGGAGGGCTCGTCCAGCAGCACGCTCCCCAGCAGGCCGCGGCACAGGAGGAGACACAAGTGAACAGTACGATCACCGTGCAGGGCACGGGCATGCTGAGCGCCAGCCCCGACTGGAGCGAACTGCGCGTCGGCGCCGAGACGGAGGGCGAGACGGTAGCCGCAGCGCAGAGCGCCACGGCCGAGTCGATCGCCGCCATCAAGGAGGCGCTGCTGAAAAACGGCGTGCAAGCCGAGGACATCAAGACGGCGGAATTCAACGTTCGCCCGAATTATCAGTATGACGAAAAGGGCAGTCGCAGTCTGAACGGCTTCGTCGTCACGCATATACTTCATGTCGGCTACGGCGAGCTCGGCAGCGTGGGCAAGGTGCTCGATGCGGCGGCCAAAGCCGGAGCGAACCGAATCGACAATGTGCAATTCACCATCGAAGACCGCGGCGACCTCGAGATCAAGGCGCTGGAGAAGGCGGGCAAGCATGCCCGCGCCAAGGCAGAAGCACTAGCCGCGGCAGCAGGTAAAACCATCGTCGATATCCAGCAGGTCACCGAGCAATCCGGCGGCGGCGGTCTGATGGGCTTCGAACGAGCCGCGGCGGATGATTCGGACGGAGGCAGCACCTCGATCGAAATCGGCCAAGTGGACGTGAGCAAGAGCATCAGCGTGACCTATATTGTGAAATAAGCGCGACTAGACTACGCGTGAATCTAGAAAAGGCCCGTGGCCGCTGACAGGCGCACGGGTCTTTCGCATGTCGTCGGACGCACAACACAGATCAAAATCGGGTATAACGTTGCAAAAATTGATTCTTTCAATATCGTAAATTGTTGTTACAATAAAGGGGAATCGGTTTTGAAAGGTGGTTGCTAGCATGCTGAAAGGCATTCCGAACATTTTGCCCCCAGAGCTGCTCAAGCTGCTCATGGAGATGGGACACGGCGACGAGCTGGTGCTGGCGGACGGCAATTTCCCCGCCGCATCGACTGCGTCGCGTCTCGTGCGCTGCGACGGTCACGCCATCCCCGCGCTGCTGGATGCGATCCTGCAGCTGATGCCCCTCGACCAGTACGTGCCCCGTCCGGTCGCGCTGATGGAGGTCGTGCCCGGCGATCCGGTGGACACCCCGATATGGAAGCGGTATCAGGAGACAATTGTACGTCACGGCGGGCCAAAGGAGCCGTTTGAACAGATGGAGCGCTTTGCCTTCTATGAGCGGGCCAAGCGGGCCTATGCCGTCGTGGCGACAGGCGAAGGCGCGCAATATGCCAATCTGATCCTGAAAAAAGGGGTCATCCGGGAGGGAGACGCCGATGCGCATTGACGCACACCAGCATTACTGGAAGCTGAGCCGCGGCGATTACGGCTGGCTGTCGCCGCAAATGCCGACGCTGTATCGCGATTATTTGCCGGCCGATCTGCAGCCGTCCCTGGCGGCGCACCGGATCGACGGCACGATTGCGGTGCAGGCGGCGCAGACGCTGGAGGAGACGGATTATTTGCTGGAGCTGGCCGAGCGCGAGCCTTCGATCCTCGGCGTAGTCGGCTGGCTCGATCCGGCCGATCCGGCGTGCGTGGCGCATTACGAGCGGCATAGCCGTCATCCCAAGTATGTCGGCTTCCGAATCATGATCCAGGAGCTGGCCGACGCCGAGACGATCCTGGAGCCGGGCTATGTCGCCCGGCTGCGCGAGCTGGCGCAGCGGGACGCGCCGATCGATCTGCTCGTGCTGGCGCATCAATTGGATCCGCTCGTTCGGCTGCTGGATCAGATCCCGGAGCTGCGCGGCGTGGTCGATCATCTGGCCAAGCCGCCGATCGCGGCGGGCGAGCTCGAGCCGTGGCGCAGCCGGATGGCCGAGATCGCCGCCCATCCGGGCATCTATTGCAAGCTCTCGGGCATGGTAACAGAGGCGGATCATGATGGGTGGCGTCCCGAGGACCTGACTCCGTATGTGCGGGCCGTGTGGGAGCTGTTCGGTCCGGAGCGTGTCATGTACGGCAGCGATTGGCCGGTCTGCCTGCTCGCTTCGAGCTACGACCGACTTGCAGAGGCGCTGGAGCAGGCGCTGCCGGAGGGCCTGAGCGCGGCGCAGCGCGGCGCCCTGTACGGCGGCAATGCCGCCGCCTTCTACAAGCTGAACACGAAAGGAGACGTGCGCTAATGAAGGTTCGCAAGCTCGGAACCACCGGTCTGGAGGTGTCCGCACTGAGCTACGGCGCAGCGGCGCTCGGCTCGGTATTCCGCGATATCGATCCCGCCGAAGGCGTGCGTACGGTGCACGCCGCCGTCGACGGCGGCGTCAATCTGATCGACGTCAAGGCGGCATGCCGCGACACCGCCCGATGGTGCGCCGACCAGGGCGTCGATCTGGCCAAGCTGGCGGTGCAATATGCCACGCAAGCACGAGGCTATCCCGACGACGCTCGTCAGCACGGCCAACCCGCGCAATATGGCGCGCAACATCGCCTGGGCGGAGGAGCCGCTCGACCGCAGCGTGCTGGAGCAGGTGCTGGAGCGGCTGCGTCCGGTGCACAATATGACGTGGCCGAGCGGCCGGGCGGAATACGACACGACAAAGGCAGGTGAACGCACATGATGAAGCAGATTGTATGCGAGCAGCCCGACCGGCTGCGCATGGAGGAGGCGCCTGTGCCGACGCCGCAGGCGGGAGAGGCGCTCGTGCGGATCCGGCGCATCGGCATCTGCGGTACGGATATGCATGCCTACAAAGGAAATCAGCCGTTCTTCACCTATCCGCGCGTGCTCGGCCACGAGCTCGCGGGGATCGTGGAGCAGGTGGAAGGACCGGATGCCGGTATCCGCATCGGCGATCAGGTGGCCGTCGTGCCGTACCTGGAATGCGGGCGCTGCATCGCCTGCCGGGCCGGCAAAACGAATTGCTGCACGCAGATGCGCGTGCTAGGCGTGCATGTCGACGGCGGCATGCGGGAGCGGATCGTCGTGCCCGCCGATCATTTGCTCCGGACCTACGGCCTGTCGCTCGATCAGGCGGCCGTCCTGGAGCCGCTGAGCATCGGCGCGCATGCGGTGCGCCGCAGCGGGCTGGAGGCGGGCGAGACTGTGCTGGTCATCGGAGCGGGCCCGATCGGGCTCGGCGTGATGGCCTTCGCCCGCCATCGAGGCGCCAAGGTTATCGCAATGGATATTAATGAGGAAAGACTTGCATTTTGTCGCTCGTGGGCGGGGGCGGACGAGGCCGTAAATGCGCTGGAGGAGCCGTTGCAGGCGCTGGAGGCGTTGACCGCCGGAGATCTGCCGACCGTCGTGTTTGACGCGACCGGCAACGTCCGCTCGATGACCGACGCCTTCCGGTACGTCGCGCATGGCGGCAAGCTGGTGTATGTCGGCCTGGTCAAGGCCGATCTGTCATTTCACGATCCGGAGTTCCACAAGCGCGAGCTGACCTTGCTGGCCAGCCGCAACGCGACGCGGGAGGATTTTGCGGTCGTGATGGAAGCCGTGCGCGGCGGCGCGGTCGACATTGCCCGCTACATCACGCATCGTGCGGCGTTCGCGGATATGACGGACCGCTTCGAGGGCTGGCTGAAGCCGGAGTCCAAGGTCATCAAGGCGATGGTGGAACTGGATTGATCACTTGGTGAGCCAGCGGACGACGGAGAGAATGACGGTGCCGACGACGCTGATCAAGATGCAGGTGACGATCGGAAAGTAGAAGCGGGCATCGCCTTTCTCCACGACGATATCGCCCGGCAGCCGTCCGAGTCCAAACCATCGCCCGCCAAGCATCCAGACGGCCCCGATGAGGACCAGCACGGCCCCGGCCACGATCAGCAGCTTGGGAACATTGTTCATGAGCGCCCCCCTTTTGATGCAATCGTTGTATTTATGTATTGGATACCCAAAAAGACCGGATTCTACACGGATTCCGGTCTTTTTGTATGAGTAGAATAGCCTGTATAAAAAGAAAGGATCGTTTGTCCTGTTTAAAATAATGAAATGGTCAGCGTATCTTTTTCGTTGATGGCGTGGAGCGTCGCTTCGCTGCCTACAACCTCGACGCTGATTAAGGAACGCAGACAATTCTTCAACGCGTTTTTGCCAAAAACCCATTTGCGGTTCAGCGTTTCGGCGAGCCTGTCCATCGTCTTTTTATTGCTCTCCGATAAATAAACGGGAATTGTACGGTTTTGGAACATGATCACGGTTTGCATGCCAGGTCACTCCAATCCTATAGAGTTTCTTATCTTATACGGTCAAGTATAATGGAAGATTATTAAAAATATCTTAAAAGCAATTTACAATATTGTGATCTTTCAGAATTCGGATGCGAAAAGCGAACAGGAATTGCTCGGTTTGTGTCGAAGGGAGTCTATACAGAGAGGAGAGATCGTGCTTGCGATTGTTGTGGTTCATTGTATGGGTATTGTTCATTGGCTACGCGGTATGGCTCGCGCCCGGCGAGGGCGTAGGCGACGATCCGATCTTTGCGGAGTTGCTCCGGCTGCAGGCGGAGGAGCCGCTGGTGCTGATGATGTTCGCGTTGCTTGGCGTGTTTCCGCTCGTATATGCTTGTCTGCTGCTGCGCGACGACCGCGGCTCCTGGCCGGCATGGCCGTTTGTAGTGTTGTCGCTTGGACTCGGCGCATTTGCGCTGCTGCCCTATTTTTTTGTGTCGTTGCCCGGACGTCGCATCCATCATCGCGTCTCCGGCGGACTGCGCAGCGTATGCGAGAGCCGGCTCGTTCAATTGCTGCTGCTGGCGCTGACGCTTGGACTGGTCGCGTGGGGCGTCGGCAGCGGCGATCCGGAGGCGTATGCGGAAGCCTTCATGGCTTCGCACTTCGTGCATGTCATGACGCTCGACTTCGTACTGCTCGCGCTCCTGTCGGTGTATGCCATCGCCAATCAGCAGCGTGGGTATCGCAGCAGGCCGGGGGCAGCCTGGCTCGGCCTGCTGCCGCTCGTCGGTCCACTGCTGTACACGCTGTTCTCCCGCGTCCCGCGCTAGCTAGCTGCGATCCGCCGCTATATCCAGCTTCCGCCCGGCTAGCGCGCGCTCACGCTGATCTGGGTGACTGCGACCGCCCGCTGCCCCGGCGCGACCGCGCGCAGCCCGGTCAGCTCGGCGGGGGCCTTTACATTCGGCGCATTGGTGACCCAGGTATACGGCTCGGGGCAGAGAAAGCCGGATTCGCCCCCCGCATTGTAGACGACCCACTGGCCGAACTGGCTGTCGGCGCGGTAGACGATGCGCAGCCCGGCCTGTTCATCGGTCAGCACGGCTTCATTGTCGCCCTGATCCCGGGACTGGAACACGTCGTCGAGCGCGATGCCCTGCAGCGACAGGCCCTGCTCCAGCTCCTCGCGGCGCGGCGCAGGCAGCAGCCGTCCGGTGGGCAAGAGACGTTCGCCCAGCTCCCAGATCTGATCCGTCTGCAGTTGGAAGGTGCAGTGCGACAGGTCGCCGCCCGCGGTCAGCGGAAAATGAAAGGTCGTATGATAGCCCAGTCCCCACGGCATCGGCGCTTCGTCGTCGTTGTCGACGGTGAAGGTCTGCGTGACACGTCCCTGCTCGAATACGAACCGCATGCGCGCGGTAAAATCATGCGGCAGCGCGGCGAAGACGGCCGGCACGTCCTTGGCCCGCACGGCCGTCTCGACGACGGCTGCGCCCTCATCTGCGGCAGTATGCGCAATGGTCCAAGGGGCGTCGACCAGCACGCCGTGGATGTGATTGCCCTTGTCCTTCTCGTTGACGGGGAAGGTGTAGGTGCGTCCGTTGAAATCGAAGGTGCCGCCGTCGATCCGATTGGGCGGGAACAGCACGGGCGTGCCGTGCAGCACCGGCTTGGCCAGATACGCCTCCCGGCTGGCCGGGGTGCGTAGCAGCGGCGTGCCGCTCTCGCGCCAGATCAGACTGATCAGATTGGTCCCCCAAGCGGGGACGATGATGCCCTCCAGCAGCGGTGTCCGCACGCGCAGCGCCGCTTCTTCCATATACGTGATGTGCTCGATCGTTGTGCTCACTGTTCATCATTTCCTTTCCTGCATTGATTCCCCTCCATTATACCACGCCACCACGCCGAGCGTGGACAGCTGTAAGCGTTTTTGCTATACTCCACACAAGACCCATGCTAGGCATGGAAGGAGGAGAAAGGGATGGCCTTTACGCTCGAACTCGGCGCCCAGGCGCCCGAATTTTCGCTCCCGGCCACGGACGGGAAGACGTACGGCTTGGGCGATTTTGCCGACGCCAAGGTGCTCGTCGTATTTTTTACCTGCAATCATTGTCCGTACGTCGTCGGCTCCGACGAGGTAACTCGCGCCACGGCGCTCAAGTATGCGGACCAAGGGGTGCGTTTCGTCGCAATCAATGCCAACAGCGTCAATACGAAGCCGGACGATTCCTTTGGCCATATGGTGCAGCGGATGGAGGAGCAGCAGTTCCCGTGGACGTATCTGCATGACGAGAGTCAGGCGGTCGCCAAATCGTATGGCGCGCTGCGTACGCCGCACTTCTTCGTGCTGGACGACGCACGCCGGCTCGTATACACCGGACGCGGCGTCGATCAGCCGCGCGACACGTCCAAGATGACGGTCAACAATCTGGACGAAGCGCTGGCCGAGCACTTGGCCGGCAAGCCGGTGTCGACTCCGCTGACCAATCCGATCGGCTGCAACGTCAAGTGGGACGGTCAGGACGAGCACTGGATGCCGGTAGAAGCCTGCGATCTCGTATAATTGACAACTGACGCGATGTCTTGCGAAGCCGCTCCGGCAGGGGCGGCTATTTGACGTGGTGGGCACAGGCCGCCTGCTGGGGTACAATAATGAAAAAAGGGAGGGATGCGCGATGACGGCTGAGCCGCGCTTATTGGTGGTCGATGACGAGCCGGGCATCGTCGGCGCGATTGCCTATGCCTTCCGGCGCGAAGGCTACGCGGTGGAGACGGCGCAGGACGGCGAGGAGGCGCTCGCCAAGGTGGCGGCGTTCCGGCCGCAGGTGATGGTGCTCGATGTGATGATGCCGGGGCTCAGCGGCTACGACGTCTGCCGCCGTCTGGAGCAGCGCCAGGGGCTGGGCATCATCCTGCTGACGGTCAAGGACGATATTGTGGACAAGGTGCTCGGGCTCGAGCTGGGCGCGGACGACTATATGACCAAGCCGTTCGACGTGCGCGAGGTGGTGGCGCGAGTGAAGGCGCTGCTGCGGCGCATGGAACGCGATCATCAGCAGCATGAGCCGGGCGAGCTGAGGCTCGGTCCGGTGACGATCCGCCCGGCGAGCCGGAGCGCCGTCGCCGGCGAGCGGGAGCTGGAGCTGACGCCGAAGGAATTCGATCTGCTGGCGCTGCTCGCGGCCCATCCCGGACGGGTCTATACGCGTGAGCAGCTGCTAGAGTTCGTATGGGACATGGACTATGCAGGCGGGACCCGCACCGTGGATATTCACATCCGGCGCCTGCGGCAAAAGCTCGGCCAGGTCGGCGCGGAGCTGCTGCAGACCGTGCACGGCGTCGGCTACCGCGCGAGCGCGGCGCCATGATGCGCATCAGCATCAAGGTCAAGCTCAGTCTGCTGCTGACGGTGCTGATTGTCGCCGCGGTGGCGATCCTGGCCCGGCTCGTGCTGCAGGGCATCGACGCCAGCCAGCGCGCCGAGACGGAGCGCGAGCTGGCGCGGCAGAGCGAGATCGCAGGATTACGCGTGCGTCAAGCGTACATGCTCGGCGACCGCAAGGACGACGACGAATTTTTGCGGTTGCGGGGGCAGGGGCTGGCGATGGAGATCAGCAGGCAATCGGGCCTGCCTGTCGTCATCTACGACCGCGCTGGCGAGCCTGTCGGCAATTCGCTGCAGCAGCTGGAGGCGCTCGACATCCGCGATACGCTCGACTATGCGCTGTCCGGCCGCACGGCCTACCAGGTGTCCGGCGCCTCGCTCGTATACATGGCGCCGCTGGCCGGGTCCGCCGGCCAGGTCGGCGTGGTGCAGTTCTACTATTCCCTGCAGACGCAGCAGGCGTTCCACGCCTCGATCAAGCGGCTCTTCCTCACGACGGGAGCGGCGGTCGCCGGCGCCGGTCTGCTGATCGGCTATCTGTATCTGCACCGGTTCAGCGGCGCCATCTATCGGCTGCGGGATCTGGTCGGCGCGATCCGGCGGGGCGACTATCCGCACGCCGCCGCGCGGGTGCGCGGCGACGAGCTCGGCGAGCTCGAGGCGGGCATCTACTATATGAGCGATGCGATTCGCAGCAATATCGACGGGCTGCAGGCGGAGCGTCACAAGCTGACGCTCGCGGTGACCAAGCTGCAGGCGCTCGAGCAGCGCCAGAAGCAATTCATCGGCAGCATCAGCCACGAATTCAAAACGCCGCTGACCTCGATCCGCGCCTACGGGGATCTGCTGGAGATGTACGCCGACGATCCCGAGCTGGTGGCGGAGGCGCAGGTCAATATCAGCCGCGAGGCGCAGCGGCTCCAGGAGATGGTGGACAAGGTGCTGCGGCTGTCGGCGCTGGAGAAGTACGAATTCGAGAGCGAGGCCGGGCCGGTCGCGGTGGATGAGCTGCTGGGGGAGCTGTGCGGGCGGCTGCGCGGCAAGGCGGCGCGCTTCGGCATCAGCCTGGAGAGCCGGCTCGAATCGGCTGCCGTATGGGGCGACCGCGAGCTGCTCAGCTCGATTTTTATGAATGTGCTGGATAATGCGATCAAGTACAACGTCCGGGGCGGCGAGGTCTGCGTCACTTGCGCCCAGGAGGACGGACGCGTGCGCGTCGCGATTGCCGATACGGGACTCGGCATCCCCGCCGAGGAGCGCGCGCGCATCTTCGAGCCGTTCTACACCGTGAGCAAGGACCGGGCGCGCCGCACGGGCGGCAGCGGACTCGGCCTGGCGCTCGTGCGCGAGATGACGGACAAGCAGGGCGGCGAGATTGCCGTGGAGGCGGCGTGCGGCGCGCGCGGGGGCACGCGTTTCATTTTGACCTTTCCCGGGCATTCGAGCGAGCGCTCGACCGACTAGCGCAGTCGCCAGATGTTACAATTCGGAAACAACTCGGGCACGAAGTGGAAATAACCGGTTGGTATGCTGAAGGCATCCAATACGGGAGGGATACCAGATGAAAAATCAACGGAACCATCAACCAACCAAACGCACAGCGCTCGCGCTGATGGCGGCCTGTCTGCTGGCGGCGGGCTGCGGGCAGAGCAACGCCAACGAAGGACGCGAAGTGATCGAAAAGCCGGACAAGGAGATTACGGTGCTCGAAAACGGGGCGCAGGCCCAGGACAGCGCAGCGCAGGTGCAGACGATCGACGAACTGGAGGCGCTGCGCGGCTTCGATTGGCTGAACGAGGAGGAAATTATCGTCAGTCAGCCGAACGAAGAGGCCGAGCCGATCACGGTCGAAGGCGAGGCGCGCTACCCGAACCATCTCTATGCGTACAACCTGACTACGGACGAGCTGGAGCCGCTGCAGGAGAGCGACGAGGAACAGAACTTTGCGCTGCTGTCGCCGGACCGCAAGCATTTGTTCTACAAGGTGATGGAGGAAGCGAGCGGCTTCCCGCATATGCTGGATCTCGAGTCGGGGGAATCGATCCGGCTCATGGAGGACCAACTGTTCGCGTATGAAGGCGACTGGGCGGACAATACGCATGTCGTGTTCGGCACGGTGACCGGCCAGATCGTCAGCGCCGACGTGGAAGGCAACGTCGAAGTGCTGGCCGAGGCCGGCGGCGTCGTATCGGATGTGCACCGCATCGACGATCGCCTCTATTATCAGAACGGCGGCGTACTCTACATGCTGGAGCTGGCGGACGACGGAACGGCCGGCGAAGCGCGCGAGCTGATGGAGGGCGTCGACTGGGTCGTGCCGTCGCCGGACGGTCAGCAGCTCGCGATCGTGCGCCAGAGCGGCGAGGCCGAGCGGACGCTGATGCTGACCGATCTGGAAGGCAACGAGAAGACGTCGCTGGCGACGTCCACCCAGATCTTCGGCACCTCCTGGGCGCCGGACGGCACGCGCCTGGTCTACAATGCCGTATCCGAGTCGGGCGGCGACAAGGGTGTCTTTATCGCCGACGCGGTCACCGGCCAAACGACGCAGATCGCCGTCGATATGGAATACGCCGCCGACAAGATTCGCTGGAGCCCTTCCGGCGCGCGCCTTCTGACTGCGCAATCGGTCGAGACGGATGAGGGCTATACGTTCAAGACGTATGTCATCACCTTGCAATAAGCGATCCGAAAATCGTTATATTGCAGGTGAAAACCCTTTTATATGCGTGCAAGCGACTCTCGTTTATAATAGAATCGATATTGAAATTGTAAACGCGAGGAGATGAGCGGCAGTGAAGCAATTGACGATTGAAGGTCTGAATAAAGGCGTATCGCGGCTGATCATGGGGTCGGATTATTTCCGGCCCTCCGTCTACGAGCTGGTCTGCGCCAACCTCGATGCCTACACGGCGATCGGGGGCAATACGATTGACACGGCGTTTATTTATTGCGGCGGGGAGAGCGAGCAGGCGATCGGCATGTGGGTCGAGGAACGCGGTAATCGCGACGCAATCAACCTGTGGACCAAAGGCGGCCATCCCAACAAGGACGGCAATCGAGTCAACAAAGCGGCGATTGCCGAGGAACTGACGATCAGCCTGGAGCGGCTGCGGACCGACTATGTCGACCTGTACGCGCTGCACCGCGACGATCCGGATATGCCGGTAGGGGCAATTCTGGAGGCGCTCAACGAGCACGTCGAAGCGGGGCGAATGCTGGCATTCGGCGCGTCCAACTGGAGCTGGGAACGGCTGCAGGAAGCCAACGCCTATGCCGCCGAGCACGGCCTGCGCGGCTTCACCTTCAGCAGCCCGAACCTGAGCCTGGCCAAGGCCAAGGAGCCGTATTGGGCGAATTGCGTCAGCGTCGATGAACAGACCCAAGCCTGGCACGAGGAGAGCAAGCTACCCATCCTGTCGTGGTCGTCGCAGGCGCGCGGCTTCTTCACCGGGCGCTTCACGCCGGAGGATACCTCCGACGCCGATCTGGTGCGGGTATTCTACAATGACGACAACTGGGAGCGGTATCGCCGTGCCGAGCAATTGGCAAAGGAAAAAGGCGTCGAAACGATTCAAATTTCGCTGGCGTATGTGCTCAGCCAGGAATTTCCGACGGCGGCGATTATCGGGCCGCGCAACGAGGCCGAGCTGCGCTCCTGCCGCGAGGCGGTCGACATCGATCTCACGAAGGAGGAAGTGCGTTGGCTGGATCTGAGAACGCGGTAATGGAGCTATGGCCCGAGGGTGCGCCGCACGCGGCGGGGAGCGGGGATGAGGATCGCCCCGCTATCACCGCTTACCCGGCGCCAGGCGCCCGCTCGGCTGTCATCGTCTGTCCCGGCGGCGGGTACAGTCACCGGGCCCAGCACGAGGGAGAACCGATCGCGCAGTGGCTCAATACGCTGGGCGTCTCGGCGTATGTGCTGCGATACCGGGTGGCGCCCTATCGCTACCCGTGCGCGTTGCTCGACGTGCAGCGCGCGGTGCGTACCGTGCGTGCCGGCATGGCGGCCGGACAAGCCGAGGCGCCGGAATTGGTCGGCGTGCTCGGCTTCTCGGCCGGCGGCCATCTGACGGCGACGGCGGGGACGCATTACGACAACGGCGATCCTGTGGCCGAGGACCCGATCGAGCGGCATTCCTGCCGGCCCGACGCCATCGTGCTCTGTTATCCGGTTGTGACGCTGCAAGATCCTTACGCCCATGCCGGCTCGCGAACCAATTTGCTGGGAGAGGAGCCCGATCCTGAATTGGTGGCCAGTCTTAGCAACGAGACCCAAGTGACGCCGGACACGCCGCCGACGTTCCTGTGGCACACCTCCGAGGACGGCGCAGTGCCGGTGGAGAACAGCCTGCTTTTTGCCGGCGCGCTCAGCCGCAGCGCCGTGCCGTTCGACCTTCATGTGTACGATCACGGCGGCCATGGGCTGGGACTGGCAGGGGATGATTCGCATATTGCAAATTGGTCCGATGTATGCGGAAAATGGCTGAAAACACGCGGGTTTTACAGTTAAAAGACGCAAATAACGTGAATCATTACCCCGTAAAACGTTATTTGAAACAATTTAGAACGAATTTGGGCGAAAAAGCAGCGAATCATGCCGGTTTTAAGGCAATTTGCTGCTTTTTCGTTTGTTTTCGAGCCGTAGCTTCACCGCATAACATAAAACCAAAATCGGGTAAACGGCCGATATTGCAATGATAAGGCCCTATACGGGAGGAATAAGGAGGCTCAGCCAGTTAATCTCTCCTCTTCCCAATTGAGCGCGTTTTCAATGGAATTATGGAAGGCTACTGGAAATGACCGGTACCGCTTATCCATGTTAGCATTATTGTTGACCCCGAAGCGCAAGGCAAATTTTCCACCTCGTGCGACGCGAAATGGACGCGAAATGTTCGTTACATTCGCGACTCAACTTGCGGGATACCCGATCCCCATCTCCGGAATACTACTACTGCAAACTTGAAAATCATCATGTTTATGCAGCGGCAAGTTGGTTTAATACATGACGGTATGGAAAAGCCCGCTGCGCGATGGTGTGGTCCAGGCGGCCTGCGCCCCTGCAACGAGCACTGGAGCAAAGAGGGGGGAAATTAAAGAAATGAAAGGTTGTGGACCGAACGTGAAAGCAAGAAAGACCATGGTTATGGTATTGCTGGCTGTCGTGTTGGCGATCGCTACTGCATGCGGCGCGAACAATGAAGGGACCAACAACGGAGGAACGACGAATACCGGGGGCAACACGAATACGGACATGAACACCGGAAGCAATGACGGCGGCAACAACGCCGACAATGCCGGTGAAAACGACGGAGACATGGGCGACGCGGAAAGCACGCTAGAAAAAGCGCGCGCTGCCGGAACGATTAACGTAGGCTTTGCCAACGAGGAGCCATACGCGTATCAAACGGCGGACGGCGAGCTCACCGGCGAAGCGGTGGAAATTGCCCGCGTCATTCTGAACAATCTGGGAATCGAAGAGATGAACGGACAGTTGACGGAATTCGGCGGGCTGATCGGCGGCCTCAAAGCGGAGCGTTTTGACATCATTACCGCCGGTATGTTCATCAATCCGAACCGTTGCTCGGAAGTGGCGTTTGCCAATCCGGAATACAGCATCGGCGAGGCGATCGCAGTGCCGGCCGGCAATGAAATGGGCATCATGAGCTACGCTGACATCGCCGAGAAGGGCGCGAAGGTAGCAGTCATGACCGGCGCCATCGAGATCGAATACCTCGAAGCGGCCGGTGTCACCGAGGACCAAATGGTCATCGTACCGGATCAAAATGCCGGCATCAGCGCCCTGCAATCGGGCTCGGCGGACGTCTTCACCGCTACAGGTCCGGCCCTGCAATCCCGACTGGACGCTGCCGGCGACAGCAACATCGAGCGCGTAGCAGACTTTGAACAACCGACGAATGCCGACGGTGAGAGTGCCAGAGGCTACGGCGCAGCGGCCTTCCGTCAGGCCGACGCCGAGTTCGTCGAAGCTTACAACGAAGAGCTGCAGAAGATGAAAGAATCCGGACAGCTTCTGGAAATTCTTCAGGAATTCGGCTTTACCGAAGCTGAGCTGCCGGGCGATATGACGGCTGCGGAGCTGTGCGGATAAGACGATGAATCCATCCCTATGGATGGAATGGGCGCCGCTGCTTTGGAAGGGATTGGTCACCACTGTACAGGTGGCCCTCCTCTCCGGGGTGGTCGCACTGTTCCTGGCGGTGTTGACGGGCATCTGCCGCCTCTCCAAATACAAGCTGATCCGTGGAATTGCTTACGTGTACGTCATGCTGTTTCGCGGGGTGTCGCTGCTGGTATTGCTTTTTTGGGTCTACTTTTCGCTCCCGGCACTCGGCATTGAGTTTTCGGCTATATCCGCCGCCGTGCTGGCATTCGGCCTGAATTACGGCGCTTTCGGCTCGGAGATCGTGCGCAGTTCGATTCTGGCGGTGCCGAAGGGACAATGGGAGGCCGCGCTTGCGCTCAACCTGACGCCGGCCCAGCGCATGTTTCGCATCATTTTACCGCAGGCTGTCGTACGCATGCTGCCGCCGATCAACAACCTGATGATTGAGTTGCTGAAGGCGACTTCGCTTGTATCGTTTATCACGCTTGCCGACTTGACCTTTCAATCGCAGATTTTGCGCGGTCAGTTTTTCGGCAATACGATTGAGCTGTTCACCATCGTATTGATTCTGTATTTCATCTTGTCTTCGTGCATCACGCTGGTTGCCCGGCTGTTGGAGCGCAAGCTGTCAGCGGGGAGGATGTAAGCTATGGAATTGGATTGGGAATACGCGTTTTCAATACTGCCTACCCTGCTCAAGGGTCTGAAGACGGCGCTTTACGCGACGGTGGTCGGCTTTGTGATCGCCTGTGTGGCCGGTCTCGTACTGGCACTGCTCGTGCGCGTTCGCGTCAAAGTCGTCAAGTGGGTCACAAATGCGTTTATCGAATTCGTTCGGAGCACGCCGCTTTTGATCCAGCTGTTTTTCCTGTATTTCGGCCTCAACAAGTATTTTCAACTTTCGGCCTTTACGGTGGGCGCAGTCGCGCTCGGTATCCACTACAGCACATATCTTGCGGAGGTGTACCGCTCCGGCATCGACAATGTCGAAAAGGGACAATGGGAAGCTTCGCGGGCGCTTAATTTTTCCAAGGGGCGTACTTGGACGTCGATCATATTGCCGCAGGCAATTCCGCCAATTTTGCCGATTATGGGCAATTACTTGATCGTCGTGTTCAAGGAAACGCCGCTGCTGGCCGGCATCACCGTGCTGGAGATGCTGACGCGCAGCAAAAACATATTGTCCAGGGACTGGAAGCCGTTTGAGCCGTATACGATGGTCGGTCTGATTTTCCTGGTGCTGAGCTTGACGATGGCCATTGTGTTCGAGTTGATGGAGCGGAGGATGAATCGTCGCTTTACCAAATAAATCGGAAGCCTAATCTTGACTATTGCTGTGTTTTGCCTAAGGGCAAAGGGGTGAGCATAGATTGCGCTGCTTGAAAGCTAAGTTTTCAGATGAAAATAATCGTTTTGTACCCGTGCCTGTTTTTGGGCGGCGTCAAGCGGGTATAAGGACCAAAGAAGGGAGGCCTAAAGATGAGCACGACAGTACAAGAGCGTGAGCCGCATGCCGTTTCGGGAGGGGAGACTGCCCTGCCGATCGTCAAATATAACGACGTCAAAAAGTCGTTTGGCGATCTTGAAGTGCTGCACGGCATCAATCTGGAGATGCGTCCCGGCGAAAAAATTGCCATTATCGGGCCGAGCGGATCAGGCAAAACGACGCTCGGACGGATGCTGATGACGCTCGAGGAGCCGACTTCCGGCACCATTGAGGTCGACGGCGAGCTCTTGTGGCACATGGAGCGCGGCGGCAAGCTGGTGCGGGCGAGCGAAGCCCACCTGCACCGTATGCGGACGAAGATTGGCATGGTGTTTCAGCATTTCAACCTTTTTCCGCATATGAAGGTGATCCGCAATGTCACCGAGGCCCCGCGCAAAGTTCTCGGTCTGTCCAAAGAAGAAGCGCATGAGCGTGCAGTAGAAATGCTGCGCAAGGTCGGTCTCGAAGACAAGCTGGATGTCTATCCCTCCAAGCTGTCGGGCGGACAAAAACAGCGGGTGGCGATCGCCCGAGCGCTCGTTATGCGCCCCAAGGTCATGGTGTTCGACGAAGTGACCTCGGCGCTCGACCCCGAGCTGGTGGGCGAGGTGCTGGAGGTCATCAAGGAGATCGCGCTCGAAGGTGAAATGGCGATGATGCTGATTACCCATGAAATGGATTTTGCCCGCGAGGTGGCAGATCGAGTCATTTTCGGGGCCGACGGCCTCATTGTCGAGGAAGGCCCGCCAAGCGAGCTCTTTGAAAATCCGGAGAGCGAGCGCCTGCAATCTTTTCTGAGACGCATGAATTAATACCAAGCTTGAATACCTTGAAGGAGGCGACGCACATGTCCCCATCTCATCCAATCTCGCTGCGTCCTCCGACCAAGCAAGACGGCACGCCCGTATGGGAACTGATCCAGCGAGCTGGAACCCTGGATCTGAATTCCACCTATTGTTATCTGCTGCTGTGCGACCTGTACGCCGATACATGCATGGTGGCCGAGCAGCACGGACGTCTGGTCGGATTCGTATCGGCGCTGCTGCGCCCGGACAATCCGGAAGCGCTATTCGTCTGGCAAGTGGCCGTCGACCCCGAAGCAAGAGGGCAAGGATTGGCCAAACGAATGCTGACCGAGCTGCTGGCGCGGCCGCAAGCGGATGGAGTTCGCTATGTCGAAGCGACAATCGGTCCGTCAAACGCGGCGTCGCGCGCGCTGTTTCGCTCCTTGGCGAAGGTCGGCGATTGCAGCATGGAAGAGTCGCATGAACAGGGCTACGGCTCGACGCTTTTCCCCGCTGGTCAGCATGAGGATGAACCGCTCATTCGAGTTGGACCGCTTGCGCGGCGACCGAGCTGAGCGCATACGACTAATTTTTAATGATCATTTTTCAACCAACTAACCTATGAAAACAATCCGGGAGGGATTCGGTGAGTACTCACAAGCAAGAGAAACCGTCGATGAAGGTGTTTGAACAACTGGAATCCGAGGTTCGCAGCTACTGCCGAAATTTTACCACCGTATTCCAAAAGGCACGCAATGCGAAGCTTTGGGATGCAAGCGGAAAAGAATATACCGATTTTTTCGCTGGTGCAGGCGCACTGAACTATGGACACAACAACCCGCGTATCAAACAAAAGCTGATCGATTATTTGCTGGATGACGGCGTAACGCACAGCCTCGATATGGCCACGATGGCAAAGGAAAACTTCCTCACTCGCTTCCAGGAGCTGATCCTGAAGCCGCGCAACCTCAATTACAAGACGATGTTCCCCGGCCCGACGGGAACGAATACGGTCGAAAGCGCAATGAAGCTGGCCCGCAAGGTGACCGGCCGCACGGAAATTGTCTGCTTCACAAACGCCTTCCACGGCATGTCGATGGGCGCGCTGTCGGCAACGGGCAACGGCTTCAAGCGCGGAGGCGCAGGCGTATATCTGCCGTATACGACCTTCATGCCGTATGACGGCTACTTCGGCCGTCTCGTCAATACAGCCGCTTATCTGGAGAAGCTGCTGGACGATCCGGGCAGCGGCGTAGATACGCCGGCAGCCGTCATCCTTGAGACCGTACAGGGCGAAGGCGGTCTAAACGTGGCCAGCGACGCCTGGCTGCGTCAAATCGAAGAAATCTGCCGGGCGCGCGACATTCTGCTCATCGTCGACGATGTGCAGATGGGCTGCGGCCGCACGGGCACGTTCTTCAGCTTCGAAGAAGCGGGCATCGAGCCGGACATCGTCTGCCTGTCGAAGTCGATCGGCGGCTACGGACTGCCGATGGCGCTGACGCTCATTAAGCCGGAATATGATGTCTTCAACCCGGGCGAGCACAACGGCACGTTCCGCGGCAATAATCTGGGCTTCATCGCCGCCGCCGAAGCGCTGGAATATTGGGCTGACGCCAAGCTCGAAAAAGAAATTGCCGAGAAGGCCGACATGATCAACGGCGCACTCAGCAAAATGGTGAACGAGCATCGCGAGATTGAGGCCGAGCTGCGCGGTAAAGGCTTTATTCAAGGAATTGCCTTTACCGGAGAGCCCGAATTGGCTTCCAAGCTGTGCGCCGCCGCCTTCGAGCGCGGCATCATCATGGAGACGTCGGGTCCGCGTGACGAGGTAGCCAAACTTATGCCGCCTCTGACGATAGAAAAAGAATTGTTGGAGCGCGGCCTCGCAGAAGTCGTCGAAGCGATGAACAGCATCATGAGCGCATTCAAGCAAGAAGAAAAAGAGCTGCAACTGCAATCTTAATCGCCATTAAATCGAGAGGAGCAATCGCAACATGATCGTAAAACAACTGAGCGATATTTTGAACACGAAGGACGACGTCGATACGCCGACATGGAATGCCAGGAGGCTGCTGCTGAAGCAGGACAATATGGGCTTCTCGCTGCATGACACGGTCATCAAGGAAGGGACCGAAACCTACATCTGGTATAAGAACCATGTGGAAGCCGTCTACTGTATCGAAGGCGAAGGCGAGATCGAGGTGATCGGCGGGGAGACGTATCCGCTGCGTCCGGGCACGCTGTATGCGCTCGACGGCCACGAGAAGCACTGGCTGCGGGCGAAAAAACAGCTGCGCATGGTATGCGTGTTCAATCCTCCTCTCACCGGCCGGGAGGTACACGACGAAGAGGGCGTCTATCCGCTCGTCGTCGATTAAGTACGACAACATGATTGACTATAAATATAAGTTGGATGAAGGATGATGCAACTCGCGTTATCGCGAAATATTCTGAGGGAGGAATTCATTCATGTCTGTGAATCTGGAAACGAATGCTGCCGTCGACAAATACCCTTCGCGCATCAGCGACAAGCCTGAGCTGCTGGATCGCAAGGATCCCGTGGTGTATACAGAATGGAAGGAAAGCAGCGGCGTGACGAAGGAGCAGTTTGATTCGTACGATAAAAACGGCTATCTGATGCTCGACAGCTTTTTCTCGGAGGCGGAAATTGCCCAGTGGCGGGCCGAGCTGGCGCGTCTGCAAGAGGAATTCCGCACGAAGCCGAAGGAAGAAGTGATTCGGGAGCCCGGAGGCGACGAGGTGCGTTCGATCTTCGCCGTGCACAAGCAGAATGAAATCTTCAAAAAAGTGTCGGAGCATCCGCGCCTGAAGCAGCTTGTGGATAACCTGCTCGGCAGCGAGACGTATATTCATCAGTCCCGCATCAATTACAAGCCAGGCTTTAATGGCAAGGAATTTTACTGGCATTCCGATTTTGAGACGTGGCACGTCGAGGATGGCATGCCTTCGATGCGCGCACTGAGCTGCTCGATCGCGCTTGAAGACAATTTCCACTACAATGGCGCGCTGATGGTCGTGCCCGGCTCGCACAAAAAATTTATCACCTGCGTCGGCCAAACGCCGGAAAATCATTATAAAGACTCGCTCCGCAAGCAGGAATACGGCGTGCCGGATCAAAACAGTCTGACGCAAATCGTCAAGGAGGGCGGCATTGACACGGCCGTCGGCAAAGCGGGCTCGATCCTGCTGTTCGATTGCAACACGATGCATGGTTCGAACAGCAATATTACGCCGCTGCCGCGCAGCAACGTGTTCCTGGTCTTCAACAGTGTGGAAAATCGTCTTGTAGCGCCGTTCTCTGGCCAACAACCACGTCCGGAGTACATCGCCACCAGGGATTAGTCTATGGTATGGTCGCTCATCGGGACGATTATTGTCATTAATGTCGTCTATGTCTCGACTTTTACGCTGCGTCTGATCCTCGTGATCAAAGGCCGCACCATTGCGGCTTCGCTGTTGTCGATGGTTGAGGTGTTCGTTTACTTGACCGGCCTCAACCTTGTCCTGGACAATCTCGACAATCCCTTTAATATGGCGGCATACTGTCTCGGCTTTGGCATTGGCGTCTACCTCGGCGCACGCATCGAGGAGTATCTCGCCCTGGGTTATCTGGTCGTACAGGTCATCGTCAACGAGCTGGAGGTCGAGCTGCCCAACAAGCTGCGCGACCATGGCTATGGCGTATCTTCTTGGCCGGCCGACGGTCGGGACGGCAAGCGGCTGGTCATGCAAGTTCTGGTGAAGCGCAGCAATGAGAAAAGATTAATGGACACCATTAAAAAACTTTCCCCAAAAGCATTTGTTATTTCCCATGAACCGAAGCAATTCAAAGGCGGTTTTTGGGTCAGAATCACCAATCGCTAAAGCAAAAAACGGACATCACAGCCTGAATCTCAGGAGCGTGTGTCCGTTTTTTTGTTTGTAATTTTCCAATTTCACCATTAAAAAAGATTAATCTTCCAATAATTATGGCGTGAAAACGAATTCGCTTCATGTTACCATGAATGGCGTCGACAACGAAGTCCTTATCACTTTTTATACACACGAGGAGGAATGACCCATGATGAAGCAAAAAACGGTTCGCCGCGGCTTTGCCTTGTTGATGACAGCCGGTCTCGTAGTAGGTGGCACCGCAGTAAGCGCGGCGTCGACCGGCAGCACGCCGACAGCGAATGTGATCGTAAAGCAACTGCAATTCACAGATTCAAATGACCTCGCGCAGCAGCTCGGCGGGCTCGATCTGAACGAGCTGCTGGGACAGCTGCCCTCGGGCGAAGGCGGTCTTGACCTGAGCGGTGTCCTTGGCCAGTTGCCTACGAATGGAGGCGGCCTGGACCTGAACGAATTGCTGGGTCAACTGCCGACGACTGGCGGCAACGGCTACGGAGGCAGTGGGACAGTGGAGGAGACGCAAGACGAGGTTGATACGCCTGCCGTACCGAGCACGCCCGCTCAACCTTCGCAGCCTGCAGTCCAGCAGCCTGCAACGGACAATGACGCAGCCGATACCGCACAGAGCGATAGCGGGTTCGAGGCGGAGGTCGTCCGCTTGGTCAACGCCCAGCGCGCACAAGCCGGACTAACGGCTCTGACCTCCAATGCGGAGCTTGCCGAAGTGGCCATGGCCAAGGCGAAGGACATGGACGCCAATAATTATTTTGACCACACGTCGCCGACCTACGGCTCGCCCTTTGACATGATGCGGCAGTTCGGCATCAGCTTCAACTATGCGGGCGAGAACATTGCCAGTGGTCAGCAATCCCCGCAGCAGGTCATGAACGATTGGATGAACAGCACCGGTCACCGTCAAAACATCATGAGCGCGAACTTTACGCAGATCGGTGTCGCTTATTACAATGGCGAATGGGTGCAAATGTTTATCGGTTAACGCTGACTCATTATTAAAATGCCCGCCTTGTCCGGCACCGTCCGGGCAAGGCGGGCGAATCCTGAGCTGTCCAAGGAAAGGGGAAATTACAATGAAACGATACATAGCAAAAGGCGGAGCTACGTTAATGCTCGCTGCAGCGCTGGTGTGCTCCGGCGCAGCTGCAGCGAGCGCGGCGACGACGCATGTCGTCAAGGATGGGGATACCTTCTGGAAGCTCTCGCGCAGCTACCAGGTTCCTCTGGATCGTCTGATAGCAATGAACGCGCAGTATGATCCGCTGAACCTGTATGGCGGCCTGAAGCTAACGATTCCGGACTCGGCCCAAAAGACGGCTGTCGCGAACACGAACCAAACCGCCCAAACGACCCAAGCCGCGAAAACGGTGAGCGTTAACGGCTCTGCACTGGGGTTCACGAAGGTCGTGCAAGCCAAAGCGAGTGCGTATACGGCGGCCGCGGAGGAGAACGGGGGTTGGGCGGGACTTGATTACTTCGGCAATGCGCTGCGCATCGGCACTGTGGCGGTCGATCCGTCCGTCATCCCGCTCGGCTCCAAGCTGTACATCACCGGTTACGATTATGACGGTCTTCCGACCGGAGGAATGCTGGCGACGGCAAGCGATGTCGGCGGAGCGATCAAAGGGAACCGCGTCGATCTGTTCGTAGCGGATTCGCGCCAAAAAGCGCTCACGTTCGGGTATCAATATGTGAAAGTCTACGTACTGGCCGAGTAAAACGGCTGGAATGTCCAAATCCCCCTTACCGCCGTAAGGGGGATTTTTGCTTCTTGGACAAAGCCTTAACTTCGTCACGATGCTAAAACTTGAAGATTTGAATTGTGCGCTGCAGTTGCACGACCATTTGCTGCATGCGCTCAGTTTCTTCCACGACGGCTTGTACGGAGGCGATCTGCTCGTTCATCGAAGCGGATACCTGCTCTGTGCCGGCTGCGGATTGCTCGGTGATGGCGGAGATGTTTTGAATCGCGCCCGAAATTTTTTGGGCGCTGTCCAGCATCGCGTCGCTTTCGCTGGAGAAGACCGCAATTTGTTCCGTTATAAACTTGACGCTGGTCACGATTTCTTTAAAAATTTCCTCGGAATCCCTCAGCATGACATCCTGCTGTTTGACCACCTCTTCATTGATCTGCATGTTCGAAATGGCTTCCTGTACACCTTGCTCAATACTGCGGACGAGCTGAAAAACCTCTTTCGTCGAGGAGGAGGATTGCTCGGCCAGCTTACGGACCTCTTGGGCGACGACCGCAAAGCCGCGCCCGTGCTCGCCCGCGCGCGCCGCTTCAATCGAAGCGTTGAGCGAGAGGAGGTTCGTCTGCTCCGCCAAATCGGAGATCGATTTGGTAATATGGGAAATGCCTGCGGCTTGTCTGGACAATGCTTCGATCGTACTGGCTACGGCTGCGGTCGCCTCCAGATTGCGGCGCATGCCTTCGGCCTGGCTTTCGACGGCGTCGCGTCCGCGCCCGACGAGGACAAGCGCGCTCTCAGAGCGTGCATTCATCGTTTTGGTGGAGCTGGCGTATGTGGATACCTTTTCTTCAATTTCGCGAATCGATTCGCTCATGCCGGTGACATCCTCGGCAATTTCGTTCGCGCCGACTGCGAGATCGTTGGACGATTGTGTGACCTGCTCCAGCACGGTCTTCAAGTTGGTATTCTTATTGTAAATGCTTCGACTTGTATCCGAGACATGCCGGGTGATGCCGGAGGTCTCGTTCAAAATTTCGCGCAGCTTGTCGATCATGCTGTTGAAGGAATGACCGAGCTCGCCGACCGAAGAGGTGACATCGACGCGTTGCGAAAAATCGCCCTTCGCAATGCGGAAGGCTACGCTGGTCATCTCGTCGATGGACTCGGTGAGCGTACGCTCGACAAGGCGTGAAACAGGGAAAGTAAGCGCTACCAGGATGACGATAACAAGCAGGGCGGCAAGAAAATTGACCCCCGACAAAAGGACCAATGCTAGGATGGAAACGGCGCTTAAAGTCACAATTGCATAGCTACCGGCCAAAATTTTGTTGCGAATCGACAACGAATGCAGCCATTGCATAAGCCTCTTCTCCTTTATCTATGTAGAGTACCCACATTATAGCATTGATGTGCCGGTATGGTCTATTAGTAGTTTTCGATAACGTGTCCCAGGTCCTACGTTTTGTAGCAAAAGGTTGTAATCTACCATAGCCAGTTTTATAATGGTTCTCATGCACTGCATATAGTAGCTTTAACTAATATATAGGTGTACTGGAGGGAATAGACGTGAATATGGAGGGAATGCCGTTGGCGCGCCAGGTCGACATGGTTTTTCGTAAGCTGGAGGAGGAGCTTACCGATGCCGTCGCAGGAACCGTAAGCATATGCATACGCAACAACAGCATCGGCAAGTTTGGCGTTCGGCATAACCCGATCGAGAGCCGAGACGGACACTTGGAGGAAGCGGCCAAAGGAATGAGCGCCGCGCAGGTTCGGGCTTTCCGTCAGATGGCGATCGATGCGCTCAAATTAAAACGAAATTGGACACACGGTGAGATCGTATATGATTTTTCGGTCCGCTCCGGGGGAAGCGGATGGTCGGCGAGTGTGCAATACGAGTCCAACTACAATTCGTCCAGCTGGATCTATCGCAATCCGGGAACCGGAGAGGCCAGCCACAGGTCGTACCGGGGCTTCAAGTAGGCGCGCCGTTCACAAGCGCGTTTGTGAACGGCGTCTGCGCGCGGCGGGCAAACCTCACGGTTCAAACCCGAATTCGTAGTCGGGATAGACGTAAGGCGATTCCGGCGCCGCAATCGGGGCAATGCGGGTCGCCTCCAGAATCATAATTTCGTTGCCGCCGTATTCGTCCAGCCCGAGCCGGCCGGATACTTCGATCCAACTGTCGGCGTCGTAGCTGCCGGCCTCGTCCGCGCGAAGCATGATGCCGTAAGGCAGCGAATCCGCGGAGCAGCAATTCATGGCGAAGCGGCTGACCGCAAGCCAGTCCTTGGGCATCGCAGGCTCGCGATAGACGAAGCCGCTGACCACGACTGTTTTGCCGACGAAGTGCTGACGGTAAAGGTCAAGCGTTGTGAGCGTTTCGATAAATTGCTGCTCCGGCACTGCGATGGCTTGCTCTTGCAGATACAGCTTCTTGGCATGCGCGGCGTAGGTCTCGGTATAGACGTCGGCCGGAAATTTGGCGTCAAGCGGATCTTGCGGCGCGGCAATGTCTTGCTCTGGGACCTCCGGCGCGGCGGTAGGCTGTGGTGTGGCGGCGGGCTGCGCGGCGCGCTCGACGTTGTGCGCCCCGGCGAAGCTGACGCCTTTTTTGGCGGCCAGCGTACTGCCCATGATCGTATCCGGCAGCAAGAACCCAAGCGCCAGCGGGAACACGAACAGGCCGTAAAGGAGCGCGTTTTTCCACAAAGAGGCGCTCGGCGCGTGGTCATGGCCGCAACCGCAGTCGTACGCGCTGCCGGCGCCTCTTCGACCGAGCCACAGCTGCAGCGCGGCGTACAGTTGATAGACGGCGGCGGCATATAGGCCGAGCGCGGACAGCTTGACGTAGCCCGCCATGCGCGGGGCGATATACAGCCCCAGATCCCCGCTGCGGACCAGATGAAGGATCAGCATGGCAAAGCCGGCCAGCAGCAAGCCGCGAAGCAGATGGTGGAGAAGCCGCGATCGTGAGCCTTCGGACATCATGGACACTCCCTTCTCATGTAAAGACTGCAACGTGGAACATATAAGACCCGATGAGCACCAGCACGAAGCACAGGACAATCAGCGTGAGTACGATTCGCGTGCGAAACACCGCCAGCAGCATCAGCGTGTTTTTGAGATCGATCATCGGACCGAAGACCAGGAACGCCAGCAGTGCGTCCGAATTGAAGCTGCCTGCGAACGAGGCTGCCACGAAGGCGTCAGAGGTGGAGCAGATCGAGAGCAAAAAGGCGAAGCCCATCATAAAAATCGGCGAAAGCCAGGCGTATTCGCCAATGCCGCTTAGCGCTTCGCGGGGGAGTGAAGTCTGGATGAGCGCCGTCAGCAACGCGCCGAAAATCAAATACTTGCCCATCTCGAAAAACTCGTCCGAAGCATGCCCTAAAATGGCGGTGAAGCGCCCCTGTGCTCGATTGGCAGGGTGCGCGTGCGAATGATCTGCGTCATGTCCAGGTCCGACGACCTGCGCCATTGCGGACTGGGGCAGGTGCTCGCGCAGCGGATTGCGGCGCATGTAGCGATACAGCAGCAGGCCGATCGTGATCGTGACGGCCAAGGCCAGTCCCATGCGCGAATAGGCCAGCGCAGGCGTGTTGCGAAACGCCATAAAGGTGGACGAATACACGACCGGATTCACAATGGGACCGGCGAGTATGAAAACGATGCCTATGTAAGCTGGCATTCCCTTGCGGATCAACCGGCGCACCACCGGTATCATGCCGCATTCACACAGCGGAAAAATCACGCCGAGCAGGCTGCCGAACAAAACCCCAAGCACAGGCTGCCTGGGCGTCAATCGCTGGATCATTCGGTCGGAGACGAAAACCTGAAGCAGCGAAGAGACGAGCACGCCGAGCAGGATGAACGGAAAGGCTTCCAGGATGAGGCTAAGGAAAATGATTTTGAAGCTGTGGAGCGCGGTCTCGTCAATCGCCGGGATTCGAAGCGGAAGGTCAAACCAAATGACGATCACCATGCCGAGACAGCTCAAGGTTAACAGCGAAGGAGCCAGGCGCAGCAATAAACGCGACAACACGCATCCCACCTTTGCGGATTAGCCGTAATAATTACTAATGTAGTATAGCGTATGCGCAAAGTCGCGTCCATAGGACAGACCCGGAGCAGAAAATGAAAAAAACCGGCTCCTCATCGGGCCGGCTTATCCGAGTAACGCTTTCAATCAAGATTTGAACTTGTAGCTAAGCGCAGTGCGAGCTTGGTCCTTGCGTTTGCGCTCAAGCGCGAACATATCCGAGATGTCGGAGGAAATGCGCGTGCGGCAGGAGGTGCACAGATGACCGCTTCGCGTAGGCCTCTGACACAGATCGCAATGGTCGGCTAAATTGGGATAAGCGGCAATGGCCAGCTTGTTGCTGCGTATCCAGCCTCTGATCCGGACGAGTGGAATTTGGGTGCCTTCCGCAAGCTGTTCCGTTGTGGCGTCGCGATGCCGCAAAAGGTAGCGCTCCAGCGACTCCAATTGTCGATCCATTTCCGCAGAACAGTTGCCGCACAGCTGTCTAATGTTTTTCTGATAGACCTTCCCACACTCCGTACAATGATCGACGCATAGTTCGCTCAGCATAGGGCACCTCGATCCTGGTTCTAATGGCCCAAGTATAGCATAATCGATTAGAAAAAAATACCCTTTTTTCGCCGATTCGAATCCAGTCCCTTTGGCATGCTTGGAGTTGGTGCTTGACATTTTGACTCGCATCGTTATAATCGGGATAATGGCGCTGACAGGAACAAGTAAGCGCGGAACACTCGCTGCAGAGAGCCGGTGTAAGCTGCGAACCGGTGCGAGCTCCGCTGCCGAATGGAGCCTTGAGCCGAGCGGCGGACCTTTCCATGGATGGGCTTCGCACCGCTCCGTTTTGCCTGCGTTACAGGCGCTAAGGCTCGATCCGCCGCATGGCGGCATCCGAGCGAATAAGGGTGGCACCACGGTCCCTCGTCCCTTGCGGCGGGGGATTTTTTGCGTTTTGCGGCAGCTACGCGCCAGCATGGGTGGAAGCTACGCGCCAGTATGAGTGAAGCCGCGCCGCGGTACGAATGAACATATGGCGAAAATGCAAGAGTGATCGAAATGCGTTGGAGTAACGAAGCCAAAGGAGGGCAAAAGATGAAACGCGTATTATCGGGCATCCAGCCGAGCGGCCAACTGACGCTGGGCAATTATATCGGCGCGATGCAAAATTTCGTCAAGCTGCAGGATGAGCAGGAATGCTTTTTTATGGTGGTAGACATGCATGCGATTACCGTCCCGCAGGAGCCAAAGGCGCTGCGCGAGCAATCGGAGGCGGTGGCGGCGCTGTTCATCGCGGCCGGCATCGATCCGGTCAAGTCCAGTCTGTTCATGCAATCGCATGTGCGGGCGCACGCCGAGCTGGGATGGTTGTTCACCACGCTGGCTTACATGGGCGAGCTGGAGCGAATGACGCAGTTCAAGGACAAGTCGGCAGGCAAAGATTCGGTCGGGGCGGGGCTGTTCGTGTATCCGACGCTGATGGCGGCGGATATTCTGATCTACAACGCGGATCTGGTGCCGGTTGGAGACGACCAGAAGCAGCATCTGGAGCTGACGCGCGATCTGGCCGGTCGGTTCAACAGCCGCTACGGCGACTATTTCAAGGTGCCCGAGCCCTATATTCCAAAGACCGGGGCCCGCATCATGTCGCTGGACGATGCCGGCAAAAAAATGAGCAAAAGCAACCCCAATCCGGGCAGCTACATCGCCTTGCTCGATCCGCCTGACGTCATACGCAAAAAAATCAGCCGGGCAACGACCGACTCGGGCAGAGAAATCCGCTATGATCCGGCAGAGAAGCCGGAGGTCAGCAATCTGATCAGTATCTATGGGCAATGCGCCGGACTGACAGTAGCGGAAGTAGAAGCGCGCTACGAGGGGCAAGGCTACGGTCCATTCAAAAAGGAACTGGCCGAGCAGGTGGTGGCGGTGCTGGAGCCGCTGCAGGCGCGCTATCGCGAGGTCCGCGCCTCTGGCGAGCTCTACGACCAGCTGGCGAGCGGCGCGGAGCGCGCGGCAAAGGTGGCCGATCAGACCTTGCGCGACGTTAAGGAGCGAATGGGCTTCCTGCTGCCCCGAGCATAAAAAAGGCTATAGAACTGAAGCGCCGTTCAGGAGGACGCGCCGCCGCTTCGGCGCTGGCGCGCACGCACGATGAATCCGGCGCCGATCGTCAGCATCGTCAGGACAAAAAACAATACGGCCAGCCAGCCGTTGTAACTGATGGAGACGGCAGTCGCGCTCATCATGAGAACGGAGGCGAAGGCAAACAGCAGCGAAAGGCCTTTGGACATGACGTAACCCTTCTTTCACTTTTTTTTTGAAAAATCGAAAGGATGAAGCATATTCTCCCGGACTTCGAATCATAATAAGCTTGCAAGACGAGCTCCACACACAAAAGTGCAGAGAACGAAAGGAGAATTCGCATGGCAGGCTCATCCCGCAACAGCAATACACTGGTGGTTCCGCAAGCGACTCAAGCTTTGCAGCAAATGAAAATGGAGGCTGCTCAAGAACTGGGCATCCAAATCCCTGCTGACGGATATTACGGCAACTTCGCTACGCGCGACGCAGGCTCGCTCGGCGGATACATCACGAGAAAGCTGGTCCAAATCGCGGAACAGCAGCTTGCTGGCCAACGCTAATTCCGGTTAGCGCAGGCAATGCATGATATACGGCTCCGACGTCATCATAGGCGTCGGAGCCGTTGTCGTTGTCCGCGCATGCTTGAATCGCCCATCCTATATTGTGAAGGATGGGCGCAAGGCAGTCAATAGGTGCACATCTGGACTTGACGAGCCCGGCGGCGCCGGCTGTGCCAGCCGACATAGCATCCGACCGGCTGCAACGCGCTGTCGAGCAAGACACGCGCGGCGAGCGGGTATTGTCTGTCTCGGCGGTAGCGCACATCGATCCAGCACACCTCATATCCCCAGCTGAGCGGTGTGACCCGGGCGCAATGGAGCGTGGTAAACGACAGGAAGGCCTTGACTTCCGGGTGTTGGGCGGCAGCTTGGGCGGACGGCTCGTCCGAACAATTGAGCTCGTCTGTCCAGACCAGTATCTCTCCGGTCCATTCGCCGATTAGATAGCCGCCGTCGGGACGGCATTTCACGACATGCCACCTCCGCAGCGAAGGAGTCGGCAGCACCACATAGCGCAGTACCTGTCCGCCCCCGGGATCGAGACCGGGCAAGCGCTGCGACAGACGCCGCCGCTCCGCCAATCGCCAGATCAGATAGACGCCAATCGCAATATACAGCAGCGGCAGCAATACGTCGGCCGGTGTGCCGAGCAGCGTCCAGGCGAGCAAGGCTGCGGCATGGCCGCCGAACAACAGCGGGTCGAAGCCCGGAAGGATGCTAAACGCATAGCGCTTGCGCCTGGGGTAGAGCAGTCTGACGCCGTCGTCGTTGCACAGATCCAGCAGCAGATGCGAAAGCACGGCGATGAAGGTCCAACCGGCCAGCGCCGGCAGTGGCAATGTGCCGCCCCACAACGCTTGCAGGGCAAGGGCGATGCCAAGGCTCCACAGCGGGGCCGCGGTCAGCGCGTGCGAAGCGCTGCGGTGTTGGCGCAAATAGGCGGCTTTGCTGCGCAGCCGGGCGAGACAGTCGAGGTCCGGGGCCTGGGCGCCAAGCACGCTACCGGCGATCAAGCCGGCTGCGATGCCGGGGTGTCCGGCGGCCAGCGCCTCCGAACCCGCCCATGCGCCGAGTCCGAGTCCGACCATGAGATGCGAGCCAGTATCCATGGAGCTTTCCCTCCCGCGAGCGGCCATGTGTGTTATAATGGCCTGTATTATTATAGTAGGAATATGATTTAGTATCGGCCAATGGCATCGAAAATATCAACGCGGGCGGGGAGTGGGGAAGATGTACATTTGCTTTGTTGAATACCGTATTGCACAAGATGCGACGGAGGCTTATCTGGAATGGATTGCTCCGCGTGCGGAGCGGTATGAAGCGCTGACGCTGCATGAGGGCGTCGGGCAGCAGGATCTGTATGTGGAGGTATGGACGATGCAGACCGAGGAGGAGGCGCACCGCATCCGGGAGGAGCGGCGCAGCGCGCACTCCTCCTGGAGCGAGATGAACCAGTGGGTTGCCGGCGTCCCGGCTCGCGTGCAGGCCTGGGTGTTTCGGCCGGTCAGCTTTGGCCGTTCATCGGTGTGACGTTGGAAATGACGCCGCCCTGGAACGGGTACTCGTAGTTGATCGGTTCGTCAAAGGTGATGTAATCGAGGTTGAGCGTCAAGAGCAGATAGCGCATTCCGGTGGCGGGGTCGCTCAGAATAATGTGGTCACGGCCGGCCGCCTCGATGACGCCTTTGAAAATTTTGGCGTTCCACTCGCGGTTGTTTTCGTAGGTCATGTAGACGGTCGCTTTTTTGCCGCGATTCATGCGGAGAATATTCTCAATGTACGATTCTTCCGTCATGGGCCCGACGATCGTCGTGCCGCCGGGCGTCACCATTGCCCCGCTCGGCACGTTCGGCGGCATCATCGCTTGCTGCGCCTGCATGCCCATCGCATGGTTCATCTGCGGCGCGCCGTACATGTGGGCAGGGCCGACCGATTGTCCCATTGTCTGGGCGCTTCCGTATCCGCCGCCGTAGGGCGCGTACCCGCCTTGTGTGTTGCGATAGCCGTAGATCGACATTTCATTTTCCTCGCTTTCGTTCTAATATACGTTCGGACAGTCCTCGGGCGTCGGGGCGAAGAAGCAATGTGCCTTGTAACGTCCCGTATTGGCCTGGTCGTACCAGGTGGCCGGACAGCCGCCGGCAGGCCGGAAAAACCACAGCGCGTTGCTGGCCGGATGCTGACGTTCGCCGTTGATGACGCGTTTGGCGAGTCGAACCTCGCTGTCGCGGGCGCGTTGGTAAAAGTACGATTTTTGCGTCGCTTCAAAGCCTCCCGGACTTTGAAAGACCATCTGCGGAATCGAGCGAATGTCGCGGAAATCGATGCAATTGCCGCGTACCCGATTGACGCCCACATTGCCGACCATCAGCATGCCGAGGTCGCCTTCTCCCTCCGCCTCCGCGCGCATCAGCCGAGCCAGCATTTTCGTGTCATTGGAATTCGTTTTGATGACAGCCATATGCGGTCGGGTTCACATCCTTTCTTTCGGGTCCCATGAATTCGAACTGGGCGAATGCCACATCCTTAGTGTATTGCGGAAGGGCCCAAAGGGTTCCGGCGGACATGTCAATCTGATGAACAACGGCCGCATTGCATTGTCAAAGCGCGGTTTTTCCGGTATGATTGAAATCAATTGTCGAATTTGGACGCGCTCTACACACTTGCGTATGGACGGTAAGACTGGAGGCTCAATGTGTTTAAGGATTTCGTAGCCCTTACGAAACCGCGCATCATTCGTTTGAACCTGGTTGCGGGGTTTGGCGGATTTTGGGTGGCTTCCCGATGGGATATCGATTGGATGCTGCTCTTGTATATGCTGATCGGCTCCGCGCTGACGATGGCCAGCTCTTGCGTCATCAATAATTATTGGGATCGCGAGCTCGATACCAAGATGGCCCGCACCCGGGACCGGGCGCTGCCCGCAGGCCGCATCAAGCCGGCAGTGGTGCTGCTCTATGGACTTGTGCTCGGCGCAGCCGGGCTGGCGGTGTTGTTCCTGCTCGTCAATCCGCTTACGGGATGGCTCGGCTTGCTCGGCATGTTTGTGTATATTGTGATCTATACGATGTGGCTCAAGCGCTCGTCTACCTGGAGTACGTCGGTCGGCGGCATCTCCGGGGCGATGCCGCCCGTGATCGGATATTGCGCGGTCACGGATACGGTGGACGCCGGCGCATGGATTTTGTTCGCGCTCTTGTTTTTGTGGCAGCCGGCGCATTTCTGGTCGCTGGCTATTCGGCGGGTTGAGGAATACCGCGCTGCGGGCTTTCCGCTGCTGCCGGTCGTCAAAGGCATCGACCGAACAAAATGGCAGATGATTCCATATGTTTTGCTGCTTATTCCGGCCGGGATTGCTCTTTATGCGTATGGCTATGTCGGCTATTTTTATCTGGTGCTCTCTGTGGCGGGCGGGCTGGTCTGGCTGTGGCATACGCTGCAGGGGATGCGGGCCCGAGATACGGAGAAGTGGGCCAAGACGAACTTTATCATTTCGGTCAACTATTTGATGGTGCTGTTTCTGGTCATGGTTCTCGACACCCTCGGCAGCTAAAAAGACAAGCCCGGCGCAAATGAATTGCGACCGGGCTGTCGAAGTGAAAGCGAGCGCGCCTCAACATGGATATTTTTTGGCATGTGCTGATGAACAATTTGCTCCCGCTCTCGGTGATGATTGCGCTTGGCGTCGTCCTGCAGCGGGCTTTTTCGTTGGATATCAAGACGTTATCCAAGCTGAACTTCTATTTGTTTTCGCCGTCCATTATTTTTAATTTGCTCTACACCACCGACTTGTCGGTCGCGATGGTAGGCCAGGTGCTCGTGTTTTTTGTGCTCTTCATGCTGCTGCAATACGGCGTGCTCGAAATTCTGGTGCGCGCAAGGGGATATCGGGGCGGCATGCGGGCGGCGGTGCGCAACAGCGTCTTATTCTACAATAGCGGCAATTATGCAATTCCGCTCAATCAGCTGGCCTTCGGCGGCAATCCGTATGCGCTTTCAGTGCAGGTGCTGATCATGATGATGCAATCGCTCATTCCCAATACATACGGCATATACGCGGTCAATGCGCACCGCAGCGACCTGCAGCGCATCATGCGGACAATCTTGTCGATGCCGGTAATCTACGCCATCCCGCTCGCCTTTGGCCTGCGGGGACTCGGCGTCGAGCTGCCGGTCTTCATCCATGCGCCGATCGGCTATCTGGCGGATGCCTTCATCGGGACGGCGCTGGTGACGCTCGGCGTCCAGCTCGGCAGCATGAAGTGGCAGATCAAGGGTCCGATGATGACCGATCTGGGCCTGGCGATCGCGCTGCGCCTGCTCGGCGGACCGCTGCTGGCCTGGCTCGTCGTGATGGCGCTCGACGCGTGGGTGATGGACGTGCCTGCGCTGATGGCGGCGGCGCTCATCGTCTCCTCGTCCGTGCCGACCTCGCTCAGCAGCGTGCTGCTGGCCGTCGAGTTCGACAACGAGCCGGAGTTCGCTTCGCAGGTCGTGTTCCTCTCGACGATGCTTAGCATCGTGACCGCCACCGGCGTCATTTATTTGCTGCAGGCGTAGGAAGGGTCACAGCGGAGGATAGGAGCCGGGCTCGGGGTACAGAATGTACGACTCGAGTCCGGCTTTTTCGAGCTGTTCGATCAAGTATTCGGGGGGCGTGCCCTCCACGCCGGGATAGCCGCGCCGCGTGTACATATGATGAGCATCGGGAAAGGCATCGCTGAGAATGCCGCGGATCTTGCGTCCGGAAGCGTCGTTGTCCATGAACAGATAGACCTCGCGGTCTCCGACCTGCTTGAGCAGGCGCTCGACCTGACGCGTGCCCGGCGTGCCGAACGTGCAGTGAACGGGTACTTGGGCGTCCAGCACCCGGCGCAGCCGCGAGCGGTCGTTTTTGCCTTCGACGACAATGGCGATGTCGATCTCCATAGCGGATTCACCTCATCTCTATTGTACATCGAACAGGCCTGGAACACGAGCGGCTCAGGTCAGCCGCGTCCGGCGCGCGGGGTCGCGATACAGGCCGAGCGGCATGGCAATCGAGGCGATCATCAGCACGACGAAGGCGATATAATAGGGCGAGAGCTCGCCGCGCAGCTGGCCGGCCAGCATCGGGCCGAGGAAGGCGCCGATGGAGAAGGCGATCGACAGCAGCGAGAAGGTGCGGCCGTAGCGCTTGCCGCCGCTGAGCTCGATCAGCAGCGAGCTCAGCGCGGGGAAAATGATGCCCTTGGCCATGCCGAGCAGGAGCAACAAAACGGCAAACGGAATCGGGGAGTCGACGGCGAGCATAAAATAGGTGAGCGCCAGCGCGACTGCGCCCCAGAGCGAACGGGCAAACGGCGAGTAGCGGTTGAGAAACAGCATGCTCAGCGTCACGAGCGCGCCGAGGCTGACGACGGAGAACAGCAGCCCGGTCGTCATCATCGCGTCGGCGGTGACGGCCATCAGCGGCAATTCGAACGACAGAATGCCCTGGGCGCAAGACATCGCGATCGGCAGCAGATAGATGAGCCAGGGAATCGCGGTCGGCGGCTCTTCCGGCTCGGGCGACGGCTTCGCGCTATGCTCTGCGTGTGAAGGGGGGGAGCTGCGCGGCGCATTGCGGATAAAGAAAAAGGCGCATAGTGCGGTAAAGACCAGAATCCACCCCAGCGCATTAAAGGCTTCGGTGAAGCCGATGCGCGCCACGAGCAGTGCACCCGCAGCGGGCGAAATGACCGAAGCGAGCGTGTGGACGAGGCCGTTGCCGGCCATCAGCTTGCCTTGCTTGAGCGGGTTGTGGCTAAGGTTGGCGAGCAGCGCCATGCAGGCGGGCGAGAGAAAGGCGAGCACAAAGCCGCTGATCGAGCGCAGCACGAGCAGCTCCCACGGGTTCGTGACATGCGATTGCACGAGGAGGATAATGCCCGCCAGCAGCAGGCTGAGGACGATGAACAGCCGGCTGCCGAAGCGGTCGACACTGTAGCCGGCAATCAGGTTGCCCGGCAGATGCGTGATGGAGTAGATCCCCATCATGAGCCCGATGAAGGAGGGCGCGGCGCCGAGCGACAAGGCGAACGGCGTCAGGATCGGGTATTGCGCATGCAGGTCGAAAAAGGCGACGAACAAAAACAAGTAGAGCCAAATTGCAGTTTTCACGTGCGTTCCCTCCAGTCGTACAAACCCTATACTTAACATTTACGTGGCCGAGGGACGGGTTATGCCTTTCGTTTACGGCGCGTGCGCGCTGGGTTATAATGAGGAAGATGGCAAAGATAAGCTGATGGGGGATTACGTGATGGACTATAATTGGGAGACATGGTCGCAATTTTTTCAAGAAAACTGGCTGGTGCTGCTGGTCGCCCTGGTGGTGTTGTTCATTGTCGTCAATGTGGTGAAGACAGTCATCAAATGGGTCATCGTGGCTGTTATCGTGATCGCGATCGTCGTATATAGCGGCTACAATCTGGAGGATCTCAAGACCAAGTTCGACGATCTGAAGGAAATGAGCACGCAGGTGGCGGACTCGGTCCGGCAGGAGGCCATGCAGGCGATGGCCGGCGAAATGACGGATGCCACCTATACAAGCGGGGAGGACGGCTCGTACACGGTCCGCACCGACAATCTCCAACTGAGCGGCCGGATCGGCGACAACGAGGTCGCTGTCATATATCGCGGAGCTCCGCTGGGCAAATGGAAGATCGATGCGACGATTCAGAGCCTGATCGAGCATTCCAGGCAGAACGGGTAGGAAAAAGCATCGGCAACGAGAAGGGGAGGAGCGTCGATGGCGGAGTGGGGTAACGCGTTGACGGCAGTCGAGCCGGTAGCGCTCGTCGTGCTGCTGCTGCTGGCCGTCTCGCTCGTGCTCGGATTTTGGCGCGGCGCCTCCGGCTCGGCCAGGCGGCTGCTGCATTTCCTCGCGGATACGCTGGCGGCCGTGGTGGCGCTGCTCGCGGCGGCTCGAATTGCCGTGTGGCTCTCCCCGCTCGTCCGGCAATGGCTGGTGAATCGGGAGATCGCGCCGCCGGAGCAGGAGCTCAGCGCGCTGGAGCGGGCGTGGCATACGCTCGTTACCGGCCTGCGCGATTTTGAGCTGCTGCGATTCGGGGCGCTGATGCTCGTGTTCTATGTGGCCATTCGGTTATTCCTGGGCCTGTTCACGCGGCTGCTGCCCCCGCTGGATCCGATCCAGTCGGCAGCCGGCTCCGAGGCGCGCGGGCGCGCGGCGCAGGTTCGGACGCTGGCCGGCCGTGCTGCCGGCGCCCTGCTGGGGCTGCTGCACGGCGCATGCCGCGCGCTAATCATCATGGCGGTGCTGTTCGTATACGTGTCGCTCGCGCCGGGCGGACCGCTGGCACCGGAGATTCGCAGCTCGCCGCTCTACCGCCAGGCTTCGACGACGCTGCTCGAGCCGCTGGCCGGAGGCATGATCGCCGATCGCGGACCGGTGCTGGCTGAGGCGGTGCAGTCCGAGTTCAGACAGGTGCTCGACCGCCGCTATGAGCTGATCGACTATGCGATTCCGGAGGAGGTCGACGCGGCCGCGGCACAGATCACGGCCGGGCTGGAGACCGAGGAGGCGAAGGCGCGGGCGCTGTACGATTGGATCGGCACGCGCATCGCTTACGACTGGGACAAGGCCGACGCTTACGAGGAGCGCGGCGAGTGGCGGGAGCAGACGCCGCAGCAGACCTTCGACACGCGCACGGGCGTATGCATCGACGTGGCGAGGCTGTATGCGGTGATGGCGCGCAGCGCGGAGCTCGAGGTGCGCGTCGTGACGGGAATGGGGGCGGACGGCCGCGGCGGCTACGGGCCCCATGCCTGGAACGAGGTGTACCTCCCGGACGAGCAGCGTTGGGCGCCGCTTGACGCCACTTGGGCGGAGTCCGGGGACTGGTTCGACTCGCCGGAGTTCGAGCGGACGCACATTCGCGAGACTTGATCTGTGCAGGCAGCATGACACGAGCCGTCCAGGCGGGAAAGCGACGCCACGCCTACAGCGGCGAAGGCAGAAGGACAGCCTTCGCCGCTTTTTTGTTGCGCTTTTTTAGGGAACGATTTGCGTGTGTGCGTCGATTTATTATTTTCAAGTTATATTAATTAACGTTATTGACGAATATTTTTTTGTCGAATCTAGTATAAGCGACTTAATTTGTTATATTATCTAACATTGTTATTGACGAGGTCATATATTCGCGTATTAATAGAGAGAGGAGGTCGTACATACCGAGCTAGAGTCTTCCTAAATTTTGGGGGAGGATGCAGACCGAAGTCATTATCTTTTGAACCGGGAGAGGAGCATGAATCGATTTGAAAACGCGCGGCATGGCTGATGTGAGGCGGATGGTGCGGGCCCAAACAAGATGGACGATAATGCTTGTGCTGGCGATGGCGGTCGGAGCTGGAAGTGCTTCGATTGCGGCGGCGGCGCCTTTTGCGTATGAAGAGATGACAGTACGTCAGCTTCAGGCGGGGTATGCGGACGAGACATACACGGCGGAGGAGGTCGTCGAGGCGTATCTGGCGCGCATCGCGCAATACGAGCCAAGCTACAACGCCTTCACGTTCATGAACGAGGACGCGCTGGAGGAAGCGCGGGCGTACGACCTGCTGCGCGAGTCCGGCGAGACGCCGGGAGCGCTGGCCGGGGTGCCGATCGTCATCAAGGAAGCGGTCGACGTGGCCGGATTCCCGACGACCTTCGGCTGGGCGCCGCTGAGCGAGGAATTGGGCGGCATCTCGCTGATGCCCGAGCGCGACGCGCCGGTCGTCGCCCGGCTCAAGGCCGCAGGCGCGATCATCCTCGGCAAGACGAATATCCCGGCCTTCAGCGCCGACGGCACGCGGGCCAGCTCCAGCTGGGACGGCGACACGTACAATGCCGTCGACCGCTCGCTGGCGCCGGGGGCCAGCTCCAGCGGGACGGCGATGTCGGTCTCGGGCAACTTCGCCATGCTCGGCATCGCGGAGGAGACCGGCGGCTCGATTCAGAACCCGGCAGCTGCGCAAGCGCTGGTCGGCATCAAGCCGACATTTGGCCTCGTGCCCAATGCAGGCGTCGTGCCGCTGGCCGGCAGCACGCGCGATGTGATCGGGACGCATGCGCGGACGGTCTACGATGCGGCGCTGATGCTGGACGTCATCGCGGGCTATAGCGTAGAGGATGCGAAGACGCTCGCTGCGATCGGCAATATGCCGCGCGGCGGCTATACGTCCAAGCTCAACAAGTCGGAGCTGTACGGCAAGCGCGTCGGCCTGTACGGCCCGGGCTGGCGCGAGCAGGAGCTGACGGCGGAGACGCAGGAGCTCTACGACCGCGCCATCCGGGAGCTGGAGCGCCAGGGCGCGACGGTCGTCACCGATCCGTTCGCCGGCACGGGCTTCGCCGCCTTCGTCGAGGAAGCGGGCTCGGTCGGCCTGGAGTCGATGATCTACGACATGGAGCAATACTTGAAGCGGCTCGGTCCGAGCGCGGCGATCGGCTCGGTGGAGGAGCTGATCGAGATGACCGGCGAGACGCCGTCGCTGTTCGAGCGCTACGAGGAATCGCTCAAGGATCCGGGCGCGTACCCGGACTTGACGAATTTCACTGCCGTGCGGACGAAGTACCTGGCCTACATCGGCGACGTCATGGACAAGCATCGCCTGGATGCGCTCGTCTTCCCGCAGATGTTCAAGGAGACGCCGCAGCTCGACAGCGAGGACCGGATCGGCGCGACTACGGTATCCGAGATCAATATCGCGGGCGTGCCGCTGGTCACGGTGCCGGCTGGTTATTACGAGAGCGGCTCGCCGTTCGCGCTCGCTTTCTTCGGCCGCATGTGGAGCGAGGCGGAGCTGCTCGGCATGGCGTACGACTACGAGCAAGCGACCAAGCTGCGCAAGGCGCCCGTGCTCGTCGAGGTGAGCGGGGAATAGCCGTCTTTTTCGCCAGCGAACGGACGGATGACGCGGGCACTTTGCGTGAGTCAGCGGTTTCCTGGGACGCCGAGCGCGCGTGCTTGTGAGCGCCGTGCGCAGCATATAATTTAAAAACAAGCCGTCTGCAACTACAATTTGCGGGCGGCTTGTTTTGTTCAATATTTCGAATGGTGCTTCGGGTGAGATGTGTCGTATGAGTGACGGCTACCTCGTGCGGAGGTCCGTATGACGGTATGCCATTGCACTCCGGTCCGCGCGCAGCACCCAGCGCGGGGTCCGGCGGCATGACGGCGGTCGGACGACCACATGCGATGTTCGGCGATAAGCTGGCGTCAAGCTGATCCATGCGACTTCCCCTTGTGAGCAGATTCGTGAGTGGGTTCACAATGCGACCGCTTGCTGGTTGTACTTGTAATGGACATGAGAGACGCTTAGCGGGGGTTATGAGCCGTGGAGGTAGCCAAAATGACCGCTAAGCGTCGCTGGTGTCCGTTAGAACTGCCCCGCGCCGTCCCGGTCGCTACGAGTGGCGCCGCTTGCGTAGCTGCAACGCGCATATGGTATGATACAATCGACATCAACAATTCCACTATCGAGTAAGCGGCGATCTCGGCCGGAGAGCATAGAACGCGCGACCCTCTCCGGGAAAAAACGATAGCGCCGCGCGGAAGGGAGCCTCGACGCACGATGCTGTACTCGCTCAAAAGTCGGCTCATCGCCTCGTTCATCGTGCTGTTCGTACTCTCGTTCGGGGCGATGTCGGTGGTGCTGTTCAACGAGGCGCGCTCCGTCATCCGCTCCTATATCGAGTCCTCGGCGCTGGAGAAGATGACGGAATACGGCTCGTACATCGAGATGGTACAGGCGCAGATCTACGATATCTCCTCGCTCGTATTCAACAGCGACATTACCCGCAGCTGGGACAAGGCCGTCTCCCGGCCCGATCTGAGCGAGGGAGAGAAGATGCTGCGTCATCTGGAAATGAGCGACTTCCTGACGCGGGCGACGAACAGCTACTCCAGCGTTTCTTCGGTCACGCTGTATCGGCAGCAGGGGCTGTGGGTCGGGGTGGAGGATCGGATCGTCGAGGAGGACGATTTTTTGCGCGCATCTTGGTTCGGAGATTTCATCGCGCGCCGCGAGCATTGGGTGCCGTCGCATGTCGATCCGGTCGAGCTGCGCGGCGGCAGCGCGGAGCCGGTCGTCAGCATGCTGATGCCGATTGGCACGTTCCAGCCGGCGCTGGCGCGCACGGTCATGAAGGTGAACGTGAGCGCCGATTACTTCCTGGAGCCGCTGGGCCGCATCCATCTGGGTGAGAGCGGCACGATCTATCTGCTGGACAAGCAGGGGCTGCCGCTGCTGTCGCAGTCGAATTATCGGCCGGCGGCGGATATGGCCGTCGCGGTGCAGCGGGCGGCGGGCGGCGCGCAGCGGGAGGGCGTCGTTGATCTGACCGGAGAGGGCGGGGTCAAGGAGATCCTCGTCTACAAAAAGCTGGCGCGCACGAACTGGATGCTGGTCGGCTTCGTCTCCGAAACCGATCTGTACGGCTCGCTCTTCCGCTTGCGCGATACCGTCGCCGTGCTGGCGCTGCTGCTGCTCCTGCTCTCGATCGGCGTCGCGATCTGGCTGTCGCACGGCATCTCGCGGCCGCTGTCGCGACTCGTGCCGGCGATGCGGCACGTGCAGCGCGGCGACTTCGAGGAGGCGCGGCTGCGGCTGCCGCCGGCGGGCAGCGTCCGCAACGAGGTCGGCTTGGTAACGGCGACCTTCCGCAACATGGTCGATCGTCTGCGCCAGCATATCAAGACCGAATTCGAGCTCAAGCTGATGCGCCAGCAGGCGGAATACAAGGCGCTGCTGATGCAGATCAATCCGCACTTCCTGTTCAATACGCTGGAGCTGATGAGCTCGCTGGCGATGCAGCGGCGCGCCGACGACAACGTCCAGGTGATCGAATCGCTGGGCCGGATGCTGCGATTCTCGCTGCGGATGAGCGATGATCTGATCCCGCTGGCCGACGAGCTCGCCTACGCCCGCGAATATGCGGCGATCCTGACGGTGCGCTTCGGCGACCGGCTGGACCTGACGATGACGGCCGAGCTGCCGGAGCCGAGGCGGATCATGATCATCAAGTTCATCCTGCAGCCGCTGATCGAGAATGCGGTCAAGTACAGCTTCGGCGCGGGCGCGGAGGCGACGGTCTGCGTGCGCGTGGTCCGCGTCGACGAGCGGCGGCTATCGCTGACAGTGGAAGACAACGGGCCGGGCGTCCCGGGCGAATTGCGCGAGCGTCTGCTGCAGCAGGCGGCCGAAGCGCGGCTGGACGATCTGCTCGTCAGCCGCAGCCGCCAGATCGGGCTGGGCAATGTGCTGTCGCGCTGCAGGCTGTATTATGGGGCGCTATTCGAGGCGCGTATCGAGACGAGCGCGCTCGGCGGCGCCCGGATCGAGCTGATCGTACCGATTCAGGAGGTGAATGCGGATGTACCGCGTATTGATCGTGGATGACGAGCCGGAGATCCGGATGGGGCTGCGGCTCAAGGTCGACTGGGAGGCGCTGGGGCTTGAGGTTGCCGCTGAGGCGTCCCACGGCGAGGAAGCGCTGCGCGTGCTGGAGCAGACGGAGGTCGACATCCTCATTACGGATATGAGCATGCCGGTGATGGACGGCCGGCTGCTGATGGATACATGCCGGGAGCGCTACCCGCAGCTGCGGCTGATCGTCGTCACCGGCTACGAGGACTTCGAGTATGCGCGGGCCGCGATTCGCAATCAGGCGCGCGACTATCTGCTCAAGCCGGTCGCGCGCAGCGAGCTGGCCGCCGTGCTGGAGAAGGTGAAGCGGGAGCTCGACGAGGCGCGTCAGGCGGTCGCCGACCGGGCGGCCGAGCAGTGGAAGCTGTCGCAGTATTATGTCGAGCTCAAGGAGCAATTCATCCTGCACGCGGTGAAGGGCGCCTTTGAGCGGGAGGACGAGCTATTGGCCCGGGCCCGGCTATTCGAGATGCAGACGTGGCAGCAGGAGCGGGTGCGCTTCGTGACGGCCGGGATGCTGTCTCGTCCATCGGACCCGGTCGACGAGGGTGGGCAGGCGCGCGACAAAGGCGCAGTCCGCGGTGGGGGCATGGCAGACGCGCCTGTCTTCGGCTCTGGCAGCGCCGCGTCTGCGAAGCGTGACGACCAGTTGCAATGGTCCGCGGGACTGTGCGATTCTGCTGCATTCGCCTCCGCCGCAGCGGCAGGTCAAGCTGCGGCGAATACCCGTGCCGAAGCGGAAGAGGGCGCGACAGAGGGCGTGGTAGAAGGCACAGACGCGGCGAGGGGGTTGGCCGGAGCGAACGGCTTGGCCTCGTCGGCTCGCACGCCGGACAAGTTCCGTCTCGCCTTCGAGCTGCTGTGCCGCGAAACGGCCGCGCAGGCGGGCATTCGGGCGCTGGCTTATCGCGATGCCGGCTATCCGGGACTCATGCACTTCATTGTTCGCGACGGCGCGGCGCAGCGGCAGCTGGAGGAAGCGCTGCGCCGCCATACGGACGAGCACCTGGGGTTCGGGTTGTCGGTCGGCATCGGCGAGCCGGTGCTCGGCTACGGGCAGTGGAAGGAAGGGTACATGTCGGCGCTGCTCGCCTGGAGCATGCACGAGAGCAGCGCCGTCAGCGGCGGCAAGCTGCAGGATCAAGGGGCCGCGCTCTCCGAGGAGACGCTGCAGGTGATGCGGCGACTGCTGCAGCGCGGCGAGCTCGAACGCTACAACGAAGCCGTCCTGCAGGAGCTGCGGGCGGCGGCCGCGCGCTCGCGCGGCCATCTCGTCAAGACGATCCTGCAGCTCTATCTGGTGCTGGATGCGGAGGCGACCGCAGCGCATGTGCGCCCAGGCAGCGGCGAGCAGCTGTGGGTGCGGCCGGAGATGGCGCTCGCGCTCGACACCCCGGACAAGGGCGCGCGCTTCCTCGCCGCGCTGGCGCGCCGGATCGCCGAGGAGCGCCGTGCCGAGGCAGGCGGAGACGAGCAGTTCCAGATCGGTGAAGCGCTGCAATACCTGGAGGACAATTACATGTACGATCTCAATCTGCCGATGCTGGCGGAGCGCTTCAACTACCATCCGACCTATTTCTCGGAGCTGTTCAAGGCGCGCACCGGCAAGACGTTCATCCAGGCGCTGACAGAGGTGCGGATGAAGCACGCCCGGCAGCTGCTTCGGCAGACGGAGCTGGGGCTGTGGGACATCGCCGAGCTGACCGGCTTCTCCAATGCCAGCTACTTCAGCGCCAAGTTCAAAAAAATGTTCGGCGTCTCGCCGTCGGAGTTCAGGGGCAGCTAAATAATATGCAGGTGAGGTCACGAAGCGAAGGCCAGCTCTGGAAGTGCGCCCGCTGTAACGGACAAGGGAGCCGCCTAGCGCCGTTTTTCAGCTCCCTTCACGGTCTAACGGACATGAGAGGCGCTTAGGGGGGATCATCGTCCTTGTAGCGGACCCAAATAACCGCTAAGCGTCGCTGGTGTCGCTGGTGTCCGTTAGGATCGCGCATGCGTCCAAAGATGCGCCCAAGCCGCTGGTCTCCGTTACAGCTGCCGCCCTCTCCGTCCGCTTGCGCCGCCGATCTGAAAAAAATACAAGCGGATAGCCGAATAAATCGCATTCAAACCAAACGCGACCCTGCGTATGATTAAGGTACATCGCGCGCAATCTAATCCGTATTTCGGAGCTTGCGCCTGTACGTTAATGCATAAGGAGGGTCATTTGCAATGCGCACAACACGGCGTTCATTGGCGGCGGAGCAGAATCGGACGGCCTATTTGTTTCTGTTGCCGTGGCTGATCGGATTTTTCATGCTGACGGCCGGGCCGATGCTCGGCTCGCTCTACCTGTCGCTGACCGAGTACAAGCTGCTGACGCCGCCGACCTGGATCGGCCTGGACAATTACATTCGCATCTTCACCGACGATTCGACCTTCACCGGCTCGCTCTGGCTGACCTTCAAGTACGTGTTCATCTCGGTGCCGCTGCGGCTCGTCTTCGCACTGCTGGTGGCGATGGCGCTCAATCGCGGCATTCGCGCGCTCGGCATCTACCGCACGGTGTATTACGTGCCGTCGCTGCTCGGCGGCAGCGTGGCGATCGCGATCGTGTGGCGCCAGATTTTCGCCGGCGACGGCGTGGTCAACGACTTCCTCGGCTGGTTCGGGATCACGGCGCCGTCGTGGATCTCCCATCCCGACTACATCATCTACACGATCATCACGCTGTCGGTCTGGCAATTCGGCTCGGCGATGGTCATCTTCCTCGCCGGTCTCAAGCAGATTCCGGCGGACCTGTACGAGGCGTCGCAGATCGACGGGGCGGGCAAGCTGCGCCAGTTTTTCCGGATCACGCTGCCGATGCTCTCGCCGGTCATCTTTTTCAATCTGATCATGAGCATCATCAATTCGTTCCAGGCGTTCACGCCGGCCTTCGTCATCGGCGACGGCCGCGGCGGTCCGCTCGACGCGACGATGTTCTACACGCTGTACCTGTACCTCAAGGGCTTCTCGTTCTTCGACATGGGGTATGCGGCCGCGCTGGCGTGGATCATGCTGATCATCATCGGGCTGTTCACGGCGATCGTGTTCGCCACCTCGCGGTACTGGGTCTTTTACGGCGATGAGAAGGGGGGCAAGTGAACATGGACATCACGCTTCGCAAGGCGGCCTCGCGCACGCTGCGCCATGTGCTGATCATCGCGCTCGGCCTCCTGATGATCTATCCGGTCGTCTGGCTGGTCAGCAGCTCGTTCAAGCCCAATACGCTGATCTTCTCCGAGCCGGGCCTGTGGCCCAAGGAAGTGACGCTGGATAATTATATCAACGGCTGGCGGGGCTTGCAGGGCGTCTCGTTCGCCCGCTTCTTCTCCAACTCGGCCATAATCGCGATCCTGTGCGTGCTCGGCAACGTCGTCACGTGCTCGCTGGCGGCGTTCGCCTTCGCCCGGCTGCGCTTCAAGTTCAGCAAATTCTGGTTCGCGATGATGCTGGTGACGATCATGCTGCCGTACCACGTCACGCTCGTGCCGCAGTATATCATCTTCAACGAGCTGCACTGGATCAATACGTACTATCCGCTTGTCCTGCCGAAATGGCTGGCGACGGATTCGTTCTTCATCCTGCTGATGGTGCAGTTCATCCGCGGCATTCCGCGGGAGCTCGACGAGAGCGCGACGATCGACGGCTGCGGTCTCAAGCAGACCTACGCGCGCATCATCCTGCCGCTGCTCGTGCCGGCGCTGATCACGACCGCGATCTTCTCGTTCATCTGGTCGTGGGACGACTTCTTCAGCCAGATGATCTACCTGAGCGATATCCGGCTGTTCACGGTGCAGCTCGGCATTCGCTCGCTGTTCGATCCGACGGGGCAGTCGGACTGGGGCGCGCTGCTGGCGATGTCGACGCTGTCGCTGGTGCCGATTACGGCGATCTTCCTGATCTTCCAGCGCTACTTCCTGGAGGGCATCGCCACGACCGGTCTGAAATAATCGCATGCGCCGCGATCCGAAAAAATCGCATCGCAACATCCGAAGGAATGACATTCGCAGCGCATCGGCTCTGCAGTATGATGGGCGTATCAACCACAAAAAGGGGAGACGTGTAAAATGAAAAGAAAATCGACGCTGACGACGGCGCTGCTGGCGCTCATGCTGGTCCTGGCGGCTTGCTCGGGCGGTACGAGCTCGGGAGGCTCCGGCACAAGCGACAACACCAACGGGAATGCCGGCGACAATGGCGACGCGGGCTCGGGCGAGCAGGTCGAGCTGCGCGTCATGTGGTGGGGCGACCAGAAGCGCGCCGACCGCACGAACGAGGTGCTGCAGCTGTTCCAGGAGAAATACCCGAACATCAAGGTGATGGGCGAGTTCGCCCCGGGCTCCGGCTACTTCGACAAGCTGAATACGCAGCTGGCCTCGGGCACCGCGCCGGACGTTTTCTTCCTCGGCGGCAACGTCGTCGATTACGCCACCAAGGACGTCCTGCTGCCGCTGGATCCGTACGTGGGCGAGCAGCTCGACCTGTCCGACATGGATCAGGCGATGATCGATTACGGCACGCTCGGCGGCGAGCTGCTGCACATCTCCGCCGGCGCCAATGCCCGCGGCATCCTGATCAACAAGACGCTGTTCGAGGAGGCCGGTCTCCCGGTGCCCGAGGATGGCTGGAACTGGGACGACTATGCGCGCATCAGCCAGGAGGTCTCCGAGCAGTTGGACGGCGTGTACGGCACTTATGATTTTACGTACGAGGGCATGGACATATATTTGAAGCAAAACGGCGCCAAGCTGTATAATCTGGAGGACGGCACGCTCGGCTTCGAGGAAGCGGATGTGCTGCCGTGGTTCCAATACTGGAAGTCGACGGCCGAGAGCGGCGGCGTCGTGCCGCCGGAGCTGGCGGTCTCCAACCCGCCCGACGACACGAGCAAGTCGCTGGTCATCACCGGCGGCGTGGCGATGAATCTGATTCCGTCGAACCAGTTGGCGGCCTTCCAGAATCTGACCGAGGACGAGCTGACGCTCGTGCAGCTGCCGCGCGGTCCGAAGGGAACGGGCGTCGTGTTCGAATCGAGCCAAGGCCTCTCGGCGTACGCCGAGACGGAGCATCCGGAGGAAGCGGCACTGCTGATCAGCTTCTTCATCAACGATCCTGAAGCGGCCAAGGTGCTCGGCAATGACCGCGGCGTGCCGGTCACGTCGGCCAACCGCGAGCTGCTCGGCGAGGATGCCGACCCGGTCGACGAGATCGTCTACGATTACACGAGCCGCGTCTCCGATGCGGCCAAGGATGAGCCGTTCGACGTCAGCTACAATCCGCCCGGCTTCGCCGAGTTCGACAAGCTGGCCCGCACGACCGTGCAGGAGATCGGCTTCGGACGCAAGAGCGTCGAGCAGGCGGTGTCGGATTTCTACAGCGGCACGACCCAGATTTTCCAGAGCAATCAGTAAGCGAGTAGCTTGACATTGGCTCCGGCAAGGCTGTCGACATTCGGCAGCCTTGCTGGCATGTCCGGCGCTCGCATTCAAGTCTGAAAGGAATGGTTAGCATGGAAGCATGGAAGCTGGCGGATATCCAGATTCGCGATCCGTTCGTATTGCCGCTGGAGCGCGAGGGGCGCTACTATCTGTACGGCAGCACAGACAAAAATATATGGGGCAAGGGCACCGGCTTCGACGCCTATGTCAGCGCCGATCTGCAGACGTGGGAGGGCCCGCATCCGATCTTCCGGCCGGAGGCCGGCTTCTATTCGGATACGAACTTCTGGGCGCCGGAGGTATACGCGTACGGCGGTCGCTACTATATGTTCGCGACCTTTCGCCGCAAGGACAACGACCGGCTCGGCACGGCGGTGCTGGCGGCGGACGGGCCGCTCGGCCCGTTCGTCCCGCACAGCGAAGGGCCGGTGACGCCCGAGGGCTGGAGCTCGCTGGACGGCAGCCTGCACGTGGACGAGGCAGGGCAGCCGTGGATGGTATTCTGCCACGAATGGCAGCAGGTCGGAGACGGCGAAGTATGCGCGGTGCGGCTCTCGGCCGATCTGCGGCGCGCCGAGGGGGAGCCGCAGCTGCTGTACCGGGCCTCGGAGGCGCCGTGGACGACGCCGTTCGAGTCGGCGCGCTTCCCCGAGCAGACCAACTATGTCACCGACGGCCCGTACATGCTGCGCCTGGCGGACGGCAGTCTGCAGCTGCTGTGGGCCAGCTTCATCGACGGCCGCTACGCGCTCGGCATCGCGCGCTCGTCTACCGGCCTGCTGGCCGGCCCGTGGGTGCAGGAGGAGGAGCCGCTGTACCGCAGCGACGGCGGCCATGCGATGGTATTCCGCAGCTTCGACGGCCGGCTCATGCTGGCGATCCACAGCCCCAACAAGACGCCGAACGAACGTCCGCATCTGCTCGAGCTGGCGGAGCATGCCGGTCGTCTGCAACTGCGCTGACGGCGATTGGCGCGCAGCCAGGCGATTCCTCATCAGATGATTATGGCGGCTACGCGGCATCTGATCTAGTATAGGAGAGGCGCGGCCTTGCACGATTGCGCAAGCACATATGGCGCAAGGACACAGGCGCGCATTCATCATCTATTCCGCAGGAGGTTGTTCATGACCATTGATCGTTATCAACTCGTGGCGCGCAACAATCCGGTGCTCGCGGAGGCCGATTGCTTTGCTCCGCTGACGGTGGGCAACGGCGAGTTCGCGTTCACGACGGATGTTACCGGCTTGCAGACGTTCGCGGAGTCGTACGAAGCTGCGATTCCTTTGTGCACGATGTCCAATTGGGGTTGGCACACGCTGCCGCTCCCGAAGGAGGATGTCCGCTCAATCCAGCCCGAGCTGTTCGACACGTACGGCAGGCCGGTCGGCTATTTTTCATCTGCCGAGGGACAAGAGACCATCTTCCACTGGCTTCGCGAAAACCCGCATCGCTATCACCTCGGCCGCATCGGCTTCGAATTCGACATGCCCGGCGGCGCGCCGGCGCAATTGGAAGACCTGCAGGTCGTCGATCAGACGCTGGACATGTGGACCGGCACGATCAAGAGCCGATTCGTCATCCTGGACGAGCCGGTAGAAGTGGAGACGCGCTGTCATCCGGCGGAGGACGTCATCGCCGTCCAGGTCCGGTCGCCCCTCGTCGCGCAGGGGAGGATCAGGCTGGCGTACCGCTTCCCCTACGGCTCCGGGACGATCAACGGGGCGGACTGGGAGGCGCCGGAGCGCCATCATACGACCATAACCGCGCGCACCGCACGCTCTGTCAAGTGGGCGCGGGTGCTGGATCAGGACCGCTACGAGGTAGAAGCGGCGTGCTCGGCTCCCTTCACGGTAAAAGAAATGGCGCCGCACCACTACGGGATTGCCGTCGACGCCGACTCGGATACGTTCGAATGGACGACGCGCTTCGCGCCGCAGCCTGCGCGCCGCGAGCTGCCGTCCTGCGGCGCAGTGGCCGCTGCGGCGGCGCGGCATTGGCAGGACTTCTGGATGACGGGCGGCGCCATCGAGCTGGCCGACAGCCGCGACCCCCGGGCGGCGGAGCTGGAGCGCCGCATCGTGCGGTCGCAATACTTGACGGCTATCCAATGCGCCGGCTCGATCCCGCCTCAGGAGACCGGGCTCACCTGCAACAGCTGGTACGGCAAGGCGCACCTGGAGATGCACTGGTGGCATGCGGCCCAATTCGCGCTGTGGGGACGCGTCGAGTTGCTGGAGAACAGCCTGGGCTGGTACAAGGCGATCCTGCCCAAGGCGGAGGCGAACGCCAGGCGGCAAGGCTACGCCGGCGTGCGCTGGCCCAAAATGGTCGGCCCCGACGGCGCCGACAGCCCGTCCCATATCGCGACGCTGCTGATCTGGCAGCAGCCGCATCCGATCTTCTACGCGGAGCTGTGCTACCGGGCCAAGCCCGGCCCGGATACGCTGGAGGCGCATCGGGAGATCGTACTGCGGACGGCTGAATTCATGGCCTCGTTCGCACAGTGGGACGCGCAAGGCGAACGGTACGTGCTCGGCCCGCCGGTCATCCCCGCCCAGGAGAACCATGCGCCGACGGACACGCTCAATCCGACGTACGAGCTGGAATATTGGGCGCAGGGGCTGGCGCTCGCCCAGACGTGGCGGGAGCGGCTCGGCCTGACCCGGGACGAGGCATGGGACCGCATTCTCTCCCGGCTGTCGCCGCTGCCGGTGCGGGACGGCGTCTACCTGGCGCACGAGCGCTGCCCGGACACGTACGAAGCGTTCAATCAGGACCATCCGTCCATGCTCAATGCCTACGGCGTCCTGCCGGGGCGCCTGGTAGAGGTCGAGACGATGCGGCGCACGCTCGCCAAGGTGCTCGAATCGTGGGACATGCCCCACACCTGGGGCTGGGATTATCCGGTGATGGCGATGACCGCGGCCCGGCTGGGCGAGCCGGAGACGGCGATCCGCTGTCTGCTGCTGGATACGCCCAAAAATGTGTACTTCCCCAACGGTCACAACTTCCAGCGCGAAGGGCTGCCGCTGTACCTGCCCGGCAACGGCGGGCTGCTCGCTGCGGTCGCAATGATGGCGGCAGGCTGGGATGACGGGCCGGAGGCGCCTGCGCCCGGGTTCCCGACGGACGGCGAGTGGGTCGTTCGGTACGAAGGCCTGCAGCGGTACATGTAGCAGTGCAGCGGTACATGCAGCAGTGCGGCAATAAGGTGCTGGATAAAGTGCGGCGAACATGTAGCGGTGTGGCGATAAGGTACGGCGCTCAGGTACCGGAGTGGCCGAAAATGCGTTGAGGATTAGCTGGTGTCCGTGAGAATGATGAACCACATGCGGCTGACAAGAGGCGGATGCCGAGGGCGGAGGGGATGTGCTAGAATAGGAGTACTGTGGATAGGATCAAGGAGGAAGAGATGAGCAACTACAAATTGGTCGCCCTCGACATGGACGGCACGCTGCTGAACGACCGCAGCGAAATCAGCGACGAGAACGCCGCCGCCATCGCGCGCGCACTGGAAGCCGGCGTGCTCGTCTGCTTCTCGACCGGCCGCGGCTTCCAGAGCGCGCTGCCGTTCGCCGAGCAGATCGGACTCGAGACGCCCATGATTACCGTCAATGGCGGGGAGATCTGGCACCGCCCGCATGTGCTGCACCGCCGCCGCTATCTGGCCCCCGACATCGCCGAACGGCTCCATGCGCTCGCCGGCCGTCACGATTCGGTCTGGTACTGGGGCTACACGATCGAGAACATCTACAATAAGGAAAGCTGGCTCGATCCGGGCGAGCGCATCGCGGACAAGCACTGGATGAAATTCGGCTACGACACGCCCGACGACGCGCTGCGGGCCGAGCTCGTAAGCGAGATCGAGAGCTGGGGCGGCCTGGAGATTACGAATTCGTCGCCGACCAATCTGGAGATCAACCCGCAGGGCGTCTCCAAGGCGGCGGCGCTCGGCGAGCTGTGCGAGCTGCTCGGTCTCACCATGGAGCAGGTCGTCGCGGTCGGCGACAGCCTCAACGACATTGCGGCAATCCGCGCGGCCGGACTCGGCGTCGCCATGGGCAATGCGCAGGAGACGGTCAAGGCGGCCGCCGATGTCGTCACGGTCACCAATAACGAGCATGCGGTGGCACGCGTCATCGCGCGCTACGTGCTGGGCGGAGGCGACTGACGCGTTATGGACATCGCAGGCTGGATTCTCGTTATTGTGTTGTTTGCCGTCGGCATGGCGGGTGCAATTTTTCCGATTCTGCCGGGGGTGCTGGCGATCTACGCCGCGTTTTTCGTCTACGGCTTTTTCATCAGCTTCGCGCCGTTCGGGTGGGTCTTCTGGACCTTGCAGACCCTCATCCTGGCGGCGCTCATCATCGCCGACTATGCGGTCAACGCCTGGGGCGTCAAGCGCTACGGCGGCTCGCGCGAATCAGTGGTCGGCAGTACGGTCGGGGTCATCATTGGGCCGTTCGTCATACCCGGCGTCGGGCTGATCCTCGGGCCGTTCCTGGGCGCGATGCTCGGCGAGCTGCTCGCCCGCTCGGATCTGAACAAGTCGCTCAAGGTCGGCTTCGGCTCGGTGGTCGGACTCTTTACGAGCACGGTTGTCAAAATTGTGTTGCAGGCCGTCATGATTATTCTGTTCGTCATCTGGGTGGTCTGATATGATCAAAAAAGATTCGCTGCTCAAAGGCACGGTCGTCCTGGCCGCGGCCGCGCTGATCGCCCGCTTCCTGGGAATCTTCCAGCGCGTGCCGCTCGATTATCTGCTCGACCCGGCCGGCATCAAGTACTTCAATCTGGCCAATACGCTGTATCTGTTCCTGCTCGTCATCGCGACGGCGGGCATCCCGAGCACCGTGAGCAAAATGGTCTCGGAGCGCTACGCCCAAGGGCGGGTCGCCGAGGCGCAGCAAGTGTATCGCGCGGCCCTGCTGTTCGGGGGCGTCACCGGTCTGATCATCTCGGCCTTATTATTCGTCACGGCGCCGTTCATTACGGCGCATATCTCCAAATTCCCCGGCGCCAAGCTGGCGGTGCAGGCGATCGCGCCGTCGCTGCTGCTGTTCCCCGTGCTGGCGATGATGCGCGGCTACTTCCAGGGCCGGCAGATGATGAGCGCCGGCGCGATCTCTCAGATCGTCGAGCAGGTGCTGCGCGTCGTCTCGGCGATCGGGCTGCTGCTCCTGCTGCTGGGGCTCGGCTACAGCAACGAGTGGCTCGCCGCCGGCGCGGCCGCCGGTAGCGTGGCGGGCAGCATCGGCGCCTTCGTCGTCATGCTCTGGTATGCGCGCAAGCTGCGCCGCCAGGACGCCGCCGAGCGGCTGGCGCAGGCGGCTGCGGCCGCGCAGGGGGTCGGCGATCCGAGCCGCAAGCTGAAGCTCTCCGCCATCTACGGCGAGATCTTCCGCATGGCGGTGCCGATCGTCATGACGGCGGCGACCGTGCAGTTCCTGTATATGGTGGACGTGACGCTGTTCGTGCGGATGACGGCGGGCTTCTACGATGCGGCGCAGGCCGAGCTCGTCGTCGGCTGGCTGGGCAACCGCGCCCAGCCGCTCGCCAGCATCCCGCCGATCCTGGCGATCGCGCTGAGCCAGTCGATCATCCCGGCGATCTCCTCGGCCTACGCCGTGCGCAACATGGCCGAGGTGCAGCGCCAGGGCTCGCTGGCGATGCGGATCGTGCTGTTCACCGGCATCCCGGCGGCGCTGGCGCTGACGGTGGCGGCGGTCTCGGTGACCGGCTTCATCTTCGAGGATGCGCAGGGCAGTCTGATCGTGGCGGCGCTGACGGCGGGGACGATCTTCCAGATCACGATGATGACGTCCAATTCGATGCTATTCGGCCTGGGCAAGCCGCGTGCGCCGATGCTGCATACGATGTGGGGCATGGCGGTCAAGGTGGCCGGCAGCCTCGTGCTCGGTCCGCTGCTCGGCGTCTACGGCCTGATCCTGGCCTCGACGCTGTGCTTCGTGCTCGTCACGACGCTCAATCTGCGGGCGATCCGCGCCGAGGTGTCGCTGGATGTGCTGGGCGGGCGCTGGGCGCGCTACGCGGGGGCCGTGCTCCTGACCGCAGCCGCGGGCGTCGGCGTCGAATGGGGCGCCCGGACGCTGCTGGCGCCGCTGCCGGACAAGCTCGGCTACTTTTTCAGCGCGGCGATCTGCGGCGTCGTGATCCTCGGCTTGTATCTGGCCGGACTCGTGCTGCTGCGCGTCGTGACGCCGGCCGAGACGGCAGGCTTCCCGGGCCCGGTGCGCAAGCTGTTCGGGCTGCTATTCCGGGTATTGCCGACTGCCCGGCGAGCGCGGGGTTAGAGGTTGTTATTCTGCGACCGTCTCGGAGCGCGGGGGACGGTCGGCACGAGGGCGTCCGGGACGACGCACGCATCAGACCAAAGCCGTCGCTGCTTAGAGCGGCGGCTCTTGCCCTAAGATTAGTGCGAAACGCACGCGGATTCGCTTCCGTATTATTCATATGTTGTCCTAAGCTATCCGGCGAACGGGCGACATGCTAAGATGGGCTGGTATCCTGTTAAATGGGATCCGGGAGAGGGGTAGATGATTACATGAAACATTGGAAGCTGCGTACGATGATGGCGCTGCTGCTGGCGGCGGTGCTGCTCGTGGCGGCGGGGTGCCAGGCGGTCGGCGGGGTCGACCTGAACAAGGCGCTGCAGCAATCGCTGCGTGTGACGTCCGGGGAAAGCGCACATACGCTGGAGCTGGAGCTGACGTTCGCGGAGGATGCGGCGGATCAGATGAGCGCGGAGGAAGCGGAGATGCTGCGCCTGTTCTCCTCGATCAAGCTGGAGCTGGATGAAGTCAAGCAGCAGGCGAATGGCAATGCCTCGATGCGGGGCGCGCTCGCGCTCGGCGATCTGGAGATCGGCTTCCGCGCGGTCGCGACCGATACGCTCGTCATGGTCGAGCTGGACGGTGTGGCGCGGCCGCTGGTGCTCGATCTGAATGCGATGCTGGAGGAGAGCGGCGAGCTGGACGACAGCACGGCCGCACTGTTCGATGCGGATGCGCAGGCCGAGCTGACGGAGCTGACCCGCGAGGCGGTCTATACGGCCGGCGACTTCCTGATCGGCCATCTGCCGAATCCGGAGCGGATCGCGGTCGGCGGCGTGCAGGAGGAGATCCACGGCGAGACGCTGAGCCTGATGAAGGTGTCGGCTGAGCTGGACGGGACAGAAGTGCTGGGCTGGGCGAAGGGTTATCTCGAAGCGCTGCTCGCGGATCGCGCGGGCATCGAGACGCTGCTGACCGAGCTCATGGCGCTCGCCGAGAGCGACGCGGCGCAGGAGCTGCTCGGCAGCCTCGGCGTAGAGACGATGCTGCCGGCGGATATGGACGAGGCCGCGCGCGCCGAGCAGATCGCAGAGGGCGCGGAGGAGATGGTCTCGACGCTGGAGATGCTGCTCGACGAGCTCGAGACGTTCGAGGCGGACAACGGTGATTCGCTGGCCGGCTGGCTCAACGAGCAGTCGTACATCGCCGCCGATCTGTACATCGACAGCAAGCTGGACGTGCGCAAGAGCGACATGGAGCTCGTGCTGCAGCCTTCGGAGGAGGCGTTGATGTGGCCGCTGGAGCGGATCGCGGTCCGCTCGTCGGCCGAGCTGTGGAATGTAAACGGCGCGGTCGAGGTAGAGGCGCTGGAGGCGCCGGCGGATGCGATCCCGCTGGAGTCGCTGATGTGGATGGAGTCATACGACCTGATGCAGGAGATGGAAGCTTCGTCCGATCTGTACCGGCTGTTCGAGCGACTCGGACTGAACCGGCAGGAACTCACCCTGTACGCGCAGTACGATTATTATCCGCCGATCGTGACGCCGGACGGGGTGACGATCGTGCCGCTGCGGACAGTCGCCGAGGGACTCGGCGGCGAGGTGACGTACGAGGCCGCCACGGGACGCTACGTCGTGTACGACCCGGCCACGGGCACGACGATCGCACTCGCCAAAAACGACGATTCGGTCCTCGTCAACGGACTGGCTCGGACCTGGTCTTATCCGGTCATCAATCTCGACGGCGTCCTCTACGTGCCGGCCCGCAATATGGTCGAGGCGCTGGGAGGCACGCTGCATTGGGTGAACGACGAGGAGCTCGAGCTGCGCTATCTCGAAATCGAGCGCGTGCTCTAACGCGCCTGACAAGGAGGTGAATGCACATGGATAAGCTGACTACGGAGGCGGAATTCCGCGCGCGGACGGCAGCGGGCGATGCGCTCGCGATCGTCGTATTCAAGACGACCTGGTGCAAGGATTGCCACTATATCGAGCCGTTCATGCCGGAGCTGGAGCGGCAGTATGCGGGACGGGCGACGTTTTTGGAAGCCGATCGCGACGAGCTGCCGGAGCTGTGCGAGGAGCTGCGCATTCTCGGCATTCCGAGCTTCATCGCCTTTTACAAGGGGCAGGAACTGGTCCGCTTCGTCAACAAGCTGCGCAAGTCGCGCGAGGAGATCGAGCAGTTCGTCGACCGCGCGCTGGAGGTAGCGGCGGCACTTGAGCAGCGCTGAGGCGTCGGTCGACTCCGGAGCCGGCGGTCGTCCGACCGCCGTCAAGGCTTCGTTCCCCGCGCACCGCGCACCGCGCGCGGATAGCAAGCCGCTTTTGGCTAGCACCCGCTTTCCCGGTCCATGCGGATCGGGGGAGGCGGGTGCTTTGCCGATTTTAGCCGCCCGGGCGGTCTGACCGCTCAGCGCTCGGAGTTTTCACATTTTCAACATGGCTTTTGCCCGGCGATCCCGCTATAATGAAACTTGGTCAATACCCGGAAAGTGGTGATTGCTTTGGTATCCAGCCGTTATCGCAGACTGACCGTCGTCGTCTGCATCGGCATGCTGCTCGTCTTGCTGGCCGGCGCGCTCGTCACGAATACGGGCTCGGGCCGCGGCTGCGGCGACGACTGGCCGCTCTGTCACGGCAAGTTCATTCCCGCCTACACGCTGGAATCGATGCTCGAATATTCGCACCGCGCCGTGAGCGCAGCCGTCGGCTTCCTCGTGCTTGCGTTATTCATCGCTACGCTACTCCGCTATCGCCGTCACGGCGAAGCGGTTCTCTATACGTCCAGCGCGCTGTTCTTCACGATCCTGCAAGCGCTGCTCGGCGCGGCGGCGGTCATGTGGCCGCAATCACCGAGTGTGATGGCGCTGCATTTTGGCTTCTCGCTGCTCGCCTTCGCCAGTACGATGCTGATCGTGCTGTGGGCGTATCGCCGGCGCACCGCCGAACAAGCGGCGCGGGCGGAGCGGCTGCGCCGCGTGCCGCGCTCGGTGCTGCGGTATTCGTGGGCGCTGTTCGCGTACACATATGTGGTCGTGTATGTCGGCGCATTCATCCGGCACACCAAGACCTCCGGCGGCTGCGGCGGCGACTGGCCGCTCTGCAACGGCGCGGTCATTCCCGAGCTGAGCGGAGCCTCCGGTCTCGTCTTCACGCATCGCGTGCTGGCGATCGTACTCGTCATCAACGTAATTATTCTGATGGTGCACCTGCGTCGCCTGGCGGGCCAGGAAGAGCTGACCCGTGTCGCCACGTGGATGGCGGTCCTGGTCGTGGTGCAGGTATTCAGCGGCGCCCTGCTGACCGTGACATTGACGAACGAGAATGTATATATCTTCACAGGCCTGCTGCACAACGTCATCATCTCGCTGTTCTTCGGACTGCTGGCGGATGTGTGCATCCAGGCATGGAAGCATCGGGGGGGACGAGCTTGATATGACCTATACGAATCTGCCAAGTCTGATTGAAGCGCTGCGCCGAGAGGGCGAGCTGACCGTCATCGAGGCGCCGGTCGATCCGGTGCTGGAGCTGGCCGAAATTCACCGCCGCGTCATCGACGACGGCGGTCCGGCGCTGCTGTTCACGAATGTGAAGGGCAGCGCTTTTCCCGTGGTCACGAATCTGTTCGGCACGATCAAGCGCGTCAACCTGGCCTTCGGCACGCGGCCAGAGGAGCTGATGAAGCGCGTCGTCGGCGCCGTGGACAAGCTGTTGCCGCCGAAGCCCGCCGCCCTGTGGGGCGAGCGTGACATGCTGTGGGACCTGATGAAGGTCGGCCTGCGCCGCGTGCCGGCCTCGCGCGCGCCGATCCGGGCGCATCATCTGGACCGGGACCCGCTCGCCGGGCTGCCTGCGATCACGTCGTGGCAGGAGGACGGCGGCCCGTTCGTGACGTTGCCGCTCGTCTATACGGAGCATCCGCAGCACCAGAAGCAGCACAATCTCGGGATGTACCGGATGCAGGTGTTCGACGCCTCGACGACCGGCATGCATTGGCAGATTCAGAAGGGCGGCGGCTTCCATCATCACGAAGCCGAGCTGCGCGGGGAAGCGCTGCCAGTGTCGGTGTTCCTCGGCGGCCCGCCCGCCTTGATCGCCTCGGCGATCGCCCCGGTGCCGGAGCATCTGCCCGAGCTGCTGCTGGCCTCGCTGATCGTCGGCGGCAAGCTGCCGGTGACCGACAATCCGCACAGCGCGCATCCGATGCCGGCCGAGGCGGAATTCGTCCTCAGCGGCAAGGTGCCGCCCCATGTGCGGCGGCTCGAAGGGCCGTTCGGCGATCACTTCGGCTACTATTCGCTGGCGCATGAGTTCCCGGTGTTCGAGGTCGGGCATCTGTGGCATCGGCGCAATGCGATCTACCCGGCGACGATCGTCGGCAAGCCGCGCCAGGAGGACTACTACCTCGGCGACTTCCTGCAGCGGCTGCTCTCGCCGGCCTTCCCGATGGTGATGCCGGCGGTCAAGGAGTTGTGGACGTACGCCGAGACGGGCTTTCATTCGCTCGCGGCGGCCGTCGTGCGCGAGAGCTACTCGCGCGAGGCGCTCGTCTCCGCGTTCCGCATTCTCGGGGAGGGCCAGCTGTCGCTGACCAAGTTCCTCATGCTGACGGACCAGCCGGTGGAGCTGGTGCATTTCCCGCAGCTGCTGGAAGCGGTGCTGGCGCGCTTCGACCCGCACACCGACCTGTTCGTCTTCGACAAGACGAGCCACGATACGCTCGATTACACCGGGGGCAAGCTCAATCACGGCTCCAAGGCGGTCATGCTCGGCGTCGGCGAGCCGCGGCGCGAGCTGCCGGCTGTGTACGACGAGGGCGCAATCGAGGAGGTCGGCCGCATCGAGGTGTACTGCCGCGGCTGTCTCGTCGTCTCCGGCGCGGCCTACACCGAGGAGCCGGAGCTCGCGCAGCGGCTCGTGCAGCGCCTGTGCGCGCGCGGTACGGCGTGGCCGCTCGTCATCCTGGCGGACGAGGCCGGCGTAGCAGGCGATCAGACAGCCTTCCTGTGGACGGTGTTCACGCGCTTCAATCCGGCCGACGATATCTATGCGGAAGCGGTGCTGGCGAAGCATCACGTCGGATATGCGCTGCCGCTCGTCATCGATGCCCGGATGAAGCCGGGCTATCCGGACGAGCTGATTCCGGACCCTGCCGTGACCGCGCTGGTGGACCGGCGTTGGAAGGAATATTTCGCTTGAGGGCATACTGATACGGACGTCATGGCGAAAGGGGGCTAGGCCAATGCTGCGCACGCTGCTCGGACAACCGCCGCGCACGCCCGAGGGGCGCACGGCGCGCACGATCAAGGCGATGGAGCACTTCATCGCACAGCTGATTCAGCAGCGCGAGGCTGCGGCGCATGATTACGAAGTGGCCAAAAAGCTGCGCACCTACGAGATCTGGACGCTTGGCCTGGTCGCTTCGCTGGATGAGCTGGAGGAGAGCCGCTTTGCCTCACACTATTTTGCGTCTCGCATCGACGCGGAATACTTGAGCGAGATGAACGAGGCCGAGCTGCTCGATTATGCGCGTTACGTTTATTTCGATAAAAACGCCTTCATCCGCATCTTCTCGCTGCTGGACAAGCTGGGTACGCTGCTCAACGATCTGCTCGCACTCCGGACGGAGCGCATGAAGCGGCAATTCTCGTATTTTACCGTCGTGCGGCGCATGAGCGGGGAGCCTGCGCATCAAGCGCTGTGGAAGCGTCTGGAGGCGGTGAAGGAGCAGCACCGCGAGCCGATCTCGCGGCTGCGCAAGCGGCGCAATACGGAGATTCACTTCATGAATTCGGAAATGCACGACGATCTGCTGCATCTGAACGCCGGTCTGGAGGAAGAAGCGCGGCTGGAGGATATCCGCGCTCAGCTGGCCACGCTCGACCGCGGCTGCGAGATGGTCAAGGACTCACTGCGGCTGGCCTTCGAGTATGCGGTGGACAGGATGAGGGAAGCGCGCTGATGTGCTATACTGATCGTGCATGGCGGCTTGCCCGCAGATGGAGAACGGGGGGGAATCGCATCCGTGGAGTTGAAGGGCAAAACGGCACTCATTACGGGAAGTGCCAAAGGGCTCGGGAAAAGTACTGCGCTGCATCTGGCCCGCATGGGATGCAATATCGTGATCAATTATGTCCATAGCGAGCGCGAGGCCGGACAGCTCTGTGCCGAGCTCGAGGCGCGCGGCGTGCGCGCGGCGGCGATCCAGGCCGATATCGCCGACCCGGAGCAGACGGAGCGGCTCGCGGAGCAGGCCGAGCGGGAGATGGGCGGCATTGATATCCTCGTCAACAACGCCGGGCCGTTCATCCGCGAGCGGCGGCTGTTCGCCAATTATGCACGCGAGGAGATCCTCGGCTTGGTCAGCGGCAATCTGCTCGGCGTGATGCTGCTCGACCACAAGCTGCTGACTGGAATGCGGGCGCGCAACTGGGGACGAATCATCCACTTCGGCTTCGGACACGCCGGCGAGGCGCGGGCCTGGCCGCAGCGGGCCGTCTACGCCGCGGCGAAGACGGGACTCGTCTCCTTCACCAAGACGCTCGCAGTGGAGGAAGCATCGTATGGCATCACGGTCAACATGATCTGCCCCGGCGATATTCGCGGCGCCAACAAGGAGCGCACGATCGACGAGGTGCAAGGCGAGACCGACGAGGAGGCGCCGCGCGGACGCCCGGGGACCGGCGAGGATATCGCCCGCGCGATCGGATTCCTGTGCGAGGCGCGGTCCGATTTTATCACCGGCAACATCCTCGACGTGACCGGCGGGCTTGATCCGATTCGCGGCACGCTCAAGGGATGATCAACTTTTATCCGTTCCAAAAAAAAGCGTCTCGCCGCCGAATCATTCGGAAGCAAGACGCTTTGTTGTACAAGTATAGTGAAGACCTACACTTTGTATGCTTTTAAAATACTTGGACGACCTCTTGCACACCTTCGACCTCTTCGACGAGGGCGCGTTCGATGCCGGCTTTCAGCGTAATCGTGGAGCTCGGGCAGCTGCCGCAAGCACCCATCAGCTTGAGCTTGACGATGCCGTCTTCGACATCCACCAATTCGACGTCTCCGCCGTCGCGCTGCAGGAAGGGCCGAAGCTTGTCGAGCACGTCCAGCACTTCGTCGTACTTTGAGGTTTGTGTATCGCTCATTGCAATCCACTCCTTTCTTTCTTTATTATAGTACAAAACGAGCCAAATGAAAATGGTTCGCATAAGGTTAGGTGAAAAAAATGATCAAGCCGATCGTGGAATTTTGCACAAGCAACATGCATCACGGCACCGACAAGGTCATGCGCGAGCTGGAACAGGACCCGGAGGTCGATGTCATCGAGTACGGCTGCCTGGGCAATTGCGGCGAATGCTACCTGTTCCCTTACGCTATGGTAAATGGCGAAATCGTCGCCGCCGAAACGGCCGATGAATTGCGGGATCGCATTGCCGCTTCGATCGAAGAGCAAAAACAGCACACCAGCCAGCTCGACAAGCTTATTGACGATCTATAGAAGCGTGGTGAAAAAGTGCCAGAGTGGCCGAAAATGCGTTGGAGAAGCGAAGCGTCCGCCATCTTGCTCCTCGATTTATTCTTCTTCTTAGAGAGATAAATTCAAGAAATCGAGGAGGAACGGCGGTCGGAAATGCATTTCGGGCACGGCGGCGTTCGTTTTTCACCACTCTTTTAATGCTTAACCGAAATGATGCTTGGACATCCACAGGACGCCGCTCTTGAGCACGCGCGGCACGTACCCCATAATCGGCGTCTTGCCCATAATGCCGAACCCGGCTTTTTTGCCGAGCGAGCCGAGCACGCCCTTGAGCTTGATCTTGCCGAGCCGGGGCGCCTTGCCGGCCCAAAAAGCCTCCATGACCTCGGCAACCTGCTTGCCCTGCGCTTCGGCGGCCTGAGCGCTCGGCGAGAACGGCAGGCTGGCGCAGTCGCCAATGACAAAAATGTCGGGATAATCCGGCAGCTGGTGATGCGGATTGATCACGAGCCGACCCTGCGTATCCTTGGGCAGCTGCAGCTGTTGGACGAGCGGGACCGGCTGAATGCCGGCCGTCCAGACCGTCACGTCTGTAGCGATCTCGGTCTCGCGGTCGTAGACGACGCCTTGCTCCAGACGCGTAATCGAGGTATGGCCGCACATCTGCACGTCATGCGCCTCGAACCAGGAGGACACGTAGCGCTGCAGCTTGCCGGGAAAAGCGGACAGAATCGTCGGCCCGCGATCCAGGATGCGAATGTTCAGGTCGGGCCGGCTCTCCCGCAGCTCCGCCGCGACTTCGACGCCGCTCAGTCCGCCGCCTACAATCGTCACCTGGCCGTAAGGCTTGGCGTCGCCGAGCAGATGGTAGGTCCGGCGCGCAGCGGCAAAGGTCTGCAGCGAGACGGAGTGCTGCTCCGCGCCTTCGATGCCGTGATATTTGTCGGTGCAGCCGAGCGCAATCGCCAGCCATTCGTATTGGACGGGATCGCGTCCCTCCATCAGCACCTGCTTGGTCGCCGGATCGATTCCCGTCACCTCGCCGTGCGTGACGATCAGGCGCGGATCGGAAGGGTAGGAGACACGCAGCTCGTAATCCGATACCGTGCCGGCCGCCAGCGCATAATATTCCGTCTTCAGGCCCTGGAACGGCATGCGGTCGATGAGCACGATGACCGTATCGTTCGGCAGTTCCTTCTCCAGCAGCTCCTGCGCCAGCGTCAGACCGCCGTACCCGCCACCCAGGATGACAAATTGCTTCATAGTCCTATCCCAACCTTTTTGGAATTTTTCCGTGCGGCGCCTTATTCGTATACCTTGATCTTGTTGTAGAAGGTATCGCGCTCGATCGGCGTGCGGCCCGCGCCCTTGACGAGCCAGATCAGATCCTCTCGCGTGATGCCGCTCGGCGTCAGCGCGCCTGCGGCGTGGCTGATCCGCTCGCGCACCAACGTGCCGTGTACGTCGCTGGCGCCCATCGTCAGTGCCACCTGGGTAAGCTGGGTGCCGATGTTGATGAAATAGGCCTTGATGTGCTGAATGTTGTCCAGCATCAGACGGCTGATGGCAATCGTCTTCAGATCCTCAAAGGCGGAATTGCGGCGGCGGATGCCGGCCTTCGGGCTTTTGGGCTGCATGGAGAGCGGGATAAAGACCATGAAGCCGTTCGTTTCGTCCTGAAGCTCGCGAATTTTGACCATATGGTCGATCCGCTGGGCATGGCTTTCGATCGATCCGTACAGCATTGTCGTATGCGTGCGCAGGCCGAGCTGATGCGCCGTCCGGTGGACCTCCAGATATTCGCTTACGTTGGCCTTGTCCACGCGCATTTTTTGACGGTATTGATCGGACAGAATCTCTGCACCGCCGCCGGTTAGCGTGTCAAGGCCGGCCTTGCGCAGCTCTTGCAGCACCTCGCCGTAGCTTAGCCCGCTGATGCGCGAAAAAAAGTCGATTTCCGCGGCGGTGTATGCCTTCAGCGTGACGTGCGGATATTGTTTTTTCAGCGCCGCAAGGCTGTCTACATAGTATTGGAACGGAACATGCGGATTATGTCCGCCGACAATATGGAATTCCCGCACCCCGGGATGAATATGCTGGTCGACGTATTCGATCATCTGCTCGCCGCTCAGCGTATAAGAGCCTTCCTCGCCCTCGTCCTTGCGGAAGTTGCAAAAGGCGCAATGCGCTTCGCAAACATTGGTAAAATAAAGACTCAGATTTTCGATAAAATAAACGTCGGTGCCGTTTTTGCGCAAATTCGCTTCGTTGGCCATTTGTCCAATGGTCAGCAAATCGTCGGAGCGGTATAAAAACTCGCCGTCCCCGGCGGTAAGCCGCTCGCCGTGCTTGACTTTCTCCACGATGTCCTGCATGCGCTTGTCCGGACTGGATACGATGGTATTCATGGCAGGAGCCTCCTTCGATAAAAATGGCCTGATTCATATAAGGGCCTGATTAATTGCCGGTCGGCAGCGAAGATGCCGACCGGCTGAATTGTAAAAGGTCAAGGTTGAATGACAAAATGTTTGTGAAAAAAGGAACAAGGTTAGTCTGAAAAGTGGCTCGATTTCTTTTCATTATAAACCTGTTGCGATAAAGCGGCAACCATAAAAGTCAACCAATCTTCAAAATTCAACACGTTCTCGTGCGAGCTGCAAAACAGCAGACCCGCCAACCAGCCCTCTTGCGAGCTGCAAAAGTCCACCGACCAGCGTTCAAATTTTTCGGCCAGACTTGAGCGAATTTTTAAAAAGCAGTATACTGGAGCTGTAAATGAAAAGCAGGCGCGCTGTTGAGGGCGATTGCCGCCGGCCGAGAGCCGGCTCGATTTTTCAAGAACGGAGGGATTTTCTATGATTCAAATTAGCGATAGCGCATCGAATAAAATTCGTGAAATGCTGGCCGAGGAAGAAACGCCCGATTTGTTTTTGCGCATTGGCGTCAAGGAAGGCGGCTGCAGCGGCTTTTCCTATGGCATGGGCTTCGACGACGAGCAGCAGGAGACCGACGAGGCCTTGGAGCTGCAGGGGCTCAAGGTGGTCGTGGATCAGGACAGCATGAAATATTTGAACGGTCTGCAGATAGACTTCAAGGAATCGGCGATGGGGGGCGGGTTCACCATCGAGAATCCGAACGCCTCCGCGACCTGCGGCTGCGGTTCCTCGTTTCGCACGGCGACCGACGCGGGCAAGCCGAGTCCGGAGCAGTGCTAGAGGCTGCGGTTAATATCCGGAATCTGCGGATTAATCATTAAGATTCGGTCGATTGAATCGTTGGATAAACGATTGCAAGTTCATAAGCAAGCACGTGGCGGCTCCCTGGGGGAGCCGTTTTTTTTGAAGGAAATAAGCGTAAAATGTGAGGCTGCACGGCGGAAAACGCTCAGGTGGTTGAAATAAGCGTAAATTATGAGGTTACAGGGTTGTCGGGCCGGATGAGCGCCTTGCATGCGGCGCATAGATATTTGCTGTTCATGTTGAATCAGGCAGGCTCTCGCATCGAGAACCTGCCTGATTCGCATGCCCGCAATTTCTCAGGCCTTCAAAGTTCGCATGCCCGCAAGTTCGCAGCCTCTCGAATCGATCTGCATCAGAATGAGCTGCGCGCGTCCGCGAGGATCGCTTGCCGGTTGATTGTGCGCGCTAACCGGTTTCCTCCAATTCGGATTGCTTCGAAACGGAGTGCTGCTCCCCGGTATCGGAATGCTCCGCCATACCCAGCCCGTTGGCTTGCGCATCGAGCTGCTGTGCAGCCGCATGAATGCCCTGGAAGGCGGCGACCGCTTGCCTGACCTGTTGCTCGCAGGCTGCGATCATGCGCTTGGTCTGGTCGGTGCCGGCTCCGATGCGCGCGACTTGCTGCGATACATTCTCGACACGGCTGCGCGCCTCCGTCGTCGCTTCTTCGACTCGTTCGGCCAGCTTGCGCACCTCCGCGGCCACCACATCAAAGCCGCGGCCGAACTCGCCGGCATGGGCCGCCTGGATGGCGGCGTTCAACGCCAGAAGATGTGTCTGCGAGGCGATCTCCCGTATCGTGCCGACCAGCCCTTCGATCAAGCGCATATGCTCGCTGAGCGTGTGCAGCGCGGCTGCGTTCGCTTCGCCCTCCTGCACGGCGTTGTCCATTGTAGCGGTCATCAAGCGGCTGTTCTCCACGCCAGCGTCCGCTTTTTGCTTTAATTCCTCCGCCATCGCCTGCAATTGATCGATCAGGCGCTCGTCGGCTTGCTCCCGCGCCGTAATGTCGGTCGCCAGCTTGAGCACGGCCCGCACGTCGCCCTGCTCGTCCAGGATCGGCATGTAGGTCGCTTCCAGCCATAGCAGCTCGCCTCTGCGCGAGACGCGCTGAATCTTATCCTGTACTTGCCGCCCTTCACGCAGTTGGCGCCAGAGCGCCGCGTAGGCGGGGCTGGCGACGTATTCGGGCGTGCAGAATTGAGTATGATTCATACCGACGAGCGTCTCGGTACGATAACGGAGCGCCACTGCGAAGTTGGTGTTGGCCCATAATACTTGTCCATCCAGGTCAAATTCGATCATGGCCAGCGATTGTTCCACTGCGGCAAGAACAGCGACGGGATCCAGCACTTGCGACGAACGAAGAGTCGAGAGCGGTTTTCTTTCCATCTTGGGTGTAAGCTCCTTTTCTAAATTATCGCCTTGGTCAAGATTCTTTCTTTCTTATACGCTGCAGGATGCTTTTTGGATGTACCCAATCTGAAATTGTTTGATCGGTAGCTAAAATAAATGATCGGTCATGTCATGTGCGGAATTTCAAGTGCGCACAGACAACCATCCAAGAGCCGCGGCATGCTGCGACATATGTATAACACATGCAGAAGTCTGGCCGGACCCAGCCGGCAAAGACTACGGAAAGGAGTCCAGCTGATGGCGGAGACGAACAGCAGGCAATTGGCCAGCAAATGGACCAAAACGGCGGCTCTGATGAGCAATCAAACGATTGCTTCGCATATTCCGGAAACACGCATGTACAGCAAGAGCAACTTGCTCATGATGCTGAACGTGCATGCCATGGTGGTCATCAAGCCGGTCGTAGGAGGCGGAGGCCACGGCGTCATCAAGGTCGCCCGCGAGCAAGGCGGATACAGCTACACGTACAAAACGGAACGCAAAAGCTGCGCGACCTTCAACGGCTTGGCCGATGCGCTCCAAGGCATGCAGCGCAGCAGAAGGTACTTGATTCAGAAGGGCATTCAGCTGGCGTCCATTCAAGGGCGTCCCATCGATTACCGTGTCAAATATGTCAAGGAGGGCGGGCGCTGGAGCTATCGAGCGATGGTGGGCCGATTGGCGCGCAAAGGGCTGTTCGTGACCAACCTGTGCCGCGGAGGCGAGCAACTCAGCGCTTCGGAAGGTTTGCGGCAGTCGCTCGCACCGGGCCAGGTCAGGCGCAAAAAAAGGGAGATGCGCAAATTGACGGCGCTCTCCACACGGGTGTTGGAGCAGCACTTCCCCGGGATCGGACAGCTCGGATTCGATTACGGCATTGATAAAAAAGGGAAAGTATGGATTTTTGAAGTCAATACGCGACCCTCGTAAACGTTACAAACTTGATAGTTTTGGGTAATGTTGGTGCATAGCCTTATTAAAGATTTTTATTAACAAAAGCAGACGGACGGGTGTGGATAACCTTATCCCCATTATCCCGTCCGAAAAAACCTAACATTCGACGATTATCCACATCACATCCACACCGAATCCACAACGGGGTGTGGATAATCGGAACGCTTGTTCTCTATCGATTGGACATGCTATGATAGAGAGGAAGAATTTAGGAAGGGTGTGAAGGCTGTGCATATTCTTTCGGACGACATTTTGGTAGAATCGTACGAACTGGCTTTGCAGCTCAAGCTGGATCCTGAATTTGTTCAATTGCTGCTAGACGAGATGCATCGTCGATCTCTCTCATCGGAAGTGAACCGCGTCGGAGCCTGAACGGCTAATTGACGATAAATGGCGCCCGAGGTGCCTCTAACAAAATTTTGGCATCCCAGACCAGCCGGCCGGGATGCCTCTTGTCGTGCTTGGGCCCAAGGCAATAGAGGTATTATAGCTTCATGTTGCTGCTGTGTCCGGGCGAGAGCTTGGCGGTCGGATCGATATACACCTTGGCGTTGTTGATGGCGGTGGGCGCTTCGCCGAATCCGACCGCGATCAGCTTCAGCTTGCCCGGATAGGTGGTGATGTCGCCGGCAGCGAATATGCCCGGAATGCTTGTCTCCATGCGCGAATCGACAACGATCGAGCCGCCTTCGATATCCAGGCCCCATTCGGCGATCGGCCCGAGGCTGGAGACGAAGCCGAAGTTGACGATGACCGCGTCGACGTCCAGCGTGGTGACCTCTTTGGTTTTGACGTGCTGCAGGGTGGCCACCTGAATGAAGCCGTCGCCGTGCAAGCCGGTAATTTCCGTCGGGGTCAAGATCTCGACGCTGGATTTGAGCAGATTTTCGACACTGTGCTCGTGGGCGCGGAACTTGTCGCGCCGGTGGATGAGCGTCACCTTTTCCGCGATCGGCTCAAGCATCAGCGCCCAGTCGACGGCCGAATCGCCGCCGCCGCTGATCAATACTTTCTGCCCTTTGAACTGATGCAGATCATTGACGAAATAGTGCAGGTTTTTCTTTTCGTACTGCGCCGCTTCCGGCAGCTCCAGCCGCCGCGGCTCGAAGGCGCCGACGCCGCCCGTGATAATCACGGCCCGGGCAAGGTGAGTCGCTTTGTCGGTCGTAATTTCGAACAGACGCTCTTCCTTTTTGACGACGCCGAGCACTTTTTCTTCAAGACAAATTTCAGGATCGAAATGCGCCATTTGCCGGCGCAGCTGATCGACAAGCTCCTGTGCGGTGACTTTTGGGAATCCGGCGACGTCGTAAATATATTTCTCCGGATACAAGGCGGCGAGCTGCCCGCCGAGTTGGGGCATGCTTTCGATAATTTTGACCGAAGCCTTGCGCATGCCCCCGTAGAATGCGGCGAACATGCCGGCCGGCCCGCCGCCGATCACGGCAATATCCACAACCTGAGGGAGTTCCTGACTGTTCAACGATGCACACCTCCAAGAAAATATAATACCTTTTTCATTATAAGGGTAACCCGAACGACAGGGAAATAAATTATTTGTATGTTTTTCTAAACTTTTTCGTATAATTTGTACTTGAACTTTTGCGCAAAAGCCGATATGATGTCAGATGTACATGAGCATTTAGAGCTGCCTCTCGCTTCAACATAGGGAATGCGCGACAAACCACGAATGAGATCTAAAACCTTTAACTTGGTTTGTGTAATTTTTCACAATGTTTTGCAACATAGCATGACCAAGCCAGACAAACTAAGAATGAAGAATGGAAGGGATTCAACGATGAGCAACATACCGAAGATTGTTATTCTTGGCGCAGGATACGGCGGCGTCCTGACTGCGCTGCGCCTGCAAAAAGAACTGAATTACAACGAAGCGGACGTGACCCTGGTCAACAAGCATGACTATCATTACATCACGACGCATCTGCACATGCCGGCCGCGGGCACGGACAATCCGGAAAACGCGCGCGTGAGCATCTCCAAGCTGATCGACGAATTCAAAATCGACTTCGTCAAATCGACGGTGGTGCAAATTCGTCCGCAGGATAAGAAAGTCATTCTCGAGGACGGCACGCTCTCCTACGACTACCTGGTCATCGGCGTCGGCGGCGAGCCGGAGACATTCGGCATCCCGGGCATGCTCGAGCATGCGATGAACATCCGCAGCATCAACTCGGTCCGCCTGATTCGCGAGCATATCGAGTATCAATTTGCCCGCTTCAAGCGCGAGCCGCACCGTACGGATTATTTGACGTTCGTCGTCGGCGGCGCCGGCTTCACGGGCATCGAGTTCGTCGGCGAGCTGTCCGACCGCATTCCGGAGCTGTGCAAGCAGTTCGACGTCGATCCTTCGATCGTGCGCCTGTACAACATCGAGGCGGCGCCTACTGCATTGCCGGGCTTCGACCCCGAGCTCGTGGAATACGCGATGAACGTGCTGTCCAAAAAAGGCGTGACCTTCAAAATCGGCACGGCGATCAAAGAGTGCACGGCTGACGGCGTCATCGTCGGCGAAGGCGAGGAGATCCGCTCGCAGACGGTGATCTGGACCGGCGGCATCCGCGGCAACCGGCTGATCGAGGAAGCCGGCTTCGAAACGATGCGCGGCCGCGTGAAGGTGGACGAGCATCTGCGTGCGCCGGGCCACGAGAACATCTATATCGTCGGCGACAACTCGCTGATCATCAATCCCGAGGGACGGCCTTACCCGCCGACGGCTCAGATCGCCATGCAGCAGGGCGTGCTCTGCGCGCATAACCTGGTGGCCTCGATTCGCAATCAGCCGCTCAAGGGCTTCGAATTCAAAAACAAAGGCACCGTGGCATCGCTCGGCAAGGGCGAAGCGATCGGCATTGCCTTTGGCAAGAAATACAAGGGCCGTTTTGCGGCTTGGCTGAAAAAAGCGATTGATTTGCGGTACCTCTTCATCATCGGAGGCATCCCGCTCGTGTTCCGTAAAGGGAAATTCCTCTAATGCGACATTGCAGCGTACAAGTCCGAGGTCTGCTCACACGGGAAGAACTGGATCGGTACAATGCATTAATGGAGGTCGGCGGCTACCTGGAAGCGCAGGGCCGCCACGACCTGGCGTATCCGGTGCAAAAGGAAGTGGATCTGCTGATCCAGCCCGGCATCGAGCGCTTGAAGGAAAAAGGGCGGGCGCGGGATCGCGCCACCCAGGAATATTTGGAACAAAAAAACCGGGATGCGGACTAAAGCCGCATCCCGGTTTTTTTCTGCAAAACAAAAGCTTTAGCCGTTGCGCCCTAAAAGTCGCCTCACAGCTCCAGCGCTCTGAAGGCATCTTCGGCCGGCAGCAGATTGCCGACGTAGAAGTCGCCGAAATCGCCGTAGCGGGCGCTTACCTCGTCGAAGCGCATTTCGTAGACCAGCTTCTTGAACTGAATCGGATCCTCCGCGAACAGGGTGACGCCCCATTCCCAATTGTCAAAGCCGACCGATCCGGTAATGATCTGCTTGACCTTGCCCGCATACTGGCGGCCGATCATGCCGTGGCTGCGCATCATGGCGCGCCGCTCGTCCATGCCGAGCATGTACCAGTTGTCATTGCCCTCGCGCCGCTTGTTCATCGGGTAGAAGCAGACGTGGCGCGCTTTCGGCAGAATCGGCTTGAGCCGCTTTACGATCTCCGGATTGTCCATCGGATCGGCGCCGGGCTGGGTCATATAATTGCTCAGCTCGACGACGCTGACGTACGAATAGGCCGGGCGCAAAAAACGCGCGAACGCCGAGCGGTTCAAGGCCGTCTCGAGCACATTCAGCTCTTCGAGCGTCTCCCGCAGGTGCAGGATCATAATATCGGCCTTCTGTCCGACAATGCTGTACAAGGCGGTACTGCCGGCGCCGGCTTGCTCGCTCTCCATCCATTCGGCATGCAAGGCGGTTAGTTCTTGCCGGGCTTCAGCGCGCTCGTCCGGCGCTGCCAGACGCCAGGCGGTCCAGTCGACGCTGCGGAAGTCGTGGAGGGCGAACCAGCCCTCCAGCGTTTGTGCCACTTCACTCATTTCCTGTCTCGCTCCTTCGGCCCGCAAAATAGGGCCCAGAATTCCACACATGTCCCCACTTTACCACATTTGTCACATCCCCGTAAATTGACTTCCCCCGGGGCATCCTCTAAAATTAGGAAAGCAACGAGTTTCGGGAGGAGTGCGTGGCATGCTGCAGGTTGTCATTGCAATGCTGCTGTTTTTTGTGATGATGTTCGGTATCGGCTTTATTTTGAATATGCTGATGAAAACGACCTGGTTTCCGGTCTATCTGTTTGTCATCGTATTGCTGCCTTTGGGTATCTACTATACGTGGGACGATCAATTGAGCTTCGGCGGCAATCTGACGGCGTATTCGTTCGTGGACGTGCTGCCGGCCATTACCGCACTGATTGGCGCGTTTGTAAGCGGCTGGGCGATGCGGGCGCTGCGGCGCGGCGGCTATCGAATGTTTTAAGGCCAAGGATCCAAAAGAGGCTCTCCTGTAGGGGAGCCTTCCTTTTTTTCTAGAGGCAATGCCGTTATGGGGAATGCCGTCGAATCGACGGCGATAGTGTGTTAAAATGGAGATAACGACGAAGAACGGAGAAGATGCACCATGCGCATCGCCAATATGCACCAGTTCACGGAGCATCATCGTTTTTATATGTACCGCAATTTTGCGCTGAGCGTGCTTGATCGCAAGACGCTGCAGCTGATCTATCAGCCGATGGTCGGGGCCGGGGCCGCTGCGTTCTATGAGCTGCTGTACCACCAGGTCGAGGAAGGCCGGGTCGGCTACTCCGCCATCGAGCCGGCGCGCCGGCTGCTGATTGGCTTGGGCATGGAGCTGCACGAGCAGGCGCGGCGCGAGCTGATCGCGCACGCCTCGCGGCTCGAGGCGGTGGGGCTGCTGCAGACGTCGCGGCTCGTGCTGCCGGGAGAGAGCGACGCGATCTATGAGTTCGAGCTGGCTGCGCCGCTGCATCCGGACGAATTTTTTACGAACCAGCATCTCGCGCTCTACCTGCGCGATCGGATCGGCAAGTTCGCGGTGCTGGCCGCGCGCGACGCCTTCGTGGCGCGCGAGCCGGACGACCTGGCGCTGGCCGAGCTGCCGCGAGACAACATCTCGACGCCGTTTTACGAGCTGTTCCGGCTCAATGCGCAAGTGGTTGACGAGGAGCTCGACCAGGCGCTGGCGGAGGCGGCGCCGACGCGCGCCGCGCCCAGCGCGGCCGTGCCGGAGGAGGCTGTCATCCATTACGGCGAGCTGATCCTGCGCTTCCCCCGCCAGGCTGCCAATCGTCCGCATGTGGAGCGGCTGCGCGGCGACGAGCGGCGGCTGGCCGAGCTCAATTACGTCGCGTACAAGTACGGCCTGGGCGTCGTCGACATCTGCCGGCTGCTGGACGAGGACGGCATCTTCGCGCCGTCGGGCGAGCTGCAGCTCGAGGCGCTGCAGCACAAGGCCAGCCTGCTCTATCAGCAGGACCGCAAGCGCACGGGCGAGCGTCAGCGCATGCTGCATCGGTCGGAGCAGGCGCGTCAGAGCGGCGAGGACAGCGGCGATCCGCCGCAGGAGCACGAGGTGCGCGAGGCCGATCGGCTGCCCGTGCCGGCGCAGCTCGCGGGGCGGTGCGACGTCGCGCAATACAATATGCTGATGCGCAACGAGCCGCACACCCGCTTCCTGCAGCGCTTTTTTCCCGGGGCAGTGCCGGAGTGGATCGATCGGATGATGGAGCGCATCGATGTGAATTACCGACTCCCGGACCCGGTCATCAATGTGCTGGTCCATTACATACTCGGCGGAGAGCAGACGCAGCGCGTCAGCAAGGCTTTCGTCGAAGCGGTGGCGTCGAACATGCTGGTCAAGCAGGTCGACTCGTTCGAGAAGGCCGTCCACTATGTCCGCCAGCAGGCGCAGCAAGAGGAGAAGAAGCAGCGGCGCGGCGCAGACGGCGAGTCGGGCGCGGCATCCGCGGGCGCGGGCGGGCGTGCCTGGAATCGCGGCGGTCGGCGCAAGCCGAGCTTGCCGATCATCGAGGATGTGCCAAGCGGCGGCGAGATGTCGGCCGAGGAACTGGAGGAGATCCGCCGTCTGGCGCGGCGTCTGGACGGCAAGGGTTAAGGAGGGATGGCAATGGAGTCGCTAGGCGATGTATTGAAGCAATGGTCGGGCGGACAGCGGATGCAGGCTCGGGCGGATCAGCTGCGCGAGGAGCTGATGGACGATCCGTTGATCGTCAAGCTGCGCAGCAGCTACACCGAGCTCAGCGACGCGGTGCTGCGGCGCAATCTCAATCTCCTGTATCAATATCGCAACGAGCATCGCAGCTGCACGCATTGCCCGGGCCTCGACCGCTGTCCCAATGCACTGGAGGGGCACTACACGATGCTGGCCGCCGAGGAGCGGGGAGCGGGCGGCGAGGTCGGGCTCGTCGACCGCAAGGTGCCGTGCCGCAAGCTGCTGGCGCGCCGGCATGAGCAGCAGCTGCGCAGCCGCGTGCGGAGCTTCTACATGGACGAGGCTGCGCAGGCCGGAGGCTATTCGGCCGACGAGATCCTCGAGAAGGATCTGGAGCGCGCGAAGGCGGTCGGCAAGCTGATGCAATATATCGACCTGACGCGGCGAGAGGGCCTGCAGCGGCGCGGCCTGTACCTGGCCGGCAAGTTCGGCACGGGCAAGACCTACCTTATGGGCTATATGCTCAGCGAGCTCGCCAAGGCCGGCTATTCCGGCGTCATCGTGTACATGCCGGAGTTCGTGGAGGACCTCAAGTCGATGTTCCAGGAGCCGCATCGCATCCGGGAGACGATCGAGCTGATGAAGGAGACGGATCTGCTCGTCTTCGACGATATCGGCGCGGAGAATCTGAATCCGTGGGTGCGCGATCACGTGCTCGGCACGATTCTCAATTACCGGATGAACCGCAAGCCGACGTTCTATACCTCGAATCAGGACCTGGACGTGCTGGAGCGGCACTTCAGCTTCACGAGCAAGGACGGCGACGAGCTCCACAAGGGACAGCGGCTGATGGACCGGGTCCGCCCCTTCGTCGACTATGTACTGGTGGGCGGGACGAACAAGCGCGGCGCCGATTAAGGGATTCAATAGCAAGTAACGGGATCGGTGGGCGGCGGGCGAGGTGGTCGCTTTTTATGATTTGAACAAAACAGGCATCGCCTTAAAAATGGCGATGCCTGTTTTCCCCTATGCATGTCCAGCGTTTGCAAATGCAAATTAGGCTTTGAAGTCGACAATCTGACGCACGATGGAGGCGATCAGCTTGATCTTCTCGGGGGAGCAGCCCTCCAGCATGTCGATGATTTCGTTGCGCAGGAAATCGTCGGATCGGCTGTTGGTGCCGCTCAATATGTATTCGGTGTTTTTGTCCAATATGACGCACAGCTCGGCCAGACGCTCCAAATTGATCGGCGTGCGTCCGCGCTCGATCTTGCTGATATAGGCGTTGGAGACATCCAAATGCTCCGCCAGCTTCTCCTGTGTCAGGCCCTTGCTCTCGCGGGCCTTGCGAATGCGCTTGCCGATCAGCGCGTAGTCAAAACTCATGCTTGATCACCCACTTTTGACTATATCAATCATCCCAATGCGGTCACATGCATAAAAATTCAACTTGAACCTTAAAGTTCAAAATGCTATAATCGTGTCAAGATTTAACATATAGGTTCATTTTTCGGAGGGTGAATATGGAGGCGGCGCTCGCTTTGCTGTTTTCCATGCTAGAGTCGGTCGCGATGCTGGCCATTATGCTGTCGTTGTTCCGCTATCGCATCGGCGAGTACATGCATTACTATATGTTGGCGGCGCTGCTGTTATCCGTCTTCAGTCACCTGCTCTGGAGTGCAGGCGGGCGCAGCGATTACTTGCCCGCCGGGACTGTACTGTTGTCGGCTGCGGCGATCCGGCTGCGGACGAGCATCGGCGCGGGCGCATCGTTGCTCGTCGCCTGCACCGGCTATCTCGCCTATGGCACCGTACAATCGCTCGTCGTCTGTACGCTGCACGCGGCGGGCTGGATCGATCTGGCCCGGCTCGGGATGCGCACCGGCGATACCTATCTGATGCAGACCTGCAGCTCCGGGCTGCTGCTCGTGCTCGGCAGGCTGCAATACCGCAGCGGACTGGGCTTCACCTTCCGCCTGCGACCGCTGCGCTGGAACAGAGGCGACGCGGCTGTCCTGTGCGTGCTCGGCGCGGCGCTGTTGCTGCTCGCGCTGCTGCCGACGCTGGTCGAAGGCGGGGCCGCGCTCGCCACGGTATTGTTGACGACCTTGCTCGGCGTACTGCTGTATACGCTTCACCGGGAGGAGAGACGCCATGTTGGAGAGGCTGTCGGTCCGGCTCGCGAGCCGGATTAGGGCGGAGGTCCCCGATCATCCGCGCAGCGAGGCCGTACTGGCATACGGGCTCAAGCTGATGTTCAATACTGCGGCCACGCTGCTGCTGGGGGTGTTGCTGGGCATGCTGCTCGGTATGCTGTCCCGCGTCCTCCTGGCGCTTGGCGCCTTTGCGCTCCTGCGCGTGCTGAGCGGCGGCTATCATTTTCGCTCCGCGCTCGTATGCGTCATCGTCTCCTCTGTGGGGGCGGCAGTCCTGGCGTATGTTCAATTGTCTCCGGCGGCAGTCGCGGCGCTCAACGGGATCAACGCCTTGCTCGTGCTCGGCTACGCCCCGTCCGGCATCGAGCGGCAATCGCGCATCCCCGCCGCTTGGTATCCGCACCTGCGCGCGGCGTCACTGTTGATCGTCCTCTCGAATTTTTGGTTTCAGTCCCCCCTGCTGGCTGCGACTTGGTTTTTGCAGGCGGTATCCCTGCTGCGAAGGAGGTGAGAGCATGCGAGCGCGAGCGATCAAGGCGGCGGCGACGCTGATCGGCTGCGTGGCGGTTTTTTCCGTCGCCACGGCCAGCTTTTTGTGGGGCAATCAGCCGGACGTTCCCGAAGAATTACTGACTTAACGTTTGGAGTGGAGGCATGTATATTTCTGCAACCCGCGACAAGGAGGGAGGAGGGCTGGAGAGCATTCCGATCGAGCGCGTCCTGTTTTTGGAGACCTCGCAGAATCGGATACTCGTGCACACGAGCGATGCCGTCTATTATGTAGCGAACACGCTGGAGCGCTGGCTCCACGCCCTCCGATCGGCCGGACAGCCGTTTGAGCAGGTCGACCGCTGCTGCGTCGCCGATCTGTCAAAGGTGAAGGAGCTCGACGCGAAATGGAGCCGTATCTATTTCAGCGAAGGACCGCTTGCGGGGAACAAGCCGTGCAACGTCGCAAGAAGCAATTTTCGCATGATTGCCAAAAAAGTCAATCAACAAAACGACCCCGGGCTGCTCTAGCCCGGGGTCTCGGCGCGTGGACAGGTTGACGTGTCGTCGGCATAATCATGCGAGCAAGCATGCGGCAAACTTGACAAGGGCACCTGCTTCAAGCGTGGCCAAAACGCCTTAAGCGTACAGATTATTGAGCGAGCGCATCAGCTTGGGATGAATCGAGATCGTCGGCCGCATCTTGCGAAGCAACTGCTCGGCATCGTCGATGGTGGAGGCCTTGCCGAAGCGCACCAGCAGCGCGGTCGCCACGCAGCCTGCACGGCTCAAGCCGCCGGAGCAATGAAGCGCGACCTTGTGCCGGCTGTGGACGAGTTTCTCCACCGCGTCGACCGCCTCCTGAATTCGGGATTCCTGATTCTCGCAGCCGTCGAACATCGGCACAAGCAAATAATGCTGCGGGTTCTCCTTGCCTGTCGGCTCCTTCTCGCCGCGCAGGTCGATGACGATATCGCAATGCTCCTTCTCCACCAAGGCCGTCACATCGCTCAGATCGCCCAGCCACACCTTACCCTCGATTAATTCCTGATATGAAGCGGCTCTGCTCGTCACTCCCGGCATTATAATCCCTCCTGAACATAAGGACCGCTACCTCCCCACTGGGCCGATAACGGTCAGTCTATATATGTGTATTAACCGAATATCCAGAAAATGAGACACCCGACATAAAAAAATTGCGGATTGACAGCACCCGATAGGATTGATAAAATGCTCAAAACAAACTAAAAAGGTAGGAATAATAAGTTATGGGGAGCGAATCGATTATGGAACGACACTTTCACATTCGCAGTGCGCCGTGGGAGCTGGCTGCTACGCTGCATTATCCGCCGGAGCGAGAGGACGGACGGGCGCATGAGCGCCTGCCGGCCGTCGTCATCTGCCACGGCTTCCTCGGCAGCCGCATCGGCGAGAACCGGCTGTTCGTCAAGGCGGCCCGCTACCTGAGCGGCCTCGGATATATGGTGCTGCGCTTCGATTATGCCGGCTGCGGCGAGAGCGAGGGCGAATACGGCGAAGGCGGCCTGGACGCGCTGGTCGAGCAGACGCGGCTGGCGCTGGACTATGCGCTCGATATCGACCTGGTCGATCCCGAGCGCGTCATCCTGCTCGGCCACAGCCTCGGCGGCGCCGTCGCGCTGCTCACTGCGGCCGCGGACAAGCGGGTGAAGCGGCTCGTCATGTGGGCGCCGGTGGCGCATCCGTTCACCGATATCGTCGGCATCACCGGCCGCGCCGTGTTCGACGATGCGACCATACAGGGCAGCGCGGACTATCTGGGCTACCGCTTCACACCGGCCTATTTCGAATCGCTGACTGCGCATCAGCCGCTGCGCGAGCTGAGCCGGTTCGGCGGCGATGTGCTGCTCGTGCATGGTACATCGGACGAGGTCATCCCGGTCGATTATACCTTCCTGTACCAGAAGGTGTTCTGGACGAGGAGCGAAGGTCAGTGCGACAAGGAGATCATCCTGCAAGGCGATCATGCCTTCTCCACGCAATCGGCGACGGAGCAGGCGCTGGCGGCGACAGCCCGTTGGCTAGAGGCGGCGCAGCGCCGCCTGGAGGAATGGGATCATTGGAGCATCTGACCGCTATCGCACAGAAAAAAAGGATTGACAACCAAATTAACGTGCTGTATGATTCGTAAATACCAAGTAAAAACATGGGAATAATCGAGTAGCGACCGGACGAACCGGAGCGGCGAGATGAACCACCTAACACGCAAAGGGGTGCAGTTTCATGAAATCGTCCAATCGGGTTCGTCTGTTTGTCGTGCTTGTCACATTGTCGCTCATGCTGGCCGTCGCTGCCTGCGGATCAGGAAGCAACGGGAATTCCTCGTCATCAGGCAACACAGGGGGCGCGCCGGACAACGACGGCGTCGAGGCTGCAGGGTCAAATACGGGCGCACAAAACGAGGAGGTCGCCGACACCAAGGAGCCGAAGCCGCCGGTCCAATTGCTCAATGTCTCCTACGATCCGACGCGCGAGCTTTACGCCGAGTTCAATGTCGCCTTCGCCAAGCATTGGAAGGAAGAAACGGGTCAGGAGGTGACGATCGACCAGTCGCACGGCGGCTCCGGCTCGCAAGGCCGCTCCGTCATCGACGGCATCAAGGCCGATGTGGTCACCTTGGCGCTCGGCTACGATATCGAAGCGATCGCCGACGCAGGCATTATCGATAAGGGCTGGCAGGAGGAATTCGAACGCAACAGCGCGCCGTATACCTCGACCATTGTGTTCCTGGTGCGCGATGGCAACCCGAAAAACATTCAGGACTGGGACGATCTGATCAAGGAGGATGTCGAGGTCATCACGCCTAATCCGAAGACCTCTGGCGGTGCGCGCTGGAATTACCTCGCCGCCTGGGGCTACGCGCTCAAGCAAAACGGCAACGACGAGGAAAAGGCAAAGGAATTTGTCGGCAAGCTGTTCCAAAACGTGCCGGTGCTCGATTCCGGAGCGCGCGGGTCGACAACGACCTTCGTCGAGCGCGAAATCGGCGACGTCCTGCTCGCCTGGGAAAATGAGGCGCTGCTCTCGCTCGAGGAATTCGGCGAAGGCAAGTTCGAAATCGTGACGCCTTCGGTCAGCATCCTGGCGGAGCCGCCGGTCGCGATCGTCGACAAAAGCGTCGAGAGCCGCGGCACGCGCGAGGTGGCGGAGGCGTACCTGGAATACCTGTACTCGGAGGAAGGCCAGGATATTGCAGGCCGCAATTTTTACCGCCCGACGTTGCCGGAGGTAGCCGAAAAATACAAGGACCAGTATCAGGACATCGAGATGTTTGAAATCAACCGCGATTTTGGCGGCTGGGTCAAGGCGCAGGAAAAACACTTTAACGACGGCGGCATCTTTGATCAGATTTATGTGCCGGGGGCTTGAGGGGGCGCGGCAAATGAAGGGTAGGAGGACTGACCTCACATGAAAGGGTCCAAATCCAGACGCGTATTGCCCGGGTTCGGCTTGTCGATGGGCGTCGTCATTTTTTATCTCGGTCTTGTCGTCCTGCTTCCGATTGCAGGAGTCTTCATCAAAACGGCGGGCATGAGCTTGTCCGACTTCTGGGCGGCAGTCTCCAACCCGCGCGTGCTCGCGTCATACCGCATCAGCTTTTTGACCGCGTTCGTCGCGGCTGCGGTGAATCTGATCTTCGGTCCGCTCATTGCCTGGGTGCTGGTGCGCTACCGGTTCCCCGGCAAAAAGGTGATCGACAGTCTCGTCGACCTGCCGTTCGCGCTGCCGACGGCGGTCGCCGGCATCGCACTGACCTCGATCTACGCGCCATCGGGCTGGATCGGCCAGTGGCTGGCGCCGCTCGGGATCAAAGTCGCCTATACGCCGCTCGGCATTATGATTGCGCTGATCTTCATCGGACTTCCCTTCATCGTCCGCACGGTCCAACCGGTCATTCAGGAGCTGGAGCGGGAGACCGAGGAGGCTGCTGTCATGCTGGGCGCCTACCGGCTGCGGACGCTGCGCCGGGTCGTCGTGCCGGAGCTGGTGCCGGCGATGCTGACCGGGTTCGCCATGGCGTTCGCACGGGGAATCGGCGAATACGGCTCGGTCGTCTTTATTTCCGGCAATATGCCGATGCGGACCGAGATTGCGCCGCTGCTGATTCGTACCAAGCTGGAGCAATACGACTACGCCGGCGCGACGGCGATCGCCATGGTCATGCTGATCATTTCGTTCGCCATGCTGCTGGCGATCAATTACTTGCAGTGGCGGGCCAGTCGCCGCGTCGTGATGGAATAGGGGGAGGCACGTATGGCAGGCATGATTACCGCGCATTTGTCTCCCGAGGGCTCCGCGCGCCCGCGACATATTGACGAGTCGCCGCTGGCGCGACGGCTATTGATCGGGCTGGCGTTGCTGTTTCTGGCTCTGGTGGTCTTCATCCCACTCGTCTCGATTTTTATCGAAGCCTTTCGCAAAGGGCTCGCGCTCTACGGCGCCGCGATTACGGAACCTTACGCGCTGTCGGCCTTGCGGCTGACGCTGCTGACCGCGGCGATCGCCGTGCCGCTCAATACGCTGTTCGGCTTGGCGGCCGCATGGGCGATTACCAAGTTTCGCTTTCGCGGCAAGAATGTGCTAATTACGCTGATCGATTTGCCGTTCGCCGTGTCGCCGATCATCTCCGGTCTTATCTTCGTGCTGTTGTTTGGCGCACAGGGCTTTTTCGGGCCTTGGCTCGACGAACGCGGCATCCAGATTATATTTGCCCTGCCCGGCATCGTACTGGCGACCGTGTTCGTGACCTTCCCGTTCGTGGCGCGCGAGCTCATTCCGCTCATGCAGTCGCAGGGCAGTCAGGAGGAGGAAGCGGCGGCGACGCTCGGCGCGAGCGGCTGGCAGATGTTCCGCCGGGTGACGCTGCCCAACATCAAGTGGGGCCTGTTTTACGGCATGATCCTGTGCAACGCGCGGGCGACGGGCGAATTCGGCGCGGTGTCGGTCGTCTCCGGCCATATTCGCGGGCAGACGAATACGCTGCCGCTGCACATCGAAATTTTGTATAACGAATATCAATTCTCGGCTTCGTTCGCGGTCGCCTCGCTGCTGGTGCTGCTGGCGCTTGTCACGTTGCTGGCCAAGTCGGCGGTCGAGTGGCGCACGTCCAGAGCCATGGCCGCGACACAGCAGCCCGACCCGTTAGCACGAGAAGGGGGAGCGAACCATGCACATTGAAGTGAAGCGGCTGAACAAGACGTTCGGCGCGGGCACGCCGGCTGTCGACGACGTCAGCTTCGGCATCGCGCGCGGCCGGCTGATCGGACTGCTTGGACCGAGCGGCGGCGGCAAGTCGACGCTGCTGCGCATGCTGGCCGGACTGGAATACCCCGACAGCGGCGAGATCCGGATCAACGGGCAGCGGGTCAACGAGCTGGCGCCGCAGCAGCGCGGCATCGGCTTCGTCTTCCAGCATTACGCGCTGTTCCGACATATGAATGTGTACGATAACATCGCCTTCGGCCTGACCATCAAGAAGGAGAAGAAGACGGTCATTGCAGCGCGCGTGCGCGAGCTGCTGGCGCTGACGGGACTGAGCGGGCTGGAGAAGCGCTATCCGAATCAGCTCTCCGGCGGCCAGCGCCAACGCGTCGCCTTCGCCCGCGCGCTCGCCCCGCGGCCGGAGCTGCTGCTGCTCGACGAGCCGTTCGCGGCGATCGACGCCAAGGTGCGCAAGGAGCTGCGCACCTGGCTGAAGCAGCTCATCAGCCAGCTTGGCATCACCTCGATCTTCGTCACGCACGACCAGGACGAGGCGGTCGAGGTGGCGGACGAGATGCTCATTTTGCAGCGCGGGCGGCTGGAGCAGCAGGGCGCGCCGCAGACGGTCTACGAGCGTCCGCAGACGCCGTTTGTGGCGAGCTTCATCGGGCATTCCCGCACGCTGGAGGCGCCGCAGCGCTTGCGCGGCTTTGACGGCGCGGTGACAGCGGGCGGCAGCGCAATCGTTCGGCCGGAGTTCGTGGAGGCCGGGCTGGAGGGCGAGCTGTCCCATCCCTCGGCGAGCGAGCCGGGGACGGTCCGGCACTTGTTTTTTCGCGGCACGCATCTGGAGGTGGAGGTCGAGCTGGACGGCAATCGGTTGCTCGCCAATCGGCCGCTCGACCGCCCTCCCCTCCAGGTGGGCGACTGCGTGCAGGTGCTCGTCCACAGGCTGTATGTGGTAGAGGGCGAGACGGTGCGGCTGTTGGACAATCCGCTCAAGCACGATCCCTTTCCCGTGCATATCTAGACAGACGGGCGCGCGCTGCGGACGGCGAGATTACTTGAATACGACGAGATCACTTGAATATGGAGGAGAGAGCGTATGGCAAAGCCGCTGGTTGTCGACGATTTTTGGCGCAAGGCAATTCTGAAGCAAGTGGACGGCCTCGAGTACGGCTCGGTGCTGATCACGGTGCACGACGGTCGCATCGTACAGATTGACCGCACCGAGCGCAAGCGGTTCGATCCAGCCGCGGAGACCGGAGACACGGGCAAATAGCGGAGACACGGGCAAATAGCGGCCATGGCCGCCTCTTCGAACGAAGACCCGGCTTGTGACGATCCGGACGAAAGTGCTAAACTGAACCATACGCGCAGAGGAGGAATGGAAATGGGACTGCAAGCGGAATGGATTCAGTACGGACAAGGGCAAAGCGGCTATCTGGTCCGACCCGAGGGGGAGGAGCTGCAAGCGCCGGGCGTGGTCGTGCTGCAGGAAATCTGGGGCGTGGATGCGCATATTCGGGATGTGACCGCACGGCTCGCGGGTGCGGGCTATGTCGCGCTCGCGCCGGATCTGTATGCGGATGGCGGCGTGCGGCCGGCGGAGCTGGAGGAGCCGCGTCTGGAGGCGGCCAAGCGCTTCCTGAACGGCCTGCCCCAGTCCGCTTGGCGCGATGCGGCGGCGCGTACGGAGGCGCTGACCGCATTGCCGGAGCGGCAGCGCGCCGAGGTCGAGACGACGGTGGGTAGCCTGTTCGATCTTGGCGGCCTGCGCGCCGAATTCGCGGACAAGGCCGCGGCGGCAGCTGCCTATTTGCGAGAGGTCCAACCTCAGAGTAGCGGCTGCGGCGTAGCGGCGCTCGGCTTTTGCCTCGGCGGCGCCTTGTCCGCCGGATTGGCGGCGCGCGACTCCGCGCTCAAGGGGGCCGTTATCTTTTACGGCGCGCCGCCCGAAGCGGACGCGATTGCCTCGATCGAAGCGCCGCTGCTCGGCTTCTACGGCGCCCTCGATCCACGAATCACGGAGGCGGTGCCGGCTTTTGCGCAGCAGCTGGAGGAGGCGGGCAAGTCGTTCACCTACCATGTCTACGAGGACGCGCCGCATGCCTTCTTCAATGACACGCGCCCGTCCTATCGTATTGACGCCGCGCGCGATTCGTACGCGCATACGCTCGCTTTCCTGCAGCGGGTATTGGCGCCGGAAGCGGCTCCCAAGCGGTCGGGCGGCAGCGGTCCGGCGGCCGGACTGGCTTGACATCATCCAATCATCGACAACGTTGAATAGCACAAAGCGACTGCGCCGGAATAAACGGCGCAGTCGCTTTGTTGTGGTGCGTCTATCCTTGCTCGTCGACGACGTCATACAAGCCGGGCATGCTGAGGTAGCGCTCGCCAGTGTCCGGCGCGATGCACAGCACCCGCTTGCCGGGGCCGAGCCGCCGGGCGAGCTGCAGCGCCGCCCAGACCGAGGCGCCGGAGGACGGCCCGACGAGCAGGCCCTCGCGGCGGGCGAGCGCCCGCGCGGTGCGCAGCGCGTCGTCGTCGCGCACCTGCACGATCTCGTCGTACACCGTGGTATTGAGGATCGGCGGCACGAAGCCGGGGCTCGTCCCGACGAGCTTGTGCGGGCCAGGCTGACCCCCGGACAGCACGGGCGAGCCCTGCGGCTCGACGACGGCGATATGCAGGTCGGGCAGATGCGCGCGCAGCGTCTCTCCGGTGCCGGTGATCGTGCCGCCGGTGCCGGAGGTGGCGACGAAGGCGTCGAGTCGGCCGCCGGTCTGCTCGAGAATCTCCAGCGCCGTGCTCCCGCGGTGGGCGTCGGGGTTCGCAGCATTCTCGAATTGCTGCGGCACGAAGCTGCCCGGCATGTTGTGGTGCAGCTCCATCGCCTTGGCGATCGCGCCCGGCATGCGCGCGGCCGCCGGCGTGAGCACGACCTCGGCGCCGTACGCGCGCAGCAGCTTGATGCGTTCGGGGGTCATGTTGTCGGGCATGACGAGGATGGCGCGGTACCCCTTGGCGGCGGCGTTCATCGCCAGGCCGATGCCGGTGTTGCCGCTCGTCGGCTCGATGATCGTCGCGCCGGGGCGCAGCTTGCCCTGGCGCTCGGCCTCGGCGATCAGATTGGCGGCGGCGCGGTCCTTGACGCTTCCGCTCGGATTCATGCATTCCAGCTTGACCAGCACCTCGGCGCGCGGCCCCGGCTCGAGGCGGCGCAGCGCGACGGCCGGCGTATCGCCGATCAATGCAGCGACAGATCGTACTATGCGGGGAGGCAAGGTCGGTCAGCTCCTTTTCGAAAAATTCCAAGTATACAGCTCGATTATCCAGATTGTACTACAACTGCCCGCAACCTTTCCAGTTTGCGGGCCGTCCGTAGTGGCAGAGGGGGGGATTGGAGCATGCACAAAAAAATCGGATGGCGGATGCGTCAGCCGCTCATTGCAGGCCTGGTGCTGGCGATGCTGGTGACCGGCTGCGGCGGGCCGCAGGGCAATGCGCCGCTCAAGGACGAACAACCCGAGGAGGACCGATCTGTGGAACCGAAGCAGACATCATCCTATACGGCAGCCGATCTGGATCCGCGCATCGCCGAGGCGCATACGGCCTTTGGCTTGGCGCTGCTGCGCCAGCTCGAGGATGAACGTGTCGCGGCGGGCGAAGCAGAGGCAGATGGAGGAACGGGTAAAGCGGCGAACGAAGCGAGCGCTTCACCTGCCAATCGGCTGATCTCGCCGACCAGCATCGCGACGATTTTTGCGCTGGTGGCCAATGGAGCCCGAGGTGCGACCCGCGATCAGATGCTGGAGACGCTAGGGATGCACCAGCTGTCGCCGGAGGTCATCAACGAAGGGCATCTGGTGCTGGCCGATCTGCTGGAGCATATGAAGGGCGAGGTGGAGCTGAAGTTGGCCAACTCGATATGGGCCCGGGAGGGCGTCGCGCTCCGCGAGCCCTTTGCGGCGATCGGCCGGCAGAGCTATGGCGCGGAAGCCGTCGAAGTCGACTTCGAGGCGCCGGAGACGGCGCAGCGCATCAACGAATGGGTGAGCGCGCATACTGCGGCGCGCATCGATCGGATCGTCTCGCCCGAGCTGATCAAGGATCAGCAGCTGCTGCTGATCAATGCGCTCGCCTTCGAAGGCAACTGGAGTGCGCCGTTCGACGAGGCGCAGACGCGTCCTGCACCGTTCTATGCGGCTGACGGCACGAGCGTCCAGGCGGAGACGATGCACGCCAAGGGCTGGTACGGCTATCAAGAAGGCGAAGGCTACCAGGCGATTCGATTGCCGTATCGCGGCAGCGACGCGGCCCTGCATCTCGTGCTGCCCGCACCGGGCGCAGAGCTCGGCACGTGGGTGCAGGAGCTGACGCTGGAGTGCTGGTCCGAGCTGCTGGACGGCTATGCGTACAGACAAGTAGAGCTTGCCCTGCCCAAATTTGCGCTGGAAGATGAGATTTTGCTCAACGAAGCCCTCGAGTCGCTCGGCATGAACGAGCCATTCGACGCCGCCAAGGCCGACTTCGGCGCGCTGGCCGAGCAAGACTTGTATGTTGATGCAGTCAAGCACAAGACGCGGCTGGAAGTGGACGAGCAGGGCACCGTCGCCGCTGCGGTGACCTCCGTCGGCATGGCCGCCTCGGCGCCGCCGGAGCAAGCCCCGGCCGTTATGAGGGTGGATCGGCCGTTCTTTTTGGCGCTGGTCGCGGAGGAATACAGCGAGCTGTTGTTCGCTGGGACGGTCCGGCGGTTGGCTGAATCCTAGCGCAATCCGGGCGCGATTGCTCATTCGCGATTGGCCCATTGCGGTTTAACGATATATCGCTTATGCTGGAGATAAGCGATATATCGTTAACGGGAGGGGCTAAGATGAAAGCGCTACAGCCGCACGAACGATTGTTTTTGCATCACAAAGGACTGGACGCGGTCTCCGGCGAGGGGCGGCGTTTTTTTGGACGCGGCCGCCTCAAGCCGGCGCTGCTGGAGCTGCTGCGCATCGAACCGATGCATGGCTACCAGATGATCAAGGCGCTGGAGGCGCGCTTCGAGGGCTTGTACGCGCCCAGTCCGGGCTCGGTCTATCCGCAGCTGCAGCAGCTCGAGGACGACGGGTATGTGCAGGCGGAGGAGCGGGGCGGGCGCAAGGTGTACACCATGACCGAGGCGGGAGAAGCGCATCTGGCGGCCGAGCGCGAGCGGCGCGGTATAGAGCGCGATGCCGCCGGTAAGGACGGGACGGACGAATCGCCGGGTATGGATGCCGCCCGCTGCGGCACGGTCGGCTGCGCGTCTGGCGAAGTCGCGCAGCATTCCGAAGCAGGGGAGCGCGGCGTCGAGTCGGGCGCTTCGAATCCGGCCGAGGTGCCCGCGACCGAGACGCAGCGGCCGCGCCGCCTGACGCCAGCAGGCCGGGAGCTGCTGCTCTTGCTCAAGGCGGCGGAGCGCGCGGCGCTGGAGGAGCCGGCTAAGGCGCAGCAGCTACGGCGTGTGCTGGGCGGGCTGCGCGTCGAATTGCAGACGCTGATCGGTCCGGGCGAAGCGGAGCTGCAAGCGGGAGCGGGGCCCCATGCGCTGAACGAACTGCCAGCAGCGGCGCCGGAGCAGGCGCAGCGCGCAGCACCGGGGCGCTCCCGGGAGGAGGAATAGCATGGCACAATCTCGTCCGGGCGCAGGCGGCATGGGGCCCGGCTACGGCATGCGGCGCTTCGGCACCGGGGAGAAGGCGCCGCCCGGCAGCATCCGCAGCATGTTCCGCCGCGTGCTCCAGCATGCGCGCGGCCAGTGGCGCATCCTGGCCGTCGCCTTCGTCTGCGTCATCGCGATCTCGCTGCTCGAATTCATCGTGCCGCAGCTGACGCGCTACACGATCGATCACATCATCCCGGAGCGGCGCTTCGGCCTGCTGCTGCCGCTCGGCGGCGCGGTGCTCGGCGCAGCCGCGCTGCTGGGCGGCCTGCGCTACGTCAGCGCGGCCTCGATGGCGGCGGTCGGGCAGCGCGTCATCCACCGGCTGCGTGGCGATCTGTATCGCCACCTGCACCGGCTCGATGTCGGCTTTTACGACCGCCGCCGCACCGGCGATCTGATGTCGCGCGTGACGAGCGACGTCAGCATCCTGCAGCAGCTCATCTCCTCGAGCATGATGCAGCTGCTGACCGACGGGTTCACGTTCACGGCGATCGCCCTCTACATGCTGTGGATTGATTGGCAGCTCACCTTGCTGCTGCTGGCGACCTTTCCCTTCATGCTGCTCACGACGCGGCTGTTTGGCCGCCGCATGCGGGCCTCGTTCCGCACGGTGCAGGAGTCGGTGGCCGACGTCAGCGATCATCTGCACAATACGCTCACCGGCATCCGGCTCATCAAGTCGTTCACCGCCGAGGCGCACGAGATCGACCGCTTCGGCGCGCGCAGTCGCCGCAATATGGAGGCCAATGTCCGGGTCGTGCGCCTGCGCGCCGCCTATGAGCCGATCATCGACTGGCTCAATTACCTCGGCCTCGCCATCGTGCTCGTATTCGGGGCGTGGCTGGCGATGCGCGAGGCGCTGACGGTCGGCACGATCGTCGCCTTCATCGCCTACTTGCGCTTGCTGCAAAATCCGATCCGCCACTTCAGCCGGATCATCAACACGATCCAGCAGTCGGCCGCCGCCTACGAGCGGATCGCCGAAATTCTGAACACCGAGCCCCAGGTGGCGGACGCCCCCGGCGCGGCGGAGCTGCATCTGCGCGGCGGCGAGGTGGTGTTCGCGGGCGTCGGCTTCGCCTACAAGACGGGCGAGCCGGTGCTGCGCGACTTCGACCTGACGCTGCCGGCCGGGCAGGTGACCGCGCTCGTCGGCTCGTCGGGCTCGGGCAAGACGACGGTGGCGAATCTGATCAGCCGCTTCTACGACCCGCAGGCCGGACAGATCGTCATCGACGGGCAGCCGCTGCGGGAGGTGACGCTCGCCTCGCTGCGCGGGCAGATCGGCTTCGTGTCGCAGGAGGTCGTGCTGCTCGACGGCACGATCCGCGACAACCTGCTGTACGGCAAGCCGGACGCCGCCGATGCGGAGCTGGAGTCGGCGGCGCGCGCCGCGCATGCCGACGCCTTCATCGCCGCCTTCGCAGACGGCTACGACACGCAGATCGGCGAGCGCGGCATCAAGCTGTCCGGCGGGCAAAAGCAGCGGCTCTCGATCGCCAGGACGATCCTCAAGGATCCGCGAATCGTCATCCTCGACGAGGCGACAGCGGCGCTCGACACCGAGTCCGAGCAGCTCATCCAGGAGGCGCTGGCCCGTCTGCTGCGCGGCCGCACCTGCCTCGTCATCGCGCACCGGCTCTCCACGATCCGGCAGGCCGACCGCATTCACGTGCTGGAGCATGGCCGCATCGTCGAGAGCGGCAATCACGACGAGCTGCTGACGCGCGGCGGACGCTACCGGCAGCTCCATGACCTGCAATTTCCGCAGGAGGAGCCGGCAGAGGAACGGCCGATGTCCTGATCTGCCTTGAGCCTTCACGATCGCGCACATCGGCCCTGATTTCACTCAGGTCCCGGCCCGATCTAATTTGCGCACCCGCGATCGCACACGTCGATCCTGCCGTCCCGTCCCGCTCTTGGGCGACCTATGCGGCCTCTACGCAAATTTCCGCCTCTACGCAAATTGCGGCCTCTACGCAAATTGCGGCCTATACGCGGCCTGCGGCATCCAGCGCGCTTCTCTCTGCGGGAAGCCGCGGGGCGCCGCAAGCCGCTTCGTCATGCATCCGGATGACCTCCAGCAGCGATCTGGCTGGCCGGAGGTGTCGGCGTCGACCGAGCTGTTCTTCAATTCCGAGGCGATGACGCTCGCCCGCTACCCGAACACCGGCTACGTGACGATCGCCGACGTAATCGACGAAGGCTCGTATCCGCGCGGCGGAGACAACTCCAACCGCGGGCCGATCTTCGTCTACGACGGCACCCGTCCGGAGCGCTGGTCCGAGGCGGACGATATCTGGATGTATGGATTCTGGTGGTACGACTGGGCCGATTCCAACATGCAGATCGAGTCGATCGACACCGTTACGCGCTCGCCTTCGGCGTCGGTATAGGCGATGAAGATCGAGCCTTCGCCGCGCAGCGTCAGCTGGGGCCGCCAGACAGTGCGTTCGCCCGTCGCTATCGGCTCGTCATAAGCATCCTGCAGCCGGCTTCCCTGCAGCCCGCTCACTACGCCGGCCTGCAGGTCGGCGATCGACGCGCTCGTGTCGTTGTGCAGCATCACCGTGAACGGGCGGGTCATATTATAGAACGCACTGTCGCGCCAGGCCTCCAGGCCGAGCCAGAGCAGCGCGGCGAGCGCCGCCGTCGCGACCAACGTGGCCGCAATGCCGATCGCCACAGGTTTTCGCATCTCGTTCGGCGCCTCCTTAGGGATTTTTTTCTATTCATAATAGACGAAGGCCGCGGGACCGAGGTTAAAAAAAGAGACCGCCCCAAGGAGGACGGTCTCTGGCATGCATCGTCGAAAGCGCTAGCTGATCAAAAACTTGATGATGACCGCGACCGCGAAAATGACGGTCATAAATCCGGCCATCGCGGCAAAGCCCACGACGAGGTCGTTGAAATCGTGGCGCTTTTCTTCGTTGACGTGGTTGCGCGGATCCTGTACATTGTCCATCGTATCGGCGTCCTCCTCGAACTCGAACCCTTCGGCTCACGAATGCAATATGTCCTTAGTATACCCAATTAGCCGATTCCATGTAAAGGGCAAGCTCGTGACAATTGTGGGGCGAAGGCTGCGCTTGAGGTCTCGCCTCCTGGGGCCTCGAACGGGTTGCCGCAAGGAGATACGGGTATGGTACAATGGAGAGGAACATTCATTCGCGCCGGAGCGCGCAGGACAGGGAGGGGAGCGTCATGGAAGAGCAGCCTAAGCCGCGCACGCGCGCAGGCCGGACGGCAGGCGGCGTCTCGGAGCTCATCCGCGGCAAGCTGGCGCTGCTGCCCGATCAGCCGGGCTGTTATTTGATGAAAAACGAGACCGGCACGATCATCTACGTCGGCAAGGCCAAGGTGCTCAAAAATCGGGTGCGTTCGTATTTCAACGGCAGCCACGACGGCAAAACGCAGCGGCTCGTCTCGGAGATCCGGGACTTCGAATATATCGTCACCTCCAGCAACATGGAAGCGCTCATCCTGGAGTGTAATCTCATCAAGCAGCATCATCCGCGCTACAACGTGCTGCTCAAGGACGACAAGTCGTTCCCTTACATTAAAATTACGAGCGAGAAGCATCCCAAGCTCGAGGTTACGCGCCGCGTCGTCAAGGACAAGGGCAAATACTTCGGTCCTTATCCAAACGCCTACGCGGCGCAGCAGACCAAGAAGCTGCTGGACCGTCTTTATCCGCTGCGCAAGTGCAAGACGCTGCCGGACAAGGTGTGTCTCTACTATCATATGGGGCAGTGTGTCGCGCCGTGCGAATTTGAGGTCGAGCAGCAGACCTACGATCAGATGGTGCAGGACATTGCGCGCTTTTTGGGCGGCGGCCAGGCGGATGTGCGCAAGGAGCTGCAGCGCAAGATGGAGGAAGCGGCGGAGGCGCTCGAGTTCGAGCGTGCGCGCGAGTATCGCGATCAGGTGGCGGCGATCGACGCGGTCATGGAGAAGCAGAAGATCACGCTCCCCGATACGCTCGACCGCGACGTATTCGGCTACGCAGTGGACAAGGGCTGGATGTGCGTTCAGATCCTATATATGCGGCAAGGCAAGCTGATCGAACGTCATGCGACGACATTCCCGTTCTACGGCACGGCCTACGAGGACTTCATGTCTTTCGTCACGCAATATTACAGCGACAATCCGGCCCTCCCCAGGGAGGTGCTGCTGCCGCTCGAGCAGGACGCCGGCGAAGCGGCGGGAGCAGAGCCGGACGAATCGGATGCGCAGGGTACGGAGCCGACAGCCGAATCGGACGGCGTTCTGTACGCGGACGGTGCGGAGCTGGTGGGCGAGTCGGGCGGGCTGAATGCGAACGCCGGCGAAGCACTAGGATCGAAGACGGCTGACTCGGAGTCGGACGGCACGAATCCCGTGAGCGAATCGGGCGAAGCAGATGGTGCAGGAGCAGAGCCGGTGGCGGAGTCGGGTGAAGCATGTGCTGCAGGAGTCGAGTCGGTGGCGGAGTCGGGCGAGACATATGCTGCAGGAGTCGAGTCGGAGGCGGAGTCGGGTGAAGCATGCGCGGACGGCACGGAGCTTGAGCAGCGGGAGTCCGATGTGACAGCCGAGCTGGCGAGCTGGCTCAAGGTCAAGGTGGCTGTGCCGCAGCGCGGCCGAAAGAAGGATGTCGTCGCCATGGCGATGGACAACGCGCGCAGGTCGCTGGACGAGAAGTTCCGGCTGATCGAGCGCGACGAGGAGCGCAGCGTCAAGGCCGCCGAATCGCTGGCCGGCTGGCTCGGACTCGGACAAGCGCGCCGCATCGAAGCTTTCGACAACTCCAATATTCAGGGCACCGATCCGGTATCGGCGATGGTCGTCTTCACCGACGGCAAGCCGGACCGCAAGCAGTACCGCAAGTACAAGGTGCGGACCGTGACCGGGCCGGACGATTACGAGACGATGCGCGAGGTGATCCGGCGGCGCTACGAGCGCGTGCTCAAGGAAGGGCTCGAGCTCCCGGACGTCATCGTCGTGGACGGCGGCAAAGGGCAGATCTCGGCCGCCATCGACGTGCTGACAAGCGAGCTCGGCTTGCACATTGCCGTATGCGGGCTGGTCAAGGACGCCCGCCATCGCACGGCGCAGCTGATGACCGGCGACCCGCCGCAGATCGTGCCGCTGCCGCGCGACAGCCAAGAGTTCTACTTACTCCAGCGCATCCAGGACGAGGTCCATCGCTTCGCGATTACCTTCCATCGCGAGACGCGGGCCAAGTCGATGGTCGCCTCGCAGCTCGATGCGATTCCGGGCATCGGCGAGAAGCGGCGCAAGCAGCTGCTGCGGCATTTCGGTTCGCTCAAAAAAATCAAGACCGCCTCCATCGAGGACTTCCGCCCGCTGGCGCTCGGCGACAAGCTGGCGGCCAAGGTGCTGGACGCATTAAGGGACGAACCGTAGCCACGGTTCGTCCCTTCTTTTGAATGCATGCGATTTAGGCACAATTTTGGCGCGTATGCTTGAATCGTCGAGGTCGACCGTGGCCCGCCGTCCCTACAATGGCGTTAATTTAACGATATCGGTCTAAGCAAAGCCTGTGTCCCGCCAATAGCGTTAATTTTTAACGTTATTGATCTATGCAAAGGTAGTGTCCCGCCAATAGCGTTAATTTTTAACGTTATTGATCTATGCAAAGGTAGTGTCCTGCCAATAGCGTTAATTTTTAACGTTATTGGTCTATGCAAAGGTAGTGTCCCGCCAATAGCGTTACTTTTTAACGTTATTGATCTATGCAAAGGTAGTGTCCTGCCAATAGCGTTACTTTTTAACGTTATTGATCTATGCAGAGCCTGTGTCCCGCCAATAGCGTTATTTTTTAACGTTATCGGTCTATGCAAAGGTGGTGTCCCGCCAATAGCGTTACTTTTTAACGTTATCGGTCTAAGCAAAGGCTGTGTCCCGCAATAGCGTTATTTTTTAACGCTATTGGTCTATGCAGAGCCTGCCGTCCGCCAATAGCGTTACTTTTTAACGTTATTGGTCACTGCGTGGCCGCCCGGATCCCGCGCAACTGACCCGCGTCCCGCGCAGTTGGCCCGGATTCCGCGTGGCCGTTCCGCATCCCGCACGACTGAGGCGCATCCCGGGAAAATGGATAGCATCCGGGGCACTTCCGCCCGCGCCCGGCGCAGCTGAAAGGCACCTGGGCACTCCTGCCCAGCGCCCTTGCCCGCCGCGCCCTTGCCCGCCGCGCCCTTGCTCGCCGCGCCCTTGCCCGCCGCGCCCTTGCCTATGCGGCCTGTGTCGCGCATAACCAGCTGCGTCGGGCTGAGCCTTGCCCCAAGGTCGCCGGGGCGTTTTGGGGCCGCACTCAGTAGGCCATATGAGTGCGCTCTATCCGTACGCTCTATCCGTACGCTCTATCCGTACGCTCTATCCGTACGCTCTATCCGTACGCTCTATCCGTGCGCTCTATCCGTGCGCCCTATCCGTACGCTCTATCCGTACGCTCTATCCGTGCGCCCTATCCGTGCGCTCTATCCGTACGCTCTATCCGTACGCTCTGTCCGTGCGCCCTATCCGTGCGCTCTATCCGTACGCTCTATCCGTGCGCCCTATCCGTGCGCCCTATCCGTGCGCCCTGTCCGTGCGCCCTATCCGTGCGCCCTATCCGTGCGCCCTATCCGTGCGCCATATCAGTGGCGCACGGACTGCCAGCACTCAGAGCGGGCCGGCGGGCTCGGGCGGAGCCGGGCGGCCCAGCGGTTCGCGCCCCGCCCGCCGCCGGCTCCACTCGCGCAGCAACCAGGCGATCGGCACCGGCAGGAGGAGATAGAGGATGCCGGCCAGCACATTGATCGGCGTCCCGAGCAGGATCAGCATCGCCGCCATCATGACCGTGTTGACGATGGCGTGGGTGAAGACGGCGGTGATGAAGCCGAAGCGCAAGAAGATGAAGCTGAACAGCAGGCCGACGATCGTCAGCTCGATCAGACGCGTCGTCGCCGGATAGATCGGATACGTGACGTGGCCGAGCGCCCAGATGATCGTCGGAATGAGCGAGGCGACGAACAGATTCTTGAACCACTTGCGCAGCAGTCCGATACCGAACAGCCGGTACACCGCTTCCTCCGAGATCGCCGCGCACCAGGCGAGCACGGGGAACAGCCACGGCGCGCCGAAGTTGTACGGCGACTGCGTCACATCGCTGGTCGCCCAGGCGCCGATGCCCTCCTGCAGGAGCAACAGGATCAGCGTCTGAATGCCCAGCATGGCGAAGGCCAGCAAATACGAGAGCTTCATGCTGCGCCACACATGCTCGCCGTAGCCGCTCTCTCCGAAGCGCGGCCAGAGCCGCCGTCCTGCCGAGCGCCACAGGCCGTCGCCCGCGACGAGCGCGAAATAGACGGAGGCGGCCATCGCGACGACGATAAATACGTTGATGATCAGCCCGATCGAGACGAAGCTGTCGGCATCGGGCGTCTCGCCGATGCCCGCCCGCAAGCCGTCGGCCATGTTGTAATTGTTCGCGACATACAGCGCAAAGAAAATGACCGTGAGCGCGATGCCGCGCAAAAACGACGTGTGCCGGCGATAGACTGCCGCATATATGATAGACAAAATGAACAGCACCGCCGTTAGCCCGAAATACCCGCCAAGCGAAAGGGCGGCGCCGAGCTGATCCTGCTGCTTCACGTAGTCGCGGTAGGGCTGCGGCACGTCGAACTCCGGCTTGTAGGCGACCGTCCGAATCGTCCCGTCCTCGGCGCGGGCGGAGCGAATGTGCAATTGCAGCTCGGCCTCGTCCAAGGTGCTGCCAACGACACGCAGCACGACCGTGCCGGTGTCGGCGATGCCCGGCAGCGCCGTCAATTCCTCCGTGCGGAAGCCGCGCGCAGCGGCGACTGTCTTGGCCGCCTCCACGGCCGGCTCGTAATCGATCAGCGGCTGCTCGCTCGGCAGCGGGTTGCCGAGCCGGTTCCAGGAGACGACCTCGCCCGTTTCCATATGCAGATATACATAATACAGCGACTCGCCCCCGGCGCTGTTGATGCGCGGCGTGCGCACCTCGACCTGGTACGTATCCACCGGAAAACGCGCGTCATAGCGCTGCTCGTAGGTCGCCATGCTCTCGGTCTTGGCGAGGTAGCCGCTGAGCAGCCGGTCGGACTGATGAATCGCATGCGTCGACGTCGGCTCGGCGCCGAAGCGCTCGCGCACGAAGTCGGCGGCGATTTCTTGCGCTTCGTCTTTTTCCATGACCGTGATCGTATTGCCGGTAAAGAAGCTGTCCGAGGTCGCAGGCATAATTTGCAGCAGCAGATAGATCAATGCGCCGATCGCGCCGAGCCAAAGGTACGTTTTCCAAGGCGGATCGTGATGAAGCAGGTTCATTTCAGCACCTCTGTATGGGATTTTTGGACCTTGTGCTTGCCGCCGGAATAGATGCTGATGCTGTCGATCAACAGCCGCAGCGTAGAGCCCGGCGGGGCGGCGGAGTCGCTGTAGATGAGCGAGGTCGTGCGCTTCGTCTGGGCCAGCTCGTCGACCTTGACAATCGTCAGCTCGTTGTCCTCGAGTTGCTGCATGCGCAGATACGAGCGGGGCAGCAGGGCGGCGGCGCGGCACGTGTGCAGCAGCCGCAGGATCGCTTCGAACGAATCGATCTCCATCCGCACATCGGGCGACACATGGTAGCTGTGCAGCAACTCGTCGATCAGCGTGCGGTACCACGTCCCCTCGGAGAACAGGATCATTGGCAGGCCGTCCAGCGCACGGATGCCGGGCATGCCCTTGTCCAGGACGAGATGGTTTTTCGGCACGACCAGTTCCAGCCGATCGTCGAATAACGGGATGCACTTGAGGGCGGGCTCGCTGATCAGCGAAGCGACGAGCCCCAGCTCGGCCTTGTGGTCGCGGACGAGCGTGACGATCTCGTGCGTTTTGCCGGTGACGGCCTTGATGTCCAGCTCGGGATGGGAAGCGGTGAGCCCCTGGATCAGATCGGGCAGCGTCGTCTGCAGCGTCGTCAGACTGGCCCCGATCGTGAGCGGGACGCGGCCGGCCGTTTTGAAGGCCTGCAGCTTTTGCAAGTAGCGCAGCCTGAGCTGCCGCAGCTCCAAGGCGAATTCGTAGGTGAGCTGGCCGCTGCGGGTGAGCTCCAGCCGCTTGCCGACGCGGCGGAACAGCTCCACGCCCAGCTCTTCCTCGAGCTTGACGACCCGGCGCGAGAGCGCGGGCTGCGACAGGTTGAGCACTGCGGACGCCCGGTTCAGGCTGGACTGCTCCACGACGGTAGCGAACATGTGCATGTCTTCGAGCACACGCGGGTCCTCCTTCTTCCTCATTGGTGATAGCTTACGCTTCCTTGGCGCAGGATAGAAGCAAGCGGATGCCGCTTCACTCTTCTTTACTAATGTCTTATCGTTATAACTTATTATACAATATAAGCAATTCCATTATAAGAGGAAAAGGAGTACCATTAAGAAGTGTGAACAATATGTGTCATGATGTGTGATGGAATCGTGATTGACGCTCCAAGAGGCGGGAGTTACAATGAAATGTGGTTCACCATGCACGTCCAGTCTGAAAGGAGAACGCTAACGTCATGAAGGGAAATTCGTACTATTCGCGCAAGCTGCACTCGCTGCTGGGGGTGATTCCGCTCAGTTTGTTCATCCTCAGCCATGCGCTCACGAACTTTTCTGCCGCAGAGGGGGGGCCTCAAGGCTTTAAAGACGCCGTGGCATTTATCAACGGATTGCCGATCGTATCGGTCCTGGAGCTGGTCGGCATATTCCTGCCACTGCTGTTCCACGGGGTGTACGGGCTGTATCTCGCGTACCAGTCCAATAACAATCTGGGGCAGTTCTCGTACGGCCGCAACTGGGCCTTCACGCTGCAGCGGGTATCGGGCGTCATCACGTTCATCTTCGTGTTCTGGCATGTGTACCAGACGCGCTTTCAGGTGTTCGTGGGCAATATCTCGCACGACGATCTTGGCTCGACGATGAACGAAATCGCCACCAATCCTTTTTTCTTTGCACTGTATGTGATCGGCGTCGTAGCGGCCGTCTTCCACTTTGCCAACGGCATGTGGGCATTCCTCGTCAGCTGGGGTATCACGGTCGGACCGCGCGCCCAGCGGATCTCTTCCTATGTATGGATGGTCGTCTTCGTGATCGTGACCGGCCTGTTCATGGCCTCGCTGATCTCGTTCCGCGGCGACGAATTCCAGGAGGCGTCGGCTGCGCTGGAGCTGATCCGCGGTGTGTAATACGTATCGATAGGAGCGAATGCAAATGGCTAAAAATAAAGTTATCGTAGTAGGCGGCGGCCTCGCCGGCCTGATGGCGACCATCAAGGCCGCGGAAGCGGGCATGACGGTCGACCTGTTCTCGCTGGTCCCGGTCAAGCGCTCGCACTCGGTGTGCGCGCAGGGCGGCATCAACGGCGCGGTCAATACCAAGGGCGAGGGCGATTCGACGTGGGAGCACTTTGACGATACGATCTACGGCGGCGACTTCCTGGCGAATCAACCGCCGGTCAAGGCGATGTGCGACGCGGCGCCGGGTATCATCCATCTGATGGACCGGATGGGCGTCATGTTCAATCGTACGCCCGAGGGCTTGCTGGATTTCCGCCGCTTCGGCGGCACGAAATACCACCGTACCGCATTTGCCGGCGCGACGACCGGTCAGCAATTGCTATATGCGCTGGATGAGCAGGTACGCCGCTGGGAGACCGCAGGTCTGGTCAACAAGTTCGAGCACTGGGAATTCCTCGGCGCCGTACTGGACGACGACGGCGTGTGCCGGGGCGTCAGCGCGCAGGACCTGCGCTCGATGGAGGTGCACACGGTCCGCGCGGACGCGGTCATTCTGGCCACGGGCGGCCCCGGCATCATCTTCGGCAAGTCGACCAACTCGGTCATCAATACCGGGACGGCGGCCAGCGCCGTGTACCAGCAGGGCGTCCATTATGCCAATGGCGAATTCATCCAGATCCACCCGACAGCGATCCCCGGCGACGACAAGCTGCGCCTGATGTCCGAGTCGGCGCGCGGCGAGGGCGGACGCATCTGGACGTACAAGGACGGCAAGCCTTGGTACTTCCTCGAGGAGAAATATCCGGCGTACGGCAACCTCGTGCCCCGCGATATCGCGACGCGCGAGATCTTCAACGTCTGCGTCGATCAGAAGCTCGGCATCAACGGCGAGAACATGGTGTATCTCGACCTGTCGCACAAGGATCCGAAGGAGCTGGACATCAAGCTCGGCGGCATCATCGAGATCTACGAGAAGTTCATGGGCGACGACCCGCGCAAAATCCCGATGAAGATCTTCCCGGCCGTGCATTACTCGATGGGCGGCATGTGGGTCGACTTCAACCAGATGACCAATATCCCCGGCCTGTTCGCCGCAGGGGAGTGCGAATATCAGTACCACGGCGCGAACCGGCTCGGTGCCAACTCGCTCGTCTCGGCGATCTACGGCGGCATGGTGGCCGGACCGAAGGCGGTCGAATACATCCGCGGCCTGGACAAGGCGGCCGAGGACGTGGCGTCCTCCGTCTTTGATCGCGAGAAGCAGCGCCAGCAAGAGAAGCATCAGCGCATCCTGGGCATGAACGGTACCGAGAATGCCTACGTGCTGCACCGCGAGCTCGGCGAATGGATGACCAACAACATGACGGTCGTGCGCTACAACGAGAAGCTGGAAGAGACGATCGCCAAAATCAAAGAACTGAAGGCGCGCTACGCCAACATCAATATCAACGACACCAATGGCTGGAATAACGCCGGTCTGGCCTTCACCCGTCAGCTGTGGAACATGCTGGAGCTGTCCGAGGCGATGACGCTCGGCGCGCTCTTGCGCAACGAGAGCCGGGGCGCCCACTTCAAGCCGGAATTCCCCGAGCGCGACGATACGAACTACATGAAGACGACCAAGGCAGCCTGGTCGGCCGACGGTCCGCAGATCTCGTACGAGGACATCGACGTGTCGCTGATCCCGCCGCGCAAGCGCGACTATACGACCGACAAGAAAAAAGACAAAGCGGCCAGCAAGTAGAAAGGAGCATGCCAGATGGCGGTAACCGAAGCACCAACCAAGACGATCAAGCTGGTGATCACCCGGCAGGACAAGCCGGATAGCAAGCCGTATACGGAAACGTTCGAAATTCCGTATCGTCCCAACATGAACGTCATTAGCGCACTGATGGAAATTCAGCGCAATCCCGTCCAGAACGACGGCCAGTCCACCTCGCCGGTCTGTTGGGATTCCAACTGCCTCGAGGAGGTGTGCGGGGCCTGCTCGATGAACATCAACGGCAAGCCGCGTCAAGCCTGTACGGCGCTGGTCGACAAGCTGGAGCAGCCGATCCGGCTCGAGCCGATGAAGACATTCCCGGTCGTGCGCGACCTCGTCGTCAACCGCGAGCGCATGTTTGGCGCGCTGAAGCGCGTCAAGGCGTGGATTCCGATCGACGGCACCTATGATCTCGGACCCGGTCCGCGGATGGCGGAGACGAAGCGGCAGTGGGCCTACGAGCTCTCCAAGTGCATGACCTGCGGCGTCTGCCTCGAGGCCTGCCCGAACGTCAACGAGAAGACGAGCTTCATCGGGCCGGCGGCGATCTCCCAGGTGCGGCTGTTCAATGCCCATCCGACAGGCGAGATGAACAAGGACGAGCGCCTGGAGACGCTCATGGAGGACGGCGGCATCGAGGGCTGCGGCAATTCGCAGAACTGTGTGCGCGCTTGTCCAAAGGGCATTCCGCTCACGACGTCGATCGCTGCAATCAACAAGGATACGACCAAGCAGCTGTTCAAAAAATGGCTCGGTATGTAACAAGCCTGAGCTAACGATCAGACAGCCGGTCCCTGCGGCAGCGGGACCGGCTGTCTGCCGTCTGCAGCCCCAAGTTTACCTGATTTGCTTTGCTTCTTTGCTTCTATGATTGAAAATGATTCTCATTATTGACTAATATACAATGAAGCGCCGCGCCTGTCAATCGGCAGGCAAACCTAAAAACAGCCGGCCTCCAGGGCCGGCTGTTACAAAGGTTACATCCATTCTTCTCCCCAATCCTGAATCGAGAGAATGACAGGCTCGAGCCCCTGTCCTTTGGAGGTTAGTTCATATTCAATCCGGACCGGCATCTCAGGATACACCGTCCGCTTGACCACGTTCATCGTTTCGAGCTCCTTCATCCGGTCGGTGAGCATTTTATCGCTCATCTCCGGAATCTGTTCCTTGATTTCCTTGAAGCGCTTCGGTCCTCCGAGCAGCACGCGGATAATCAGTCCTGTCCACTTTTTGCCGAGCAGCTCGGCAGCCGCCTCGTATTTCGGGCACATTTTTGAATAATCCACAGGTATCACCCCACCTTATGGCTCTATTGTACCACGCTCATGCACAAAAAGTAAGTGAATTGTGAAAGAATCGAAATAAAATAAAAAATTGCTATCAACTTCATAAAAGTTAGTTCAAAAAAACGTAGAAACGAGGCTTCATCAACGGTATAATGGGCTGTATGGAAAGAACCCAAGACAGCGCAAGTTCCCGGGGAGTGGTAGCATGACTGAGCAATGGGGATTTTTCGAGCGGAAAACAAAGGACGAGCAAATGCGGATATTGGTCGATTCGAGCTGGGAGACACGCAGTCCGTCCGAGTCGTATACGGAGCTGCTATCGGTCACGATTAATCTATTGCATATGACAAGCGTACATCCGGCCAGGCGCGAGCTGGTGCACATGCTGGAGCGAATCGAGCGCAGGCTGGAGCAATCGATTGCGGCAGGCGGCCATGCGGTGTACGTGGGGCGAATCAATACGCCGCGTCGATTGGAGCTGTATTATTATGCCGACGCCGAGCGATTCGATCGGGAGGTGCTACGCCGGCTGGAGCAGGAGCTAAAGCCATATCGCATCCTCACCTACAGCCGACCCGATCCGCAGTGGGAGCGGTACAGCTTCATGCTGCCCAGCGAGCTGGAGAAAGCGCTCATTCACAATGCCCAGATGGTCTACGCGCTCATTCACAGAGGCGATCACATCGATCGTCCGCGCAATGTGTATCACTGGCTGATGTTCAAGCGACCGGATGACTGCAGCGCCATGAAGGAGACGGCCGAGCAGCTCGGCTACCGCATCGAGGACGCGCGCACGCCGCCCGTCGACCGGCCGGAGTTCCCGTACGCGCTCGTCATCAGCCGCTGGGACAATGTGCGGCTGGAGACGGTCAATGCCCAGGTGCGGGAGCTGCTGCCACTGGCGGATGAGCTGGGCGGCACCTATGACGGCTGGGGCTCGATGATGCGCCAATCGTTCCTGCGCAAGGGCTATCTCGGCATTCAGCGGATGCTGCGAAGCGTGGGGCTGGTACGGCGCAGGGAGACGAACAGAGAGATGTAGGGACGGCGAATTGCGGTTGCGCTTCCTGTGGCGATCACCGCGCATAATTTGTTACACAATTGAAATGTTCCTGTTACCGTCCTTTCATATCCGGGGGCTATTATAATAAACAAGACCCCCTTTTTTAATATATACACTTTGGACCTGCTCCCCCGAGCAGGTCCCCTTTTTTTCTTCATACCATTCGCCCGCCGAGCGGCACGACCACAGGCCGGAGGGCGCGGTAGAACACCCAGTGCTTGAAGCCGAGCTCGATCAGCCGCAGGCGCACCTGCTCCCAGTCTTCGCCCACGCGCTCCGGCTTGTGCGCATCCGAGCCGAACGATACGTTGACGCCGTAGTGGCAAGCCCGCTCCAGAATCGCGTCGGACGGGTACCAGCCGCCCACATCCTTGGTCGAGCCCGAGGTGTTGATCTCGATCGCGATGTCGCACGCGGCGATCTCCTGCAGCGTCTCATCGATTGCCGCTGCGGCCTCGATCTCCGAGAAGGCCGGATAGTAGCCCTTCATCGCATCGATATGGCCCAGGATCTGAAAAAGCCCGGCCCGCGCCGACTGGCGAATCAGCGCGTAATAATGCGCCTTCTCGTCGCGCCGGGCGTCCTCGGACAAGCCCTTCCAACGGTTGCGGTTAAAGATGCTCACGCCGCGCGACTGATGCACCGAGCCGATCAGGTAATCAAACGGATGGCGGGCATATGCGCGCCGATACGTCTCGATATGCTCCGGAAAAAAATCCGACTCCATGCCGAGCAGCACCTCGATTTTGTCCGCATACTTGCGCTTGAGCCGCAACACTTCGCCGATGTAGGCCTCCAGCTCGCTGCGCCGCATGGCGATATACGGATACGGCTGATCGTCTGGCTCGGCAAAATAAGGCGAATGATCGGATATGCCGATGACGCTCAGGCCGGCGGCGATGCCGGCTTTTACGTAATCCTCGATTGTGCCGAGCGCATGACCGCAGCGCTCATGATGGGTGTGCAGATCGAACTTGGTCATATAGGCTGATTCCTCCTCGTATGAACGGCTATTCGCTGCCGATGAACTGGTCCTCGGGCATGCCCTTGAGATCGCTCAAAAACTGGTGCATGGCCGAATTCAAATAACGTCCGGACTTGTAGACTACGCCGACCGGGTGGCTGAGCTCCAACTCGTTGACGCTGATCATCTTGAGCGTGCCGAGGCGCAGCTCGCTGGCCACGGACAGCTTGGAGATGATCGATACGCCCAGATTCAGCTCGACCATGCGCTTGACCTCCTCGCTGCTGGACAGCTCCATCACGATGTTCGGCTGAATGCCGTACTGCCGGAACATGCGGTCGATGAAGCGGCGGCCAAGCGTCTCCTGCGAGAGCATGATGAACGGGATGTCCTTGAGCTTGTCCACCGTGGTGTGCTTGAACCCGCTGATTGGATGATCCGGTGCGGCGACGAGCTCGTAGGTGTCGTAATACAGGATCGAGCTCTCCACGCTCGGACTGCGTTCGCTCAAGTATGTAAGGCCGATATCGACGGCTCCGCTCTCCACGGCGGGCACGACCTGAGAGGAGGGCATCGATTGGATTGTCGTTTTGATCAGCGGGTATTGATTCTGAAAATACGACAGCACGCGCGGTAAAATTTGCATCGCAATCGAGGTCGTCGTGCCGAGCAAAATATGGCCCTGCGGCGTGTCGTTCAGGTCCGACAGCTTTTGCTTGAGCTCTTCGACGACGCCGAGGATGCGCAGCGCGTGGTCCAGAAATACCTGGCCGCGATCCGTGAGCGTGACCGGCTGGTTGCGGTCGATCAGCACCGTTTTGAATTCGTCCTCGAGGCTTTTGATCTGCGCCGATACGGCCGGCTGCGTCAGATTGAGCAGCTCGCCGGCCTTGCGGAAGCTCATCGTCTTCGAGATCGTGAGCAGCGTTTCCAATTGACTGATGTTCATGGCATTCCCCCCTTTGCCGGATGTCTCTTGTAGGTCTATTATAGGCCATTCCCCGGCCCGCGGCAAAACGAAAGGCGGCTCGCCCGAGCCGCCTTTCGTTGAAATTATAGTTAAAGCCAATCTTTTTTGCGGAACAAATAAAACATGCCGAGCGCAACGAGCAGCATGATGCCTAGCAGGATGTAAGAAGCGCCCTCGATGTGCAGACCCGGGATGGTGTCGAAGTTCATGCCGTATATGCCGGTGATGAAGGTCAGCGGCATGAATATCGTCGTCAGCGCGGTAAAGACGCGCATGATTTCGTTGGCGCGGGCGGCCAGGCTCGACTGATACGCTTCGCGCAGATTGCCCATCAGGTCGCGGTACGTTTCGAAGGTTTCCGCGACCTTGACCGCATTCTCGTAAATGTCACCGAAATACTTTTGCAGCTGATTGTCGATCAGCTTCAGCTCGCGCTTGTGCAGGGAGGCAATCAGCTCGCGCTGCGGTCCGAGCACCTTGCGCAGCCACAGGATTTCGCTGCGCAGGCCGATAATTTCGTTCAGATGCGACTTGCGGGTATGCATCAGGATGTCTTCCTCGAGCTTTTCGATCTGGGCTTCGATTCGATCGCCGACGAGAAAATAATTGTCCACGACCAGATCGACGAGGTGGTAGAGCATCCGGTCGGGCTGACTGATCTCCTGCTCCCAGAGCACGGGCTTGACCGCGCGCAGCTCGTTGATTTTTTGCTTGGTCACCGTAATGATATAATGACGGCCGAGAAAAATATTGAGCTCGCGCAAAAAAATTTCCTCGTCATCGAAGCGAATGCTGTTGATCACGAGGAAGTAATGGTGCTCGTAAATCTCCAGCTTGGGGCGCTGCTCGTCCTCGCTGATGCAGTCCTCGACGGCGAGGTCGTGCATCGAAAAAAGCGGCTGCAGCACCGCCAGATCGTCGGTATTGGCGTCGATCCAGTAAAAGCCTTCGGCCGGAGCCGTCAGCGTGCGTTCCAGCTCGCCTTCGTCCAAGGGGGTAAAAACCCCGCTCGTGACATGCCGGATTTTCATGGGCGTCTCACTCCTTTGCAGGTTCATCGGCACCCGCGGCAAGGAGGCGTGCTGCCTCTATAGGCGGGGCGCCCGCGCTGGGGCGCCGGCCTCGCCGCCTGGCGGGTCCTCGTGTGTCGTTGTGTCGTCCGATTTTCTGTCGTTTTGCTGCGGCCTCGGTCCGTCGCCGTCCATGCGCGTTCCCCCCTTTGGCATCCTGAGAATTGTCCCTTGCGTCTTGCAATGGTCTCGCCCTAGTATACGCCCGGCAGGGAGGGGCATACAAGCATCGGTTTACTGGCAGCGCTTGCTTTTTCGGGCCTTGACGCGCATAGGCAGATGCGTTAAAGTGAACAGTAAGAACAGCATACGCTCGCACTGGCGCCAGTGTGACGCGTCTCATTTACGGACAATTGAATACGAGCTTTCTTATCAAGAGCAGGCGGAGGGACTGGCCCGATGAAGCCCGGCAACCGGCATGATGCACGGTGCTAATTCTTGCGGAGACGATTCGTTTCTGACAGATGAGAGAGGAGTTCGACCAGCGGACAACTATGCGCCCCTCTCGCAATGCGGAGGGGCTTTTGCGTTGTATACCGTCCCCCCAAACAAGCAGCAAGGAGTTGATGACATGCCAATCAAAATTCCGGACAGCCTGCCGGCCAAAGAAGTGCTGACGCGTGAAAATATATTCGTCATGGATGAAAGCGTCGCGTACAAGCAGGACATCCGTCCGCTGCATATCGCGATCCTGAATCTGATGCCGACCAAGGAAACGACCGAAACGCAGCTGATGCGTCTGCTCGGCAATACGCCGCTGCAGGTGGAGGTGGCGCTGCTGCATCCGCGCACCCACACCTCCAAAAACACGCCGATCGAGCACCTGGAGACGTTCTACAAAACGTTCGACGATATCGCGCATCACCGCTACGACGGCTTGATTATTACCGGAGCGCCGGTGGAGCGTCTGCCCTTCGAGGATGTCACGTACTGGGAGGAGCTACAGACGATCATGGACTGGAGCGCCCGCAACGTCACGTCCACCCTGCACATCTGCTGGGGCGCGCAGGCCGGTCTGTATCATCATTACGGCATTCCCAAGCATGATCTGGACGAAAAAATATTCGGCGTTTTCCCGCACACGATCAACAAGCAAAACGTCAAGCTGCTGCGCGGCTTCGACGAGCTGTTCTACGTGCCGCAGTCGCGCCATACGGAGGTGCGGCGGGAAGCGATCGAGCAGGTGCCGGATCTCGAGGTGCTCTCCGAATCGGAGGAGGCGGGCGTCTACATCGCCGCCTCGCGCAACGGCCGCCAGATTTTTGTCACCGGACATTCGGAATACGATCCGCTCACGCTCAAGTGGGAATACGACCGCGATGTCGCCAAAGGGCTGCGCGTCGGACTGCCCAAAAATTATTATCCGGGCGACGACCCGACCAAGCTGCCGATGTCCTCTTGGCGCGCGCACGCCAATCTGCTGTTCTCGAACTGGCTGAACTATTATGTGTACCAGGAGACGCCCTACGAGCTCGGCGCCAACATCTAAAAAAAGGAGCAGTGCCTGCATGAAAATTGAAAGCCGATTGGCCCAGATCGGTTCCGTCAAGGAACCGGTCACCGGAGCGGTCAACTTCCCGATCTACCCGTCCACCGCCTTCCGCCACCCGCGCGTCGGTCAGAGCACCGGCTTCGACTATATTCGCACCAAGAGCCCGACCCGGGCAGTCCTGGAGGAAGCGGCGGCCGAGCTGGAAGCCGGGGATGCGGGCTTCGCCTGCAGCTCCGGGATGGCCGCCTTGCAGACGGTATTCGCCCTGTTCCGCCAAGGCGACCATCTGCTCGTCTCGCTCGATCTGTACGGCGGCACCTACCGGCTGCTGGAGCGGATCATGAATCGCTTCGGCGTGAGCGCCTCCTACGTCGATACCAACGATCTCGACGCCATGGCGTCCGCCGCAACGCCTGCCACCAAGGCCGTGCTGATCGAGACGCCGACCAACCCGCTCATGATGATCACCGATCTGGCGCGCGTCTGTGCGTGGGCGCGCGACCGCGGCATGCTCTCGATCGTCGACAATACGCTGCTGACGCCGTTCTTCCAGCGTCCGCTGGAGCTGGGCGCGGATATCGTCGTACACAGCGCGACGAAGTATCTGGGCGGACACAACGACGTGCTCGCCGGTCTGATCATCACCAAGGGTGCGGAGCTGTCGGAAGAGATGGCGATGCTGCACAATTCCATCGGCGCGGTGCTGGGACCGCAGGACTCGTGGCTGCTGATGCGCGGCATGAAGACGCTGGCGCTGCGCATGGAGCGCCACCAATACAATGCGACGCGGATCGCCGCTTTTCTGCAGACGCACGAAGCCATCGAGCAGGTGTATTATCCAGGGCTGCCCGATCATCCGGGTCATGACATTCAGCAGCGCCAGTCCTCGGGCAACACCGGCATCTTCTCCTTCCGGCTCAAGGATGCGCGCTATGTCGACCCGGTACTGCGCCATATCAAGCTGATTGCGTTCGCCGAAAGCCTCGGCGGGGTGGAGTCGCTGATGACGTATCCGGCAGTGCAGACCCATGCCGATATTCCCGAAGAAATTCGGCGCCGCATCGGCGTAGACGACCGGCTGCTGCGGTTCTCCGTAGGCATCGAGCATTGTGATGATCTGATTGACGATCTGGCGGGCGCGCTCGCCGAGGCGCAGCGCGAGCTGGCGAAGGGAGAGTGAGACCAGTGAGCTACGACTTTGATCAGGTCATCGAGCGCAGGGGCACGGCCTCCTACAAGTGGGATCAATCGGACAAGCTGTTCGGTCGCGCCGATCTGCTGCCGCTGTGGGTGGCGGATATGGACTTCTCGCCGCCGCGGGAGGTCGTGGACGCGATTGTCGAGCGGGCCAGGCAGGGCGTATACGGCTATACGATCCGCACGGACGACTACTACGACGCCGTGCGCGGCTGGCTCTCCCGCCGCCATGGCTGGGATGTGCAGCCGGGATGGATCTCGTCGAGCCCCGGCGTCGTGCCGGCGCTCAGCATGCTAGTGATGGCTTGCACGGAGCCGGGCGACGGCATCATCCTGCAGTCGCCGGTGTATTATCCGTTCTACGACGTCATCCGCATGAACGGCCGGGTCGTCGTCGACAATCCGCTCGTGCTGCGCGACGGCCAGTATCGGATGGACTTTGACCTGCTGGAGCAGCAGGCCAAGGACGGCGCCAAGCTGCTGCTGCTCTGCTCGCCGCACAATCCGGGCGGGCGCGTCTGGACGCGCGAGGAGCTGGCGCGGGTCGGCGAGATCTGCGAGCGCCACGGCGTGCTCGTCGTCGCCGACGAGATTCACCACGACCTCGTGCTGAAGCCGCACCGCCACACGCCTTACGCGTCGATCTCCAAGGCATGCGCCAATCATTCGATTACGTGCATCGCGCCGAGCAAGACGTTTAATCTGGCGGGGCTGCAAGCGGCCTCGGTCATTATACCCAATGAGCGGCTGCGCCGCGTATATACCCAGCAGCTCAAGAGGCTGTCCCTGCATATGGAGACGTATTTCGGCCTGAGCGCCGTGGTCAGCAGCTACACTTACGGTGATCAGTGGCTGGACGAGCTGCTGGCGTATCTGGCCGGCAGCGTCGATGCGCTGATCGCCTTTTGCGCAGAGCGGCTGCCGCAGGTCAGACCGATCCGGCCCGAGGGCACCTATATGGTGTGGCTGGACTGCCGCGCCGTGTCGGAGGACCCGGAGGAGCTGAAGCGGCTGATGTTCGAGGAGGCCGGCGTTGCATTCAGCGAGGGCTCGGTTTTTGGACGGCAAGGAGCGGGCTTTTTGCGCGTCAATCTCGCTTGTCCGCGCGCCTTGCTGATGGAGGCGCTGGAGCGTTTCGCCGCTGCGATTGAGGCGCGGGCGGCCAAGCGCTGAGCGGGTCTTATCGGTTGAGGAGCGCGCTATTGGGCGGCGGTCGCATTCGTGCGGGCGCCGCCCGAGTCTGTTATTGCGGGACCAAATATGATAGGCTTAGAACATAGACAGACAGCTTGCTTTTGAGGAGGAGACCCGTACGAATGAGTCAAGTCGACCGCATCTTGCAGACCGCCCTCAGCGGCGGCCGGGTAACCCTGGAGGATACAACGACCCTGTTCGAATCGGACGAGATCGAAAAAATGGGCGCCGCGGCGAACCAGCTGATGCTGAGGCGCCATCCCGAGCCCGTGACGACGTTTGTCGTGGGCCGCAATATTAACTACACCAATGTGTGCGATGTTTTTTGCCGTTTTTGCGCGTTTTACCGCAAGCCCGGCTCCGAGGAAGGCTATGTCCTGCCGGACGAGACGGTGCTGAGCAAAATCCAGGAAACGATCGACGTCGGCGGCACCGAAATTTTGATGCAGGGCGGGACGAACCCGAATCTGCCGTTTACGTATTACACGGATCTGCTGAAAAAAATCAAAGCCCATTTTCCCGGTATCACGATGCACTCGTTCTCGCCGGCGGAAATTCTGAAAATGAAAGACGTCTCGGAAGGCCTCACGCTGGAGGAAGTCGTGCGCGCGCTGCATGAGGCCGGACTGGACTCGCTGCCCGGCGGCGGCGCCGAGATTCTCGACGATCGCACGCGCCGCAAAATCAGCCGGCTGAAAGGCTCGTGGCGCGACTGGATGGACGTCATGCAGACCGCGCATCGCATCGGCATGAATACGACCGCCACGATGGTCATCGGCTTCGGCGAAGCGATGGAGGAGCGGGCGCTTCATCTGCATCGCTTGCGCGAGGCCCAGGATGCCTGTCTGGGCGGGAGCTCGGGCTCCAAGGGCTTTTTGGCCTTCATCCCGTGGACGTTCCAGCCCGACAACACGAACATGAAGCGGGAGAAGGCGACGCCGGAGGAGTATCTCAAGACGCTGGCAATCAGCCGCATCACGCTCGACAACGTCGACAATTTCCAATCCTCCTGGGTCACGATGGGACCGGATGTCGGCAAACAGTCGCTGTCGTACGGCTGCAATGACTTCGGCAGCACGATGATCGAGGAGAATGTCGTCTCCGCCGCCGGCACGACGCACAAGGTCAATATCGAGCTGATCCTGCAGCTCATCCGCGAGGCCGGCAAAATCCCGGCGCAGCGCAACACGCGCTATGAAATATTGAAAACCTACACCGACGCCGACACCGTCTCGAGGGATTTCATGATGCAGAACTAATGCCACAACCTTCATCGTATATCCGCCGCTTCCTGCCCATATACTGATTGTGTATGGAAAGGAGCATGCCATGATGGAGCTGTTCAGAGTGGCGCTGCGCTGCACCGAGGAGGCGACGATCTGGAAGCTGTCGCGTTACTTGAGCGAAGCGTATGCGGAGTGGGACGGGCCGGGAAGCGCCCCCGAGCTGCGCTGGGAGATCGAGCCCGGCGACGGCACGATCCGCTGCACGGCGGACCGGACGGCATGCCAGCCGGAGCAGCGTGCGGCGGTGCTGCGTCATGCGGCGGCCGGGCTCTCGGCCTACATTGTCGATCACTGGGAAGAAGCGCTCCTGGAAGGCTTGATTGCCAAGGAATCCGGCTACGAGGACGAGGAGGAGCGGCGGCGTATCGCTGTGCTGTCCAGGCGGCTGCTCGAAGGCACCCTTCATGCCGAAGCGCCCGATCCCCAGGCCGCAAGGCGCGAACGCGAGCTTCGCATCCGGCGGGTTAAGGACGAACTGCAGCCTTTTTTGCAGCGCCAGCGTCGGATCGACCTCGACGGCTTCGTTCGGTTCAGACTGTCCGCCTACCGTGCGGCGCTGCGCGAGGTGATGCAGCAGGCCGTCGACGAGTGGATTTTAGACAAGCAGTACCACGAATTTCTTGAATTGCTGCGGTATTTTGTCAGTACCCAGATTGCCAAGACCTCGGTGGTCCACGTGCTGCAGGAGGCGGACGGGCAATTCAGGCTCTGCAACTACGAGCTCCGGCCGCTCGACCCTCCGAGTGCGTCGGAGGCGCCGGCGAGCGACTTGCCGGGCGGGCAGGAACATTTCGAGCTGGACGTCGAGGATCGGATCGTCAGTTCGCTAATCACGGTCTCGCCGCGGCAGATTGTGATTCACACCGAGCGGCCGGAGCAGCAGGTCATTCGGACGATCCGGGCGATTTTTGGCGAGCGGGTGACGGTGTGCGGGAGCTGCCAGACTTGCCGTATGGCGGCGCATCGCCGCGATCCGCGCCGTGATCCGGTACCGACTTGACCGATTCGCCGTATCCGGCGTATAATGCATCTTAAGCAAAGCGGCGCAAGTACCGGCCAGTCATGGGCGGTGCGCGCAATCGCTACGCAACGGCAACGATAGAGCCACCGACTGCCCGGCTCGCGGTCCAGAGAGAGGAACCCCGGCTGCAAGTTCCTTCCGATCGACTTGGCAGCGCGACCCCTCTGGAGCCGATCGGCTGAACCCTTGCCCGCCAGGGCCAGGCAGTAGGACGTTCCGATTCATCCCCGTTACCGGATGCTTCAAGGATCGACGGGCGCCGAGCGGCGCGCGCAGATCGAATGAGGGTGGAACCACGAGGCTTATGCGCTCGTCCCTTTCGGGACGGGCGCTTTTTGCCGTTTTGGCGCTTTGAGCAAGAGAAGGGAGAATGAAGGAATATGGGCATTCAAGTGACGCTGCCGGATGGCGCGCGGCGCGAATACGAGGTCGGGGTCAGCATCGAGGAGATCGCCGGCTCGATCAGTTCGGGACTGCGCAAGCAAGCGATTGCCGGCAAGGTGAACGGCAAGGTCGTCGACGTATACGCCAAGCTGGACGAAGACGCGGCAATCGAAATCGTGACCGTCGACACGCCGGACGGGCTGGAGGTGTACCGGCACAGCACCGCGCATTTGATGGCGCAGGCGATCAAGCGCGTATTTGCCGATCGCCAGGTGAAATTGGGCATCGGACCGGTGATCGAGGACGGTTTTTATTACGATATCGATATGGAAGAATCGCTCACCCCGGAGGATCTGGAGAAGATCGAGCAGGAGATGCAGCGCATCGTCAAGGAGAACCTGGACATCCGGCGCCGCGAGGTGAGCCGGCAGGAGGCGCTCGAGACGTACGAGCGGCTAGGCGACAATCTCAAGCTGGAGCTGATTCGCGACCTGCCGGACGAGGCGGTCATCACGATGTACGATCAGGGCGAGTTTTTCGATCTGTGCCGCGGTCCGCATCTGCCGTCGACCGGCCGCATCAAGGCGTTTAAGCTGCTGAGCATTGCCGGCGCTTACTGGCGCGGCGATTCCAAGAACAAGATGCTGCAGCGCATCTACGGCACCGCCTTCCCGAAGAAGTCGCAGCTGGAGGAGCACCTGCACCTGCTCGAGGAAGCCAAGAAACGCGATCACCGCAAGCTCGGCCGCGAGCTCGGCATGTTCGCCTTCTCGCGCGAGGTCGGCCAAGGTCTGCCGCTGTGGCTGCCCAACGGCGCCAAGCTGCGCCGCACGATGGAGCGCTACATCGTCGATCTGGAGGAACGGCTCGGCTATCAGCATGTGTATACGCCGGTGCTGGCCAATGTGGAGCTGTACAAAATCTCCGGGCACTGGGAGCATTATTCGGAAGACATGTTCCCGAAAATGGTGCTGGACAACGAAGAAATGGTGCTGCGGCCGATGAACTGTCCGCACCACATGATGGTCTACAAGAGCGAGATGCACAGCTATCGCGATCTGCCGATCCGGGTGGCGGAGCTGGGCACGATGCATCGCTACGAGATGTCCGGCGCGCTGACCGGGCTGCACCGGGTGCGGGCGATGACGCTCAACGACGCGCATATCTTCTGCCGGCCCGATCAGATCAAGGAGGAATTCGCGCGGGTCATCGCGCTCATTCGCCAGGTGTACGAGGACTTCGGCATCAAGGACTATCGCTTCCGGCTGTCGTACCGCGATCCGCAGGATACGGAGAAGTACTTCCCGGACGACGCGATGTGGGAGATGTCGCAGCGCATGCTGCGCGAGGTGGTGGAGGAGCTGGAGCTGCCGTTCTACGAGGCGGAGGGCGAGGCGGCCTTCTATGGGCCGAAGCTCGACGTGCAGATCCGCACCGCGCTCGGCAAGGAGGAGACGCTCTCGACGGCGCAGCTCGATTTCCTGCTGCCGGACCGGTTCGAGCTGGAGTACGTCGGCGACGACGGCAAGAAGCACCGGCCGGTCGTCATCCATCGCGGCATCATCAGCACGATGGAGCGCATGACCGCCTTCCTGCTGGAAAACTACGCCGGCGCGCTGCCGCTCTGGCTCAGCCCGATTCAGGCCCGCATCATCCCGGTCTCGCTCGCCTACGAGGAGTACGCGCGCAAGCTGGAGACGCAGCTGCTGGCGGGGGGCGTCAAGGTCGAATGCGATCTGCGCAACGAGAAGATGGGCTACAAAATTCGCGAGGCGCAGCTTGAAAAAATTCCGTACATGCTGATTGTCGGAGACAACGAAGCGCAGGCGCAAAGCGCCTCCGTGCGCAAGCGCGGGGAGGGCGATCTCGGCGCCTTGCCGGCAGAGGAGCTGCTCGAAAAATTACAGCGCGAAATTGCCGATAAACAAAGCTGATCGAAATTTGTCGCCGGTCGCCGGATGGGGCAGGCGACAAATTTTCTTTTTTTTCTTAACAGAATATGCTAAAATAAAGCTATCTAAACAGAGCCTGTAAACGCTAACAATGTGGGGCGGGTATGAAAATGAAAAGCTGGTTGTCTCAAGAAAACGACCCGAGCGGAGTGGAGCTTGAGAAGCATGAGGCGTTGTTGCGCGATTTGTACAACCAGATGATCCGCGTGGCTTATTCCCGGGTGCGAAACAAATCCGACGCGCATGATGTCGTGCAGGAGGCTTGGGTCAACATGCTCGCCAAACGCGATTCGCTGCGCGAGCAGAGCAAGCTGGCGGCCTGGGCCAAGACCATCACGGCAAATGTCGCACACAATGTCAATCGCCGCTATGCGGGTGGACGGGCCCACTGCGCCTTGTCCGAGGAGCAGGAGGAGAGCGGTTCGCCTTCGCCTACCGAGGCGGAGCTGATGCTCGAGATTTCGGAGCTGCTCGGCGCGCTTGATCCGCGTTCGCGCACAATGATTTTGTACAAGTTCTATTATGGCTTCAAGGATCAGGAGATCGCCGATGCCATGAACATGCCGCTCGGCACGGTGAAGGCGCGCATTCACCGCAGCAAGCAGCGGCTCAAGCAATCGGCCACCGCCGCGAACGACGGTTAGGCGTTATGCGATGCTCATATAGAAGCGGCGGCAGCCTCAGGGCCCGGTCTAGCATTGCTAGGGCGGGCTTTTTTATGCGCCGAGTGGTTCAACGTTTTTCTTCGTGTGGAATAATGTGGTGATTATTTGCATTTAATCCCTGGTTCTCATGCTGGAGACCGAGATGCGGTTCAATCCGTCGCCCCTTTGAGCGCTTCGGCCGTTACGGTATACTTGAGAGCATAAGGGGGAAGAACCTATGAACACCAATGTGACGAAACGTTTGTTATGGGGATTGATTATAGTCGGGCTCGGACTGGCCATCCTGCTGCGGCAGTTGGACATTATAACGTTTGACCTCGGCGATGTCATTGCCACGTTTTGGCCGGTCATTCTGATCGTCATCGGCTTGAATGGCGTGCTCGGCAGCTCGTCGAGCGGAAGCTATGGCCAAGGCTCGGGCTGGTGGAACTGGTTCATGATGGGACTGGGCGTCTATTTTTTGTCCAGTACGCTCAATCTGCACCACTTCTCGATCGGCGACCTGATACCGTATGCGATTCCGGTTGTCTTGATCATCGTCGGCGTGCGCATGATGGTCAGCCGCGACAGCGGCAAGGGCCGGCAGGAGTCGGAGGAGTGGCAGGCCTACGAGATGTCGCCGCCGCCGCCTCCCCCGCCGCCGCTCCATCCCGATCCGACCCGCGACATGCGCGGCGCGCCGGGGGCCGAGTACGGACCGGAGCAAGCGCGGCAGCGTGATGACGACCGTCAACCCGGCGCCGGCGGCCGCTACGACACCGGCGCGTCCGGTTGGCAGGAGCGGTCTCGTCATGGTCACGCGGGCGGACGGCGCCGCCACGAGCGAGTGGAGTGGTGGAATTCCGATCCTTCCGTGCAGACGCGTTCCGGCTTTATCGGGGATATTCACATCGGACAGGATTACTGGGAACTGACGCCGATGAACATTTCGCATTTTATCGGCGACACCGTGCTGGACCTGACCAAGGCGCAGATTCCGTATGGTGAGACCAGGATTACGGTATCGTCCTTCATCGGCGACGTCAAGGTATTCGTACCGGTCGATCACGAGGTGGGGATCGAGGTGCATTCCAGCACGTTCATCGGCGATTGCAAAATACCGCCCGGCACGGGAGCGGGAGCACAGGCTTACGGGGACCATGAGAACGAGAAGCGAATCCGGTTGGTAATCAGCTCCTTTATCGGCGACATTCGCGTGACGAAGGTAGGGTGAGGCTGACATGATGGTCCGTATGCTGCGCGGTTCAAAATGGGAGCTGGTACTGTTCTTCCTGGCTTCCACCTCGGCCGCGCTGATTGCGCTCTATGCCGGGCATCGCTGGCTGGCGCAGATGGAGCCGCTTGAGCGCTGGCTGACGGTGGCGGCCGCCGTGATCGTCGTCAGCACGGCCTTTGGCTATTGGGCGGCGCAGCGCGTGCATCGGCGCATCGACGAGGTGCATCTGGCGCTCAAGCAGGCGACGAGCGGAAATCTCGCCGTCCGTCTGCCCGAAAGCGGCAGCGCCGGCTCCTTTTACCCGGTATATCGCGAATTCAACGTGATGGCGGGTGTGATGGAGCAGCGGATGGAGCTGCTGCAGAGCATCGGCGAGGAGCAGGTGATGCGGGAGGCCGCCTCCAACGAGGAGGCGGTCATGGAGGAGCGCAAGCGGCTGGGGCGCGATCTCCACGACACGGTCAGCCAGCAGCTGTTCGCGATTCACATGTCCAGCTCGACCTTGCCGAAGCTGCTGGATCTGGATCGCGCCAAGGCGGACGAGGTGCTGCGCCAGCTGATCGAGATGTCCTCTGCGGCCCAGAAGCAGATGCGGGGCTTGATCGCCAAGCTGCGGCCGCTCGAGCTCGAAGGGCGGTCGCTGGAGCAGGCGCTGGACAAGTGGTTCCCGGATTATTGCCGCCAGAACGATCTGCAGGGCACGCTCGATTGGCGGCTCGATGAGCAGCTCTCCGAGGGCAAGGAGCACCAGTTTTTCCTGATCATTCAGGAAGCGATGGCCAATATTGTCAAGCATGCCGAAGCGACGCATGTGACGCTGTCGCTCGTCGAGACGCCGCGTCAGCTCTTCCTGTCGCTGCAGGACGACGGCAAGGGCTTCCGCGCGGGACGGGTGCAGCGCGGCTCCTACGGGCTGTCGACGATGCGCGAGCGGGCGCAGCGGCTGGGCGGCGACGCGGAGATTATCAGCAAGCCGGGAGGCGGCACGCGGGTGCGGGTTGTCATTCCGAAATATAAAAAAAAGGAGCAGGCGGGCGATGGAAACGAAATGGCGGATCATGATCGTGGACGATCATGATATGGTGAGGGCAGGCTTGCGCACGTACTTGATGCTGGAACCGAGCTACGAGGTGGTGGCCGAAGCGTCAAGCGGCGAGGAAGCGCTGCGCATGCTGCGCGCGGGAATCGACGGCGGTCGGCCGGATATCATGCTGATGGATCTCATGATGAAGGGCATGGACGGCGTAGAGACGACGCGCGAGGTAATGGCGCTCGAACCAGCGATCAAGATTGTCATGCTCACGAGCTTCCTCGAAGACGAGAAGGTCGTCTCCGCGATCGAAGCGGGAGCCGTCAGCTACGTGCTCAAGACCGTGTCCTCCGAGGAGCTCATCTATGCGCTGGGCGGCGCGATGAAGGGGATGCCGGTCATGACCTCGGACGTATCGCAGGCGCTGACGCGCGGCTTGCGCAAGCGTACGGCGCAGGACGAAGGAGAGGATCTGACCGAGCGCGAGAAGGAAGTGCTGTACCTGGTCGCGGACGGCCAGAGCAACAAGGAGATTGCCGAGGAGCTGCATATCAGCATCAAGACGGTCAAAACGCATGTCAGCAATCTGCTGATGAAATGCGAGCTGGAGGACCGCACCCAGTTGGCCGTGCTGGCGCACCGCAAGGGATGGATCCGCGGCTGAACGGGCATAATGGAATACATCCGAATTCGCATCGACCAGGAGGTATGCGCCATGATCCCGTTGTCTTCAAAATTGGAATCGCGCGAACAGGAATTTAGCGAGGTGAAGCAGATGCTGGAGCGGCATCGCTTCGCCTTGGGCGGCAGCTGGGACTACAAGAACGGCTCGTTTGATCGGCCTTTGGACGAGGCCCAGAAGGTGTGGCTCAGATTGCCCTTTGCCGTGACAAACGGCAATCTGGACGGGGAAGCATCGGAAAACGACGCCAAAATTCAATTTTATCAGCCTTTTGTCCTGCGCCATTTGTACAATGAGGGCGTGGACGGCGAAGCGCAGCCGCGCGTGCTCGGCAGTCTGATCGATCAGTTCCAGTCGCCCGTCGACCCCGACGCGTCCGTCAGCGCGCACTGGGTCGCGCAGGCGGAGCAGACGCTGCGCGAGGTGGAGAATCTTTTTCCTGATCAGACACGATAAACAAGCGCCCGGCTACTGGGTAAGTACCAGCTTAATGGATTGCCGCAGCGCCGCTGCGGTTTGTTTTTTTTTATTTTCGTTTAAATTGTTTTTAAGATTGCTTTAAGGTCGGTTGTGCAAAATAGAAATCAGCAAAGGCAGTGGTGCAGATCGAAAAAAGGGAGGAAGCGAAACATGGACGATCAGAACAGAAGAAACGGATATGATGACTTTTTCCGTGAGGGGGACTCGGAGCGCAGGTCCGAAGAAGGGGATCCCAAAGCGCAGCGCGGGTACGAGCAGGAGCGCGAGCAGCACGAACAGGAGCAGCATGAGCGCGAGCGGCATGAGCAGGAGGGGCCCCAAGCGAATGCATCGGAGCGTCCGTCGCATTATTACACGTACGGCCCCTTCAAGACCGGGGGCGGTGCGCAAGGCGCCGGAACGGACGCGTATCCGCGAGCTGCATCCTCCGAACGCTTGACACGGCAAGAGGACGTACAGATTACGCCGCCGGCGCAGGAGCGCGGATTTGCCCCTGTGGGCAAATCCCAGCCGCGGCAGAGCGCCGGCTGGCAAGTACGGGAGAAGAGCCGGACGTCGTTCAAGGCGATTGCGATTTCGTTTTTGGCCGGCGTGCTGCTGGTCGGCGGACTGATGGCCGCGGCCGACTACCAGAACTGGTTCACCTCCGCCGGTCCGCTGGCACAGGAGACGGAGACTGCCTCCGCTGTAACGGCGGGCGGCAACTCGAGCGACGCATCGACCTCGCTGGCCAACGTCGTCATGGATCGGCCGGACAATATCGCGAATATTTTTGAGGCCTCCAGTCCGGCAGTTGTGAAAATCGAGACGTTCACGCGGTCGGGCACGGGTGCTAGCGGCAGCGATTCAATGGATTTCTTTCGGCAGTTTTTCGGCGATGAGTACACCACGCCAACGCCGAACGGGAATGGGAGCGGGCAAGGCGAGCTGACCCCGCTCGGATTGGGCTCCGGTTTTATCTTTGAGGATACCGGCTACATTCTGACCAATCAGCACGTCATCGGCGACGCCGAGCGCATCGAGGTGACGGTGCAGGACTACGCCAAAACATTTGAAGCAAAGCTGCTGGGTTCGAGCTACGAGCTGGATTTGGCGGTATTGAAAATCGAAGGCGACGAGCCGTTTCCGACCTTGCCGCTGGGCGACTCCGATTCAATCGAAATCGGCGACTGGGTCGTGGCGATCGGCAATCCGCACGGCTTCGATCATACCGTAACAGTCGGCGTGCTGAGCGCCAAGGAGCGACCGATCAGCATTCCGGATGAGCAGGGGACGCGCAATTACGAGCATCTGCTGCAGACCGACGCTTCGATTAATCCTGGCAACTCCGGCGGTCCGCTAATTAATACGAGCGGAGAGGTCATCGGAATCAATACCGCGGTCAGTTCGCAAGCGCAAGGGATCGGCTTCGCCATTCCGACCAGCACGATCAAGAGCGTGCTCGACAGCCTGAAAAACAACGAGGACATCCCGATTCCGTTCATCGGCGCTACGCTGCTCGACATGAACGAGCAATACGCCGAGCAACTCGGAATTGAAAATGCGGAAGGCGCGCTGGTCGAAGGCGTGCTGTACAACTCGCCGGCGTACCAGGGCGATCTGCGTCAGTTCGACGTCATCGTCGGCTTGAACGGCGAAGGCCACGCCACGGCAAGCGAGCTGGTGGAGGCGATCAAAACGCAGAAAGTTGGCGACACCGTCACGCTGAATGTCGTGCGCGGCGGCCGGGAGCTGGAGCTTGAAGTGGTCATCGGCGACCGCAACGATTTCGCATCGGCGCTGCAGCGTTAGTCGCATGTATGAGCCGGCACGGACAGGCGCAGCCTGTCCGTGCTTTTTTTTCCATGTAAGGCCCGGACCATGTTAGAATAGGCCGTAGGGATGAAGAATCGGACTGATGAAGGAGATGCCGATGAGACCGCAAATCATGGTCGTCGACGACGACGAAAAAATTATTTCTCTGCTGCGGCGAAGCCTCGCCTTTGAAGGCTACGAGGTGCTGACGGCGCCGAACGGTCTGGAGGGGCTGAAGCTGATGATGGATCACGATCCGGATCTGCTCATTCTCGACGTGATGATGCCTCAGGTGGACGGCTGGGAGGTGGCGCAGCGCGTGCGCGAGGGCGGCAGCGGCGTGCCGATCCTGATGCTCACGGCCAAGGACGATATTTCCGACCGGGTGCGCGGACTCGATCTCGGGGCCGACGATTATTTGGTCAAGCCTTTTGCGCTGGAGGAGCTGCTGGCGCGGGTACGGGCCCTGCTGCGGCGGCAAAAGGAGCAGCACGAGCATGCGGCCAGCAGGCTCGTCTACGACGATCTGGCGCTTGACCTCGATTCGCGGGAGGCGATTCGCGCCGGACGCAGCTTCGAGCTGACGTCCAAGGAATTTGACCTGCTGCACCTGTTCATGCAGAATCCGCGGCGCGTGCTGACACGCGAGACGATCATGGAGAAGATCTGGGGCTACGACTTCAGCGGAGAATCGAACGTGCTTGAAGTCTACATTGCGATGCTGCGCCAAAAAACCGAAGAAGGCGGCGGCAAGCGCTTGATCCAGACCGTCAGAGGCACGGGGTACGTGCTGAAGGGCGAAGGAGCGTAGCCATGTCCATTCGGCTTCGACTGACGCTCTGGTATTCGAGTCTGCTGGCCATCACCTTGCTTGCCTTCGGAATTGCGCTCTTTTTGTATGTCAACCACATGACCTACAATGACATGAAGTCGCGGCTGATGCAGGAGGCGAACCGTCTGGAGATCGAGGGCACGCGCATCAATTTGTTCCAGATCGATCTGCATCCGCGGATCACGAATCGGGATCTGATCATCCAACTGGTCAATTATACGAACGGGGATGTCAAGCGCTCCAACCAACTGATCGAGGAGCAGATCACGTTCCCCTATCCCGGTCCCGCGGGCGACGTGACACCGGGCTTCACCGAGATCCGGGTATCCGGGCTGAACTACCCGTTCATCCTGTATCAGCATCCGATTGTCGCCGATAATATCGTCATCGGGCTGCTGCAGGTGGCGAGCTACACGGAGAGCGAGGCCCGTTTTTTGGAGAATTTTCGCAATACGCTCGTGCTCTCGTCGCTGGCGGTCGTGCTGCTCGCCTTCACGATCGGCTTGTTCCTCGCGCGCAAGTCGCTGCAGCCGATCGAAAACGTCATTCGCGCGGCCAGCCAGATCGACAGCGGCTCGAATCTGAGCGTGCGCATCCCGTACGAAGGCCCGGCGGGCGACGAGCTCGGCAGGTTGACCGGCACGCTCAATGGCATGCTCGAGCGCCTGGAGAAGGCGTACAACGAGCTTGACGAAGCGTATAAGGCGCAGCGCCGGTTCGTCTCGGACGCATCGCACGAGCTGCGCACGCCGCTCACGACAATCCGGGGCAACATTGATCTCCTCGAAAAAATGTGGCGTCCGCGGCTGGGCAGCGGTGACGGACAAGCGACCCGCGACCTGGTGGTCGATCACGATCAGGCCCAGATGTCGATGGAGGCGATGCAGGATATCTCCGAGGAAGCGAGGCGGATGACTCGGCTGGTCGGGGATATGCTGTCACTGGCTCGTGCCGACGCTGGCTATATGATGCAGAAGACCGACGTCCAGTTGTTGCCGATCGTTCAGGAAGTGGCGCGCCGCGCGCATTTGCTGCCGCGCCGCGCCGAGTTTTGCGTCGGTGATCTGAGCGCGCTCTCCGGCGCCGTCATACGAGGCAGCGCGGATTACTTGCGCCAGCTGCTATTTATCTTCATTGAGAACGCGTTCAAGTACACCGAGCAAGGCGAGGTGGAGCTGCGGGCGATCGCCGTCAGCGGCCAGGCGGGTCTGATCGTGCGCGATACCGGAATCGGCATGGATGCCGAGGAAGTGCCGCATATTTTCGAGCGCTTCTACCGCGCCGACGTGTCGCGCGGCAAGACGGCGGGCACGGGACTCGGCCTCTCGATTGCGAAGTGGATCATCGACGAGCACGGCGGCTCGATCGAGGTCAAGACGCGTCAGGGCGAGGGCACCACATTTGTGATTTGGCTGCCGGTCGCCTTTTCGAGCCAGACGGATTCGGGTATAATGGATGAAGAAGGCGAGGAGCGCAGCTGACGCTTATTGCCGGAAAGGCGGTGAACGCAGAAATGGATGTACTGAAAATATCGCCGCGCGGGTACTGCTACGGCGTCGTGGACGCGATGGTGCTGGCGCTGCAGACGGCCAAAAACCTGGACCTGCCGCGCCCGATTCATATACTGGGCATGATTGTGCATAACAGTCACGTCACCGAGGCGTTCGACAAGGAAGGCATCATCACGCTCGACGGCGAGAACCGCTTGGAGATTCTCGAGAAAGTCGAGAAGGGAACCGTCATCTTCACAGCGCACGGCGTCTCTCCAGAAGTGCGAAGGCTTGCTCGCGACAAGGGGCTGACTGTCGTCGACGCGACCTGTCCCGATGTGACGCGTACGCATGATCTGATTCGTGAAAAGGCCGCTGAAGGCTATGCGATTGTCTACATTGGCAAAAAAGGCCATCCGGAGCCTGAGGGCGCCATCGGCATCGCGCCGGACCGGGTGCATCTGATCGAGCGCGAGGAGGAGATCGACCGGCTCGAGCTGGACGATGCCCGCGTCATCATTACCAATCAGACGACAATGTCGCAATGGGATATCCGCCATCTGATCAACAGACTGCTGGAGAAGTATCCATCCGCCGAGATTCACAATGAAATCTGTCTCGCGACCCAGGTGCGGCAGGAGGCTGTCGCCGAGCAAGCGAAGGACGCGGACCTGTGCATCGTCGTAGGCGATCCGCGCAGCAACAATTCCAACCGTCTGGCGCAGGTGTCGCACGAGATCGCCGGAGTGCCGGCGTATCGCATCGCCGACCTGGAGCAGCTGGAGCTGGGCTGGCTCGAAGGCGTGAACCGGGTAGCCGTCACCTCGGGCGCTTCGACGCCGACGCCGATCACGAAGGAAGTCATTGCCTTCCTCGAGCAATACGATCCGGCTGTGCCCGAGACGTGGGACAAGAAGCGCACGGTCAACAAAAACAAGCTGCTGCCGACGATTCGTCAAAAATCGAAGGCGTAGAGGCGTAGGTGAAGAGCCGAAACTACTCTGCTGATGGTCTAGGCTTAGTAGGCTAGGCGAACAGTCACCGGCCGCCGGGCACATGCCCGGCGGTTTTTTTATTCCGGCGGTGGAATAAGCGCAAAATGTGAGCTTACAGGGCGGAATCTGCATGAGCGGCGGGAATAAGCGCAAAATGTGAGGCTGCATGGCGGAAATGGCTCCGGCGGCAGAAATAAGCGCAAAATGTGAGGCTGCATGACGAAAATGGCTCTGGCGGCGGGAATAAGCGCAAAATGTGAGGTTACAGGGTGGAATCCGCTCCGGCGGCGGGAATTTGTTTGGCCGGGAATCCGGTTCAAGGCCAAGCGCTCGCCGGTTTTTAGCGTAAAACACTTGGGGAGCGAGCGTTCGTTGGCCTTTATGAGCTTTTAGGATAAAGGCGCTTGACGGTATGCTGTTCCGTCGGCTATAATTGCTTTAGCGATTAAAAGCATAACAGCATAACAGCATAACAGCATAACAGCTTAAAAGCGTATACGCGTTGAAGCGCAAAAAGGAGCGGGTATTTATGATCGTCATTACGAATCCGACTGTTACGGAAGAACGCATTGCGGAAATTGTCGCCCATATCGAGAAGGCCGGCGTGCAGGCCCATGTATCGCGGGGGACCGACCGCACGGTGATCGGCATTATCGGGCAGGCGGAGCCGACGCTCTCCGAGCACCTGCGACAAATGAAAGGCGTGGAAAACGTCATTAAAATTTCAAAGTCGTATAAGCTGGCGAGCCGCGATTTTCATCCCGACGATACGATTATCGACATCAAGGGCGTCAAGATCGGCGGCGACAACCTGGTCATCATGGGCGGCCCGTGCGCGGTGGAATCGCCGGAGCAGATCGATGAGATCGCACGTCTTGTCAAGGCCGCAGGCGGCCAAGTGCTGCGCGGCGGGGCCTTCAAGCCGCGGACCGGCCCGTACAGCTTCCAGGGCGTCGGAGTCGAAGGCCTCAAGATGATGGCCGAGGCCGGGCGCAAGCACGGGCTGCTCACGATCACCGAGGTCATGACACCGGAATACGTTGACGTCTGTGCGGAGTACGCCGACATTTTGCAGGTCGGCACACGCAACATGCAGAACTTCGATCTGCTGCGCAAGCTCGGCGAAGTCCGCACCCCGGTGCTGCTCAAGCGCGGCTTCAGCTCGACCTATGACGAATTCCTCAACGCCGCGGAATACATTCTGGCCGGCGGCAACAAGGACGTCATGCTGTGCGAACGGGGCATCCGCACCTTCGAGACCTACACGCGCAATACGCTCGATCTCGCCGCGATTCCGGTCCTGCAGGGGCTCAGTCATCTGCCTGTGATCTCCGATCCGAGCCATGGCACGGGTCGTCGCGAGCTCGTCGAGCCGATGGCCAAGGCCTCGGTGGCAGCCGGCGCCAACGGATTGATCGTCGAGATGCATACGGACCCGGACAATTCGATGACCGGCGACGGCGTGCAGTCGCTGTTCCCCGACCAATTCGCCGCGCTGCTCAAGGACTTGGAGCAGTTGGCCCCGCTCGTCGGCAAGCGGTTTAGCACCGAAAAAGCGCCGGCCGCAGCCTTTGCCACTTGGCAAAAGTAAGTCAAAATTTGAATAACAGAAAGAAAAGGACCTTTCCAGCGTACGAAACGCGGAACAGGTTCTTTTTTCATAGAACGACCCCAATGTCTCGTTTTTGAAGTGAAAACGCTTATCCAAATGCATGTGTCGAAAGGTGTCAATATACGGATTTAAATATTGTGTGAACTTATCGTCAAAAGTGTCAGAATACCTTACACCCCCTTAAAAAATACCTTACATAGCTATTGACGGTGATTAGAGGCCGTTTTATAATAGCGAAAGAGTTTAACGCAAAAATTGAACGATTGCAGTTCAAAACCATGCTAATGTTCGGGAATGGAGGAAATTGTAGATGTCTGTACAAAAAGTGTTGGACACGATCAACGAAAATAACATTCAGTTCGTCGATTTCCGCTTTGTGGATCTTTCCGGCCGCGCGCACCATATCACGCTGCCTGCCACCGAGGTGGAAGCCGAAACTTTTGAAAACGGGGTGGCCTTCGACGGCTCCTCGATCCCCGGTTTCCGCGGGATCGAAGAATCCGATATGGTCATGATGCCGGACACCGAGACAGCCTATATCGATCCGTTCACGGATCACCCGACGCTCAATATCATGTGCAACATTTTTACGCCGGATGGCGACCGTTATGATCGCGATCCGCGTAGCATCGCGCAAAAAGCGGAAGAATATCTGAAAAAAAGCGGTGTCGGAACTGCCGCATTTTTCGCGCCGGAATCCGAGTTTTTCGTATTCGACGACGTTCGCTACGAGAGCGGCATGAATACTTCGTCCTACAAAGTCGATTCCGAAGAAGCGGTATGGAACACGAACACCAAGGAAGAGGGCGGCAACCTCGGCTTCAAGGTAGGCGTCAAAGGCGGCTACGTGCCGGTGGCGCCGGTCGACAAGCAACAGGACATCCGCAGCGAAATGGTCCGTCTGATGCAAGAATCGGGCCTGCGCGTCGAGCGTCATCACCATGAGGTGGCGACAGCCGGCCAGGCGGAGATCAACTTCCGCTTCGACACGTTGACGAAGACGGCCGACAACCTGCTCAAGTACAAGTACATTGTACACAATGTAGCGCAGCAATACGGCAAGTCCGCTACGTTCATGCCGAAGCCGCTCTTTGGAGACAACGGCAGCGGGATGCACGTTCACCAATCGATCTTCAACGGTGATTCGCCGCTGTTCTACGAAAAAGGCGCTTATGCAAACCTGAGCGAAATGGCGCTGCATTATATCGGCGGCATCCTGTTCCACGCGCCTGCCCTGATCGCGCTCACGAATCCGAGCACGAACTCGTTCAAGCGCCTGGTGCCTGGCTACGAAGCGCCGGTTAACCTGGTCTTCTCCAAAGGCAACCGCTCCGCAGCTGTCCGTATTCCGGTCGCGGCGGTCACGCCGAAGGGCTGCCGCATCGAGTTCCGTACACCGGACTCCACGGCCAACCCGTATCTGGCGTTCGCAGCAATGCTACTGGCCGGACTCGACGGCATCCAGAAAAAAATCGATCCGCGCGAGCTTGGCTACGGCCCGTACGACAAGAACATTTACGAGCTGTCCGACGCGGAAAAGAGCGAAATTCGCAGCGTCCCGTCCTCGCTGGACGAAGCGCTTGACGCGCTCGAAGCCGATTCGGAATTCCTGACGGAAGGCGGCGTATTCTCCGCGGACTTCGTTGCGAACTACGTTTCCTTCAAGCGTCAAGAAACAAAGGACATTGCCATTCGTACGCACCCTCACGAATTCAGCCTTTACTTCGATTGCTAATTCGCGTTCGCGATTGCAGCAGGGCCTCCCAGCGGGAGGCCCTGCTTGCATGATCCGGCCTTGCGCCGCTTTTACTTGAAGGTTCCCGGCAAACTTGCTATCATAATCAATAGTAGAAATAGACGAAATAAGGACAGAGGTGGATCGGTTGAGCAATCGGGCGTACAATTTTAATGCCGGGCCGGCGGCGCTGCCGCTTGAGGTGCTGGAGCAGGCCCAGCAGCAATTTGTCGATTTTAACGGAGCGGGCATGTCGATTATGGAAATGTCCCATCGCAGCAAGCCGTATGAGCAGGTCAACGATCAGGCGCAGGCGCTGATGCGCAAGCTGTACGGCATTCCCGACGATTACGAGGTGATGTTTCTTCAAGGCGGCGCGAGCACACAGTTCGCCATGCTGCCGATGAACCTCCTGGTGCCGGATCGCCCGGCTGCTTATGTGCTGACCGGCTCCTGGGCCCAAAAGGCCGTCAAGGAGGCGCAACTGCTCGGCGAGACAGTCCTGGCCGGCAGCTCGGAAGCGGACAAGTTCAACCGGATTCCGAAAGGCGCCGAAATCAACGTGCCTGCGAATGCCGCTTATCTGCACGTGACCTCGAACGAAACGATTGAGGGCACGCAATACATGGACTATCCGGAGGTGCCTGCGGATGTGCCGCTGATCGCGGATATGTCCAGCGATATCATGTCGCGTCCGGTCGATATTTCCAAGTTTGGCGTTATCTATGCGGGAGCGCAAAAAAATCTCGGACCGTCCGGCGTGACAATCGTCATCATGCGCCGCGACTTGCTGGAGCGCTGCCCGAAGCAGGTGCCGACGATGCTGCGCTATGACACCCATGCCAAAAACGGTTCGCTCTACAATACGCCCCCTTCATTTTCGGTCTATATGGTGCAGCTTGTGCTGCAATGGATCGAGGCGCGGGGCGGCGTCGAGGCGATCGCGCGAATCAATCGCGACAAAACCAAACTGATCTACGACGCCATTGACGGCAGCGGCGGTTTTTATCGCGGGTTCGCTTCTCCGGAGAGCCGCTCGCAGATGAACATCACCTTCCGCATGCAGGACGAGGCGCTGGAGAAGCAATTCATAGCCGAGTCCGAAGCGCAGGGCTTCGTCGGGCTCAAAGGCCATCGCAGCGTCGGCGGGCTCCGGGCATCGACCTACAATGCGGTGCCGCACGAGAGCTGCAGCGCGTTGGCCGCATTCATGCTTGATTTTCAGCGTCGTCACGGCTGATCAGCACCGCAATGCAAAACCGCCTGTTTCCAATGAAAACAGGCGGTTTTGATGTGAAGAGGCGCATACACGTCGTAAGCGCACGGAGCAAGCAGGAGCGTGCAGGAGCGTGCAGGAGCTGCGAGCGGCTGGTAGAAGCCGTACGCTACTTGGCCAGCGCGCTGTCGGCGCCGGGATCGCTCAGCTTGTAGCCGACATTGCGTACAGTCATGATGTGCTCGGGCGAACGGGCGCTGGCTTCAATCTTGTCGCGCAGATGCGAAATGTGGACGTCCACGATCCGTGTGTCGCCGAGGAAGTGATAGTCCCATACCCCTTGGAGCAATTGCTGGCGGCTCAGCACTTTGCCGCGATGGCGACAGAGGAAGAGCAGCAATTCGAATTCCTTTGGCGTCAATTCGACGGGCCGTCCGTCTACGGTGACTTCTCTCTGAGCGGGATGCACCGTCAGTCGACCGAGCTCGTACGGGGCCTCCGCGGAGGCCCCGGGGAGCGACTGGACGCGACGGAGCACAGCCTGTATGCGTGAGATGAGCTCCTGCGGGCTAAACGGCTTGGTCATGTAATCATCGGCGCCATTGTCCAGACCGGCGATGCGGTCGGTCACATCCTGCAGCGCGGTGAGCATGACGATCGGCACTGCGTTTTGCTGCCGGCGCAATTCGCGGCACACTTCGATGCCGTCCATCTTGGGCAGCATCAGATCGAGCACGATCAGGTCGGGACGGAAGGACTGCAGCATGTCAAATACGGCTTCGCCATCCTGCACACACCGCACTTCGTAACCTGCCAGCTTAAGGTTGAATTCAATGAGCATCGAGATCGACGGTTCGTCATCGACGACCAGAATTTTTTTCGTCATGGTCTCGGCTTCTCCTTTGGCCAAATCTTAGTACCCATTATGCCAGCCAACTTTATGCTGCAGATTAAGCAAACGTAAAACGGGTGTTAATTTGCGCGAAAAAAAGAGGAGGGAATGCACAATGCCTTTCCATATTGTGCTCGTGGAGCCGGAAATCCCGGCCAACACTGGCAACATTGCCCGCACCTGCGCCGCGACCGGCACGCATTTGCATCTGGTGCGGCCGCTCGGCTTTCGTACCGACGACCGCACGCTCAAGCGCGCGGGACTGGATTACTGGCACGCGGTCCGCGTCCATTATTACGATAGTTTTGACGAGCTCGCGCAGCGTCACGACGAGGCTCGTTTTTTTATGGCCAGCACGCGGGCGCGCACTGTATACAGCGACTTTCAATTTCGCACTGGCGATTTTTTTGTGTTCGGCAAAGAAACGAAGGGCTTGCCTCAGCATATGCTGGACGCTTATCCGGACACGTGCATGCGCATGCCGATGGGCGAGGAGGTCCGGTCGCTGAATTTGTCGAATTCCGCAGCGATTGTCGTGTATGAGGCGCTTCGGCAAAATGGCTTCCCGGGTTTGAAATAATACGGATGCGCCGTTTCAAATTAAAGTCATATGTGTAATGAGATATACAGTTGCAGCTCTTAGATTGTTGTATTGCTGCCGACCCCTGTCGCGAACTGTTGCAGCATTACGTTCTCAAAGACTTGCAAAATGAGACACAGGAGGGGAATCACAGTGAAACCGGCTGGGGTAGTGCGAAAGGTTGACCAATTGGGTAGAATTGTATTGCCGAAATCGTTGCGGAAGCGGTATCAGATGAATGAGGGAGACCCTGTAGAAATACTGGTCCAAGGCGACCATATTATTTTAGAACGGTATCGCCCGCGCTGCGTTTTTTGCGGCTCGATGGAGGGCGTCAAGGATTTCAAGGATCGTTATCTATGCTCGGCTTGCATAGCCGAAATGACACAATTGCGCACCTGACGCACACGCGAACCTAGAACCTGAACGGCAAATGAACCGGCTGCTCGTCGCCGGTTCATTTGCCGTTTTTGATGTTGGCGGACATTTTAGTCCGTTAACAGAGGTCCGCCGTTGATCGTCGCTGACCGTTAGGACGGCTACGCGGCAATAGAGGGAGCCCCGGGCCCGAGCGTCCTTATGCTTTCAACGGGCTTTTGCCAAAACGAATGTGGCCCAAAGCCTGCCGCGCCGTTTCGCCTTGAATATATAGAATTTATAATTTTCACTCATATAAAAGGTCTTTATATTCTCGGAACGAAACTTGCGACGCCGCCAAAGGGCAGCGGCGCCGTTTCGCCTTGAAATCGAGCAAGTCATGCATTTCATCTGCAAGACTGGCTGCTCCATTTCGCGGAACGAAACTGACTCGACCGTGAAAGACGGTCGAGTCAGTTTTGCCTTGCATCTGGCGGCTACAAGCCTTTGGTTTTGTCCTCGTTATAGGATGAGGTAAACATAGCGGTCAGGAACAACAGCAGCACCACCATGATAATGATGAACGTCAAAGAAATCTCCATTTGTGCCCACCTCCGATAACTGCCTTTATTATACCCAATGCCGACCGAAAAGAAAACGAAAAAAGATGTGAACACATTGTTACAAGCGGAAAAAGGAAAGGGGCGACGAATTTCCCGGGAAATTGCTGGAATCTGGAGTCGGCCGGGCCATTGCTTGTTGCTCACGACGGCGAATAGGCGTAGTATAATGATAAGAGAATAAGGAGGCGCAAACGGGGATGGAATTTCGATTTTCGAAGAGTGTGGGAACGCTCACCTCTTCCGCAGTGCGGGATATTTTGAAGCTGACGCAAGGTCAGGAGATTATATCGTTTGCAGGGGGGCTGCCGGCAGAGGAGCTTTTTCCGCTTGAGGCGGTGCGAGCGGCGGCGGACCGCGTATTTGCTCTGGGGCACAAGACGCTGCAATACGGCGTGACGGAGGGCCATGTACCGCTGCGCGAGCAGCTCTGCGTAAGAATGGCCGCCAAATCGATGGATGTCCACCCCGAGCAGATGCTGCTGACGACCGGCTCGCAGCAAGCGATCGATCTCGTCGCACGCGTGCTGACCGAGCCTGGCGACGTGGTGCTCGTCGAAAGCCCGACGTACCTGGCCAGCCTGCAGGTATTCCGTATGTACGGGCTGCGTGTCGTATCGGTCGATAGCGACGCGCACGGCATGCTGATCGACGAGGCGGAGCGGCTCATGCAGACGCTCAATCCGCGGCTGGTCTATGTCGTGCCGACCTTCGGCAATCCGACCGGACGCACATGGAGCACCGAACGAAGAAAAGGGCTGGTGGCGCTCAGCCAACGCTACGGTGTGCCCGTCATCGAGGACGATCCTTACGGCGATATCCGTTTCGACGAGCAGCTCCAGGTTCCGACCTTAATGTCGATGCAGCCGACGGTGGATGGCGGTGGCGTCATTTATCTGGGGAGTTTCTCCAAGACGGTCGCGCCGGCCCTGCGGACCGGCTGGGCGATCGCGGACCGCGAGGTTGTGCGCATGATGGCCAAGGCCAAGCAGGCGGCGGATTTGCATTCCAGCATGCTCGACCAGCAAACGCTTGATCAATTGCTGCAAGTTTTCCCGCTTGACGATCATATTCGGCACGTGTCGTCGGCATACGCTTCGCGCATGCAGGCGATGCAGAAGGAGCTCGAATCGCGCGGTCGTGGCGACCTGTCCTGGCAGGAACCGCTCGGCGGCATGTTCCTGTGGCTGGAGCTGCCCGAAGCGCTTGATGCGCAGACGCTGCTCCGCGCGGCGGTGCTCAAGGGCGTCGCCTTTGTGCCAGGAACCTCGTTTTTTGCCGAAAAGCCAAAGCGCAATACCGCTCGCTTGAATTTTACCCATACAGGCGGAGAGCGGATGCGGCAAGGCATTGCGCGCCTGTTCGAGGCCATGGACGAATTTTTGGCGCGTTGTTAAATTCGTTCATGCTCCTGTGGCTTCGTCTCCATCGCCGCCACGACGGCGGCGTATTCGGCCAACGCGTCCAGGCCGGCCTGGCGCAGGCCGTAGACGCCGCGCTCGACGCGTTCGAACCAGCCGTAATAGTTGGCCCGCAGCATCGTGCCCGCCTGACGGCAGCCGGTCAGCTCCGCGATGCGGCGCGGCGGCAGCTGTCCGTGCTGACGGAGCGCTTGCGCGCAGCGCAGCGCCCGCTCGCGGTAGGCGGTGACGAGCTTGCGTCCGGTCGTGCCGCCGACATTGTAGTCGCCGCTGCGTTCGTTGAATTCTCGCACCATGCGCGCCTGGCGCGCGGGGCGGCCCCGGCGCAGCGGTTGTTCGTTCGGCTCGCACAGAATATCGAGCTGCGGGCGCTTGGTTTTGAAAAAGGTGACGGTCATCAGGCCCAGTCCGAGTCTGCGGCACAGCTCGCTCAAATCGCCGAAGCGCTGATTGTGCGCGCCGCGCTTCTGACGGTTGCGTTCGACCGCCAGCATGACGCGTTCGTTGATCCGTTGACGTTCCACGCCCTGCAGCAGCAGCGGCAGTGTGAACGTCTTTTTCATTTCCACGATGAGCAGCTCTCCGTCCGCAGCGCGCGCGACCAGGTCGCAGCCGTTGACCTCGCCCTTCACCTCGTAGCCCTGCGACTCGTAATAGGCCTTGATCGGGGCGTACAGATCGGCCTCCTGCTTTACGGCCACTTGCGCATTCCTCCTCTCCTACTGCAGCTTCTTTGTCCCATTATAACGAGAATTAAAATATGGGGCAATTTCGTCCGAGCAAATGCATACGTATGTATTATTCGGTCAACAGGGCAGACGCCTTGGGCAGGCGGCCCGGCGACAGGCTGAAGACAAGCGGCGACAGGGGACAACGGATGCGATTGGAGGAGGAACCGGATGGATATTTTCAGGCGGGTAACGGAACACCAGGCGGAGAATGAGAAGCTGGCATGGGCAGGCACGTTCAAAGCATACATCGATTTGCTGAAGCAAGACCCGACTCCGGCTATGACTGCCCACGCAAGGGTATACGAAATGATCAAGGCATTCGGCGTGGAGGAAGAAAGCGGAGGCAAGCGCTATAAGTTTTTTGAGCAGGAAATATTCGGCTTGGACCGAGCGGTGGAAAAACTGGTGGAGGAATACTTCCACTCCGCGGCGCGGCGGCTCGACGTGCGCAAACGAATCCTGCTGCTGATGGGGCCGGTAAGCGGCGGGAAGTCGACAATTGTCACTTTGCTCAAAAAAGGACTGGAGCGCTTCTCCCGCACCGAGCGCGGCGCGGTCTACGCCATCCAGGGCTGTCCGATGCACGAGGAACCGCTGCATCTCATTCCCAACGAGCTGCGCCCGGAGGTGGAGCGCGAGCTCGGGGTGCGGATCGAGGGCAATCTGTGTCCTTCCTGCCAGATGCGGCTGAAGACGGAATACGGCGGGCACATCGAGGAGGTGCCGGTCGAGCGCGTGCTCATCTCGGAGGACAACCGGGTCGGCATCGGCACATTCAGTCCGTCCGATCCCAAATCCCAGGACATTGCCGATCTCACCGGCAGCATCGACTTTTCGACGATTACCGAATTCGGCTCCGAGTCCGATCCGCGTGCGTACCGCTTCGACGGCGAGCTCAATAAGGCCAACCGCGGCCTGATGGAATTCCAGGAAATGCTCAAGTGCGACGAAAAGTTTTTGTGGAATCTACTCTCGCTGACGCAAGAAGGCAATTTCAAAGCGGGGCGGTTCGCGCTGATCTCCGCCGACGAGCTGATTGTGGCCCATACCAACGAATCGGAGTACAAATCGTTCATCGCCAATAAAAAAAACGAGGCGCTGCAGTCGCGTATGATCGTCATGCCGATTCCGTACAATCTGAAGGTGTCAGAAGAGGAGAAAATCTATGCCAAGCTGATCGGACAAAGCGATATGCGGCACGTGCACATCTCCCCGCATGCGTTGCATGCGGCGGCTGTTTTTTCGATCCTGACCCGGCTCAAGGAGACCAAGAAGCAAGGCATGGATCTGGTGAAAAAAATGCGCATGTACGACGGCCAGGAGGTCGAGGGCTTCAAGGAAGCCGATCTGAAGGAGATGCAGACCGAATTCAGCGAGGAGGGCATGAGCGGCATCGATCCCCGCTATGTCATCAATCGCATTTCCAGCGCGCTGATCAAGCAGGATCTGGAATGCATCAATGCGCTTGACGTGCTGCGGGCGATGAAGGAAGGACTGGACCAGCATCCTTCGATTACGAAGGAGGAACGCGAGAAATATTTGAATTTTATCTCGATTGCCCGCAAGGAATACGACGGAATGGCCAAAAAAGAGGTGCAAAAGGCATTCGTGTACTCCTTTGAAGAATCGGCGCGCACGCTGTTTGAGAATTATCTGGATAACATCGAAGCGTATTGCAACTGGACGAAAATGAAAGACCCGCTCACTGGCGAGGAGCTGGACCCCGACGAGCGCCTGATGCGTTCGATCGAGGAGCAGATCGGCATCTCCGAAAATGCCAAAAAAGCGTTTCGCGAGGAAATTCTGATACGCATCTCCTCCTATTCGCGCAAAGGACGAAAATTCGATTACGCCAGTCACGATCGGCTGCGGGAAGCGATCGAAAAGAAGCTGTTTAATGATCTGAAGGACATTGTCAAAATTACAACTTCGACCAAGACACCGGATGAAAATCAATTGAAGCGCATGAATGAGGTGACCAAGCGGCTGATCGACGACCACGGCTATTGCCCGGTATGCGCCAATGAGCTGCTCCGTTACGTGGGAAGCCTGCTCAATCGCTAAACTGAGGAGATATGAAATGCCGTCCGCATGCGGGCGGTTCTTTTCATGGGAACATATGTTTGGTATAATGGAGGCATTGACATAGCGGAAGGGCAGGAGATGGCGATGAACTGCTTTTTAATGGATGCCTCCGGCAAAGGGCGAACGGTGGCCTTGCACGACCTATTTTTCGTTCGGCCCGGCGGAAGAGGACCGGAATTCGTAACGGCGTACGGCGTATATCGACAGCCGCTCACGCTGGGAGAGCTGCGGACGGCGCTGGCGACATCTGGTTTTGAGCTGCTGGATCGCGACAGTCTCGTTAATTTGGCGCGTGTATCGCGCTACGAGCCGGAGAGCCGCAAGGTGTTTTTCGAAGGGACGGGTCCCGATATCTACGCTACTGTCGCCGGATCCAAGGTCGCCAAAATCCCGCCGCGCCTGCGCGAAGAGCGTGCGGTCTATTGCTGCAAAAGCGCGTAAACGCCAAAAGGGACGGGAAAAAATCGCCCGTCCCGGATCGGGAAACGGATACATGCCAAAAGGTTGATTTGTAAGCGTTAACTAAGTTGACATAAAAGGGGGATGAAAGTATGATTGGAGGTATATACCAGCCTGTCAACGCCAATTACGTCAGATAGATTAACATTTCAATCGCTTGGCGTTGCAGATGACTTGCATAGGGGGCGGTGGGATGTCGACAGCGCGGCAGTCGCAGCAACACTTTTATGATGCCATGTCTTATTTTGACGAAATGTTTGATCACGATCTGTCGGTGCGCCCGCATTACGAAGCCGTCAATCGGCTTTTTTCCAGACTGAAGCCGTCCGATCTGGCGCTGCGTCAGCACGCGCTGGAGCAGCGCATGATGGAAGAGGGCATCACCTTCACGCTGTATGCGCCGGATCAGCAGGACCCGCTCGAGCGCACCATTCCGTTCGATTACATTCCCCGCGTCATTCCACACCACGAATGGGAGATGATCGATCAAGGCATTCGCCAGCGCGTGAAGGCGCTCAATGCATTTACCTTCGATATTTACCACAGCCAGAATATCATCGCCTCGGGCATCATTCCGCGGCGCATGGTCGTAGGCAACCGCTATTACCGGCCGGAGATGGCCGGGCTGCAAGTCCCCTACAACGCCTATATGACGACGACCGGCATCGATTTGATCCGCGACGAGAAGGGCCGTTATTACGTATTGGAGGACAATTTGCGTTCGCCTTCGGGATTTTCGTATCTGTTCAAGGGCCGCACGCTGATGAGCGAGCTGTTCCACGATCTATACCTGTCCTGCTCCGTCCAGAACATCGAGCACAGCCTCAATGTGTTCCTCGGTTCGTTGCGCGCGCTCGCGCCGCACGGCAAGCGCGACCCGCTGATCGTGCTGCTGACGCCGGGCTCGTTCAATTCGGCTTACTATGAGCACACGTTCCTGGCGCAGCAGATGGGCTTGCATCTCGTGGAGGGCCGGGATCTGGTCTACAAGGATCACAAGATCTACCTGAAGGACTTGCGCGGCTTGCGCCAGGTCGATGTCATATACCGCCGCATCGACGACGAATACCTGGATCCGCTGGCCTTCCATCCGGATTCGCTGCTCGGCGTTCCCGGTCTGATGAACGCCTATCGCGCGGGCAATGTCGCGATTGCCAATGCGCCTGGCACCGGCGTCGCCGACGACAAGGCCATCTACGCCTACGTCCCCGATATGATCCGCTTCTACCTCGGGGAGGAACCGATCCTGCATAATGTGCCGACGTATATTTTGGCTCGAGAGGAGGACCGCGAGTATGCGCTGGCTCATCTCGACGAGCTCGTCGTCAAGGAGACGTCGTTGTCCGGCGGCTACGGCATGCTGATCGGTCCGACCGCGACCAGCCAGGAGCTGGAGCAGTTCGCCGCCGCGATCCGCGCCAATCCCGATCGCTACATCGCCCAGACGACGATGATGCTCTCGCGGGCGCCGGTCATGAAGGGCGACGCCATGACGCCGCGCCACATCGACCTGAGGGCCTTCTCGCTCATGGGCCAGGATCTGCATGTCATACCGGGCGGCTTGACCCGCGTCGCGATGAAGGAAGGTTCGCTGATCGTCAATTCCTCGCAGGGCGGAGGCGTGAAGGATACATGGGTGTTATGCCGCTAACCGGTGCGGCGCGGCGTAGTCAGGTCAGATTCAATTTCACGACACGAGGCGGAGGGATAGCGATGTTGAATCGCAATGCGGAGGCTTTGTTTTGGGTGGGTCGCTACATGGAGCGGGCGGAGAATCACGCGCGTCTGCTGGATGTGCATTATCACGTCCAGCAAGAGGGATTGGCGGAGGACGCCAAGGAGGTGCAGCAGGGGCGCAAGTGGGCACGTATCGTCGATGCGCTCGGCAGCCGGCAGGCGTACGAACAGCAGTATGGCGCCAGCTATACGGAAGCGGACGTGCTGCACTACGTCACACTGGACCGCGATCACCCCAATTCGCTGGTGTGCTGCGTGAACTATGCCCGCGGCAATCTGCGCACGCTGCGGGAGAAGGTACCCTCCGAGATGTGGGACGTGGTCAACGGCTTCTATTTATGGCTGCGCGAGCAACGCCAGGAGGAGCTGCAGCATGGTTCTCCGCATGAATTTTATCAGCGCATCAAGGAATGGGCGGCCTTGTTCCTGGGGACAAGCCAATCGGTCATGCCGCGCGAGAACGAATGGCATTTCATTGAATGCGGCCGCTATCTCGAACGGTCCGAGAATACGCTGCGCATCCTGCTGTCGATCCGCAATGCTTGCATGGACGAGGCACTCGACACTTCTTCCGGCGGATATGCTTATTTGCAGGCGGTGCTCAAGTCGGTGAGCGGGTATCAAGCCTTTCGACGGTATTACGCTGACAATATTGCAATCGAATCCATCAACGAGTTTTTGGTCTTGCACCCGGCATTTCCGCGCTCGGTCTACTTCGCGATGCACCAAATGGAGGACCATCTGCGTGGGATCGGCTTCCAGGACGCGCAGTTGCGAGCGGCGCACGGCAAGATCATCCGTCAGGCGGGCAAGACGATTGCCGAGCTCTCCTGTCTGGAGCGTGAGGATCTTGCCGGCGATCCCGGGGGTGAGATTGTCGCAGGTCTGCTCCATGCCAGCCAGGTGCTCGGCGAAGCCTTTGCCAAGACCTTTTTTCGAATGGGGGAGGCCAGCGCATGAAGCTGCGAATCTCGCATGTGACGGAATACACCTACGACACCCCGGTGACAGACAGTGTCAATGAGGTGCGTCTCTCCCCTTGTACTAACGAGCGGCAGTCCTGCTACCAGCATGGCATCTTCGTCGAGCCGAATGCCTCACTATTCAGCTACGAGGATTATTTCGGCAATCGGGTCCATTCGTTTTCGGTTAATACGCCCCATCGCAAGCTGACGATTCGTACGAATATGACGGTGGTGACCAGCGGGGCCGCAGTGCCCGGCTCCCATTCTGCGCCTTCCTTTCCGAGTAAGGCAGCCTGGCAGTGGCTGCATAAGGACGAGGCGCAGGATCGGTTCGCGGAGTACTTGCTGGAGACGACCTATACGACGAGTACGGCGGGTGTGATGGACTTTGCCGGCGAAGACCCGGCCGCGCAGGACGATCCGCCGACCGTGCTGGCGTGGCTGGAGGCGCTGTCGACCCGGATTCGCGAGGAATTCGTGTACGATCCGGAAGCGACCACGGTACAGACGACCGTGAGCGACATGATCGGCACCCGCAGAGGCGTATGCCAGGATTTCGCGCATTTGATGATTACGATCTGTCGGGCTCGCCAAGTACCGGCCCGCTACGTGAGCGGGTATCATTTCATCGGGGATCTGCAGGGCGGACGCAGCGACTTTCGCCATGCGTCCCATGCCTGGGTCGAAGCCTATGTGCCAGGTCAAGGTTGGCATTGCTTCGATCCGACCAATGTCGATCCGGTGGGGGAGCGCTATGTCAAGCTCAGCCACGGCCGCGATTACAAGGACATCGTGCCGGTCAAGGGGGTCTACATGGGGGCGAGCGGACAGCGGCTGCACGTCAGCGTCGATGTGGAGAATCTGGACGAGTAGCGGCGAGCGGATGGAGGGAGTCGCTTGTCGACCGATCGTGCACAGCAATAACACCCCCGCCGCAAATGCGACGGGGGTGCTTGGTACATTCGAATCGTGCGACTCAGTCACGCTAATCTTGAAGCGATTATGTCGCCTCGTCCGAGTTACAGAATGCTGGTATTGGCATGCAGCACCTGCTCATGCTTCAGTTCTTCGATCGCTTCTCGGGCGCGTTCTTTGTCCTTCGGACGGACCTGGAGCTTGATCAGCTCGTTGCCCATCCCGGCCGATGCTACGTCCATCGAGCCGCCGGCCGCGATGCCGGAGGTGGCGCCGGTCGCTTCCGACTTCAATCGGGACGGGATGTCCTTCGATTGAAGGTAGGCGTATTTATCTTGAATGTCATCCGATTGATTTCCTCGTGCAGTTTCCAATGTTGTCCATTTGCTTTTCGTTGCGGCCACCACGATGGCAATAACGACGAGTGCGCCCAATACAATAAGGATCGTTTCCATTTGAAATCACCTCTGTATCCGGGGGGTCGCCCCTGTGTTACCTATTTTTAAACCGCTTTTCGGGGCGCGAATCTGAAGAATTTCTCATCCTTTTTCACCATTTTCAAAGAAATTTGCGGCTCGTTTTTTTGCCGTCGCAGCTGAAGACGAGCTTCTTGTCCTCGACAACGGTCTCGAGATGGACATTTTTGCCCCATAGCCGAACGACATAGGGCAGGGTGCGCTCGACGTACTTGAGATCGAGCTCCACCCCCTCGTAGGCATGCGTGAGGTACAGCTCGCCGCTGCGGTTAAAATCTCCGTCCTGCACGAACAAAGCGGGAAAACCGCCGTTGACCCGGGAGTAGACGAGCTGGTCGCGGATATGCTCCCATGTTTTGTCGGTAATCTTCCATTCCGGTCCTTTTTTCTCGAAGATGTAGAGGTCGAGATCCTCGACGAGCTTTTTGGTCAAATAATTGCGCAGGAACGACTGATCGGAGTCGGTTTCCCGCACCTCGAATATTTTTTCGCGGCCCCGTCCGGGCTCGCGTCCGAAGCGGGCGCGCTCCTCCTCGGTCGGATCGTCCCAGCGCCGCTCGATATCCTCGAACAGCTTGAGTCCGAGATAGTACGGATTCAGGCTGTTTTTGGACGGCTGCACGACCGAGGCGTTGAGATGGGCGAACTCGATCGTCTCGTCGCTGGACAGGTCCAGCTCGCGGATGATGCGCTGATGCCAGTAGGAGGCCCAGCCCTCGTTCATGATTTTGGTTTCGATCTGCGGCCAAAAGTACAACATTTCCTCGCGCAGCATCGACAGGATGTCGCGCTGCCAATCCTCCAGGGAAGGCGAATACTCCTCGATGAACCAGATCAGATCCTTCTCCGGCTGCTCGGGAAAGCGCTTCGGCTCCTCGCGCTTTTCCGCCTCCGCTTCTTTCCGTTCGCGCAGCTCGGGATCGAGCTGCCACAGCTCCTCGTAGGGGGCAGGCCCCGCGTGGCGGGGCGGCTTGGCCTCCGGCTCGGCCTGCTGCCGCTTGCGCTTGAACAGCCCCGGGTCGATATGCTCCTGAATCGCGAGCACAGCGTCGATGAACTGCTCGACCTTGTCCGTGCCATGATCCATCTCATATTGGGAAATGCGTTCCGCGGTGGCGGACATGCTCTCGACCATGTTGCGGTTGGAGCGGCCGAAGCGAGCATTGTTTTTGAAAAAATCGCAATGCGCCAGCACATGGGCGACGATCAGCTTGTTCTGAATGAGCGAATTGCCGTCGAGCAGAAAGGCGTAGCACGGGTTGGAATTGATGACCAGCTCATAGATTTTGCTGAGACCGAAGTCGTACTGCATCTTCATCTTGTTGAACGTCTTGCCGAAGCTCCAATGACTGAAGCGGGTCGGCATACCGTAGGCGCCGAACGTATAAATGATATCCGAAGGGCAAATTTCGTAGCGCATCGGGTAAAAGTCCAGTCCAAAACCGGCGGCGATCTCGGTAATTTCGTCGATCGCCCGCTCCAACTGGCGAATGTCGTCCTGCTTCACGCGCAAGGCCTCCCTTTTGGCGGTGGTATCGTTTCCTACTATATGTATGGACGGCCGGGGGGGATTATGCGGAGGGACCTGGAATGGCCGGCGGCGCGGCGGGTTACAGCAGGAACAAAATAACAAACACTTTTGTGGAATTGCTGCATAGCCGCGGTGACAGGAGAGGTGATATAATGAATGTTTAAGTAAACGCTTTCAAACTCTTGCGTATGATCTGTCAGTTACTCGTATAAAATCCATCGGGGAGTGAAACCGAAATGAAGCCGATGAACGCCGGAAATCGAGATGCACGACCAGCGGAGCACCTGTCAGCGAACACGAGTCTAAGGAGGAGCAGCGCTGACCACCACTCGGAATCCCGCCTGCTGAAGGTGCTCGTCGTCGACGACGAGCTGCCGATCCGGCAGGAGCTGCGGGCCTTCCCGTGGCAAGCGCATGACGCGGTGCTCGTAGGCGAGGCCGACAACGGCGCGCAGGCGCTGGAGCTGATCGGCAGCCTGCAGCCGGACGTGGTCGTCACCGATATTACAATGCCGGTCATGGACGGCATCGCGCTGCTGAAGGCGCTGCGGCGCTCGCATCCGCACATCCAGGTCGTGCTGCTCACCTGTCATAGCGACTTCCACTACGCGCAGGAGGCGATCCGGCTCGGCGCGCTGGCCTATATGCTCAAGGTCTCGGTCGAGGACGAGGAGCTCGCCGAAGCGCTGCGCAAGTCCCGCGCCGCGCTCGCCAAGGAGCTCAGCTACGAGGGACGCGAGCGCTCGGAGCGGCGCACGCGTCATGCGCGTCAGCTCTTCCGCTTGCTGGAGGGCGGCGGCGCGCCGCAGCTTGATCCGCCGGGCGTGCCGCCGTACCGGCTGGCGCGTGTGCTCGTGAACGACGCCTGCTGCGAGCATCATGCGGTGCAGGAGGAGATCAAGGCGGCGCTGGATGTGCTGGAAGCCCAGACGCCGAGCTGGTTGACGTGGATCGCGCTGCGCGGCCGCGAATATCTCGTCCTGTTCGAGGATGCGGCCGCCCCGGACCGGATGCTCCGCGCCCTGCACGAGACATCGGCCCGGCTCGATGCGCTGCTGGCGCCGCATCGCCCGGCAGCGGCCGATCCGGCCGTGTGCGCAGTTGCCGGCGAGTCGTTCGCCGAGCTCGGACAGTTGCAGCAGGCGCTGCGCGATACCTCCTTGTGGAAGGAGGCTTTTTTTTACGATTATCAGCCGCAGCGGCGCGTCTATGCCGGACGTCCGATTCCGCTCGCCGAGCTGGACGAGGCGGCCCGGACCGAGCTGGACACGCTGCTGCGCAGGTCCGGGCGCGATGCGCAGACGCTCACGGCGTGCTGGACCGGTGAACTGCGCACCTGGTGCCTGAAGCGCCGCCCCGCGCCCCAGCCGCTCAAGCAGCGGCTGCTGCACTGGCTGCTGGCCTGGATGAGCCGCCAGGGCCGCGACCGCGACGAATACGCGGACAGTGGTTTCAACCGTGTGCCCGGGCTGTCCGATCCGCCGACACAGGGTGCGCCCGATGCTGTCCCGGCGCTGGACGCGCTCGCACTGAGCGAGGCCTCGACGCTGGAGGCGCTCGTCCAGACGCTCACGCGGCTGACGGCCCGGCCCGCCGCCCAAGCCGAACGCCTGCGCATCGAGGTGCGCGAGGCGCAGCGCTGGATGCGCGAGCATCTGCGCCAGCCGCTGTCGCTGGCAGTCGTGGCCGGGCAGGTCGGGCTGAGCCCGCATTACCTGAGCCGGCTGTTCAAGGAGGAGACCGGCGAGTCGGTCAATCAATACGTGACGCGGCTGCGCATGGAGCGGGCGATCGAGCTGCTGACGACGACATCGATGAAGGTGTACGAGATCGCCGAGGCGGTCGGCATTCCGAGCTACCGCTATTTCACTGTGACGTTCCGCAACTGGACGGGCATGGCGCCCACCGAATACAAGCGATAGGAGGGAGCGCGAATGCTCCGCAACTGGTACGGCCGGCTCGGCCTGGCGACCAAGCAATTCATCTTCTTGTTCAGTGTGACGCTCGTCTTCTTCCTCGTGCTGGCCTGGACCAATCTGAGCGAAGCCGAGCGGCTCTTCAAGGAGCAGGTGACCGCTGATACGGAGTTGCTGCTCGCCCGCACCAACCAATACATCGACGCCAGTCTGGATAATATCGAGAACATCGTACTGCTGCTGGCCTCGCGCAGCGAGCTGCTGGACGCCTCCCGCGAGGAGGAGGCGATCGGCGTGCTGAATCACTATGCCAGCTACAACAATTCGATGGCCCGCACGCTGTATCTGATCCGCGCCGACGGCAAGGTGTACGCGAACAATCAGGTCGTCTACGAGATCGTCGGCAATCCGCATCTGCAGCGGCTCTACGACGAAGCGGAGGACAACTACGGCGCGCTCAACGTCAGCGAGCCCTACGACTCGCCGATCTCCGGTCATACGCTGGCCTACACGATGCCGATCACGGGCCGGGACAAGCAGGTGCTCGGCGTCGTCGTCGCCGAGCTCGATCTGGAGCGGCTGACGACGCGGATCGCGCCGATGATCTACCAGTCGTTCGTGCTGCTCAGCAGCGAGGGTCGCGTCATCAACCGGCTCGTGCCCGGCGACGATCTGCTGCCGTACCAGCCGCGGGTCTACCCGCCCGAGCTGGAGACGTCCTTCGCCGAGCGGCTGTCCGGGCTCAAGCTCGGCGTCAGCTCGCTCGACAGCGGCGAGCGGCCGCTCCTGATCGTCAAGTCGAACAAAAACCGGCTCGGCTGGTCGCTCATCGCCTTCATCGAGGAGGCCCGCCTCTACCGCAATCTGGAGACGCTGTACAGCAATTACCGTACCGCCTCGACGGCCTGGATCGGCATCCTGCTCGTCAGCGCCTACCTGATCAGTCGTTCGTTCACGCGCCCGATCCGGCGGCTCGTGGACAAGATGGACCGGGTGCACGACGTGCAGGTCATCCCGCGGCTCTCGGTGACGCGCGGGGACGAGATCGGGCGGCTGGCCCGCAGCTACAACGCGATGCTCGAGCGGATCCAGCAGCTGCTGGTGGAGACGAGGCGGGCGGAGGCGCGCAAGAAGGAATACGAGCTCAAGATGCTGCGCAGCCAGATCGCGCCGCACTTCCTGTACAACACGCTGGCCTGTATCAGCAGTCTGGCGAAGCAGCGCAAGATCGAGGAGGTGCGGGAGACGATCCGCTCGCTCGTCGGCCTGTTGTCGCTCAGCTTCGACAAGCATGGCGAATACGTCTCGCTGGCCGAGGAGCTGGAGGGCATCGCGATGTACATGCACATCCAGCAGGTGCGGTACGGCCCGCAGTATACGTATACGCTGGACGTCGAGGAGGCGCTGCTGCCGCTGCCGGTGCTCAAGCTGTCGCTGCAGCCGCTCGTCGAGAATGCCCTGCTGCACGGCATCGTGCCGCAGGGCGGGGGCTGCATTCAGATCCGGGGCAGGCTGGAGCGGGGCATGGTGCGCATCTACGTCCGCGACGACGGCTGCGGCATGCCGCGCCGGCAGGCGGCAGCCATGCTCGGCACGGGCGAGGAGGCCGAGGCCAAGCAGCGCTTCACCGGCATCGGCCTGGCCAACGTGCACGAGCGCATTCGCATTCATTACGGTTCTGCCTACGGCCTGCGGATCGGGAGTCGGCCGGGGGTCGGGACGAGCATCCGGCTGCAATTTCCGGTGCTGCCCGCAGCCGATCCAGGGGCGGGATCGCCGAAATTGGAACAGAATTGAAGCTTTTGTGCATATCCGCCGCGGCGCGGCGCGCCTTATACTGGGGGCAACCGTTTGAAAACGGATTCAACAGTTGAAAGGAGGCGCTGCGGCATGCAGCAGTACGACACGGCCGGCGCCCGGACTAGCCGGCGGATGACGGCGGCGGAGATATGGCAGCACTGTCTGCGGCTGCTGGTCAAGTACCGGGCCTTTTACATCATGCTGCTGCCGGGATTGCTTTATTTCGCCGTCTTCCGCTACTACCCGATGTACGGCGCGATCATTGCATTCAAGGATTTTCAGATTTTGGAGGGGATCACGAGCAGCCCGTGGGCTTCGCCCTGGTATGCGCATTTCGAGACGTTCTACAGCTCGCCGTACTTCGGTCAGCTCCTCACCAACACGCTGCTGATCAGTCTCTACAAGCTGGTGTGGGGCACGCTGCCGCCGATCGCCCTGGCGCTGCTGCTCAACGAGTGCCGGGTGCGCTGGCTGCGCTCGTTCGTGCAGACGCTGACGTACATGCCGCACTTCCTGTCCTGGGTCATCATCTTCGGCATCCTGCTGGCGCTGTTCTCGCAGAACGGCGGCTGGATCAACCGCTGGATCGTGGAAGCCGGCGGCGAGTCGGTGCCGTTCCTGACGTCGACCGAATATTTCCGCAGCATGCTGGTCGGCTCCGAGGTGTGGCAGAATCTCGGCTGGGGCGCGATCATCTACCTCGCCGCGATCGCCGGCATCGATCCGACGCTGTACGAGGCGGCGCGGGTGGACGGCGCGAGCCGGCTGCGCAACATCTGGCACATTACGCTGCCGGGCATCCGCGGCGTCATCATTTTGCTGTTCGTGCTCAAGCTCGGCCACATGCTCGACGCCGGGTTCGACCAGATCTACATTCTGTACAACGTGCAGGTGTACCCCGTGGCGGACATTCTCGATACGTGGGTATACCGGACCGGTCTGCAGCAGCTGAACTTCAGCCTCGCCTCGGCGGTCGGCCTGTTCAAGTCGGTGATCGGACTCGTGCTCGTGCTGGGGGCCAACAAGATCGCCAGCCGATGGGGGGAAGGCATATGGTAAAAAGCTTCGAGGACCGCGTCTTCAACGGATTCGTCTATGTCATCCTCGGTCTGTGCGGCCTGGCGGCGGTGCTGCCGATCCTGTATGTGCTCTCGGTGTCGGTGACGCCGTTCGGCGAGGTGCTGCGCAACGGCGGCTTCATCCTGATCCCGCGGGAGATCACCTTCTCGGCGTACAAGACGCTGCTGACGGAGTCGAATCTGCCGGGCGCGTTCCGGGTGACGCTGTTCATCACGGTGGTCGGCACGGCGGTCAATCTCGTGCTGACCGCGCTGATGGCCTATCCGCTCAGCCGCAAGGGCTTGCCCGGACGGTCCTTCTTCCTGATGCTCGTCGTATTCACGCTGCTGTTCAACGGCGGCCTGATCCCGACCTATCTGACGGTCAAGTCGGTCGGTCTGATCGACACGGTGTGGGCGATGATTCTGCCCAACGCCATCTGGAGCTTCAATCTGCTCATCATGAAGAGCTTTTTCGAGGGCTTGCCGGAGGAGCTGTTCGAGTCGGCGCGCATCGACGGCGCCAAGGAATTCCGCATCCTGCTGACGATCGTGGCGCCCTTGTCGCTGCCGTCGCTGCTGACGGTCGGGCTGTTCTATCTGGTCGGCCACTGGAACGAGTTTTTTCAGGCGATTTTCTATGTGACGGATCGGACGCTGTTCCCGCTGCAGGTCATCGTGCGGGAGTTGCTCATGCAGAGCCAGCAGCCGCTGGAGAATGCGGAGAACATTATGCCGACGCAGACGATGCAGATGGCCTCGGTCATGATCGCCTCGCTGCCGGTCATTATCATCTATCCATTCATTCAGAAGCACTTCACCAAGGGCATGCTGCTGGGCTCGATCAAGGGATAGCCCATGGATTAGACACATATTGGGAGGGGTAAACGAATGAAAACAAATTGGAAGCCGCTTGCGGCGCTGGCGCTGACGGCGGCGATGCTGGCAGGCTGCGCGAGCGGCAACGGCGGCGGAGACGGCGCAGGTACGAACGGAGCGGGTACGGGCGGCAATACCGGCGCGAACGGCGGCGGAGCGAACAAGGAGCAGAACGGAGGCGAGCGCAGCACCGTGACACTCGAGGTGATCGAGCCGGGCAACAACCTGCCGGCGCCGGATCGCGACATCATCAAGCAGGAGCTGGACAAGGCGCTCGATCTCAATCTGAATCTGACGGTCTACCCGTCCGGCGACGATTACATGAATCAGCTCAACGTGCGGATGGCCTCGGGCAACTTCCCCGATCTGTTCAGCGTCAGTCGCGAGCAGCTGCTGCAGTTCGCGGCGCAGGGGCTGCTGCTCGACCTGACGGATTATATGGACGATCTGGACCAGGTGAAGTCGTTCATCGGCGAGGAGAGTCTGAAGAAGGGGATGGTGGACGGCAAGGTCTACGCGGTATCCAAGTCGCCGCAGGTGCCGTACAACACGTACTGGATCCGCCAGGACTGGCTCGACGCGCTCGGCCTGGAGCTGCCGCAGACGATCGAGGAGCTGCAGGAGGTCGCGGTGGCGTTCACCGAGCAGGATCCCGACGGCAACGGCAAGAAGGACACGTTCGGCCTGACGGGCGGCAAGTTCAGCGCCTTCGCGCCGGTGTTCGGCGCCTTCGGCGTCGGCATGCCGGGCAACTTCTATGTCAAGGACGGCGAGGTCGTCAATGCCTTGTACGATCCGGCGATGCGAGATGCGCTCGCCTTCATCCAGGGCTTCATCGACACCGGCGCCGTCGATCCGGAGCTGCTGGCCAACAGCGGCTTGCAGCACCAGGAGAAGGCAATCAAGGGACAGGCGGGCATCATCTGGATCGACTGGCCGAATATGACCAAGGATCAGTTCGTAGAGCAGATCGAGACGGTCAATCCGGACGCCGAGTGGGTCCAGCTGGAGGCGCCGGAGGGACCGGCCGGCCGCTTCGACGGCAGCTATGACATCGGCAGCACGCCGGGTCGCTACGCGATCCCGAAGGCGCTGGAGAAGGAACCGGAGAAGCTGCAGCGCGTCTTCGAGCTGCTGAACTATATCTCCGATCCGGACGGCGGCTCCAAGGTGGTGCAGTTCGGCGTGGAGGGCACGCACTACGAGGTGCAAGACGGCGAGATCGTCACGCTGGACGCGATGGCGGACGTGGCGCACTCGTGGCTGTACCAGTTCACCGGCCGACCGGAGATGGAGTACCTGAAGGCCAAGTTCCCCAAGCAGGCGGCGTATATGGAATACGCCGCAGAGCAGCCGCGCATCGAGGCGCTGAACGGCTTCGTCGATTTCCCGGCGGGCTATACCGCGACCGACGCCGATCGCTACATCGAGGAGGAGCTGGCCAAGTTCATCTACGGCCGCAATGCGCTCGACAACTACGACCAGTTCCTGCAGACGCTGGAGACGGCGATGAACTACAAGACGTTCACCGACTCGGCGTTAGAACAGCTTGCTGCACTCGGGTACGGTGGATAGACGGCGCGTGAAGTTCCCATATTCCAGTTAGAGTCAAGATCACGCAGCTTGGTTAATTTAATCCCGAATGGAAGAACGTTGGATTTTACAGTACTTCCGGGTTCGATCAGCTATTCCTCAGCGGGGTATGCGCCTGGAGTTAATAATCCCAGTTCAACCATCCTGACAACGCTGGATTCCGGTCTTAGTGTAGCTATTACTGCGGGTACGTTACTGGCCATAGTTGGGGGTTGGTCGGATTTGTCCGGAACTTCATCATTGCGGCAATATATTTATATGAGTGGATCTTTAGTATTCAGTTCGCAGTAACTCCGCATGCTCGGCCCGAATTGGGCAAGAAAAACTTGATGAAGCCGGGTGTCGACGCTCACGCATTATGACGGGGATAGAATCATCGTCAATGACTTATGATTTTTGAGCGCCAGGCATGACAAAGGCCATCACATCCTAACATCAAATTCTTCGGAATTATCACGTCGCAAGCAGCAAAAGAACCGGCGCCAGGCGCCGGTTCTTTTGCTGTTGCCGGTTCAGGCGAGCTAAAAAACAGCTGCCTTTGTGCTAGCCCGTGACCGCTTCACGCCGGTGAAAAAACGACTTGAGCGCATCGTACACCTCGGTCTTCTCGCGGATCACGTAATGCAGGAAGTGCGGCAGCTTGATATGCTTGTAGGCCGACATGAGCGTGCTGGAGCGATTGTACTGGTTGACCTCGCCGTAGCCGAACAGGTTGGCCCGCTTCAGGAGCTCGCCGATCAGGCGCACGCATTTCTCATTGTCGGAGGTCAGATTGTCGCCGTCGGAGAAGTGGAAGGGGTAGATGTTGTACTGCGACGGCGGATAGCGCGAGTCGATGATGTCGAGCGCCTTGAGGTAAGCGGACGAGCAGATCGTGCCGCCGCTCTCGCCGCGCGTGAAGAACTCCTCCTCGGTCACTTCCTTGGCCTCGGTGTGATGGGCGATGAAGACGATCTCCACCTTCTCGTACTGCTTGCGCAAAAAGCGCGTCATCCAGAAAAAAAAGCTGCGCGCCACGTATTTCTCGAAGCTGCCCATCGAGCCGGACGTGTCCATCATGGCCAGAATCACGGCATTGGAGTGCGGCTTGATGACCTCCTCCCAGGTCTTGTAGCGCAGATCGTCGGGCGAGATGCCGTGGATGCCGGGCGCGCCGGAGGTGGCGTTGCGGCGCAGATTTTCGAGAATGGTACGCTTTTTGTCGATGTTGGACATGATGCCTTTTTTGCGGATATCGTTGAAGCGGACCTCGCGCGTCTCGAGCTGATCCTTCTCCTTGGGCTGCAGGAAGGGCAGCTCTAGCTCCTCGAACAGCATCGCCTCCAGCTCGGCGAGGCTGATCTCCGCTTCGATGATATCGTCGCCCGGGCGGTCGCCGGCGCCTTCGCCCTTGCCGCCCTTCTTGGCCGGAGCGGGGTCGACGCCGAGCACGTCGCCGACCTGGCTGTCGCCGTCGCCCTGGCCGACGTGCTTGTTTTTGTTGTGATTATAGACGAACTTGTATTCGTCCAGACTGCGGATCGGCACCTTGATGATCTGCTTGCCGTCGGACATGATGATGTTTTCCTCGGAGATGAGATCCGGGAGATTTTGCTTGATCGCTTCCCGGACCTTCTTTTGATGGCGCGCCTGGTCCTGGTGGCCTTTGCGATGCAGCGACCAATCCTCGCGGGAGACGATGTACGAGCGATTATCCAATAGTATGAGCACCCCCTGATCCGGCTTTGGGAATATCGGCGGGCTGCGCACGAGCAGCCCGGAACGAAACCGCGCCCGGCCGCAACAGACAGCCAGGCCGATTCGCCGTGTAATACTCATTGTATGCGCGCGGAAAGTAGATATGTGCCGATTCGGGACAGATCCAGTACAGATCCAGGACAAGATCAAATACAGATCAAGCACAGATAAATAACGGTCAACGCCAGGCATTCTCCCGATTCTTCAGGTCTGCTATGCAAAAGCTGCATAATCTGGAAATCCGCATTATGCGTCTAATCTGTATGATGAAGCGCCGCACGGGCATGGCCCCGTCTGCGCTGCGAGCGGACAAATGGAGCGCGGCCCGCCGATTTGATATAATAGAGAAGAAAGATGGAGTGAGGGAGGACGCCAAGCGATGTCAATCTTCAAACGAATGATGGCCAGCGTCGGCATCGGCTCGGCCACGGTCGACACGATGCTGGGGACCGACACGTGCATGCCGGGGCACGAGGTGCGCGGCTCTGTGCAGATCCGGGGCGGCGGTGCCCGGCAGCAGATCGAGCGCATCTCGATCAAGGTCATGACCGAATACATACGCAATCCGAAAGATCCCAAAACGACGCAGCAATGCGTACTGGACAGCTTCACGATCGGCGAGGCGCTGACGATCGAAGCGGGCGCCACGCAGTTGATTCCGTTCACCTTCGCGCTGCCGCTGACAACGCCGCTGACGATCGGCCACCAGCGAGTCTGGCTGGCTACGGATCTGGATATCGAGCGGGCGCTGGACCCGACCGACCAGGACAGCATTCAGGTGCAGCCCAGTCCGGCGCTCCAGACGATGATCGATGCGATTCATTCGCTTCAATTCGGCTTCAAGCATTACGCCTGCGTGCGCAACAAGCACGCCAAGGACGAGGTGCCGTTTCTCCAGCAAATCGCCTTCTACCCCGGCGGAGCGTTTCAAAGCCGCATGAAGGAGCTGGGCTTGTTTCTATTGCCGGAGCCGCGCGGCATCGGCCTGCTGGTGGCTGCCGGCGGGGTAGACGAGGACCCGTCGGACTGGCTGAACACGGCGCTGACGGTCGAAGGGCGGCCGTATCGCATGTTCTGTTCGTTCGAGGAGCTGCGGGGCGGGCCTGAGGCCGTGGCGGAGCGGCTGCAGGCGACCATTCTCGAGCAGTTGCGCGAGGGAGGGACAGACACGTGAAATTTTTTCATACGGCTGACTGGCACTTGGGCAAGCTCGTGCAGGGCGTGTCGATGACGGAGGATCAGGATTACGTGCTGGAGCAGCTGCTCCGCGACATCGAACGCGAGCGGCCGGACGCGGTTATTATCGCCGGCGACCTGTACGACCGGGCCATCCCGCCTACGGACGCGGTCGAGCTGCTGGACCGGGTGCTGGGACGGATCGTGCTCGATCTGGAGACGCCGGTGCTGGCGATCTCGGGCAATCACGACAGTCCCGACCGTCTCGGCTTCGCGACTCGCATCATGGAGGGCCGGGGGCTGCATCTGGCGGGCCAGCTCCAGGCGCAGCCCCGCACGGTCGAGCTGCGCGATGCGCACGGACCGGTACATATTCATCTGGTGCCCTACGCCGATCCGGCGATGGTGCGCTTCACATACGGCGACGACCGCATCCGTACCCACGACGACGCGATGGCGGCGATTGTCGCACGCATTGCCGCGTCCATGGATGCGTCCGCCCGGCATGTGCTGGTCGGCCACGCCTTCGTGACGCCGGGCGGCGAGCCGCAGGCCAATACGAGCGAATCGGAGCGCCCGCTCGCGATCGGCGGCGCGGAGTATGTGCGCGACGCGCATTTTCGAGCGTTCCACTATACGGCGCTCGGTCATCTGCATCAGGCGCATTACGTCGGCAGCGAGACGATCCGCTACGCCGGCTCGCCGCTCAAGTATTCGATCTCCGAGGAGCGGCATCACAAGGGCTACACGCTCGTCGAGCTGGACGGCGATGGCGCCGTGCGTCTGGACAAGCGGGCCTTCGCACCGCGGCGCGAGCTCCGCTCGGTACAGACGACGGCGGCGGAGCTGGAGGCGGGAGCGGACGGCTCGGAGGACTATGTCTTCGTGACGCTGCTGGACGAGGATCCGGTGCTGTTCCCGATGGAGAAGGTGCGGGCCCGTTATCCCAACGCGCTCCACGTCCAGCGCCGTTCGCCGTCCGCCTCTCCCGCGGAGGAAGGCGGGGAGCAAGGGCTGTCGCGGGCGGAGCGCGATCCGGGGGAGCTGTTCGCCTCCTTTTACCGCGAGGTGAAGGGCGCGCCGCTTGACGCGGCCAAGGCTGAGCTGTTCGCGTCGGTCTATGCCGAGGCGCTGCGGGCCGAGGGAGGGGACGGACGATGAGGCCGATTCGCCTGACGATGACCGCCTTCGGCCCATACCGCGACGCCGAGACGATCGATTTTGCCGAGCTCCAGGAGCAGCGGCTGTTTGTCATTTCCGGCCGTACCGGAGCCGGCAAAACGAGCGTGTTCGACGCGATCTGCTACGCGCTGTACGGCACGGCCAGCGGCGAGGACCGCGCCGACGCGCGCATGCTGCGGAGCCATTTCGCGGACGAGGCGCAGCACACGTCGGTCGAGCTGCACTTCGCCGTGGGCACTCGCGAGTACCGGGTGTTCCGCCAGCTGCCGCATCGCAAAAGCGGCAATAAAAGCGAAACCGGCGGCAAGGCCGAGCTGTATAGCCGAACGGGGGAAGAGGAGGAGCCCGCGCTCGATCGCTTCACGGTCGGCGACGTCAATGCCGCGCTGGAGCGCATCCTCGGACTGACCCGCGAGCAATTCAGCCAGATCGTGATGCTGCCGCAGGGCGAATTCCGCAAGCTGCTCACCTCCGATACGGAGAACAAGGAGGATATCCTGCGCCGCATCTTCCGCACCTCGCTGCTGCGCAAGGTGGAGGAGCGCTTCCACGAGCGCAGCAAGGCGCTGCGCGAGCAGCTCAAGGAGGCCCACACGAAGCTCGACATCTATGCCCGTCAGGCCGCGGATACGCTGCCGCAGCGCGAGCATAGCCGGCTCGGCGCGGTGCTGGGTCAGGAGCACCGCAGCGCGGCTCAGCTGCTCGAGGGGCTGCATGCGGAGGCGGCGCATTATGCGGCGCGCGCAGGCGAGCTGAAGGCGCGGCACGGCGCGGAGCAGGAGCAGGCGCGCGAGTTGGAGCGCCTGCTGCGCGACGCGACCGCGCTCGTCGCGCGCTTCGACGAGCTGGCGCGCACGCGCGCGGAGCAGGAGGCGCTGGAGCGGCAGGCACCGGCGATCGATCAGCTGCGCGGCGAGCTCGAGCGCTCGTCGCGTGCGGCGGGGCTCGAGCCCTACGAGGAGCAGGCGCAGCAGGCCGAGCGGCTCGCCGCGAGCCGGCGCGCAGCCCGCGCCGAAGCGGCGCAGGCGCATGAGCGCG
>NZ_JACXIZ010000018.1 GCF_014705605.1 Paenibacillus sabuli
TCCGCTGAGTAGCCTCACATTTTACGCTTATTTCCGCCGCCGGAGCGGATTCCGCTGAGTAGCCTCACATTTTGCGCTTATTTCCGCCGCCGAAGCGGATTCCGCTGAGTAGCCTCACATTTTGCGCTTATTTCCGCCGCCGGAGCGGATTCCGCTGGGTAGCCTCACATTTTGCGCTTATTTCCGCCGCCGGAGCGGATTCCGCTGAGTAGCCTCACATTTTACGCTTATTTCCGCCGCCGGAGCGGATTCCGCTGAGTAGCCTCACATTTTGCGCTTATTTCTGCCGCCGGAGCGGATTTCTCTTTTACGCATAATTAAAAAACGGCCCGGCCAAATGGCCGAGCCGTTTTCATTGTGTTGTCTTACAGTTTTACGACGTTTTCAGCTTGCGGTCCGCGGTTGCCTTGAACAACGTTGAACTCAACTTGCTGACCTTCGTCAAGCGTTTTGAAGCCTTCGCCAGTGATTGCGGAGTAGTGAACGAATACGTCGCTGCCGCCTTCAACTTCGATGAAGCCAAAGCCTTTTTCCGCATTGAACCACTTAACAGTACCTTGTTGCATGTGTTCTAACCTCCAAATGGGTGTAAATTAACATGTTCATTTTTTGCTTGAGAACAAAAATTCACATATTGAAAAAGGTGTCATTGTAAAATGCTAACCCTTTTCAATATGCGAATTGGTTACCCTTTTGACAACGTGCACTGATCATATCACAGACATTCGCAGAATGCAAACGGTTTTTTTAGGTGCAAAGGAGGCATCTCCTTTGCACCCAGACCGCACTCAGACGGGTATTCAAGCCGTATTGAGGCTGTGTTCAAGACAGTATTCAGACGATAATCAGCGTCCACGACCGACTAGAGATTGTTTTCCTGAAAAAACCATTTGCGGCCGGCTGTCCCCATCTTTTGGGGCAGCCGCTCGGGCATCCATGGCGGTTGCTCGGCTGCACTGGGCCGGTTGCTCGGCTGCACTGGGCCGGTTGCTCGGCTGCACTGGGCCGGTCGCTCAGCTGCACTGGGCCGGCCGCTCAGCTGCACTTGGTCGGCCGCTCGGCTGCACTGGGCAGTTGCTCGGCTGCACTGGGCGGCCGCTCAAGTGCCCTGGCGGTTGCTCGGCTGCACCTGGGCGGCCGCCCACGCCCGGGTCGTTCGCCTGTTATCCGCCGACGCCCTCGTACGCCGACCTGCCGTGGAAGGCATGATGGTACAGATCGGCATAGTAGCCGCCGAGCTCAAGCAAATGCTCGTGCGGGCCTTCTTCCTCGATCCGGCCGTTGCGCATAACGATGATCCGGTCGGCGTGCTTGACCGTGGACAGCCGATGCGCGATGACGAGCGTCGTACGGCCCTCCGCGACCACATTCAAGGCCTGTTGAATCAAGCGCTCGGTATGCGAATCGAGATTGGCGGTCGCCTCGTCGAGGATCAGAATCTTGGGCTGGTAGACGAGGATCCGCGCAAAAGATATGAGCTGCCGCTCCCCCGCCGACAGGCCGCTGCCACGCTCGGACAGCCGGGTCTCATAGCCGTGCGGCAACCGCTCGATCATCGGCTGGGCCCCGACCAGGCGGCAAGCCTCGATCACCGCGTCGCGCGTGACGCTCTCGTCGAACAGCCGCACGTTGTCGATAATCGTGCCCGAGTACAGGTAGGGCTCCTGCTGCACGAGCCCGACAATGCGATGCAGCTCCTTTTGCGGCAAGCGCCGGATATCCATCCCGTCGATCTCCACGCTGCCGCGCTTGACGTCGTAGAAGCGGGTCAGCAGATTGACGAGCGAACTCTTGCCCGCGCCGGTCGTGCCGACGATGCCGATGAATTCCCCCGGCTCGATATGCAGCTCCAGATCCCGCAGCACGTCTGTCTTGTCCGTGTAGGAGAAGCGAATGCGATTGAAGTCGACCTTGCCCTTGACCCGCTTCAACGCGCCGCGCTGCGCCGTCTCGGGATCGGGATCCCGCACATCCGGCTGCTCGGAGAAGATACGCCACAGCCGGTCGACGGAGACGAGCGTCGACTGCAAGGTGTTCCATTGCTGAGTGATCTGGTTGATTGGCTGGAAGAACTGGCGAATATAGCTGATAAAGGCGTATAGTACTCCGAATTCGATCTGCTGGTCGAACACGGCGATGCCGCCGATCCATACGACCACCGCGACGGAGACGTTGCCCAGAATGTCAAACGAACGGTTGAAGATGACCGTCGCTCTCACCTCGCGCAAGCTTTCCTTCAAATAACGTTCGTTGCGCCTGGAGAAGCGGCTGACCTGCTCCTTCTCCTGATGAAACGACTGAATCAGGCTCATGCCCGACAAATTCTCCGCCAAAAACGCAATCAGCCGCGACAGCTGCGTGCGCGCGCGCTGGTAGGCGCTGCGCAGCATCGTCCGAAACGCGATCGCAATGATGGCGATCAGCGGCAGCAAAATCATGCAGTACAAGGCCAATTGTACGTCCAGAAAAAACATGAAGCCGATAATCATAATCAGCGACAAGCCATCGCGTACAAGGCTAAGCAGCACTTGGGTAAAAAATTGGTTGATCGTCTCGGTGTCGCTCGATTCGTTGGTGACGAGACTGCCAATCGGATGGCGGTCGAAAAACGACATCGACTGTCGCGAGATATGATTGAACAGGTCCTTGCGCAAGGCCGCGACGATGCTTTGTCCGGCCTTTTGCAGCAGGTTGGCCTGCAGATAGGTAAAGATCATGCTGACGACAGCCAGTACGAAATAAATGCTGCCCAGCAAAAACAGCTGCCCGATGCCGTGCGCGCCGAATAGCACATTCTCGTCGATGGCGATCTTGACGAGCAACGGCTGCATCAGATCGGCCGAAATGGCGAAGATCGCGCAAAAGAAGACGGCGGCAAAGAGCAACCGGTGCGGCCTCGCATACGCCAACATGGCGCGAAACGCCTGGCGCCGCTGCTCCTTGGTCACCTCATAATTCGGATTAATGTCCGCCTCGCCCGTACTGTCACCGCCCTTAGCCATGCGAGCGTCCCTCCTCTTGAATCTCATGCAGCGAGGCGTAATAGCCCTGCTTGCGCAGCAGCTCCTCGTGCGTGCCGCGCTCGATGATGCGGCCTTCCTCCAGCACGACGATCTCGTCGGCATGCTTGACCGCACTGATGCGGTGCGCGATGATCAGGGTCGTCTTGTCCTGCCGCACCTGACGCAGATTGCGCAAAATATTGGTCTCCGTCACTGCGTCGACCGCGCTGACGCTATCGTCCAAAATGAGAATCGGCGCGTCCTTGATCAGCCCCCGCGCGAGCGAGGTCCGCTGGCGCTGTCCGCCCGAGAGCGTCAGCCCGCGTTCGCCCAGCTTGGTCTCGAAGCGGTCCTCGAAGCCGGCCACATTGTCGTATACCTCCGCCAGCTTGGCTGCCCGCTCGACGTTGGACTGGCCGGCGCTGCGGTCATAGAAGGCGATATTGTCGCGAATCGTCGTGCTGAACAGGAAGCCGTCCTGCGGCACATACGCAATCTGCGTGCGCAGACTCTCCAGCGTCAGCTCGCGGATGTCGGTCCCGCCGATCTGTACGGTGCCCGAGGGCGGATCGTAGATGCGCAGCAGCAGCTTGACGAGCGTCGACTTGCCGCTGCCGGTCCGGCCGACGATGCCCAGGGTCCGGCCTCTGGGGACATGCAGGCTGATCTCCTCCAGCGCCAGACGCGAGGCGTCCGGGTAGGCGAAGGAGAGTCCGCGGAGCGTCAGATCGCCCGCACCGGCGATCATCGGCGTCGCTTGCTCCGATTCGAGGATGTCCGCCTTGACGTCGAGCAGCCGGTTCAGCCGGTCGAGCGAGGCCCGCGCGCGCTGCATCGTATTGATGACGTTGCCGATCTGCTGGAGCGGGTTCATGATCATGCGCAGATAGAGCGTCAGGGCGACGAATTCGCCCAGCGTCAGCGCGTCGTGAATCGTCAGATACCCGCCGTACAGGATCGCGATGACGAGCGAGGCCGCGCCGGTGAACGGAATGATCGCCTGAAACATCGCCGTCATGCGCACCAGCTTGAGCTGATTGTCCTTGATGTGATCGACGGTCTCGCCGAAGCGCCGCTGTGCAATCGACTCGATTGCGAACGTTTTGGTGACGCGGATCCCGCCGAATTGCTCCTCCGCCGACTCGGTCATTTCGCCCAGCGCCTCCTGCACCCGCCGCGAGCGCTCGCGGATGCGCGGCCCGAAGAAGACGACGAGGAACGGAATGCACAGCAGGGGAAGCACGCACACCAAAATAAGCTGCAGCGGGATATCGCCGAGCACCAGCATGACGACGACCGAGACGAGCAGCACGCTCGCGTTGGTCAGCTGATTGGTGCTGTTGGCAATCGATTCCCGGACGACCGTCACATCGTTCATGACGTAGCTCAGCAGCTTGCCGATCCCGTTTTTGGAGTAATACTGCTCGCTCAGACGCGTGAAATGGTTGAACAGCTTTTGCCTGGAATTGAATTCGAATCTTCGCCCCAGCCGGTGATTCAAATATTGCCCGAGTCCGAACAACACCCCGTACCCGACGCCGATGGCCAGCAGGATGAGACTGTACCCGCTAATGGCGTCGCGCGTCAGTCCGTTGCGCTCCAGCTCATCGGTGAATTGCCCGAGCACCTTGGGAAAAAAAGCATAAATGACGTTGGCCGAAGCCATGAGTGAAAAAGCGCATACATAGAACCAAGCGTACCGTTTGAAATGCTGAATAAGTAATCTTGTGCCGCTCAACTGAGCCACCACATCCTCTTCTTAAGATTTTGTAAACCGTTAAACATGAACAACTGTATGGTAATCGAATTGTCTGAAAGTTTCAACGGCGCGGCGGTTCGTATTCGCCGGTTTCAGCGCTATTGCAGGCGGTTTAAATGATATATAGGGTGTTTTTCTACGTTTTTCGAAGGAGGGATTGAATTGCTCAAGCAACGAAGCAGCCGAAGACGCAGCGCAGCGGCCTCGATTCTCGGCCTGACCGTATTGCTGGCGGCGCCGGCCGCAGTCGCGGCCGAGGAGCCGCCCGGCATGCGGCAATCGGTGCGCGAGGTCAAGCTGGCCGTTGACGGGCTGATCTATACATCGGCGTCCGGCGAGCCCGGACCCTATCTGAACGCGGACGGTCGCACTATGGTGCCCGCCTCGCTGCTGGCGCGGGCGATGGGCGTGCCGGAGGGCGGCATCTCCTGGGACAACCAGGCCAAGCAGGCCGTCATCTCGGATGCGGCGCATACCGTCGTCATCAGGCTGAACGAGGCCATGCTCCAGGTGGACGGCGAGACGGTGCAGATGGATACGACAGCGACGCTGCGCAGCGGGCGGATCTTCCTGCCGGCCCGGTACATTGCCGAAGGGCTGGGCGGCAGCGCCGCGTGGGACGCCTACAATGGCATCGTATACATTCATACGGCCGGCAACCGCGACGCGGCGATGGCGCCGGACGAGGCGGAGCATGAGCTCGACGGGCTGGAAGCGAAGGTGCTGGCGGCGCTGGCGGATGAAGAGATGCAGACGCTGGCGAAATATGTGCATCCGGAGAAGGGCGTCCGCTTCACGCCCTACAGCTACATCGACGCGACGGCTGATGTCCGCCTGATGCCTGCGGAGCTGGAGGATGCGCTCGGTGATCCGCAGTCGCGCGTCTGGGGCGCCTTCGACGGCTCGGGCGAGCCGATTGCGATGGACTTCGGGGCATATTATGAGCGCTTCGTCTACCCGCTCGACTACCGCGAAGCCGATCAGACCAGCTACAACAAGCAGTTGTTCAGCGGCAATGCGCTGAACAATGTGCGTACGGTGTATCCCGGGGCGATTGTCGTCGAGTATCACTTCGACGGCCAGAACGCGCAGTATGGCGGTCTGGACTGGCATAGCCTGCGGCTCGTATTCGAGTCGTACGAGGGCGAATGGAAGCTGGTCGGCCTCATCAACGACGAGTGGACGATTTAGAAGCCCTCGCTCAGACGAGTCGCAGCTCGGCCTCGGCGGCCGCGGTCGCCGCGTCGGGGCCGACGATCAGCCGCACGCGGCAAGGCTCGACGGCAAAGGTCATGTCGCGGTTCCAGATCGCCAGCTCTTCCTTGGCCAGCGAAAAACGCACTTGCGTGCGTTCGCCGGGCGCGAGCTCGACCTTGCGGAACGCCTTGAGCTCCAGCCGGCGCCGGGTGATGCCCGATTCGCTGGCCTGGATGTACAGCTGAACCGTCTCCGCACCGGCCGTCTCGCCGGCATTGCTCACCTCGACGGCCACCTCGACCGCTGCGCCGGCCTCAATGTCGGCGGCCGGGCAGACGAGCGCCGACTGGTCCGCTGCGGCGGCACCGCTCTGCGCTCTCGGTCCGGCAGCGGCGTCCTGCTGACGATAAACGGCGGCTGCGCCGTAGGCGAAGCGCGTATAGCTCAGCCCGTAGCCGAACGGATAGAGCGGCGATTCGGGCAGATCGGTATACGGGCGCGGACGGCCGACGTTCTTCTGATTGTAATAGACCGGCAGTTGTCCTGCGCTGCGCGGCAGCGATACCGGCAGCTTGCCGCTCGGATTGACGCGGCCGTACACAATCTCGGCCAGTGCGGTGCCGCCCTCGGGACCGGGGTACCAGCCGACCAGCATCGCCTGGCAATAAGGCGCGATGCCGCTCAGCACGTGCGGGCGACCCTGGATGAGCACGGCGACGATCGGCGTGCCGGTGCGATGAATCGCCTCCACCAGTTGCTCCTGCACGCCCCCCAGCCGCAGCTCGGCCAGATCGACGCCTTCGCCGCAATCCATATCCGGCGGCGCGCCCTCGAAGATGATCGCCTCCCCGTTGCTGTCGAACGTCGCATCGAAGTTGCGCGCGCTGCTGCCGCCCAATACCAGCACGGCGACCTCGGCCTGCTCCGCGGCGGCGACCGCCTCGGGGATGCCGGTCGCATCCATACTGCGCACGCCGCAGCCTGCCGCATAGACAATCTCCGTGCCGGCCGGGGCCTGGCGCCGCATGCCCTCCAGCACAGTCGTGCCGCTGCCCGGCGCCTGCACGCTCGTGTAGTCGCCGAGCTGGTGGTACAGCTTGTCCGCATTCGGCCCGATGACGGCAATTCGCCGCGGCTGCTCCCCGAGCGGCAGCAGCCCCGCTTCGTTGCGCAGCAGGACCGCCGACTCACGGGCCAACTGCAGATTGATCGCCTTGAGCTGCGGCGTGCCGATCTGCTGCATGACGCGCGCCTCGTCGGCATAAGGCCGGTCGAACAAGCCGAGCTCGAACTTGAGCGTCAAGACGCGACGCACGGCCCCGTCCAGCACATGCTCGCTCACCCGGCGCGCCCGGACCGCCTCCTCCAGCGTCGTGAACGCCTTGTCCCACAGGCTGATATCGACGCCCGCGGACAGCGCCAGCGCCGCCGCGCCCGGCTCGTCGCCGGCCAGCGCCAGCAGGCGATCGATGGCCGTGCCGTCGGCCATCACGATGCCGTCGAAGCCCCACTCCCCGCGCAGCACGCCGCGCAGCAGCATGCTGCTCGCGTGGCACGGGACGCCGTCGATCTCATTGTAAGCGGCCATATAGCCGGCCGCGCCGGCCCGGTGCCCGGCCAGGGCGCCCGGCAGATGAATCTCGCGCAGCTCGCGCTCGCCGATCGGCACCGGCCCGGCATTGTGCCCGCCTTGACACGCCCCTTGGGCGGCTAGATGCTTCAGGATGACGGCCGTCTTGTCCGCGTCCGCGAGCTGCCCGGGCTGCGCGCCCTGCATGCCAGTGACGACCGCGGCGGTGAAGCGGGCCGCCAGATGCGGATCCTCGCTGTAGCATTCCTCGGTGCGGCCCCAGCGCGGCTCATGCGCGATATCGAGGGCCGAGACGAGCGCCAGATGCGCGCCGCGCGCGCGGATCTCCGCCGCCGCGCCGGCGTAGGCGCGCCCGGCCAGCTCGGGATTCCAGGTCGCGCCGACGGCCAGATTGACCGGCAGCAGCGTCCCGTCCAGCGCCTGATGGCCATGCGGACATTCCTCCGACAGCAGCACGGGGATGCCGAGCCGCGTATGCTCCATGACGTAGCGCTGCAGCCGGTTGACGAAGCGGGCGCTGTCCGCCGTCGGGATCCCGGTGGCATAGGTGACCCCAGACCACGGATCGGCGCGGAATAGCCCGTACAGCGCCCCCATCCCGCCGCCCCACTCGACATGCCGCTTGAACGCCTCGCTCAGCTCAGGCTCTCCTTCCGAACTCCGCGTATAGGCGTCCCAGCCGTACATATGCTGATTGACTTGACCGACCTTCTCCCGCAGCGTCATACGGCCGATCAGATCCTCGACACGAGCACGGATGGACTGGCCGGCGTCTTGATAGATGGTCATTCGATTCTCCCCTTCTCCCTGCCGCTACGGGTTAGCGCCCCGCCATGCGGGTCCGATATTCCTTTGGCGTCATGCCGGTCACCGACTTGAATACCGAGACGAAATACTTGTATTCCCGATAGCCGACCCGGTCGGCAATTTCGAATACTTTGTCCGGCGTCGTCGCCAGCAGCTCCTTGGCCTGATTGATGCGCAGCTCGTTCATATATTCGGTGAAGCTGCGGCCGGTGCCTTGCTTGAACAAAAAGCTGAAATAGCTCGGCGTGATTTTCAGCCACGCCGCCACCTCCGACGCTTTGAGGTCGCTGGTCGAGCGCTCGCGCATGTATTTGACGGCCTTCTCCACAACCCAATACGACTTGTCCAATCCGCTCGACTCGACGAGCTCCATCAGCTGCAGCGCCTCGCTCACGGCGAGCTCGCGCACGCTGTCGTAGCTATTGTGCAGCAGCAGATCGATGACGGGCCGCTGCGCCCGCTCGACCTCCTCCAGCCCGCTGCGCCGCAAGCGCCGCCGCAGCACGACCATCAGCTCGATATAGACCGACACCGCCTCGTGCAGCAGCAGCCTGCGCCCCTCCAACGAGGCGAACAACCCGTCCAGCTCGGTGCGCACCGCCTCTGCGTCCTGCTGGTACAGAGCGGCCACCATGCGCTGTACCCAATCCTGCTCGTCCAGCGGCTCGCCTTGCTCCTCGCGCTGCGGCGCCGGCTCGGAGGGCAGCAGCACCGGACGTCGCTCGAGCGCATAATACTGCAGCAGCAGCCGCGCGTGATCGGCGGCCGCAGCGGTGTCCTCGAGCCGCTCGAACGCCTCCGAGAGCGCGCAGTAGAGCGGCTCAGCACCCGGCCAGCTGGCCGCGACCGCCTCCAGCAGCTCCTGCCACCAGGCGTCGTCCTGCCTGCGGTCGATGATGATGAGCGTGAACATCAGATTGGGGTGATCGAAGACCGACAGCGCGCGCAGCCCCCGCTCGACCAAGGTCCCCCGCACGGCCGCTTCCCAGCGCTCGTGCAGCGCCTCGTTGTCGTCCGCCGACAGCTTCGCATAGCTGTCGGCGAACGAAGCGAGCTGACTGCCGACGATGCGAAAGGCCGCGCCGTGCCAATGACTCCGTCCGGGCGGCGCGGCCTTGGAGGGCGCGCCGCGGACGATGCCGGCCAACCAGAGCAGATCCTCCTCCCGCACGCCGCCCAGCGCCTCCTTGCGAATGTCCGCGACCACGCGGCGCACGACATCGCTCAGCTCGTCGATATCGACGGGCTTGAGCAGGTAGTCCTCGACCCCGAGCCGCACCGCCTGGCGCGCATACTCGAAGTCCTCGTACCCGCTCAGCATGACGATCCGCGTGTCCGGGCTGACCTGCCGGAGCCGCTCCGCCAGCTGCAGACCGTCGATACCGTCCATGCGAATATCGCTGAGCACCAGCTCCGCCCGCTCGCGCTGCGCGAGCTCAAGGGCGTGCTCGCCGTCGTAGGCTTCGCCGACCACGGCGACGCCCAGGCTGGCCCAATCGATCGTCATCCGCAGCCCCTCGCAGATGACCGGCTCGTCATCGACGATCAACAGCCGGATCGGCCGTTCCTGCTCCGCATACAAGTTACTCAAGTCGCTCTCCCTCCCATTGATTCGAATCGGGAATGGTCAATCGGACCAGCGTGCCGCCCCCCGGCTCGCTGGCGACGAGCTGCAGCCCGCAGCCGCTGCCAAAGTAAATCGACAAGCGCTCGTGTATGTTGCGCAGCGCGCCCGAGCGGCCGCCCGGCTCGTCCTGCTGCGCGAGCGCGGCCCGCAGCCGCTCCAGCTGGTCCGGCGCGATGCCCTGGCCATTGTCCTCGACGTCGATATGAATGGCCGTGCCGGACTTGTAACAGCGCACCGCGATGAAATTATCCTTATCCTTGCGGTTGAGTCCGTGCTTGATGAAGTTCTCCACGAGCGGCTGAATCGTCGTCTTGAGCAGAGCCGCGTCGGCAATCTGGTGCTCGGTATAAAGCGCGTAGCGAAACCGGCTGCCGAGCCGCCGCTGCTGCAGGTACAAATAGGCTTCGACGAATTCCAGCTCTTGACGAATCGTCGTCGTATACTGGCCGTTGCTGAGCGCCGAACGAAAAAAACGGGACAGCGTCTCGATCAGCTGGCTCGTCCGCCCGGCCTTCTCCAGCCGCGCCGTCCAGCGAATCATGTCGAGCGTATTGTACAGGAAATGGGGGTCCATCTGGCTCTGCAGCAGCTTGAGCTCGGACTCCCGCTCGCGGATTTCCAGCTTGTACTTGTGATCGATGAGCTGCTGAATGGTCAGCACCATCTCGTTGAATTTGCGGTTCAGATCGGAGATTTCATCCTTGGACTCGACCGGCACGCGCGCGCTGAAGTCTCCCAGCTTGACCCGGTTCGTCTCGTTCTTGAGCCGCAGGATCGGCCGAATGATCGTATAATGGAAGCCCACCAGCGCCAGCACCGCCAGCAGCAGGATCGCCAGCAGGACGGCGCCCATAATCAAGCGCACATTGACCGACTGCGCGTTGACCGTCGATTCGGGAATCGCGGTCAGGATCGTCCAGCCCGTATTGGGCATCTGCCGCGAGAAGGTCATGTAGGACTGGCCGCCCGCCTCGTAGGTCTGGTAGCGCACACGCCGTTCGTTCAGGCTGGCCAGCGCATCCTGCGGCACGAGATCTTCCTGCAGCTCGCCGCTCGTCGTCACGACCCGCTCCCCGGCGGGTCCGAGCACGTACACCTTGCCCAGCCCTTGATACAGCTGATTCTCCAGCAGGCGGATGATGCTGCTCTCGTCCAATCGAATGGTGAGATTGCCGCGCGGATTGCTCACATTGCGGTATTCATTGAGCACGCGAAACAGCGAGACGACGCGCACCTCGCCGTTCCAGGCACTGCGCGCCGTATAGCCCTCGCTCCAGACGACTCGTCCCTGCCGGGCCGCCGCTTCTTCGAGCCAGCGCGTCTCGTCGCTGGTGACCGGCTCGCCGATCTCGATTCGGCCGCCGTTGTACCCTTCGATGGCCAGCGAGCGGATATAGGTTTTGGACATCAAGTGAAAGGTCAAAAAGCCCTCCACCGTTTCTTTCCACGATTGTCGCTGCTCGTTATAGTCCGACGTGTCGGCGCCAAGATACGCATTGAGGGCCGGATCGAAGATCAGGTAATTGGCAATATCCTCGATCATCGACGTTTGCTCCTCCAACTGATTGGCGACCGCGTCGAGGTTGCGTATCGTCGAGTCGACGAACTGCTCGTGCAGAATCTGACCATACTTGTACTGCACCACGACGCCGACGCCGAGCGTCGGCACGATAACGAGCAGCAGAAAGATCACGAGCGCCTTGCGCTTGAGTCCAAAGCTTTGAAACAGCCGAAATTTGCTTCGCATCCCCTACGCCCTCCCCGGGGCGGGCAGGCGGTCTTCGGGCCGTTTAGCCTTTGACCGCACCCGCCGTCATGCCGTTGACCAGCTGCTTTTGGAGCAGCAGGTAAAAAATCAAAATCGGGATTAGGGCTATTGTAAGGGCAGCCATCTGCAGCGTCAAATTCGCGGTCTCGATGCCGACGAAGCTGGCAATGCCGAGCGGCAGCGTTTTGACGGCTTCCTTGCTGATCAGCACCAGCGCAAACAGGTATTCATTCCAGTTGTAGATGAAGTTGAGAATGACCACTGTCGCCAGCGCCGGCCGGGTAATCGGGAAGATGATCGACCAGAAAATCCGGTATACGCCCGCCCCGTCCATGACCGCCGATTCCTCCAGGTCGCGCGGCAGTCCGCGCATGAAGCCTTCGAGAATAAAAATGGTCAGCGACAGGTGAAAGGCCGTATACGGCAAAATCAGCGAGAAATAGGTGTCGAGCAGGCCGATGTTTTTCATGAGCATGAAAATCGGAATCAAGGTCGCATGGATCGGCACCAGCATGCCGAGCAAAAACAACGCGTACGTAAAGCCGCGCAGCTTGAACTTGAACCGCGACAGGAAAAACGCAGCCAATGCGCCCAGCACGACGGTCACGATCAGCGAGCCGAAGGTGACGATAATGCTGTTCATGAAGTAGGTGCTCATGTTGGCAATCTCCCAGGCGCGCGAGTAATTGGAGAATTGCAGCACCTCGGGCAGGGAAAACGGGCTGTTGGCATACTCGGACTCCGTCTTGAAGGAGCCGACGACCATGTAAAACAACGGGATGATATTAAACGCGGCGAACAAAAGCAAAAAGACGTAAGCCGCAATGCGCATAATCGGGGATGTTCGTTCCATCGGTTACACTCCTCCTTGATCAGACGTCCTTCTCGCGTCCAAAGCGGTTGATCGTGCTGATAATAATCAGACTGAACAGCAATATCAAAATCGACACCGCGCTGCCAAAGCCGAACTCGCGGCTGAGGAAGGCCGAGTTGTACATGTAAATGGTCATAACCTCGGTCTGATGCGCCGGTCCGCCGCCGGTCAGAATCTGCACCAGGTCGAAGACGCGGAACGAATTGCTGATGCTGTATACGACGGAGACGAGAATGGTGGCGCGAATCATCGGAATCGTGATGCTCAGCACGCGTCGCAGGCCGGTCGCGCCGTCGAGCTCGGCCGCCTCGTTGACCTCCTGCGGAATGCTCTGCAGCGCCGCCAGGAAAATGACCATGTACAGGCCGCAGTTCTGCCAAATGTAGGCGACGCTGATCGAAGCCATCGACCAGGCCGGGTCGCCGAGCCAGTTGCGCGTCCACGACTCCAGGCCGATGACGCTGAGGAAGCTGTTGAGAAATCCGTACTCCGTGTTGTAAATCATGCCCCAGATGAGCGATACCATAACGGAGGAGATGACGACCGGCAAAAAACCGGCGGTCCGGAAAAAGCTGGTGCCGCGCAAGCTGCGATTAAGCAGCAGGGCCAGCAGAAGGCCGATCGGGATTTGCCCGACGAGACCGGTCAGCATGATGATAACGTTATTTTTGACCGACAGCCAAAAAATATCGTCCTGAAGCATTTCTGTAAAATTCCCGAGCCCGACGAATTCCTTCGCTGTGATGCCGTCCCAATCAAAAAAGGAGTAATACAAGGACATGGCAATCGGAACGACGGCTATGCCGATATAGATGATCAGCGAGGGCAGCAGCCCGGCAAAAATGGCAAGCTTCGTTCGTTTCAGGGTGTGCACTAGGCTCCCTCCTTCGAAGTGGAGAAATAAAAGGGCCGCCGCGCCCATCGTCATCGCGCTGACTAAAAGCGCGGTCGGCGCATTCCGGGTTCGGCGGCCCATGGTTCACATGGTCTAGCTTGCGCAGCGACAGCCGCGCTTATTTAGTTGCCCAGTTCGTCTTGCGTGCTGGCTGCGACTTCTTCAGGCGTGCTGCGGCCGATTGTAATTGCCTGCAGGCCGTTTTCCAGCTCTTTGGCCGCTGCGGTCGGGACGACCGCGTCGAATACCGGCGTCGAGCCTTTGCTGGTCAGCTCCATCATCTCTTGCAGGTACGGATTGATATCCGAGTTTGGCTCGATGTCCGCCGGCACCAGGATGCCTGCCGCGGTCAAATCCTGATACAGATCCTCGCTTACGAAGAATTCCAGGAACTTCAGTGCCGCTTCTTGCTTGGCTTCGTCAAGCTGGCTGCTAATGGCAATCCCGAACTGCGAGACGCCTGCAGCGATGCCGGCTTCGCCCTTGCCGCCTTCGACCGACGGGAACAGCGCGATGCCGAATTTGTCGCCTTCTTCGTTGTTCGTACGGATCCGCGCGTCGACCGTCGCCGAGGAGATGTGCATCGCCGCTTTGCCTTGAATCAGGTAATCCTGCGCTTGCACCGAATCCATGTTGTTGGCGTCGACGTTAAAGGCTTCCAGCTTGGTCAGCTCGTCGATGACGCCCACGGCGCTCACGAATTCCGGATCCGTGAATTTGGCTTCGCCGGCGACGACCTTCTCCAGGAAGTCCGCGCCGCCGAAGCGTTGGGCCAGCACGGAGATATACGACGATTGCAGCGGCCATTTTTCCTTGTTGCCCAGGGAGATCGGCGTGATGCCCGCTTCTTTCAGTTTTTTCACCATATCAATAAAGTCGGCATACGTTTCAGGAAAAGTGTCATAACCGACTTGCGCAAGCAGTTCTTTGTTGTAATACACGATATCGACATAGTTTTGCTTCGTCGGAATGGCAAATTGGTTGCCGTCGACATTGTAGCCGGTCAGCGAGCCTTCGCGTACGAGGCCGTCCCAATTGTCCATGTAGTCGTTGAGCGGCAGCAGCAGATCGCCGCTTGTGAGCGGATCGAGGTCCGCGCCCGGCCATACGACGTTGATGTCGGCCAGGTTGTTGGCCGTCGCCAGGGTGAACAGCTTGGTTTTGTATTGGGCCGCCGCAACGGCGTCTTGTTCGATCTTAATGTTCGGGTTGGCTTCTTCGAACGCCGCGATCCGCGCCTTGTACACATCGTTATCCGGGTTCGGCGACGTCCACGGATGCGACAGCGTCAAGGTCACTTGCTCCTCGCCGCCTGCTCCGCCGCTGTTGCCGCCATTGGTGCCGCCCCCGTTGTTGTTGCCTCCGCAAGCCGCGACGACGATCATCGTCAGCACGAGCAAGCTCGCCATTAGCGTGGTGCGCGTTGCATGTCTGTTTTTCATTCGAAACCCTCTTTCGTCTGTAATGGTCTATGATAACTTCGCGGGAGAATTACTGCCACCAAATTATCATGCTTGTATTATATCGTGCTGATATCGTTTGCTATATCCCAGGAATCTATGATTATGTCCGACTTTTTTAAGTAAGTTGGCGACAAGTTGCGACGATTTTATGGGAACCCATTTTTGCAATCGTTTGCAATGGCGCAAGAAGGGGGATCCGCCCGTCCAGACGCATTTCCAGACAGGGCGGATCGCGCGCGGATTATTTCGGCTCGTTCAAAACGTAGTCGACGATCTCGTCGAGCGGCACCGTGGCGAGCGCGATGGCCGTGTCGGTGACGCCGTAGTAAATGTAGAGCAGGCCGTCCTTGACGACGTTGCCGGTCGGGAAAATAACGTTCGGCACCTGGAAGCCGAATTTCTCGTAATACGGCTCCGGCTCCATGATGAAGTTGTCCGTGCGCGCAATGATTTTTTCCGGGTTGTCCAGATCGAGCAGCAGCGCGCCGACCCGGTAGATGGAATTGAAATCGACGCCATGGTACAGCACCAGCCAGCCCTTATCGGTCTTGACAGGAGGTGTCGAGCCGCCAATTTTCTTTTGCTCCCACTCGCCTTCTCCGGCCTTGGCCAGCAGCTTGGGCTCGTCCCACGTCATCAGATCGTCGGAATAGGTGATCCACATCGCCGCGCGCTCGGTGCCGTACTGCTCGCCGACGTACTCCTCCGGACGACGCAGCAGCACGTATCTGCCGTTGATCTTCTCGGGGAACAGAATATTGTCGCGGTCGTTGATCTCCAGCGGCGTCGTGTCGCACAGGTACTCCCAGTTCACCAGATCCTTGGAGGTCATGATGCCCGAACGCGTCAGCCAGTGCCCCTCTTGCTCGCCCCAGCCGTCCGGATACGTCGGAATCGAACGCTCGGGCAGGCCGTAGCCGTTGGGGTAATAGTTCATGGCGCACGGGCGCAAGGCGTAATTCAGGTAGAACGTATCGTCGATCTTGACGACGCGCGGATCCTGCACGCTGCCGTACGGGAAGCCGAGCTGATCCGGCGTTACGACCGGCTCGTCCTTGACGTGGGTGAAATTGACGCCGTCGTCGCTGACGAGCAGGCCCAGGTAGTTTTTGCACGGGGTCAGTGATCCGGCCGTGCGCTCGATCATGTAGAATTTGCCGTCCTCGATAATGACGGCCGGATTAAATACGGTGGACTTGCGCCACTCATACTTGCCCGGCACGACGATCGGATTCTGCGGATGTCTGGTGATGTTCAGCATAATAGCCTCCTAAGAATGAGTGTGGGTACAGCCGACATGGTGGCAGGCGGCGATGAAGCGGCCGGCCATCTGACCGGTCGGGCGGTCGCCTTCGAAGGTCGGGCGCCCGCCGACGATCGTGCCGCCGATGCCGTCGGGATAGCGGGCCGGGTCCTGGTAGTCGGCGCGGTCGCGGATCCCCTCCGCATCGAACAGGGTCAGGTCGGCCGCATAGCCCGGCAGCAGCAGCCCGCGCTTGCCGAGCTTGAAGCGCGCCGCCGGGAACGAGGTGACCTTGCGCACCGCCTGCTCCAGGGACAGCGCCTTGTCCTCGCGCACGTACTTCGCGAACAGCCGCGGGAAGGTGCCGTACGAGCGTGGATGCGGCTTGCCGGTGACGCAGCCGAGGCTGTCGGAGGCGATCAGCGCCTTGTCGTAGCGCACGACGCGCCCGACGTCCTGCTCGGCCATATGGAAGTAGACGATCGACAGCGCGCCCCGCTCCTGCACTAGCAGCTCCATCATCGCGTCCTCCGGCTCCAGGCCGAGCCGCGCGCTCACATCGAGCATGTGCATGCCCTCCAGCGCCCGTCCGGCCTCGGTCGAGGCCGAAGAAATATAGACGCTCTGCCAGCCGGTCGACGCGATCAGGTTGTCCCAATCCCGCTGCTCTTCGCGCAGCTCTTGCTTGATGCGCTGCCGCACGGCGCGATCCTGCAGCCGCAGCAGCGTCGCTTCGATGCCGCCCTCCAGCGTCCACGGCGGCAGGATCGTCGTCATCATCGTCGAGCCTGCATTGTACGGGTAGACGTCGCAGGTGACGTCCATGCCGCGGGCGCGCGCCGCCTCGATGCGGTCGATGGCGTGCTCGATCATGCCCCAGTTGGCCGCGCCTGCCGCCTTGAGATGGCTGATGTGAAGCGCGACGCCGCTCTGCTCGGCGATCCAGATGACCTCCTCGACCGAGGGCAGCAGGTTGTTGCCCTCGCCGCGAATATGGGTCGCCAGCAGGCCGTCATGCCGAGCCACGACCTGGCATAGCTCGGCCAGCTCCTCGCGGCCGGTGTAGCTGCCGGGCGCATACAGCAGGCCGATCGAGAGCCCGATCGCGCCGGCCCGCATCCCTTCCTCGAGCAGCTGCTTCATCTGCTCCAGCTCCGGCGCGGTCGCCGGGCGATTGGCGAAGCCCATCACCGAGATGCGCAGCGCGCCGTGCGCGACATAGGTCGCGACATTCTCCGCCGCGCTGGCCCGGTCGAGCTCGGCGATGTACTCCCCGATTGTGGACCAGGGCCACTCCCAGTCGGTAGTGCCGATGACCGGACCGACATATTGCTTGAGCAGCTCGGCGGATTGCTTGAGATAGGGCGCCGGCGCGAGGCCGCAGTTGCCGACGACCTCGGTCGTCACGCCCTGACGCAGCTTGAATGCGCCGAGCGGCTGGTCGAGTACGAGCAGATCGGAGTGGCAGTGGCCGTCGATGAAGCCGGGCGAGACGATCTGTCCGCCTGCGTCGATGACCTGCGCCGCCTCCTGCTCGAAGCGGCCGACCTTGACAATCGTCCCGTCCTTGATGCCGACATTGCCGAGGAACCACGGGTTGCCCGTGCCGTCGACGACTTTCCCATTGGTAATGAGTAGATCCAGCATAGTGGTCTTGTGCCTCCTTCGGTCAGCTCAGCATGCCGCGCGCGGCCACCGCGATCCGGCGGTCGCCGCCCGGCTCGCGCAGCCATACGGCATTGTGCAGATTCACTGTCGAACAGATATGATTCGGCACGATATCCAGCGTATCGCCGACGCTCCAGCCGTGCGGCGCGGCGCTGCGAATCATGCCGTGCTCTTCGTTCATCTTCTCCAGCACCGCATCCGGATGCCCGAGGATGGCCCCGAAGCCTTCCAGATTCAGCGGCGGATTACCGGGCTGTACATCGGTGGCGAACGTCTTGCTGCCGCCGTCGACGACCGCCCGATTCGGGGCCGGCACGCTGACGACGGTCACGCGCACCCGCGCCGCCCAGTCGTCCGCGCTGCATACGCCCATCCGCTCGAGCATGCGGTCGTTGAAAATATACGTGCCCGGACGGACCTCGGTCACGCCGGGCACCGCGGCGGCCGCAGCCGCCGTCGGCGTCGAACCGACGCTGACGTGCCGGATGCCGACGCCTGCGGCGCGCAGCCGCTCGGCGGCCTGCACCATCAACTCGCCTTCTTCCTTGCCGGCCGCGGCGACATCCAGCGTCGCCTGCTGGCGCAGCACCGCGCCCTTGAAGGTGAAGATGCCGCTGAGCTCCAGGCCCGGCATGAGCGCAATGGTGCGGCCCAGCTCGACGGCCTCGTGCAGTTGCGCGCCGGTGCGGCGCAGCCCGGTATCCAGCTCCAGCCGCACCTGCAGCGTCATGCCGGCCGCGGCAGCGCGCTTGGACAGCAGCGCCGCTCCGGCGGCGCTGTCGACGCCGACCGCGAGCTCGATGTTGCGCGCAAGCGCGAGCACCCGGTCGATCTTGGACGGCACGACGACGGGATAGGCGATGAAAATATCGCGAATGCCCGCCTCCGCCATCACCTCGGCCTCCGCCGGCTTGGCGACCGTGATGCCGACTGCGCCCGCCTGCAGCTGCTCCAGCGCAAAGGCCGGAATTTTATGCGTCTTGATGTGCGGCCGCAGCGTCACGCCGCGCGCGCGCGCGAGCTCGGCCATGCGGGCGATGTTGGCGCGCATGACCGTTGCATCTATGGAAATATAAGGCGTTTCATGCGTGATCTCCTGCGCTTCGTTCATGACTATCATCCCTTCGTTTCACGCCGATAAAACCGATACACCGCCATTATAGCGCTGCCCGCCCGGCGGTTGTATCCCACAAACTTTCGATATTATCCGAAGAATGCCGACCAGTTGGCGATTGGTAGCCGGTCGGTGGCCAATCCGTAGCCAGTCGGTGGCAGGCCGGCGTCCATTCAGCAGGCGACCGACGAGCGACAGTTGACCGCTTGAATGCTTAACGGCGCGAACCATTGGCAAGGTTAACCATTAACGCCGCTTGACTTGGCCGCACCCAGTTTGGCTTGCTTGCCTGCCTGCATGCTGTCGTGTACGATACGATTAGCCGATGTCTCGTCATCTCGCCAAAGGAGCTGATCCTGCCATATGTCCCGTCGTGCTCTTATGCTTATTTTGCTGTTTACGCTAGTGTTTGCCGCGCTCCATTTTTATATCGGTCTGCACGGGTGGTGGTTCCTCGAAGCGCTGCAAGCGGGCCTGCCGCAGGGCGTCTATTGGCCGCTGCTGGCACTCGTGGCGCTGGCGTACGTGCTGGCCAGGGTACTCGAGCGGTACCTCCCTTATCCGGTATTCTATATGCTCAAGGTCGTCGGCTCGTATTGGCTCGGTCTGCTGATGTACGCCGTCTTGCTGCTGCCGCTCGCCGATCTGGCTGCGCTCGCGCTCAGGCTGGCCGGAGTGCCCGCATCGACGTCTGTGCCGCTGCTCGGCTGGATTGTGGTCGGCGCGCTGCTCGCCGTTCTGATCCTGGGCTCGCTCGCGGCGTGGCGCCCGGTCGTGCGCCGCTACGAAGCATCGATTGCCAAGCCTGCGGGGAAATTGCGCTCGCTCCGCGTCGTCGTCGCTTCGGACCTGCATCTGGGGACGATCATGCGCAATCGGCAGCTGCGCCGCTTCGTCGAGCGGGTCAATGCGCTGCAGCCGGAGCTGATCCTGCTGCCCGGGGACATCCTCGACGACGATCTGCGCCCATTCGTGGAACAACAAATGGCCGCGACGATGCGCGGCCTGAAGGCGAAGTACGGGGTGTACGCGGTTCTCGGCAATCATGAATATATCGGCGGCCAGCCGGACGAATTTGCCCGGCTCATGCAGGAAGAAGCCGGCGTGGAGATGCTGCTCGATCGCACCGTGCGCGTCGCAGAAGGCGTCTACATCTCCGGGCGCAAGGATCGCAGCGCCGACGCGCCGCGCTTCGGCGGCGGCCGTCTGCCGCTCGAGCGCCTGCTAGCCGACGTCGATCCCCGCGCGCCGATCATCTTGCTCGACCACCAGCCGTACCACCTGGATCAAGCGGCGGCGGCCGGCGTCGATGTGATGCTGTCCGGGCACACGCACCGCGGCCAGCTCGCGCCCAATCATCTCATCACGCGGCGGCTGTTCGAGCTCGACTGGGGTTATCTGCGCAAAGGCTCGCTCCATGCCATCGTCTCCTCCGGCTACGGATTCTGGGGCCCGCCGCTGCGAATCGGCAGCCGTGCCGAGCTAATCGAGCTGACGCTGCGCTTTGCCCATGAGGAGCAGGCGGACGAGGATGCGGACGTGCGCGGTGTTACGGAGTGAGCGAGGCGGTCGCGGCCTAGCACGGATATGGGCCAGCGCTGCCTGGGCGCGGATTTAGACGTGTGCGGGCTGGGCGCACGGTCTAGCACGGACTCCCCAAGCAGACGTTTAAGTCGGTTAAAGGTTCCCTGGATTAACGATTAACAAAACGAACAGTACGTTCATTGCCTGACGCTGCACTTTCGTATACGATAACAGATAAGACCCATCACATGACAGCGCGGCTGCAACTGCACGCTGACATGCGAATTATTGGAGCGTGCTCGTATTGAAAAGCTGGCTGGATGCATTGGGAAAAGGCTGCACTCGCTATTGTAAAACGGTCATCGCCCTCTGGCTGATCCTCGTGCTGGCACTGGCCTACTACGCCGTACAGCTGCCGTCCGTCTTGAAGGGCAACGGCTTCGTCATGGACGGCTCTTATGCGCAGGTCAATGAAATTCTGGAAGCGAAATTCGGCGTATACGCCTCCACGCTGCTGCTCGTCCTGGACGGCGCGCCGCACGGCGACGAAGCGCAGCTGCGCGAGGACGTGGCGAAGACCGCGCAGCGCGTCATGGCGCTCGAACTCGAAGGGCTGCGCGACGCCGCCGGGCCTTATCCCGCGGGAGGGCTGCGCCTCGATCCAACGATGGCCAAAAACGGCGTCGCGTATTTGGCGCTTGGCTTTGCGGTGCCTTCCCGCGATATGGGGCCCGCGATCAGCGCGGTGCGCGGCGCGGTAACCGGGCTGGCGGCAGAAGGCGTGCCGGTGGCGCTGACGGGCGCCCCGGTCATCGAGCAAGATCTCAACACCGCTTCGCAGGAGGATCTGGCGCGAGCGGAAATGATCGGCCTGCCGGTCGCGATGCTCGTCCTGCTGCTGGCCTTCGGCGGACTGGTCGCCGCCGCGCTGCCGCTCTTCGTAGGCGTCGTCAGCGTGGCGGTCACGATGGGGCTGCTGTATTTTCTCGGTATGCAGATCCAATTATCGATCTTTTTGCTCAATGTCGTCGTCATGCTCGGACTGGCGCTGGGAATCGATTTTGCGCTGCTCTTCGTCAATCGCTTTCGCCAGGAATTGGCGCGCGGCAGCACGGAAGCCGCCGTGCGCAAGACCGTTCGGACCGCAGGCGAATCGATTCTGTTCTCGGGACTGTGCGTGTTTGTCGGCCTTGCCGCAATGGCCGTAATTCGAGTGGACATCTTCCAGGTCATCGCCATCGGCGGCATGACGGTCGTATTCCTCTCGATGCTTGCGGCGCTCACGCTGCTGCCGGCCCTGCTTGCCCTCCTCGGCGATCGCGTCAACCGGCTAATGGTGCGTCGGGCGAGACGGCCACAGCGGCTTGACATTGGCTCCGACGACCCGGCAGCTACGATTCACCATGCGTCCGCCGGGCGCGAGAGCGGCTGGATTCGCTTCTCCCGGATGGTCATGCGCCGGCCGCTGCTGATGGCGATCTGCGCCTTCGCTCTGCTGCTCATCTGTCTCGTCCCTGTCCGCAATATGGTCCTGTCGGTGCCGGATACGGACGCCCTGCCGCCGCACTATGACTCCCGCACCGCGTACGAGCGCTACGAGCAGATTTTCTTGGAGCCGGACGCGGCGCATGTGTTGATGCTTGCTCGCTTGGACGGGCAGGGTGGCGCGGACATGCGCCAGAGTAAGCAGTCGCTTACGACGCTGCCGGATCAGGGAGCGTTGTCGCGTCTCTACCGCCTTCACACGCAGCTGACAGAGGACAACCAGGTGGCCAAGGTGCAATCGGTGCTCACCTCGCCCTCCGGCACGCCCTTCACTCCCGAGCAGTGGCTGGCGCTTGCCGGCAGCCCGGAGTCCGCCCATCAGCTCGCGCCTGCGCTCGAGAGACTGATGCGCGACAATCTGGCGCTGCTGCGCATCGAGCTGACGAGCGGGCCTAACGATGCGGAGACGAAGGCGTGGGTGCGCACGCATGACGACAGGATGGCGGACATCCCGGTTCAGATCGGCGGATATCCAAAGTTTAATCAGGAGATTTTCGACGAAATTGCAGCCAAGGTCGGGTACAGCCTGGCGCTCATTTTGGGGGCAACCTATATCATTTTGTTCCTTGCTTTTCGCTCGGTGCTCATTCCGCTCAAGGCGATTTTGATGAACGCGCTTAGTTTGTGCGCTACATTCGGCATACTCGTTTGGCTGTTTCAGGAGGGGCACTTCGGGATGGAGCCCAGCGCAATCGCATTGTTTATTCCGATTTTCATTTTTAGCATCGTCTTCGGACTGAGTACGGACTACGAGGTGTTCCTCATCTCACGCATGCAGGAAATCTATGAGGAGAGCGGCGACAACGACCGGGCAACGTTGGAAGGACTGACGCATACAAGCAAAATCATCACCTCCGCTGCCGCAATTATGATCGTCATTACCGGCGCCTTCGCCTTCACCGGCGTCATGCCGGTCAAGCAACTCGGCGTCGGCATCGCCCTGGCCATCCTGATCGACGCCACGATCGTCCGGATGGTGCTCGTCCCCTCGATGATGCGGCTGCTCGGCAAATGGAATTGGTGGGCGCCGCGCATGCTGCGGCGGCGAAAACGCGGTTGAGTGTGGCAACCCCTTTGCCAAACTGCGGTAAATCCCATACTAAAGTGCCGGTTGAATCCGATACTAAAGTGCAAATGAATCCTGTGCCAGAGTACCCCTGTAGTAGCTCGGTTGAATCCCATAATAGTGCGGTTGAATCCGATGCCAAAGTATGGTACTTTTAAATCAAAATATCGGCGTGAAGCACATGCCGCTTTAACATGAGGCCGCTCCTTGCGAGCTGCTTGTGTTGAAGCGGCTTTTTGTTTGCTAGGCCGCCTGGGAGGTCAACACGATGCGTTCATTTGAAGAGGTTTATGAAGAATGGTTGCGGCGTCAAATTGCTGCTGAAGACGGAGGAAGACGCAGGGAAATGCTTCGCAGCGGACTGGGTCATGGCACGGTCGAGTTTTTGCGTACCATCTGGTTCCCAGCCATAGGGAGCCTCGACCATCTCTATCCGGAATATGAATGTCGCGATTATAATAACGGCTACCGCTATCTCGATCTGGCTTACCTGCCGGGCGACGTCAAAGCGTGCATCGAAATTCACGGGTACCGCTCCCATGCGCGAGATGTCGAAGCAGGCCGCTTCAAGGATCTATGTATGAAACAAGCGCTACTTGTACTGGATAATTGGTACTTCCTTCCGATCGCCTATCTGTCGATTCGAGAAGATCCCGAGTTGTGTAAACAACTGGCGCTCTCCCTCGTCGGGAAATTTTTATCGCTGCAAGCGCCTGAGGGGCTGAGTTGGGCCGAGGCGGAGACACTTCGGTATGCGCGACGAAAAATGATGGCGTTCGAGCCTGGCGAGCTCGCCGCGCATTTGCAACTTTCCGAAAATCGGACTAGGATCGTGTTGCGAGGCTTGGTCGCCAACAACTTGCTCGTCGTGGCCAGCGGCAACCAGCGCTACCGCACCTATCGGCTAGCCCAATCCCCTCGCAGCATGACAATACGATAGCGATATCACATGCAGGATTCCGGCACGCCATGCACGTGTGCAAATTCGTACGAGACCCTCGTCGTAATGGTAAAAGGCCTCGTATCCGCTCGATAAAATTGTAACGGTTGCCACAGTCGCTAAAGGGGCACAAATTGCCTCTTTTAAATCCTAACGGTTGTGACAGCCCCTATTTGCTCAAAAATGCCTAAAAACAAGCGAATTCAGCAAATTAAGCACGATTGCAACCGTTAGAATGATATTCCACCAAATATCAGCTTAATAAGCGCTGTGGCAACCGCTAGCCTGACTTGCACAGACATCCGCAGGAGCCCCGCCAGACCAAATAACCCGGTAGCCAGATGCATTGCATTTGGCTTCCGGGTCATGTTGTGCGGATACACGGCCCGCATCGGACATTGATTTCGCAAATTGCCCAAGAGGCACTCGCTATAGCTGTAGCCTTGTACAACTGGCCTTATGCAGTGGCCCTGTACAAGCGGCCAAGTGCCCGCAGCTCGCCGCGAAAAAAAGCTACTGCCGCTCGGCGTGCGTCTCCACCCAATCGGCGACCAGCGCCAGCTCCGACTCGGCGCGTCCGATGGCGTCGCTGACTTGAACAGTCGCCGTGCCGCCGTAAACGTTGCGGGCATTGACCACCTGCTCAGGCTGCAGCACCTCGTAGATTCGTTCGTCGAACAGCTGCGAGAATTGCTTGAATTCCTCCAGCTTGAGATCGAGCAGGTACTTGCCCTCCTGGATGCAGTAGAGCACCGTCTTGCCGATGATCTCGTGCGCCTGACGGAACGGCAGCCCTTTGCCGACGAGAAAATCGGCGATGTCCGTGGCGTTGGAGAAGTCCTGGTTGACCGCCTGACGCATCCGCTCCTTGCTCACCTTCATCGTGGCGATCATCGGGGCGAACAGCTGCAGCGCGCCCTGCATCGTCTTCACCGTGTCGAACATGCCTTCCTTGTCTTCCTGCATGTCCTTGTTGTAGGCCAGCGGAAGGGACTTGAGCACGGTTAGCAGCCCCATCAGATTGCCGTAGACGCGTCCGGTCTTGCCGCGCACGAGCTCGGGGACGTCCGGGTTCTTCTTCTGCGGCATGATGCTGCTGCCCGTGCAGAAGGCGTCGTCGAGCTCGATGAAGCGGAATTCGGTGCTCGACCAGAGGATCAGCTCCTCGCTCAGCCGCGACAGGTGCATCATAATAATCGACGCGTCCGAGAGGAATTCCAGGATGAAGTCGCGGTCGCTGACGGCGTCCAGGCTATTCTCGTAGACACGATCGAAGTTGAGCTGCTTGGCCACAAAATGACGATCGATCGGGAACGTCGTACCCGCCAGCGCCCCGGCGCCAAGCGGCAGCGTATTGATCCGCTTGTAGCTATCCTGCAGCCGCTCGATATCGCGGCCGAACATGGAGACGTACGCCATCAGATGATGCGCGAACAGGATCGGCTGGGCGCGCTGCAGGTGCGTATAGCCCGGCAGGATCGTGTCGAGATTGGCCTTGGCCTGTCCGACGAGCGCCTCCTGCAGCTTGGCCAGCAGCTGCACGAACTCCACGACCCGCCTCCGCAAGTAAAGGTGCATATCGGTCGCGACCTGGTCGTTGCGGCTGCGGCCGGTATGCAGCTTGCCGCCGACCGAGCCGATATCCTCGATCAGCGTCTTTTCGATGTTCATGTGAATGTCCTCGTCACTCACGGAGAACTCCAGGTCGTTGCGCCGAATGCGCTGCAGCACCCGGTGCAGGCCGTCCTTGATCGTATCCACATCGTCAGCCGACAGGATGCCCTGCTTGCCCAGCATCGTCACATGCGCCAGGCTGCCCTGCACGTCCTCCTCGGCCAGCGCCTGATCGAATGCGATCGAAGCGGTATATTCTTCCACCAGCTGGTCGGTTTTTTTCGTGAACCGGCCGCCCCATAATTTGCTCAACTGCACACACTCCTTCTCTCCAGGCGCCGCGATGGCCGCCCTTAACAGCTCCATGAACAAAATCACCAAACGTATCACAATCACGTGCCGCTAACGGTTGCCACAGACGCTATCCTTGTCCAAATGAACGATTTGCGAACCTAACGGTTACCACAGCGCTTATTTCCTTATAATAGCTCGAAAACGACTAAATCTGGTGAAATAACGCTTCTCACAACCGTTAGCTCAGTAAAACTCCAATATTCGTCCAAATAAGCACGCTGGCAACCGTTAGCCACACCTTACTCCGCATATCCATCTCAGCGAATCCAATTAGCCACACCTCACTCCGCATATCCACCTTAGCGAATCCAATTAGCCGATCTCGCTCAGCGCATCTGGCTTGGCGCAACTGGCTCTCTGCGCAGGAGGAGGCGCCGCTGGCCCGGCGCTGGCTCGGCCACCCGCACTTAGCAGCCAACCGAACCCAGCAGTTCCTTCCATACTTCACTCAGTTGACTTGCTTCATCACTCACTTGCCGTCGCGGCTCTGCTCCACGCCTGCGGATACCTTGAGCCGCAGCGCGTTGAGGCGAATGAAGCCGGTCGCGTCGCCCTGGTCGTACGCCTGCGACGGGTCCGCTTCCATCGTGGCGATGTCCGGGTTGTACAGGCTGACCGGAGATTGCACGCCGGCGCCGATGACGTTGCCCTTGTACAGCCGCAGACGCACGATGCCGGTGACGTTTTTCTGGCTCTCGGCGACGAGCGCCTGCATCGCCAGACGCTCCGGGGCGAACCAGAAGCCGTTGTACACGGTCGCGCTGTATCTGGCGATCAGCGAATCGCGCAAATACATGACCTCGCGGTCCATCGTCAGCGACTCCATCTTGCGGTGCGCGGTGAACAGGATCGTGCCGCCCGGCGTCTCGTAGACGCCGCGGCTCTTCATGCCGACGAAGCGATTCTCCACCATGTCGACGCGGCCGATGCCGTGCTTGCCGCCCAGCTCGTTGAGCGTGTCCATCACGGCCAGCGGAGACATCCGCTCGCCATTGACGGCCGTGCACTCGCCCGCTTCGAAGGTCAGCTCGACATATTCGGCCTCATCCGGCGCCTCCTCCGGGGAGACGCTCAGCACGTACATGCCGCGGTCCGCCTCGGCCGAGGCGTCATACCACGGATCCTCCAGCATGCCGCTCTCGAAGCTGATGTGCAGCAGGTTCCGGTCGGTCGAGTACGGCTTGGCCGCCGAGGCCGTTACCGGGATGCCGTGCTGCTCGGCGTAAGCGATCATCTCCGCCCGGCCGGGGAATTGCTCGCGGAATGCCTCGATCCGCCACGGCGCGATCACGCCGATGTCCGGCGCGAGCGCTGCCGCTCCCAGCTCGAAGCGCACCTGGTCGTTGCCTTTGCCGGTGGCGCCGTGAGCGATCGCAATCGCGCCCTCGGCGCGGGCGATGTCGACCATCCGCTTGGCGATCAAGGGGCGGGCAATCGATGTGCCGAGCAGGTACTGTCCCTCGTACAGCGCCCCCGCCTGGAACATCGGATAGATGAAGTCGCGCGCGAATTCCTCGCGCAGATCGTCGATATAGACTTTGGATGCGCCAGTGGCCAGCGCTTTTTCCTCCAGACCGTCGAGCTCTTCCTTCTGCCCGATGTCGGCGGTGAAGGCGATGATTTCGGCATCGTACGTTTCCTTGAGCCACTTCAGGATGACCGAGGTGTCCAGTCCGCCCGAGTAGGCCAGTACAATTTTATCCTTTGCCATGTTCAGCTAATCGCTCCTTTTTCAAGATAACCGTTCCCATCTTTTATGCTTGCAGTGCAGTCACGTGTCCCGTGCTTACATAATGGCAGCCATGATTGCTTTTTGCGCGTGCAGACGGTTCTCCGCCTGATCAAAAATAATCGAGTGCTCGCCGTCGATGACGCCCTCGGATACTTCCTCGCCGCGGTGCGCCGGCAGGCAGTGCATGAACAGATAGTCTCCCTTGGCATACTGCGCGAGCTCCTCGTTGACCTGATAGTTCGCGAACGCGCGGACGCGCTCCTGCTGCTCCGCTTCGAAGCCCATGCTCGCCCAGACGTCGGTGTAGACGACGTCGGCGTCCTCGATCGCCTCGCGCGGATCGTGACAGACGTGAATGCGCGAGCCCGTCTCGGCGGCGTTCTCCTTCGTGCTGCGCACGATGCCCTCCGACGGCTCGTAGCCCTCCGGCGTCGCCACGGAGAAGTGCATGCCGAGCTTGGCCGCGCCCATCATGAGGGAATGCACCATATTGTTGCCGTCGCCGATGTAGGCGACCTTGAGCCCGGCCAGCCGCCCCTTGTGCTCCAGCACGGTCTGGTAGTCGGCCAGCGCCTGGCACGGATGCGACATGTCGGTGAGCCCGTTGATGACCGGGATCGTCGCCGCGCGCGCCAGCTCGACCACCTTGCGATGCTCGAACGTGCGGATCATAATGCCGTCGAGGTAACGCGACATTACCTGGCCGGTATCCCAGATCGTCTCGCCGCGGCCGATCTGCAGATCGTTGCCGCTGAGGAACAGCGCATGGCCGCCGAGCTGATACATGCCCACCTCGAAGGAAATGCGCGTGCGCGTCGAGGACTTCTCGAAGACCATGCCGAGCGTCTTGCCCTTGAGCGGCTGATGCGGCTCGCCGCCGAGCTGACGGCGCTTGAGGTCGATGGCCAGATCGATCAAGTAACGCACCTCGTCCGGCGCGAAGTCGGCCAATCCGAGGAAGTCCCGTCCTTTCAGGCTGAGCGCCAATTCTTCGTTGATCGTTTGGGTCATATGCGTTCACTCCTTTATGAAAAAATAAAAGTCATATAAGGCGAAATTCTGTTATTGAAGCGAATCAGGCTTGCGTCGCTGCGGTCTGAGCCTGCTCGGCCAGCACGCCGCAAAGCGTGGCGACCGCCTGATCGATCTCCGCGCGCGTGATCAGCAGATTCGGCAGCAGCCGGATGACGTTCGGTCCCGCCGTCACGACGAGCAAGCCGCGCTCGCGCGCCGCTGTCACCCAATCGCCGACGGGCTGCGTGCATTCGATGCCGATCAGCAGTCCCTTGCCGCGGATCGTCTTGACGAGCGGATTGCCCGCCAGCCGCTCGCGCAGCTGCGCGCTCAAGTACGCCCCCGCCTCCGCGGCCTTGGCCGGCACGTCGTCGCCGATGATCGTGCGCGCCGTCGCCAGCACGGCGGTGGCCGCCAGCGGCGTGCCGCCGAAGGTCGAGCCGTGGCTGCCCGGACCGAACGCTTCGCGCAGCTTGGCCTTGGCCAGCATGGCGCCGACCGGGAAGCCGCTGCCGAGCCCTTTGGCGACGGTGAAGATATCCGGCTCGAGTCCGTAATGCTCGTGCGCGAACAGCTTGCCCGTACGGCCCATGCCGGTCTGTACCTCGTCGATGATCAGCAGCAGCCCGTGCTGCTCACACAGCTTGCGCAGCAGGTGCATGAAGGCCGGATCCGCCTCGTGCACGCCGCCCTCGGCCTGCACCATCTCGATCATGACGGCGGCGGTCCGCTCGCCGATCGCCGCTTCGAGCGCGGCGCCGTCGTTGAACGGCACATAGCGGAAGCCCTCCGGCAGCGGCGCGAAGCCTTCCTTCACCTTGTCCTGACCGGTCGCCGTCAGCGTCGCCAGCGTCCGGCCGTGGAAGGAATTGTCGAAGGTGATGATCTCATGCCGCCCGCTCCCCAGCACCTGGCTGTGGTAGCGCCGCGCCAGCTTGATCGCCGCTTCGTTGGCCTCTGCGCCCGAATTGCAGAAGAACACTGCGTCGGCGCAGCTATGCGCCGTCAGCAGACGAGCGGCTTCCTCCTGCTGCGGAATATGAAACAGATTGGACACATGCCACAGCTCGCCGAGCTGCTTCGTCAGCGCATCCCGCACCGGCTTCGGCGCATGCCCGAGATTGGTCACCGCCAGTCCGCACATGAAGTCCAGATACTTGTTGCCCTGATCGTCCCACAACCAGCTGCCCTCGCCCTTCACCATCGCCACCGGATACCTGGCATAGGTGGGAAACAGCGCGCTTTCCTTGTTCACGTCATTGCTCATCCTCAATCCCCGCCTCTCCTCTAAGCTCGCACGATGCGCGTGCCGACGCCGCCTGCGTCCAGCGCCCGCGTCAACACGCCCGGCTCCGTCCCGCTCACGATGACGACCTCCCGCACCTGCCCCTGAATGCACTGCACGGCTGCCCGTACCTTGGGAATCATGCCGCCGTAGATGTCGCCGGAGGCGATCATCTCCTCGATCTGCGCGACGGTCACCGTCTCCAGCACGCGGCGCTCGCCGCCCTCTTCCTTCAGGATGCCGGGCACGTCGGTGACGACGATCATCCGCTCCACCCCGAGGTGGGAGGCGACCGCTCCGGCCGCCGTGTCGGCGTTGATGTTGTAGCGCTGTCCCGCCTGGTCGATGCCCAGCGGCGCGATGACCGGGATGTACTGCATCGCCATGATGCCTTCGATGATCTCGGCGTTGACCGCCGTCACTTCGCCGACATAGCCGATCTCGTCCGCGTTGGCGACCGGACGGGCCGCGATCAATCCGCCGTCCACGCCGGACAGCCCGAGCGCGCGCGCGCCGCTCTGGCCGATCTTGCGCACGATCTCCTTGTTGATGCGTCCGGCCAGCACCATCTCCACGACGTCCAGCACCGCCTCGGTCGTGACGCGCAGACCGCCGACGAAGCCCGACTCGATGCCGAGCCGGGTCAGCGTCTCCGAGATCGCCGGCCCGCCGCCGTGCACGATGACCGGGCGCGTGCCGCGCTCCTGGAGCGCGCGCAGCTCCGCAAAAAACGCCTGCGGCAAGGCAGCCAGCGTGCTGCCGCCGCATTTCATCACAAACCGTTGATTCGTGTCCATGTTCCGTCCGCTCTCCTCTTCTGGCTGCCGCCCGTCATCAGGTCCGGTAAGCGGCATTGATCCGCACATAGTCGTAGGTCAAGTCGCAGCCCCACGCCACAGCCTCGCCCTCGCCGACATGCAGGTCGACGTGAATCTCCACCGTATCGCCCTTGAGATACGCCAGCGCCGCTTCTTCGTCAAAGGCGACCGGCCGCGACTGCTCCAGCGTCACGATCGCGCCGATGCGAATATCGATCGTCTCGGGATCGATCGGCTCGCCCGCCCGGCCGACGGCGGCGATGATGCGCCCCCAGTTGGCATCGGCGCCAAAGACGGCCGACTTCACCAGCGAGGAGCCGATCACGGTCTTGGCAATCGCGCGCGCCGATGCGTCGCTGCGGGCGCCCCGCACCTTGACCTCGACGAGCTTGGTGGCGCCTTCGCCGTCGCGGGCGATCGCCTTGGCCAGCACCTCGCACACATAGATGAGTGCGCTCGCAAACGCCGCATAGTCTGGGTGCGCCTCGCTCAGCGCTTCGTTGCCGGCAAGCCCGCTCGCCATCGCCAGCAGCATGTCGTTGGTGCTCGTGTCGCCGTCTACGGTAATCATATTGAAGGTCACGTCCGTCGCCTGCCGCAGCAGCGCCGCCAGCGGCTCGCTGCCGATGGCCGCGTCGGTCGTGACGAAGCCGAGCATCGTCGCCATATTCGGATGGATCATGCCCGAGCCCTTGGCCGCGCCGGCGATATGCACGGTCTTGCCGCCGATCGGGAGCGCGACGCATACCGACTTCTCCACCAGGTCGGTCGTCAGGATCGCCTGGCAGAAGTCGTCCGCCGCATCCGGCGTCGCCGCCAGTCGGGCCGGCAGCTCCGCCATGCCGCTGCTCACGCGGTCCATCTTGAGCGTCTCGCCGATCACGCCGGTGGACGCCACTGCGACCTGATGCGGCGTCACGCCGAGCTGCGCGGCGAAGTCGTCGCGCATGCGGTAGGCGTCCTCCTCGCCCTGGGCTCCGGTGCAAGCATTGGCATTGCCGCTGTTGACGAGCACGGCCCGCAGCGTGCCGGCTTCGCCGACGCTTTCCTTCGTCACCTTGAGCGGCGCCGCCTGCACTTGATTCAAGGTATAGACGCCAGCGGCGGCGGCAGGCACCTCGCAGACGATGGCGCCCAGGTCGTGGCGCGTCGTTTTTTTGAGGCCGCAGTGCAAGCCGCCGGCTTTGAAGCCTTTGGGGGTCGTGATCGACCCGCCGTCAATTACGGTATAAGCAAGATCAGTGCGAGATGCCATTGTCGCAATCATTCTCCTTTGTCGGATGCGGGTTAGGGATAGGCGGGCACGAAGTCGAGTCCGAGCGTCTCGTCCCAGCCCATCGCCAGATTCAGATTCTGCACCGCCTGGCCGGCCGCGCCCTTCACCAGGTTGTCGATGACCGAGACGATCGTCAAGCGGCCGGTGCGGGCGTCTGCGGCGAAGCCGATGTCGCAGTAATTGGAGCCCCATACTTCCTTGGTCGCCGGCCACTGGCCCGCCTCGCGAATGCGCACGAACCGGCGCCCTTCGTAATAGCGGCGGTACAGCTCGATCAGCTCCTGCTCGGCGCGCGGCTCCGTCAGCCTGGCATACATCGTGCTCATAATGCCGCGCGTCATCGGCACGAGATGGGTCGTGAACGTCGTCACGATCGGACGGCCGGCGAGCTGGGAGAGCGTCTGCTCGATCTCCGGAATATGCTGATGCTTGTTCACCTTGTACGCCTTGAAATTCTCGTTGGTCTCTGCGTAATGCGTGCTCAGGTTCGCGCCGCGGCCCGCTCCGGAGACGCCGGACTTGGCATCGATGATGATCGTATCCGGATCGATCCAGCCCTCTGCCACCGCCGGCGCCAGTCCGAGCAGCGTCGCAGTCGGGTAGCAGCCCGGATTGGAGATCAGCTCGCGTCCGCGCACCTGTTCGCCATACAATTCGCACATGCCGTACACTGCCTGCTCCAGATAGCGCGCTTCGGCGGGTGGCTTGCCGTACCACGTCTCGTACAGCTCGCCTGACTTCAGCCGCAGATCGCCAGACAGGTCGACCACCTTGAGCCCCTCGTCCAGCAGCGCCGGCACGAGCTTGGACGCGACGCCTGCCGGCGTGGCGAGAAAGACGACATCGGCCTTCGCCCTCATCTCGCCCGGATCGACGCCGTCCAGCAGGTCGGTGCGGATCTCCGTCAAGTGCGGGTAGCCCTTGGCAATCGGCTCGCCGCTGCTGGAGGATGAGATCACCGAGGTCACGGCAACGCGCGGATGCGCCGCCAGCAATCGAATCAATTCTACGCCGCCATAGCCGGTGGAACCGACGATGGCCGCTCTAAGTTCGGTATGCATAAAAACTCGCTCCTATCGAAGGTAGTCCCTGAACCTCTATTGTACACGATGGCGAGTATCGAGGAAACCGCCCATCGCGAATGTTTCCTGGCAATACGAGAGAAGGCCCGCCGCTGCGGAGGGCCCGGGGGTCGCAATGCCGAATCGGTACTGCGTTATTGAATTATTATACATATTATTGAATATAAATTCAACCCGCTTTTTCGCTTTATTCGCCCCGCGCGAAGCCTTCGCCCACAACCTCGGCCGTGTTGCTGATGATGACGAAGGCCTGCGGATCGACAGACTTGACAAGCGCCTTCAGCTTCGGCACCTCGCTCTGTCCGACCACCACCATCAGCACTTCCTTGGCCGTATCGGTATAGCCGCCGTGGGCGTCCAGTCGGGTTAGTCCGCGGTCCAGCTCGTGCAGGATGGCTCCGCTCAGCATCGTCGTATGCTGCGAGATAATGAAGGCCACCTTGGACACCGCAAGTCCGGTCTGCATGATGTCGATCGTCTTGCTCGTGACGAACAGCCCGATCAGCGCATAGAGCGCGTTCTCCGGAGAAATAACAACTCCCGCCGCTGCGATGACGAGCCCGTCGAAGCACGCCACCGCCAGCCCGAGTCGCAGGCCAGTGTAGCGATTGAGCATCTGCGCGGCCAGATCGAGCCCGCCGGTCGAGCCGCGGCCGCGGAACACCAGCCCCAGGCCCAGCCCGACGCCGATCCCGCCGTAGAGCGCCGCCAGCAATGGATCGGCGGTCGGTGACCAGTCCGACCATCCTTGCGTGAGCAGCACGAATAACGGCAGCACCGCCGAGCCGAGCAAGGTGCGCAAGGCAAAGCGGCGTCCGAGCAGCAGCCAGCCGGCGATGAATAACGGCAGGTTGACGCCCCACTGCGTATAAGCCGGCGCGAGGCCGGTCAAACGCTCGACCAATATGGATATGCCCGCCACGCCGCCGGATGCGATGCCCGCGGGCAGCAAAAACAGATTAAAGCTCGCCGCAATGGCAAACGCCCCGAGCACCAGCAGGATGCTGTTGCCCGCCACCCCGCCGCGCGCTTGGCGAGCGGCTCGGCGCCGCCTGCGCGATCCGACGCTTTCATGCTGCCCTCGCCTGGCCTCGCGTGAACCCGTTTGCGCTGCTCGTGAGCCCGCTAGCGCTGCTTGACCTGGTTCCCGGGTGCGCTCCATCCTCCCGTCCGCCATCTCGCCGCCGCCTTCCTTGAGAGAGTCACGCTCTTCTCTAGCTTATCTGAGCATCTCCCCCAGTATGAGCCAATTGTGCGGCGTGCATACGGCTCCGGGCGATTGATCGGCTGTATGCGGTGGTCACTCAGCTGCGCAAGGCAAGTCATCTGACGGTCATCTGGCTGCGTCCAACGGTCACCCAACTGCAGCAAGCGGCCATCTGGTGACATCTCGTAGTACCGAACGCGGAGTTAACCTCACATTTTGAGGTTACACGGCCAGTTCCGCGCCAGAGACGATTTTAAGCTCACATTTTGAGGTTACACAGCCACACAACCTCACGCGCCCCCAGCGTATAATGGGCGTCTGGCAGCCGAGATCAGCCCCATGACGCAGCCAACCGCCCTGACCAGGTGGCCGAGGCGGTTGGTATGCCATACTCCTTGGCCGACTCGCCACAATTCGCTGGCGGGCTGACCTTTCCGTATCCTACAGCAAGTGCCGGGTAATCAGCTCCTGCTTTTCCAGGCGCTTGGTCAAAGCTTCGAAGTCCAGCTTCATGACATCCATCCGCCGTGCAGTCCGTTCACTATGTCGGGCGATGACTTCGGTTTGCTTTTCCTCGATCTCATCAAAGCGAGCGTGCATCTCCTTGCGGAGCAACACAACTTTACCATCAAGCTCCTGATAATTGCGATCCGTTTTGGCATCGAGCGCATCGAGGCGACCGCCGAGCTCTGTGTGGACATGGTCGACCTTCGCATCCAGCTTGTCCATGCGCTCGCCGAGATGATTCATGTGTTCGCCCAATCGCTCCATGTGGCGGCTAAGCGACTCAACAGCCTGCAGCACTTCCTGCATCTTGCCTCACTCCTTGGCGTATATGGTGGCATCGGGGACAGGCCCGGTCTTCCTGTATAAAAAGTATAGACCGGGCCCGCCGCCCATCCAAGCAAATTTCAAGGGTCATGAAATGTTGGCGTACTCCTCTTGCAAAGGGTAGGCAAGTATGCTAGCGACAATCTGCTGCATGCGGAGTTGGCAGGCACACCTCGAGCGCGGCGACTCTACTTTTGCACCACGCTTTTAGGAATCATGCCGGATCTGACTGCGCAGATAGCCGTCGATGAACGCGTCCAGGTCGCCGTCCATCACCGCGCCGACATTGCCGGTCTCGACCTGCGTGCGATGATCCTTGACCATGCTGTAGGGATGGAAGACGTAGGAGCGGATCTGGCTGCCCCAGGCGATCTCCGACTGCTCGCCGCGAATCTCGGCCAGATGACGCTGCTGCTCCTCAATCTTGCGTTCGTACAGCTTGGAGCGTAGCATCTTCATCGCGCGATCCCGGTTCTGAATCTGCGAGCGCTCCAACTGGCAGGAGACGACAATACCGGTCGGCAAGTGCGTGATGCGGATCGCCGACTCCGTCTTATTGATGTGCTGCCCGCCGGCCCCGCTCGCGCGGTACGTATCGACCCTCAGATCCTCCGAACGGATCTCGACCTCCACATCGTCGCTGATCTCCGGCATGACATCGCACGATACGAACGACGTGTGCCGTCGTCCCGCCGAGTCGAACGGCGAGATCCGTACGAGCCGATGCACGCCCTTTTCCGCCTTCAGATAACCGTAGGCATTGTAGCCCTTGACCAGGATCGTCGCGCTCTTGATGCCCGCTTCGTCGCCATCCTGGTAATCGAGCAGCTCGTACTTGAAGCCGCGCTTCTCGACCCAGCGCGTATACATCCGATACAGCATCTGCCCCCAATCCTGCGACTCGGTGCCGCCGGCGCCCGGGTGCAGCTCGACGATGGCATTGAGCTTGTCGTACGGCTCGCTGAGCAGCAGCTCCAGCTCGAACGATTCGAGGCGCGCGACGAGATCGGCCGCGCTCTCCGCCAGCTCGGCCGCCATCGCCTCGTCCCCCTCCTCCTCGGCCAGCTCCAGCATCGTCTCGAGGTCCTCGCGATCGGCCTGCAGCTTGCCGTACTTCTCGACGACCGATTTGATGCCGTTCAGCTCCGAGATCACGCTTTGCGCCTGCTCGTTATCGTCCCAGAAGTCGGGAGCGGTCATTTTTTCCTCGTAGTTGGCAATGAGCTCATTTTTGAGGTCTAAGTCAAAGAGACCCCCTAAGATTTTGAAGTTTCACTGCCATTTCGCGCAAATCCTGTTTGACTGATGCGTCGACCATGCTTTCCTTCACCTCATTTAGAAGAATGCAGCTGCCGCGTTATTTGCCGTGGCACTGCTTGTACTTTTTGCCGCTTCCGCACGGGCACAGATCATTGCGTCCGACGCGTTCCTCGCGGCGGGCCGGCTTTTTCGACTGCGGCTCGCTCTTGTTGTCGACCGCCTGTCCTTCGGCGACGGCCTTGCGCTCGAGATTGCTCTCCACGCGCGCCTTCATGATGTACTTGGTGACTTCTTCCTGGATGTTGTCGATCATTTCCTTGAACATCTCGAAGCCCTCGAACTGGTATTCGCGCAGCGGATCGGTACCGCCGTAGGCGCGCAGATGGATGCCTTGGCGCAGCTGATCCATGGCGTCGATATGATCCATCCACTTGCTGTCGACCGCACGCAGCACGACGACCTTCTCGAATTCGCGCATCGTCTCGGGTCCCATCTGCGTCTCGCGCTCGTCGTACAGCTCATTGACTCTGCGCAGCAGGAAGGCCATCATCTCTTCCTTCTCTTTGCCCCACAGCTCGTCCTTCGAGATGCTGCCTTCCGGAAGGAAGGTAGCATGCGCATAGTCGACGACGGCCTGCAGATCCCAGTCCTCCGGCACCTCGGTCTCAGGGCAGTGCGCTTCGACGATCCGCTCGACGACCGGCTTGATCATCTCCGTGACGATCTCGCGAATGTTATCCGAATACAGCACCTCGCGGCGCTGCTTGTAGATGATCTCCCGCTGCTGGTTCATGACATCGTCGTACTGGAGGACGATCTTCCGCGTATCGAAGTTATTGCCCTCGACCCGCTTTTGCGCCGATTCGATCGCACGTGCGACGAGCTTGCTCTCGATCGGCTGATCCTCCTCGAAGCCGAGGCGATTCATCATGCCCATGATATTCTCCGAGCCGAAGCGACGCATCAGCTCATCCTCGAGCGAGAGGTAGAACTGCGTCGAGCCCGGGTCGCCCTGGCGGCCGGCGCGGCCGCGCAGCTGATTGTCGATCCGGCGGCTCTCATGCCGTTCGGTCCCGATGATATGCAGACCGCCGACCTCGGCGACGCCGTCGCCCAGGATGATGTCGGTGCCGCGTCCCGCCATATTGGTCGCGATCGTCACCGCACCCGCCTCGCCCGCGCGCGAGATGATCTCCGCTTCCTCCGCATGGAACTTGGCGTTGAGCACCTTATGCGTGATGCCTTTGCGGCGTAGCATATCCGAGAGACGCTCGGAGTTTTCGATCGAGACCGTGCCGACCAGCACCGGCTGATTTTTCGCATGGCGCTCTACGATCTCCTGCACGACCGATGCGAATTTGCCGTTGACCGATTTGTAGACCACATCCGGGATATCGTCGCGGATCATCGTCCGGTTCGTCGGAATTTGTACGACCTCGAGGTTGTAGATTTTTTTGAACTCTTCTTCCTCGGTTTTGGCCGTCCCGGTCATTCCCGCCAGCTTGCGATACATACGGAAGAAGTTCTGGAACGTGATCGTCGCCAAGGTCATGCTTTCGTTTTGCACCTTCATCTGCTCTTTGGCCTCGATGGCCTGGTGCAAGCCGTCGCTATATCGGCGCCCGGACATGAGCCGGCCGGTGAATTCGTCGACAATGACGACCTCATCGTTTTGCACGACGTAATCCACATCCCGCTTCATGACGGCATGTGCTTTGAGCGACTGCTGAATATGATGGTTGAGCAGCACGTTGGCATGATCGAATAGATTCTCGATGGCAAAGGCGCGCTCCGCCTTCTCCACGCCGGCCTCGGTCAGCGTGACCGAGCGCAGCTTGACGTCAACCGTGTAATCCTCCTCCGCATTCAAGCGGCTGACGAACCGGTCCGCCGAGAAGTACAGCTCCGTCGACTTGGCCGCCTGGCCCGAGATAATGAGCGGCGTGCGCGCTTCGTCGACGAGAATGGAATCGACTTCGTCGATAATCGCAAAGTAGAGCGGCTTTTGCACCATCTGTTCCTTATAAAGGACCATATTGTCCCGCAGATAGTCGAAGCCGAACTCGTTGTTGGTGCCGTAGGTAATGTCGCAGGCGTACGCCTGCTGCTTCTCCTCGTGCGAGAGCGAGTTCAGATTGCAGCCGACCGTCAAGCCGAGGAAGTTGTAAAGCTGGCCCATCGTCTCGCTATCGCGCTGGGCCAAGTAGTCATTGACCGTGACCACATGCACGCCTTTGCCGACCAGCGCATTCAAGTAGACCGGCAGCGTGGCCACGAGCGTTTTGCCCTCGCCGGTTTTCATTTCGGCGATTTTGCCGTCATGCAGCACCATGCCGCCCAGCAATTGCACGTCGAAGTGCCGCATGCCGAGCGTGCGCCGAGAGGCTTCACGTACCGTCGCGAAGGCTTCGGGCAGCAGCTTTTCCGTCGTCTCGCCCTTCTCCAACCGCGCCTTGAATTCGTCGGTTTTGGCACGCAGCGCGTCATCGGACAATTTTTCGTAATCCGGCTCCATCCCGTTGATTTGCTCGACCGTGCGCATCAGCCGCTTGATTTCGCGGTCGTTGGCATCGCCGAATATTTTTTTCACTAGTCCGAGCATTCTGGATCGCTAACCCCTTTCGTATTTGCTCCTCAATCTCTAAATTGTATCAGTTTGCGAGTAGCGCCGCAATGTACGAGCCCCGTCTTTGCACATTTCCTTAACGCTTTTACCGCCCGATTCCGCAGATTGCACGCAACATTCAAAAAAGCAGACTCCGGGTGGAGCCTGCTTTAATACTGGGGTGGTTTATTCCTGTTCAATCAACCCGTACTTGCCGTCGCCACGCCTGTAGACGACGTTTACTTCCTTCGTGTCCACGTTGCTGAATACGAAGAAGGTGTGCCCGACCATGTTCATTTGGAGAATGGCCTCTTCCACATCCATCGGCTTCAACACAAAGCGCTTCGTCCGCACGACTTCGAGTTCGTCCTCGTCCTCCTCATCCTGCAAGACGCGAACCGCACCGCCCTCTTCCTTTAGCAGCGCCTTGATGCTGCCTTCCTGACGGAATTTGCGGTTGATTTTTGTTTTATATTTTCGGATCTGCCGTTCCAGCTTGTCCACGACCAGATCAATTGAGGTATACATGTCGTCGTTTTTGTCCTCCGCGCGCAGCATCGTGCCTTGCAGCGGAATCGTCACTTCCACACTGTGGTTGTTTTTCATTACGGACAACGTAACGTTGACGTCGGAGGTGAGAGGTGCTTCAAAATACCGTTCCAAGCGATTCAATTTCTTTTCCACGTAGTCGCGCAGCGCGTCTGTCAATTCAATGTTTTGTCCTCGGATGTTGTATTTCATAGGGCACTCCTCCTTTTCTACCTTCATCATATCATATCCCGCGACCTGTATTCAAAAGGATTGTTAACATTAGATGAAGGTTTCCGCCTAGCGGCATGTGTCCCTAATTTACCAACGTACAGGCTGAATGAAACAGCGCGGCGGCACATAAAAAAGACCCTCCGCCAAAGGGCGTGGGTCAAAGTGCAACGAACATCTAACCGCATTTCAACATGCGCTATTATTTATGAATGCAGGCCTCTGCCGAGGATTACACTTTTACTACGTTTGCTGCTTGTGGACCGCGCGCGCCTTCGACGATGTCGAACTCAACCGACTGACCTTCTTCCAGGGTTTTGAAGCCGTCGGCCTGGATTGCGGAGAAGTGAACGAATACGTCGCCGCCTTGCTCCGTCTCGATAAATCCATAGCCTTTTTCCGCATTAAACCATTTTACTTTACCTTGCATCCAAAACATTCCCTTCATCATCATATCGCTGTGAGATCGCCGTAGCATGGCCCACATTTCGAATATACAATGACGTCACAGAAATGTCAAACCTTTTTTTGAAAACGGATTCAATAACTTTGGCATAGCAACAATTAAGCATTTAGAGTTGGCACAATTCCATCATAACTAAAAACATATGACGCCTTACTGGTGTTTATAAATAATGCGCCGATTAAGTGTCAAGTATGCTGGAACGATCCAAGCAGAATTATCAATAATTAAAGAAAATAAATTAGGAGCAAAACGATTACATAAGAAAGCTAAATATGCCCCGTGGGACTGCCCGTCGGCAATAATTTTTTTTGCATTAAATTTAAGATTGTTATCCTTGATAAATTCAGAAACGATGATGACAGCTGTAATATTATCAAGTGCTTGCATGATCCCCATATCGTTAAAGTTGCTAACCGTCTCATTCAGTGAGACACTCTGCATAAATTCCCACCCAAAGAAGTCGCACTGTATGGTTACCATGTTATATCGGTCTGCAAATACAGTACGCATTTTATTGTAAACATTTGAATTGGCACGCCCGCCGAAACCAGGGATTAAGAGCAAAAGCCCCGTTTCTTCATTTATTCCCTCCTCCGGTTCTGAGAAGTAAAGTTTTAATTTCCTAAGTGAGAGGTTGTTTAAATGTTGGGGTGTGCATCAATCACCGTTGCATATTCTTTTGACATCACGTATTCCCTTTCTAGGGCCTCTTTATTTAATGCTGAATCTATAGTAGATACGATATATTGCAGCCAGTACATCCTCAACGTCACTATCGCTCATTTTTGGAAAAATCGGGATTGATATCGCGTTTGCATAATACGCTTCGGCATGCCGGCACGTCACCTGATTATACCCAATTTGCTGATAGTAAGGCTGCTTGTAAACCGGGATATAGTGGACATTAACACCGATTTGCTCATCTCGTAATGCTTCAAATATTTGCTTGCGATCAGCCGAAAAGTAATCCTCGGCCCAGCGAAGCACATATAGATGCCAACTTGAGCTTGTATCCGTATGCTGCCAAGGCACGATTAATCCCGGTAGTTGTGAAAAAAATTCATTGTAACGTCTCGCTATTTCCCGTCTTCGCTCTACAAAATCGCTAAGCCTTTCAAGTTGGACAAGACCAAGCGCTGCTTGCAGGTCGGTCATTCGGTAATTAAAGCCCAACGCTTGCATTTCATAGTACCAGGGCCCGTCCGTTTTCATTAATTGTTGAGGATCTCTCGTCATTCCATGATTGCGAAACAATAGCAAGCGACGATAGAAGGCTTCGTTATCTGTTACGATCATGCCGCCTTCGCCGGTCGTAATATGCTTAACTGGATGAAAGCTGAACATCGTCATATCCGCAAGGCTGCCGACAGGCCGTCCCTTATAAAGAGCACCTAAAGCGTGAGCGGCGTCTTCAATGATGACGAGGTTATGTTTTTTCGCTATTTTTTTAATTCGATCCATTTTCGCAGGTTGGCCCGTGAAATCTACGGGAATAATGGCCTTTGTTCGACTTGAAATCTTTTGTTCAATTTCAAGTGGATCTATATTATAAGTATTCGGGTCAACATCTGCAAAAACGGGCCGCCCGCCCATATACAATACACAGTTGCTGCTTGCCAGAAAAGTAAGCGGCGACGTAATGACTTCATCACCCTCACCAATTCCAGCTGCAAAGCAGGCAGCATGCAAAGCAGCCGTTCCGTTGCAAAACGCCACGCCGAAACTAGCGCCCACTTTACGGGCAAGAACACGCTCAAACCGCTCGATTTGCGGCCCCTGTGTAACATAATCACTTTTCAATACTTCCACTACGGCTGCAATGTCTTCCATTTCAATCCACTGTTTCCCGTAAGGCAACAATGTTTTCCGGTGAGGTCTTTTGAGCAGAGCGTCCAGCATCACTAATTCCCTCCGATTGTCTTCAGCCAGCCAATTCTATTCCAGATCTGTTGTCGCAATCCATTGCTCCGTACGTTGAATTCCCTCGCGCAGTGAAACCTCAGGCGCCCAGTTCAGTAGCTTCTTTGCTTTTTCAGAGTTACACAGCAGCTTTTGAATTTCACTCTGCGGGTGAATATGCGGCACATGTCGAATACGCGATTCATCCCCAACTATCAGCTGAGCCAAAGCATGAACTGAAACATCCTCGCCCAGACCGGCGTTTACAATTTCTCCATTCACCGCATCGGAATAGCCTGCCTGGACAACAAAACGCGCACAGTCTTCCACATAAAGCAAATCGCGCGTCTGCGTTCCTTCCCCGTAAATATTCAAGTCTTTTCCGGCGAGCTTATTGCGAATGAAGATGGCGACAACTCCTCCCTCCCCTCCGGTTTTTTGATAAGGACCATATGTATTAAAAGGTCGGATAACAACCGCCGGCAACCCATATGCAAAGTAATAGGATAACACCATATTTTCAGCTGCCACTTTTGATCCGGCGTAAGGCGATGCTGGCTTCGTCGGATGGAATTCTGTAATTCCTGTTGGTTCGATACACTTGTCATATACCATGCAGGTGCTCATGAACACCATTTTGACTTGATGCACACGACACTGCTCTAAAACATAAAAGGTTCCTCGGGTATCGTTGTCAAATGTCGTTCCGGGATCGTCAATCGAATCCTGGACATTGATCGAAGCTCCAAGATGATAGCACACATCGAAGTTATGATTGGCAAACAAGCGTTGCAGCAGTTGCTCGTCCATAATTGTGCCGATGATAAATTCCCGCAAGCCAGGATGCTGTCGAAATTCAGCGATGTTTTCTTCGCGTCCATTCGACAAATCGTCGACAATCCATAGACGATGGCCGTCATCCAGCAGTCGTTTGACTACCCAACGACCAATAAACCCAGCTCCGCCAGTAAGCAGGATATTCATTCCAGCCACCTCCAATAAAATTCACAAACAATCCCAGGTTAACGGAGTACCTTTTGATAAATTCGCTTTTGCTCGTTTACCAAGTATGTGTTCCAAATACTTCGTAGGCAATCCCAGTCCTGGTCTTATTGCTTTAATATTATCTTTGGTGAAAATCTCACCTTCAGAAATGTCCTTTGAAACATATAAAGAGCGACGCCGTCTACGTCCGTTTAATTCAGCCTCAGTAGCACCATAACGAATTGTTCCTACTGATTGCCAAGCATGTTCAATTTCTTCGGAAAGCAATTTGAATTCCTGAGGTTCTAAAGAAAACGCAGCGTCGACCCCTCCTTCTGAACGAGAAAGGGTTAAATGCTTTTCAATTACTGTCGCACCTAAGGCTACACTTGCAATTGCCGTTCCAATTCCAAGCGTATGATCGGAAAGCCCGACCTGGCATCCGAACAATGCCTCCATGTGGGACATAGTAGCGAGATTGCTGTCACTAGGTGAGGCTGGGTAGGTACTAGTACATTTCAACAATACAATATCTTTGGCCCCGGCATCATAAGCGGCACGTACAGATTCATCTAATTCTGCAATTGATGCCATTCCAGTTGAAATAATAAGCGGCTTTCTCGTAGCAGCAACTCTTCGAATTAGTTGAATATCGGTGTTCTCAAAAGAGGAAATCTTGTATGCCGGCACATTAAGTGATTCTAGAAAATCAACTGCCGACTCATCAAACGGCGTGCTAAAAGCTACCATCCCAAGCTCTTCGCTTTTCCTGATTATTTCTTCGTGCCATTCCCAAGGGGTATACGCTTCCCCATACAACTCATATAAAGATTTCCCCTTCCAAATACTTTTCGGGTTATCTATTATAAATTCATCGGTGTTAATATTTAAAGTCATAGTATCAGGGGTATAGGTCTGCATTTTTAATGCATCGGCACCTGAATCGGCGGCGGCTTTCACCAATTCCAATGCGCGATCTAATGATTGATTGTGATTCCCGGACATTTCGGCAATTAGGAATGGTTTGTTTTTTTTTCCAATTCCCTTGTTTCCAATTTTAAACTCCATATCTCGCTCCTAGTACTAAAATAGTGAGTTTCCAGCCTTTTCGTTAATTTCACAATTATCAGCAATAAAAGAAATATACCTTTAAAATTGGTTTATGTACCTTAAAATGGCATTCGCAATATTATTCGCACCAGCCCCATCTATTGCCTTCCATCCGTTTTGAGCAACCTGATTTAATCGAGTGAGATTGGAGATCTCGACCAAAAAACGCTCTACACATACGTTAGGGTCACCCAGATCAACAACTAGATTAGCTCCGGCAAGCCTCTTCACATAGTAATTTAAATAACTCCAACTTACTGCCAATACCGGTTTCCCCAAGTACATTGACTCATAACTGGTGATCCCGCCTAGTGTAACGATAATATCAGCGTTCTTAATTTGGGAATGAATTTTACTTGTATTCTGAATCACAGTAAAGTTCTTCGGAATTAAACCTTCATGAAATTTCTTTGTCCTCTCTTCTCCAAATGCCGCTCCTAATACAAATGTATAGTGGTATTGTGGATGATTTTTAAGTTTTTCAAAAAACACTTCTGTTAAATGGCCAGGATCGGCACCGCCAAAAGTAATTAGAATCTTATTCACTTTTTCTATCAACAACAATTTAGAAGGTCGTAGTAAATTCAAGTCAGGGTTAACAATATTAAATGTTCGACCTTGTAATTGAAGTATTGAATGACAACTTGTGGCACCCTCGAGTAAAAATGCATCTCCGTTCACGACTATATCAGGCTGGTAATCTGGGATTCCCGAGTCATTAAGGTGGATAATACATTTAAACCCTTGTTTTCTTGCTGAATCAGAATCTTCTCGGCGCAAATGAAGAAGATCTGTTATGAGAAGTTTAGACATGGTCTCAGCATAGTTCTCAACTAATTGAGCACGTTCTACATATGACTGTGATCTGTCTGGAGTACAGATTAGTTGTATATTTTTCGGAATAAACATATTGGCCATTTTGCAATTACCCTCAATAATCACACGTATGTGAGCGTTTATTCCTAAAGGATGTTTTAAAAGTACTTTTATCAAACTCGCGACTCTGCTAAGATGACCTATACCAACTTGCTCATTTGCAATAGTATGAAATACGATCAGCATATTTTATTGGTTTTAGAGACCCAAAAAATATACCAACTATGTTTTTCTTTTCCCATATTTTTTGTGAGTTCTAGAATTTCATAATTCTCAATACAAAATCCGGAATCGATTAGCAATTGCTCTGCCTCGTTATAATCCAAAAAGGTATAATTATACCCACTATAAGGTCCAGCAGTCTCGTCCAAAGAATAAAAAAGCCCGTCCAAGGAGCGACCTTTACCATAAAACCAATTTTCTTTACTTCTAAAATTAATCAGCATTTTCCCATTATCCGCCATAAATTGATGTACTTTTTCTAAATCGCGTTTCATGCCCTCTAAATTCTTGAAAAACGCCGACCCATAATATATAACTGCATCGAACAAAAGATCCATAGAATCGAAGTCAGAAACATCGGAAACAAACATATTATCTCTTTTCAGGTGATCTCCAAAAAGTGCACATGCTGTCTCCTTAGCATCAGAACTGTAATCGATCCCGTATGCTTCTATTCCAAAGTCGGAAAATAATTTCATGTTTCTCCCAGAACCAAAGCCAATATCTAATCCTTTTTTTTTCATATTCTCTGATAAATCCTTGAAATATTTATTCAAAAAGACGACAATTCGTTCCTCGGGATATAGAAGCTGGTTCTTTTTAATCTCATTGCTTGATTTTTGAATATTCGGATCGATCTTCATTATAATCTCCACCTTGCTTTATTATAGTGTCACCAATACTCTGAGCTTCTGCTAAATTTAAACCAGTAGTTATGATATATCCCGCACCCGAAAGATCAGTACCATTTGTAATTTGAATCACATCGCTTGAATCATGCTCTGTCTGTTTAAACTTTAATATTTCCCCGTTCTTTTCATACTTTTCAATAATCTTCGGATGAATTGAATGAGTAAAATAGGTGAGTGCCACGGGTCTGGAATCATTTATTGTGAAATCAGCATTTATCCCCAAACTTATTTTTATTCCTTCTTGAATCACATTTAGTCCTGTGGCCAATGGAATAATATTGCTTGATATCATTTGCCCGGAAGGACGTCCTGCCATTTCAATAATACAGACACCTTCCTGTAAAAGTAATACATCCGCATGAAGGATACAATTATTCATTTCAAGTACTTGGGCTGCCCTCTCCAAGCATTCGGCAATACTTTTAATCTGTAGTTCTGTTAAATTGGCAGGACCCGAGACTTGTATTGCTTGACGGTAAGGTAAATTACTCAATGTTTTTTCGCGTATCATTAATAATTGGAATTTTCCATCTATGACAACAGCATCGACCCCATATTCTGTCCCTTCTATAAAGGACTCAATTAGCCAATCTTGGACTTCTTCTAGTTTTGACAAGTCCATTAAAGCTTGTTCTAACTCTTCTTCACTCTGGACAACAATTACTCCTTTGCTTCCAGAGCCATTACATGGCTTTATAATCAAGGGATAGTCATTAAACTTTAACTCCAACGGAATTTGTGTCATTTGAAAAACTTCTGATTGACTCGGTCTCAAGAAATGATTGCGAGATAACAAATCATGAAATATTTTTTTATTCGTGCATCTTTCGGCTGCTGCTGCCGAGATACCTGGAAAAGATAACTCATCATTAATCAGTCCTATGGTTGTTAAACATTTTCCAATTGGGCTGGGTATGATTCCCGAAACATTACACTTCCTTACTTCCGTCAGCACTTCAACTTTATCTGAGATATCAATGTTTAAAGATCGATCCGCTATGTTTAAGCCGGGAGCATTTGCGTTTCCGTCCATCGCTACAACTTTATACCCCATAGCTTGGGCAATTTTAATCGGTTCAACTTGTTCAACTCCCGCCCCAATCGATAGTAGCCATTTCACAGAATCAACTCCTTAGAGGCTCTTTTGTTTTATATGTGAATTTATGTCCTTTAAAAGTGGATTCTCGTAAAGGAGTTTTAAAACCGCTTGCCAGTCAAAATGTTTGTCCTCGTTATAGAGACGAGCATAAATTTCCTTTATCAATGTTAAATCCTCAACCGTATCTACTGTCCAGCGATGGTTTGAAAGATCCACCTCACAGTTTTGTGTTTCCACTTTATATAGAGAGTTATTGTCATAAAAAAATAGAGTCACATGCTCTTTATATCTAGGCTCTAAATTTTTTGAAACAAAAGACTGCAAAGACTTAAATTGAAATACTTCTGTATCAAGTCCCCTAGGATAACCAGCCATATGTGCAATATCAGCCCCAGTTGATGCAGCCATTTCAATAATTTTGTTTGACAGCATGGGGTCAATCAAAGGACAATCTGCGGTAACTCTAACAATTGAATCAATATTAAATTTCCGAGCTGCCTCATAGTATCTTAATAAGACATTTTCCTCGTCGCCGCGATATAAATTCACGTTATATTTTTTAGCTTCACGCTCTATTACATGATCTTCTTCATTTCTTGTCGTGCATACAACGATTTCATCCACCTTCATTTTTTTGCATCGTTCTATCACGTGGCCTAACATCGACTTATTTTCGATTGAAGTCATTACTTTCCCAGGAAGACGAGTCGACCCCATTCTTGCTTGAATAACTGCTGCTGTTACCATTACTTCTTCCTCTTTTCTCTAAAACATAGCAATTTCCTATTAATAAATAACATTTTGATAGTAATTAAATTGGGTTTCAAAAGAAATGGTTTCTTTTAATAACTCTCGAACACGTTCTTTATTAATTGGTTTACTATACTTAGAGTTGTAATGATTTGATGTTATTTTGCTCGCCCCAACATAGCGGTCTGTATTCCCTCTGACGAAAGCATTTGGAATAATGTACATATTCGGAAGCTCTTGAGCATCAAACGCTTCATCTTCTGTCATTAATTCCTCAAAACGTTTTTCTCCTGGTCGCAAACCCATTTCCTTAATTCGAATATCATGCACGTTAATATTTAAGCGCTTGGCCATCTCTTCAATTACACAATCAACCAAATCCATTAATCGAATGACAGGCATTTTAAGTACAAACACTTCTCCGCCCTTTGCGTACTTTAAAGCCTCAAGCGTCAAATCAACCGCTTGGCGGCTTGTCATCATGAACCGACTCATGTCCTTTTCAGTTATCGTAATTTCCCGGTGGTGAAGAATTTGTTCTTGAAATAGCGGGATTACTGAACCTCGAGAGCCTAGCACATTCCCAAAACGTACAGCTGAAAATATTGTCTTTGAACCACCCCCATAATATTGGGCAGCAGATATAAGTCTCTCGGCCATGAGTTTCGATGCACCGTAGGTGTTTGTTGGTGCAATTGCTTTATCGGAGCTGGTGAACAAGACCCGTTCTACACCACATTCCATAGCTGCTTGGATGACGTTTTGTGTACCAATGACATTTGTCTGGACTGCCTCAAACGGATTATACTCACAAGCTGGTACATGCTTCATTGCCGCTACGTGGAAAACGTAGTGAATATCCTGCATCGCTCTTTTTAAACGCTCGTAGTCACGCACATCTCCTATAAGAAACCTAATGTTTTTATTTGACATCCATTTTTGCTGCATTTCATACTGCTTATGCTCATCTCTGCTGAAAACCCGGATCACCTCCGGCTGTTCGGACATAAGGCGGTTCACGAGCATTTGCCCGATTGTCCCGGTGCCGCCGATGATCAATATCTTTTTATTTTTAAAATACAATAGTAATCCTCCTTATAATCCGGCATATACGCTGCAGCTCCAGTTTAGCGCAATCTCGCACGAGCTTCTGAAAGCAGCGCCTCCAACTCAGGTATTACATTCAAAAGATCAGCCGTCAAGGGACCTAACAGAGAATGCGTCTCTTTCGCTCTCTTCAAAACGTTTTTATCTTTTGATGATCGGTTTAATTGACGATTCACCATAGCAAATCTTTCTCGATACATTTGACTAAACATACATTTGAAAATATCATTAGATTGAAATTTTGCCCAATCTTTTACTACTTCAATTATGTTTTTTTCCACTTGTTTAATATTCAATCGTTCTAGACGCCCTAATTTTTCCGTTTCTATTTTAACATTGAGCAGAGTGGATTTGGTACGCTCCAATTCAAGAGGCAGGCTATTAAATCTCATCAGAACATTTTTTGTCCGTTTGTCGTCATATGCCGATTGTAACCCATGCAAATTGGCAAACAGAGAACCTATATCTTCCTTGTTCTGTTGCAAATCTCCGAGAACATCACTGAATGTTCGCCAAATCGTATGCTTCATTTTAGCTCCGAGCTGCGAAGCATTGACAAATGTGACGTCGGGATAGGTTGCAATTAAATCTTCAATACTAGCCAGCGTGATTTTCATGCCTTCAGTCGTTCGATTATATCCACCACGTACATTTTCAACGTGCGCTGCTGCGTTCCGAAGAGTCTCTTTTCCATTATCTTCAGCATGCCGAGCCCCTTTAGCATACACATTATCATCTATGGGGTACGATAAATCCTGCCCGGTAAATACAATTGTCGTACACCCCATATGAACAGCCGCTTGAATTGCCGTTCCCGTGACTGAAGGCGTTGGAAGAAATTGAAGATCCCGATCCGATAATTGATATAGGTAGTTGCTCATATAATCAGTTGTAAAACTTACATGCATTAAATCTTTACTTTCATTAGATACAATCCGATATTCAATACTATTCGCATATAAAAAAGGAATTCCTTCGATATCTAGGCCTTTAAAAGCTCTATAATTGGCATCACCGCCATCCATGGATACGATCAAATGAGGTTTGACCCCATAATGAAGGAGCGATTGTATCGTTGATCCTGCCGCAATGATCAGCGCACGATTACCAACTTCTTTTAAATATTCAATATCGGCATCAAGGGAGGGGCCTGCTCCTACTACGATAGCCGTTTTGTTTTTTAATGCCCCTTTAAATTGATCAAAAGATGGCGTATTTAAGGTGATTGGCAAGTTAAACAGTACATTTTTAATCCACTGCTTTGCAAATCGATGCAACGTATTGTGCGTACCTTGATAACTCATAATCGCTAGTTGCGCATCTAGGAAAAACTCTTTTTTCTCTTCTTCTTTAAACCTGTCATAAAAAGGAAGGGAGAGTATAGACACGTCAAACTCTAATACTTTCAGAAAATCATACATCATTCTTTTACGCGTCTTGTTATCTCCCCCTGCAACAAGGTTAACTAAGTGCCCCGAGGCAATAAAATCAACCAAATCAACCGCATGTAATGCGGCAATAAGTATCTGCAAATCCGGTTCATATATGTATAAATGCGTGTTCGGAAATTGCTTGGCATATTCGACTACATGATAAGCAAAGCCAAATCCAAATACGATCGCTTTATCCTTTGGAGCATCACTTGAAATATTGTCAATCCACTTTCCCACTTCATAGCCTGGATTGTAATTGCTATACATGTATTGAATAGTATCATCTATAATACAGAGGTTTGGTTCCTGGTTCTTGGCATAGGTGATTTGATAAGCTGATGAATTGAAAGGCTCATTTTGAATTTGCTGAAACAATTTTGGGAATTTTTTTTGAATCGCGATCAGATTGCGCATATATCGTTCTCGTTGTATTGCTTTAGATTCGCCAAAGACGACGATAAGTTGACTGAAAATTTTCTTGAGCTCGTAGCGGATATAATCACTGGCTCCTACTAGATCATCGCTGTCAGAACAGGCGTTCATTTCCTGGAACCTCTCAGAAAATCTATTGGTTAATTGAATCAAATAATTACGTACGATAAAATAAGATGAATTTTTTTCCATATCTTCTGAAACGACTTGTAACGCCCGATAGAGATTATCCATACCCGCTACCAAATCTCCGTATTGCTGCCATGTCTTATCGTCTAATGGTACTAGCAACTGGTCTGCCACTGAATCACAAGCCAATACAAGTTCAGGCAAAAAAGATCTTAGTTTCTCCAAATCCTCTTCAATTTGCGCTTCTAACAATGTGCCCACCTGACTACCTCCGGAAATCGTAATGACGAAAAATAAAGAACAACCTCACCACTATTAGGCTGTTCTTTATTTTCGACGGTCGAACAAAAAGCTATCGTTGGGACCTGAGAACTCATAGGCGTCTTTTTGGCGTTTCGCTTGCGTAATTCCCCCCAATTGCCTGGCTGCTTCTTGTTTCAATTGATTCATTTTCAAAAAAACCAAATCGTCGTAACCCAAAATCTCTTGAAGCATTTCTTTTTGTTTCACGGTCAATGGATTGGATGATTGCAATTGAAGCCATTCAATCAACTCACTGCGAAGCTGGCTTACCTCTTCCAACTGTTCAAAACTGGCCATCTCAAAATTCGATATAATGGTTGTCGTTTTGTTGTAAAGTCCCTCAAGCAGTGTACTAAGCATGCGTCATATTTGACCTTTCGCCAACAGATTGTTTATTCGCCTGAACCCACGTTTCGCGTAGGTCAATCATATGATTCAGTACTTCTTGAATGGGTTCCATGCTTTTGGTTAAATTCGCTTGAATTAATTGGTGCAGCATATATTCATAAATATTAGCGAGGTCTTTCGCCACAGGGTAAGTGAAATCCAACAGCGCAACAAATTCATGAATGATCGCCTGAGCTTTTTGAATATTTGCATTGGCGCTCTCAATGTTTCGCGTCTCCACTGCTTCCAACGCGCTCCTCAAAAAGCGAATTGCGCCATCGTAGAGCATAATCAATTGCTGCGCCGGAGAAGCCGTCTGTACAGCCGATTGCTGATATTTCAAATATGGATTATTAATCACAACAATTCACCCCTTATTATGCCATGAAGCTTGCCAACGCACCTGCCTGGGAGTTGAATTTATTGATTGCACTCTCCATTGCTGCAAATTGTTTATAATATTGATTTTCCATTCGGAGGAGCTGTGAGTTTACAGTATCCATACGACGCTCAAGCTGCAAAAGCTGCTCGCCCATCAAACTGTTTTCCATGAATTTCGTTGTTAGTTCCGCGCTATATCGAGAAGTGCCCGCCTTTTCCGCAAGATCCTTTAATGATGCGGATACAGAATTGGTAAGTCTCGTAAACAGCCCTGCATCTTCAGCTGCAGGCGTTTTATCCGTACTTTTTTGGGTGAAAAAAGCCATTACTTGCTCAGGATTATCCTCAATGGCATCCCGCAATGCGGCTTCGTCTTTAATCACTAGTTTTCCGCGCTCTTCCCACGCTCCGGTAGTGATCCCCAATGAAGTCAGATTAATTTCGACACCGTCAACATTAACATTTGAAATCGAACCAAGTCTCATATTCGAAACCAAGCTTGTTAAAATTGAATCACGTTGCAGCAACCCGCTTTTCGCTCTTTCTTCCCACAGCTCGATTTCACTGTCTTTCATTTCCGCTTTTTGTTCCGTGGTCAGGGGTTGATAAGTACGATATCGCTCCTCATTGACTTTCCCGTTCAACAAATTAAGCACTTCGTTATAATCATTGATAAATGATTTGATCGTATCCATAATTTTTTCAGTGTCCGTACCTACTGAAATTGTAGCTTCGCTTCCGTCTGTTACTTCCAAAAAAGTCAGTTCAACCCCGTTAATGGAAATCTTGTTACTTGCACTTGTTATTTGCAATCCGTTAACTGTTGCAACCGCATCTTCGCCAGCTACATTCCACTCTAAATCAAAGACATCCAGCACGTCACCCACAATTGCAACATCAGCTGCGGCGCCAGTCTCTTTCGTCGTCAATGATAACTTGCCGCTACCACTGTCAAAGACCGCATTAACATCGGTTTTGGAATTAATCTTGGATATCAATGTGGCCATCGTATCTTCATTTTCGTTTAGTGTAATTTCTGTTCCATTGATTTCGAGGGTAATAGTGGAATCAACTGCAGTATAGGTAAGGCCATGGCTATCCTTCAATTCTTGCAGTGTACTCGATAGATCAATTGGCCCCCCTGTCAATCCTCCACTAGCAGAAGATGTATATCTTGTAGCCGTTGCTAACTGGGCTATCGAAACCGTCATAGTTCCAGTCGCTGCGCCAGATGTTGCCGTAGAGCTCACTGCAGTAGTGCTTCCGGTAACTTGAGCTTTTTTCGCCGAGATTGCAGACGACAGACTATAGGAAGATAGTTTATTTAGACTAAAGTCCACAAGCTTCGCACTAACTTCCCGATACTGCTCTCGCTGCCATTGCATAGTCGTTTTTTTCTGAAAAAGGTTGTCGTACGGTTTTCGTCTGGCTGCCATGAGTTCTTGTACCATTGAGTCGATATCTAAGCCTGAAGCTAGACCCGTTAAACGCATTTAAATTCCTCCAATCGCAATTAAACCCGCTCGTCAAATAAAATGCCGGCAAACTCCATCATCTTCGCAACCAAATCTAGCGTCTTTTCCGGTGGCACCTCACGAATAAGTTCGCCCGTTTCTTTATTCAGTACCTTAACGCTAATAATATTCGTTTTTTCATGCACACTGAATTCAAAGGTTGTCGTAGCGCCTTGGAGAGCCTTTACAGCCCTGTCGATTGCCCGGATCATCTGTTCCTCGCCCATTGTCACCTTGACTCCGCTACGTTCAGCTATCTCCAGCTGTTTCCCGGTACGCAGCTGCGAAATCATTGCATTGGTTTTCGTCGATTCTCCAATAGAGTGTGACGTCGATGCCGGTACAACAGACGCTCCCTGTGAAACATTGTTCATATGACACCACCCGTTCTTTCAAGTTTCGTTATTATATATATCGGCAAAGTGACCTGTATACTTTAGCTTTACATAAACAAAAGGAGACCGGCATAGTTGTCGGTCTCCTTTTGTTTAGAAACTAGTATTTTTAACGAAGCAGTGTCAGAACGCCTTGCGGCGCTTGGTTCGCTTGTGCCAGCATCGCCTGCGATGCCTGCAGCAAAATATTGTTCTTCGTAAGCTCCACCATTTCCTTGGCCATATCTGTATCCCGAATTCGCGATTCGGACGCCGTCAGGTTTTCCACGGTGGTACCGAGGTTGTTGGACGTGTACTCCAGACGATTCTGCGTAGCACCAAGGCTCGCCCGCTCGGTAGAAACGGCCTCAATTGCCTCTTCGATCTGAGTCAAAGTAGTTGTACTGGCCAACCCGGTAAAGTCCGAAGTGTCCACTCCAGTGATCGTAATCGTTTGAGCATCATCATTGGCTTGGATATCAACATCATCTGTAATATTAATTCCATTGAATGTAGTGTCATCCATAATGCTGTCAATCTGGCTCCCGAGCTCGTTCAACTCAACATTGATATTCGAAATATCCGTCGTGCTGTAGGTGCCGTTCAATTTCTGTACGTTCAGCTCTTTCATCCGTGTCAGCATGGCACTGACTTCATTCATTGCACCCTCAGCTGTTTGTACGAACGAAATACCGTCTTGAACGTTGCGCTGCGCTTGCTCCAGACCGCGGATTTGACCACGCATTTTTTCAGATACGGCAAGACCGGCCGCATCGTCAGCTGCACGGTTGATACGCAGACCCGACGACAGCTTTTCCATGCTTTTACCAGCTGCTACATTGTTCAGGCCCATGTTGCGGTGGTTGTTCAACGCTGTAATGTTATGATTAATACGCATGTTGATTTCCTCCCTGAATTAAAATGCCACGTCCATGTGGAATAGTTTAAATATAAGTTCTATTGATTAACGAAGCAGCGTCAGCACGCCTTGCGGCGCCTGGTTCGCTTGCGCCAGCATGGCTTGCGACGCTTGCAGCAAAATATTGTTTTTGGTGAGCTCAACCATTTCCTTCGCCATATCCGTATC
>NZ_JACXIZ010000019.1 GCF_014705605.1 Paenibacillus sabuli
GGACGCCGTCAGGTTTTCCACGGTGGTACCGAGGTTGTTGGACGTGTACTCCAAGCGGTTTTGCGTAGCACCAAGGCTGGCACGTTCAGTCGACACGGCTTCAATTGCCGCCTCGATATCAGCCAATGTACTTGAAGCATTCAGACCCGAGAACGAACCTGTAGCAATTCCGGTAATCGAAATCGTTTGAGAATCGTCATCGGATTGAATGGTGACGTTGGACGTGATATGAATGCCATTAAAAGTGGTGTCCGTCATAATGCTGTCGATTTGTTCACCCAGCTCACCCAGCTCCACGTCAATGTTATCCTTATCCGTGTCACTGTACGTTCCATTCAGCTTTTGTACGTTCAGTTCTTTCATCCGGGTCAGCATGGCACTGACTTCATTCATTGCACCCTCAGCTGTTTGTACGAACGAAATACCGTCTTGAACGTTGCGCTGCGCTTGCTCCAGACCGCGGATTTGACCACGCATTTTTTCAGATACGGCAAGACCGGCCGCATCGTCAGCTGCACGGTTGATACGCAGACCCGACGACAGCTTCTCCATGCTTTTACCAGCTGCTACATTGTTCAGGCCCATGTTGCGGTGGTTGTTCAACGCTGTAATATTATGATTAATACGCATGATTAGTTTCCTCCCTGAATTAAAATTCCACGTCCATGTGGAATAGTTTAAGTATAGGTTTTATTGATTAACGAAGCAGCGTCAGCACGCCTTGCGGTGCCTGGTTCGCTTGCGCCAGCATGGCTTGCGACGCTTGCAGCAAAATATTGTTTTTGGTGAGCTCAACCATTTCCTTCGCCATATCCGTATCCCGAATCCGCGATTCAGACGCCGTCAGGTTCTCAACGGTTGTCCCGAGGTTATTGGACGTATACTCCAGACGATTCTGCGAGGCACCCAGCTTCGCACGTTCTGTAGCTACGTTCTCAATAGCAGTCTCGATGGCTCCCAGCGACGTAGCACTGTCGAGACCATAAACCCCCGTAGTCGTAATTCCAGCGATATTGATTACTTGGCTATCGTCATTGGCTTGAATGTCAACGCCTGCTGAAACCGTAATCGAGATGCCATTGAATTGTGTATCGTCCAAGATGCTGTCAATCTGCTCACCCAGTTCATCCAGCTCGACATCAATATTGGATTTGTCCGTAGCGCTATACGTTCCATTCAGCTTTTGCACGTTCAGCTCTTTCATACGCGTCAGCATGGCACTAACTTCGTTCATTGCGCCCTCAGCCGTCTGCACGAACGAGATACCGTCTTGAACGTTGCGCTGCGCTTGTTCGAGGCCACGGATCTGACCGCGCATTTTTTCAGAAACAGCCAGACCGGCTGCATCGTCAGCCGCACGGTTGATGCGCAGACCCGAGGACAGCTTCTCCATGCTTTTTCCTGCAGCCACGTTGTTCAGACCCATATTACGGTGGTTGTTAAGCGCGGTAATGTTGTGATTAATACGCATAAAAAAATTCCTCCCTGAATTCGTTTCCCACATCCATGTGGTCCCTCACACGAAGGTCGGCCGCCCTCCGCGCGATTCTACTTTGTATATCGGCGTATTTCTACAAATTCATTATAGCTTCAATCTTTTTTTTTCAGCTTTTTCAGCTGCTCGCGCAGGACCGACAAGCCCGCTGCCGGAGCAGAGGATTGCTCATTCGATTCTCTAACGGATTGGTACAGCTCTTTGCGCAAAATTTCAATTTCTTTCGGAGCAACTATGCCTATTTTGACTTGATCGGAACCGGTTTCCACTATCGTAATCTCAATGTTATCCTGTAGAATGATCGATTCCCCTTTTTTGCGAGAAAGGACAAGCATCGATTAGCCTCCTTTCAAAACTGAGCCGGAAGAACTATTTGAAAATATCGGGTGCCGTGTCTTGTACTGCGTAGCCGCCAGCACCACCTGTTTGCCTATACGGGCGTCTGTGTTCACGACAATCGGAGCAACAAGATTAATCGATGTCTTGGCCGGATCATCTCCCATACTGATAATACCTCGAATCAGAACCTGCTCCGGCGACGAAATGTTCAGCTCCGCGAGCGCTGCATGCGGCAGCTCAAAATCGTATTCTGCATAGAACAGAAACGGATCGGCCACCACAAATACGAGCTCCATCCGCTGGGCGGATTGCAAAAACGAAAAGGGCTCGTCTTCTTCAGGCGACACCATAATAAATAAGGTGCATTCTTCGAAGCCTGGCAACCCCTTCGGAAATCGAATGAGCTCGCTCTCTGGCACGTCCAGAAGGCCGAAATGGCTAGTTTGAACCTCCATTTTTCTTCCCCCTTCCTTTTGATCAAAGCATAACGAATTGCGATTAAAAAAGCTACTGATCCCATACATGCGAATGGGACCAGCAGCTTAGCGGCTTCTACATTCGAGCATCCAATCCGAGCACCGACAAGTGCAAGGAAGGATACTGCTCCATATAAACGTTCACATTGCCGCGATGGTACGTAATATCCGGCTTGCGTGGCGTCACCTGTACATCGAGCGTGCCCAGTTCAACATCGATTTCTGCCGGATACACTGTGAAATGAAGATCGACATTATCGACCGAGGGTGGACCGAAGTATTCAATGTCCGAAGTATGCCGCCCTATTTGCTCAAATGCCATATCCGGAATGGGGTTGCGTTTGAGACGAAAATCCGCCATCTGATTTCCACGCTCGACAATTCGTGCTATATTTTGCTGGACGATGCTCGGGATCTGGGAGTAAATTCGATTCCAGAACGCCATCGGCTTGCCTCCGTTCAACGCCTCCCACGCCTTGCTCTGGTCGATGGAGAGCTCGGGCAGCGGCGTTACCGCCGTTACCTGAGCCGGCGTTGTCTCAACCTGTACGTCGGCACGATGTGTTCGTATCTCGTACTGGCCCGGCTGCGTCTGGATCCCGATCCTCCCCCACTTCGTGTCGGCTTGCATAATCGGCATCTTCATACAGCTTCACCGCCAATTATCGGATAAAGTCTAACAACGAGGGCGTGATGATCTTAGCGCCGACGGACAACGACGCCTGATAAATCGCTTCATTGATTTTGGAGTCGATCAACAGCTTCTCGAAATCGGCATCTTCGGTTTTGGATTGCAGATCGGTTAAATTCAATTTGAGGTCCGCCAGCCGATTTTGCATCAATTCAACCCGATTGACCTTTGCCCCGATCTCTGCTCGCGCGATCAAGGTTTTGTCCATACGCGATTCAATATTGCCGAGCTCCGCGGTCACATCTGCATATTGACCCGATTCTAGCGCAGTTACGATACGATCAATAGTTGCAAAAAGATTATCCGCCTCTGCCGGTGCTCCGAATACTTCATTGCCGGATATGTTAATTTTCAACGAAACGTTGACGCCGACGGCATAGTTAATTGCCGCCTCGTCGGTTACGACGCTAGCCGCATCAAAAGCCGGGTCAGAGGTGTTATACGGGCGCTCGCTGTACATCTGGCCGTTAAATACATACTTTCCGTTGATTTCGCTGTTAGCAATTTCGATCAACTGGTCTTTCAGTTGGCGAATCTCTTTACTAATGTTATCTAACGATACATCCGGGTTAGTCCCGTTTGAGCCTTGCACGGTCAATTCCTTCAGCCGAGCGAGGACATCGCCGGTTTGTGCCAGCACTGTGTCGTTAAAGTCCAGCCAAGACAACGCCGAATCGACATTCTCCTGGTACTGCTCATTTGCTGCAATTTCCGTGCGATAGCGCAACGAATACGTAATGCCGACCGGGTCGTCGGAAGGGTTATTGATTTTGCGGCCGGTAGAGGTCTGATTCTGCAACTGCTGCATTTGCGACAAATTACGGTTAATATTGCGCGATAGCTGCATATGCATCATGCCGGGCGTCACACGTAACATCGGTCATCCTCCTCACACTGATTAACGGCCGACTACGCCTGTGCCGTTAATTAATTTATTCATCATTTCGTCAAAGGCAGTCATTATACGCGCAGCGGCACTGTAGGCATGCTGGTATTTGATCAAATTCGACATTTCCTCGTCCAGCGATACGCCGCTGACCGATTGACGGCTCATGTCGACCTGCTCCGTCTGAATACTGGCATTTTCATATTGTCGATTGGCTTCCTGTGCCTGCACACCGAGCGAACCGACCATGCCGTTATAATAGTTGGACAATGTTGAATCGTAAACGCCGCCGCCTGCCGCCGTTTCGTCAAAGCTGAATTTAATATTCTTGAGCTCCGACATTAACAGCGCCAGTGTATTATTGCCCTTCACCGCTGTCGACACCGGAGGCGGTCCCGCATCCGTCGTCGTACGTAACGAGCTGGCGATCTTGTTCGTATCCGACTCAATTGCCGGGTTCAATCGAATACTGGCAGCCGTAATCCCTGTAGATCCTGCTTCGAACGTAAAGAAGTCCAATCCCGTTGCCAGCGGTTCCTCCAGCGTATAACCGAGTTGGTGCAACCCATTGATGCCATTGACCGTCATAACGGTATCCGTGGCCAAGGGCGTCGTCGTTCCGGGCAGCACCGACCCCGCGGGGATCGTGACTTCCATTTCGCCGTTTGCCAGCGTGTTGGCCAACAGATCCAATTGTCCTTGGTATTCCGCAACATAGACATCGCGCGAGACAATCATGCCGAATACCTCGCCGTTGTTCAGATTCCCCGAGCTATAAGCGCTCTCGAGCGATGCAGCCGTCACCTCGGTCGCGGTCTGCCCATCAACCAGATTGACGTTCCCCATATTAATGGTGTAGCCGGACTCGTTCTCGGTCACGTTAATATTTACGATTTGCGAAAGCTGGTCCGTCAACAGATCCCGTTGATCGCGCAGATCGTTCGCGTGATCGCCCAAGCCTTCTATACGCCGAATTTCATTGTTGAGTGAGGCAATGGTTTTGGTAATGGTATTGATTTCGGTCGCCTTGACCTCAATATTGGATGTCAGATCCTGGCTTAGATCGGAGAGTTGCCTGCTTGTCTGATTAAAGGCATCAACCAGTGCCAGTGCGTTCTCGCGTACGATTTTGCGGCCGGTGATGCTTTCGGGATCCTTGCTAAGATCGGACCATGCATTCCAGAAATTCTCGAGCACGGTGCGGATGCCCGTATCCCCGGGTTCATTGACAACCGCCTCAAGCTTGGCCAGCGTGTCCGCCTGTACCGACCAGCTACCGAGATATTTGCTTTGATTGCGGAACTGATCGTCCAAAAAGGCAACCCGCACGCGTTCAATGGAGGTGAATTCCACGCCTGTGCCAAGCTGCCCGGGCGCCGTCGAACGACTCAGGCCCACCGCTTCAATCGGCCGGCCGGCCACCATGCCCACCACTTGGCGGGAATACCCAGAAGTATTGGCATTGGCAATATTATGGCCGACGGTGTTAATCGCCGCCTGCTGCGTAAACAAGCTGCGTTTGGCGGTTTCCAGAACATGAAACGTGGATCTCATTGACACTCTTCCCTTCCTATGCCCGCGAATCGAACATTCTATTTTTGCCGTTCATGGCAAGCTGCTTCTGCGGATGCTTGTAGATCAGATCTTCCGACGGATCTTCGACGACTAAACTGACGGAATAGTCGACAAAGGCCAACGACTGCCGGACAAGCTGTTGATTCAGTTCGTTACGGCGTTTCAGTTCCTCCAGCATGCTCGCAAGCGCCTGCTGCATTTCTATCAGCTGCTGCTTGGGTTCCGAATGATGCGTCGATCGAATCAACTCGCTTATTGTATATCCGGTTCCTCGATATCCGATTGTCGCAAAATGACGGCTGGTCAACTGCGCACGACGCACTTCCAGACTTTCGGCTTCCGTAACCAGCTTGCGCTCTTTTTGTAAAAATTGATTCAACTGCTCCACATTGTTTCGGACCAATACAGCGGTCTTGGCCTCTGCAATGTCCAGCAGTTGCTTATAAATCGCAGCTTGGTGATCGAGCGTTTGGATAAGCTCCGCTAACGACATATACTCACGCCTTTCCGTCCGGCTTGAAATACGACACTAGCTTTTCTGCGATCTTACTGGCATCCACGTAATACGTTCCGGTCGCAACTTCATGCTTGAGGGATTGCATCCGCTCTGCCTTAGCTGCGGTATCTACTTTACTGCTGCTCAGCAATTGATGCGCTTCCGCCGAAATTTGCACCTTATCGGTCCGCTTCGCCTTTGGTCCTGCGTCGGAGGCCTGCTCCTGATGCTTTTGGTATGCGTTCACCATGCCGATTCGGCCAGGTTCATTAATTTTCACGATTGGTCACCTCTTCGATTCCGGCTTAAAAAAACCGATTCCTTTATCTATAAAGGTTATCGGTTAGAATAAGCTGAAAATGTAGAGTGCATGGCGAATTCATTTGGGCCAGTCCCGCATTTTATCAGTTTGATACGTGTCTCGCAGGCTCTTCTTCTCGTCACGCTCAGGCATTACCGTCGCGTCCTTAAATTGCTTCGCAAACCGCCCCCTGCACTCCATGCACATGCTTCCCTCCCGAATTGCCTTGCCGCAGCTCTCGCAAGCATAGGTCAGGTTCGGACCCTCCATAATGGAGATGCGGCCTTCGCGTATAAAGCGATGAATCTGCCGGATCGTCACGTTTGTGCCCTCGGACAACTCTTGCAGCGTTGCGCCTTTATTCTTCCGCAAGTAATCCGAACAGCGCGTATATTCCTCATCAATTTCCTTGATGCAAGCCGGGCAAATGTCTCGGAAATTATTGGCATAGAGCTTGCCGCAGCGCGGGCAATTATCAAGACTCATGTCTGCGCGCCTCCTTCGTACCACAACGATTTCCTTCATTTTACCGGATTGGCGGGTAATTTTCACTACTTTTCTTGGGACATGCCCCTCAAGCCCGCGCCCAGGTCAGCCCGTAGATTTCTATCGGCAGGTCGCTGATGCGCCGCAGCGCGTCGGCGCAGCCGTCCAGGGTGCTGCCGGTCGTGTAGATGTCGTCCACGAGCAGCAAGCGCAGAGGCTGCCCCTTGGCGGACGGCTCGCCCGCATCTGGACGCCATGCAGCTGGTGACGCATCTGGACCTGGCCGCCGTGCAGCGTGCGGCGCGTCCGGACCTGGCCGCCATGCAGTGCGCGGCGAATCCGGACCTTGTCGTGCCTTGGCGCGTGACTGGCGGAGGCGTGCAAGCCGCTCGCCAGCTTCCGGCGCGGCGTCGAACAACGCCTGCATGTCCCGAAGCCGGCTCCAGCGCGACTTGCCGCTCTGCTTCAGCGTGTGCCGGGTCCGCACCAGCAGCGGCAGTACGGGTATGCCGTAGCGCCGGCCCAGCAGGGCCGCCATGCGCTGCGCTTGATTGAAGCCCCGTTCGCGCAAGCGCGCGGTGCTGACCGGCACGTAGGCGATGCCGTCCCAGCAAGCGGCGATCGCCGCCGCGGGGAGCTGCCTGCCGGCGACATCCGCTACCACGGCCGCCCGCTTCGGCGAAGTCTCCAGCCGCCGTAGCAGCTCCGCCGTCATGCGCTGCAGCACGGGCTCCAGCATCTCCGCGAACAGCGGCTCCAGCCTCTCTTCGCCACGATACTTGTAAGCCGCCAGCCATGCTCGCATGCTCGCGTCATAGCGCACCGCGCTGCGGCTCCATACGAAGGCGGCGCCGCCCCTGCGCACGCAGTCCGGACAGCGGATCGTACGCCCGCAGCAATAGCAGTTGATCGCCTCGATCCACGGGATCGCCTCCCGGCAGCCGCGGCAGAGCGGCTGCCGGCGCACATGCGACTGCTGCGCCTCTTGAGGGCCCGGAGCGGCCGCTTGCCTACCGCATAGGAGGCAAGCGGCCGGCCCCGGCGCCAGCAGGGCCAGCAACCGGTTGCTCCCCTGCTCGAGCCAGCCGCGCCAACGCCCGGCGCTCATTTTTTTCTCCTTTGCGGTGCATCGTCCGCGATCAGGTAGCCGCGACGCTTCGCCAGCTTGTTCATCTCCCGGATTTGCCGGATCGCGGCATGCTGCGCGCGGCTGCGGGCCGGGCTGCAAAAATACACTCGGCCGTGCGGATCGTCGGCTGCTCGGCCGGCCCGGCCCGCCATTTGCACCAGTGACGACGCATCGAACAACGGTCCGTCGGCATCCAGGATGAACACATCGCTCCTCGGCACCGTCACGCCGCGCTCGAGAATCGTCGTCGTCACGAGCAGGCGAACAGCCCGTTGCCGGAAGGCCTGGACCGTCTCCGTCCTTGCCTCATCCTTCGAGGAGGTGCCCGCCATCGCCGCTTGCAGACCTGCCGCCCGCAGCAGCGCGACCAGCGGACCGACATCGCGGATGCGCTGGACAAAAACAAATATCTGGGCGCCGCGTTCCAGCGACTCCCGCAGCGCTGTCGTCAGCCGCCGGGGGAGACGGCGCTCCTTGCACAGCGCGCGGACCGCCGGTACGGCAAGCACCGCCGGCTCGGGCAGCGGATGGCGATGATAGCGCACCGGGACTCGCGCATGCGCCAGCCGGCCCTTGCGCACCTCACGCTGCAGCGACGGCGGCGGGGTCGCGGACAGCAGGATCCGGGTCCCGCCGGGCGTGCAGACCCGGTCCGCCGCCGCATGCAGCATCGGATCGCCGTGATAGGGAAACGCATCAAGCTCGTCCACGATCACCAGCTCGAAGGCGCCGGCGAAGCGCAACAGCTGGTGCGTCGTTGCCAGCGTAATCTGCCCGCGCTCCCAGCGCTGCGGACTGCCCCCGTAGAGCGTCGTGACACGCGCCTCGGGAAACGCCTTGCGAATCCGCGGATCCAGCTCGAGCACGACGTCCCGCCGCGGCGTCGCGACGAGCGCGCGGCCGCCGCGACGCAGCGCCGCCTCGATCAGCGGAAAGATCATCTCCGTCTTGCCCGCGCCCGTGACCGCCCATAGGAGAAAGTCCCGCGAGGCTCGATCGCGCGCAGCCAGGAACGCCGGAGACGGCGCAGACAGCACTGGCGCAGCACCTGAGCTCAGCGCGAGGGCTTGCCGCTCGAGCATAAAAGCCAGGGCTGCGACCGTCGCCGCGCGCTGTGCCGGACTAAGCCCCCAACGCTGCAGTGGGGCGTCAGCTGCTGCCTCCGCTGCGACGGACGCGACCGCGCCGGAGGCTGCGCCAAAAGCGGCAACGCCGTGCGAAGCACGGGCTTCGGACATCCGGTTCAGATCGCTTGATTCGAATACCAAGGCGTCCGTGATACTGGCCCCCCGCCCTGAACCGAGCGAGTCACTGGCTCCCGACACGGCGCCTTGCGACGAGCTAGCCGCCGGTACCGCTCCGCCCAGCACCAGCAGGCCGCAAGCGCGCGCCTTGCCCATGTTCAGACATGCCTCGCAATACGCGCAGGCATCGCCGCAGGCCGCGCACCGGGTGCGCCGCAGTTGCTCCCGGCCGCTGCCGCAGCGCCGGCATTGAAGCCGATGCTGCGGACGCAGCCGCCGCAGCCAGCCGCGAGCGTCCTCCTGCGCCGCAACAGCCGCGCAGAGGCGAAGGCCGCTGCAGCGCTGCAGGGCGGCGAGCTGCAGCACCGCGTCCCAGCCCCAGCTGCCCGGCGTCGCGATGCCCGCGTTCGTCAGCAACGCGATCGCTTCCTCATGCAGCAGCGCCCGCCCGCGCAAGAGCGCCGCCGCCGCTTCCGCGGCCTGACGCAGCGGCTCGCCCAGTGCATCGCGTCGCCCTATTTCCGGCACTGGAGCAGAGCCCGGCTCCGTATACCGCAGCCGCACGATCCCGGCTGCGATTGTTTCCGCGGCCCCTGTTGCGGCTGCTCCTTGATGCCCGGCCCCTAGATAACCGCTTCCTAGTCGGGCTGCCCCGTCACGGCTTGCCCTTCGCAGATCGGCGACCGCTCCCACACCTTCAGCCGCCAGCCTGCGCTGCGCTTCTGCTATACTGCGCGCCAGGCGTTCCTGCTGGCCTATGCCTGCGCCTGCATGGCGCCGCCCCTGCTCCGCATCGTTGTACAGCTCCGCAGCAGTCAACGCCGCTCCCAGCGGCAGACTGTGCTCATAGACCAGCATGCGCAGCTCGTCCCCGCTCCCCGCGCCGGCAGACTCGCGCCTCAGCTCGCGCTGCTGCGCCCAATACGCCTGGTCGAGCTTTGGTACGACCGTAGCCCAGGCTTCACTTTCCGCTCCTCGCGCAACGGTATACACCCAGCCTCGCACGCGCACCCGCTCCTCTCCTTGTAATCCTCCCTCGCCAACACAAAAAAGCACCCGCTCGCAAGCCGAAGCCTGCGCTAGCGCGGGTGCTTCCCGTCAATAGCACTATCGAATTTCAGTGTACCTCGTTCTTCCGAAAAATTCAACCTGGACCATGATCAGGGAATCGGACCAATCGGACCGGTAGCCGCTCCAGCTGGTACGGATCCCGCAGATCGACGAGTACATGCGGGGCATGGCGCGGAAACGAACGGGGAGCCGTCAGCAGAGCCTCCGCAGCAGAGGTACGCTCTTGCACCATTTTCTCTGGCCTCACGATCGACTCCGGCCTCATCATCGTCCCCTGCAACACTTCGGACTGCTGCAGCGCCTCCGCCCCCGTGGACGCTTCCCCATCCACCCATGCATCGCCCTCCCTGGCCAGACGGCGCCATACAGCATATTGTTCCGCTCCCATTCCCCGGTCCACCAATGTAATGCGGACCGCCCGGCCCGAAGAGAGGGCGTACCAGCGAAGCGCGCGTATATAAGCCTCGAGCCGCAGCTCGCCCGTTCCGCCGATCAGGACATAATGCCGCGCAGCATAGCCGGGTCCACGCGCACGTCGCGCCGCAAGATGAACCCCCAGTACGGCGACCAGATAGCAGCACAGGATGCCTGCAAAGACGGCGACCATCATGCCACCTCCCTTTTTGTGGCATTATATGCGCACAGCCGCCCACTGGTGTCGGCAACAGCCGCCGGGCTCGCGGCACAAGTGACGTTCCGAAGCCAAATCTATATATAAGAAAGACGGCCTCGGTCATCCATACCGAGGCCGTCTTGATTGGGAAGCAGACCCGTCCATAGTCTGCTCGCTTTCAGGTCATGCTGCGGAAGCTTACAATGTGACCCAGCCGTTCTTGATGGAGCTGATGACCGCTTGCGTGCGATCGTCAACCTCCATTTTCTGCAGGATGCTGCTGACGTGGTTCTTGACGGTTTTTTCGCTAATATACAGGAATTCGCCGATCAGCTTGTTGCTTTTGCCCTCCGCCATCAGCCGCAGCACCTCGGCCTCTCTGCGCGTAAGCGGGTTGTTCTCGCCCGCTACGAACTTGACGCCGGCATCCTTGGAGACCGCGCCGCCCTGGGAGACGGCGCCGATTTCGTCGAGATACGTCATACGGCGCAGCTGGTTAATCAGCTTGCCCGTCACCTTCGGATGAATATAGGCGTGCCCGCTGACGACCGAGCGAATCGCATTGATGAGCGCCTCTGCTTCCATATCCTTGAGCAGATAGCCTGACGCGCCCTTGCGCAGCGTTTCAAAAACATAGCTCTCGTCGTCATGAATCGACAAAATGATGACTTTGACATCCGGGAACATGTCGCGCAGCCGTTCGGTGGCGGCGACGCCGTTTTCGACCGGCATGTTGATATCCATCAACACAATCTCCGGCACTTCAGAATTGCAGAATTCCAATACCTGAATGCCGTTGCCGCATTCCCCGATTACTTCCAGGTCGTCTTCCATATTCAAAATACGTTTGAGTCCTTCTCGAAAAAGCTGGTGGTCGTCCGCAATCAGAACCTTGATTTTGCGACCTGCTGCTGGTCTGGTTTCCATCATCAGTTACTCCTTTCGCTGCTCCGCATTGATCGGGATATGAATCGTAATCTTCGTTCCCGCATTAATCTCCGATTCGATTTCCATCCTCCCTTCCAGCAACTCGACCCGCTCTTGCATTCCGATCAGTCCGAAGCTGGAGTTTTCCTGCGCTCGCGCTTGGACAAGATCGACATGGAAGCCGCTTCCGTTGTCTTGGATCACGATCTTGACCATCTGCGCCTGATACGTTAGCTCAAGTGAAACAATGGAAGGATTGGCATGCTTCATCGCATTTGTGTAAGCCTCCTGAACCAGACGGTAGATGGCCGCCTCCATGGCGGACGGCAATCGGATTTCCCGGCCTACGGTTTCAAAAGTTGTGCGTATTCGAAGTCTTTCTTCAAAATCCTGGACGTATTTCCGCAAAGTAGGAACAAGTCCCAGATCATCCAAGGCCATTGGTCGCAAATTGAAAATAATTTTGCGGATTTCCTCGAGTCCGGACCTGACCTGACCTTTCACATCTATTAATTCGTCTTGTACCATTCGAAATTCCTGCTTGCTCAGCATTCTTTCGACAATTTCCGTCCTAAGCACTAAATTGGCGAGCGATTGGGCAGGACCGTCATGAATCTCGCGGGAGATGCGCTTGCGCTCTTCCTCCTGCGCCAAAATGATTTTGAGCCCGATCAGCTGCCTGTTCTTGGCCGATTCCAGAATACGGGTCACGTTGTTCAGATCGCCGGACAAATATTCCAGCACCACGTTCATTTGCGAGCTGATCGTCTCCGCCCGCTCGACAGACAGCTCAATGCTCTTGACCCGCGCCTGCAGGTCGTCGCGCCTGGCCTTCAGATACGCTTCCTTCTCCCGAAAGACCATCAGGTCCAGCTGAATCTGGGTCGCTTTTTCGTACGCCGCCTTAATATCGGCTTCCTTGTACCGTACGAAATCCCGGCTCACCTCGGTCAGCCGAATGCGCGAGCGCCGATAATCGAGCTCGAGACGATCGACTTTGTCGATCGTCTCTGTCGTCTCCTTGAAGACTTGCTCGAGCTCCTTGCCCAGAAGCATCAATTCCTTGCGCGCAGCCTCGCATATCTCAAAAATCTGATACTTGCTGTCTTCCATTACCGTAATCGCGTTCTTGATGACGCGATCGATGTCGTTGACTTCAAAATTCACGTGCAATCGGCCCACTTTCTGCAAAGGGATCGTATGACTATCATACCATAAAACCCGTTTATCGCGTGAAATTACTGAATGGTAATCTTTTTAGTCGCATTCTCCCAGCCGATCGTGACGCCGAGCTGCTCCGAGACGAGCCGCAGCGGCACGAGCGTGCGGCCATTGCGCAGGATCGGCTTGACCTCGCCGCTCAGTCGGGCGCCGTTCAACACGTAGTCATAGCTGCCCAGCCAGACGTCCATCATCTTGCCGCCGCGGATAAAGGTCGCCCGCTTCGCCTCGTTGTCCCAGGCCACTTGTCCCTGCACCACATCGGCGACGAAGCGCAGTGGCAGGTACGTCGTCCCGTTCAGGATTAGCGGCGCTACCTCAAGCTGTGTCTTCGCACCGCCAATCGTCGCGCTGCGGCTGCCCGCAACCAGCTCGATGCGCGGTAGATCGGGCTGTACCAAGGCGGCAGGATACGTCAGCCGAATATTGTCGAGCGCGACCGCTCCCGTTGCGGCGCGCGTCTCCTGACCGTTCTCCGGATTGGCGACGTAGATACGCTTGACCGTCATCGGATATGCGATCCCCATACCCTGGAGATCGGCTGTCACATGACGCCATCCCGTCCAGTCCACCGGCTGCGCGAGCTGGATATAGTGCGTCTTGCCGCCCGCGTCCTCAATCTCCATGCGCAGCCAGTTGCCGCTGTCGTCGCCCAGCACGTCCGCTTCGATCGCCAGCGGCTGGCCTTCGACGGCGATGCCGCCCTTGCCGAGCTCGGCATAGGCGAACTTGCTGCCGCTGCCCGCGGTGAAGTCGTAGGCAATGCGCAGTATGGACGATGCTTTGCCGTTCACCTCGCCCTTGACCACGCTTGCCGTCCCCTTCGTCTGCGCTGGCAGCGGCTTGAAGGAGACGCCGTAATCATTCTGTTCAAAGTCAGCCCACATTTTTTGGCTCACCGCATCGCCTATTGCGAATACGGCTACGGCCGGATAGCCCTGGTAGCGCGCGATCGCATAGCCGGCATTGGCTCCGGCGTTGACCTTCTTCACCTGCAGCTTGTCGCCTGCGACTGTGCCGGTAAAGCCGCGCAGCTCCCAGTCTAGCGACTCTGCCGGCACGCGCAGCACGCGCCCGTCGTCCAGCGTGGCCTGCACTGTGACGTCGAGCACCGCCCCGTCTTTGAGCGCATCGCTCGCCGCGGTGACGCTCATCTGTACAATTTGCTCAGGTCCGATGATTTCGAGCATCGTGTGGCCCGCTGCCGAGCCCGCGCTCGCCTGTATCTTGGTCGTGCCCGGCTTGGTCGCGGTCAAGGTCGAGCCTGCGAGCTTGCCGAGCGGCTTGCCGAGCTGCCACTTCGCGTTCATGGCACCGGGATCGACCGGATTATAGTACGTATCGTACGCTTTGACGCTGTATTCGGCCTGCTGCCCGACGAACAGCACATTCTGGCCGCTGACCGTGATGCCCTTCACTTGGCCTTGCGGCGCATTTGTATACACGCCGATGCCGTTGACGACGCGACGCTGCTCCGTACCGCCGCTATTCTGGGTATTGTGCGCCAGTCCGGTATTGAAGTGGCCGAGCGGGCGATCCACCATCGTCGTCGAGCCGCCTCCGTCGAGGTTCAGCCCCTTCCATACGCCGAGCGCTGTCATCGTCTGCTGGAGCTCATTGAGCGTCATCCCGCTGCTGTCGCCATACTTCTCCACGGTGATCATATAGACGGTGCTGCCATCGCGCGAGTACCCGATTGCCGTACGCGAGGTCGCCGACGAGCCGCTGATGTTCGACACATCGCGCGAGTAGGCGGCGGCCTTGCCTTCTTCGACGAGAATCGTATGCCCGCCGACCATCATCTGATACGCGGACACGCTCTTCGGCGCTCCTGTCGTCAGGGAGACCAGATTGTAATCCGCCTGGATCGCGGAGCCGACCGTGAGATGATCGCGAACGAACTGCGCCGCGTCGCCATGGGTCCGCAGAATATAACCATCGGCCGGAGGCCCGACCGGCAAGGACGCCTTGTCCGAGATCTGCATGACAATGCCGTTCTGCACGAGCACCTCTGTCGGCGTCGTACCGCTGTTCGCCGTGTTCGGACGCTCGGAGCTCTTCCAGGCGTCGGTATAGATATACATGGCATTGACATGGCTGAGCTGATTGCCGCTCTCCAATTCCATGCTATATGAGGTCTGGTTGATACCCGTTAGCGGGAAGACGCTGCCGTCAGCGGCAATGATCTGCCCCTCGAAGCCGAACTGATCGATTACCGGCTTGCGGTTCTGATCCAGCGCAAAAGCATACATGCCCTTGAGCATGGACGGGCTGGTCATGAGCGCGCCGCCGTGGATCTGCGGGCCCATCGGCACGCCTTCGGCCGAGGTCGAAAAATAGTCCGCGTTGATCCCGGCGACCGCGCCGGTCGACTGAACCATCCCGGTAATCGCCTCTCGGCTGGCGATGGCTGCGCCGCCATGGCCGCTCATCACATCCAGCTCGACATAAGGATCGGTCAGGTCTACCTCCAGGACATGCACATTCGCGCGCACGCTCGATCCGCTGCGCGTGCCGCGCCAGGTGTAGTCATAGCGCTTGGCGCCCGACGTGACCATCTCCTCGCGGACCAGCGACAGGCCCTGCGACGCTAGCGCCGACTGCGAGGCCGCAGCCGCGACACCCGGCGCGCCCCCCGGCAGGACCGCGGCCAGCGGCTGCACGAGCAGCGCGCCGCTCAGCGCGGCGACGAGCACCCGTCTGCGCAGCAGCGCACGCACGCTGCGGACCCGGCGATAATGATCGATCACATTCGTCGATTTTTTGTAGGTTCGCATATGTAATTGCAACTCTCCCATTCTCGAAGTCTATTAGTAATAGACTCCGACTTGGCCGGAAAAGTTACGATAGATGAGAAGACTCTAATCCCCGAGCACGCCTAGCCCAATCCTATACGTTCGATCCTTCCGCGAAAAAACCCGCATGCCAGAAGGCATGCGGGTTTTTCCAACTGCACACCATCGTGCAGCGAATGGTTCGCCATTCAGACGCCAGCGCCAGCCTTTAGCTGCTCGGCCTTGTCGACGCGCTCCCATGGCAGATCGATGTCCGTGCGGCCGAAGTGGCCGTAAGCCGCCGTCCGGCTGTAAATCGGGCGCCGCAGATCGAGCATCTTGATAATACCTGCCGGACGCAGATCGAAATTGCCGCGAATCAGCTCGACCAACGTCTCTTCGGCAACCTTGCCGGTGCCGTACGTGTCGACGCTGATCGACACCGGATTGGCGACTCCGATCGCATAGGCCAGCTGAATCTCGCACTTGTCCGCCAAGCCGGCGGCGACGAGGTTTTTGGCCACATAGCGCGCGGCATAGGCGGCCGAGCGGTCGACCTTCGTCGGGTCTTTGCCGGAGAAGGCGCCGCCGCCGTGACGGGCATAGCCGCCATACGTGTCGACAATGATTTTGCGGCCGGTCAGGCCAGCATCGCCCTGCGGGCCGCCGATGACAAAACGGCCAGTCGGGTTAATGTAGTATTTCGTAGCGTCGTCAAGCCATTTCTCCGGTACGACGGGCGCGATGACATGCTCGCGGATGTCGCGCTGGATCTGCTCGAGCGTCACTTCCTCCGCATGCTGGGTCGAGACGACGATCGCATCGACGCGCTGCGGCTGGCCGTCCACATATTCGATCGTCACCTGCGTCTTGCCGTCCGGACGCAGATAGGCGAGCGTGCCGTCCTTGCGGACCTCGGAGAGCCGACGCGCGATACGATGCGAGAGTGCGATCGGGAGCGGCATCAGCTCCGGGGTCTCGTTGGTCGCATAGCCGAACATCAGACCCTGGTCGCCGGCACCGATATCCTCATTCTCCTGACGGATGTCCTTGCCGTCGCGCGTCTCGATGGCCGCATTTACACCTTGCGCAATATCGGCAGACTGCTCATTGAGCGAGGTCAGCACCGCACACGTGTTGTAGTCGAAGCCATATTTAGCCCGAGTGTAGCCAATCTCCTTGATCTTGCTGCGCACGATCGCCGGGATGTCGACATAGTCGGCCCGGCTGCTGATTTCGCCGATGACCAGGACGAGGCCCGTTGCGACCGAGACCTCGCACGCCACGCGCGCGAACGGATCGACCTCCAGAAATGCATCAAGCACCGCATCCGAGATCTGATCGCAGATTTTATCGGGATGTCCTTCGGTCACCGACTCCGAAGTAAACAGATGTCTACCTTTAATCGCCATTTCTCAACCTCCTACAAACAAGAAATAAATAATCGCTTCCGGCTGGCCGGTTGTGGTTACAAAAAATCAACCTTTTCCGATATGGAAAAGGCCGCTCGAAACTCTCTAGGTCAAAATGATACTCGATCTGCCGCGAAATGTCAATCAGGCGGCCGGGCGATTCCCGCCAGATTTAGTGCCGCAGCGCATCTACCGGATTCAGCTTGGAAGCGCGTCGCGCCGGTAGAAACCCGAACAGCACGCCCACGCCCATCGAAAACGCAACTGCCAGCAGCATGATATCCGTCGATGCCGACGCCGGAGAATCCATCAGCTTGCCGGCATACCCAGCTCCCCCGGCGCCCGCAGCAGCGCCCGCGATACCGCCCAATCCGCCGATCAGTGCCGCCTCGACCAGAAATTGCAGCATAATATCGCGTCGCTTGGCGCCAAGTGACTTGCGGATGCCGATCTCCCTGGTACGTTCCGTCACGGATACGAGCATCATGTTCATAATGCCGATGCCGCCGACCAGCAGCGAAATCCCTGCCACATAGGTCAGCATTGTCGACATTGAGGTGGACACAGCCGTCACCGTCTCCAGCAGATCTGCTTGATTAAAGACACTGTAACTATTCTCATCATTGCGAAAAAAACGCTGCAAATTGAACTCCAATGCGCTCTGCACCGAATCGACCTGCTGCTCGCCGGCAGCCTGCACATATAAGGTTCGAATTGCATTCGTCTGCAAAACGACGCGCGCCGTCTGGATGGGCACGACAACCAGATTGTCATTGGAGCCGCCGGAAGAGCTGCCCTTCTCCGCCAATACGCCTACAATCGTGTACGGAATGCCGCCGAGCGTCAACTTTTCGCCGACCGGATCGGATAGCTCCAGCTCCTCCGCGACCTCGGAGCCGATGACAGCCACCTTTTGCGCAAATGCGCCATCGATCTCCTTGATAAATCGTCCCTGCGCCACCTCGTACTCTCGCACTTTTGCATACGATGGCGTACTTGCAGCAATCGAAGTCGAGTACGTCGCAGCCTTGTATTTCGCCGTCACATTGCCGGTGATGACCGGAGCGGATGCCGAGACGCCCTCAATGTCGACAAGCGCCTCTGCGTCCTCCAGCGAGATGCTGGTCGTCGCTCCGCGTCCGACGACATTGACAGTCAACAGATTCGTTCCCAGTCCCTGCATCTGACTCTTGACTTGCTCGGCCGTCCCATTGCCGATGGCGACCATGATGGTTACGGATGCAATGCCGATCATCATACCGAGGACGGTAAGCGCGGTTCGCATTCTCTGACTATATACACTATGCCACGCCATCCGCAATCCCTGTGTCAGCTTCATGAGACGGCCCCCTTCTCCTCGGTCAGCCGTCCATCCGAAATACGGACGACGCGCCTCGCCTGCGCGGCCACCGCCGGGTCATGCGTAATCAGGACGATCGTGTTCCCTTCTCCTCCCAATTCCTGTAGCAGCGCCATCACTTCCCGACTGGTCCGGCTGTCGAGCGCGCCTGTCGGTTCATCCGCGAGCAACAACGGCGGCTGTCCGGCCAGCGCGCGCGCAATCGCGACCCTCTGCTGCTGGCCGCCGGAGAGCTGGCTCGGGAGATGATGCAATTTATCGCCCAGTCCGACCTTCTGTAGCGCCTCGATGGTCCGTTCCCGTCGTTCGCGCCGCGACATCCCGCGGTAGATGAGCGGCAGTTCGACATTGTCGATGACCCTCAGCTTGGGCAGCAGGTGATACTGTTGAAAAATGAACCCGATCTTTTGATTTCGAATCGTTGCCAGCTTATTATCCGAAAGCCGCTCCACTTCCACGCCATCGAGATAATAGGTGCCGCTACTCGGCTGATCTAGGCAACCGAGCACATTCATCAAGGTCGACTTCCCCGATCCGGAAGGACCGACCACCGCCATAAAATCCCCTTCGCGCACGTCAAGCGTAATATGATCGAGTGCCAGAAATGACTGTCCGCCCATGGTATAGGACTTGCATAGCTGCTCCAATCGAATAAGGCTGCTACCCGGCGCACTCATCATGAGCGACCTCCGCCCATGCCGCCGCCTCGCATCCCTCCGGCCCCCGTGCCACCGCCCATGCCGCCGCTGGGCATGCCGCCGCCAAAGTCCATTCCCCCGCCAGGGAACCCCCCTTGTATTTGTTCCGTATTGGAATTCTCCGTCGTGCTGATTGCAATGAGCACCCGATCGCCTTCGCTCAGCCCGGAGAGCACCTCGACATACGAATCAGTAGTAATCCCGACGGTTATTTCGCGCAGACCGCCTTCCGAGGTCGCGGCCCCGAAGCCGCCGCTCGGAGCGCCGGCGGGGCCGTTAAAGCGCTCGCTCCGCGCCTCCTCCGTGCCGTCGTCCGCCCCCCTTAGCGAGTCGGGCCCGCTCTGACCGGCCCGACTTCCAGGTTCCGATGGCTCAAGTGTGGCCGCTTCTCCCGCGTCGTCCGCTCCTGTCGACGAGCCGTCCGCGACGCGCACATAGTACCGATCTCCCATCATTTCGACAGCATCAACAGGCACCATGAGGGCGTCTTCCTTCTCGGTAATGATGATCTCCACTTGTCCCGACATGCCTGGCAGCACTTGATCTGCCTCGTCCAGTGCGACCGTTACGGGGAAGGTCGCCACGCCGTTGGACGCACTCCCCTCCTTTGCAATTTCGACAACACGCCCTCCGAGCGTTCGACCCTCCAGTGCATCCAGCGTGATGCGCGCCGTTTGTTCGATATTCAGCTTGGTAATATCCAGCTCATCCGCCGATATCGTCATGTTTAACTTGTCGTAGTTCACGATCGCAAATGCTTCCTGACGTGCCGAGGTATTTTCGTCCGCTTTGACATTCACCGCCGTGACCGTACCGTCGATAGGTGCGATGAGCGGATCGGGCGGATCAGCCTCTTTCTGGTATTCAACAATTTCCAGTTCAGTCTGTTCAATCGCCAGTTGCGCGTTTTGAATACTGACTGCGGCCGCCTCCATTTCTTTATCCTCCGCACCGGAGGCACGCAGCGTCTTCCAGCTGGTCTCGGCCGACTCCAGCGACATCCGCTGCTGCTTTAGCGACAGCTCGGCTTTTTGAATCGCGAGCGAGACATCTTCTCCCTCGAACGTCGCTAGCACGTCCCCTGCCTTCACGCTGTCTCCCTCCTGGACCAGTACCTCGGCGATCGTCGCCGCGTCCGAGACCAGTACCGTCTCAGTCTCTGCGAGACCGATAGAGCCTGATCCGGACACACTTTGGGTGATTCGCCCCTTGGTCACGGGCATCTCCATATAAGTGACTGCTGCCGCAGCGCTGCTTGACACATGATGCGCCTGGTACCAGGTGTAGCCGGCATAGCCCGCTCCAGTTGCTACGATGATGACTGCGGCGATGGCGATCCACCGCCGGATTCGACTGCTTTTCATGGCTCTCCCCCTCTTTATTCACTCCGCCCGAACCAGTTGATTTCCTTGGAGGCGATCAATAGCTCCGCCCCGTCGTAGACATCGTAGACATTGATTTCAAAGGTATCATAATCGGCGATCTTGCCCTGCACAGCCGAATCACTGAAGCGCAGTTCAAGCGGTTGATCCGAGCCGGCGACCAACGTCTGAGCGTCTGAAGATGTCTCTGCCAGCTCAACCTCCTGCGCATAGGTGACACCGATCTGGTCCTGATTGACGAACTCAATCCGCAGCTTGTGGCCGCCCGCCACGTAATCGTAGGTTTCGTCAACTTCCAGATCGTAAGCCATCTCCAGGCGAATCCCCTCTACGCTGTACGCCCCGGTAACATGAAGGTTGCCCACCACATCGCGCAGCGTCAGCTTATAGGCGGAGAAGGCGATGTCCGACAGCGTCGTATTTAGTTCCGGTTGTTGCTCGTGCACGTTATAGACGACCGGGCGAACAAGCACCTCTTCCTCGCCAGACGATGCTAGCTCATCTGGCAGCGATTGGCCAAAAATCAACTTATAGTTATGGCTATCAAATGTTTTGGACAGATTGCTCCAGCCGCTAAGCAGGATCGTGCCGCCGGGCTTCACCTTCTCTGTCATCGATGTCAGTTGCAGCGTGGCAAGCTGACCGTTCCCGTCCTCGATATAGGCGGCAAGCGAGGCCGTCTGCGCCGCGCGCAGCTCCTCATTCGTCACTTCAAATTCAGTATAAAAGGTACGTCCCAAGCTCCCCTCGAACAAACGAGTGGCGTGAACTTGAACGCGGCTCCTCGCCCCTTCTGCGCCTACAACGTAGCCATCGGATTCGGAGTATTCGCTATACGGCGTCAACTGCTGCTCGTTAAATTGAAAGCGCCTGATCGACTCGTCCGACTCCGATTGTTCAGTCAGGATAAACGCCACCTCCTCGATCTCAGTCGTATACGGAATGGGAATGTAGACGAGCTGACGAATCGAGTCTCCCGCCGCTATATCGAGTTGCGGATCCAACGCCGCCGTCCGGCTCGTCCCCGCAACGCGAACCCCGTTCACCACAAAATATCCGCTTAAATCCGGCGGCTTGATCGAAGCGTCGGACCGATTCGTAATCGTCAATTCTGCCGTCAACGCATCGGAATCAGTCGACGTGGTACGCTGGATAGAGGCAATCCGTACTTCATAGCCGGAATCATGCACATACGTGCTGCCTACTCCGCCCTCCTGAGCATGTGGCGCCGGAAGCTTGTACATGCCGAGCAAGTAGCCCGAGCCGCTTGAGCTGCCGTCTACCGCCGCTACACCGCTTGTACGAACGACAACCTCCGCCCCCGTCCATGCCGAGGCCGGCAGCGTCCCGCTCAGTGTCAAGGTGCGCTCAATTTGCGGCAATAACGTAGTCTTGTCCGTATCCGGTGCATAGGTCAACGGGTACGCGATGCCTGCCGTTGTTTGCAATTCAAATTCCAAATCAGGAAGCGCAATCGCTTCATTTCCAGTATTGGAAATCGCAAACGCAACGTCGATCTCGGTTTCTTCGTCTTCGTCCCGCACTGTCACACGTCCGACTCGGGTCTGAACCATGACGCCGTTCATATACACCTTTCTGATCGCGCCAGCCGTTACCGCAGGAGCCGGCTGCAGCAGCGGAATGGCGAATTGTCCGATCGGCAAACGCAGTCCGGATGCCTCGTCCCGTCGATATGGGAGCAATACAATGGATTTTCCGACCACGGCATTTGGTAGTTTGGCTTGAACCGTCACTATTTTTCGTTCCTTCGGTTGCAGCGTCAGCTCTGACAGTGCCTGTGAATCGACATCGAACACGGAATAACTTTCCGTTTGCAGCGCCAATCCGATATTCGAAAGTTCGACGCTGCTTAATCCGATGTTTTCAACCAGGTAACTGATCGTGACAGACATACCGTCTTGATCCTGAGTAACAAAGTATTGCTTGATTGCACCTTTCACTTTTGCATTGTTAATAAGAAGCACATCCGGCTGAAATACCGGAGTTCCACTCGTCGTTTCTTCGGGATATGTAAGTGTGCCAAGGGTACGCTCGAAATTTGTTGCGGAGAGGTCAAAGGCCATTACTTTGAGGGTCAAATCACGAAGCCGTACGCCCGAATCAACCGTAGCGTAATAGGTGAGGTTAACGGATGACGAGGAAGACAGCTTTTTTTTCGTCTGGTCAGTCTGGGCGAGAATCGCCTTATAGACTTTTCCGGATTTGCCGCTAACGGTTACCCAGTAATCAAGCAAGTCAAGCTCGCTCCCGCTATTGTTCGCGATCGTGACTGTAAATGCCAGCACCAGCTGCTGATCCTGCATTAACAGTCCGGCATCGCGCACATACATACTGGTTCCCTTTTCCAATTCGACTGATGCCTGAGCTGAAGTTGCCGCTGCAGCGCTGGGAGCTTGTGGCCACTGCCCGATCTGCGGCAACAACGATGGTTGCAGCAACGCTGCGCAAGCTGTTGCAATCGTAAGTCCGTATTTAATGATCTGTCCTTTCAACACGCATCCCTCCAGAGCCTTCATTTCCATAATTGGGTTTCGTCCCTGAGGTCATTTAAGCGCATGAACCTTGAATAAAGCTTAAAAAAGGACTCCCCCTATGAATTGGAGAGTCCTGAGTCAAAGAAATAGATTAGTGAAGCCCTTGCTGTGCTTGTTGAATGATACGACGGGTAATTTCTCCCCCGACCGAGCCGGCCTCCCGCGTCGCCAGCTGACTCCACGGCACATGCGCGGCTTGGTTGTGCTGCGCGCCCAGTTCGCCGGCGAATTCGGCATCTGCCCCTCCGGCCGGGGACGAGCCGGAATGGACGTACAGTCCCAACTCTGCGGCTATTTCGTATTTCATTTGATCCAGCGCGGGCTTGCATGCCGGCACCACTTTTTGATTGCTGCGACCTGCCATCGATACACACCTCCAATAGTGAGATGCGTTTAGTATCTGCCGACAGGCCAAGGACGAAGCGGGTTACATATTGTCAGCAACGGAAGTTCCGTGTGCCCGAACCATTAATAGGCTGTAATGGCATGCTTGCCTTTGACGAGCACGATCAACGTATTGTTTTGCACCTTCGGATCGGGCGTGACGCCTCTGCCGGGCCTTGGCGACAGCAGCAGGTGATTCTTGCTTGCCGCTGTGCCATTTGTCAGATCCTTGCCCGCTGTCAGATTGGAGATGCCGTCCTTGTCCGCACTGTAGGCCACCGCGCGTCCCGAACGCACAATGAATTCGGTGCCCTCCTCCTCGGCGACAATTTTTTTGCCGGCCGGGACGAGCACGACCTCCATCGCTGCAGCGATTCCCGCTTCGCCATTATCGCCGCCGGCCGGGAGCTCGCCGCCCATCTGCTTGAAGAGCTGATCGACATAGCTTTTGGTCACCACCGGATCGTCGGCGGAGCCGGGCTTGGCATCGGCCCCGTCTGCTTGACTGGACAGATGGGTCCCGATTACGACCCCGAGTGTAATCGCCACACAGGCTGCTGTCAGTTTCACAATGTGCTTTTTCATGGAGTAAACGTCACCTTCCCTGCTATTGAATCATCAGCGACCAAACCAATTGATTTCCTTCGAGCCGATCAGCAGCTTCGCATTGCCGAACACATCATACACATTTAAGGTAAACGTATCGTATTCGGCAATCTTGCCTTGGACAACCGGATCGTTAAAAATCAGCTCCAGCGGCTTGTTCGTGCCTTCGATCATGACCGGCGCGCCGCTGCCTTCCGCGGCCTCGAACAGCTCGACTTCGTGTGAATATGTCGTGCCAATCTGATCCTGGTTCACGAATTCCAGCAGCAGCTTGTGACCGTCCGACACAAAATCATACGCATTGTCGACAGCCAGGTCGTAATCCAGCTCCAGGCGAATGCCTTCGACGCTGAAGGCGCCCGTAACATGCAAGTTCGCTACAATGTCGCGCAAGCTCAAGCTGTACGCCGAGAAGGAAATATCCTCTAGATCCGTATCGAGAGTAGGCGCGGCATCCACGACATCGTACACCGCCGGCTTGACAATGACCGATTGCGTCGGCTCCTCTTCGCCGCCGCCTTGCTCGGACAGTGCCTGCCCGAATACCAGCTTATAATTTTGGATGTCAAACGTTTTGGACAGGCTGCTCCAGCCGCTGAGCAGAATTTTCCCGTTCGGCATGACCTTCTCGACGACTTGCGTCAGCTCGATCGGGGCCAGCTGGCCATTGGCATCCTCGAGGTAGCCACCGATGCGAGCCGGCTGCGCGGCTCTTGGCTCCTGATTCGTCAATTCGAATTCCGTATAAAAATAGTTGCCGCCGTTGCTTCCTTTGAACAAGCGCGTCGTCCGGACGTCAACCTGACTGCGGCTGCCCGTCTGATCGATCACATATCCACTCGCTGGTGCGTAATCGTCAAATTCGCTGAGCGGCTGGTCCGTGAACTGGAACAGCTTGCGCGCCTCGCCCTCTGCGGCCGGCTCGGTCAGGACGAACGATACCGTATCAATGGATGTCGTATAGGGAATATTGACATAGACCAAGGTGTCGTACGAGTCACCGGCCGCGATGTTAATTTGCTTGTCCAGCGAGACCGTGTGGCTCTCACCGGAGACGCGGACCCCGTTGATCAGGAAATAGCCGCTCAGATTGGGCGTACTTTTCGCCGATTTGGAGCGATTCGTGATACGCAGTTCCGCAGTCAACACATCGTTATTCGTCATGGGCGCGCGCTGGATCGCAGCCAATTCGACACTGTAATCGTTATTATACGTATACGCGCTGCCGACGCCGCCCTCTTGGCTGCTCGGGCCCTGCAGCTTGTACGAGCCGATCAGATAACCGGATGCCGGTATGCCGCCTTCTTCCCCGGCTGCCGCGCTGGTACGCACGATCAGTTGCGCGCCTTTGATTTTATTCTCCGGCACCGCCCCACTCAGCGAGAGCGTCCTGGCGATACGCGGCAACAGATTGTTTTTGTCATCCTGCGTGTAGGTCAGCGGGTACGTCACATTATCGCTTGTTTTCAGGGCAAACGAAAGCGCAGGCAACGCAATTGCCGCTTGTCCAATATTTTCGATCTTAAAATCGACGGTCAGCTCGGTTTCGCCGTTCGCGTCGTTCATCATCACTTGCGCGGCCTTCGTTGCCACCATTTCACCGTTCATGTAGACGTTGCGCGTCGCCCCAGCGGCTACTGCCGGAGCCGGTTGCAGGATCGGAATTGCAAATTGCCCGGCCGGCAGTTGAATGTTGGTCGTCTCATCCTTGGTGTACGGGATCAGCTTCACCGGTTTGCCTGCGATGACATTCGGCAGCTTGGCTTGCACGGTCACGATTTTACGTTCCTTCGGCTGAATCGTCAATTGCGCCAGCGCTGCGGCGTTCACATCATAGACGGAATAGCTCTCCGTTTGCAGCGCGAACCCGACGTTCGACAAGTTTACACTGCTGAATCCGACATTTTCCACCAAATAACTAATGGTCAAATAAATGCCGTCCTGATCCTGGGTGACAAAGTATTGCTTGACCGCACCTTTGACCTTGCTGCCGTTCAGCAGCATGATGCTCGGTTGAAAGACCGGCGTGGCGCCGGTGGCGTTCGAAGGATATGTAATGGTGCCGAGATTTCGTTCATAGCCAGCTACATTCAAATCAAACTTTACGATAGAGAACACAAGATCCGTAAGCTTGGTTTGGCGGTCGACGGTCGCGTAGTAGGTGAGATTAAGCGAAGAAGAAGGCGCAACCTTTTTTTTCGTTTTGTCCGTTTCGGTCAGTGCTGCTGTAAATACCTTGCCCGACTTGCTTTTGACGCGAACCCAATAATCGAGCAGATCAAGCTCCTTGGTGCTTTTGTTCGTAATGGTTACAGTAAAAGCCAGCATCAGCTTTTGATCCTGCATGAGCAATTGCGCATCGCGCACATACAGGCTGGCGTTGCTGGTCAGACGGACAATCTTGCTGGAGAGCGGGTTGGCAGCCGCAGCGGCGACGGTCGATTGGGGCAGCAGGGAATGGGCGACGGGCAGCACGGGCTGCAGCAGCAGGGCGCAGGCCGCGGCGGTGGCAATGCCGTGTTTAAAAAGCTTAGCGTTCACGTAGTCTCCTCCTGTTTCTTGAAAAATAAGAAAGTATAAGCTGATCGCTTATACGGGTCTTATCTTTCTCGGAACGAAACGTGCAGCGTTGCCGAAGGACGACGCAAGCCGTTTCGCCTTGTTACTAGTTAGACGACACGGAGACGGGTTTTGTTTCGGTAGACCGTGAGAAAACACTGCTGTTGATGTAAATTGAAGACAGACAGCAAAAAAGCAGGAGCCGAAGCTCCTGCTTTTTCATATCAACTGTAACGATTAGTTGTTAACAACCAGCGTTACAGAAGCTTGTGCATCATTCGATGCGATGAACGTGACCGTCGCTTGACCGGCTTCACCAGCTGTAACCACCGAGCCGTTGACGCTCGCAACATCCGTATCGGAAGAGGTCAGGAAGCCTGCAGGGTTCGCCATAGCAACACCGTATTGGTCTTTAACGGTGACTTCGGTCGCAAAGTCGAACGTATCGCCTACAGTAACTTCATATTCGTCTTCGTCGAATGCAACAGTCGTTGCAACAGGAACATCTTCGGATACCGTCACCGTGATCGAAGCAAGCTTCGTACCGTTTTGGTAAGCCGTTACCGTCGAGGTGCCTTCGTCTATACCCGTGATCGTTTTTGCAGTCACATCTGCTGCCAATACCGTAGTGTTGGAGCTCGTGATGTTGGTAACTGCCGTTGCTTGGTTCAACGCAACCGTAGTACCGCTTGACAGTTTACCCGATACTTTGATCGTTTTGGTATGACCAGCAACTTTTCCGGTCGTGCCGCCATAGATCGTACCTGGATCCGTAATTTCATACGATTTGATGTCGGAATCTTTCACGACTTGCACCGTGAAGGTATAGTCGGAATCCGCCACATTGTCCAGCGAGATCGTAATTTCGGCTTTACCAGTAGTATTACCTGCAACCAATTGTCCGTTGACGTAGTTCACGACCGTCGGATTATCCGACACAATCGTGTACGCTGCCGAACCAACCGTTTGTGTGCGGCTGTAGTTGTCGAGATACGTGATGTCGTCGCCGTCGAAGTCAACAGCAGCCGTTTGGGCAAAGTATTTCGCAACGGAAGTTCCGTTAACTTTAACCGCTTCGGCCAACTCGTTAACCGACAATTGCAGCGAGCCGACTTGTTTTTGTCCGTTGCTCGTAGTCGTAACGTATGCATAGATGTATGCCGTGCCTTCTTGATCATCCGCGAATTTGAAGAGCAGTTGGCCTTTGCCGTTGATTTTCGGGTAACCAGCTGCAAAAGTCAGGTTCGAGGTGATGTTAACAAGGCCTTGGCCCGCACCCAGGACAACGTCGCTGCCATCAATCGGAGCGCCGAAGGAATCTGTCGCTGCGAACGGAATCACAACTTCTTCGCCAGCAGCAAGCAGCTTGGCTGGCGCGCTCAGTTGCAGGCTGTCAACGATCGCCGAGCTGCTGATCGTTACAGTCGTGCTTCCCGTAGCGCCAGTCGTCGGATTAACCGCATTGATGAACAATGTGCCCGATTGTTGGTCAACCGTGTCAAACGTCAACACGCCATCCTCGTCGACATGGAATGCTTCCACGATTTCATTCGTGTTGAAGAAGAAGGTGATTCCGTCAACTTCGATAAACGCATCACCAACAGTGCCCGGATAATAGTCGCCTTCTGCCAGCAAAATTTCTTCGCCGTATTGGTCGGTCAGTTCATAAGGCAGGACCAGACCGTCGTCGCCAGCCGTGATGCGCGTTTCGTCTTCAAGCGGCTCAACCGTGCCAAGCTTGATCGACGTCGCTGCGCTGCCAGCCACGATTTTGAACGTTTTGTTAGCCGACACGCCCGTGCTCGTGTGCAGTACAGTCGCAATGAAGTTGTCGTCCAGTTCTGCAACCGTGTCATTTCCCAGATTGAACTTGGCGTTAACCGTGTTCGTTCCCGAGATCGCGTCGACCTTGGCTTGTTTCGTTGCATTATACAGGCTTACGTTCAGGTTGGTCGGATTTTCGACTTCCTTGCCGAACTGGTTGAACACTTTGATGTTCAGGGATTGACCATCAGCTTGTTTCAGCGAGCTCGCGCCGATTTCGATCTTCGTTACGCGTCCATCCTGAATCGAGACGGCGATCGGATCAGCTTCGCCAACCGTTACCGTGTAGTCGCCAGCAGGCAGGTAAGCGGAGCTCAGTACAGCTTCATTGCCGTCTTCGTTGAACTCAACGTCAATCGTGTACTCGATTTGACCGCGAGCAACGGTGAACTCCAGATCGTCTTGCTCGTCTTCAGTAGCTGCTTTGTTGAAAGTAACCGTGATTTCGCCTGCGTCAGTTTGTTCAACGCCGGTAACCGCAAGCACAGTCACTTCATAGCCCGGCAGACCAAGGATCGTGCCCAGCATTTGGCCAGTACCTTCAACGACCGTGTCCAGTGCCGTTACGATTACTTCGTACGTAGCGCCACGCAGAGCAGGTGCTGCGAAGTCCGTGCCTTCAGCAACCAGACCAGCTTCTACAGCCAGCTCAGGAACAGCTGCATAGTCGCTCGTGTCTACGCCCAAGGCGCGCAGAACAACTGCTGCGAATTGCTGGTACGTCAGCGCTTCGTCAAAGCCGAAACGCGTTGCGGAATGACCTTCCATCAGACCTTCTTCTTTAGCCCAGGACAGGAAACCGTCGTAGTACGTGCCGCGAACGTCAGCGTACGTGTGCGATTTCGCAGTTTGCTGTGCTTCCATCTCTACGCCCAGCAGACGGGACAGCAGGACTGCTACGTCTTGACGCTTCCAAGTGGAATCCTCAAGAAGATTTCCGTTTTGATCACCTTTAATGATACCCAAGCCTTCAAGCTTAGTGCCAGCTGCGGTTGCAGCGGACGCTACGGATGCAAACATGGAGATGACCATAGCGATGGCAACTAGCAAAGATAAACTTTTCTTCATAACCTTTTTGTCTCCTCCTCTAAAATGCTTCGGTTGTTGAGAGTTAGGATTGGAACTTAAATTAGTGCTCGTTTCCCTCATCGGCCGATTCACCCCCTTCCCAGAGTAGAGCGCGAGTATATAAAATGATGTCTGCGTACATGCTCAACCCTATGTAATAACATGTCGCAGAAACTCGTAAACACAAGAAGAAAAAAATGGTAGACTCGCTAGACCACTATAACATTATACAATGTGCACCATGCAGCGTAAAGACATATTTGCTGCTGCAAATGGTGGTGGACAACGCGTCCCCGTTCTGTAGCCTCATGATCGAGTACATGTATTTAAACGCACCCGATTTAAAAAAGTTGCGATTCCGGAAAAAAAAATAAATAACGATTTTCCCTATGTACGCCTTGCCAAATTCGACAACAACTTGCTGATTACAGAATCAGTATACTTTGTTACCCCTGATTCGTCGACCATAAACATTTACCAAAACTATGCCGTGATTTTCGCTGGCCTGCTCAGACAGCTCTATCATTATACCCTACATGTCTATTGGATTGCAAAACTTTAAACTCGGCCTTACCGCGCGAGCCAAATCGGGTAAAAAAACTTGTGCCCCGGCGGCGGCGCACAACCGGCCGGGGCATTTTGAAAGGTTTACAGCAGTTTCAGCTCGCGCATGACGCGCTCGGCGATAATGGCCGTATCCGCACGCTTCAAATTGGCCATCGGGTCGAATCGGAAGGTGCCCGGCGCCGAGGTATTGGGCAGGCCCAGAATGAATTCTTCGTCAAAAACTGCCAATACTGCGCTCACTGCATAGTACGTGACCAGATTCGCATCCGTAAATTCTTTTTGCAGGTCGATGCGGTCCTTCTCGGGATCCTCGTCGCCCTTTAACAGATTCGTCGCTCTGGCGATCATTACCGCCGCCTCCTCGCGGGTCAGCGGGTCGTTCGGCATGAAGACGCGCGGTCCCTTGCCGCGGACGATCCCCTTGCGCGCCGCCGTCTCGACGTAGCGATAGTCCCACAGCGCGCCCGGGATAGCGAAGGCCTGCACATCCTGGAACGTCAGCTCGCCCAGGTAGTCGAGCGGGATGTCCGTCATTTTGACAAGAATCTGCGCGAACTCGCCGCGCGTGATGTTCTCATAGACGCCGAAATCATTTGTATCCCGGGGCAGCATTACGCCTCTCGCCAGCATTCGCTCGAGCGACTGGCGGGCGTATTCGTGCGAGATAATGTCGCCGTAGCTGTAGCGCAGCCCCATGACGGCATAATAGCCGAAGCCGTCAAAGGAAGCGGTGATGGTTTTGCGGCGCGTATTGACGATTCCGCCGATATTCTCCCAACCGCGCGTAAAGTTGTTGTAGCGCCAGATGCCCAGATTGTTGGCCGCAACATTGGTGAGATTGCCGTCGTATGTCAGCGTAATCTCTCCGCGCTGCGTCGGCTTCAGCCACTCCTGCTCATTGCGCGCATAAAATTGATTGCCGCTCTGATACGGGTGGGCGGCCGGGTTGAACGTATAATCGTCTGCATCGTCAACGGATCCGGAATCGACCCAGAACAGATCGGAAGCGAACCCGAAATGCGACCTCGGGTACAGGAAGCCTGGTGCCGAAGAGACAATATTGATAGTCCCGTCAATGTTCTCGCGCTTGATCGTGCGCCCGTCGTACGTATCCGCGATGCCGACCAGGACCTGCTGATCCGCCACGAGTCCGACTTCTTCCGCCTGTGTCATCGAGGCCGGCGTCAAATACGTGTTGCGGGGCAATGCAATTTCGATCGATTTGTCAAAGGCCGAGATTTTTCCCGAACGGCTGATGGCCGTCTTGTACTGCGCCCCGACAGTCGGAGACTCGGCGTAGGTCACCTCGAATTCGCCTTCGAGCTCTTCCGTGCCGCGCAGGACGGTAAAGCCGATCTTGTTTTTGCCGCGACGCAGCCCGTTATATTCCAATCGGAAAATGTCGTTGCTGCCCTTGACCATCGTCTCCTTGCCGAGCAGCACACTGTCGGCGCCTTCTGCCTGAATGACGACGTTCAAGAAATTCTGGTTGACGACCGATTCATTCGGAAGCAGCGGCGAGAGCACGATGTAAGGCGAAAGCTCGCGAATAATCGTGATCGTCTGGCTGGCATTGACCGCCTGATTGGCCGTCACAATCGTAATGCTGATCGTGCCCGACTGTGGCAGCTGCAGCCCGTGGAGCCGCAGCCCGTATTCGCGATTGCTCGTATTGGACGTTTCGACAATCAGTTGGTCGACGTTGGCGTTGTCGACATCCAGCGAGTTGTCGCCAGAATCAACCGCCGCATGGGCATACTGCACCCCGTCTACGCGAATGATCAGGTCGTCCAGATTTTTGACCTTGAACAAGATGTCGACGCGGCTCTCGTGGGTCGTATACTCGTCCGTGCCCGTCAACACGTATTTGCCCTGCGGATCGGTGCTCGTCCATTCTGCAGGATTGACGATATACGGCACCGGCACGACGCCGCTGACGAACGGTTCATCGGCCGAGAACAGGTAGACGACCACCTTGGTCGTGACCGGTACGCCGTTGGCGGTGCCGCTGAAGACAATTTCGTTGGTGCCGGGCACCAGCTTCAGGTCAGTTCCGAATGGAATGGTGTAGACGCCGCCGGTCGGCGTCGCGTTTCCGACCGTCTTGGTGACCCCGTTCATCGTGACGCGTACATTGGCTGCCTCGGCGGCGCTGAAGTTGTTCAGCTTGAGGTTGAACGCCGTCAAGTCTCCCGCGACGTTGAATTGTTGCCCATTGTATACGTTCATCGGCTGAATATTTGGAATCGGTATAAATTGCACCGTCCGCGAGACGGTGTGCGTGTTGCCTGTGCCGCCCCCCTCGGTAACTGTAAAGTCAAGCCGAGACTCGCCTTCGGGCAGGGCGGTGATTTTGAACACGCGGTAAGCGCCGCTGTTGCCCGTAAAATCGGCCTTCGTCAGGCCGCCGTTGGAAGCCGTCAGCGTCACGGTATCGTCGGCCAGATCCGCGTTCTCCGTCTCCACCATTAGGTAGAGCGGCAGCTCGTAAATCGTCGTATTGTCCGAGAACTGCGTCACGGAGCCATACGTCACTTCTCCACCGACAGACGCCGGATCTGTCACGCTGTAAAGCTGCCTTGTCCCGGTAATATACGGCGAGTTCGCATCTCGCACCGAGAACGGGACGGCGTAATTGGCGGTGCTGCCATTGTAGGCCGTACTGGTGACGACCAGCACATAATTGCCATTGCTCGGCACCGTCGTGCCCGCCGCGGTCTCAAAATCAAAAGTCACCCATTCCGAGCTCGTGCTGGTATCGGTGATCGGCGCCGCCGTCGGCGCGACAACAGAAGCGCCAAGCGTATCCTTGATCTCGACCGTAATGGCCGGGGCGGCAGTCGTCGTATCGGGCTTGAGGAAGACAAGGCTGCCCGAAATGGTCGAAGAGGCGTCCGTCACTGGGGCAATCGTCGGATTGCCGTCCAGCAGGGTCGTGCCGAGCGTGACATTATAGGCCGTCGGATCGCCGTTGAAATAGACCAGCTTGCGATCCAGGCCATAGGTGCGGTCTTCATTGGAGGCGACAATCGCGAGATTGTTCAGCCCGCTATCGAGATTAAGATCCGACAGCACGAACGTCCCGGCTCCGCCGTTGTAGCTCGTCACCCCGTTCACAGTCACGGTCGTCGTGTTGGTCGCTTTGATAATGATCGACGGATTCTCGATGTTGACCAGCACCGGCGTCTGGTCCGACAGCGGACGGCCGTCGGCCAGCGTCACCTCTGAAATGTACGGCGCGTTGCCAAAGTACACATACACTGGCGCTTCAATCGTATTGCCGCTATCGTTACGCGCGATAACCGAGACGCGGTTCAACCCATTAAAAAGGGAAATGCCTGCAAAAATAAAATTGCTCCCGGAAATTTGGGGCGTGGAGGAGCCAGTCGAGGATTCCACGACCGCGCCATTCTCCAGGCGTTCCACCTTGAAGCTCAAGGAGTCGGAGCTGACTGCCGTAAACGACCCCTTCAAATTAATGACAGAGGTATTGACTGGCGTCGGAAAGTTCACATCCGTGCTGAAATCGTCGAACTGCACGTACGCCGACGGGTCGCCCGGCGCTGCTTGCGCTTGCCCCTGCAGCCAAGGCGCCATTGTCACCATCAAGACAGCCGCCATCAACAGGCTGAATGTCTGCTTTACTCGTCTTGCCAATTGAAATTCCTCCTTCGTCGCTCACGACGCGATTATAGCTCTACGTATACTATCGGCGGCCCTTCCCCAATTGTTTAGACCTCAGGGAATAATTGGGACCAGGAAAAAAGGAAAAAAACGAAACGAGACGCCCTGGTTGCAGGACACTAACGTTTCGTCTAAAAGGTTTTCGTCTAGATGTATGGTGAAAAAGTGCCAAGGTGGACGAAATTGCGTTACTTTGTTCGAGACGACTGCGCGTTCCATCCATTGATTGCGCGCCGCAGGAAATTGATCACCGGTCGTCTCGTCTTGTCCACCAGCCCGATTAGCTCGGCGCCGATCTGAAGGCCGAACACGAGCACGCAGACCACGGCAAACGCGACCCAATTGGCGGCTGCCGATTGCACGAACACAGCTTGCACGATGGCGCAGGCGCCAAAAAATCCGGCGATGCCGTAGATGATCAGCACCGTCTTGCGATGACTGAAGCCAAGCTCGCGCAGGCAATGGTGCAAGTGGCCTTTGTCCGGCGCAAAAATCGGCTTTTTGTTGACCATGCGGCGAACGATGGCAAAAAAAGTGTCGGAAAGCGGCACGCCGATAATCAAGAGTGGTGTAATGAAGGAAACGATCGTCACCTGCTTGAAGGCCAGCATGGAAAGCATGGCCAAGCTGAAGCCGAGAAACAGGGAGCCGGAATCGCCCATGAAAATTTTGGCCGGGTGGAAATTAAACACGAGAAAGCCGAGAATTCCGCCAAGCAGCAGCACACTCATCAAAATAATCGGCTCAAAGCCCATGAGCGCGGCCATAATCGCAATCGTGCCGATCGCGATGCCCGATACACCTGATGCCAGCCCGTCAAGACCGTCAATGAGATTAATCGCATTGGTTACGCCGACAATCCAGAAGATCGTAAGCGGGATACTGATCCAATCCGCGATGGGCTGCATCGTTTCGCCGAACGGAATGTTAAGCAAATTAATGCGAACGCCGAAGCCGAGCACGACGATGCCTGCCGCCACCAGCTGCCCCGCCAGCTTGACCTTGGCCGAGAGCTCGAAGCGATCGTCCAGCGCGCCGATCAGCACAATCAACGTGCCGCCGACCAGCATTGCCCGCATCAGGTTCATATCATAATCGTTCAGCAGCCCCTCGGGCGCAAATGGCAGCACGAGAAGCAAACCGGCCGCAAATGCGACATAAATCGCAAGTCCGCCCATGCGCGGCATAATCCGGGTATGCACCTTGCGATGGTTCGGCTTGTCGATCGCCCCGATTGCAAACGCCAGGCGGCGCACGAGCGGTGTCAGTGCGAGCGAAAGGATGAGTGCAACTGCAAATCCAGCGAAATAAACGGCCATTTCGAATTCCCCTTTTCTTTTACGCCGGTCCTTATTATACTCCGCTTAAACCCGAAATCCAATCCTGATTTTTCGCAAGTCGAAAAAGGAATCGGACTTATTTGGAGCTTCCATGAGGATTTAACACCATTTTTCGCTCGCGAATCACTTTTAGCGCAAATTTCGGCAAGACCAGCATGCGCGGCAATCGCGAGGGCTGCTTCAGCAACCGGTAAAACCACTCCAGCTTCAGCTTGCGCATCAGCAGCGGCGCCCGCTTGAGCTTGCCCGCAATGATGTCGAAGCTGCCGCCGACCCCCATCACCAGGGGGACGCCTAGCGCCGCCTTGTGCTCGGCAATCCATGGCTCCTGATTCGAAGCGGCCCGCGCGACAAAAAGCAGGTCCGGCTGCGCAGCCCGAACTTCCGCAATCACCTGTGCGTCTTCGGAAGCGTCGAAATAACCGTTGCGCGCGCCGACAAGGGTGACGAGGGGGAACTGTCGGCCAAGCCGTGCGGCCGCCTCGTCGACCACCTCCTGCGAGGAGCCGAGCAAAAACACGCGCCACCGCTTGGACTCGCCGACCGTCATCAGACGGTGCAGCAAGTCGAACCCGGCGACCCGCTCGGTCACCGGCTCTCCGACATAATTGGCCGCCCATACGACGCCCGCGCCGTCGGGCACGATCAGATCGGCGCTGGCCATGGCCCGGTAATACCGTTCGTCCTCGAGCGCCGCCATTACCATAATCGGGTTGCCCGTCACAATCTGTGCAGGCTCCCGCCGATTGACGACCTCGATCAGCCGCGCTACTGTTTCCTCCATACTTAATTTGCTAAACGGCAATCCGTAAATCGACACCGCCGGCACGTCAGCCAGCGCAGATGCCTTATGTGGTTCAGCATCGTATTGCCTGGTCAAAGGCTTCACCTCTTTATTTGCTCTTGCAGTAGTTCGACGACGCGTCGGGCAGGCCTTCTCGCCTCCGCCTTCATATGGTCGATCGTATCGCGGTGCCGCATCCGCCAGCCCTCTGCGTCGCTCAACATCGCTTCGGCCGCATCGGCCAACGCCCCGGCATCCAGCGCTTCGGTCGTGCCGACCGCCTCCAGGTCCAAGCGAGCGAGAAACTGATCGATCTTGGGGTCGTAGGATACGCCGAGCATCGGCACCTCCGCGCCGGCTGCATAAATCAGCGCGTGCAGGCGCATGCCGAGCAGCGCATCGCAACGGCTCACCTCCGCCAGCATACGCCGCGGGTTATCCTGCGGTTGAGCGAGCTCGGCTACGCTCTCTCCGAGCTCGCCCAAGCGTTCCATGACCTCGGAGGAGGCCGCCGCGTCATCCGGCAGATGAAACGGCAAAAACCGAAGCCGCAGCTTGCGGCGGCGCGCCAAGGCGCCAAGCGCAGCTGCGATGCGACGAAGCTCCTCGCGGTCCGAGCGCCAATAGCGGACCGAGACGCCGAGCACCGGCATACCGGACTCCGGCTCCGACTGACCGGACTCTAGCTCGCCGAGCGGCGTCAGGCCCATCACCGGGTCCGGCACGACATCGACGCGCCCCTCGGCGATGCCGAGCCGCTGCAGGTAGCGCGCGGACTCGGCATCGCGCACGGAGATATACGTACTGCCGCGCATGACGCTCCGAATGAGCGGATGCATCCATGCGCGCCGCACCGGGCCGACGCCCTGGGCATAGATGAAGGTCGGCTTGCGCAGCCACTGCGCCAGCTTCAGGATGCCTGCGTAATACGGAATCGTATTGGCGCTGGTCACATCCTGCAGCAGGCTGCCGCCGCCGCTGATCAGACCGTCCGCGCCGCGCAGCGCGCTCAGCACCTCGGCCGGGCGCATGCGGTGCGCGGCGCGCACGCCGTACATGCGCGCCGTCTGCTCCGGGCGGATCGACAGTACGAGCGGCTCGATCGCCATACCCGCGGCTGCGGCTTCTGCTTCAAGCGCGAGCAGGATGGCCTGCAGGACGGCCTCGTCGCCGCTGTTGCCGAAGCCGTAATAGCCGGATATTACAACCGTTGCAGCCGGCTTGCGAGCGTTTTGCCCCATTTCCTCCAGACTCCTTCCGCGAGCTGCCATACCCCGATCAGCACCAGTCCGAAGATGAGGCCGATGCCCAGACCAAGCGCGACGCGAATGGCCGAGATATAGACGGGCGTATGAATATGGGCGAACGTATCCACCATCGACAGCTGCCCCATCGCCGCGACGATGAGCAGCACCCAGGCCGCCCGGTAGCGGAGCGCCAGGAAAATACCGGCCAGCAGCAGCGGATGCGCGAACATAAATTCCTTGAAGCGCGGCCGTACGCCAATCGTTGTCTCCAGCGTCGTGCGGATCAGCATCTCCACGCTGCTGGCCTGACCCGAATTGCCTGTGCGGGACAAGTAATACATGCCCGCGACGCCCAATACGCCGGCCACGACGACCCACAGCACCGTAATCTGCAGCCGCAGCAGCTTGCGCAGATTGTCCAGCGGCGAAGCCCCTGTATACAAGAAGACATACAGCGCCACAAGCGCGATCGGCGCCAAATGAAGCAGACTGACGCCCCGGAATTGCTGCAGCACCAGGCTATACGTGACATTGTTGAGCAATGCGATAATGAGCGGCACGGCGACGAGCGAGAGCACTGCGGCGGCGACGTACAGACCGATTGCCATCGTCAGCCTGCGGGCAGCCGGCAGGCCGTGGAATACCCACTGGCCTCCGAACAGCTTGTCCGATCGAGCTGCCCTGCGATCCGACTCGTCCCAGCTGCCGCCGACATAGCGGCGATCGCCCTCGGTATGCAGCCGGATGCGGTTCAGCACCCAGATCAGCGCCAGTGTCGGCGCCGCGATGGAAGCGCCGAGCGCGAGCCCCTGCTCGAGCAGAGCAGACGACAGCACATACAAGCCCGCGCTCCCGATCAGTCCGAGCACGAAGGCCGGCGTCAGCAGCAGCGGCAGGAATGCGCCGATGAGCAGCGCAATCAACGCGATCGCGCCGAGCGCAGCCACGCCCTTCAGCGGCGTGCTCCAGCTCGGGTGTTGATAATCGAACGACTTCGCCTGGCCGGTTGAGAAGCCAAAGTCGGCAAGGCGCGCAATCGCGCCCGCATTGTCTTCGTCTCCGCGCAACGCATCGTAGAGGTTATCCAGCGAGTGGACAATGCCCCCCTCCTCCAGACTGCGGAATGGCTGGCTGTTCATATAGAACATGCGAATATTGCGATCCTTGGCCGCCAGGACGAAGCGATCGGCAATCGTCTCCGGGCTGAGCCGCATTGCCTCGGCGTCGGAGAGCGAGTGCAGCCGCACCACGTCGTAATCGGTCGCATAAGCCAGTTGGTTGAACCCGCTCTGCTGGTTGCTCAAATTCTCGATCGCCACCAGTCCGATGCCGTGCTTGTTCAGCAGCTCGCCGAATATGCGAAGGCTGCCCAGCTCGGCTTCGTCGGCGAAGCCCGTCGCCGTCGCGCCGTCGAACAGGATGCGCTCGACGCCGAGCGCTTTGAATTGCGCGAGCAGTGCGTCGACCCGCTCCTCCTCGAACGGACGGATGCGGTCCGATAGGCGCGGCAGAATCTGGAACCCGGCGGCTCTGATCTCCTCTAGCGCGAGCGGATCGGGCGGCATCGTCTTGACAACCGCATCCTCCAGAGACGTCCGCAGCAGGAGGCCGGGACGGCCTTCGTACGCCCAAGGCTCGACCTGCACCTCCGCCTTGGCGAAGGTCGTCTCGATCATCGGCGTCAATGCCTCGGCCGTACGCGCATCGGGAAAGAGCACATAGGCATAGTTGGCGTTCACCGGCGCGGGCTCGCCCTGCAGCAGCGCCATCTGGGCGGAGCTGTAGAGCGCCACCCGTCCGGCCCAGCTCAGCTCGTCCAGATTGCTCTCGAATACCGCCATCGTCGTGACGCCGGCTTCCCGCATATGCTCGAGCTGTCCGGCGACGAAGTCCTCGGGCTCCCCGTAATACGAGCCGATGCGCAGCACATCGCGATAATTCACCACAAATTCCACTTGATTGGAGGAATCCTCCATTTGGACCCTCAGCACCGTCAAAGGCACGGCGGCGATCAGCCCGAGGACGACGAGTCCCCACAGCCACTTCCGCGCCTTGCGGTTCAGATTTTGCATCGATTGCAGCACGCGTTCCACTCCCTATGCTTGGTTGTCCACTCGTGCCATGACGTGCGACACGAGCTTGTTCATCGTTGCCGAAGCATCGGTCGCTGACGCTGCGCACACGGCGAAATAAACTTTAATTTTGGGTTCTGTTCCGGAAGGCCGCAAGCAGAACCAGGACCCGTCCTCGAGCATAAATTTCAATACATTCTCAGGCGGCAAGCCATCCAGCCCGCGAGCGTAGTCCAGCATCCGCTCCACCTTGGCGCCCTCCACCTCGACAGGCGGGTTGCTGCGCCAGTCCTCCATAATGGCGACGATTTTTTGCAGGCCGTCCACCCCCTTGAGCGTACGGGACTCCAGCTGCTCCTGATACGTGCCGAAGCGATCGTACAGCTCGCCGAGCACATCGCAGAGGGTCTTGCCCTGACGCTTGTAATACGCCGCGGCCTCGCTGATCAGCAGCGAAGCGATGACCGCATCCTTATCCCGAGCATACGTGCCGGCCAGATAACCATAGCTTTCCTCGTAGCCGAACAGAAAATGCTTGTCTCCGGTCTCCGCATACCCGGTCATGCGCTCCCCGATATACTTGAAGCCGGTCAGCGTATTGACGACCTCTGCGCCGTAAGAGCGAGCGATATCGGCGCCCATCTCGCTGGTCACGATCGTTTTGACGACGACGCCGTTCGCCGGCAGCTCCCCGCGATCCTGGAGCTGGCCGAGCAAATAGTGGATCATCAGCGCCCCCGACTGATTGCCGGACAAGGCGACGTATTCGCCGGACTGGTCCCGGACGACCGCACCCATTCGGTCACAGTCCGGATCGGTGCCGATGATGAGATCCGCACCGTTCTCGCGTGCCAGCTCAAGGGCGAGCGTGAAGGCGGCGCGCTCCTCGGGATTGGGAGAATCGACCGTGCTGAAGTTGCCGTCCGGCTGCTCCTGAGCCGCGACGACGCTGACCTGGCCGAAGCCTGCCCGCTCGAGTACGGCCCGCACCGGCCTGTTGCCCGCGCCGTGCAGCGGCGTGTAGATAATGCGCACTTCATTGCCCATCCCCTGTGCCAACAATTCGCGGTTGGCGGCATGCGCCACGACCGTGTCGATATATTGCGTATCGGCCGACTCGTCCAGCCAGCGCAGCAGTCCGGCGGCCTCGGCCTCGGCCTGCGCCATGCGGCGCACCCGATCGAAGCCGCCGACCTGCCCGATATAGGCGATGACCTGCTCCGCGTCGTCCGGGACGAGCTGACAGCCCTCGCCGTCGTACACCTTGTAGCCGTTATACTCAGGCGGGTTGTGACTGGCCGTGATGACAATGCCGCCGTTCGCGCCGAGCGCCCGCACCGCATAGGACAGCTGCGGTGTCGGGCGCAGCCCTTTGAATAGATGCACGACAATGCCGTTGGCCGCCAGCACGAGGGCCGCCTCGAGCGCGAATTCCGGAGATTGGTGACGCGAGTCGTGGGCGATCACTACCGAAGCCTGCGTTTCCCGGCTTGTCAGCCAGGCAGCCAGACCTTGGGTCGCTTTGCCGACCGTATAAGCATTCATCCGATTCGTGCCGGCGCCCATGACGCCGCGCAGGCCGCCGGTTCCGAATTGCAGCTCCCGATAAAAGCGGTCCTCGATCTCCTTGGCGTCGCCTTCAATCGCGCGCAGCTCCGCCTTGGTGGCGTCGTCGATCGCCGGATCGTTCAGCCACGCTTCATACAAGACCGCCGCTTCCTGATTTGCGCCCATGCGCTACACCCCTTCCGCTTCGTGATCCGACTTATTCGTCAGCGCGAACATGATTTCGCCTTCCGCCACGACCTTGCCCTCGACGCTGGCGGTCGCTTTCCCTTTGCCGACGATGCCCTTCAGCCGGATAATCTCGACCTCCAGACGAAGCGCGTCGCCGGGCACCACTTGTCCGCGAAAGCGGAAGTTGTCAATGCCTGCAAAAAGTCCGATTTTGCCGCGGTTCGCCTCCACCTGCAGGATGGCCACCGAGCCGACCTGAGCCAGCGCCTCTACGATCAGCACGCCTGGCATCACCGGATAACCCGGGAAATGGCCGGCAAAAAAAGGTTCGTTGACGGTTACGTTTTTCAGCCCGACGGCACGCTTGCCCGCATCCAGCTCCAAAATACGATCCACAAGCAAAAACGGATGGCGATGCGGGATAATCGCTTGAATCTGTTCGGTTGTCAGCATAGCAGCTAACCATCTCCTTTTTAACGCGCTTTCCGCGCGTTTCTTTTTTTAGCGGGGTATGTAATAAAATGCGCTTCACTGTGTCACACTAGTAGTATCCCCTGTACGGACTGCAGTCGTGCAGGTTGAGATAAAAGAGCCCTTTACGCGGAAGCCGCGCTTCCCGCACAGGGCTTTTTTTTGCCCCGACTTCGCTTTCCAGCCTGCCATACAGGTCCTCAATCATTATACCTTTCTCCGTATCAAAAAAAAACCGTCCTTCAGCTTGAGGGTCTCGCCAAGTTTCGACATACTCCGACATCCACTCTCAGGTAAGATGGTAAAGGCATTGTCGATTCATGCCAAAATACATAGGTTCGAAGGAGGAACATCCCATGGCTTATTGCACAGCCTGCGGACAGCAGCTGCAGCCGGGAGAGGCACACGCCTGTCCGGCCGCCGACGAGGTCGCTGCCGCCGCACAATCGCATCCGGCCAGCGCCGGGACGCGCGGCCAAGCCGCCGAAGGCGCGCGGCACATCGCCGCGCAATTTCGGCGTATCGAGCCCGGCGTGCTCGTCCGGCTGCTGCGGCAGCCGCGCGAGGCACTGTCGCTGGAAGGCCCGGCCGCTCCGGTCTACGGCTTCGTCGGTGTCGCCGCCGCGCTCATCGGCTTCATAATCTGGGCGATGCTGCTCGGCAACGAGCTGGCAAGCCTCGTCTTCGGCTTCGGCAGCAGTTCGATCTTTGACGCGTTCAGCGCCTACCGGGCCGATATTTATTGGCGCATAATCGGCAGAATGCTGGTGATCGGGCTCGTCTCGAGCGCTGCCATGATTGGCGTGCTGTACGCCGCCGGACGCTGGCTCGGGGAGGCCAAGCTCCGCTTCGGGACGTTTTTTGCGTCCATCGGCGCCATGCAGCTCGTCTTCGGCGCCGGCTTCGTCCTGGCAGGCCTCTGCTCGCTGATCAATTTGCGCCTGTCGCTCTTCGTGATGCTCGTCGTACTGCTCGCGGCCCTGGTGCTTTTGGTGTCCGCCGCCTCCGATCTGCTGCGCGTGCCCAAGGCGCGCGAGGCCGCCTTCGCTGTGACCGTGATCGGCGGCTATCTGCTCGTGACCGGCTTGCTTCTCGCTCTCTTCCTATAGTTCTGCCTCCGTCCGCCTGTGGCGGGCACATGCCGAAACGGCGCCCGCACCTTCCTTTGGGAGGTGCGGGCGCCGCTTTTTGTCAGGAATCGGATCACGATTCCGAAAAAATCAGATCGTACATATGCTTCCACGTCGACCACTCCCATACGTCGCCCTTCGGCCCGTCGCCGATGACGGCATATCCGACGTACAAGCCTCCGACGAGCGACAACAACAGCAGCAACGGAACGATGCTCTTAAGTAAAATCCAAAACAGGATGCGCAGTCCGAGCGGACGCCTTCGCGCCACCTCTTCATCGGAAGCGGCAGGGGCGGCGTCGGCGCCTTCGCGCAGCTTGTCTTTGCGCAGCTTGGGCTGTCTGCCTTCCACATTGCCGGGTACCCATTCCACACCCTTGCGGGGCGGATCATCCTGAGGCTGTCGATCTTGACGTTCCATGCTCATACTCACTTCAATCCTTCCGCTATCACTTCCACGCCATCCAATCAGCGGCGCAGGCTCGTCGCCAGCTCCATCATGCGATCGCCCGAGCTGAGCGCTCGCGCGCTCAACTGGTAGGCCCGCTGCACCATGACCAGATCGGCCATCTCGCCCGAAAGATTCACATTCGATTGCTCCAGGTAGCCCTGCATCAGCGTCACGCCGTCGCGCTCGTCTGCCCCCAGCTCCTGCAAGGCCGCTCCCGCATCCAGGCCGTCGGCTACAAGATAGAGGTTGTCCGCCACCGGCGTCAGCACACTCGGACGTACGGGCTGCACGAGCTTAATCTGTCCCAAATCGACCGTGGTGAACCCGTCTGTCGAGACGCCGGTGACTTGGCCGTCCGCGCCGATCCGCACATCATAGTTGTCGGGAATGACGATCGGGCCCTCGGTCAGCGTCACCGTGCCGTCCGCTTCCTCCGTCCGATGCTCGGCAATCAGCGTATACCCTTCCGTGGTCGTCAGCACTGCTTGACCGGCGCCATTGAGCGATGGATAGAACGCCCCGCTCCTCGTGAAGGCACGTCCGCCCTCAGCGGAGGTCTGCACCTCAAAAAGCGCGTTGCCCTGGATGCCGATGTCGTAGGCATTCCCCGTCTCCTTCATCGTCCCCTGCGAAAAATCCGACTCCACCATCGTCAGGCGAGAGCCCCACCCCTGATTGAAGCCCATCGGAGTCAATCTAACCGGCTGCCGGAAGGTCTCGTCCTGCTGCTTGATGCTGGTAAGCAGATCCTCGAAGGTGGCATCCTTGCGTTTATAGCCGGCCGTATTCAGGTTCGCTATATTGTCGGCCAGCAGATCGAGCTTTTGCTGCATGCTGCCCATCGATACCGCAGCGTTAATAATGGAGCTGTTCATCACATTCTCTCCTTTACATGACGCGGCCGACCTCGTTCACCGCTTTTTCCAGGCTGGCATCATAATATTGCACCATCTTCTGATTCGCCTCGTACGCGCGAGCCGCCGCCATCAGGTCAATCATCGATTGCGTCGTGTCGACGTTGGAGAGCTCCAGGAAGCCCTGTCTCACCTCGACGCGTTCTCCCGCCGGCAGCGGCTGCGCCAGCGCGTCCTCGCCCTCTACCCTGAACTTGCTGTTGCCCTCGCGCACGAGCGCATTGGGGTTGTCCACGCGCGTAATCAACAATTGGACGCCGGTATCCGCTCCCGTCGTCTCGTCGATGAAGCGCTGGTCCGCCGTCATCCGCAGCTTGTCCGGCAACGCATCCGGCGCAAATTGAATCGGAGCCCCGTCCACTCCGAGCACGCTCGAGCCGTCCGCTGTCACGAGAGAGCCCGCTTCATCTAGCGTAAAATTGCCGTCGCGCGTATATCGAATTTCGCCTTCGTCATTCTGAAGCGTGAAGAAGGCCTGCGGCTGAAATGTCACCTCGCCGTTCGCATCGACCGCTTTGCCCGAGGCGTCAAATGCCATGCCCGGCACTTCGATATCCGATAGCAACGCAAAATCGAAGTTGCGCCCGGTTTCCTTCACATCCCCTTGCAGATGCATCGACAGACTCTCCTCCGCGAAGACGCCCGTATTGACAACGCCGATCGGCCGTTGCGGGGAATTCTCGGTAGCCATAATGGAGATCAGCATATCCGGAAACGAGCGCGCGACCGCATTGACCTGCTTGAAGCCCGGCGTATTCAGGTTGCTGACGTTGTTCGTAACCGTATCGTGCCGGCGCTGCTGGGTCACCATCCCGGCAGCGGCGGTGTATAAGCCTCTTAGCATCTGAGCATCCCTCTCTTTCTTACCCCAGCTTTTTGGCGACCTTGTCCAGATTGTCCAGCATGATGCCCGTCCCTTTGACGACACAGTGCATCGGGTTCTCTGCGATCAGCACGGGGACCTTCAGCTCCTCCGCCAGCAGCGCGTCCAGTCCGTCCAGCAGCGCGCCGCCGCCCGTCAGGATGACGCCGCGGTCAATGATATCCGCCGAGAGCTCCGGCGGCGTCCGCTCGAGCACCGACTTGGCTGCCGATACGATCGAAGTGACCGAATCCCACAGGGCCTCCCGCACTTCCGCGGAATAAATCGTGATCGTCTGCGGCAATCCGGTCACCATATCGCGCCCGCGGATGTCGATGGAATCGTGGCGTCCGTCCTCGTAGACGGTGCCGATTCTGATCTTGATGTCCTCGCTTGTCCGTTCCCCGATCAGCAGCTTGTACTTGTTTTTGATATATTTCATAATGGCCGCATCGAATTTGTCGCCCGCGACCTTGATGGAAGAAGCCGTGACGATATCGCCCATGGAGAGCACCGCGACGTCGGTCGTGCCGCCGCCGATGTCCACGACCATATTGCCGCTGGGCTGGAAGATATCCATTCCAGCCCCGATTGCGGCCGCTTTCGGCTCTTCTTCCAAAAAGACTTCTCTGGCTCCGCTGCGCTCTGCGGCTTCACGAATCGCTTTTTGTTCGACGGAGGTAATATTCGTCGGCGCACATATCAGAATCCTCGGACGGCTGTACCACTTGCGGCCGCCTACCCGGTCAATGAACGCTTTCAGCATAATTTCGGTGATTTCAAAGTCGGCGATGACGCCGTCCTTGAGCGGACGAATGGCGACAATATTACCCGGCGTCCTTCCGACCATCTTGTGCGCTTCCTCGCCCACGGCGAGCACGCGCTTCGTGTCTTGCTCGATGGCCACGACGGAAGGCTCATCCAGAATAACGCCGCGTCCCTTGACATGAATGGATACATTGGCCGTTCCGAGGTCAATTCCGATATCATTGCTCAACATAAGTCGTACGTCCCCCACACTAGTTAATAAACCCTGCCTTCAAGGCGTCATTCAAAAAACATTCGCCGCCAAGATCGAAAATCCTCTATTTTTGTTGAAAAAAACGTCAGCTTTTTCCTGCAGCAAGCACTTCCCTTTTTTTGCCCGGTGTTTTTTTGTATTTAATCTTGGTCGCTTCTCCTCCTCTCAGATGGCGGATGGACTTGTGATAATCGAGAATGTGCTTGACCTGGTCCGCAAGATCGGGGTTGATCTCCGGCAGCCGCTCTGTCAGATCCTTGTGCACCGTGCTTTTGGAAACACCGAATTCCTTGGCGATCGTCCGAACCGTGTTTTTGGTTTCCACGATGCAGCGGCCGATTTTTATCGTTCTTTCTTTGATGTAATCATGCACGTTCCCGCCTCCCTGCTCAAGATAGTTTGGTACATTATATGAGGGGGGCGGGTAGATATTCTTTGTAGCCAAGCGTGACAAGCTTATTTCGTACAAATATTTCGCGCGTAGAACCGATTGACGAGCACTTTTCGCTTTTTTCGGCGCGGCAAAAAGCAGGGGAGACTTGCGCCTCCGCCTGCTCTTCGTCGATCCGGGACATGCCGTCTTACTCCGGAAGCACCGCGGCCGGATTGACCGCCTCGCCATCCTGGCGCACCTCCAGATGCAGATGAACGCCGAGATCCTTCTCCAGCTCGCTGCGACCGGCCTTGGCGATCACCGTGCCCTGCGCCACCTCGTCTCCGGTCTTGACCGTGACGTCCGTCAGACTTTGGTATACCGTCACCAGGCCGTCGGCGTGAGCGATCTCGACCACGTAGCCGTTCAGCGGATGCTGCTCGACATGGCTGACCTTGCCGCCCAGCACGGAGAGCACGTCGAATGTCGTATTATCCGCCTTCGCGAGGTCCATGCCCATATGCGGCTTGAACGTGTTGCCGGATTGAATCATCGCGGCTTGACGCTCCTCTCCGGTGGCCCCGGCTTCATAGAACGGCACGATCACCTCGACATCCGCCTTGTTCAGCACCGGCCATTGGAAGGCGTTCTCGCCAGCAATGGCCGTTACGGGCAAGTCCTGGTCCTGCTCGTTTACCGCAACGTCGGTCTCGCCCCGGGTCTCTTCGGTTTCGCTTGTCTCGGTTGCGGTCTCTTGCTGCGGTTGCGATCCCTGATAGACCCACATGATCGTTACGATAATAGCTGCCGCGGCCATAAATGCTGCCGGTGTGACCCATTTTTTCGACAGCAGCTTCTTCCATGAAGAGGAGTGTGCGGCAGCGCGACCTCCCGGGTTCGTTTGGGGAGCCTCTTCACGCTTGGCATTCGGTTTGTTTTGGTCATTCATTTTCCATCACCTCAGTAGCCATTGTTGCCACATCAATCTCTTTTATACCTGAGGTGATTGCTATTTTTACAGATTCTTTTAATGGGCCGTTTCGTTAGTTGCACTAGGCGTATCCAGCGTCTCGAGCCGGATTCCGGTATAGTAGTGGGCGAGGATCTGCTCGGCCATGTAGCCCTCGCGCGCCATGCCGTTGGCGCCCCACTGACTCATGCCGACGCCGTGCCCGTAGCCGCGCGTAACGATGCTCCAGCGCTGACCGCTGCTGCGCCACGTGAAGTGACTGCTGTCCAGACCGAGCAGCTCGCGAATCTCGCGGCCGCTCCAGGTGTGGTCGCCCGCCTCCACGCGTGCGACTGCGCCGCCGGCAGTATGCGCTGCGATACGCAATTTGGCGAGGTCTTTTTTACGGATCCCCAGCTTGTCGGCCAGCTCGCCGGCGGACAGCTCCAGCTCGGCGTCCGCGCGCGGAGCGATCGCCGCGTCCCACGGACTCGCGACGCTGCGCAAATACGGGATCGCCGCGCTCCAGTAATCCTCGGCATTCTCCGTGCGGCCCGCGCTGGTCGAGAAAAAAGACGCCTCGATTGGCTCCCCCTCATACGTCGCGATGATGCCGCGCGTCTCGCGAACGGCCTGACTGAGCTTGCGCAGATAAGCGGCGGACTTGTCCGCCGGCCAGGCATCCGCCAGCTCGGCGAGCGGCACGTACACCTGATGCTGAACCGTGTCCGTAATATCGCTGCCCCCGGCCTCCGCTCCCGCGCCGTGGGCACGCAGATAGCGAATTGCATAGGTGCGCGCGGCGATGGCCTGCGCCTTGAGCGCCTCCAGCTCGAACTCGGCGGGCATCTCCCCGGCCAATACGCCGCGTACGTACAGTTCTAAAGGCAGGCGCTCGATCTGCGCCGTCTCGCTCAAATACACGCTGATCCGCAAGCCCCCCAGCAGACTGCGCGCCTCCACCACATCGCTGCTCAGCGCGCTGGCGGCAGCTTCTCTCGACTCCTCCGCCAAGCCCGCGTTCGGCGTAGACGTCGATCCCGCCGCAGGTGACCCTGGCCCGGACGCCGCATCTGGCAATTGAACAATTGCGTCTGGCAGCGGCACGGCGGATTCCGAATCTCGCAGCCCGAACGCCAGCACCAGGACGGCCGCCATCCCTGCGCAAAAGGCCATCCACCAATACAAGCGCTGATAACCTAGCAATTTCATTCCAAGCTCCTTTCGTTCCGGCTGCTATAGTCTATGAGCCGGTCTACTAGGATAGAACGAACGAGAATCAGGGTACGTCCAGGGACTCTTCTCCGCAGCGATGACGCCCCTGAGTACACAAAAAGCACGGCCCGGGGGAGGGGCCGTGCTTTTTGTGTACAGCAAGCCATACCATTCGTTCGCAAAGCTTACGCCCAGGTCGGCTGGACCTTGTTGAGCACGGGAATCTGTTCTTTCTCCCGCGTATAGCCCGACTTCTCCTCCGAGGGTTGGGCATGCGCCGCGGCTACCGGCACGAGCTGCTCTGCTTGCGCGGCGACCTCCTCCAGCACCTCGGCTGCGGCTTCCTGAGCTTCACGCTCGGCCGTCTCGTCGACGCGGGAGATGTCCGCGCCGAGCGCCGCCAGTTTTTCGGTCAGGTTCACATACCCGCGATCGATGTGCTGGACGCCCGTGACCTCGGATATCCCTTCAGCCTTGAGCGCGGCACAGATGAGCGCCGCACCGGCGCGCAGATCGGTGGCGCATACTTTGGCGCCCACCAGCCCGGCGCCCCCGTTGACGATCGCGCAGCGGTCCTCTACTTTGATGTGCGCGCGCAGCTTTTTGAACTCCTCGACATGCATGAAGCGGTTCTCAAAAACCGTCTCCGTGACCACGCTAGTGCCCTCGGACGTCAAAAGGAGGGCCATCAGTTGTGCTTGCATATCAGTCGGAAAACCGGGATACGGCAGCGTCTTGACATCCACCGCCCGCAGCGGGGAAGCGGCGCGGACCTGCACGCCGTTCTCGTCCTCAGCGATGTCCACGCCCATCTCCTGAAGCTTGGAGATGACCGGCGCCAAGTGATCGGCAATCGCTCCCTCGACGTAGACGTGCCCGCCCGTAATGGCCGCCGCGACGATATACGTGCCGGCCTCGATCCGATCGGGGATGACTGTATGCTCAGTGCCGCGCATCCGCTCCACGCCCTCGATTCGAATAACGCCGGTACCGGCGCCGCGCACCTTGCCGCCCATCGCGTTAATATAATTGGCCAAGTCGACGATTTCCGGCTCTTTAGCGGCATTTTCCAGAATTGTCGTGCCGTCTGCCAGCGCAGCCGCCATGATAATGTTCTCCGTCGCCCCTACGCTGGCTACGTCCAGATAGATTTTGGCGCCCTTCAGGCGCCCGTCGATCTTGGCCTCTATGTATCCCTGCCCAAGATTGATCTGCGCACCCATCGCTTCGAAGCCCTTGAGATGCTGATCGATCGGCCTCGTCCCGATCGCGCAGCCGCCAGGCAGGCTGATGCGGGCGCAGCCCGCCCGTGCCAGCAGCGGACCCATGACCAGGAAGGATGCACGCATCTTGCGCACCAGTTCGTACGGCGCTTCGTGCGAACGCAGGTCGGACGCGTCGACGACCATCCGTTCTTGTTCAAATTCCATGCTCGCCCCCAGCGAGATCAGTACCTCGCGAATGGTCACGACATCGTCGAGCAACGGCACCTCATGAATGACGCTCCGGCCCTCCTCGGCCAGCAGCGAGGCCGCCAGAATAGGCAATACTGCATTTTTGGCTCCGCTCACGCGCACTGTTCCCGACAGCCGCCGACCGCCTCTAATTATAAATTTACTCATTTTTTGTCCCCCCGGGCGCTGCGAAACATCGCTTGTTGTTGGATAATAAGGACAGTGACCACAGACTCATATCTCTTGCTTACCCTGCTGCAGGCTTCTGAAACCCTAAACCTTAAATCCCTTAGTTACGACACAATTCGACATGTCCTACGTATTCGCAGAGCCGTTCACATTTGATTTCGTCATGTATTACCCATTGTTGACTTTTTTCACACAGCTTATTCGACAAACCAGCGCAGCATACTCGACCATTGCAGGTAGTCGAGGATAAAACGGGCAAATCCATGCCCCAGCACGATCGCCAGCAGCACCTGAAGCATCCGCGCCTGCGGTCCGCGCGGGCGCTTGAGCCAAGTGTCCAGCTTGATCTCCTGGATGACGTACCAGGCAAAGGTTATGCTAAGCAGCGTAATCACAATCGACATCAGACCATTCATGCCGATGCCGGAGCCTATGCCGTCCATATCGCTTCACCCTCCTAGGTGGCCAATCTTACAGCGCCCGGTAGACGAGCGTCGCGAACTCGGCCCGGCTCGCCGACTGTCCCGGCTTGAAGTCATTGTCCCGGTACCCGCTGATCCAGCCGGCCTGCTTGAGCGTCAGCAGCATCGGCGCAGCCCAGTGCTCGACACTCACGTCGGAGAATGGACGGAGCAGCGGCGTCGACCCCTGCAGACGCAGCGCCGCGCCGAACATCGCCGCCATCTCCGCGCGCGTCACCGGATCATCGGGCGCAAAGGTCCCGTCCGGGTATCCCTTCACCCAACCGGCCGATACCGCGCGCATGACGGCAGAGTAGGCCCAGTGCCCGCTCTGCACATCCTTGAAGGCGCCCGGCTGCGAACCCGCGCTCTCGATGCGGAAAGCCTTGACCAGCACGGCGACCGCTTCGGCCCGCGTGATGCTGCGGCCCGGTTCGAAGCGGTATTCGCCATATCCGCTCACGATCCCGGCCCCGGCCAGCGATACGATCGCCTCGCGCGCCCAATGCTGGTCGATATCGACGAAGCCGGCAACGAGCGGCTGCACCTTCACGCTAAAGTGATAATGCTGATGTGTAAACGCGCTATTCGCGGTCGCTCGAATATAGTACGTGCCCGCCTTGAGCCGCCGATTGGTCGTCAAGCGGTCCTTGCCCGATTGTGACTGTACCGTGAACAGTTCTTGCTGCGTGCGATCGTACCCGCGCATGGTCATCGTGCGCCCGGATGGAATATCGTCCAGGCTGATTGAGACGATGCTCTCCTGCTGGAGCCGCAGCTGGTACCAATCCTCGTCGTCGCTGCCGTCGATAACCCCGACATAGTCGGTATCGACTCTCACGGACGTCGCCTCGTAGGCCCGGTCGTTCGGTTCATTCGGATCCTCATAGACCGTCTGCAGCGCCAGCGTGAGCGTGTAGGTGCCCGCTACAGGACTTGCGTCGCTGGCTGCTGCGTTATGTACACGAATGAAATATTTGCCGGGCGTCACCGTGATGGACGTGGAGTCATCCGTCTGCTCGGTCTGCCCGTCCCCGTATTCGTCGAATTCCACCATTCGCCCGCCTGCGCGGCCGATGGCAAAAGCCGGATCGATGCGGACCGTGTCCGTCTCGAGCTTGGCATCCAGCGTACCGCCTTGCTCAAACGTAATCGCGAACCAGTCGCGGTCTCCGCTTTGATGAAAATTCCCGGTTATCGTTTGGCTCTGCGGCGGCAGCGTGAACGCCTCGATATTGTCGTCGTTGCTCTCGTACGGATCCGGCGCAATGCTGAAGTCGGACGTCAGCAAGTAGGGCAGCACATGCGTGCTGCTGGAGTCGTCCAACTGCAGCTCCACATGATACGTCCCCGCGCTCAGCTTCCACTGCACCTTGCGGCTGCCGGTCTTGACATTGACCGCAGCAGTCCCGCCATCCGCATCGTGCCGAATGAGATTGACCGGTGGCATGGGCTGGCCTGGCGAGGTCAGCCCCTGGAAAAGCAGCGTGACCGTACCGTCGTATGGCACCTTGAACTTGAACCAATCTTTTTCCTTCCCCGTATTCAACTGCGCCGATAGCTTGGTATACATCGGCAGCATGCGCGCCTGGGCCTTGGTCTCGTTGGGCTCGTAAGCATCCGGCCGATAGCTGGCCGTCAGAGCCTCGCCGACCTGCAACAGCCCGTAGCCTGCAGCCTCGTCCCAGCCGTCCTGCCCGACATCCTCGGCCGTCTGTCGTAAGAGCGCCCGCACCTGATACGGCTTCAGATTGGGGTATTTGGCCCATACGAGCGCGGCAGCTGCCGCCGCCTGCGGAGCGGCCATCGATGTGCCTTCCTGCGTCTTGTAGCCGCCGCCCAGCTTCGTCGTATACACATCCCAAGGTGCGATGACATCGACCTCCGGGCCGGGATTGGCGCGCGGCTCCGGCTCCCCGGACGGCTTGGCGCCGCCGACCGCCAGCACGCTCGGATAGCCGGCCGGATACTTGACTGCCGCCTTGTCCCCGTGCTTCAGCCCATCGTTGCCGGTCGCGGCGACGAGCAGCACGCCGCTGCTCTCGGCATATTCGGCAATATCCCGCATATACGGCGAATGCCGGTACAGTCCGACCGACAGCAGGACAATCTTGGCGCCGTGCTCGATGGCGTACAGGATGCCCTCGCCGAGCCGCTCTTCGTCGCCGTAGCCATCCGCATCCAGCGCCTTCACCGGCATAATGTTGGCGTTCCACAGCAGGCCCGCGACGCCTTGGCCGTTGTTGCCGACTGCGGCGAGTACGCCGGCCACGTTGGTGCCGTGACCGTTATCGTCCTGCGGATCCGCTCCGGGCTTCACCAGATTCGTGCCGGCGACGAGATTCGCCTTGAGATCCGAATGCTGAAGATCTACCCCCGTATCGACGATTGCAACGGTGAGCTCCGTCTGGTCGTGCGCGACCTTCCAGGCATCGGACGCCCCGATCAGCTTCAGGTAGCTCTGCTTGGCGAGCTCCGGATCGTCGGGAGCCGACTCGTCGGAGGTGGCCGTCAGCAGCTCTACTTTGCCGTTGGGATGAACATACTCCACCTCGGGGAGCGCCAGCAGCTCTTCCAGCCAGGCCTGGGCGTCAGCGCCGCGGGCCGGCTTCACCACTTCGATGCCGGCAGCGGGCTGACGGCGCAGCAATTGCGTATTCGGAAGCGTTGTTGGATGGGCGGAATCTTGCCATTTCAGCAGCCAGCTATCGGTCAGACCGATCTCGGAGGGAGGACCGGTACGGACTTGAACGGGCGACGGGGCAGCTATCAGATTGGAGCAAGAGGGCAGCACCAGCGCGCATGCGAGCAGCACACACAGCAGCAGGCGGGCATTTGTTTTGGCCTTGCCCGCCGTCCGATCTTTACAATTTGGCTGTTGCCGGTTATATTTTGTCATAAATGGCCCTAGACCTCGATAAATAAAATAAGTGCTACTACGTTACAAGATAAATTCGCTTCGCGCAGGATATTCTCCTTTTTCTCGACAAACAAAGGGACTCTAGACCTATGTAAGGGATTTAATGGAATTTCTTGCACTGCCTAAACCGCGCAGCTCCAGCCACCTTTGCAAACCGAATATTATTATACGATGCGCCGCTCTTTCGGGCAACGATAAGTTTTTCAGCGTCCCGGAACGAATTCCCCTGCATGGAGAAAGCGCGCGGAGTCTTGCAATTCCGGGCCAGACCAAGGATAATGGATACGAACCGGTGCGGGGCCGGACCGTCAGCGGCACCCGTTGCCTACCTTACGCATAAGGAAGTGATTCGAGCATGCTGCGCTACGTAACGGAACAAAACCCGCACAAACCGGCACGGAAATTCGTACCGGTGTGCGCGGCAGTGCTGGCCGCGGTGGCGATCGGCGGGTGCAGCAATGCGGCCGACGAGCAGCCGACCGGCGCAGCTCCTGCAGCCGAGAGCAAGCCGACTTCCAATAATGCGCGCGCGGGCGCCAGCGGAGCGGACGCCGGACCGGACCTGGCCATGCTTCAGCAATGGGGCGCTCAGTTGAATGCCGCCCGTCAGGCCTCGGAGCTGATCGACTTTATGGATACCCACATTGCTTCGGTCGAACAAGAAACGGCTGACGCGATGCTGCGCGATCTGTTCACCTTTTATCGGACCGACCTGCAGCAGCTCAAAGAAGCGTACCAGCGACCTTTGGTGCAACGCGTGCTCGTCGACCTGCCCTTGCCGATCTCCGAGCAGGCGATGAATGACATTGCCGAAGAGGAGGTGCGCACGCTGCTCCAGACCACCGTCGACGGCTTTTACAAGCTGAAGGCTGCGGACGGCGTTGCTCCAATGGTAGATTATAGCGCTTTCGAAATATATGATCCCTATCTGTCGCCCGATCTGCAAGCCTATATTGCGTTAAAAGCGATGGAATCCGACAACCCCGCCGCCAGCGACGGCACGCTCATCGTGCCGTGGGACGAATTGGCAATGCGGGCGCTCGCGGCGGAGGCTTATCTCAAAGCCTACCCAGGCTCGGAGGAATACGACGAAGTCAAATCGCTCATGAGTCTCTACCTGTCCCGCTACATCAACGGATCCAGCAATACGGATCCGTTCGAAGCCGGCACCTACCGGATCAAGAATGCGCTGAAAAGCAGCTACATGGAGACGGTCGCGGCCAGCCCGGACTCGATTGTCGGCACGATCGTCGCCGGATATCTGGAGGTGCTGGAGGCCAGCGGCTGGCAGGTGTATGAGCCGCAGTCCGAGGGGACGGCGCAAAACATCCCAGAGGTACACGAATTCACCCAAGGTCTGGATGCCCAATTGGAGAAGCTGCTCGGCAGCAAGAGCAAGTAACAAGCAAGTAACAAAAAGAGGCCCCAGCCGGTACCGCAAGCGCCCGGCTGGGGCCTTCTTTTGCTCATCAATGCAGCAGCAGGTCGCCCTGCAAGGTGACGATGCTGCCGATCCACTCCAGCACCGGCCCCGGGACGAGCCCGAGCGCCAGCGTTCCGGCGACGCAGATCCAGATGACGACTGCCGTCGGCACCGGTAGGCGGATCGGTCCTCCCCCGTCGCTCTGCCGCAAAAACATTTGGCGCAGGATGGAGAAGTAGATAAAGTACGCAGCCACCGTCGCCCCCAGCATGACTGCAACCAGCCAGTAGGCATGGTGCTGGGCGGCGCCGAACAGGATGAACAGCTTGCCGAAGAAGCCGCCGCTGATCGGAAGTCCCGCGAGCGAGAGCAGCAGCACCGTCATCGCCAGCGCCAGTGCCGGCGAGCGATAATACATCCCTGCGAAGCCGCTCATCTCCTCGTGACCGGCCGCCTCGGCCACCGCGCTCGTCACGCCGAACGCGCCCAGCGTCATCAAAGCGTATGCCAGCAAATAGTAAATCAGCTCAGATAAATTGTTGGATTGAAAGCCGGCGACCCCAACGCTTAGCGGCACAAGCAAGTACCCGGCATGCGCGACCCCCGACAGCGCCAGCAGCCGCTTCATGTTGCGCTGCTGCAGCGCCGCCAGCGTCCCGATCAGCATGGCTGCCGCCGCCAAAATCTGCAGCGCCAGCAGCATATCCTCTCCGACCGGCAGACCGCCGGCCGGGATGACCACCGCATTGTAGAAGATGCGCCCCAGCGCAGCCAGTACCGCCGCCTTGGCGATCACCGCGAGCAGTGCCGTCACCGGGGTGGCCGCCCCCTGATAGACGTCCGGGGCCCACGCATGAAAGGGTGCCGCCGCCAGCTTGACGGCCAGTCCGCCAAGCACGAACAACAAGCCGATATAAGCAAAAGCCTCGTAGCGCGCCGCCGCCTCCGCCATCTGCATGCCGATCTGGCCCAAATGCGTCGTCCCTGTAATGCCGTACAGGTAGGACATGCCAAACAAGGTCACGGCGGACGAAATGCCGCCGATCACGACGTACTTGATCCCTGCCTCCGCTCCGAGCGACACCTGCTTGCGCATGCCGACCAGTACATAGGTCGTCAAGGCGAGCAGCTCCAAACCGACATACAAGGTAATCAAGTCGCCCGAGGACACTGTCACCATCGCCCCGAGCAGCGCCGGCAGCAGCAAGGTGTAGAACTCCCCCTTGTCCGGCAGCTGGGGATCGCTGCGCACGCTGCCAAGGCCGAGCAGCAGCACCATCGCCCCGCTGCCGAGCAGGATCAGCTTCATGACCGAGGCGTAGTCATCGATCCGATAGCTGTCGCCGAGCAGCCGCACCGGGGGGCGCGCTGCGGCTGCGGAAGGATTGAGCTCCAGCAGCCACCAGATCACGCTGCCCAGCGCGGCCAGGATGCCTCCCAGCGCGAGCCAGCCTATAATCTGGCGGCTATAGCGCTGCGGCAGCGCCAGATCCAGCAGCGCCAGCAGGACGGCGGCAGCGAGCAGCGTCAGCTCGGGCACGAGGAAGCCGAGGTCGCTGGCCCACAGGCGTCCGGTCACATCTTGTTCAGCCATCCGCTCACCCCCTTCCGACTGCCGCCAGCTGCCGCAGCAGCTGGACGGCCCCGTCCTGCAGCGAACCCGTCAGCAGCGACGGGTAGATGCCCAGCAGGACGATAAACGACAGTAGGACAACCATCGGCGCGGCCTCCACGAGCCGCGCGTCGCGCAGCGCTCCATAGGGCTCGCGCGGCTCGCCGTAGGCCACAGCCAGCACCGCCCGGAGCACATATGCAGCAGTAATGACCAAGCCGAGCCCCGCGACTGCGGCAATCCAGGGCATCGTCTCAAAAAGCCCAAGCAGCACCAGGAACTCGCCGACGAAGCCGGAGAGCCCAGGCAGCCCCAGCAGCGCGAGCCCGGCCACGAGCAGAATGCCGCACATAAAGGGTAGCTCGCGCGCCAGTCCGCCCAGGCGGTCCAGCTCGGTCGTATGCGTGCGCTCGTACAGACTGCCGACCAGCAGAAACAGAAGCGCCGCGATCAGCCCGTGCGAGATTAGCAGAAAAACCGCTCCCTGCAGGCCGATGTCGCGCAAGGTCGCAAAGCCGAGCAGCACCAGCCCCATATGACTGACCGAGGAGTAGGCGAGCACGCGCTTGAGGTCGCGCTGCACGAGCGCCAGCACCGCTCCATAGAGCATGCTGATCGCCCCCAGCACGGCCAGCGCCGGCCCCCAGGCCTCGGCCTGGGCGGGCAGCAGCCCGATGCCGAAACGCAGCAACCCGTAAGCCCCCATCTTCAGCAATACCCCTGCATGCAGCATCACGACCGACGGGTGCGCCTCGGCATGTACCCGTACCATCCAGGTATGAAGCGGGAAGATCGGCAGCTTGATGCCGAAGCCGACGAGCAGCAAGACGAACACCGCGCCGGCCAATCCGTCGCTCAGATAGAACGGATTGTAGCCGCCCATCTCCTGCGGCAGCTGATTGGCGAAGCCTTGCGGATCGGCCAGATTGGCCAGCAGTTGATCGTAGCTGCCGCTATAGATAAGCGCAGCGCCCAGATCGCCGGGCTCGACGCGGATGCCCGCCGTCGAGATGAGGATCAGGAACGCCAGCAGCATCAACGCCGATCCGATGCCGTTGTAGATCAGGAATTGGACCGCAGTCTTCTCCCGGCGCTGATAGCCCCAGATGCCGATCAGGAAAAAGGCCGCAATCAGCGTAAGCTCGAAAAACAGGAAGAAAAGCACGAGGTCCCGCGCCAGGAACACGCCCAGCATCGCCAGCTCCAGCACAAGGAACCATATATAGAAAGCCTTGCGGCGCTTGACCACATGCACCGCGGCCAGCGCCGCCATCGTGGAGACCAGCACCGTCAGCAGCACGAGCGGCAGCGACAAGCCGTCCACCGCCAGATGATAGTGCAGCTGCAGCACGTAAGAAGCGGCAAATTGCGGATTGATCGTCTCCCGATTGAGCGGCAGCTCCGCCCAGACGGCGAGCTCGGTCAGGCCCCCGCTCCCCGATTCGAACAGCGCATAGAGCCAGCCCGCCAACAGCAGCGGGAGCAGCGTGGCCGACACGCCGACAATGCGCAGCAGCCGCTGATGCCGGCTGGGGACGAACAACAAGACCAGGATGCCCAGCCCCGGCGACAAGAGCAGCAGCGACAGGAGCGGCCAACTGTCCGGCATCACCACCACCCCCTTCCCATCACGGCTACGAGCAGCAGGAGCAGACCAAGTGCGGCGAGCAAGCCGTAGGCCTGGACCTGCCCGCTCTGCAGCCGCGTGCCGAGCCGCCCCGCCCACAGCGCGGCCGAGCCGAAGCGGCGGACCGTCTCGCCGATCAGCGCCTCCGGCCCCCGCTGCAGGCCGCGTCCTGCCGCCTGCAGCGGGATGACGAGCAGGACCCGATAGGCCGCGTCAACGTCGTAGCCGCGCTCGACCCAGCGCACGAGCCACGGCACGCGTTCGGAGAGCGCGGTCCGATTGACGACGCCCTTGCCGTAGATCAGCCAGCCGAGATAAATACCAAGCGCCCCGATCGCCGTGGTGACGATCATGACCAGCGCAGTACCGTGATGCGCCGCTTCGGAGCCGGTCAACCAGAGACTGAGCCGGCCAGCCCCGCTCCAAGGCAGCTCGATCAGACCCGCCAGCAAGCTGAGTCCGGCCAGCGCGACCATCGGGCCGGTCATCACGCCCGGCGACTCAAAGACCGGTCCGGGCTCCGACCGCTTGCCGCCGAAGACAAGGAAGAACAGACGCGCCATATACAGCGCGGTGAGCAGTGCGGCCGCCAGTCCGACCGCAAACAGCGCCGGCTGCTCATGCAGGGCCGCAGCCAGGATGGCGTCCTTGGACCAGAATCCCGACAACGGAGGCAGACCTGCGAGCGCAAGCGCCCCGATGCCAAACGTCCAGGCAGTCAGCTTCATCCGCGGGCCAAGACCGCCCATCTGATGAATATCTTGCGTGCGTACGGCCTGAATGACACTGCCCGCGCCCAGAAACAGCAGCGCCTTGAAAAAGGCGTGCGTCACCAAGTGGAACATGGCCGCGCCCATAGCGCCCAGGCCAAGCGCCATCATCATATAGCCAAGCTGGCTGATCGTCGAGTAGGCGAGCACGCGCTTGATGTCGCGCTGCACGAGCGCAATCGTCGCCGCGAACAGGGCCGTAAAAGCGCCGACGCACGCGATCACGAGCATCGCCTCGGGCGAGGCCAGCAGCAGATCGTAGGTGCGCGCCAGCAAAAACACGCCGGCCGCCACCATCGTCGCGGCATGAATCAACGCGCTGATCGGCGTCGGCCCTTCCATCGCATCGGGCAGCCAGACATGGAGCGGGAATTGCCCCGACTTGCCCGCCGCCCCCGCGAACAGCAGCAGAGCGATGAGCGTCACCGTACCGCTCTCCATGACGGCGGTCCCCTGGCCGCTCTGGAATACATTCTGAATCGAGTTGAAATCAAGCGCATGCTCGGGCATGTGCCAGTAGAGCAAAAGAATGGCCAGCAGCAGGCCGATATCTCCGACGCGCGTCACGATAAACGCCTTGTAAGCCGCAGCCCGCGCCGCAGGCTTGGTGAACCAGAAGCCGATGAGCAAAAACGAGCAGACGCCCACAAGCTCCCAAAATATGTATAGCGTCAACAGATTGTCGGACAGCACCAGCCCCAGCATCGCAAAGGAGAACAAGGCCAGGTAGCCGAAGAAAACCGAAATGCGCGGGTCGCTGCGCATATAGCCAAGCGCGTACAAGTTGACCAGCACGCTGACGATCGCCACCACCAGCAGCATCAGCGCGGTCAGGTGCGTCACCTCAATGCCGATCGTAAGCGGCAGATCGCCGATGCGCAGCCAAGTCAGCTGCTGGCGAAAATCCCGCTGCCCCGGACCAAGCTGCTCCAGGAAAATCAGCACCGCGAGCATCAGCGCCATCAGATGGCCGACCAGCCCGATCAGCAGGGCCCCGGCGCGCGCGCTCCGTCCCAGCGCCGTAATGATTAAAAACGCGACAAGCGGAAGCAGCGGAATGAGCCACGCAAATTGCGAATAAATCGTCGTCATCGGCTACCTCCTCATCTCGTTGTATTCATCGGCGCGGGACGCGCCGCGCGCGCGGAAAAGCGCAATGGCCAGCGCAATGCCGACCGCCACCTCGGCAGCAGCTACCGCAATCGTAAACAAAGCGAAAATCTGGCCCGTCAGCGCCGGGGCCGCGCCGTATTTGGCGAACGCCACCAAATTCAGGTTGACCGCGCCAAGCATCAGCTCGATCGACAGCAGCACGATGATGGTGCTGCGCTTCGCCAGCGCCCCGTACAGTCCAATGCAGAACAGCAGGGCGGCCATCGTCAAATATGCGGACAGCATCGCAGGTCAGGCCTCCTTCCGGGCAATGACGATGGCGCCAATGAACGCCACCGTCAGCAGGACAGAAATGAGCTCAAACGCAATGACATGGGCGGTATACAGCTGCTGGCCGATGGCAAGCGTGTTGTCCGCCGCCGCCGGCCGGCCCCCCGGCTCAGGCAGCTCGGTGGAACGAATGGCGTAAAAAAGCACGGCGAACAGCAGCAGCGCCACGCCCCCCGAGGCCGCCTCGTGGAGGCGCCGGGGAGGCGCCTGTTCGAGCGCCTTGCGTCCGGTCATCATAATGCCGAACACCATCAGGATCGACACCGCTCCCGCGTAGATCAACACCTGGACGAGCGCGACGAACTCCGCCTCCAGCAGCACGAACATACCGGCCAGCCCCAAAAAGACCGCCGCCATCGCCAGCACCATATGCACAATCCGCTTGAGGCTCAGCATCACTCCGGCCCCGCCCAGCATCAGCGCGGCAAAGGCAAAAAAGGCGGCGCTCTCCCCGCTCCATGTCCCCCACATCGTTATTTACCGCCCCCTTTGCCCGGGGCGCCGATCGGATTGTTGTCGGCGCGCACCTGCTTGTCGTTGGCGCTCAGCCAATGCATATCCTTGAAGAGCTCGTCGCGGCTGTACGCCGCCAGCTCGAATTGATTCGTCATGACGATCGCTTCGGTCGGGCATACCTCCGTGCACAGATCGCACAAAATGCATGTTTCGAATTGAATGTCGTAGGTCTCGATGACCTTCCCCTTTTTTTCCGGATCCGGATTCGGCTTGCCGGTCAGCGTGATGCAGTCCGTGGGACAAACGCGCACGCACTGATTGCAGACGATGCACAGATCCGGAATGAAATATTGGATGCCGCGAAACCGGTCCGGCATCTGGAGCGGCTCGTCGGGGTAGGACGTCGTGACTTTTTTTGAGGTCAGGGCCTTCAACGTGACACCCAAGCCTTGCAGCATCCCTTTCATACGTAATTCCCCCTTATCATTTGATCCACAGCTCCATGTAGGCGGCGGTTACAAATATATTGAGCAGCGCCAGCGGCAGCAGCACCTTCCAGCCGAATCCCATCAATTGGTCGACGCGCAGACGCGGGAAGGTCGCCCGCAGCCAGAAAAGCACGAACACGACGAGCGCGAACTTCAGCACGAACCAGATCAAGCCCGGCACGATATCGAGGAACGGCGCCGGAGGATGCCAGCCGCCCAGGAACAATACCGTCGTCAATGCTGCGATCGCATAAACGTAAACATACTCGGTGAGCATGAAAAACGCGAAACGAAAGCCGCTGTATTCCACATGATAGCCAGCCACCAGCTCCGACTCGGCCTCCGGCAGATCGAACGGCGTGCGGTTCAGCTCCGACACGGACGCGACGACAAAAATGGCGAAGCCGATCAGCTGGGGCAAAAAATGCCACTGCCAGAACCAGTCGCCCTGTGCCGCCACGATCGATCTCAGATTCATGCTCCCGGACAGCATCACCACGCCGACGACCGACATGACCAGCGGCACTTCGTAGCTGATCATCTGCGCCGCCGAACGCATGCCGCCGAGCAGGGCGTACTTGTTGTTGGAGGCCCAGCCCCCGAGTACGATGGCCAGGGTCGTCATGCTCGAGAGCGCCACATAATAGAGCAGCCCCACATTCAGATCGGCGAAGTACAAGCCGCTCGTATACGGAATCACCGCCAGCACCGCGAAGGCCGGCACATACGCCAGGACCGGCGCCAGCACGAACAGGGCGCGATCGGCCTTGCGCGGTATCGTATCCTCCTTGATCAGCAGCTTGAAAATATCGGCCACCGTCTGCAGCAGTCCCAGCGGGCCGACCCGATTCGGCCCGACCCGCAGCTGCATCCAGCCGATGACCCGGCGCTCGAAGTAGATCGCGTAGGTGACGAAGCCGAGTACGATCAGCAGCAGTCCCGCCGCCGCGAGCAGGAAGAGCAGCGCATTGCCCGCGGTCAGCGGCTCGCGCAGCAAGTCGCCCATTAGCAATCGACCTCCCCGACGACAATATCGATGCCGCCCAGTATCGTAATCAGATTGGTCATCGTCTCGCCGACCAGCAGCTTGGGCAGAATCTGCAGATTGACAAAGGACGGACGCCGGAATTTGAGCCGATACGGCTCCGCCTTGCCCCTCGAAACAATGTGGCAGCCCAGCTCGCCGCGCGGCGATTCAATGGCGGCGTAGATCTCGCCGGCCGGGGGCCGGATGACGCGCGGCACCTTGCCCATCGTCGGGCCGGGCTCCGGGAACTGCGCCATCGCCTGACGCAGGATATGCAGACTCTGGCGAATCTCCTCCAGCCGGATTCGGTAGCGGTCGTGGCAATCGCCGCGCTCGCCGGTCGGCACCTCGAATTCGAATCGGTCATACAGCGAATAAGGCGCGTTTTTGCGCAAATCCCAGTCCACGCCCGTGCAGCGCAAATTCGCGCCGGACAATCCGTAGCCGATGGCCGTCTGCGCATCGTAAGCGCCGACGCCGCGAATGCGGGCCAGAAATATCTCGTTGCCGCTGACCAGACGGTCGTATTCCTTTAATTTCTCTTCCATATAGGGGATCAAATCCCGCACCTTGTCAAGCCAGCCCTCCGGGGCGTCCCACTTCACGCCGCCGACCCGCATGTAATTATACGTCAGCCGTGCGCCGCACAGCTCGTTGAACAGATCGATGATCTTCTCGCGATCGCGGAAGGCGTACAAAAACGGGCTCATCGCCCCGATATCGAGCAGATACGTACCCCACCAGACCAGATGGCTGGCGATGCGCTGCAGCTCCATGACGACCAGTCGCAAGTACTCCGCGCGCTCGGGCACCTCGAGCCCCATCATCGACTCTACCGCATAGCATAACACATAATTGTTGGTCATGGCCGCTACGTAGTCCATTCGATCCGTATAGGGGATAATTTGCGTATAGGTCAGATTTTCCGCCAGCTTCTCCGTGCCGCGATGCAGATAGCCCATGACCGGCGTCGCTTCGGTGATGACCTCGCCGTCGAGCTTGACGATAATGCGAAACACGCCATGCGTGCTCGGATGCTGGGGTCCGACGTTGAGCAGCAGCTCTTCCGTGCGTATCATGTACGTCTCACACCTCCGAATCGAGCGGTGCATAGTCCTTGCGCAGCGGGTGGCCTTCCCAGTCGTCGGGCATCATGATGCGCCGCAGATCCGGATGCCCCGTGAAGACGATGCCGAGCAGATCGTACGCTTCGCGTTCGTTCCAATTCGCCGCCGGCCACACCGCGGTCACAGACGGCACGCTCGGAGCTTCGCGGTCCAGCTTCGTCTTCAGCACGTAGTCCTCCCCGCTCTCCAGCGCCATCAGATGGTAGATGACCTCCATATGCGTCTCGCAATCAATGCCCGACAGGTTGCGCAGGTACGTGCAGCGCAACGTCTCATGCGAGCGGAAGAGCGCAGCGGCCTCGTCGACGCGATCGGCTGCGAGGACCAGCGTCGGCGCATCGCCGCTCAGCGCGTTGAGATACGCCTCCTCCAGCGCGTCCTCGCCGAGCTCGGCCTTCACCAGCGCCGCAGCCGCCTCCAGCCTCGGCTGGTTCGGCGCCGGGGTTTCGGACGGATCGCTCATCGCGCGGTCACCCGCTTCCCGGTCTTGGCTTCGTAGCGGATTTTTTCCTGCAGCTTGTTGATGCCGTAGATCAGCGCGGCGGGATTGGGCGGACAGCCCGGGATGTACACGTCCACCGGTACGATCTGGTCGACGCCCTTCATGACGGCATAGGACTTCACATACGGTCCGCCGGCCGTCGCGCAGGAGCCCATCGCGATGACCCATTTCGGCTCCGGCATCTGATCGTACAAGCGCCGCAGCAGCGGCCCCATTTTTTTGGTGACCGTCCCGGCAACGATCATGACGTCGGACTGGCGAGGCGACGTGCGGAACATGACCCCGAACCGGTCGAGGTCGTAATGCGAGGCGCCCGTGCCCATCATTTCAATCGCGCAGCAGGCCAGTCCGAAGGTGAGCGGCCACAACGAGTTGCTGCGCGCCCACGCTTTCAATTGCTCCAAGGTCCCGACGAACACATTGCGTTCGAGCTCCTTGCGTTCCTCGACGGTAACATTCGCTAGATCGAATCCCATTTGAGCACCTTCTTTTTCCAGGCATAGAGCAGGCCAACGAGTAGCAGAGCGACGAAGATCAGCATTTCCACCAGCACAAAAAGCCCGAGCTGCCGATACGCGACGGCCCAGGGATATAAGAAAACGGTTTCTACATCAAAAATCACAAACATAAGCGCAAACAGGTAGTACCGGATGTTAAATTGCACCTGACCTTCCCCGACGGGATCGTTGCCGCTCTCGTAGGTGGTCAGCTTGGCGCCGCTCGGCCGGTGCGGCCTGAGCAGCCTGCCTGCGGCAAGCGCGGCGACGGGAAGGAAAATGCCCAGCAACAGAAAGATCGCGACCATCACATAATTGTTGGCGTACGTCTCCATGCCTATCGCCTCCGTGTCTTGGCTGGCTATCGGTTCAATTTCCTTTCCAATTATAACAAAAGCGAGGCACAAAAGAAAAGGCATCCTTCCGTCATCGTATGCGGAGCCGGGATGCCTTCATGCCGGGGATGCGCGCGTGGAGCGGCGCTTATGTGTACTGTTCGCCCAGAATGGAGTCGACAATGACCAAATTGCGGTCGTTTTTAAGATCGACCTCGTAGGGGACCGTGACCTTGATCCCGTCTGACTCCTCCACGATCTTGACCACCGGCCGATGCGCCATCGCGCGATGGATCGAGGTCACAATGCCGATCTGCCCGCTGCTGAGACGGACCACCGTCGAGACCGGGTAGCCGCAGATATGGTTGTGAAAGAGCCGTACCAGATCGGCTTCGAAGTATTTGTTGCCGGAGGCAAACATGTATTCGGTCGCTTCGGATACGGTATACGGCCGGCGGTGGTGACGCGGCGAGATCAGTGCGTCGTACACATCCGCCATCGCCACAATCTGTGCATATTCCGGAATCTGCGTGCCCTCGAATTGCATCGGATAGCCGCTCCCGTCGAAGCGTTCATGATGCAGCAGCGCGCACTTGGCCGCAGCGGCGGGGAAGTCGTCGATGCTGATCAACACCCGGTACCCCTCAATCGTGTGATGCTCCAGCAAGCGCCGCTCCGGACCGGTCAACTCGCTGCGGCTCTTGATGATCGAGGTGGGCAGACTGGTCATGCCGATATCAAACAGCAGCGCGCCCAGCGTCAATTCATTGAGCTTCGTGCGGCTGTATTGCTTGGACAGTCCGACCATCCCCGCCAATACGGCAACACGGATCGAATGCTCAAAAATGTACTGGTCGGTATCGTAAATCGCTTTGAGCTGCTTCATGATCTCCTCGCGGGCTGCAAGGTCGACGATAATCGAGCGAAAAATGGTGCGAAACTGCACCTCCAGTATCGGCGAGGAGAACGCCCACGGGAGCTCTTCCACATCCGTCTTCTTGAGAAGCAGGGCGGCAATTTCTTTTTCCGTCGCCAAAGCAACGGGCCGCAGCGGCGCGACGCTACTGTGCTGCGATTTTTGCGGCTGTGCGGCGATTTCCTTTGTTTTGACAGTGACCGATTTGACGCCTATTTCTTTCAGCCTGCGTATATAGTGCTCGGTCAATTGCGTACCGGCCTCCAGAATGGCATTGCCGTATTTGTTGCGCACCGGCTCGCTCAGCACGTCGCCCGGTTCAAGCATGTAGACCGTTTTTCGCCTCACATCGCCTCAGTCTTCCTTTCTTGCAGGGACCTGCGCCCGATCAACAACTAGTTATAATATCCCATTCTAGCACGCCTCGGCAGCCATTGTCACTTGTTTATCCGTATCCTGTCAGATAAATAGTCAAAAAGACCCCCGCACTGTGTAGGAAACGTTAACATCACACTTGGAGCGATCATCAGCCTCGCGCAAAAGCGACACCGGAAGGCACCGATGCCGCTTGGATTGACCTGTTTAATCGCGCTTAGCCGAGGTACGCTTTGAGCATCCAGACGGATTTCTGAATCCATTCCTGGCGTCCGATCAGCATGTCGGCCGTCGACTTGTCTCCGGCTTCCTCGGAGAGATCCGCCAGTTGACCCGCCTCGTCGGAGAGCTGCTCGAAGTCGGCAATGATGGCTTTGACCATTTGCTCGGTCGATTCGCCGCCTTTGGCTTCGCCGATTGTCGCTTGCGCCAAGTGCTCCTTCAAGGTGGAGAGCGGTTTGCCGCCGATGGTCAGCACACGCTCCGCCAATTCGTCAAGAATCAGTGTCGCCTCGTCATACAGCTCTTCGAACTTGACGTGAAGCGAAAAGAAGTTCGGCCCTTTGACATACCAGTGAAAATGATGAAGCTTCATATACATGACGCTCCAGTTTGCCACTTGAACGTTGAGATGCTCGATGACGCGATTATCCGTGTTTGCCTTCTTTACCGGTGCTTTTGTCGCCATAGGTGAACGCTCCTTTCATTTGCTGTAGTGTTTTTTACCCGGACGGCCCAGGGTTTAAACAGCCTGCCTTAGCTTGTGGAGCGCTCATCCAAAGTATGCATGGCAACCGGAAGCTCGAGCTTATCTGCGGCGAGCCTCTGTCAGCTGGAACTGGCCAACGAGCTGCTGCAGGAAGGCGGTGATGGCCTCGACATGGTTGGACGTATGGCGCACGCCCATCATATCCCGCAGCAGCTCCTGCACCTTCCCTTCGACTTCGGTAGAGACCGAGCGGTTGTCCAGGCTGACGCCGGCGATTTTTTCCATCAGCAGCACGACCTCGTCGACAACGCGCGTTTTGCGCGAGTCTTCTTCCTTGGCGCTGTTCAGAATTTCCGAGGCCGCCGCCACCAGCACGTTGCCCTCTTCGACGACCTGCGTGCCTTCCTCCATCGACTGGAACGCCTTGCGGGCATTGTCGTAAATGTTTTCAACGATTTCATGGACTTCCTCCGTCGACTTGCGGGTCAAGTCGGCCAGCTTGCGAATTTCGGAGGCGACGACAGCGAAGCCCCTGCCGTGCTCGCCGACGCGCGCCGCTTCGATCGAAGCGTTGAGCGCCAGCAGATTCGTCTGCGCGGAGATTTCGCCGATCACCGCCAGCACATTGCGAATTTCCTGCGTCGTGTCCATGAATTCGCGGATCGTGGCGTTCGTTTCCTCCACCTTGAGCGAGATGTGCTGCATTTTATCGCCGATGCGCATGACCTCGCCCTGCGCGACCTCGATTTGATCGGCCGCTTTTTCCTCCAGCATGCGCAACGTTTCGCGCATCTGCGAAGCGACGTCCTTGGCATTATCAATATCCTTGAGCTGATGCAGGATGCTGCGAATCATGTCCTTGATCTTGGCGTTCACCCGCTCGGTCGAGCCTACCGTAGCCCCTGCCGATTTGTTCAGCATTTGCTGGCTGTTCAGTACATCGCCGGCGGCGAGCTTGACCTGGAGCATGATGCCTTCGAGCGAGTCAATCATGTTGTTGATCCACTTGGCGAGCTCGCGCGTCTCGTCATTGTCGAATTCAGATGTCTTGAGCCGCTGGGTCAGATCGCCCTTGCCTTCGGCGTTGATCCGAATGAAGCGATTGATGTTGTGCAGGTGGCCGACCACGCGGGTCGTCGAGCGCTTGTGCAGCACGCCTGCTGCGAGCAGGCCGAATCCCAGCGAGAACACGCCGGCGACAATGCCGGTGATCACAGGCGAGGCCTGCGCCGCCACGAAGTAGACCAGCGCGGCCGCCAGCACCGCTTGCACCAGCATGAGCGCCAGATTCAGCCGCAGATGACGCCAGCCGATGCCCCGTATCCGGTAGACCTCCTCCAGATCTCCTTCGCACATCATGCCCCACAGATCGGGACAATGCGGCAGTTGGAACGTCACCCCCTTGCCAATAACCGGAATATGCCGATAATCGGAGTAGCCGGGGAATTCGACGAACAGGTTGCTGCCGTTGCGGATCGTATTGGCCACGCCGGGATGGAGCTGTCCGGTGGCGGGGTCGGTGAACATAATCTCGAGCTCGGTATGCTCCTTGATGCCGACCGTGCCCCAATCCGTGGTGACGCCGTCCTTGAGATTCTCGCCATGCGTAAAGGTGCGATCCTCGAAGCGGCTTCTGGAAAGCGCCATGCCTGGCGGAATCTGCGTATTCAGCCCCGGCTTGGCCATGAAAATATAGTTGTCGCCCGAGTCCGGATAGACGTGACCCGACTCGCGCTGGATGAGGTCGCCGATGACATCGTTGGGCACGCGGCCGCACAGCGCACCTTTCCATTCCCCGTTTTCGACAATCGGTTCGATGAAGAGCAAGGTCATTTTATCGTGGAACGAGGAAGTCCGCGGCCCGATTTCCAGCGTGAGCGGATCACCGTACGGTCCGAACAGACACTTGTCCCCCGGCTTTTTCCGGGTATAGCTCAGACCGCCCTCGAGGATACTGCCGCTGCCGTATGATCGATGGATGTGCTTGGCATACGTCGAGTACACCACGGTGCCGTGCTCGTCCAGCAAAAAAATTTCGGAAAAATCAGCCGCTCGCATGTAGACAGCCGGGATCATCGATTCCCACATGCGTTCGTTCTGGCCCTCAAGCAGCGACGCGCCCTGCTTCAATCCGTTCAGTTGCGCGCTTAGCCGCTCCAGATGGCGCCAATATTCGGTCGTCCACGAATGCAGCAGATTTTTGCGCGTATCCGCGATGCCTTCAAAGACATCCTGTACGTCCGTTTTCAGCTGCGCATTCAGCCGATAGGACCACCAAAGGGGCAAACCTTTTTTGAAGCCCAGCCAATCGAACATGGGACATCCCCCACTCCTTGTTAAATTTAACAATCTCTCTGTGTAAGCTAATATAACATATTTCGCCGTGTATTTGAATCTTTTTCACTAAATGAATTGGAAAAGCTGAACCGGAGGAATCAAGACCAGAGGGCTAGAGAAGTGCGCTTCTGGACGAGAAAACACGCCAATACGCACGAAAAAATGCCCGGAACGTCCTCGTTCCGGGCATTTTGCCCCAGGTCAATGCCTCGGTCTATTCTTCTTAGCCGCAGGCTAACGCTGGCGCGTATCCAACCGGTTGAGCGCGCGCTGCAGCGCAAGCTGTGCACGGTGATGATCAATCTCGTTGCGTTTGGTCTGCAGGCGTTGCTCCGCACGCTGCTTGGCTGCCTGCGCACGATCGACATCGATGTCGATCGGCAGCTCGGCACTTTCCGCCAGGATGACAACCTTATCCTTACGCACCTCGATGAAGCCGCCATTGACCGCGACCAGTTCGTGCTGGCTGCCGCGCTTGATCGTGACCGGCGCGATCTGCAGCGGCGTCACCATCGGGATGTGCCCCGGCAGGATGCCCAGCTCGCCTTCCACACCCTTGACGCTGACCATATCCACTTGCTCGGCGTATACGATCCGCTCAGGGGTTACGATTTCAAGTAAAAACGTGCTCATGCGCGATCCTCCTGCCCCGCTTTACAGCGATTTGGCTTTTTCCACGGCCTCTTCAATTGTACCGACGTACATGAATGCCGATTCCGGCAGCTCGTCGTGCTTGCCGTCGAGGATTTCTTTGAAGCTGCGTACCGTATCGCTGACCGATACGTACGTCCCCGGCGTGCCGGTGAACGCTTCGGCGACGTGGAACGGCTGCGACAGGAAGCGTTGAATTTTGCGCGCGCGCGAGACGATCAGCTTGTCTTCCTCGGACAGCTCATCCATCCCGAGAATGGCGATGATGTCCTGCAATTCTCTGTAGCGCTGCAGGATTTGCTTCACGCCCTGGGCTACGTCGTAATGCTCTTGGCCGACGACATCGGGCGAGAGGATCCGCGAGGACGACGCCAGCGGATCGACCGCCGGGAAGATGCCCATCTCGGAGATTTTACGCTCCAGGTTCGTCGTTGCGTCCAAATGGGCAAACGTCGTCGCCGGAGCCGGGTCGGTATAGTCATCGGCAGGGACGTAGATCGCCTGGATCGACGTAACCGAGCCTTTTTTGGTCGAGGTGATCCGCTCCTGCAGCTGACCCATCTCCGTCGCCAGCGTCGGCTGATAACCAACCGCGGAAGGCATCCGGCCGAGCAGCGCCGATACTTCCGAGCCCGCCTGGGTGAAGCGGAAGATGTTGTCGATGAAGAGCAGAACGTCCTTGCCTTCTTCATCGCGGAAGTATTCCGCCATCGTCAGACCCGTCAAGGCGACGCGCTGGCGCGCGCCCGGCGGCTCGTTCATCTGGCCGAAGACCATCGCCGTTTTGGGCAATACGCCCGCATCCTTCATCTCATAATACAAGTCGTTGCCTTCGCGCGTACGCTCGCCGACGCCCGCGAATACCGAGATGCCGCCGTGCTCCTGCGCGATATTGTTGATCAGTTCCTGAATGGTTACCGTTTTGCCGACGCCCGCGCCGCCAAACAGACCGATTTTCCCGCCTTTGGCATACGGCGCGAGCAGGTCGATGACCTTGATGCCGGTCTCGAGAATTTCCGCTTGCGTCGACAGCTCATCGAATGTCGGCGCCGCGCGGTGGATCGGTTTATTGATGTCGGACTTGGCTTCTCCGGCATTGTCGATCGTCTCGCCCAATACGTTGAAGATCCGGCCGAGCGTCGGCGCTCCGACCGGGACCGTGATCGGCGCACCCGTGTCGAGCACGTCCGTGCCGCGTACGAGGCCGTCGGTCGAGCTCATCGCGACGGCACGTACCAGATTGTCGCCGAGATGCACGGCGACTTCCAGGGTCAGTTGGACATCCTTGCCGCCGCCCTCGCCCTTCTGGTCGACCTTGAGCGCGTTCAGGATCTCGGGCAGCTGCCCGCGTTCGAACGCTACGTCGACGACCGGACCCATGACGGATACAATGCGTCCTTTATTCATAGTTTTCCCTCCTGTGACAATCGGTTGGTTCTGGCTATTACGTCCGATCCGTTACGCCTGCGCGTTGGCGCCCGCGACGATCTCGGAGATTTCCTGCGTGATGGCCGCCTGACGCGCCCGGTTGTACGTGAGCGAGAGCTCGTTGATGAGCTTCGTCGCATTTTTCGTGGCGTTGCCCATTGCCGTCATCCGTGCGCCGAATTCGCTCGCCTTGCCGTCGAGCAGCGCGCTATAGATGAGCGTCTCCGCATATTTCGGCAGCAGCGCGTCCAGCACGCCCTGGGCGGAAGGCTCGTATTCGTAGCTTGCATTTTCCGAGGCGGATTCGCCCGCTTCGTCCGATTCGAGCGGCAGCAGCCGCTTTTCGGTCGGAATCTGCGTCAGCGGATTGACGAACTCGTTGTAGTACAGGTATAGCTCGTCGTAGGCCGCCTCCTCGAACATTTTGACCGCGGTGTAAGCGACCGACTTGATATCGGCGAATGACGGCGAGTCCGGCAGTCCGATTACTTGCTCGACGACCGGCATTTCGCGGCGGCGGAAGTAATCGCGCCCCTTGCGGCCGATGACGAACAAGGCATACTCGTCGCTCGACTTGTGCCGGGCCTGGATCGTCTGCGACAGCTTGCGCAATATGTTGGCATTGTAGCCGCCCGCGAGACCGCGGTCCGACGTAATCACGAGGTAGCCGGTTTTGCGAATCGGACGCTTTTGCAGCATCGGATGACGCACGTCCTTCGTACCCGAAGCGATGCTGAATACGACCTCCTGCATTTTCTCCGCGTAAGGACGAGCCGCTTGGGCGGCCTCCTGCGCGCGTCTGAGACGCGAGGCGGCGACCATCTCCATCGCCTTCGTGATTTGCTTCATATTTTGCTTGCTCTTGATTTCGCGCTTGATATCGCGCATGTTGGTGGCCAATTTTTTCACCCGCCTTTATTGCCCGGAGCGCGGCTGCGCTCCGAGGCCTGGTGTGGGATGCGCGCGCGGCGCTATCCTTATCTTAAGCCGTTACGGCAAAGCTGCGCTTGAACTTGTTGATCGCATCCACGAGCGCTTTATCGTTGTCCGCGGTGATTTGCTTCGCTTCGCGGATCGAAGCCGGGATTTGGGGCTCGTTGGAATCCAGATAGGCGAGGAATTCTTTTTCGAAACGAAGAATATCGCCAACCGGAATGTCGTCGAGATGCCCTTTGACCGCGGCGTAGATGCTGATGACCTGCTGTTCGACCGGCATCGGCTGGTTGACGCCCTGCTTGAGGATCTCCATCGTACGCGCGCCGCGGTTGAGACGAGCGAGCGTCGACTTGTCCAGATCGGAGCCGAACTGCGCGAATGCCGCCAGCTCGCGATAGGAAGCGAGGTCCAGACGCAGCGTGCCGGCGACGCTCTTCATCGCCTTGATCTGCGCGGAGCCGCCGACCCGGGAGACCGAGATGCCGACGTTGACCGCCGGACGCTGACCGGAGTTGAACAGGTCGGACTCCAGGAAGATCTGACCGTCGGTAATCGAGATGACGTTGGTCGGGATGTAGGCCGATACGTCGGAAGCCTGCGTCTCGATGAACGGCAGCGCCGTCAGCGAGCCGCCGCCCAGCTCGTCGCTCAGCTTCGCTGCGCGCTCCAGCAGGCGGGAATGCAGGTAGAAGACGTCGCCGGGATAGGCTTCGCGGCCCGGCGGGCGGCGCAGCAGCAGCGACAGCTCGCGGTAGGCCGCGGCTTGCTTGGACAGATCGTCGTAGACGACCAGGACGTGCTCGCCCTTGTACATGAAGTACTCGCCCATTGCGCAGCCTGCGTACGGAGCGAGATAGAGCATCGGCGACGGCTCGGAGGCCGAGGCGGTGACGACGATCGTGTAGTCGAGCGCGCCATGCTTGCGCAGCGTCTCGACGACGTTGGCGACCGTCGATTGCTTCTGGCCGATCGCGACGTAGATACACTTCATGCCGTTGCCTTTTTGGTTGATGATGGCGTCGATCGCGATTGACGTTTTACCGGTCTGGCGGTCGCCGATGATCAGCTCGCGCTGGCCGCGGCCAATCGGCACCATCGCGTCGATCGCCTTGATGCCGGTCTGCATCGGCTCATGGACGGATTTACGCTCGATGACGCCGGGAGCCGGCGATTCGATCGGGCGCGCGTGAGTCGTCTCGATCGGGCCCTTGCCGTCGAGCGGCTGGCCGAGCGCATTGACGACGCGGCCGAGCAGCGCTTCGCCGACCGGCACTTCCATGATGCGGCCGGTCCGCTTGACCTGGTCGCCCTCGCGAATGTCGGTGTACGGTCCGAGGATGATTGCGCCGACGTTGTTCTCCTCCAGATTCTGGGCCATGCCGACTACACCGCCCGCGAATTCCAGCAATTCGCCGGCCATGACGTTGTCCAGGCCGTGGATGCGCGCGATGCCGTCGCCGACATTGATGACGGTGCCGACGTCGACTACCTCGATCTCGGATTTATATTGTTCGATCTGTTGTTTAATCAGCGTGCTGATTTCATCAGGTCTGATACTCAATTCGCTCACCCCTATCTACAGTGCTTTTGATTTCAACGCTTGCTCCATCCGGCCCAGCTTGCCTGCCAGAGAGCCGTCATACAGCCGATTGCCGATCCGCACGCGGATGCCGCCTAGCAGCTCCGGCTGCACGATCTGGCGCGCCCGGATCTGCTTGCCGATCAATGTGCCGAACCTGGCCGCGATGTCGGTCAGCTCGGCTTCGGACAGCTCGATCGCACTGTACACGACCGCATCGGCCCGGCCCAGCGCTTCCCCCGCCGCCTTGCTGTATGCTTCGTAGACGCCGTTCAGTTCGCCGATACGCCCGCGGCGAATGAGCATGTCGACCGTATTCAGCACGACGTCCGCCACTTTTCCGGTTAGCGCTTGACGAATCAGCTCGATCTTGCGGTCGTCCGCCACGTTGGGCGAATCCAGGAATTTGGCAATCAGCGCGTCGCCCTGCAGCGCTTCGGCCGACACGCGCAGCTGCTCCTCGGCCTCGGATACGATGCCGTGCGCCTGCGCCGCTTCGAACAGCGCTCTGCCGTATCGTCCGGCTATGACGCTTGAGCGGCTCATGGCTTGCCTCCTACCTCTTTCAGGTACTGGTCAACCAGTTGCTTTTGCTCTTTTTCGTCCACTTGCTTTTCGATGATTTTCGAGGCGATCTTCACGGACAAGCCGCTGACCTCACTGCGCAGCGAGAGGACCGCTTTGTTCTTTTCCGTTTCGATATCCTTGACGGCTTCTTCCTTCAGACGGCCGGCTTCGGATTTGGCGGTCGCGATGATGTCGTCGGCTTGCTTGACGCTCGTCGACTTCGCCTGTTCGATGATCGCGTAGGCTTCCTTGCGCGCTTCCTGCAGCGCCTGTTTTTGCTCTTCGAGGTGCCGTGCGGCTTCTTCGCGGCTGTTCTCGGCGGAAGCGATCTGCTCCTGCACCAGCTCGCGGCGCTTTTCCATTACGCCGAACAGCGGCCCGAATGCGTATTTCTCAAGCAGCCAGTACAACAGGGCGAACGCAATGATTGCAATGACTGTCGATGTCCATACAAATTCCAATGCTGGCACTCCTTTCTGCAGTTGGTTTCCTCACGTAAAACTTGCCAATCATGACGAAGGCGTGGAGGCATAGGCCATCCCCGCCCTTCGGATGAAGCGTTTAATTGTGTCGATTAAGCAAAGTAAATCAGGAAGCCGAGGACAACGCCGATGATCGGCACGACTTCGACGATACCAACGCCGATAAACATAGTGGCTTGCAATTGACCTCTAGCTTCAGGTTGACGCGCAATCCCTTCAACCGTTTTGCTGACGATCATACCGTTACCGACACCGGCGCCGATTGCGCCCAAACCAATTACAAGTGCTGCTGCCAAAAATTCCATTGAGAATATCCTCCTTAAGGATGGTGTATTGGGTAATGCCTAGAGCTGTTATTCCAAATCCCGGGCCGCCGACGTTTCGCCGATGCGGTTTATCGGGGAGAAGCAAAGGTTAATGTTCCTCATGCACAGTAGACTCGGCAATGTAGACCATCGTCAAAACTGTGAACAGGAAGGCCTGAATCGCACCGACAAAGATACTGAAACCTTGCCACACCGCGAGCATCGGGATACCGATCCAGCCCAACATAAGGATGGTTGCAATGAGCACCTCACCAGCAAAAATATTGGCATAGAGCCGGAGCGCCAGCGTGAGCGGTTTTGATACAACTTTCATCAGGTTTAGCGGCAAAAAGATCGGAAATGGCTCGATGTAATGCTTGAAATAATGTTTCGTGTTATTTTTGATCCCCAAGTAATGGATCAATACAAACACGATCAGGGCCAGTCCCGCAGTTACCGAAAGATCCGCGGTCGGGGATTTCCAAAATGCGATGTGGGCATGTCCGCCGTGTTCGGCAAGTGTCCCTTCCGAAATAATTGTATACCCGATTAGCTTGAGCTCTTCATGCGCATCGAACACCACGCCAAACGGCAGGCCGAGCAAGTTTGAAACAAAGATAAAGAAAATGATCGTTGCCCCGAGCGCAATGTATTTGCGCGCATGCTTGATCGGCATCGTCCCGGCCACTGTATTATGCACGAATTCCAGTGCCCATTCCATAAAATTTTGCAATTTGGATGGTTTGTCTACTGACAAATTACGCACTGCCAAACGGGCAAGCACAAAGCAGATGATACAGGACACCAGAATGCCGAGAATGGAAGACAAATCGAATTCCAGCCCTCCGATTTCGAGGATCGGGAAAATATGCATGCAGTCATTTCACCCCTTTCGGTCGGTATTTTGAAACTGGTTAAAAAATGCGGTTACATAAATCGCGAACTGCACATAAAAACTGGAGATCAGCACCGCCGGCAGACTGAACCGATCCGGGTAGCGCAGTCCAATCAATGCGACGAATAGTACCATCGCAATTCGTGCACCTACGCCCAATCCAAGCGGCTTGCGCCGGCCCGTATGGATGACGCTTCCCAGCGCTTCGACTCGCCTGCGCAAAATAAAAGCGTTGACGATGCTGGCAACGAGTCCGAGCACAATACCGGCCGCGACGGGCTTGCCTTGCGGCACGAAAATCCAGAGGACGATGCAAACCGTCGCAAGCCATAAGGTCGATCGCATCGCACGCCTCACGAGGTCATCCATCGGTATCCTCCACAATCTTTTTAATCAACATAATGCAGGAGAAGATTCCGACAAACAAACCGAAAAGCAATCCGAAGACAACCCAGCCACGTGAATCACCCAGCCAGTCGCCCAGGTAATACCCAAGGCACATGCACACTGCGATATCCAGGCCCATGACACCGACCAAACCGGCTGCGCGCCAAGGTTGCTCGCCGTTTCGTTTTGATTTCATGGCTCATACCCCTGTCAATCCTCATATATTTTATCGGAGCAATACGAGGTTTGTCAATTCAAATAAATTCAAACGTTTCGTGAACAGATTTCGCGAAAGCCTTGATAAATCTGGTTTTTTGCCATTTCCAAACCGTACAGTACTACTGTACGCTGTATTCTTTGGCGTTGGCCCGGTGCAAGCTGGCGCCGCAGCGAAACTATGAACGTTGTGTGAACGGCTCCGGACGCGTCCCGCTGCGCCCGAAATGATGCAAAATCGCCTGCACGATCCGCTCCGAGGCGCGGCCATCGCCGTACGGATTGGCCGCCTGACTCATGCTCGCATAGACCTCCTCGTCGCGAAGCAGCCGCTGCGCGTGACGGTACACCGTATCCTCGTCCGTCCCGACGAGCTCCAGCGTGCCCGCGTCGATGCCCTCCGGCCGCTCCGTCGTGTCCCGCAGCACCAGCGTCGGCACGCCGAACGAAGGCGCTTCCTCCTGCAGACCGCCGGAATCGGTCATAATCATGTATGCGTGCGGATAAAAATTATGGAATTCGAATACATCTAGCGGCTCGATCAGCTTGACGCGCGGATGCTCGCCCAGAATCGCGCTGGCCGGCTCGCGCACGGCCGGATTCGGATGTACGGCATAGACGACGGCGACGTCCTCGAATTCGTCGGCGATCCGCTTCACCGCGCGAAAGATGTTGCGATGCGGCTCGCCCAGCGCTTCGCGGCGATGCGCCGTCATCAGGATGAGGCGGCGGCCAGCGGCCCATTGCAGGACCGGGTGCGCGAAGTCGTCACGGACCGTATATTGGAAGACGTCCGTGGCCGTGTTGCCGGTCACGTAGATCGCCTGCTCCGGCTTGTTCTCCTGGCGCAGGTTGTCCGCCGAGCGCGCCGTCGGCGCGAAATGCACGTCGCTGAGCACGCCCGCCAGCTGGCGGTTCATCTCCTCCGGGTACGGCGAGAGCTTGTTCCAGGTGCGCAGGCCGGCTTCGACGTGGCCTACCTGGATCTGCTGGAGGAACGCGGCGTAGCTGGCCAGGAACGTCGTCTGCGTATCGCCGTGCACGAGCACGATGTCCGGCGCCGCTTCCTTCAGCACCGGCTCGAGTCCTTCCAGCACGCGCACGGTCGTCTCCGTCAGCGTCTGCCTCTCTTTCATGACATTGAGATCATAGTCGGGGGCAATTCCGAAAAATTGCAGCACCTGATCCAGAATCTGTCGGTGCTGCGCGGTGACGCACACCATGGACTCGATATGCTCGGCATGCTTCTGCAGCTCGAGCACAAGCGGCGCCATCTTGACCGCCTCTGGACGGGTGCCGAATATGGTCATTACTTTTAGTTTGTTCAAGTTTGCATTCGTCAAACCTGCTCGCTCCTTCCCCTTGCCTAATTCGTACCGTACATGCGGTCTCCCGCATCGCCAAGGCCGGGCACGATATAGCCGTGCTCATTCAGGCGCTCGTCGACTGCCGCCACGTGAATGTCGACCTCCGGATGGGCCTGCTGCACGGCGGCGATCCCCTCGGGCGCGGCGATCAGACACATCAGCTTGAGCTGCTTGCACCCCCGCTGCTTGAGCGCGGCGAGCGCCGCATTGGCCGAGCCCCCGGTCGCCAGCATCGGATCGATCACGATCAGCATGCGCGAGGCCGCGTCGGTCGGGAGATTCAGATAATATTCCACCGGCTGCAGCGTCGCCGGATCGCGGTACAAGCCGATGTGTCCGACCTTGGCGGCCGGAATCAGCTTGAGGATGCCGTCCGTCATGCCCAGGCCGGCGCGCAGGATCGGCACCAGACCGAGCATGCGCCCCGAGATCAGCCGCCCCTCGGCCGGACCGACCGGAGTCTGCACCTCCACCGTCTCCAGCGGCACGTCGCGCGTCAGCTCGTACGCCATGAGCGTCGCCACCTCGTCGACCAGCTCGCGAAAGTCCTTGGTGTTGGTCTGCTTGTCCCGGATATAGGTCAGCTTGTGCTGAATCAGGGGGTGCTCGCATACGAATACGTTGCCCATTCCTCGTCCTCCTCGCAGGCTGCGGCCGCACGCGCGCGCAGTCCCGACGCATAATCTTATCCATTATAACAAAGAGCGTCTTCTCCCGCTATCGGCAGGAGAAAACGCTCAGCAAACCCTTTATAAATATATGCCGCCTAGTACGTCAGCTCCGGGTACAGCGGGTAGCGCGCCGTCAGCTCGCGCACCTTGGCCTCGGCCTGCTGCAGCACGGCTTCGTCCTCCGGCGCCTTGAGCGTCATGGCGATCACCTCGGCGATCGTGACCATCGCCGCTTCGTCCATGCCGCGCGAGGTCGCCGCCGGCGTGCCCAGGCGCACGCCGCTCGTGACGAACGGGCTGGTCGGATCGAACGGAATCGCGTTCTTGTTGGCCGTGATGCCGACCCGATCGAGTACATGCTCGGCGACCTTGCCGGTGATGCCGACGCTGCGCGTATCGATCAGCATGAGATGGTTGTCCGTGCCGCCGGAGACGAGATTCAGCCCGTGGCCGATCAGCGCGTCCGCCAGCGTGCGCGCATTGGCGACGACTTGCTTCGCGTACGTCTTGAAGTCCGGCTGCAGCGCTTCGCCGAGCGCGACGGCCTTGGCGGCGATGATGTGCATCAGCGGACCGCCCTGCGAGCCGGGGAATACCGCCTTGTCGATCGCGGCCGCCCACGGCTGGCGGCACAGGATCAAGCCGCCGCGCGGCCCGCGCAGCGTCTTGTGCGTCGTCGTCGTGACGAAGTGGGCGTGCGGCACCGGGCTCGGATGCTCGCCGGCTGCGACGAGGCCGGCGATATGGGCCATGTCGACCATGAACAAGGCGCCTACGTCGTTGGCAATGGCCGCCATGCGCGCGAAGTCGATCGTGCGCGGATAGGCGCTTGCGCCGGCGACGATCAGACGGGGACGATGCTTGAAGGCCGCCTTGCGCACTTCTTCGTAGTCAATCGTGAACGACTCTTCGTCCACGCCGTAGGCGACGAAGTTGTACAGCAGGCCGGAGGCGTTGACCGGGCTGCCGTGGGTCAGGTGACCGCCGTGCGCCAGATTCATGCCCAGCACCGTGTCGCCAGGCTTGAGCACGGCCAGGTAGACGGCCATGTTGGCCTGCGCGCCGGAATGCGGCTGCACGTTGGCATGCTCGGCGCCGAACAGCTCCTTGGCGCGGTCGCGGGCGATGTTCTCGACGACGTCGACATGCTCGCAGCCGCCGTAGAAGCGCTTGCCCGGATAGCCCTCCGCGTATTTGTTCGTCAGCACCGAGCCCATCGCTTCCAGCACCGCTTCGCTGACGATATTCTCGGACGCGATCAACTCGATGTTGTCGCGCTGACGCTGCAGCTCCAGGCCCATCGCCTTGAGCAGCTCGGGATCTTGCTTGCGTAATTGTTCCATGGTCGTCATCCTCCTGACATGGTAATTAAGAGTATCCTTATGTGCGCTGGTAGACGGCGCGCTCGCCGCCGATCAGCCGCGGCCGGGTCAGCGCCATCGTCACGTGCGCGGCGCCGAGCTCGCGGATCGAGGGCCGCACGGGTACGGCAACGGCCTTGAGATGCATGCCGATCAGGGTATCGCCGATATCGATGCCCGCGTGCGCCCGCACCGCCTCGACGAGGCACGGGTCTGCCAGCTGGCGATAGGCGTAGGCCGCCATCGAGCCGCCCGCGCGCGGCATCGGCACGGCGGCGACCTCCTCCAGGCCGAGCCGCTCCGCCGTCTCGCGCGGCAGCACGAGCGCCCGGTTGAGATGCTCGCAGCATTGATACACCGGCTGGAAGCCCCGCTCGCGCCGCGCCGACTCCACACCCTCGTAGATGCTGCGGGCCGCCTCCAGCGTGCCGGCTGTGCCGATCCGGCTGCCGAGCACTTCGCTGGTGCTCGCGCCGATGACGAGTAGCTTGCCCGGGCCGAGCGCCGCCGCTTGCGCGAGCTCGCGCACCACGGTCTCGACCCCGGCGCGCACCTGCTCCAGCAATTCGCGCGTCTCCATCTGCGTCGCCCCCTAGCGCTGGGCGGCGCCGCGGGCCTCGAGCGCCTGCACCTTGCCGATGCGGCCGATATGGCGCTCGCCGGCGGAGAACGGCGTCTCCAGCCAGATGCGAATGATCTCCTGAGCCAAGCCCGGGCCGATGACGCGCTCGCCGAGGGCCAGCACGTTGGTGTCGTTGTGCTCGCGCGTCGCTTGGGCGGAGAACATATCATGCGTCAGTGCGCAGCGAATGCCCGGCAGCTTGTTGGCGGCAATCGACATGCCGATGCCGGTGCCGCAGATCAGGATGCCGCGATCCGCTTTGCCCTCGATCACCTGCGTGCAGACCGGCAGCGCATAGTCGGGATAATCGACCGAGTCCGGGCAGTCGCAGCCATAGTCCTCGACCTCGTGTCCGAGCGATTCAATGAACGGCACGACCACATCCTTCAGTCTGTAGCCGGCGTGGTCGGCTCCGATAGCGATTTTCATGACGTTCCAGCCTCCTCATCGAATACGCGCCGGCCTGACCGGACGGGCCGGCCGCGCGCTGGTCTTAGTATACCACAGGTGTTCGCATGCCCCGCTAGACGAAAAAAAGAGCAAAACGTGTACAAGACACGCTGCTCTTTGCCCAGGCGACCGGCCGTATGTTCCGATGCTCCATCGTGGTTCCCCACTATCGTCGCCAGTCACATCGGATCCGTCTATGCTGTCTCCATCATACCGGAATGCCAAAATAAAATCAATCCCCGTCGCGCAGCTTGCGCAGCAGCTTGTCCAGCGCCAGCTCGAGCTCGTCCGCCGTCCGCCTGTACTCCGCCAGCGAGCCACCGAACGGGTCGCCGACATCAAAGCTCGGAATTCGCCGCTCCAGCTCGATCAGGCGCGCCCGCTCCGCATCCGACAGCTGCCCGCCCAGCGCCTGCTTCATATGCAGCTCCGTATACAGCCGCTCCAGCTCGGCGATATCGGCGAGCACCGCCCCGTCCTGCTCCACGTATTCCTTGAGCGTGTAAACCTTGTCCAGCGCCCCGGGATAGCGCTCCAGCAGATGCCGCTTGTGACTGGCCGTCATCGTCAGGATCAGATCGGCCCAGCCGATCGCCTCCAGCGCCAGCGCGCGCGAGGCGCCCTCGCGCGCGATGCCGCGCTCGCCCAGCACCGCGGCGGCATGCGACGAGATCGGGAGCCCGTCCAGCGTCGAGACGCCGGCCGAGCGCACGTCCAGGTCGAGTCCCGCCGCAGCTGCCCGCTGGCGCAGCAGCGCCTCGGCCATCGGCGAACGGCACGTGTTGCCCGTGCACACGAACAGAATCCGTTTCATAGCGCGAGCTCCTCCTCTATGGCCTTTTGTTAACAAGATACCACAATCGGCTCACAATAAAAACAACAAGCCGAACGCGAGCAGTATCGCTCCGCCGCAGGCCTCGCCGTAGCCGCCGAGATTGCGGCTGACCCGCCTGCCGAGCATCAGCCCCATGGTCGACATCAAGCCTCCGAACAGACCGAACAGCAAGACCGTCAGCACGACGTCCAACTCGAACATGCCCAGCGAGATGCCGACCGAGAACGAATCCACGCTCACGCTCAGCGCAAAAAGCAGCAGTCCCCAGATCGTGCGCGGCCGCATCGCCGTCTCGCTCTCGCCGCGCAGCGAGCTGTAGATCATATGCGCGCCCAGCAGCACCAGCAGCACACCGGCCGCAGAGGTCGCGACATGACCGAGCAGCCCGCTCATATAAAGGCCGGCATACATCCCCAGCAACGGCATCAGCACGTGAAACGCGCCGATCAGTGAGCTGAGCCCGGCGACCTCGCGCAGCCGGATACCCTTGAGCCCGATCCCGATGCCCAGCGAGAAGGCATCCATGCCCAGCGCGACGGCCATGATCAGGATCGTGGCCAGCTGCCCGGCCAGCAGATGGGCTTCGATCATCCTATCTCCCCCTTGTCCGCACATCTCTCTTGATGATATGCGAACAAGTGGACAAAGATGACCGCGACAGCTCAGCGCAATCGGCCAAATGCCGCCCGAGCGGCAACGCTGCGCTAGACGCGCAGCGGGGGCTGGCCGGAGGCCTTCTCCAGCCGATTCATCAGCGCTTCGCCGATGCCCGAGCGCGGAGCCGCCTCCGCCCAGATCGCCGTGACGCCCTGCGCGTCGAATGCGCGCAGCGCGGCGTAGAGACCGCTCGCGGCCTCCTCCAGACGCGACAGCGAGCCGCAGCTCAGCACGAGATCGGCGCGGTAATGCGCCGCATGCTCGGCAAAGGCCAGCACGCCGGTGCGCGCGCCGCGCCGCGCCGCTTCGTCGACCTCCTGCTGGATGCGCGCCCGCACCGCATCCGGCGCGCCCTCGACTAGGCGCATCGCGCCGCTCGGCGCGTAGTGCTTGTACTTGACCCCGGGCGAGCGCGGCGCAGCGGCCGCCGTCTCGTCCTCGGCGGACCCTGCAGGCTCGGGCTCGGCCAGAGGCCCGCAGGCCGCCAGTTCGCTCGACGTGACGCCGCCCGGGCGCAGGATGTGGATGCGCCCGCCCTCATCCACCTGCACGACGGTCGACTCCAGGCCCACGCCCGCCGGACCGCCGTCGAGCAGGCCGTCGATCCGGCCGTCCAGGTCCTCGCGCACATGCGCCGCCGTCGTCGGGCTCGGGCGCCCGGAGCGATTGGCGCTGGGCGCCGCGATCGGACAGCCCGCAGCGGCGATTAGCCGCCGCGCGAGACCGTGGGCGGGCATCCGCACCGCCACGGTGTCCAGCCCGGCCGTGACGCGCGCGGCGACGGCGCCCGGACGGACCGCCAGCACCAGCGTCAGCGGGCCCGGCCAGTGCCGGTCCATGAGCCGCAGAGCTGTCGCCGGCGCAGGCAGGGTCAACTGCTCCAGCCCGGACCGATCGGCAATATGCACAATAAGCGGGTTGTCGCTAGGTCTTCCCTTGGCCGCGAACACCCGCTCCACAGCGACTGGATTGCGCGCATCGGCGCCGAGTCCGTATACCGTCTCAGTCGGGAAGGCGACGATGCCGCCTGCCGCGAGCATCGCGCCGGCCTCGGCCACTCCGGCCTCGGCATCCCGCCATATTTTCGTCGTTCCTTCCATTGCTTCAGCCCCAATACCCCGATACTAGAACAAGTTGCGCACAAAATCGACGATGGCCTGCAGCACATCCCAGAGAAAAAAGCGCACTTCCACTTCTTCGTCGGTCGCAGCGCCCGCACCCGCATCCCCGACCGCAGCTGCCGCCGGCACCGCATCGGCGCTTCCTGACTCGTGGTCGGCCGGAGCCGCGGCAGCTTCGCCGGTCACGCCATCGATGAAGCAGAGCGGCGGAAACAGCACACACCACCAGTTCTGCCCTGAGCCCTCGCCGAGCGTCACCAGCAGGGCCTCGTATTCGCCTGCCGGATACACCTCGCTCCCATACATCTTGGTCGGGAAGTCGACCTGACCCAGCTCCAGACGATAGCCGTAGGCGAAGCCGCGATCCGCCAGCACAGTCCGTACGATGCGTCCCAGCTCCGGCAGCTTGGCGCGCAGCGTACGGCGCGCCTCCTCGATCGTCTGCGGCTCGTCCGACCATCGCTCCATCTCGGCCACGATTGCATCGCGGACATAGCGCTTCACCGCTTGGTCCTGCGGTGCGTCGGAATGCGCAAGGATGCGCAGGCGAATCGATTCCTCCGGAATGGAGCCGCCGACGATTGCCGCGTCGGTGCGGTGATTCTCCCAACTCATGATGGCCACGGACAGCACGACAGCCAGCAACAGCACGACACGGCGAAAAGAAGTAGAACGGGAATGATTGCGGATAACCATACGTCACAAGCCCCTCTCGGCCGCACCCGTCGGTGCGTCAGCTTGCGTTCCGGAACGTCTATGTTCCCTAGTATGGTCCGTCCTCGCAATCTTTAAACCTATGAGAGGAGCGCGTGCTAGATTCCTTGTCAGATTCCGTGCCAGATGCCGTGGTGGTCGATTGCTAGATGATAGACATTATTCGCGCACCGCGATGACGTGACGCTCGATGCCTGCATAATCGGTCACGATACGCAGACGGCTCCACGCCGTGCAGGCCTCCAGCAAGCGCGCCACGTCGCGGGCTTGCCCCTTGCCGACCTCAAGCGCGACTAGCCGCGGCAGCTCGGCGAGCTGCAGCAGCTGGCCGACCAGTCGGCGATACGGATCGAGTCCGTCCGCACCGCCGTCAAGCGCCAGCCGGGGCTCGTGCTCCCGCACCTCGCGCTGCAGCGTCGCCAGATCGCCCGCCGGGATATACGGCGGATTCGACACGACGATATCGACCGGGGGCGATTCCCCGAGTAGCGGGCCGAGCAGATCGCCCTGCACAAAATCGATCCGGCCCGCCAACTCGTGATGAGCCGCATTGGCACGGGCCACGTCCAAGGCGTCGGCGGATAAATCGATTGCGACGAGGTCCCATTGAGGGCGCTGCGTCGCCAGCGCGACGGCAATGGCGCCGCTGCCTGTGCCGACATCGACCGCCGTCGGCGCCGACCCGCGGTCCTTGGCTGCCTCACCCGTCGGCCCGCGTTGCCGCATTCCGGTCCCGGAGCCCGACACAGTGCCCGGAGGCGAACCAGCGCCAGGGGGCTCCATTGTGCCAGATCGAACCACGCCGCCTGCGCCGCTCCCCGAACCAGACGGCCATAGCCGATCCGCTTCCTCCAGCACCGCCTCCACGAGCAGCTCCGTCTCCGGGCGCGGGATGAGCACAGCCGGCGTCACGTGCAGCTCCAGTCCGTAGAACCACTGCTCGCCGATGATATACTGCACCGGCTCCCCTGCCGCCCTGCGGCGCACGAGCGCAGCCCAGCGCTGCGCTTGTTCGGCGGGCAGCGGTTCGCCTGCGTCGCGCAGCAGCTGTGCCCGGGTCAGCCCAAGCAGATGCATCATCAACAGCTCGGCATTCGCCCGCGGCTCCTCGACACCGGCCTCGGACAACTGCGAAGAAGCCTGCAAGCAGGCTTCGCGCAACGTAATCGCCACTTTTGACGGCTCGCCGCTCGTTTCGCACGTTTCGCACATTTCGTGCGTTTCGTGCGTTTCACGTGTTGGCGTGATCAGCCGCTTTTCTTCCCGGTCAGCCATCACGCCAGATTTTCCTTCTCCAGCAGCTCCGCCTGCTCGGCGACGGTGAGCGAATTGACGATCTCCTCCATGTCGCCGTTCATGACGGCGTCGAGCTTGTGCAGCGTCAGCCCGATCCGGTGATCGGTCACCCGGCTCTGCGGGAAGTTGTACGTGCGGATGCGCTCGCTGCGGTCGCCCGTCCCGACCTTGCTCTTGCGCTCGCCCGCATACTTCGCCTCTTCCTCCTGACGGTGGATATCGAAGATGCGCGCCCGCAGCACCTGCAGCGCCTTGGCCTTGTTGTCGTTCTGCGACTTGCCGTCCTGACAGGTGGCCATGATGCCCGTCGGAATATGCGTCACCCGCACCGCCGACTTGGTCGTATTGACCGACTGGCCGCCCGCCCCGCTCGAGCAGAACGTATCGACCCGGATATCCTTATCGAGAATCTCGATCTCGACGTCCTCGACCTCGGGCATGACCGCCACGGTGGAGGTCGACGTGTGGATGCGGCCGCCCGACTCCGTGACCGGAATCCGTTGCACCCGATGCGCGCCGCTCTCGTATTTCATTTTGCTGTAAGCGCCCTTGCCGCTGATCATGAAAATGATTTCTTTGTATCCGCCCAGATCGCTCTCATTGACATCCATGATCTCGACGCGCCAGCCCTGCGAGTCGGCATACCGTGTGTACATGCGGTACAAGTCCGCCGCGAATAGCGCCGCTTCGTCGCCGCCGGCAGCGCCGCGCACTTCGACAATGACGTTTTTGTCATCGTTGGGATCCTTGGGGAGCAGCAGGACGCGCACGCGCTCCTCCAGCTCAGCCAGCTTGGCGCCCAGCTCCTCGAGCTCGAGCTTCACCATCTCGCGCATCTCGTCGTCGAGCTTTTCGCCGAGCATCTGCTTGGCGTCCTCGTGCTGCTCGAGCGTCGTCTTGTATTCCATATAAGCGTCGTACGGCTCTTGCAGGTCGGACTGCTCCTTGGAGAGCTCGCGCAGCTTCTTCGTATCACTGGCCACATCCGGGTCGCAGAGCAACTCGCTCAGCTTTTCGTACCGGTCGGCCAGCGCTTGCAATCGGTCCAACATCATCGTTCATACACCCCTAATTCAGACTCCTGCTTCTCATGTTTTACACATTGAAGCGGAAATGCATGACGTCGCCATCCTGCACGACGTATTCCTTGCCTTCCAGCCGCAGCTGGCCGCGCTCGCGCGCACCGTTCATCGAACCCGCGCTCACGAGGTCGCCGTAGGAGACCACCTCCGCCCGGATGAAGCCCCGCTCGAAATCGGTATGAATGACACCGGCCGCCTGCGGCGCCTTCATGCCCTTGCGAATCGTCCAGGCCCGCACCTCCTGCACGCCAGCCGTAAAGTACGTATATAGGCCGAGCAGCTTGTAGGCGGCGCGAATGAGCCGGTTAAGGCCAGACTCCTGGAGCCCCAACTCCTCGAGGAACATCGCCTTGTCTTCGCCCTCCAGCTCGGCAATCTCCGACTCCACGCGCGCGCTGATCGGCACGACCTCGGCATTCTCCGCCGCAGCGAACTCGCGCACAATCTGCACATACCGGTTACCGTCCAGGTCGGCCGCCTCCTGCTCGCTCACATTCGCGGCATACAGGATCGGCTTGATGGTCAGCAGATGCAGCTCGCGCAGGATCGCCCGCTCCTCATCGGTCAACTCCAGACTCCGGACCGGCTTGTCGTCGTAGAGGGCTTCCTTCACGCGCTCAAGCAGCTCGATCTCCTGGGCGTATTTTTTGTCGCCGCCCTTCATATTTTTGCGGCTGCGCTCGATGCGCCGTTCAACCGTGTCCAGATCGGCCAGCACGAGCTCCAGATTGATCGTTTGGATATCGCTGAGCGGATCGACGCCGCCGGAGACATGGGTAATATTCTCGTCCTCAAAACAGCGCACGACATGCACGATCGCATCGACCTCGCGGATATGCGCGAGGAATTTGTTGCCGAGTCCCTCGCCCTTGCTGGCGCCCTTGACGATTCCGGCAATATCAATGAATTCAAAGGCCGTCGGCACCGTTTTTTGCGGCACGACGAGCTCAGTCAGCTTATCCAGCCGTTCGTCCGGCACCTCCACGATCCCGACATTCGGGTCAATTGTGCAGAACGGATAATTGGCCGACTCCGCACCGGCCTGGGTAATGGCATTAAACAACGTCGATTTGCCGACATTCGGCAGACCGACGATTCCACAAGACAGAGGCATTGTTGTTCACAGCTCCTTATTTTCTCCTGATTCCCTTCCGCCATTATACCCATTATCCCGCTCTAGCCGCAATAAGCGTATATCCCTGCGCATGCTTCATGCTTGCTTCATGCATGCAGCATGCGTGCTTCGTGCATGTTTCGTGCATGTTTCGTGCATGTTTCATGCGTGCCTCGTGCATGCTTCTTTTGTGAGGCACGCTCTGTTCGGAGCTCTGTGCTATGTGCTTGTGTTCTGCGCTTGTGCTCCGTGCTTGTGTTCTGTGCTTGTGTTCTGTGCTTGTGTTCTGTGCTTGTGTTCTGCGCTTGTGCTCCGTGCATCAGCTCTGAGCTCTGAGCTTGCACCGGGCTGGCTTCAGGCGTGGCTCTTGCACTTGGAGTCAACCGCGTATGGCCCCCCCCCCCCCGCTTCCTTTGCAGCTATATCCCCTTCGCTCAGATTTCCAACAATTCGAATTCCCACGCTCAGATTCCCTTCGCTCAGATCCATACGGCATGACAAATATTTCTTTACATTTTCCCACTTTTTAATTACTATAAGAATAGAACGTTTGTTCCCATTTTTGAAAGGAGGCCGCACGATGGCAGTTGATTCTCCAGCACCTGCTTTTTCTTTATCGCATTTCGCCACACACATCGGAGGAGAGAGCGGGGCGACACGTTTGTTATTCGAGCGCAGATGGCCCGAAGGCTTTCGCTGCCCGGTATGCGAGCATGATCGCTGCTACTTCATCCCTGCTCCGGCTCGCGCGGACAGCGTACGCTCTGCCGGCCGCGGCCTCTATCAATGCAAGCGATGTCGGCATCAGACTTCGTTGACCGCAGGGACGGCCTTGGCCGGCAGCCGCACGCCGCTTGTCAAATGGCTCGCCGCCATCCACCTCCTGTCCTCCGAGCCCGGCGGTATCACGGCGACACATTTGCAGCAGGTGCTTTCGATTACTTATAAAACTGCCTGGCTAATGCTGCATAAAATTCGCCACGCCCTTTCGGCAGCGGATGCCCGCAAACTACTATCCGGTCCGGTGCAGGCCGGGTTGAGTTATTGCGAGGAAGCCGGTCATTTGGCGATGCGCCCGACTGAGCCGGGCCGTCCTGTCGTCGCAGCTATGGCTATGGATACACAAGGAACGCCGCTTCAATTGAAAATCAAACTTGTGGAACCCAGACATGTTCGTTGTCGCACGCTACTGCCACGCGGACGCAATGCCTTTCAAGATCAACATGTCGCTCCTGTTCCCGAATGCCCAAATTCTGATTCTACAAACTGTCACAATTCCTCATCTTTCAACCGATCTATCCCTGCATACTATTCCAACGTTTCATACGCTGCTTCAAAACTCTCGTTCCCTGCCGTTCAGCAAGCAGCCCCGGACGAAGTTGTCCAAGCCCGCCCTGCCTTTAGCAGCGGAGCCGAGCGCTTTTATTACGCCCGCCGATTGCCTGTCATGCAGTATATGGCAGAAGCCCGGCAATGGATGAGAGCAACATATGGCGGTCTAAAACGCCAGTATCTCCAAGCCTATTTAGATGAGTATTGTTTTCGTTTTAATCATTCCTGCGCCCCTGAGAACCATGCGTTCCGCTCTCTTTTGTCCATTTGCCTTAGCACATAGCGGGCGAGCAAGCCCAATACGCTTTAGAAGTTGGCAAGCGTTTCTTTGATTTGAGCGCATGTCCGTTTACTGAATCGCCACCAGTTGAGTGTCTTCGGACTTCCAGAAAAATCCTTCTTGGAAGCAGCTTATTTCCGCGCGCAATTCCCGCAGGCCCTTGTAGCCCTTCGTATATATTCCACATCCCCCATATATCCCGGCGAGCGAATACCTCCACATATCCCGGCGAGCGGGTTGCGGCAGCATGACGGGGTGCGGACGACCACATGCGTCAGCATGTGTCAACTTTTTCTGAGCCAAGGGGATACGGCTGCAAGGCTTCGATTCCCGATAACATAACGGCAATAAAAACCAAAAAGCGAGGCGCGCCGTGTGCAACGAATACCACGGAACCCACAGCACACAGCACACAGCACAGCATACGGCACAGCAAATTACCGCAACACATGCCAAATTGCATATATATCGATCGGCCCGCCAATAATGAACGGCGCAGAGCGTATCGCATAATGGCAAAAAGACCTTCCCTTCTTGCCTGGCGGCAAGGAAGAGAAGGCTTTTGTGATCGTCGTGTCCGATTATGCTTGGCTAAGAATTTTGCTTTTCAGCGCATCCTTGCTTTGCAGGCCGACCATTTTGTCAACAGGTTGGCCATCCTTGAACAGGATCAGCGTCGGGATGCTCATAACGCCGAATTTGGAAGCCAGTTCGGGCTCTTCGTCTACATTAACTTTAGCAATGACCGCTTGGCCTTCCATTTCTGCGGACAGCTCCTCAACAATCGGCAGCTGCATTTTGCAAGGTCCACACCATGGTGCCCAGAAATCAACGACCGATACGCCGGATTCGATGCTGCTCTCGAAATTGTCTTTTGTCAGTGCTACTGTCATGATTATCATCCTCTCAGTGAATCTTAAAGTTATGTTAAGGGGATAACCCGTCACATCGCGTTTGAAACGAATGCACGACCAAAGAGAACTAACAATCCTGGCATTCGTGGATCTGCGCCAGCACGTCGGCTATGGTGATCTGACCAAAGTACGCTTCCAGGTGCTTCTCGGCGGCTCCGAAAATGTTATGCATCACCTCTTGCATGTTGGAAGAGACGACACAGTCCATATCCGGGCTGCCCGAACACCAGCTCGGCGTCAGCGAGCCGCCGGCCATCACGCGGTAGATCGCCCCAAGCGAAACGGTCTGCGGAGCTGCAACCATCCGATAGCCGCCGCGTGTCCCTTCGCGCGTCTCTACAATGCCTGCGCGTCGAAGACAGCCCATGATCTTGCGTACCCGGGCCGCGTGCGTGCACACATTGTCAGCTATAGTCTCGCTGGAAGCCATCCGCTCCGGAAGATAGGCCAGAAACACCAGACTGTGGACGGCAATCGTAAATTCGCTGTTCATGTCAACGGCACCCCGCTTCTTACTGTAAGATTATCAGTTACAGTTTATTTTGTCAACATGAACATGACCCCTATCGTAAACCAAAGGGCTTGTATCCTGTTTATTTTGCGTGAAGACAGCGCTCGTTATGCGGCGCTTGGCAATCGAATATCCCGAAATCCCCGATCGCCGTCAGGCCTTAAAACAGCGACAGCTGCTCCGGAGGCTCCTCGTCCGGCGGATCGGGTTCGAAATGCTCGCGCGGCGGCTGGAGCTCCAGCATGCGCATGAGCTGAAGCGCATTGGCTGCGGCATCCCCGCCGGAGTTGTTGTTGAAGATGACGCAGAGACGCTCCGACTGACGCTCCAACCGTCGCAGACGCTCCGCCCAGTCCATGAGCTCCTCCTCGTCGTAGCGGTACAGATAGCGCACCTCGCGCCAGTTCGGCTGGCCGGACGAACGCCAGCCCCCGACATTGCGACCGTGAAAGCGCACCACGGTCAGCTCGTCATCGGTGACCTCCTCGACAATCGGGATGCTGCCGTCTCCGACCTGCGGCTCGTCGCAGACGCTATGTACCCAGCCTTCCTCCCGCAGGAAGGCGAGCGTTTTTTCGCGCAGGCCCGGCGCATACCAGCTGGCATGGCGGAACTCGATTGCACAACGAATACCGCGCATGCGGGCTTTGGCCGTGCGCAGCAGGGCTACATTGTCGCGCGTACAATCGAACCATGGCGGGTATTGGAACAAGGCAGCCTCCAGCTTGTCCGCTTCCAGCATCGGCTCCAGCGACGCACGAAACGCCTCATACATCGCCTCTTCATCCGCGAACGGAATGTCGCCTCGCGCATGTCCGGTCATGCCTTGGTACGCCTTGACCAAAAAGCGAAACGGCGGCGGCGTCTCCTCTACCCATTTGCGCATGTTGCGCTCCGGCTGCACCGCGTAGAACGAGCTGTCCAGCTCTACCGCGGGGAACCACTGGGCATAGCTCGGCAGCTTGGCTGCGGCCAGACGCTTATTCGGATACAGCAGATCGTGGTCGCCCCATCCCGACAGGCCCAATGCAATCACTAGCGCTCCCTCCCCTACGGTCATGTTGCAGGCATGAACGTGCCTGTCCTTCGCATACAGTCATTATAGCGGCAGTAACCGCTGATTGGCCAATTCTTGTAAAGGTGGTGCATCGTTACGCTATGGAAGTGCTATGGGTGATTCTCGTCGTCCTCGTCGTTGCTGCCATTATCGCCGGCTCCATCGCGGCGCGCGGGCGCTGGCAGACCGTCCGGTCCGAGAGCCGATCGCGCACGGACGTCATCGACCGGCTGCAGGCGTACCTGAAGTCGCAGGGGGTGAAGTCCAAAGTCGCCACCGGCGTCGCGGAAACGCAGCTGCTCCAAGTGCTCAAAAAGGATGTCGAGCAGGCCAAGCAGTTGATTCAAAACTATGAAAATGAATTGAAAGTGTAACGGCGCCGGCATTCATCCGGGTTCCGTCAAAAAAAGCCGAAGGTCCCGAATAACGGGCCTTTCGGCTTTTTTGGCGTCCGTCCCAACGCGCCGTCGACCACTCGAGGAGCGAGCGAATGATTGATCATTCGCGCATCGAGACGCCGCCGGGCTCGGCGCGGGCCGGCTGGCGCTGAAGCTTGTCCCAGATGCGGCGATGCATGCTCATGCGCGCGCACCAGGCGCGCGGCAGACGCGTGTAGCGCTTGCCGAGCTGGTAGCCAAGCCACTTGGCCGCCGATTCACCGATCAGGCGCGGCATCCAGTGCCAACGGCGCTCCCGGCGCAGCTGCTGCAGCTGCGCCCGGACGAGTCGTCCGCCCTCCTTGCCAACCTTGGCATACGGATAGATCCAGGCGTTGCTGCGCATCGACACGCCATTGTCGAAGAAGCGCCGGAAGTGCTGCGTCAGCGTGTACCCGTGCGAATGATACACCTGCGCCTCGGCGGCATAATGAATCGCATACCCGTCCAGCACTGCTGTCGCGGCCAGGAACAGGTCCTCGTTGAAAATGACCGGCGCCGCAAAACCGCCCAGCGCGTGGAAGCGGTGGCGCCGGACGGCGGCGCAGACGTTGGAGCAGAAAAATGTCTTGAGCCCGAGCCGCGGCAGATCGTCAGCGCGCTTGCGCTGCGGCTGCGCCGGATAATTAAAGGCGCGCGCCATCCGCTCCAGCGGGTCCGCGTCCGCATAGGGCAGCTGGCGCGCGTAAGCGCAGGCCACGTCCGCTTCCACGAGCGGCGCGATCAAATGTGCGATCAGGTGCTCGTCCGCCGGCATCGCATCCTGCGTCATGAACAGCAGCACGTCGCCCTCGGCGCGTGCGGCCGCCATATTGCGCGTGCCGCCATGGTCGAATTCGGCTTGCGGCAGCTCCAGCACGATCGCGCCGGCACGCCGCGCGATGGCGGCCGTGTCGTCGCGCGAGGTGGAATCGACGACGATAATCTCCTGCGGCGCGTGCGTCTGGCGCTGCAAGCGCGTGAGCAGCTCGCCGAAGCGCGGGCCCGCGTTATACGTCGGGATGATGACCGATACGGTCGGCGTCGGCACCAGCATGGCCGTATGTGGCGGCAGTGTGGCATCAGCTTCATGGCGCAATCGGGACGGCGTCTGCGGCAATTGGCCTGTGTCAGTAGGCATTTTTGTTCACGAAGCCTTTCACAATCGTCCGCAGGATAATCTTGAGATCGAAGAAGAAGCTCCAATTCTCCAGATAGAACAGGTCGTGCCCGATCCGGTCGGCGATCGAGGTGTCCCCGCGCAAGCCGTTGGTCTGCGCCCAGCCGGTGATGCCCGGCCGGATGTGGTGCTTGACCATGTAGCGCGGAATCTCTTCCTTGAATTGCTCGACGAAGTACGGCCGCTCCGGCCGCGGTCCGACGACGCTCATATGGCCGAGCAGCACGTTGAAGAACTGCGGCAGCTCGTCGATGCTCGTGCTGCGCAGGAAGGTCCCGAAGCGCGTGCGGCGCGGGTCGTCCTTGACCGTCCAGCGCGTATCCGCCGTCGCCTCGTCGGAGAGGCGCATCGAGCGGAACTTGAACATCATGAAGGTACGCCGGTTCAGCCCCATGCGCTCCTGCCGGAAGACGACCGGTCCCGGCGAGGTCAGCTTGATGCCGATCACCGCCAGCAGCATGACCGGCGAGGTCACGACGATCGCAGCCAGCGAGAACACGATGTCAAAGGCGCGCTTGAGCACGCGGTTATTCAACTCGTCGAGCGGGATGTCGCGCACGTTGATGAGCGGAATGCCCGCAAAATTGTCGAAGAACGGCCGCGCCGGCAGCAAATCGAAATAATCCGGAATGATGAGCGTCTTGGCCCCGGCCTTCTCGCACAGCGCGATGATGCGGGCGAACTTGCTGTGCGCCTCGAGCGGCAGGGCGATGATGACCTCGTCGATCATGGCCTTGGCGAGCAGTTGCTCCAGATCGGACAGCTGGCCGCGAATCGGGCTCATATGGGCGGCCTCGGCGTCGTGCTGCCGGCGATGATCGTCGAGGAAGCCGTACACCTCGTATCCCAGCTCCGGCTGCTGCTGGAGCCCTTCGTAAAAGCTGCGCCCCACCGTACCTGCGCCGAGGATGAGCACGTACTTCTTGTTGTAGCCCTTGCGGCGCAGACGCGCAAGCGACAGCTTCACGACGTAGCGATACAGGACCAGCGAGAACATATTCAGGCCGAAGAAGATCAGCAGGAACTCCCGCGAGATGTGAACCTCCTTGGCCGCGTACAGCATGCTGAGCAGACCGAGGAAGCTGAGTACCTGCACCTGGACGATCTTGACGATATCGCCGGAAAAGCTCTTGCGGCGCCGCGGCGCGTAAAAACTGACATAAAAGCCGATCAGCACGGCGGCGAAAGCATAAATTGTGCCCCAGAGCAGGTAGCTCTTGAACGGCAGCGTGTGGGACGATGGCAGCCAGCCGCTATAGAACTTGAGCCAATAGGCCACAAAAAAGACGGCCAACATACAGCCCAGATCGGATATTATGTATAATTGCGTCAAAAAGCGCTGATTCTGCCGAAGCATCGGTCTCCTCCTCTCCCCGCCTCAGAGACGTAGCCAATCTATCATATGCCTCCTATTGTAACAAAAAAAGTCTAATGAACCAACCCGGTTCGCTAGACTTATTGTCGAAACGGCGCGGCGGCGCGCTTCAAAATGGCGCGGCGCTTGCGCAGCATGCGCGGCAGCAGCCGCAGGATGACCGGCCAGCACGCCAGCAAGCCGGGCTCGCGCAGCAAGATATAGCCGAGCTTGGCCAACTCGGCCGCGGCGAGCAGCGGCAGGCGCCACAGCCAGTGCCAGCCGAGTCGCTCGTTTTTGATCAAGACGAAGAAGCGGTTCTGATAGGAATGCCGCCGCACGAACAGCGGCATCGCCCGCCGGCCGCCCTTCTTCCAGCCGCGGTGGTGCCAGGCTCGCGCAGCCGGCACATAGCGCGCCGTCCAGCCGGCGTGACGGGCCCGCCAGGCGGCATCGACATCCTCCTTGTACGCGAAGAAGTCCTCGTCGAAAAATTGCCTCTCCTCCGCGATCGCCTCGATCATCGCGCGCTTGTACACCGCCGCGGCGCCGGACACGCCAAAGACGTCCAGCGGCGCCTGCCACTGCGAGGCCGGCTCGCCCGCGCCCAGGTCGTACGCCTGCCGGGTCGCGCGCAGCCCCAGCCCGGCGCTGTCCATGCGCTGCGGGTCCGCGCCGGCCAGCAATTGGCCGCAGGCGCTGCCTGCGCGAGGCTGCCGCTCCAGCTCGGCGATCGTCTCGCGCAGGTAGTGCTCGTGCAGGCGCACGTCCGGATTCAGAACGAGCACGTAGGGCGTATCGGTCTGGGCGATCGCTTGATTCTGCCCGCCGGCAAAGCCGTTATTCACCCGATTGCGCAGCAGCGTCAGGCGCGGACCGAGGTCCAGCGCTGCGATGCGCGCGCACGTGTCGTCGCAGGAGGCATTGTCAACGATGACAATTCGTCTCACAGGCGAGGACTGCCGCAGCACCGCGTGCAGGCAGTCCTCAATGTCGTCGGCGCTATTGTAGGTGACGATGCATACGCTCGCTTCGCTCATGAGGAGGGCGCCCCCTCATCGGATGATCCCGGCTCGCCCAGCTCGCCGAGATACGCCGCCAGAGCCTCGCGCCACGGCCGCAGCGGCGTGAGGCCACTGCCGCGAAGCGCCAGATCGCCCAGCACGGAGTACGACGGCCGCGGCGCCGGTCGCGGGAACTCCGCCGTGGTGCAGGGCAGCGCCCGCGTGCGGCTGCCGCTCAGCTCGAAGATCGCCGCGGCGAATTCGTGCCAGCTGCAGCTCCCGGCATTGGATGCGTGGTAGATGCCGTACTGCTCCGTCTGCACGAGCTCGAGCAGGAACACCGCCAGATCGCGCGTGTACGTCGGACAGCCGATCTGGTCGCGCACGACCTGCACCTCGTCCTTGGTCTGCGCGAGCTGCAGCATCGTGTTGACAAAGTTGGCGCCGTGCCGCCCGTACACCCAGGACGTGCGCACGACGAAGCAGCGCGGATGCAGCGTCAGCGCGAGGCGCTCGCCGGCCAGCTTGGTCCGTCCGTAGACGGTCTGCGGATTCGTCCCCGCATACTCGTCGTATGGCACGCTGCCGCTGCCGTCGAATACATAGTCTGTGCTGACATAGCACAGCTTGGCCCCATGCTCGCGCGCCGCCAGCGCGAGATGGCGCGTCCCCGCCGCATTGACGCGCCAGGCCGCCTCGGGCTCCGCCTCGGCCCGATCGACAGCGGTATACGCCGCGCAGTGCAGCACCGCATCGGGGCGATGATGCGCGAGTACGCGGCGGCATGCCTCGAGCTCCGTGACGTCCAGCTCCGCGCGCGTCAGCGCCACCACCTCGATGCCGGGCTGCTCGGGCAGCAGCGCCAGCTCGCGGCCGAGCTGGCCGCCGGCGCCGGTGACGAGCACACTCAGGCCCGCGCGGCTCACGCGCCGCCTCCCGGCGTGTCCGACGCGCCCGGTGCGGGCGGCGTTCCCGGCGACGCAGACGGCTGCTGCGGCACGCGATAGGCACCGGACCGCACGCGCGCCATCCACTCGCGATTGTCCAGGTACCAGCGGATCGTCGCGCGGATGCCGCTCTCATAGTCGTGCTGCGGCTGCCAGCCGAGCTCGGCGCGGATTTTGTCCGCATCAATCGCGTAGCGCCGGTCGTGGCCAAGCCGGTCCTGGACGTGGTCGATCAGCGACTCCGGCTTGCCCAGCTCCTGCAGGATCGTACGGACGACCTGCAGGTTGTTGCGCTCGTTGCGCCCGCCGACATTGTACACCTCGCCCGGATGCCCGCCGTGCAGCACGAGATCGATCGCGCGGCAGTGATCCTCGACATACAGCCAATCGCGCACATTGAGCCCGTCGCCGTACACCGGCAGCGGCTGATCCTGGAGCGCACGCTCGATCATGAGCGGGATCAGCTTTTCCGGGAACTGGTACGGGCCGTAATTGTTGGAGCAGCGGGTGATGTTGACCGGGAGGCCGTACGTCTCGTGATAGGCCCGCACGAGCAGATCGGCCCCGGCCTTGCTCGCCGAGTACGGACTGTTGGGCGCGAGCGGCGTCTGCTCCGTGAAGAGGCCGGTGGCGCCCAGTGTACCGTATACCTCGTCGGTCGACACCTGGACGTAGCGCTGCAGCTGCGCTTCCCGCGCCAGCTCCAGCAGCACCTGCGTGCCCAGCACATTGGTGCGGACGAACAGATCCGGCTGCAGGATGCTGCGATCCACATGCGACTCCGCGGCGAAGTTCACCACCGCGTCCAGCCCCTCGTCAAAAAGCGAAGCGAGCGCCGCCCGATCCGTAATATCCGCATGCACGAAGCGATACTGCGGCAGCGACTCGACCGCGCGCAGATTGTCCAGATTGCCCGCATACGTGAGGGCATCCACATTGATCAGCTCATAGCCCGGATACGTCTTCAACAGGTGCAGCACGAAGTTGCTGCCGATAAACCCGGCTCCGCCGGTCACGAGTATCTTCATGCGCTCACCCTCCGTAATCGAAATTCGCTTCGGCGTCGGCCAGCACCGGATGCCGCCGGTCCTTGTCGGACAGGATCGGCGCCGAGACCGGCCAATCGATGCCCAGCGCCGGGTCGTCCCAGGCGATGCCGCGGTCGTGCTCCGGCGAATAGAGCGCGTCCACCTTGTACTGCACCTCGCATCCGGGCGCCAGCGTGCAGAAGCCATGGGCAAAGCCCTGCGGCACGAGCAGCTGCCGGTGATTGGCGCTGCTCAGGATGAAGCCCTGCCACTGGCCGTAGGTCGGCGAGCCCCGGCGCAGATCGACGGCCACGTCGTAGATCGCGCCCATTGTGCAGCGCACGAGCTTGGTCTGCGCCTTGGGCGCGAGCTGGTAATGCAGCCCGCGCAGCACGCCGGCCTCGGCAGACAGCGAGTGATTGTCCTGTACGAACACATGGCGGATGCCGTGCGACAGGTAGGTCATCTGATTGTAGCTCTCCATGAAAAAGCCGCGCGCATCGCCATGCACGGCCGGTTCAATCAGCTTCAGATCAGGAAGCGAGGTAGCATGGACCTTCATTCTTCTGGCCTCCCTTGACTTGCAATTGGTTGCGGGGGCCTACCCCTCCTTCTCCATAGCGGGCAGCACGATCTCCTGCGCGAGCGCGTGGGCGCGAGTGAGCGAGGCATGCGTGCCCGCATCCGTCCACCAGCCCTGGAGGATGTCGTACGTCAGCTTGCCTTGGCGGAGGTAGGCGTTGTTGACATCCGTGATCTCCAGCTCGCCGCGCGCCGAGGGCGCCAGCGTGCGGATGATGTCGTAGACCGTCCGATCATACATGTATATGCCGGTCACCGCATAATTACTCTTGGGCAAGCGCGGCTTTTCCTCAATAGAGATGATCCGGTCCCCGCTCAGCTCCGGCACACCGTAGCGCTGCGGGTCCGGCACCTGCTGGATGAGCAGCTTGGCGCCCTCGCCCTGACGCCGGAAATGGTCGACATACGGCACGATGCTGTCGGCAAACACATTGTCCCCGAGAAGAACCACCAGCGGGTCGTCTCCCGTGAAGCCCTCCGCCAACCCCAGCGCCTGGGCGATGCCGCCGGCCTGATCCTGCACCTTGTAGGTGAAGCTCACCCCGAATGCCGCCCCGCTGCCGAGCAGACTCACCACATCGCCCATATGCTCCTTTCCGGTGACGATCAGGATGTCCGCGATCTCCGCCTGCCGCAGCTTGGCGATCGCATGATAGATCATCGGATACCGCCCCACCGGCAGCAAATGCTTGTTCGTCACTTTTGTCAGAGGATACAGGCGCGAGCCTGTGCCTCCGGCTAGGATTATGCCTTTCACGGTGTGTGGCCTCCATGTTCTGTATTCACTGTACTCATTCTAGCAAAATGAACTCTTGGATGCACGCACGCTTCGAACAAATAACCGGCGTAAAGAACTGCTAGTTCTTTAGACGCCGGTAGAGGGAGTTGTAAAATCGGCTTCCAAGCAAGCTTGCTCCAATCGAGGCCGCGGTTTTTATGGAATAGGGATAATTTTTAATAGAGTGCAAAAGTTGTTTTCTGCCCTTGCGGATTTCTCCTAATAGGCATAAATTATGCCCATATGAGAACTGCAAACGTCCCATCTGTTTTTTGCCGGCCGCTTGAAACAAAGCTTTATGCTTTTTTAGAACAAGAGCATAGGCATCGACCAATTTGGATTGACTTGCAGATATGCTTTGTTCGGTGTAATGCACATGAACCAGCGGTTCATCCACAAGCAGAAAAGGATGCTTTTGCGAAAGACGAAGGCATAGCTCCCAATCTTGAAAACGCGGCATATTCTCGTCAAAGCCTCCCACTTCCTCAAGTGCCGCTTTCGAAACCAATATGGTTTGGGTCGAGATAAAATTGCCCAGCAGCAGCTCTTCGTGAATCATGCCGGATTTATTGATAATCGCCTTAGCCGGAATATATTCTCTTTGCTCTCCTCGGAAACGGTAGAAACCAGTGTATACCACTGTCTTTTTATCAAAAACAGCATTTTGGAGCGCTTGAACCTGCTTTTCCAGCTTTGTAGGCAGCCACTCGTCATCACTGTCTTGGAAAGCAATCCATTCTGATTTAGCGGCTAATATTCCGGTGTTTCGTGCGGCTGGCGCCCCCATGGTCGCAGCATGTGCAATAAGACGAATCCGCGGATCATCAAAGGATTCCACAATTGAGCGCGTCCCATCTTTAGAAGCGTCGTCTACAATAATTAACTCAAAATGGGGATATGTTTGGTTTAAAATACTCGCAAGTGCATTTTTCACAGTGTGGACGCGATTGTAGACCGGCATCACGACTGTGAGGAACTGTTCTCCCAAAGCCTTTCACCTACTTCATCTAAATGCAAAAAAGGGACTCGTCAGTCTGCTCTAACCAAGTCCCACATCGTTTGAAATTTCTTCTCCCAGTCTGCTTCTTTGGCCAGAGCCAATCGTTGATCTTTGTAATGGTCCCCCCATGCGAGAGCACGTTCGCACGCTTCGACAAAACGTACTGCATCATTCTCTGTATGCTCATAAATACCCTCCTCACAGTAATGCAAGGTGGAAGGGAGTCCGCATCCTACTACGGGGAGTCCTGCAGCTAAGTATTCAAAGAATTTAAGCGGGAAGACACCTTTATTGTATTCATTATCCAAATAAGGGAGAATACCTAAATCAAATTCACTTAAATACCGAGGAACTTCTGAAACATCTACTTCATCCATTTTTATTACATTTGGCTGGGACAATAATGATTTATAAGTATCTATTTCTTCTCCATATATCTTTCCAATTAAGGAAATTTTCCAATCAGGCCTCAACTTTGAAATAACCAACAAAAGATTGTAATTTAATTTCCATGACTTAAGACCTCCTATAAAACCGAGAGTCACTCCCTTGTTATTGTTTAATTCTGAGTTCACTAATTTTTTTTGAAAAAATTTATAGTTTACACCATTTTCAATAAGTATAGCTTCTTTCTGATGTTTTTTAATTATTTTTTTAAGTTTTAAGGAAGATGCAAAGCAAATATCCGCCCCACTAATTATATTTTCCTGCGTTTTCTTAATTAAATGACGCTTTAGACAATCCAGTCCTGTATTTGACTTCTCAGATTCTACCCAGAAGTCACTGCAGTCATAAATCACCTTATCCCACATAGTTGCATTTAACAAAGAATCATAAATCGGGTATGTGTACCATAAGTAATTTCTACTATTTTTTTCATAATGATCCAAAATACCTCTTACAGCCTTTTTTTGAAAAATATATTTCAATATATTTTTAGGATAAGTTGCCGTAAGTAAGAAGCTTTTTTTGTTATCTATTATATTCAATTCACCTATTTTAAATCCTATTTCCTTTGTTGAGACAATAATTACTTTTGAAGTATTTTCTAAATTTTGTATGAATTGAACCAGACGGTCTCTTCTGTAAAAAATATTTTCATTGTTTTTTCCTGGAGTTATTACAAAATGTGTGTTCAAATAATCACCTCACTGTTGAAATCCTAATTGTTCGGTCAATTTATGGAAATATTTAAATAAATTATTGAATTTTCATTTTCATTCGCACACATGCGTAGCGTTCCCCAAAAATGCTGCCTGGTTTAAGGTACACTGATGACTATGTTTGCACCATAACGCTTCCTGAAACACACAAAAAGAGACGAAGACATTCTTGAATACCTGAAAGCCTTGCCATAGAACCTTCATTCCAGGGGTACCGTTACGCCTACGCCTCCTTTACAAAAAGCCACCGAATTTAGACAAGGGCAAGACCTAAAGGGTAAGTCGCCCAGCAGGAAAGGTTTGGGGGTATTCGCTTGGACAACTCAGAGTGGCGATCCAACGTCGTCATGGTCCTTATCATACTCTTTACCAAACGCTATTCCCGGAGCACACATCTGGATGAAATAAGGATCATCCAAATTAGGATCAAGGTGTATTCCTGCATTATCTAGTAAATAGCTACTCCCATCAAAGTGGATTATGCCTTGCTTGGTTAGCTGTGCTGTCCGCATCCAATTTTCAGAATTCTCGTGGGCAAGCATAGACATTGACGACTGTGGACAAGCATTCCTGTTTAACCGAGAGAGCTAGATGGTGAACTATAGATAATTCGGTTCGTGGACGTGACGATTAAAGCCCATCGAAGAGATTCAGTAGAAATTCAATCTCAGTACTACAAGTGATTGCATCGGCACGTAAAGAATGAAGAAGCCGTCTTTGCACTTATTATTATTGATCTACAAGCGACAGTGATGTTGTAAAAGCGCCAGACATAGATCAATTCACACGATTCGGTCAATCGATAGCTTAGTAAATGCCAGAGCAGGTCTAGCCATTGTCAAATTGAAAAAGCCCTGACGTAAGGCAGCTTAGAAATTCCAGCATGGCTATGCTTTTGTAGATACAAGATGAACGCCATCCTTAGTGGGCATACAACAAAAATGTAATATATTAGCGTTGTGGAGGTCTGAAATAATCCAAAAAATTTAGTTTGTTAAGAAATGAGTATCTCAAGTGTTTATAACATAATTCATAATTTCTTTAAAGACTTCAGGAGTTTCGGCCCTTTTATGACCTTCCGGGTGTTCAAATAAAATCTTAAAAATATTATTCTCTTTCCCCGACTCAAGTTTTAAGTCCATTTTTTTACAAAATGGTTTAAAATGGTTGTTGTAATGGTGTTTATCGAGTTTGTTTTGTGCATAAATGATTCTCTGACTAATCAGTTCTTTGGAATGTTCTAAAATAGAAAATCTGTTATAGTAGTATTTCTTAATATCGTCTATATTAAAACCATCAAAAAGTTCATTTAAAAAGTCGTTCACCTTATTTTGATAGTAACGGGTCAAGTCAATCTGAGGATTTATGGCAACTGTTAGTGCAGCAGGAAAGTTTTTTGAAATAAAAAGAGAAGCAAATCCACCACCAGATGAGCCATAGAACACAATGTCTTCCTCATTAACACGAGTGATTTGTGCGACTTTCCTTACAAGCATGGTAATCTTCTCTGTAAAGGAAATTTGTTTTGTGCCAATGTACCAAGCTAGTCCAACATTTTTGCAAAGGTTTAGACTAGGATCGGATATATAAATACAATGACCTGGAAAATGTGAAGCCCACGACCAGCGTTGAAATACTGGGGGAGTATATTTATTTCGGTCAAAATCGCCATTGAAAAATACAAAGAGACGCTTTTCTTCACCAGGACTAAATAAAAAATCATATTTGATTCGATCTATTTCAAAGCTATACAACCCTTTTTCAAGAAATTTATAATCCCTATTGGTATTAAAGGTGAATTTAGGTATATTAACAAGATTTTTTGAATCTGTCTTAGTGTTTTTATTCAAATCTTTTTTTTCCACTAACACCATCTCCGTTAATTTAGTGTTATAAAAACATTTTACACCACGCACCATATTGAAAAAAAACCGTTAACCCATTTGTACTAGATGTTTCTTTAATCAGTTATTATTTACTAAGAACTAAACAGCATGTTAGCTATCAAATTAGTACACTATTGAAAAGAAATAAAGTTTTTATTTGATAAAGCCACTAAATTAAATAAGTCAACTGCCAAACAAAGCGCTCAATATAGCGATATTTATCATAGGTAACCGATTTTTTTAGTGTGCTCGAACAAATATTGATAATCCCATTCTTCCATAAGTAAATTTATCTCTGTTCCTGCAACTCCCTCACTTATTGAGTCCTTTTCTTCAGGAAGCCAAGTTGTAACATCAATGCATTGAAAATAGAAATCTAAATGTTTTTTCATAATTTCTATTTTTTCAATAACATCTTTTCTCGTGTTTTTAATTGTTACCAACACTTCTTTCGATTTCACACTAGGAACATACTTCTGGTAATCAATTAAAACTCTGGAATCAAAAATAATTATTTTATCACTAGTAACCTTTTCTCCGTAAACAACTTTTTGTATATTTTGTCCATCTATAATGCTTCGAATTTCATCATACATTTTGTACGTGGGGTTAATTTCATATAGGGACATTTGAATAATTCCAGTTTTCAGATTGTTGTCTATTGAAAGTTTAATTAATTCAAGCAATTCCCGCTCATTTCCAGTTAGTTTCCTAAAGTCAGAAATAATTATGACATCAAATTTTCTTAACTCATTTTCACTTTTTATTCTATTAGGCAACATCGGTTCTGGAACAGGGAACGGGCGCTCATTACCGTTCCTTTCATAAAATAAAGAAGTTGCATTTTGATGATAAAATGACTGACTTTCAAAATATTCTTGACGCGCTCCCATTAAAAAGCCATGATATCCAAAGGCAGAGTTTCCTGTTAAGGATGTACTAGACTGTCTTTGAAAAGAAAGAGGACCTGTAGAAAGATCCGCCACAGAGTTTTTTCCAAATATTTTCCGAACTCTTCTAATATATTCAGAGTCAGCACCGAAACGCACCTCATCAAGATAGCCCACTTTATTTAGTACAGGTTTTTTTCTAAACATAAATGATGAGATATTTGTAAAAACAAGCCTCAAGTTCCCCCTTCTATAAAATTCCATATCTGAAGTCGCTCTAACTTGTTGTGAAGTGTTCCCCATAACATTTGGATTATTAATTAGATGAAGAACTTGAAATTCAATTTTTTGCGCATGGGACCAATCATCAGAATCATTACAAGTTATGAATTCACCTTCGGAAATTTCAATTCCCATATTTCTACAAACATAAGGACCAGCATTTTGTTCGTTTTGCAAAATTTTAATTCGATGATCTTTCACAGCTAGTTTCTTAACAAGTTCAAGAGAATTATCATTGCTACAATCATCCACAATTATAAGTTCCAAATTAGACCATGATTGATTTAAAATTGATTTAATTGCTGTTTCTACAGTATGTTCTGCATTATAAACTGGCATAATAACGCTAACTTTGGGCTGAATGTTATCTTTAACAGTATTAAATTCTTCACAGTATAATCTATCATATGGTTTTAAAGAGGAATTTGAACAAATAAAAATATCATTAATGCCATAATTCTGAAGACCTTTATTTATCCAATTAAGCTTATCGCTTAGTTTGTTTTCAGTATTACTAATTGCAAGATAATAATCTATGTGACCCGGCTTATTGACAAATTTCATTAATATTTCTTTTCCTTTTTCTATTTCCCCAAGTAGGATATAGCATTCTGCTTCTAAAATACATACTCTATCAATTTCAATTCCTTTTGGATTTTCTTTTACTATACTTAACATTTCTAAACATTTTTTTGCATTTTCATTTGTTCTCATATTAGCATACCACAAGGCTAAAACCCAAGCTGCTATATTTTTTTGAGTATTCAATTGTGTATCATTTTTTAAAATTATATTGTTTAGCTCTTCCAGCGCCCTCTCAGTAAAACCCAAATTAAACAGCTTTTGTTTTATTCTCTCAACTCTTTGCAGATCTTTCTTTAAAGCTACAGATTCATTTATAAATTTTTCGCTTTGCACAGAATGATTTACTTTTCTGAAACCCTTTTTGTAAACTGAACCTAAGTATCTCAAAAATCTAGTATATCTCCAAGTTCTACTTCTTTCGATTTCCGAATACTTCCTCTTGTGTTTTTCTTTCAATCTTTTATTGTGATTATTTTTTCGGATTTGAACTTTCAAGTTTTTACTTAGTTTTAAATATTCAGTCTCTAATGCCGCCTGCTCTCTTAAAGCTTCTTCTAATAATTTCGTATTTTGTTCAATTTCAAAATTTTTTCTTTGGAAATTTTCTATCACACTTTCTGATGTTGCTTTAAAAACTTTGCTCATGGTTACACCTCGTTTATCTGAATTATTATTTCAATCTATCTTTAATATCTCTTAACACTTTAGTCATCCTCCAGGTATTACTATTCTCTATTTCATAACTAATTTTTTCGTAATGACTCAATTTTCGCTCTATCTTTTTCCCTTTATTTATTTCATCATGTATTTTCCGTTTCATGTTATCGATATTTCGTTTCAAAAATTCATTTCGATTTCTTGAAATTTCCAAAAAATATTTTATAGTTGAAATTACATTGTCTAAGTTATCTGCACTATCTTCAACACACCTTCTTGTATAATCCAATTGTTCTCTAACATCTTCTAACTGACTTCTCAAAATACCAGTCGTATCTTTTTCTTCATCAATTAATTTTCTCAATGAATTTATATTAAATCTTTCATTAGAATAGGCCCTCTTCCTAGAAGTGTAAAATCCGATTCTTCTTTTTTCAGGGTAGAAATAACAAATTATTCTTTGATTTTTATTATTTTCCGAAACGTATAATGGTTCATCAACAATGACGTAATATGTTGGTTTTCTCCCAAACCAATTCACAATTTTTTCAAGATCAACCGGGTCGTGCAAATGTTCTTTACAAGAATTTTCTTTCCATTTATAGGGCAAGGAAACTAGTACACGATCTGAAGTTTCTAATAATTTGTGTGCGAATCTGGTTGGGTCCGGAACATGTTCTAAAACTTGAAGACATGTTAAAAAGTCATATTTAGTTTGAGGTTTAAAGTCAAAGAAATCAGCCTTTATTCCCAAAACATTGTCAGAGCTATATGGTTTCTCAATGTCTAATGAATTTCTTGTGGGAATCCAATCAAATTCCTCTATAAGAGGAGTCTCATTTGACCCAACATCAATAAGACTTTTTGAATCATGTGCAAGGCCCCTTACAAGGATTCGCACGTATTCATAATAAATTAAATTAATTCTTTCATCCCAATATGATGATTCATTATTTTGATGTTTAATCGCCATTTTCTACCTCCTTATTCTTCTTGAATTTTTCCAATGATAAAGTTGTAATTTTATTATAATTGAGAAAATACCTAGAATTTTCGTATACTTGATTTTCTATTACTGCGCTTCCCCTCTCAAGTATGTATACTTCATCTGAATAAACTTTTGGCACATAACGTTGTCTATGTTGCAATAAATCAGAACCTAGTATATATAAACTTTCACAGAAAACTTTCTGTCCATACACTAGAAATTCGCATTCACTATTATTAAGGCAGTTTCTAATTTGTTCATTTATAAAAGTAGTAGGGTTAAAATCATATTTATAATATTGGATCAACCCAATTCTACATGAATCACCTGAAGATAACATCGCTATTAAATCAAAAATATCTCTATCAAAAACCCTAAAATCAAATATTAGTATTTTTTCCAGTTTAACTACTGAGTTTCCCTTTTCAAGTAAAGGACGTGGAACCTTAAAAGGCCTTTTGCGCATAGGATACTCATAATATAATTTTTTCACCGGAGCTGTTTTATGAAAATAAATCTGACTTTCAAAATATTCTTTTCTTGCTCCCATAAAGAAACCATGATAACCGAATGCTTCATTACCAGTCAATGAACTACTTGATTGACGTTGAAAAGACAATGGCCCACTTTCAAGATTTAGCACAGAATCCTTCCCAAATACTACCTTAATTCTCCTTATAAACTCAGAATCCGCTGCAAACCTAACAGAATCTAAATACCCTAATTTTTCCATAACGATCTTTCTTCTAAACATTAATGAAGATACATTAGGAATCAGAAGACGAAAATTACCTCTTCTATAAAAACATAAATCTGAGGTAGCCCTAATTTGTTGAGAAGTATTTGCTATTATTCCTGGGTTTAACAGAAAATTAGTTATTTGAGTTTCTATTTTTTGAGGATGTGACCAGTCATCAGAATCATTACAAGTGATAAAGTCGCCTGTAGCAACTTTAATCCCTTCGTTTCTAGCAACATATGCTCCACTGTTTTTATTTGTTGTTATTGTTTTTATTCTTTTATCAATAAGTTTAATTTTTTTCAGTTTAGTAGAAGTATTATCAATGCTACAGTCATCAACAACAATTATCTCTATATTACTCCATGTTTGATTTATTAATGAAATCAATGCTGTTTCAATAGTATCCTCAGCGTTATAAACCGGGACAATAATTGAGACTTTAAACTTTTTAGATCGTTCTAAATCTACTTTTTCATTCACAATATCTGACTTGATGCAATCATAAGGCGGTTTTCCAGAAAATGCATCGATTGAAATAGGTAATAGATTCTTAACTGCTAACCCTTTATTGATCCAAAATATTTTTTGCTCAATCTCGTCTTCGAAATTTGCCCTCATAAAAAACAAATCGAGCAATTTCAATTTTGGAAGTATACTATCAAGCAACTGTTTACCCTTCATAGTTTCTTTTAAAAGCAAATAATTTTCTGTTTCTATCAATATATCTTCTATGTGCAATATATCTTCTTTGTGATATTTATATTGTTTCATGTTTGATAAATAATATAGTGATTTTATTGCTGAATCTGGATTTCGTTGATTTGCATACCACAATGCTAATTCTCTTCTAGCTAAATACTTTTCCTTGGCGCTTTTCGTTTCTTCAATTATCTTTTCCAACTCTGCTTGAGCAGACATTTCAAGCCCTAACTCTCTTAATTTTAGTTTAATAGCGCTAAGCCTTGGTTCAACAGAAGATTGAACCAATAATTCTTTTAATATAACTTGGAATCTCATCGGTAATACCTTTTTAATCTTCTGTTTCCAATCATCATTTAAAACATTATTTGTTTTACTCAGTAGCATTGTCGACAATTTTCTTTCTATTCTTTTTTTTTTCAATTCAAAAATCACCTCGCCCAAATGAGTTGTAGAACCATCAACTCTTAATGTCTTTTGAAAATTTATCCTTATAAAAATTAATAGCATCCCTAGGAGACCCGTCAAATAGAACTTTTCCTGCCCCCAAACAAATGGCTTTACTACAAATTTTTTCAACAAACCCCATGCTATGCGTTACAATTATAACCGCTTTCGACCTATCAATCATTTCCTGTATTCTAATACTTGCCTTTTGATTAAAGGCCATATCTCCCGTCGACAGGGCTTCGTCGATAACAAATATGTCCGGTTCAAGAACGGCCGCTATGCTAAACCCAAGTCTGGCTTTCATACCACTTGAATATTGTTTAACCGGTTTATCTATTACCTTCTCAAGCTCGGAAAAAGATACAATTTCTGAATATTTTTCATCTATTTCTTTTTTTGAAATCCCCAATAACATGCCATTAAGATATATATTATCCGCTCCAGTTAATTGCTGACTGAACCCTGCGCCAAACCCTAATAGCGCTGTCGTTCTTCCCTTTACGATTAACTCGCCTTGATCGGGTACGAGTATATTCGTTAACGCTTTGCAAAGTGTGCTTTTTCCGGCTCCATTATGACCAATAACACCGACTACTTCTCCCTCTTTTATTTTAAAGCTGACATTTTCCAATGCTTGGAACATTTTCCCCTTGACTTTGTACCTAACACCTACGGATTTGGCCTCTACAATTAAGTTGTCTCGCTTCATAATCTCTGTCTGTTTAAACTCAATTTTATTATTCTTTTTCACCGCTTTTTTTTGCGGAACTGAAGCTTTATACATTTCAGCAACCTTGTTTGGGGCACCTACGGCTTTAATGACACCTTTGTCCAGCCATATTAAGCGATCACAGTTTCGTTCAGCATACCCTATACTGTGAGTCACCATAATAACCATTTTGGCTTTTTTCACTAGCTCCTTCATCTTCTCCGCGGCCTTAGTACTGAAAGCAAGATCACCAGTATTCAATGCCTCATCCAGGACAAGAATTTCTGGTTCCATTAATGCGACAATGCTGAAACCTAGTCGAGCCTTCATTCCGCTCGAGTAGTGTTTCACAGAACGATCCATAAACTCGCCGATCCCTGAAAATTTATGAATGTCGTTTATATACTGTTGGATTTTTTTCTTTTTAATTCCGAGTATCATTCCGCTCATATATACATTTTCGCGTCCTGTTAATTCTTTATTAAACCCGAGTCCTAATGAAAAAAGCGCGGTCACCTCGCCTTTCACTTGCAACTGCCCTTCCTCAGGCGTAAGGATACCACTAATTAATTTGCAAAGCGTTGTTTTTCCAGAACCATTTGATCCGATAATCCCCAATATTTCACCCTTGTATCCAGTGAAATCGATGTTTTTTATCGGCCAAATCACATTTTTATTTGAATTCCCCTTTTTCCGAAAAAGAGAGTGATAGATATAAGATTTATAATCGTCTGTGCGGTACCCGGAGATGTAAGAAACTCCGAGATTTTTAGCGCTTATTACAGCCTCCGTATCCATCCACAATTCCTCCATATATATCAAAGTGCTTTTATAATTTTGTGTTCATTCTTACTATAAAACAGCAACAGGCAAATAATTAATAGTAAAGATGCTATACCAGTTACGGTCAAATTTATAAGATTTGGCATTTGATGATACATAAATATATTACGATAACTCGTCACAATGTGAGCAAAAGGATTTATATTCACAATCCATTGATACTGTTCTGGCAACCTTCCACCCTCCCAAATGACAGGAGAAGCATAGAACCATAGCCGAATAAAGTGCGACAAAATATTATCGATGTCGCGTACAAAAACGCAAATGTATGCCAGAAATAATGAAATGGAAATTAAAAACAATAATTGAACAAGCATAATAAAAGGCAAATAAACAATATGCCATGAAGGCATAATGCCAAAGAAGGCCAAGAAAATCGCAATTACCGCAAGCCCAAAAACAAAATTAATTAATTGGGCAAAGGTTCGTGTCATTGGAAAGATTGCTTTCGGTAAGTAAACTTGATTAATGATGGAAGTATAGCTTGTAATCGCCTTGGACGAACTGTTAACTGCCGAGCTGGTCCAACGCCATGCGACCAAACCAATTACCAGAAAAACGCCGTAGTTCTCTCCTCCCCTGCCCAAAATCACGACAACTAAGAAGTAATAAATCAATGCTCCGAGCAAAGGATCCAACAGCCACCAAAAATACCCAAGGTAACTATTTCGATGCTCCGCTTTTAATCCCGACTTCACTAGATATATCAATAAGTCTTTCCGTTTTAAAATTTCGCTTAAATAATTACGCAATGTGATCCACACCATTTCTATTCGGATATCCACTCCACCAGACAAGAGAAAATGCCATGATGCCTCCTTGACAGAACAGCAGGAGATCGATCATGGCAATCTATTCCTTTCACACCAATTAGAATACTCCCTCTAGTTTTTCTAATTCCTTGCCTACCCCGGCATACGAATAACCCAATTGGCGCAAATTTTGCTCCGTATACAGATTCCTCGCATCAACCACTGCCGCTCTATTCATAATCGTTTTTATTTTATTCCAATCAATTGCTTTGTAGTGCTCCCAATCCGTTAATATCACCGCACAATCACTGCCTTTAAGCGTCTCTTCAGCAGATTCGAAAAAGTCCATACTTTGCGCTAGCGGCGCATACATCGCTTTAAAATTCGCAGAGGCCATTGGATCCGTAGCTCTGATCGTCACATCTTCTTTTTTCAGCAAAGCTGCCAATTTGGCGGACGGACTTTCCCTGACATCGTCTGTATTTGCTTTAAACGCCAATCCCAAGAAGGCAATGGTTTTTCCTTTTAGGGGGCCTACCAGGGACTCAATTTTCTTCTGAATTCTGGCCGGACGTTCTTCGTTTACGGAAATGACCTGCTCGAGCAGGCCAAAGTTAAGCCCCCGAGCTTGACCGACATGCAAGAATGCACTCAAATCCTTAGGGAAGCACGAGCCCCCAAAGCCAATTCCTGCCTTTAAAAATTCCGGTCCGATCCGCTTATCGTATCCCATGCCTTCGGCCACTTGAGATACATCCGCTGCCACTTCCTCACACAAGTCGGATACCATATTGATGAATGAAATTTTCGTCGCCAAAAAGGAGTTTGCCGCGTATTTGATGACTTCTGCAGTATTCGAATCCGTTATAATTTTTGGACAAGCAAAAGGCTCGTAAAGCTTCTCCAATAGCCGTTTCCCTTCAATCGAAGAGACACCCAGAATAATGCGGTCCGGTTCCATGAAGTCGTTTACTGCAACGCCTTCGCGTAAAAATTCGGGGTTAGATGCAATTTCAATGACCTGTCTCCCTGTCGCGTGGGACGACACGATTTCTTTTAACCAATCGGCTGTACCTACCGGCACTGTACTTTTCACAACAATGAGCTTATATTGACCTTCATTGGATTGTGCTACAATTTCTTTTACTGCCGCCTCAATTTGGGAAAGATCGGCGCTCCCATCTTCTTTAGGAGGCGTGCCTACACAGAGAAAAATCGCTTCGCAATCATTAATCATATCTGTCAAGTGATTTGTAAAGTTTAATCTACCAGCTTGAATATTATTTTGAAGCAGTTCAGTAAGTCCAGCTTCGTATATTGTGCATTCCCCGTTATTTAGCTTTTCAACTTTCTCTGCATTTACTTCCACTACCTTTAGATTGTGTCCCACTTCTGCCAGACACACAGCTGTTACAAGCCCTACATAACCTGCGCCCACAACACCTATATTCATACTTCTCGTCCTCCAGTCCCTATGCTATGACTATGACTATGACGCTCTATTCGCTCTCTATTTAATAGGGTCTCCATATAATGCAATAATTCTTTCCTTAAATCTTCTCGAGCGAGTCCAAACTCAATGGTGGTTTTCAAAAAACCTAGTTTCTCACCCACATCATAACGTTCTCCTGCAAATTGAAAGGCGAGTACTTCTTCCATTTTGGCCAACGCTGCGATCGCATCTGTTAGCTGAATTTCTCCTCCCGCTCCCTCTGGCATATTTTCCAACAAATCAAATATAAGAGGAGACAGAACGTAGCGGCCCATGATTGCAACGTTGGATGGCGCTTGTTCAAGTGGTGGTTTTTCTATGAGATGGCGTATTTTAAACAATTGATCATTTATAGCTTCGCCATCGACTATACCATATCGGGAAATTTCATGATCGGGCACTCTTTTGACGCCAATAATCGAACTGCCCGTTTTTTCATACATTTCCGTCAACTGCCGGGTACATGGCTCCCCCAAAGTATCGACAATATCATCGCCTAACAATACGGCAAATGGCTCATTGCCGATAAATTTTCTACCGCACCAGATTGCATGTCCGAGACCACGAGGTTCTTTTTGCCTGATATAGTGTATATCGGCCATTTGCGATGGTCTCTGGACCTCATCCAAAAGAGAGAGCTTCCCTTTGGACATCAAATTGTGCTCAAGCTCAAAGCTGCTGTCAAAGTGATCTTCAATCGCTCGTTTTCCCTTTCCCGTGACAATGATAATATCCTCGATTCCTGATGCGACCGCCTCTTCAATAATGTACTGAATCGTTGGCTTATCCACTATTGGGAGCATTTCCTTAGGCATAGCCTTAGTAGCTGGCAAGAAGCGCGTCCCCAGTCCAGCCGCTGGAATAATTGCTTTCTTGACTTTCATCGCTTTTGGCCCCCTGCTTGTATCGATTTAAATCGACAAAATTTTATGTAAACGGGTTGAAATTGACGATTATTGTCTTGCAAAATATAGTAGCAGACTTCGGAATGCAATTCCACCCTATCCCATTCGCTGCAAATATATGGATTGTGTTATCCGTAAATCATGCATTATAGATTTACTGTCTTCATTTTGCTAAAATGGTATCCATCCCAATCTAGTGACGCGTAAAAAGGAGTTCTAAATGAAAACAAAAACCAAGTCAAATTACAGTTCGAATAGGGGAAGGCCGGTTGCGAAATCAGTCGATTTTTCTTTGTTACATTGGATATTAATCCTCTCAGCATCCCTATACCTATTCATCTTCCCTTTCCAAACCGGCCTATTTAACAGCTTAATCTACGATTTTGAATTGCCCATTTACGAAGCGATGCTATTTGTCTTCATCATGCTTATTGTCTTCGCAGCTTACTTGTTCAAGCAATGGCAGTTGGAGACCTCCCGCGGCCTGTTGGCGCTTGGTTCACTCCTTTTGCCTTTCGTCTATTGGCTCTCTTCCTTTCAGGCCGTGGCCAGTCATAATGCCAAGCTCATGACACTAATTTACTGCCTGCTGGCAGGCTTCTTCATGCTTGGCTTGTACATTGCGTCTACCTTCACCACTCGTCAGGTCTTGAAGTACGCCCTGCTGCTTTCCAGCTACTGCGTCGTCCTTTTCGGCGTGCTGAATTTGCTCGGCCAGCGCTACTTCCCGGACGCACTCTGGTTCTCCAGCGGCGACTACCGGCTGACCTCCGTCTTTCAGTATTCTAACACCTATGCCGGATATCTGGTAGCCCTCGTACTGGCGGCCCTGTATTGCGCGACGCATGCGAGGCGCTGGTATAGCGCGGCCTTTCACGGCGCAATGCTGGTCCCCATCTGGCTTTCGCTCATGCTGACCTACTCGCGCGGCGCCCTCGTGCTGCTGCCGATTTTGATTCTGCTGGTGCTGCCATTCATGCGCCTGCACAAGCAAGTTCAATTTATTTTGGCGATGGCGATTTCAGGCGTTTCAATGCTCATCATCTTGGGTAAGATTACTCAGAATTACATAAGTATCGCCGAACGCGTCCAACCACGGGCGAACGGCGGCGTAGCGAATACGATCCCGTTTTGGGAGTCGCCGGCCCTGGAGAGCTGGATCTGGCTGGTCGCAGCATCCTTATTGACGGCTTTGGTTGTCTACGGGTTGCACCGTTCCAGCGGCTGGGTTCACGACAAGCTTGCGAAAATTGCCGAAAAACGTTTTTCTGTGTTCGCTGTCCCGGTGCTTTTGGCTGTACTTGGCATTGTCTTTGTTTTTGTGTTGCTGTCGGGTTTCGCCAACACATTCCTGCCGGAAGCGATCGCCAATCGCTTGGAAAACATCAACTTTCAGCAGCACAGTGTGCTTGAGCGCGCCACCTTTTACGTGGACGCTATGAAAGTCGTAGCCGATTATCCCTTGCTTGGCGCAGGCGGGGGCGGCTGGACCGCTTTGTATGAGCAGTATCAGAACAACCCGTACATCAGCCGACAGGCGCACAGCTATCTGGTGCAATCGTTGGTCGAGGTTGGGTGGATCGGCTTTGTTGTCTTGATTGGCCTGATTGGCTTTGTCTATTACTGGTACATTCGCCATTACTTCAAAGACCGCGAGGACGAGAAGGACCACCTGGTATTTTTTATTTTCTCTGCCGCAATTCTTGTGCACAGCCTGATTGACTTTGATATGAGTTATGTCTATGTTTCTTCGGTCGTCTTTCTATCATTGGGCGTGCTTGGAGGCATTTATCCTAAGGAAATCAAGATTCCGAAACTATCCTGGAATCAATTACGTATCATACGCTATATCTATCCATCGGTGTTGGCCGTACTCGCGATCATCCTGGCCGTCGTCGCCTACCGTGAGTATAACGCACAGCGCTATTTCAAGCATGCGGTCTACCTGGCCACAAGCGAGCAGCGACCGCTCAACGAGCTGCTGGCGCCGCTTGATGAAGCGCTGGCCTTATCGCCGGATCATCCGGCGTATAATCTGCTCAAGGCCGACTGGTATCGCCAGGCGTACTTGCAGACGCAGGATACGACGTATGTCGAGGAAAACAAAAAAAGATTGACCGAGCTGAAACATTCCGAACCGTACGAACGTCAATTAATTTTAGCGCAGTACCGCAACTTTAAAGTGCTGGGCGAGTATAACCTTGCATTGGAAGTATTGGAAGAAGGCATACGAAAATTTCAATGGGATATCAATTTCTACGAGGCAGCCATTATGGAGTATGCTTTGACAGGCCAGAACCTTCAGGACTCTGACGAGGCACAGACGAAATTGTATTGGGACCGCGCCATGGCGTTGCTTGATGAGATCGGGGACAAGCAGCAGCAGCTTGAAGAACTGCCGGAAGAACAGCTTCAAGGCCGCGAGTTCGCGCCCACGCCATATATTCGCTTGGCGATTGGCCAGATCCAGTTCGAGCAAGCAAATTATGCGGCCACTGTGGAAATGATCCAACCCATTCAGGAATGGTTGATGCAATTCGATGCTCAACAGCTGCAACAGGATGCATTCTTGCGCACAGGAATCCGCTCGTACGCCCTCGCGCTGGAGGCGATTGGGCAGCCCGATAAAGCCTTGAAGGATTACTTGACGCAGGCTGTACCCGAAGAGCAAGGACGATTATTGGAACAATTAGAACAATTTAATTAATTGAAAACCTTGCTTTTGCCTGGAAGTGTGTTTATACTTTTTCAGGAAATCTAATTTCCTCCTTTTTCAGAGAGAATTACTAGACCTAATAGATATTTCAAAATATGCCGCGAAAGGAGGTGAAAAATAAATTATGAAGAACGTACTTATGAAAAAAACCGCAGCACTTATCGTTTCGCTGATGATCGTTTCCGCACTGCTGCCAATCGCAGCATTTGCAAATGGCTTCGGCTCAGTTACTTCCCTCAACGGAAAAGTAACCGGTACTGTGTACGTCGAGGACAGCACATATCAGCTCCTGGACGACCAACAGACAATTGCCATTCAGGTGTACAGCAATGCTGGCGCATATCTGGGTGCAGTTGACGCAGCCTACGGCTACTCGAGTGCTGCTGGTACGGTATATTACGACTTCACGATCGAACGCTCGCAGTTCGCTGCCAACGAGAACATCGTGTTGCAGTACTACTACCCCGTATCCAGCACAGTAGTCGCGAACGTCTACAGTGACAGCATCTACCGTTCCCTGAGCAACTCCGGTGGCGGCGGGATCTTCTTCCCTCCGACCAACAGTGGAGACAGCATTAATGCTTGGTCCGACGGCCGTGTCGATGCGACTGCACTCGCTACTGCTCTGGCAGATGGCGAAGCTACGGTCAACATCACCGGCAATGTAGCTCTGCTGCCTGCATCTGCTCTGACTGCAGACGGTACGGTAACGATCGTTAACGCTGACGGTGCAACGTACAAGCTTCCACTGTCCGTGCTGGATCTGAGCGCTCTGGCCGATGCTCTTGGCATCGACATTGACGACCTCGTGATCCGCGTGGAGATCAACGTACTGGAAGGTGAGACTGCAGCTGCAGTCGAAGCCGCCGCTACGGCGATCGGAGGCACTCAAGTGGCTGGCGCTTACGACTACAAAGTCGTAGCCGTGGGCGACGACGAGGAAATTGAGATCAACAACTTCGGCAGCACGTATGTCGAGCGTTCGCTCCCTCTCAATAAAGTTGCAACGTCCGATCAGGTGACCGGCGTCCTGTATAATCCGGCTACGGGTGAATTTAGCTTTGTTCCTGCTACTTTCGCTACCAATGACGGCATCACGACGGCTACCCTGAAGCGTAACGGCAACAGCGTCTACACGGTGCTCGAGCTGGATCCGAAGGTCTTCACCGACCTCGTGAGCCACTGGGCGCAAGAAGACGTTGAAACTCTGGCTTCGAAGCTTGTGGTCGAAGGTGTGAACGACACGTTGTTCCAACCGGGCCGCAACATCACTCGTGCCGAGTTTGCTGCAATGATCGTTCGCTCGCTGTCGCTTGACACGACTGCCACGACGGCGGAATTCTCCGACGTCCCCGCTGGCCAATGGTTCGCCGGTGCAGTAGCTGCTGCTGCTGACGCTGGTATCGTCCAAGGCTATCCGGATGGCACGTTCAACCCGCAAGCGAACATCACCCGTAAAGAGCTGGCTGCCATGGTCGTTCGTGCCCTGGCATACGCTGGTGAGGAAGTCACGCTGACGGATGCGCAAGTATCCTCCGCGCTTGCTCCTTACACGGATGTTGCCGCTCTTGGCTGGGCAGAAGAAGAGGTTGCCGCTGCAATTCAGTCGGGCATCGTTCTTGGTCAATCCGCTACTCGCGTAGCCGGTGAAGCCAATGCGACGCGCGCTGAAGCTGCAACAATGGTAACGCGCTTCCTGACGGGCGTTAATTTCATTAACTAACCCGGCCTATCAAGGTGAAACAGGCTTCGCCGTCTTCGGACGGCGGAGCCTGTTTTTGCATGCTCATCGTTATTGACCCGTCCGTCCTCTCCGCTACAAAAAAGGACCCCCCGGGGGGTCCTTTTGACGGATGCTTCGGGTGGTAACCGCCCTCTTGAGCACGACGTTACTTCGTCGGATCGTAAGAGCTCTTGAGCGAGACGATCCGGTTGAAGACCGGATGCTCCGGCCGTGTCAGCTTGGGATCGGCATTGAAGTAGCCGTGGCGGAACAGCTGGAACTTGGTGCCGCCCTCGACGCCCTGCATGTTCGCCTCGACGAAGCCCTCCAGCACCTCCAGCGACTGCGGATTCAGGCAGTCCATGTACGTCTTGTCCTCGCTGAGCGCCTCGTCATTGACGAGCGGCTCGTACAGCCGGAATTGCGCCGGCAGCGCTTGCGACGCCTCGACCCAGTGCAGCGTGCCCTTGACCTTGCGGCCGGTGAAGCCGCTGCCGCTCTTGGTCTCCGGATCGTAGGTGCAGCGCAGCTCGACGATCTCGCCGCTGGCATCCTTGACGACCTCCTGGCAGACGATGAAGTAGGCATGCTTGAGCCGCACTTCGTTGCCCGGATAGAGCCGGAAATACTTCTTATTCGGCGGATCCTCCATGAAGTCGTCGCGCTCGATGTAGATCTCGCGTCCGAACGGAATGCGGCGCGTGCCCATGGCCTCGTTCTCCGCGTTGTTCTCGGCCTCGAGCCACTCGATCTCCCCTTCGGGGTAATTCGTGATGACGACCTTGAGCGGGCGTACGACCGCCATCGTCCGCGCCGCGCTCAGCTTCAGGTCCTCGCGAATGAAATGCTCCAGCATGCGCTCGTCGACCTTGCTGTAGGCGCGCGCCACCCCGATCTCGCGGCTGAAGCTGCGGATCGCCTCGGGCGTGTAGCCCTTGCGCCGGAAGCCCGAAATTGTCGGCATGCGCGGATCGTCCCACCCGTCGACGACGCCCTCCTCGACGAGCTGGCGCAGCAGCCGCTTGCTCATGACCGTATTGGTCAGGTTGAGCCGGGCGAACTCGTACTGATGCGGCTCCGCCTCCATCTCGCACTCCCGTACGATCCAATCGTAGAGGGGCCGATGATCCTCGAATTCGAGCGTACAGATCGAGTGCGTCACGCCTTCGATCGCATCGCCGAGCGGATGCGCGTAATCGTACATCGGATAGATGCACCAGGCGTCGCCGGTACGGTGATGCTTCGTATGCGCGATCCGGTAGAGCACCGGGTCCCGCAGATTGATATTGGGCGCGGCCATGTCGATCTTGGCCCGCAGCACTTTCTCGCCGTCGGCGTACCGGCCCTCGCGCATCTCCCGCAGCAGCTGCTCGTTCTCCGCCGCGCTGCGCTCGCGGTACGGACTGTTCGTGCCCGGCTCGGTCAGCGTGCCCCGTGTCTCGCGGATCTGTTCGGCGTCCAGGTCGCAGACGTAGGCCTTGCCCTTGCGCACCAGTAGCAGCGCCCGCTCGTACATCTCCTCGAAGTAATCCGAGGCGAAGCACAGCCGGTCCCACTCAAAGCCAAGCCACTCCACATCGTGCTTGATCGCCTCGACGTATTCGGTGTCTTCCTTGAGCGGATTCGTATCGTCGAAGCGCAGATTCGTGCGTCCGCCGAATTCGTCCGCGAGCTCGAAGTTCAGGCAGATAGACTTGGCGTGCCCGATATGCAGATACCCGTTCGGCTCGGGCGGGAAGCGTGTGACGACCTCCTTGACCTTGCCCTGCTTCAGATCGTCGGCGACAATGCTTTTGATGAAGTTGGATGACGACGTTTTGATTTCCATTCCCATGCCCCTCAACCTTTCCTGCGCGATTCTGGTAGATTCCAGAGCAGTCGCAGAATTTTGTTTTCCTATTATCATACACAATTTTCATGCAGATTATAAGAGAGCCTTTGGAATAAGGGCCGTGTCGATTTTCGTGCAAGATGCACGCCGGCGTGCTATAATTAGGAAAGATTAATCTTGTTCTTCTTTTTTTCATCTGGTTGCCAGTCCTAGCCTGGGCTGCTACCTGACCGCGACCGTGCCTCGCGCCCTATGTCACAATCACCCCAGGGGGAGCTATAGATGTTTGCCAAACGCCTCAAACAATTGCGCAAAAAACGGAAATACTCGATGCAAGAGGTCGCCGATCAGGTCGGCGTCGCCAAAAGCACCTACGCCGGCTACGAATCCGGCTATCGCCAGCCTACGCTCGAGACGACCCAGGCCATCGCCCGCAAGCTGCACACGTCGGCGGACTATCTGCTCGGGCTGACCGACCATATCGACCCGCAGGAGCCGAGCAGCAATGCCCGCGAACTGCTCAATCACGAACAGCTCCACTGGGACGGCGTCCCTCTCGAGCGCGAGGATCTCGAGCTCGTGCGCCTCTTGCTCGAACGCGTCGTGCGCGATCGCGTCCAGCAGGAGCCCGTGATCGCACCGGCGCCAGCCGCAGACAGCCCCCGGGCCAAGCCGTAGCCAAGGCGCCAACGGGGGCTTCTTTAATAAATAGAAAGCATATAATTTCGCCTATACTTTTCTATTATTTCTCGGCACGCAACTTGTGTCGCCGCCAAAAGACTTCGACAGCCGCCGCTTCGCCTTGGCTGGACGCATGCGCCTAGAGCAGCCCTTGCAGCTTTGCGATGGCGGCGCTGCGAATTTCCGCCTTGGCCGCGGCATACTCGCGCTTCCACGATTCGCCTTTCTCGAAGCTGAGCTGCTGCGCTTCGAACGCTTGGCGCGCCTCGCTCAGCAACGCATTGAACTTGGTGTCGCATTCCCCTTCCGCTTCGCTTACCTTGTCCAGCAGCCCGCCGCCGATCGCTTCGATGGACTGTCCTTCCGCTGCGTTTTCCAACTCGCTCGCAGCTTCCGCTATCAACGTCTGAGATTGCTGCGTACAGCTGCTTTTGAGCTGCTGCAGCTTATTTTCGTAGGTTGCGGCCAGCTTCCGGCGCTGCTCGTCCTGCTCATCCCGACCGCCCTCACTGGACTGGCCGCCGCCCGTTGCGCCGGAGTCGCCCGGTGCAGCGTCCGCTCCCCCTCCCGGAGCAGCAGTCGCTTCCCGCTCCGGCTGTGCCGCCGCGTCAGCCGCCTCTGATGACGATGCCGTCTCGGACGCCATCTGCCCGCTGCCGCTTCGCCCGTCGGCCGCGCCCGATGACGTGCTCGGTCGGTCCGCGTCCGGTGCCGCGCCAGTCCCCGCCGCATCCGGATCGTCTCCGTCCGGCGCGCCGCTCTGCGCTTCGTCCCGATGCGCCGCCACGATCCGCGCGCGCTCGGCCTCGTCCATGACGCCGACGGCCTCGATCGGATAGTCCGGATCGGCGATGACGAGATACTTGCCGTAGCGGCTCGTGATGGCCCGCAGCGTCTCCAGCTCCTCGTCCGACAGCTTCGCCAGCAGCAGCTCCCGGATCGCTTGCTTCTCGGCGGTCGTCAGCGTCTCGGTCGACTGGCCCATCAACTGCCGCATCTCGCCCATCGTCAGCTCGGACTGCATCAGGATGGCGGCCACGTCGAGCGCGTCGCGCCAGCCGATCGGCTCGTCCGTCAGCGTGCCCGCTTGCTCCACCGCCTCTTCGAGCAGGGGCGGGATCGCGCCGTCGTCCGCCGCCGCATCGGTCTGCTCCGCGAGCAGCTGCCGCTGCCGGATCTCGTCCAGATCGGCGCTGCGCAGCTGCCAATAGAGCACGAGCGCCGCCGTCGTCGCCAGCACGAGCGCGACCGCCAGCGTGATCAGCACGATTGTTCGGATTCGTCTTGGTCTTGCTCTTCTCATCTCCTCATCCCTTCCTTCCGTGCCCCAGGGCGAATGAAAAAGCCGGGGCCGAACCGGAAACGACAGTCTCCGCATTCGGCCCCGGCAAGGAACTTCCGCTTATTGAATCAATGCATAGATGATAACCGCTGCGTCAGCCCGGCTCGCATGCTCCGCCGGACGAAAACGCTCGCCCTGGCCGTCGATCAGTCCGCTGCTGGCGGCCAGAGCGACGCCGTCCTTGAGCGACGGATGCACCTCGGCCCCGTCCCGAACCCCGGCCAGCACCGCATCCGGATCGCCCACCTCCGTCACCGCCTCGCGCTGCTGCAAGCCGCGCGCCACCATCGTCGCCATCTCCGCATGCGTGATCGGCGAGGCCGGGTCGAAGCGCGCCGCGCTGCGGCCGTGGATCAGGCCGTGCTTGGCCGCGGCGCCGATATACGGCGCCGACCAATGCCCCTGCCCGACGTCGCCGAAGGTCGCGCCCCCGCGATCCGGGGCGAGGCCGAGCGCCAGCACGAGCATCTTGGCGAATTCGGCCCGGGTCACATCCCCCTCCGGCGCGAACACGCCGTCGCGCCGACCCTCGATAATGCCCTGCGCCGCCACATAGTCGATTGCCGTGCCGGCCCATTCCTGTACAGCGGCCAGATCGTCAAAGCGCGCCTGCAGCTCGAGCGCGACATACGTCGCCAGTGCCTGCGGCTGCTCGATCAGCTTGCCGTCGCGGGCGCTGCCGCCCATGAGCGACAGTCGGTCGCCGTCAATCCGGCCGAGCACGACCCGCTCCGCGCGGGAGCCGCTCACGCCCTGCAGCGGCAGCTCCAGCTCGAGCGGCGTCTCCAGCTCCTCTACCGGCTCGCCGTCCGCGGTCAGCTCGAGCGCGTATACGGACGAGCGCAGCGGCGAGTGCGTCGCTGCCCGGGCGACCGCCTCGTCCACGCGGCGGATCGTCAGGGCGAGATCGCCCTCCAGTCCGTCGAGCGACAGCTTGACGAGCAGGCCGTCCAGCGCGAAGCCCAGCTGCGGCACGTCGGCGCTCGCCAGCTCCTCCACCAGCGATGCCGGCACCTCGAAGGTCAGCGTCTCCGCCGCGACATCTTCCGCCTGGAGCGTAATCGCCGGCTCGGGCAGCTCGCCCAGCAGCTCGCGAATCACCGCATCCGGCAGATCGGCGAAGCGCGCGCGCACCGCGGACTCGCCTTCCCGAAGCTGCTCGGCCGCATCCAGCACCGCGTCCGCATCGACTGCCGCCGTCGCCTCCGCTCCGGAGGTCGAGATCCACGGCGTCGCGTCCAGCCGGCCGATACCGCCCCAGATGCCGCGGATCAGCTCCAGCGCCTCGCGAATCAGCGCGGCGCGCTCGCTCGGCGTGGCGTCGGCCAGCTCCGCCGCGATCGCATTGAGCCGAGCGAGCACCTGCTGCAGCTCGCCCGGATCGACCGGCGGCACGATGACGCCTCCGCCTCCGCCGTTATTGCCGCCCCCGTTGTTCCCTCCGTTGTTCCCGCCATTGCCGCCATTATTGCCGCCACCGCCATTATTGCCGCCTCCGTTGTTGCCGCCGCCCGCTTCGTTCGTCAGCGTGACTTCCTCGGAGAAGATGACCTTGTCGTACATCCGCTCGCGGGCCTCGATGACCGCCGTCGCGGACTCAACCGAAGCCGGGATCGTCACGACGCCGTTACCCGAGACGGACACATCGCTGCTGCCGCTCACCTTGGACCAGCGCAGCATCAGATTCGGCACCTCGAGACCGTGCACGCGCAGCGTGTGCGTCAGCTTGCGGCCGTCATTCGTCACCTCGGCCTCGGCCTCGGTCTCCGAGCGCACATAGGCGATCATCATGGAATTGAAGGCCGGGCCGATCAGCTCCGGCGACAGCGCTTCGCGGAAATTACGGATGAAGGCCACTACATCGTCGCCGGTGATGCCGAGCTCGTCGACGATGCTGCTGACCTCGTAGCTGTCCTTGTCGGCGAGCACATCGCGGATCGCATCGCCGATCAGCTTGTTCTGCGCCTCGACGTCGGACATCAGCTTCAGCAGCTCGGCCGGATTGGCCTCCTCGACGAGCCGCACGACTTCATCGATGATCGCCCCCTGCACGCCGCCCGGTCCGCCGGGCCCGTTGCCGAAGGCGAACAGCATGATATCGTCGACCGTCAGATCGTCCACGCCGCCTGCCGTCGCGACCTGCTGCAGCGCCGCATGATAGCCCGGGTCGGTGCGCAGCGCCTCCAGATTGGCCGCCGTCGCGTCGTACTGCAGGCTGCCGACATCGACCATGAAGTGGAACAGCGTCTCCTTGACGGAAGGGTCGACTTGCCCCTCCAGCTTCGTCCAGATCGGATCGACCAGCTCGCCGTGCTCCGCAAAGGTCAGCATCCGAATCTCGTCGCGCAGATCGCGCACCTGCTGGACGTCGACCGGATCGCCGGCGCTGAGCGCGGCGTGCACCTTTTGCATCCGCGCCAGGAAGGCCGCGCTGAGGAACGGCTCGTCGGCGGCATAGGCCGCGGCTTGCAGGCCCAGCTTGTCCGCCAGACCTTGCGTACTGAGCGGCAGACCGGCGAAGGTCGTGGCCGACAGCGACATCGCCAGCGTGGCGGATACGACAGTTTTTCTCCATTTCACGTAGAAATCACCTCTTCAATAAATTTAAAAAATCAGAAGTGCGATAAAAAAGTGCCAGAGTGTCCGAAATTGCGTTGGAGAAGCGAAGCGCCCGATCTTTTGCTCCTCGATTTCTTCCTCTGAATGAGTCTTATTCAAGAAATAGAGGAGGTACAATGTTTCGAAGAAACATCGCTTCGGGAGCATACGGAAGCGCATTTCGGACACGGCGGCATACTTTTTCAACGCACGATTAGATCAGCTCGTGCAGCGCGATATCCTCGTTGTTCATCGCCGGGCGTCCGACCGGATAATAGGCAAAGTGAGCGCCGGCCAGCTGCTCCGCGCTGTAGGCATTGCGCCCGTCGATCAGGATCGGCCGCGCCATCGCCCGCTCCACCTCGCGCAGATCCTGGCGCAGGTACTGGCTCCACTCGGTCAGCAGACATAGCGCGTCCGCGCCTCGCACCGCGTCCAGCGGCTGCTCGCACCAGACGATGCGCGGATCGGCGGCGATCCGGCGAAAATTCGGCATCGCGATCGGATCGTGCACCACCGGCGTCGCGCCAAGCTCGAGCAGCCGCTCGATGATCTCGATCGCCGGGGCGTCGCGCACGTCGTCGGTCTCCGGCTTGAACGCCAGGCCCCAGATTGCGACCCGCCGCCCCTGCAGATGCCCGAGCGCGCGCAGCAGCTTGTCGATCACGCCGAAGCGCTGCATGTGGTTGACCTCGACGACCGACTTGAGCAGCTTGAAGTCGTAGGCCACATTGCCCGCGATCTGGATGAGCGCCTTCGTGTCCTTGGGGAAGCAGGAGCCGCCGTAGCCGATGCCCGCCCGCAGGAACGCCGCCCCGATCCGCCGGTCCAGCCCCATGCCGCCGGCCACCTCGGTGACGTCGGCGCCGACCTTCTCGCAGATGTTGGCGATCTCGTTGATGAACGAGATCTTGGTCGCCAGGAAGGCATTAGACGCGTACTTGATCATCTCGGCGCTGCGGATGTCCGTGACGATCAACTGGTCGGTCAGCGGACGATGCAGCTCCTGCAGCGTATGGGCGGCGCGGCTGCTGTCCGCGCCGATCACGATGCGGTCGGGGTGCAGCGTGTCCTGGACCGCCGAGCCCTCCCGCAAGAATTCCGGCACCGACGCCATCTCGAACGGCTGCCGCGTACGCGCGGCGATCAGCCCCCGCACCGCCTCGTTGGTGCCGACGGGCACGGTGCTCTTGATGACGATCAATTGATAATGCCCGAGCGCCTCGCCGATCTCGGCCGCCACCGACTCGATGTAGCGCATATCGGCCTCGCCGCTCGGCAACGGCGGGGTGCCGACGGCGATGATGACCAGCTCGGAGAGGCGCATCGCCTCGTGCAGGTCGGACGTGTAGCTGAGCCGGCCGCGCCGCACGTTGGCATCGGCCAGCTCCTTCAGGCCCGGCTCGTAGATCGGAATCTCGCCGCGCTCCAGCTGCATGATCTTGTGCGCGTCCTTGTCCACGCAGACGACACGGTTGCCCAGCTCGGCGTAGCATACGCCCGACACCAGGCCGACATAGCCGGTGCCCACCACTGTAATGTTCATCGCGCTCTCACTCCTCATCGTATAAGTAGGGTCGCACAGCCAGTCGCCAGTGCCACCGCAAACAGACCCGTTGCCGTGCGCCATAGCCCCGGATCGACTGAATCAGGTCAATCAGGTGGCACAATACCCGACGATCTCCGGCCACGCGGTATCCAGCCGCACGATATCCGACTCGCCCAGCTCGCTGCCGCGCATCACCTCGATCAGCTCCATCGCCGTCAGCGCCTGCAGCGCGTGCCGGCAGCCGGCGGGGATCTGCACCGTCTCGCCCGCCCGCAGCGGCCGCAGCTCGTCCTGCAGCACGAGCCGGCCCTCGCCGCTCAGCACCGTCCATACCTCGCTGCGGTGCAGATGGTAGTGATAGCTGAAGTTGCGACCGGGCTCGAGGCTGACCCGCTTGGTCATGACCTGACTGCCATCCCGCTCCGCGAGCCGGTCCAGCACCTGATAGCGCCCCCAGCGCCGCTCCTCGTACATCGGCCGCTCCTGCAGATGCGCCATCACCTCCTTGATCCGCGGACTCGCCTGCTTGTCCGTGACGAGAATGCCGTCCGGTCCGGCGGCTACGACCGCGTCGGTCAGGCCGAGGACGGTGATCGGGATGCCGAGCGCGTTGATCACATGCGTATTGGCCGCATCCGCGGTGACGATGCCGCTGCCCATCGTCTGCGTGCCCATCTCCTCGGTCAGCGTATTCCAGGTGCCAAGGTCCTTCCAGGCGCCGTCGTACGGCAGCACCGCGACGTCCGCGGCGCGCTCGACGACCTCGTAGTCGAAGCTGCTCTTGCCCAGCGACGCATAGCGACGCACCATCTCGTCGTAGTGCAGCGGCAGCCGGCGCGCCATCAGCAGGTTGATCAGATAGCCGAGCTTGAAGGCAAAGACACCGCAATTCCACAGCGCGCCCTCCGCGATCAGCGCCCGCGCCTCGGCCTCGCGCGGTTTCTCGGTGAAGCGCCGCACCTTGCGGTAGGACGGCGCGTCAGAGCTGGACGCCGCCGCGTCGGTGACGATGTAGCCGTACTTCTCCGACGGGTGCGTCGGCGCCACGCCCATCAGCGCCAGCTCAGCGCCGGACGCCTCCAGCACCTCGCCGAGCCGCTGCACTTGCGCGAAGAAGTCGCTCTCGACATACGGATCGACCGGCAGGATCGTGATCGTCTCCTCCAGCGAGACCCCGGCGATCGAATACAGATAGACCGCTGCCAGCGCAATCGCGGGGAAGGTGTCGCGGCGCTCCGGCTCGATGATGAGCGGCACATCCGCCCCGGCGTGGCTCCGGATCAGCTCGACCTGGGAGCGGCCTGCGGCGATATGCGCCGCTTGCTGCAGCCCGTGCTCCCCGAGCTGGCGCCACACGCGCTCCACCATCGATTCCCTGGCCCCGCCCGGGCCGTCCAAGATGCGCAGGAATTGCTTGGACCGGGCATCGTTGGACAGCGGCCACAGCCGCTTGCCCGAGCCTCCGGACAATAGCACCAGCTTCATGACTCCACGCTCCTCTGCTGCGGACCGGCCGCGGTGCGCGCAGCGCGCTCGCGCCGCCGCGCCGCGGCGCGGCGCATATAATGAGTGGTCAGCTTGACGTAGATGCGTACGAACTCGGCGCCGCCCCGCAGCACGCCCAGTACAGTGAGTCGCCCCGCGCCTGTCGGCGGCGCCAGCGCGCGCACCGCGCCGTCTATCGCCGCAGCGGCGTGCCGGATGTCGTACATGCGTGCGATGTAGGCGCTGCTCTCCTCCAGCGGCGCGGGATCGACCGCGCCGGCCGCCGCCTCCCGGATGCGGCGCTCCAGCAGCACGAGCGCGTCCGGCTGCTGCAGCGCGCGCCCGGAGAAGTTGGTCGCCTGCAGCCGCGGCAGCGTCTGCGGCGTGCATTGCCACATCTGCTCGGCCTCGTTCACGACGAAGGCGATGCGGCCGTGATAGACCGGCTCGATAATGCTTCGCCCCTTGCCGAACACGATATGCGCATCGTCGATGTGGGCCTTGACATCGCGGCGGAAGCCGGCCACGCGCACGACCTCGCCGCCGGCAGCGGCATTGATCGCGGCGGCGCGAGCCCGCACCTCCGCGATATAGTCGCCGTCGCCGAGCAGCGTGAGCCGGATCGGCGGCAGCGCGGCGGGTCCGGATGCCGAGACCGCAGCCCCCGTGCCGCCGAGCGCCGGGCGGCCGTCCGTCGCGCCGGACGCGCCCGCGCTCTGGTGTGCGCCGACCAGCGCCGCCACGCAGTCCAGCACGTAGTGCACCGAGCGCATCTTCTCCCCGTCGAGCCGGGAGATCAGCAACAGCCGCACCGGCTCGCCGTGCAGCGGCCGCGCGTAGTGCGCCGCCGGCATATGCGCCGGCGCCTGCGGCTCGAAGACGAGCCGGTTCGTGATCAGCCGGATGCGGGATTCGTCGTAGCCCGCATCCGTGAGCGCGCGCTTGTTCTCCTCGCTGAACACGACGAGCGGCGTATCGCCCATGATCGCAGCGAAGCTGCCGGGGATCTCGCCGCCCGGCACGATCGTCAGCACCGGGATGCCGAGCATGCGCGAGACGATGCGATGCAGCATGCCGTTGCAGACGGCGATCGCGACGATCAGATCGACCCGCTCGCGGCGCAGCACCCGCACATAGCGGATCAGGCCGGTCAGATTGCGCCACGGGTGATTGTTCTCGAAGTACGGCACGTCGTAGGTGCGGATGCCCTCGGCCGCGTAGGTCTCCTGCACACCCGCATATTGACCGGCGGCGACGAGCTCGACCTCCCCCTCTCCGTACATGCGGCGCATCAGCTTGCCGTACTCGAGCGCCGAGATGGCCGCGCCCCCCTGGAAGCGCCGATTGCGCAGCATGATCTTCATGGCGCCACCGATATCGGCTGATGATAGCCTGTGTACCAGTCGATGAAGCGACCCAGCCCCTCCTCGATCGAGGTGCTCGGCCGGAACCCGACATCGCGGATCAACTCGTCTACGTCCGCATACGTCTCCGGCACATCGCCCGGCTGCATCGGCTGGTAGTCGCGGATCGCCGGGATGTCCAGACGCTGCTCGATCACCTCGATGAAGCGGCCGAGCTCGACCGGCTTGTTGTTGCCGATGTTGTACACCTTGTACGGCGCGGCGCTGCCGGTCAGCGGCGACGTATTGGGCGCGGGACGGTGCTCCAGCAGCCGCGCGATGCCCTCGACGATATCGTCGATGTAGGTGAAGTCGCGCTTCATCTGGCCGTGGTTGAACACCTTGATCGGCCGGCGCTGGGCGATCGCCTGCGTGAACAGGTAGTACGCCATGTCCGGACGCCCCCACGGGCCATATACCGTGAAGAAGCGCAGCCCCGTCACCGGCAGGCCGTACAGATGGCTATAGGTGTGGGCCATCAGCTCGTTGGACTTCTTGGTCGCGGCATAGAGGCTGACCGGATGATCGACATTGTGCCCCGTCGAGAACGGCATCTGCGTATTCGCCCCGTACACCGAGCTCGAGGAGGCGTAGATCAGATGCTCGACGCCATGATGGCGGCACGCCTCCAGCACGTTGAGGAAGCCGACCACATTGGCGTCGATGTACGCCCGCGGATTGTCCAGGCTGTAGCGCACGCCCGCCTGGGCCGCCAGATTGACGACGACGCGGATGTCCCGCTCCCGCATCAGCGCCTGCAGACGGTCGCCGTCCTCCAGCGCGAAGCGGTGGAAGTCGAACCCTTCGTAAGCGGTCAGCCGCTGCAGCCGCTGCAGCTTGAGCGCCGGGTCGTAGTACGTGTTCAGATTGTCCACGCCGACGACCTCATGGCCATCCTCCAGCAGTCGCCGCGACAGATGATAGCCGATGAAGCCTGCAGCTCCCGTCACCAGAATCGTTGTCATTGGAGATGTCCCCCTTCGCTTGCGCCGCGCGCAACCTGTCACTTCCTGCGCAGGTCGCCGGGCCGTAATATGAGCACGTCGGTCAGCCGCAGTCCCGTCTCCCGCAGATACAGGTACAGGAACAGCAAGCCGCCGACGGTGTAGCTGATCGTAGAGGTCAGCGCCGTGCCTTCGATCCCGTACTGCGGGATGAAGATCAGATTGAGCACGACATTCAGGACGAGCGGCAGGATATAAGCGCCCAGCGCAAACAGCGGCTTGCCCCGTCCGGCCAGGTCGGCATTGAGAATCTTGAAGAACGTCATCACCACGATGCCCGGCAGCAGCAGCCGGATCACCTGGGCCGAGCCGTCGAAGTCGGCGCCGTACAGCAGATCGACGGCCAGCGGCGCGAATACGCCGAGTCCGAGGCAGACCGCGATCAGCACCGGCAGCATGACGCGCAGCAGCTTGGCCGCGCGCCGCGTCGCCTCGCCCTCGCTCTTGCTGCCCGCGCTCTTGGCGAACAGCACCATCCCCGCCGCCGCCGGCAGCTGCCAGATCAGCTCGGCCAGCGTCGTGCCGACCGTGTACAGGCCGACCTCGCGCACGCTCGCCATTCGCTCCAGCATGAGCACGTCGATTCGGTAATTGAGCTGCAGGACGAACAGCGTCGCCGCATAGGTGAGGCCCTTCTTGAGAAAGGCGGTCGGCAGCCCCTTGACATACCCGATGCGCACGCCCCCGGCGATCTGCCGCACCATCCGCAGCGCCTGCACCGCCACGAGCAGCCCCATCAGCAGCTGCACGAGCGCCGCGCCGAGCACGCCGAGCTTCAGCAGCCCGAGCAGTACGAGCACCGCCGCCACATTGACGCCGACGTTCAGCATCTCCAGATTGTTGACCTTGCCGACGCGGTCCCGCCCCTGCAGGATGCCCTTGGCATAATTGACGAGCAGCGTGAACGGCATCGTGGCGAGCGCGATCGCCAGCAGCGGCAGCTCGTACTTGCCGACGTAGAAGACCGCATAGTACGCCGCGATCGCCGCCGTCGCCCCGGCCGAGGTGACCAGCCACATGAAGGCCGACGTCTTGACGATGTCTTCGTAGGCATACACCTGGCGACCCGTGAAGTAGGCCGTCGCCTGGCGCACGCCCAGATCCGCGACGTAGAGCAGCAGCGTCGGGATCAGGAAGACGGCGGCGATGACGCCGCGCCCCTCCGCGCCGAGCAGGCGCGCCAGCAGCACCGAGACGGCGAAGCCGCCGAGCAGCATGACGCCGCGGGCGAACACGCTGTAGAGCAGATCGCGGGCCGTGCGCGAGCGCACCCGGGCGCCGGTCGGCAGCGCGCCCGCCTCACGCATGGCGCTCCTGCGCGGCGCGGCCGCCGCCGACGATGCGGGC
>NZ_JACXIZ010000002.1 GCF_014705605.1 Paenibacillus sabuli
TGTCCGCAAGAGCGGTCCTCGTCGTTTCGCCTTCTGCCCGGAACGAAACGTGCTCGTCCGCAAGAGTCGTCCACGTCGTTTCGCCTTCTGCCCGGAACGAAACGTGCTCGTCCGCAAGAGTCGTCCTCGTCGTTTCGCCTTATTCCATCCGATTAGACAAGAAATCCTCGTTCCGCCCGATTGTTCCGAGCTCGTAGAGCGCTTACACTAAGTCATAGCACGTGCTGACTTCACATGAAAGGGGGCGATCCGATGCGGGGTGCGCTACACGCAGCCCGGTCCGGACGGGCCCGCTCCGACTGGCTTCGACACATTTGCAATAATCCAGGGCTATACGCCATGCTTGTCCCGGGCATCCTTTATTTCGTGCTCTTTCGCTATGCCCCGCTGCTGGGCAGTGTCATTGCATTTCAGGATTACAACATTTTTAGCGGCATGACCGGCAGCGAGTGGGTAGGCTTCAAGTGGTTCGAGCGCATGTTCGATTACCCCAACTTCAAGCGCCTGCTCGTCAATACGCTGGTCATCAGCTTCTACCAGCTGATCTTTGCTTTCCCGGCGCCGATCGTGCTCGCCTGCATGCTCAACGAGCTGCGGCGCTCCCGTGTGAAACGCTGGATTCAGACGATTTTGTACATGCCGCATTTTCTTTCGTGGACGATTATTTTTGCACTGGTATACGCGCTGTTCTCCTCCGAGTCAGGTCTGGTGAACCACTACATCGCCGCGCTTGGAGGCGATCGGATCTCGTTTTTGCAAGATCCCGGCTACTTCCGCCCGATCGTCGTGTCCAGCGGGATGTGGAAGGAGATGGGCTGGGGGACGATCATCTTTCTCGCCGCTCTGGCCGGCATCAATCCGTCGCTGTACGAGGCGGCCACTGTGGACGGCGCCGGGCGCTGGAAGCAGTTCCTCCACGTGACGGTTCCGGGCCTGATTCCGGCGACGATGATCCTGCTGCTGCTCAAGATCGGGCATATTCTCGACATCGGCTTCGAGCAGATCTACGTGTTCTTGACGCCGGCGACGTACTCCGTCGGCGATGTCATCGATACGTACGCCTATCGGGCCGGCCTGCTCAACGGCCAGTACAGCTTTTCCACGGCTATCGGGCTGTTCAAGTCCATCGTCGGCTTTTTGATGCTGGTGCTCGCCAATCGGCTGAGCAAATCGACCACCGGCGAAGGCTTATACTAAAGGAGGGCGAAGCGTGCATACTCGAACCCTCGGCGAACGCGGCTTCGACGCGCTTAACATCGCGCTGCTGTTCGCGGCCAGCCTGCTGATTATTTTGCCGTTCGTGCATTTGCTGGCGTCCTCCTTCAGCTCGCGGGAGGCGCTCATTCACAACCTGGTCACCTTCTGGCCGGTCGACTGGACGACGGACAATTACCAGCTTGTCTGGCGCAATCAAGTGTTTTGGAACGCGTTTCGCATTTCGGTGCTCGTCACCGTCGTCGGCACGCTGATCAACATGTATCTGACCCTGCTCACTGCGTACCCGCTGTCCAGGCGGATACTGAAGGGCAAGAAGGCGGTGCTGCTCGGCATCGTATTCACGATGATCTTCTCGGCGCCGCTGATACCGTCCTACCTGGTCATCAAGAGCGCCGGCCTGATGAACACGCTTTGGGCGATCATGCTGCCCAATGCGATCGCCGCCTTCAACCTGATTCTGTGCATCTCGTTTTTTCGCGGCTTGCCGGAGGAGCTGGCCGAGGCGGCCAAGGTGGACGGCATGAGCGACTACCGGATCTTGTGGCGCATCTTCATGCCGCTCTCGATGCCGATCGTCATGACACTGACGCTCTTCTACGCGGTCGGCCACTGGAACAATTACATGGGACCGCTCTTCTTCATCACCGATCCGGCGATCAAGCCGCTGCAGCTCTATCTGTTCAGCCTGCTCAGCCAGTTCAATACGCAGGATTCGCTGCTGAACATGCCGGAGTCGATCAGCAACTACTCGCCGCTCGGGATTCAGATGGCGACCGTCGGCGTGGCGACGCTGCCGGTCATGCTGATCTATCCGTTCATTCAGCGACATTTTATCCGCGGCGCGCTGCTCGGCTCGATCAAGGAGTAGAGCGGGCGCCCGGCATTCCAGCTCGAATCGATCAACTCGAACACGATGACTCAAGGGGGTAACTGCAAATGAAATCGTTCAAAGCTGCTGCGCAGGGCGCGCTGGCTGTAACCATAGTGGCTTCCTTGCTGGCCGGCTGCGCCGGCAAGGAAGAGGCCGCGCCTGCCAATGATGTGCAATCCGACTCGAGCGCAACCGACGACACGACGGAGCCCGTCACGCTCAAGGCCTATATGACCGACGTCAATCAGCCGATTCCGCCGGGCGATACGATGGACATTCCGACCCTGGCCTATCTGGCGGAAAAGACCAATACCAAGCTTGACGTGACCTTCCTGGCGCACGGCAAATACAATGAGCAGCTGCGCTTGAAGATGGCGGCGGGCGAATACCCCGATTTTTACTGGACGGGGGGCTTCGCCAACGAAGAGACGCTGGCCAACGGCATGCTGCTGCCGCTCAATGATCTGATCGACGAATACGGGCCGAACTTGAAAAAAACGATTCCGCAAACGGCATGGGACGCGGTCACCCTGAAGGGACAAATCATGGCCATCCCCCGCTTCCCCGGCGGCGGCACCGATACGGATCGCCTGATCTACATGCGCAAGGACTATCTCGACAAGGTCGGGGCAGACATCCCGACGACCTCGGACGAGTTCCTGGACGTGCTGCGCAAGCTGCGGGACGGCGATCCCGACGGCAATGGCAAGGACGACACGATTCCGTTCAGCGGCCGTCAGAGCTTCGGCTGGATGGAGAACCTGTTCGGCATGTGGGGCATCGATCCGTCCGCCAGCACGATCTACAACGACGAGGTCATTCCGAGCTATCTGCATCCGAACATGAAGCAGGCGCTCGCCTTTTTGCGAACAATGTACGAGGAGAAGCTGCTCGACCCCGAGTTCCTCTCCAATACGGGTAGCATCTGGACGCAAAAGCTGAATTCGGGTCAGGTCGCCTCCTACAATCACACGGTGGAGCAAGTAGGCGACTTCCAAAAAGCGATTCAGGATGCCAATCCGGATGTCCCGGTCGACATCGTGGCCATTCCGACGCCGCGAGGCAGTGGATACGAGGGGCCGCTCGGCAATCGCAAAAATCCAATCGGCGTGTCGATGGTCGTCATGAAGACGTCCGAGCACCCGGAAGCGGTGATCAAGCTGCTCGATTGGATCGCCTCCGAGGAAGGCCAGATCTTCGTCGATCTCGGCATGGAGGGCGATACGTACACCAAGAACGGGGAAGCTTACGTCTACGATGCGGACGCCGATCAAGACACGTCCCATCTTCGTCTTGTGTTCGCCGTCACGCCGCTTTATTATAATGAGAAAACGATTCCCGCGCGCTACGCGCCGGAAGCGATCGCGCGGATCGACCAAGCGTATGCGGTCGCCCGGAACGAGGGCCTGCCCACTCCGACGATCGGCATGCCTCAGCCCGCAGCGTTGTCGGAGAATCCGGAGCTGAGCTGGTACTCCAGCAGCCTGATTCAAGAGGCCATGACCAAGATCGTGTACGGCGAGCTGCCGGTCGACTACTTCGACACCTTCGTCGAGACGATCCGGCAGCAGGGCGGCGACCAGTTGATTCGGGAGATGACCGACTGGTACAACGAGAACAAAAAAGGATAAGCGCCGCTCGGACGATTTCCGAGACGACGCATTTGGCAACGGGCTCGCGTTGCCTGATATAAGGCGCCTCCGCTCGCATTTTCGCGCGCGGGAGCGTCTTTGCTCCCTTTTCTATTGCGCGTATAATCCAGTCTGTCCGAAAGCGGGGAACAGCATGAGAACGTTGCCATTCATCCGGAATTCGATTCGCCGCAAGCTGGTGCTGCTGTTCGTCACGGTCATGGCGCTGCTGATCTCGACGGTTGGCATCGCGCAGTATGGGCTGACCTCCTCCATGCTGCGCGACGATTTGGAGACGTACAGCCTGCAGACGCTGGAGCAGGCCAATCTGAACATTCAGCGCTATTTCAAGGAGTACGAGCAGGCCTTTCTGTTTGTCGAGGGCAGCGAGGAATTTTTGACGTGGACCCGGCAGCGGGAGCGCTTCACCTCGACGTATCTGCGCCTCTCCAAGCTGATCGACCGCAATTCCGTGCAGCCGTTCATCATGCAGCATCCGGAGGTGCTGTCGCTCTCCATGCTTAATCCCTACGGCAACGAGCTACGCTATACGACGTCGGCCCCCTTCCGACTGGACTATTCGCTGCGCGAGCGAATGACGCGCATGCCGATGCCGGGGGGGCGGATCCAGTCGGCCGTGGTGCATCGCTCCGACGATTACGACGGCGCGGCGCCGGTGGTGCTGTCGCTGACGCATCAATGGAATCACTACGGCAGCAACTCGTATATCGTCATGGACATTGCAGTGACGCCGCTGCTGCGGATTCTGCAGCGCATGGACGAGGCGACGGACGGCGCGCAATATATTGTGGACGGCCAGGGGCGAATCGTGGTCCATGCCCAGGAGGAGCGAATTTTTGAGGCGGTCTCGCCGCAGTTGGGCGCGCAGATCGCCCAAGCGGATTCCGATGCGTTTTTGGATCGGGCATCCAATCGATTCGTCGTCTTCGCGGCTATCCCCGACACGCAGGGATGGACATCGGTGATCGAGCTGCCGTACGATCAGGCGGCCCGGACGATCTATCTGGTGCGCGACTTCACGGTCTCCGTTACCGTCCTCGGCATCGGAGTCACGGTATTGCTGCTGTTCGTGTTCAGCTCGTCGATTACCGGTCGGATCGTCAAGCTCAAGAAGCAGCTGCTGCAGACCAAGCTCGGCCGCATCGAGCCGGGGCCGGAGCTGGGCGGCGTCGATGAGATCGCGCAGCTCGGACATGCGTTCAACAGCATGCTACGTCGTCTGGACGCCTCCGTCGACGAGCTGGCCGATGCCCGGGCGCGCGAGCAGACGGCGTTGTTCACGGCCGTGCAGTCGCAGATTCATTCGCATTTTTTGTACAATTCGCTGGAGACGATCAATGCGATGGCCGGCATCGCCGGGATGCGGACGATCGAGCAGGCCGTGCTGTCCCTGTCGGCGATGATCCGCTATTCCTCACGCATCCGCGAGGTCGCGGTGCCGCTGCGCGACGAGCTGGAGCATACCCGGCATTACCTGTACATGACCGGCATCCGCTTCGAGCGCATCAGCTATACGTACCGGGTCGATCCCGAGGCGCTGGAGGTGCGGTGTCCCAAGCTGATCCTGCAGCCGGTGCTCGAAAATGCATGCAAGCACAACGTCGAGACCGCCGGGCGCAGTCTGCATCTCGACTTGTCCGTGCGCGCCCGCTTCGGCCGCTACGTCCACATTCGCATTCGCGACGACGGCGCCGGCATGCCGGATGCCGTGCTGCACCGGCTGCGCGGCAGTCTCGCTTCGGCCAGCCTCGAGCTGCCGGCGGGGGACAGCGGCATCGGGCTGGCCAACGTCGCCTACCGTCTCAGTCAATTCTATGCGCAGCGCGGATGCGGAGGAGCCCGCATCGGCGTGTATCACAACCGCGAGGGAACCGGTATCACCGTAGCCATCGTCGTGCCGATGATCCCCGCATGAACAAGGAGGGAACTGCCCATGTACTTCTGCTTGGTCGTGGATGACGAGCTGTGGATTCGTCAAGGCATGGTCAATCGGGTGAACCGCTGCGAAGGATTCCGTGCGATCCGCACCGAGGCCAACGGCCGCGACGCCTTGACGTGGCTGGAAGGGCGCGGCCACAGCGCAGATATTCTGGTGAGCGATGTGCGCATGCCGCATATGGACGGGCTGGAGCTGATCGGCCAGGTCAAGCGCCGCTTCCCCGGGATGCGCGCCATCGTGATCTCCAGCTACGACGACTTCGAGTATGCCAAGCAGGGCATCGCGCTGGGCGCCGTCGACTATATCGTCAAGCCGGTCAATCCGGACGATCTGGAGCGGGCGCTGCACGCCGCCGCCGAGCAGCTGGAGACGATGCGGCGGCACGAGGCGCGCTCGATCCTGCTGCGGGCGTACAGCCAGCCGAGCACGCAGGAACTGATGCGGCAGTGGCGGGAGCGTCCCGCTCGCGCCGAGCGGGACGCTCTGCCGCTGCTGGTCGTCGATACGCTGGCCGTGCTGGAGCGTTGGGCGGGCGACCGGCGGGACCTGCTGTCCCCGCTGGCGGAGGCGTGGATTGCCGGCATCGCCGAGACGAGAGGCGGGGCGGATGTGTTCGATTGGATGAAGGGAGCGCTGGCGCGGTCGCCCGTGCCGCTTGTGGAGGATCTGGAGCTGTACCGCAGGTTGTCCGGCGTGTATCGGCTCGAGCTGGCGCTGAGCTGGTTCGGCAGCCGGCATACGGCGGGAGGGAGCGCGGCCGGGACGAAGACGGTGATCGACGTCAAGCGCTATATCGAGCGGCATTATGCGCGCAAGCTCAGCCTGCAGGTCATCGCCGATGCAGTCAATGTCAGCAAGCCGCATCTGTCGCAGGTCTTTCGCCAGCACACGGGGATGACGATCTGGAGCTGGCTGATCGAGGTGCGGATGCGCAGGGCGAAGGAGCTGCTGCTCGCCTCCGACATGCGGCAGGCCGAGATCGCAGAGGCCGTCGGCTACGCGGACGGCGCGCATTTCGCCAAGGTATTCAAGGCGTATTACGGGATGAATGCGACCGAGCTGAAAAGCCGCTATTACGGCGAGCTGCTGGCACTGGAGCCGGGTCCGGGCGGAGAAGGCCCCGCCGCCGAACGGGATTAGCGGCTCATCGGGCGGAGCGGGGACGCGGGCGGCCGGGGGCCGAATCGGCGCACGCAGGTGCCGGGCAGCCGTCGGCGAAAGCGGCACACGGGCAGAGGGCGGGGCAGCCGTCGGCGAAGCGGCACACGAGCAGAGGCCGGGGGAGCCGTCGGCGAAGCGGCACACGAGCAGAGGCCGGGGCGGCCGTCGGCGAATCGGCACACGAGCAGAGGCCGGGGCGGCCGTCGGCGAATCGGCACACGGGCAGGTGCCGGGCAGCCGTCGGCGAAAGCGGCACACGGGCAGAGGGCGGGGCAGCCGTCGGCGAAGCGGACGACAGCCGCCCCGGCGCGGCGCCTTGCCAGGGAGGATCGGGCGCCGACAGCAGGCCGAGGCGCCGGCGCCCGGAGACGGATGCGCTCGCGCCGGTCCCGGCGGCCGCTTAGCCGCGGGCGGCTGTGCGAAGCTTGCGGAAGACGGCGTGGCTCCGGTCGGCGCATGCCGAGATGGCGATCGGATGAAAGTCGGTGACCTCGGCGTAGAGCGTGTCTTGCAGCGGCTCGATCCACTTGGCGGGAAGGCGCTCGGCGCCGAGCATGGCGCCCATGATCGAGCCGACGGTCGCGCCGTTGCAGTCGGTATCCCAGCCGCCCAGCACGGAGGTCGCGATCGCCAGCTCGAAGTCGCCCCGGGCGAAGATGAGCGAGGCTGCGACCAGTGCGGCATTGTTGTTTGTATGCACCGGGTTGTAGTGCTTGAACGCTTCCCAGATGCGGTCGACCAGTTCGACCTGATCGGACGCGCTGCGGGCAATGTCGAGCGCCTGGCGGATGTCATGCGCCAAGCGGCAATTGCGCGGGATCTCGCTCAGGCCGATCTCCACGATGCGCTCCGGGTCCGACTCCACGAAGGCTGCCGCGATCATCGCCGCGACGAACATCTCGCCGTAGATGCCGTTCTTCACATGCGAGAAGGAGGCGTCCCGCCAGGCCAGGTCGGCCGCCAGCTCGGGGTTGCCGGCCGCGCCGTAGGCCAGCCCGTCCGCCCGAATCTGGGCGCCGATCCATTCGCGATACGGGTTCAGATGCGTGCGCACCCACTGCTGCCGCTCTGCCCAGTCGGCGGGACGCTCTGCGCGTTGATGCGAGGTCGCGTGGGCGAAGTTCAGATAGGCCTGGGTCTCGGCGGTGCAGACTTGACGATAAGTGAGATGACTGTGCCACAGCTTGCCGACGTCGTAGGAATCGAAGTCCAGCCCCTTCTCCTCCAGCAGGATCAGTCCCAGCACGGTATAGCGGATGTCGTCATCAGTCTCCATGAAGCGGATCTGCTCGCGCGTGCTCTTGCTGCTGGCCGTCGCGAGCGCCAGTCCGTGCGTCTGCGAGGCGCGCGATTCCTGCGGCACGTAGTCTGCGATCGGCCAGGCATCGGCCCCTTCATACCAGCTCTTCACGTTGCGCCAGCCGCTCGCATCTGCAGTGCCGCCCATGTAGGCAGGCGCTTCCAGCGGCTTGCCGAGCGCGCAGCCGGCGCAGCGTCCGAGCCAAGCGCCGTAGAATTTGTCCCGCCACTGCGCTTCGCTCAGCCCGTCGGCCAACTGCCGGGGGCCTTCCGGCCGGAGCGCGCGAATCTCCGCCAGCTCGGACGGCTCCTCGTACGGATAATCGGCGCGAATCGGCAGCGCCGACAGTTCTTCGTAGATCGCCATGAGCTGCCCTTGGTCGCTCCCGGCCGCCGCGACGCGCGCGGCGTACCCCTCGACGTCGCAGCCCTCCTCGCGCCGTTGTATGACTTCCTTTTCCATCAAGCTATCCAGCAATGTCCAGCCCGCCATTAGACGTTCCTCCCTATTCGTTATTCTATAATCGCGGTATCCTGCAAGCGGTCTTGCCTTTGTATGATACCGCTTTATTATAGGGGCGACGGGCGGCGTTCATCTACTCATCGGTTGCGCGTCCTTCTCAATTATTGCGCTCCAGTCGTTTTCGCGACGATAGTCCTGGGGCGACATGCCGGCCTCGGACTTGAACAGGCGATAAAAGGTTGCCACGCTCTGGAAGCCGCTCTCGAAGCAGACCTCCGCGGCGCTCTTGCGCGTGCTGAGCAGCAGCCGCTTGGCCTCGCGGAGCCGGAGCCGAAGCAGATAGTCCTTGAAGCTGCGCCCCATCTCCCGGGTGAAGAAGCGGCTCGCCTGCGAGCTGCTCATCCCCAGCGCGGCGGCGACATCGGCGAGCTCGAGCTGCTCGCGGTAGCGCTGATCGATCAGCGCGAGCGCCGGGCGGATGCGGCGGAACGAGGCAGTCAGGCGCTGCCATTCGCGCTGCGACCAGCCGGTGGCGTAATTGCGCAGCAGCAGCACGCACAGCTCGAGCAGCGCGCTCTTGGCCATGCTGCGGTAGCCTTCCTCGCGCGTCTCCAGCTCTCGGTGAATCGTGCGGACCAGCGCGGCGGCCGGAGCGGCCAGCTCGGACGCCGCGGGGATGCGATTGACGTAGCATTCCGGCCGATAAGCGAACGGCAGCAGCAGCGCCTCTTCCTCGGCGAGCAGCAGGCCCGGGTCGAAGTTGACGAAGATGTAGCAGCTCGGGTCGTGCGCGTCGGAACGGGCGATGTGCAGCTCCTGATTGTTGACGACGATGAGATCGCCGGGCGATACGGCATAGCGCTTGTCGCCGATCTGGAATTCCCCTTGGCCGGACGTGCAGAGGCCGATCTCCAGGCTGGTGTGCATATGCAGCGGCTTGGCGGACACGCTGGGCGTCCACTGGAACGCGTTGATCGGGATCGAATGATCGTAGGTAATCGTCAGCTTCATATCCGCCACCTCGCGGGTTGGTAGTGGGGATGTCCCCCTAGTCTGATTGCCCCCAGTGTAGCACAGTCGCCTGAGCGTGCGCCAGACGCATGGCGCGGTGGACCGGCAGGCCCGGAGCAAGCGGCAGTACGGAGTATGCAGCAGGCCATGGCGCATAGTAATCCGGGGCACGTTGTAGTCCGGAGCTTGCGGTAGCCCGTGCGCGCGGCAGCTTCGGAGCGCAAGCTAGTCGCTCATACCGGTCTTATCTTTCGCGGAACGAAGCTTACTCGGCCACAGAAAGACGGCCTCGCCGTTTCGCCTTGAACAAATTGTTAAGTTCGCATTAAGCATACCTAAGAAAAACTTCAGAAATTGCTAAGCCGGTTTTAAACGGCGCGCGGTATGATGTAGCGAACAAGAAAGGAGTTGGCTGCAAATGCCGCGTATCCGTGTGGCTGTATTATTCGGGGGGAGCTCGAACGAGTATGAGGTGTCGCTGCGTTCGGCGGCGTCGGTCATCGCCAATCTGGACCGTGACCGCTACGAGGTGACCCGCATCGGGATCACGCGCGAGGGGGCCTGGTACTGCTACGAGGGGGAGCACGAGGCAATCGAAGCGGATCGCTGGCAGGCCGATGCGCGCTGCTATCCCGTGCAGCTGCCGCTCGGCGTCCGCGAATCGGACAAGTACTTGCTCGTGGAGCGGTCCGGCACGACTGAGCCGCTCCCGGTGGACGTGGTCTTCCCGGTGCTGCATGGCCGGTACGGGGAGGACGGGACGCTCCAGGGTCTGCTGGAGCTGGCGGGCTTGCCGTACGTCGGCTGCGGGGTCGCGGCATCGGCGATGTGCATGGACAAGGCGGTCGCCCAGGCGACGGTCCGCGGGACCGGCATCCGTACGGCGCGCGCCGTCGAGGTCCGAGTCGACGAGGATCGCGAGACTGCGGCTGCCCGGGCGGGTGGTCTGACGTACCCGCTGTACGTCAAGCCGGTCCGTTCCGGGTCGTCCATCGGCATGACCATGGCGCGCGACCGTTCGGAGCTGCTGGAGGGTCTTGACCGCGCTTTTGACCATGATGACAAGGTGTTGATCGAGGAAGAGGTGGACGGCTTCGAGGTCGGCTGCGCCCTGCTGGGCGAGACGGAGCCCGAGCTGGGCGTGATCGACGAGGTGGAGCTGGCGCCGGGCGGTTTTTTCGACTATGAGGAGAAGTATTCGCTCCGCACGTCGGCGATTCGTCTGCCCGCGCGCCTGGATGCGGCCGTGGCGGACGAGGTGCGGCGCGCGGCGCGCCGGATCTATCGGGCGCTGGGCTGCCGCGGGCTGGCCCGGGTCGACCTGTTCGTCACGGCGGCGGGCGGGGTCGTATTCAACGAGGTGAACACGATGCCGGGGTTCACTGCGCACAGCCGCTATCCGAGGATGTGGGCGGCGGCGGGGGTGGCGTTCCCCGAGCTGCTGGACCGCATCGTGGCGGCGGCGCTCGCGAGGGAGCCGCAGCGATGCGAGTAGCGCCGCATACGCTGAGACTGGGACGGGAGGCGCTGCATCGCGGCCCGCTCATTCTCGTCAATCAGGCCCATCCGGTACGCGTGGCGGCGGATGGCCGGACGCTCGATGCGACGTGCCGCAGGCAATTGGACGCCTTGCTGGACGCCTGCGGCGGGGCGAACGGGCGGATCCGGCTCGTGAGCGGCTACCGCTCCCGGGAGGAGCAGACGCGCATCTACGACACCTCCGCAGCCGAGCACGGGCTGGCGTTCACGCAGCAATACGTGGCTAGGCCGGGCGAGAGCGAGCATCAGACGGGGCTGGCGGTCGATGTCGGGGAGGAGCGGCCGGACGTCGACTTCATCCGCCCCGATTTCCCGGACACGGGCGTGTGCGGGGCATTCCGGCGGCAGGCGGCCGCGTATGGATTCGTGCAGCGCTACCAGGCGGACAAGACGCCGATCACGCAGATCGCCTGCGAGCCGTGGCACTTCCGCTATGTCGGCGCGCCGCATGCGGCCATCATGGAGGCGCGCGGACTGTGCCTGGAGGAATACACGGCCTTCCTCGCCGGGTACGCCGCAGCCGATCCGTACGTGCATCTGCTCGAGGATGGGCGCGAGGCGCACCTCTACCATGTCCCTGCGGACGAGCGCGCCGGGGCAGACGGCGTGACTGTGGTGCCGGTGCTGGGCGGGGAGACGTGCGAGGTCTCGGGCAATAATGTGGACGGCTACGTCGTGACATGTCTGCGGGAGCGGCGCCGTGCTTAGGTATCCGCTGCTGGATCGGGCCAAGCTGGTCGCAGCTTTCCTGGTGATCGCGATTCACACTGGACCGCTGCAGTCCTACAGTTCGTACGGCGATTTTGTGGTGACGCGGATTGCCGCCCGGCTGGCGGTTCCGTTTTTCTTCGCGACGGCCGGATTTTTGCTGTACCGCAAGCTGTACGGGCTGGCGGAGGACGGCGTCGTCGTGCGGCGCTACGCTGGCCGCGTCCTCCTGCTGTATGCGGGCTCGACGCTGCTGTACCTGCCGCTCATGCTGTACGCCGGCTACTTGTCCGACATGCACGGCGTGCGGGACGTGCTGCGAGTGGCGGTCTTCGACGGCACCTTCTATCATCTGTGGTATTTGCCGGCGCTGGCCATCGGCGTTTTGCTCGTTTATGCGCTGTCCAGACGCCTCTCGGCTGCTTGGGCAGTGGGCATTGCGAGCGTGCTGTATCTGGCCGGCTTGCTCGGCGACAGCTACTACGGCCTGGCGGCTTCGGCGCCCGCCCTCGATGCGTTCTACGACAGCTTGTTCGGCCTTTTCACTTATACGCGCAACGGCCTCTTTTTTGCGCCGCTCTATCTGGCGCTCGGCCTCCTGGTCGCGGAGCAGACGCGGGCGCGGACCCGGCCGCCGGCCAGGGCGGTATGGATCGGCCTGGCGGTCTCTGTGGTGCTGATGAGCGTCGAAGCGATCCTGCTGCGGACCTGGGAGCTGCCGCGGCACGACAGCATGTACGTGTTTTTGGCGCCGGCGGTGTACTGTGGACTGTTGGCCTTGACGCGGAGGAGCTCGCGCGCGTCGGGCAAGCGCGGCATGCGCGATGTGAGCCTCTGGATCTATCTGCTCCATCCGCTCGTGATCGTGCTCGTGCGCGGGCTCGCCGAGCTGCTGGGCGCGGTGCCGTGGCTCGTGACCGACAGCATGCTGCACTATGTAGCGGTGGCCGCCGGCTCATGGACGATCAGCATACTGGCCGTCAGATGGTGGCCGGCGCAGGCGCGCAAGGGCCCGTCCGTCCCACGCAGCAGCCGGGCGTGGAAGGAGATCGATCTGGGGCGCCTGCGGCACAATCTGGCGGAGCTGCGGCGCGCCGTGCGAGGCGATTGCCAGGTGATGGCGGTGGTGAAGGCCGAGGCATACGGCCACGGCGGCGCGCTGGCGGCACGCTGGCTCCAGGGCGAGGGCGTGCGGGAGTATGCCGTCGCGTGCATGGACGAGGCGATCGCGCTGCGCAAGCAGGGCGTGCGAGGCGACATCCTCATCCTCGGAAGGACGAGCCCGGAGCGCTATCGGGAGCTGATCCGCTACCGCTTGCAGCAGACGGTCGTCGACGCCGAGGATGCGGTCGCCCTCAGCCGATACGGCCGCACGATCACGGTACAGGTCAAGCTCGACACCGGCATGCACCGGCTCGGCGAGTCGACGGATCGCTTCGAGCGGGTCCTGTCGATCTACCGGCTGCCGCATCTGCGCATCGCCGGGACCTACACGCATCTCGGCTCGTCCGATCGGCTGGAGCAGACGGACGAGGCGCTGGCCCGGGCGCAGGTCGGCCGCTTCGACGCGGTCGTGGCGCGGCTGCGCGGCTGCGGGATCGATCCGGGTCTGCTGCATGTGCAGAGCAGCTACGGCATCGTCAATTATCCGGAGCTCTCCTATGATCGGGTCCGGCCGGGCATCGCGCTCTATGGCGCGCTGTCGACCCGGGAGCCGGTGCGGCAGGCGCTCGATCTGCGGCCGGTGCTTGCCCTCAGGGCACGCGTCTCCACGGTGAGACAGGTCGCACGGGGCGAGCAGATCGGCTACGGCTCGGACTGCAGAGCGGCTGCGGATCGTCTCGTCGCGATCGTCTCGATCGGCTACGCGGACGGCGTGCCGCGCGTCTATGCGGACGGCGGGCGCGTGCTCGTGCGCGGGGCGTATGCGCCGATTGTCGGCCGCATCTGTATGGATCACTTGTCGGTCGACGTGACCGGACGCGAGGACATCCATCCCGGCGATCCGGTGACGCTGATCGGGAGGGACGGCGCGCACGCGATTACGGTAGAGGAGGTAGCCGAGCGCTGCGGCACGATTGCCAATGAGCTCCTCTCCCGGATCGGCAGACGCCTCGATTGTATGGTGCATCCCCCGGAGGTCCAAGACGGGGAGACGGAATTTATGGTATGCTGAAGGAAGAAGCGATTGCTCACACATTCCAAACATCCCGCGAACCGATCCAGGCCTGCGGGATGTTTGCATTCGGGGAGGCACAGCCATGGGAGTTGAATGGTACGACATGATCGCCAGGCGCAACGGCGGGTATCGGGGGAGGGCGGCCTTCACCGTTGAAGGACAGTCGGCAGAGGCGCTTTTTGAGCAGCGCTTGCTTCGCATGCTGCCTGATTTCAAGTCTATTTTGGACGCGGGATGCGGTCACGGCGCATTTACGCTGCGCATGGCCGGGCATGCCAGGCACATCGTCGGCTTCGACAATTCAGTCGAAATGATCCGCATTGCCAAGCAATTGCTGCGAGACAGCGCAGTCCCCAATGTAGCATTCGTGCACGCGACCACCAAAACCGAGCTGCCCTTCACAGACGGACAATTCGATCTGATCTACGATCGGCGCGGGCCGACCTCCATCCTCAACCATAGCCGGGTCCTTGCCAGGGGCGGCACCATTGTCGGCATCCACAACGCGATTGAATCCGTGCAGGAGCGCTTGCGGCAAAATGGCTTCCGACATGTTAAAATCGAGACGTACGGGGAAGCGGTCTACCACTTCCCAAACGAGCGGGAGCTGGCGCTCTTCCTGTCTGATACGCCGGGCAACCCGGACTACACGCTGCCGGAAAACGAGCACTTGCTTCGGGAAAAGCTGGACGAGCACCGCATTGACGGACGCCTTGCCGTCCGGGAGGAGCGGTATATCTGGACAGCGGTGAAGCCGTAGCGGGGAGGCGTGTGGCGGGCATGCAAGACGAAAGCGGAAACAGGGAAAGGCCGCCGGTTAAGATACGCTTGGCTCGGATGGCGCTTGTAAATGAAGCAGAGGTCGCCGAGATTCGGCTGCTCTTGCAAGCATGCACGGGTACGGGCAACGGACAGGTGGAACGGGAAATAAGTGCGTATCTGGCCTCAGACGCGAGGACGATGTACGGGGCTTATCGGCAGCATCGGCTGGTCGGCATCATGGGCGTAGAACGACTTCCCGGCGGGGCTGTGCGTTTGGCTCACCTTGCGGTTCGGGCCGATCAGCGCAGGCAAGGGCTCGGAACAGCCATGATTGATGCGTATAGCCGGATCTCAAGCTCGCCGGACTTGATCGCGGAGACCGATCGGGAGGCGGTCGGCTTCTATTGGGCGACAGGCTTTGCTATTGTCAGTCTGGGTGAGAAGTACCCGGGTGTGGAGCGGTTAAAATGGTACAGGGGCCGCTTGCCGATGCCATGACGCATATCGGCCAGCTGGCCATGCTGCGGCGGCTGGCCGGAGCGCCCGTGCCCAAAGGCAGCTTCATCGTCGCGGAGGTGCAGATGGGGAAATTGCGTTATCCGGGTTAACGGTTGCTGGCGCGCTATTTGGCCCAATCGAGTCTTTTTCGAGTGATTTTACGAAAATAAGAGCTGAGGCAACCGTTACAATTTAATCGGCGCTTTTTTTGGCTAAATAGCCGCTGTAACAGCCGCGGCCTCCAACGGGAGGACGCGGCTTTTGCTTGAAAATAAAGAAAAGATATGATCACGCTACTGCGTTAAATCAGTTCCGCCGCCTGCAGCATGCGCAGGATCATCGCTGCGGCTTCTGCACGGGTCAGCGAAGCGGTCGGATGCAATTGCTGCCCGCTGCCGATCACGATCTGGTGATGGATCGCTTCGGCGGCAGCCATGCGCGCCCATGTGCTGACCTGATCGGCGTCGGTAAAGCCGCCCAGCAGTTGACGCGCTTGCGCTTCGGACAACGCAATGCTGCGGTCTGCGAGCGCCAGCGCATTGGCCATGATGACCATCGCTTCCTGCCTCGTAATCGAAGCGCCGGGGCGGAAGGTCCGGTCTGCGAATCCGGACACCAGACCGTAGTCATTGCTGACCGATACCACTTCATCGTACCAGGTATGACTTCCGCCATCGCTGAATGCGGCGGGCGCTTCATAGGTGTACAGCCCCAGTCCGCGGTTGACCATCGCGGCGAATTCCGCTCGCGTCACTGCGGCGTCCGGGTTGAAACGCGCCTCGTCCACGCCGTTCACGACCAGTCGAGACGCCATGTCATTGACGACCGCTTCGGACCAGTGGCCCTGGACATCCGCGAAGGAAGCCGGATGGTACACGACCGCGTAGGTGCTGTTCGTCATGCTGTGAATCTCGGCGTGCAATTTGCCGTCCGCCTGCCGGGTAATCTTCGTCGGCACGTGCCGGAATGTGCCGTCCGGCATCCAGACGACCCCGGTCGTGATGGCCTGGGGATCGCTCTCCTCATCCGCAAGGATGAAGCTGCGCGTAACATACGCGCTGAAACGATCAAGCTCGATCCTGCGGTCTGCGGTGCTGGCGACAATGGCAAACGACATCGGCCGAACCAGAAGGTCCGCGCCGTCTTCGGCTGCCTGCTCCTCCAATTGCATGGAGGCCTCTTCCGTCAGATGCGTGAGATCGATCTGCAGGTTGAAGGCGTCATCCTGCGTCTCCAGGCCGAGCTGCCGCTTGACCTGCTCCAGGTTCAACAGCTGGATGGGAAGGGTGTAGACGACGGTATCGACTTCAATCCTCAAAGTTGTGTCCAGCAGACTCATCTTGCTTACGATTTGACCGTCTACTTTGGCAATGATCTGTCCATAGCGCTCCGTAATCGGAAGCGTGACGGTGGTGCTCGAGCCTTCCCGGTCCAGTTTGTCATTCATTGCGGCCGTATCCAGCGTGATCGTGATTCGCGTCTGGCCGTTGTCCGCCGTGTCTGTGTGGACACGGCCGATATTCTCCTGACGCACGTCATTCACATAGATCGGGAAGTCGGAGCCGGAAGGCGGCGTCTCATGCTCTTCTTCGTGATCGTCCTCATGCTCATCCTCGTCCTGATCGTCACCGGGGTCGTGAGCCCGCTCCCGCCATAGCGTCAGCTGGTAGGTGCGGCTGGTGCCGTCCTCGGCCGTCACGATGATCGCGGCCTCATTGCGGCCGCTGCGAAGCGTGAGCACCGCGGATTGGGTCTGCGCTGCAGCATCGGCGCCGGCGATGCTCACCGTGGCTTCGGCCGAAGCCGTGTCCGCGGTGACCGTCAGCTCCCGCACCGTGTGCGGGACACGCACGCTGTACGAAGTCGTGTCGGGATCAAAAGCGGGCGAGAGCGAGCCGCGTGACAGCGTCAGGCTGCCCAGATTCGCATTGTCGCTCAGAGCATGCACGTGGATCGTAGCAGATTGGCTGTGCCCGTCGTATACGGCCGTCACAACGGTCGTGCCGGCTTGATCGCCTTGCAGGACGCCGGCTTGCGGCATGGTCGCAACGTCGTCAGGAGCGAAGGTATAGCTGCTGACATCCGTCACATCCAGGGCGCTGCCATCCGAATAGCTCATCAGTACTGTGAACGGCAGAGTCTCCCCGATCGTCAGTTCGTAATCGGACAGATCGAAGCTCAGGCCGACAGGCTCGGCGACGACATGAACGAGCCGTGTCTGCTCCGTCGCTTGATTGCCCGCGTCATCGCTCGCCTGATAGTGCAGTGTATACGTGCCGATGGTATCGGGGGCGACCGTGCCGCTGACCGCGGCTTGCAGCCCGGACGCGAGATTGTCCGTCACGACCGCTCCCGGATCGTCAAAGGGTTCGCCAAGTCCGATCGTCATTTCATCGCTGCCGAGCAACTGGATCACTGGCGCCGTCTTGTCGATTCGAATCGTAGCCTGGGCGATGCTGCTGACATTGTCGGCCGGATCGGTCTGGCGTGCTGCAAAGGCATATTGGCCTTCCACATTCAATTGGACCGGTCCGCTGTAAAGCTGCCAGTCCGGGTCATCGCCGACGCGATATTCCAGCGTATTGCCGGGATCGCCATAGACCGATGCCGTCACATCCGTCCTTGACCAATCGGATGTGCTCAATGCAACGGTCGGCGCCTCCGGAGCGATCGTATCGACGACTTGAATGGTTGCGGTGGCCACGTTGGAATGATCTTGCCCGTCATCGGCCATGTAGGTGAAGCTGTCTGACCCATGGAACCCGGCGTCCGGGGTGTATGTGAACGACCCGTCCGCATCGAGCGCGACGCTGCCGTTCGCCGGATCGGAGACTTTGACAGCGGTCAGGCTGTCCGCCTCGGCATCGGTATCGTTGTGCAGCACGCCCTCGGCCTGGCTGACGACGAGCGGCGTATCCTGCGGTGTACTGTATGCAGGGTCGTCAACTGCATGCGGCGCGTCGTTCACCGGCGTAATCGTGATGGAGAAGCTCTGGTCCGTTAACGTCAGCTCGCCATCGCTGACCGTGAATGCAAAGCCGTCGCTGACCGTCTCGCTGCCGTCATGCTGATAGGACAGGGTGCCGTTGTCGATATCGGCTTGGGTGAAGGTATCGCTCGCCTGCAGCGACGCGCCTCCGCTGGTTAATTCCCCGTGCGCAGGGATCGCCTGGACGGTGTAGATGAGCTCGGCAGCCGCCTGCTCCTCATCTGACGCTTCGAGCGCGGAAGTGCCGATCGTGCCTGCTCCGCCTTCGAGGACGATGAGGCCCGCGCTGACGGCGAGGTAAGGCGCTTCGTTCTCGTCCTGCACATTGACGTTAATCGTCTGGGTGTCGGAGCTGGTGCCGTCGCTAGCGGTCACCACGACGATGTAGCTATTGTCCGTATTGCTGTCCGACGGATTCTCGTAGTCGGGTGCGACGGCGAAGCTCAGCACGCCGCTCGTAGCATTGATGGCGAACGCCGTCTGATCATCCCCGCCGGAGATGGAGTAGGTCACCGTATCCCCGTCCGCATCCGTAGCGAAGACGGTGGTGACGGCAGTCGTATTCTCGTCGACGTCTACGCTGGCAGTCGCCCCGCCGCCGTTGGACTGAATGACCGGCGGCGCCCCGCCCGTTTCGTATTCAAAGCCCTGCAGCGTCAGGTCCGCTGTCGAATTGCCTCGCGGATCACCCGGCACGTCGTCAACCTGAATGATAAAGTACGAGATCCCTTGAAAGCCCGGGTTGGCGCTTACATCAACAGTAAAAGTTTGCGAACTGTTGCTGAACGTCTCCGGCGTCCCCGGGGTGTCTGCACTATCATACGGCGTAATTGTCAGATCGACCAGAGAATTGGTTTCATACGTTTTAAAGTACAACATAGTTAGGTCAAAAGTGGAGAAGCCTCCGGTCGCTTCTACTCTAATGGTTCCGCTAGTAATGGTGAAGTTGTTTAAATAAATTCCAGGGGCGATGCTGTCGTCGGTATAGGCCGCGTACTCTCCAGAGACCGAAAACCCATTATGCGCTAAATCCTCCCAGCCGCTGGCTGTAACATCCTCATACGTAGCAGCTTCGCTAATCCCGGGGTATTGCATATAGCAGGAGAACGCCAGGAGCATAACTAAAATCAACCGGGTCGTTCTTCTGAAAATGATCAAATTGCTCGGAACGAAGCTTGCTGCGACGCAAAAAACGGCTTGCCCGTTTCGCCTTGGGTTCGACAACGTGCCAAAACTCCTTTCGCCGAAAAAATAAAATGTTCTGAAAAGGGTTAAGGATGAGGGGGGAAGATGCCATACAGGGATATAATGAAATTCAAGCCCAAATACGGCTGTCTGTTATTATGCGGCTGGCTGCCTCCGGTTGCTTGAATGGCCAGTGGGTGCATCGTCATATCCGGCGTACTGCCGTAAATATTCGGCACCCGGCCTGCAACAGCCGACCAATTTGCGCCCTCCGGAACGGTCTCGTTGCCCGCCAGCTGACTTCTCGCCATGTGATGATGGGCCGGCATTTGCGATTCAATCAAGGTAACGGTGTCCGAGCCGGTCGGTTCGCCGAGCTGTCGGAAGCTCAACCCGGGCCCTTTGCCGTGGTGCATCGCGGCCCTGGCATTCAGATTGGGGAGAGCGAATGTCGTTTTGCCGTCGCCCCCGTATGTCGTGCCGAGAATGGCAAAAAGTGCCGTATTCTGCGAAATCGCGATCAGACTGCCATCGCAGAGCGCCCATTTGTTCGGCGCAAAATCACCTGAAAAGATACGAATTTCACCAACATAGGGATCCATTGAATCCCCTCCTTATCTAAATGGGATGATCGTGGGGACGGCGACCTAACTCCGGGAAGGGTATATGCCGCTGATGGCAATGCAAAAATTGGCTGCCGCATAAGGCTGCATATTGGAATGAGGCTGACTGCCTCCGCTAGCGGCTACGGCCTGATTGCTCATGGTTGTATTGGCCTGGGTGGTGAAATTCATCGTGTCGTCCGTTGCTGCCCAGACGTTTTCGGCAGCGTTTTTACTCGTTGCCATGCTTGTTGCGGCAGCCAGGTGGTTATGCTGTGGCATTTCCGGGACCGTGAGCGTATGGGTCGGTTCTCCGGCGCTTTCGCCTAGCTGGACGTTTTCGAATTTGGTGTTGAAGCCGACCGGTGCGCGGCCTCTGAGATCGGGCAACGCAAACGTGCTCGTACCGTTCCCGCCGTAGGTGGTGCCCAGGATCGAAAAGAGCTCCTGATTCTGGGAAATGGGCAAAATCGAGCCGTCGCAAAAATGCCAGCCTTTGGGTGTGATCGAGAAGGAAAAAAGTCGAATTTCGCCGAGAAAGGGTTCTGCCATCTAAATCGTCCTCCTTTTTGTCCTCGCAGGGGGGGCTTTACGTTTGGCTTGGATAAATCCCGTAAAGAGAAATAATGTAGCTCAGCGTCAAGGTCGGCATCATATTGGGGTGCGACTGATTGCCGCCGCTGTTCGACAGTGCCTGCGGATTCATCTGTTCGAGCGGCGTCTCGCTCGAGTATTGCTCCAGCGGGCTTTTCGACCAGAACGCATTGGCGGGGGAGGTGATTTCTCCGGCGCTGGTGCTCGCGTTGACGCTATGCGTATGGCTGGGAAGCTGATTCGCCGTCAGCGTCACGTCCTCGGATCCGCCATGTTGTCCCATCGCATAGGTAGTGCCGGTGGAAGGCGACGTGCCCTGACCGAGCGGAATCCGTCCGCGATAGTCGGGCAATGCGAACGTTGTCTGCCCGTCTCCGCCATAGGTCGTGCCAATCAGGACAAATAAGGCGTCATACTGGCTGATCGGCAGGAGCTGCCCTTCGCAGAACATCCAGCCCACCGGCGCAAAGTTACCGCCAAACAATCGAATTTCGCCAATATACGGCTCTGCCAATGTTGATCATCCTCTCAATTGAAATATGTGGGGAGGCGGGAATTAGCTGCGCCATTCCATCTGTTCGTAGATCTCGTCGGCACCGGTCGTTCGGAACCCGAGGCGTTCGTACAGCCTTCTGGCCGGATTACCGGCAGTTACCTGCAGCCGACACGGCTTCTTCGCAACGGCTGCCTGTCGCAGCACCTCTTGCAGCAAGGCTGTGCCGATGCCTTGCCCGCGCAGCTCGGGCAGCAGTGACAGATCCACGACGATGTCCGCAGCGCGGGCACGGGATAGCAGCAATCGCCCGACCGGTCGCTCCTCGACCTGCACTATACGCTGCTCCAGCTCCGGATAGTGCGCTGCATAGGAGCGCTGCTGTGCCGTCCATTGCATGCGGAGAAAGCCGAGCGCAGTGCGCCGGTCCCAGCCCCACTGCGCGATTTCTTGTATGCGTGTGCCGGCATACAGTTGAAACAAAAACGGCTCGTCTTGCGGAACAACTGCCCTGAGTATAAACATGACCCTCCTTCAAGCGATTCGACATTAGGACGTGACAGGCTGCTAACCAGCTTTGATTATCCGAGGGGCTTATGCTGAACATTGCCTTCTGATTCGTCCAGCTTCCGCTTGTATACGGGGAAGTGTCCTGCTTCTGCAGCTCGAATTCCACCGTAGGCGCGACGTTGTCCAACCGGAAGTAGTGATTAGAGCCGCTTGCAATGGATACCACGCCTCGAGAGTCGGCTGCTGGTTGTGCACACTGCCTGATTATTCTCGCATAACCGTTCTTGTGAAATCTTAAAGGATTCTTAAAACCGTTCTCTCTTCTCGCTTGGTATTCAAGCACGTCAGAAATGTTGTACGATAGTACAAACCTGTTTTAGAGAGGATAGACAGACGGGGCGGTTACTATTTGGAGGTTGAATCGGGCTTATGAAACTCTCTTTGAAGTTATGGATATACTTTATTGTCAGCAGCGCCGCAGCTATTGTTTTGTTTGTGACCATTGCGCTGACGTTGGGGACAACACTGCAGCCGGGGCATACCTATGAGACATTGAAAGCATTGGCAGACGAAATGACCATGGAAGCCAACCGCAGCGGGGGAGGGGCGTCAGCGCTCCGTACGGTCACAGATGCCTATCAATCCGAAAACCCTTCTTTTGTTTTTGAGTGGCTGGATCCTGAGGGGACGATTATTCATGCCTCCAATGGGCGTTCCGAATCGTACGCCTCTTCCGAGCTCATCCGTCTGCTGGCTAACAAATCGGATAGCTACTGGGATTTGGAGCATCCCGTCAATATGCTGTATCCGGCCGACATTGCGGGGCGCGCTTATTACTTGCATCTTGAGATTCCCCCGGAAGCGATGAGAGAATCGCAGATTCTTTTATATTTCCGTTCGTGGACATCCCTTTTTTCTCTGACGATTCCCTTTCTGGTCTTTATCACCACGCCTTATTTCTTTACCTATCGCTTCTTCCACTCCTTGCGCAAACGATTAACCAAAATCGTCGATGCCCTGTCCGGCATGTCGATCGATCGCCGCCGGGAAATCCATGATCGCCATAACGATGAAATCGGACAGCTTGCCCACCATTTCAATGCCATGTCGAAGCGCATTCGTGAACAAGTCACGCAGATCCAGGATCAGGAAAACAAACGAAAAACGTTGATTTCCAACTTATCGCATGATCTGCGGACGCCTCTTACGAACATCCTGGGCTATGCAAAGACATTACAGCGAGGACTATACAAAAATGACGAAGAGCTTCAAGCCTATACGGATATCATCCTGAGTCGTTCCCAGTACATGGAAAAGCTGATCAATGCGTTATTTCAAGTGTCCCAGTACGATCTCCATGGCTTTCAAATTCAGAAAGCTCCCGTTCAAATTGCCGTGATCTTGCGAAAAGTGTTGGCAGAATACGTTGCAGTTTTGGAGTCCAAGGAGATCGAAGCGGATCTCTCGATTCCGGATATAAGCGTGACCTTGATGGCTGATGCGAACTTGCTGGAACGAGCGATACGCAATTTGATCGACAACGCGATAAAATACGGATCGGACGGAAACTATCTGAGGGTGGAATATAAAGAAGGGAAAGAGGGAATATCCTTCTCTGTCATCGATCGCGGTCAGGGTGTCTCCGCAGAACAGCAGCAGCTGCTCTTTGATCGTTTTTATCAGGAGAGTCAAAATCGTAGCAGCGAAGGCTTCGGGATCGGGTTATCCATTGTCAAAGAAATTGCGCATGCCCATGGCGGCGAAGTGACCGTGGATAGCGTGCCCGGCCTGGAGACGCGCTTCTCAATCACATTGCCTCGGTGAGGGCAGCCTGTCCGTGAACATTGGATAGAACCTAAACGTTGATTTTTCAAAACGATTGTAAAATTCTGCAATAATGAAATGAATTCTGTACTATAATGGATACATTCATGCCACGGTTGCAAGGACGCGACAGCCATGTCATCTTGGGCGAGGAGGTAAACACATTGATAGATTCCCGTATTCTTGTCGTGGATGACGACCCGGATATTCGTCATTTGATCTGTATCCATTTGGAAGAAGGAGACATGATTTGTACAGAGGCGAGAAGCGGAAAAGAAGCGCTGGAATTACTGGAATTGGAGTCCTTTGACTTAGTTATCTTGGATCTGATGATGGATGATACGGATGGTCTGCACGTTTTGGAGCATGTCCGTTCTTGCCAGAACCATACGCCAATTATTATTGTGAGCGCATTAAGCGAAACGGAGAAGAAAATCAAGACGCTCGGCTTGGGGGCCGATGATTATATAACGAAGCCTTTTATCCCCAGCGAGCTCGTAGCCAGGGTGTTGGCCAATATTCGGCGAAGCCGGAGTCCGCAAACTCGTATAACGGCCAATCGCCTTCAATATCGGGGGATCATTCTTAATTTGGATTCTTTAACGATTGAAAAAGAGGGGAAACGATATTCGATTACGCAAACGGAATGCGATGTGCTTGCTGCATTTATGCGCAAACCCGGTTATACGTATACGAAGGACGAGCTCTACCAAGCGGTATGGAACCATGCGCAATATGACCCCAACAGCCTTAGTGTATATATTAATTTTTTGCGTAAAAAAATCGAAGCCAACCCGAAAATGCCCAGGTATATACAAACGATACGAGGAATCGGTTATCGCTTTGCGGAGGTCAAAGAGAGATGACTCTTTTAATCGTCGTATCCACGATCATTGAACCCGTACCGTCCGGCGCAGTCGGGCGAACAAGGAAGGGGAATGGCTAATGGATCAACTGGCAGTGCTCCGCCACTATGTTGCTACTTTGGGGTATCGGGGGAGCCAGGCGCTGGATGCGGCGCCTGACTATTTTGCGCGGTTCAATGCAGGGCGTGGCGTTCGTTCGCCCGTGGAGCTCCTCAGCCACACGACCGTTGTGCTGGATTATGCCCGTTCCCGACTTGTCGGAGACGAGCGCGAATGCCGGGAAGTAGGGACGTGGGAGGCCGAGACGGAACGCTTCTACCTGACGCTGGAGCGGTTGGACGAAGCGCTGCTGCGCGGAGCGGAGCAGGCAGATGACCATACGATGAGGCAAATGATTCAAGGGCCGCTGGCCGATGCGATGACCCATATCGGGCAGTTGACGATGCTGCGGAGGCTGGCGGGAGCGCCTGTGCCGAAGGGGGGATTCGTCGAGGCGGATGTACGTGCGGGAAGGCTCCGCTATCCGGTGCCGGAAGGCGAGGCTTGAAACGAGCATGAAGACATTGAACATGTGGCTTGGCGCAGCGCTGCTGAGCTTGCTCGCGGCTTGCGGCAACGCCGGAGACGCAGGCGTAACGAACGCTCCGAATGAGGCGAACGCTGCGAATGCCGCCCCGACCGACAACGAGCGCGCGAGCGCTGGCGCCGGCGCTGCCGCGACCGGCAACGCAACCGGCCAGCACCAGGACGAGGCCGAGGGCGCAGGGGCGGATCAGGCGAGCGCGGCCAAGGCGCCTCAACAGTCGGACGATGAAATTGCAGCGCTGCTGCCGGATGGCTGGGAGAGGCTCCACAACTTCGAAGCCTCGCGTGTCCAGGCCGAGGGAGACTTGAATCGGGACGGGCGATCCGATGTGGTTATCGTTATCGAACGCAAGGGCGGCGAAGGGGTGCCGCTGCGTGCGCTCTTGATCGCCCTGCGCCACGAAGACGGCTCGCTTGAGCGGTCCATCGTAGCCGAGCAGGTGATGCTCAAGGAAGACGAGGGAGGCGTGTGGGGCGATCCGTTCGAGAGCGTGGCGATCGATCGCGGCTCGGTCGTCGTCAGCCATTACGGGGGCAGCAATTGGCGATGGTATTCGGCGTATCGCTTTCGCTATCAGCAAGCGGACTGGTATTTGATAGGCGCGACTACAGGCTCCTATTTTACCGCTACGACAACCCGGGAGCAGGCCGATGAAGCGGATTATAATCTGTTGACCGGCGATTATAGCATCCGGACGACGAATGCGGACGGAGAGGTCGAAATTCAGAAAGGCAAGCAAGCCACGCGTCCATTAATTGAGCTGCGTGCGTTCCGACACGATCTGAATCTGCAAGACCAGGACTAGAAAAGCAAAAAAGCCAAAAAGCGCAGCCTGCCCAGGGCTGCGCTGTTCTCATTTACACGAACGGTTAGTTAATCGTGGGCAGATGGTCCCTTTACCACTGCGTCGACCTCTCATACCCGGCCTTGACGACCAGATGCCCGGCGTCCTGCTGGAACAGCGCCTTGATGCGAGGCGTGAACTCGGTCCGCCACGCGCCGATCCGTCCGGCCCGGAACGTACGCGAGCTGCTGCTGTCGATGCGGGCGTTCATGCTGCCGGCCATCGCCGATAGCGAAGCCGGCAGCGGGGCGTCAGCCCACAAAAACCGCAAAATGCGCAGCAGTGTCTCCCGGCGTTTGGCCGGGGTGACCATCAGTTGCTCGAACGACACGTGCAAGCAGCGCGAATCGTCGAGCCAGCCATAGAACGGCGTGAAATATTGCCCGAACGTCGCGGGGAATTCGGGAGTGCCCTGTAGCAGTGCGAGCGCGCGGTCCTGGAATGTGACATAGCGCGTCTTAAAATAGGGATGCAGCGGATGCTCGACCCACTTGGACGCAATGAAATAGGTTAGGGAGACGAGAATGTCGCGGGGGTCGCGATACAAAAAAATGTGCTTGAGGCCGCGTTCCTCCAGCATGCGGGCGTACCGGTCCGAATAGTACAAATGCCCGATGCCGAATTGGTTCGGCTGCAGCAAGCTGAGCCGACGGGCATGATCCTCGTAGAAGCCGACGGGCGGATTGTTGACAAAAAATTTGGTCTGCAGATTTTCAATTCGATTGTTCACATGCGGTATGCCGTTAAGCAATTGCTGCATCATATGGGTGCCGCTTTTGGGCACGGAACTGGAGATGAACGGCGGCAGCGGCAAAACGGGATGGGTGGACACGCGGACAGTTCCTCCTTTCGGGAAGGCAGCACCGGGCGCGTCCGGGCCGGACACGCGCGCCGCGAGGGCCCGGATGCGGGGGCGCGGCACGGGCACGAGGCCATAGGCGGCGCCGCGCCTGGCGATGCTCGTACTGCAACGTATGCCGCCGCGGTCTCCTGCGCTTCGGACAGACACCTGTATGACCAAAATTCAAGCAAATTGATTAATCGAAAATTTTCGCGAAAAGAGGGAAATGTTGAAGGATTTAAGAGATTAATGGAGAAATTGTAGAATAGGTCTTTAGGATCTATTCTTTTTTTATTTAGGGTCTATGGAATTGGTTCCAGCTAAAAAGTCGTGTCTAATGCTCTAAAATGGCGTTTAGGTTAAGGATATTCCTGATTCCTATGGAGCAAGTGAATAAAAATCTTGGAGGTGGCATAACGTTGAATGGAAATCCGCTGCAATTAATTGCTGAGAATTATCGAGATCTGAATGCCATGATGGTAAAAGAAATTGAATTAGCAACGGCTCATCCGGGATTAACGGGTGGTTATCGGGAAGAAATGTGGGTCAAATTTTTTCGCAGTATTATCCCTCGAAAGTTCTCATTTGTACACGGAGCGATGATTATCGATTCTGGAGGGAAGCTATCAAACGAAGTCGACATCGCAGTTATAGACGAAATGTACACACCCTATATTTTCCAGTACCATACGTTGAAGTTAATTCCGATTGAAGCGGTGTCGCTAGTGATTGAATGTAAAAGTACGACCTACAATTCGGAACAATTAATTGCATGGGCGAAAAAAATTGAAGAGCTAAAGGCCAACAATACCGGTATTGCGCGAATTGCTACCGGATATGCTACCGGAGTGACCAGTGAGACGCAATCCCAGACCTTGCCGATCAAAGTTTTGGTTAGCATTAAAGACAACGTGACGGATGAGGCCTTACATCAATCAAAGGAACAACTAGGTGACCACTTTGATTTTATCGTTCAAGAGCAGCGGGAATTCGCAACGGATAAGAAGCGGTTTGAGGTGTTGATTAAAAATGAAGAAAAGACACTGGGGTGGTGGGGCAATCGTTTGAATCATCATTACCAAATTGAATCAGAAGAGGAGGCGCCTTTACCGGTTAAATTTGTGAAAGAAAAACCTGGCGGCAAAACTATTCTGGAACAGGCCGGGTTTACTTTGGATGAAAATTTTGGAATTACCAATAAGTTAGTAGAGATGAAAATCGCCGATAATCCCTTGCTTTCATTAAATCTTCAACTCAATCAATTGCTCATGCTGATCAATAACCCGATGTTGTTTCCTCATTTTGCGTATGCAAAAGCTTTCCAAGAGCTATAGATAGGCTCACTCAACAAAGGAAAATAATGAATATGGGGAGGCCAAAATGGAAGAACGAATACTGCAAGAACTGAAAAATGCCTCAGCAGTTGTGACCCAAACATATAATTTAAAGCTACTCACGCCCGCTGCTATACATGGTGCCAAACCAAAAGAGAAGGCGGAATTTCGAGTGACCAGCTTGCGGGGTGTACTGCGATATTGGTGGAGGGCGAGCAGCGCTGCACTGGAGCTAAAGAATTTAAAGGATCAAGAAAGTTGTTACTTTGGCGGAATTGACCGGGAATCGGGAGGCAAATCTTCGATTCGATTTCAATTGCAACAACATGTGAATAGCTTGGTTCAAAGTGAATTACTTCCCCATCGCAATGGAATAGGAATGAAACGACCGGCCTTGCAACCGGGTTTATGTATTTGTATCCATATGGAGTCTCGAAAGCCGTTTACCATGGAAGAGAACGATGCATCAAAGCTTAAAAATGCAATGGAGCTTTTCTTAATGGTTGGAAGTATTGGGCAGCGTGCCCGAAGAGGATTCGGCGCGATGCAATGGGATCAGCATCAATTCAAGAATGTAGATGAATATATGCGGCGGCTTAAAGAGTTATTGCGTTCACTGAATCGAGAAGTTGGAATTTCCAGTGATGCGTACAACAATGTCAAACTGGATGACGGCACGCATCTTCAACTTTATGGACGCCCGCTCCTTGTTGCGGTCTGGATTGGGGAAGGCAAGGAAAGGGCTGAAGATGCAACAAAGAAGTTCGGAGAAGCATCCCATTTGCGGAGAGGCAGACCTAGTTTGGGTGCAGGCAATAAGCGTTTAGCATCTCCTCTCTGGGGAACAGTCCGGGAAATCGGCGGTCGATATTATCCGATTATTTCCGAATTGCATTCTAATGAATTTGGTAATGAATCGTACAAAAAAGATCGCGACGAGTTCCTTACACATATGGGGGTGAGAGGAATTGCCGGAAACTAAAGCGTATTATTGTGTTTTTGCAATCGGTCCGGTGCAATCCTTCATTGCAGCCTCCCGCAAGCTGGAGGATCTGTGGGGCGGCAGCTATTTGCTTTCCTTCCTGGTTCAGTCCACGTTGAAGACCCTGACCCCGATCTGCAGGAATCACGGGGTTCAGAAAGAATTGCTGTATCCTGCCTTGGAAGAAAGAAGCAAGGCAGATTCCTCCCGGTTGGCTATCGCTAATTTTCCGAATCGTCTTACTTTCACATTGATTGGGAACGAGGAACCTGTCCAAAATGTCATGCAAGCGTTACAGCATCATGCGCTGGGCGAACTCATTCGAATTTCAAATTGGGTTGTTGACGAAGTGTTTGATACCGGTTCGCCGAGTGCAAAAGATAGAACGGGGCGGCTCAAGCTGCAAGCAGAGGAGCAAGTCAAGCAGTTCCTTGAAGTGAATTGGATTGCTCATCGGATTAGTTCGAAGGAAGATTGGGACGGAGAACGCCAGGAAGCGGAGCGGCTCTTCCAAGCGATAAAGGTGCAGCGTCCGATTAAGAGTTTCCCGGAGAAGGGGATAGCCTGCACGGTCTATCAACGAATGGATGCCTTATGTGACAAGGATCCATTGCCGACCGATCGTTATGGACAATTGAAAAGCAAGCTAATGGATACTTGGGGCAATCGTCATTATACATATAAGCCCAGTGACCCGCAAAATCCGGATAAGGCTCGTATTCGCGATAATGAATTTTTATGTGCCATCAGCTTGATTCGCCGGGTCGCTCGCGACTTTTTTATGCACGAATATGAGGTTGGATCGGATGTGTTTTCCCGTTATGAGTCTGTCGTGGATTTGGGAGCAGAAGAGGACGGCTATTATGCAGTGTTGCTTATGGACGGCGATAATATGGGGCAATTTTTTAGCGGAAGTCAGGAGATCGTGCGCAGTACGAGTCAGAAGTTGAGCTATTTCGCCACAAATCAAGTTCCGGATATCGTGAGTGGAAACAAAGGCGTGCTGTTGTATGCGGGAGGCGATGATGTGCTCGCAATATTCCCGGTTAACAACGTACTCCCGGCGGCGTATCAACTTCGTATGGCTTTTAGTGATGATGCGGTAGGGCTTTTAGGCGCAACGGCTTCTGCGGGAATTGCAATTGGTCATAAAAGGACCCCGCTCCAGCAGATGCTGACTGAGGCGAGGTCCTTGGAACAAGCAGCCAAGCATTACGCTGCTGATGGTGCTAATGGTATGAATAAAAATGCTTTTGCGCTTTCAGTACTGCCGCGATCGGGGGAATATCTGGGGTCGATTGTGCTCCCGTGGACAAAGAATGAGGTTTCCGTAACGGGTCAATTATCCGAGATGGCGGAGCTGTTGGGAGCGGTTGTTTCGACAGCGTTCATTTATCAATTAGCTTCCACCTTCCAGGGATTGATTGGATCTGCTCCCGATCAGGAACCGGAACACTTGGAAGAGATGGTTCGGTTGGAATGCTGCCGTCTGATTGATCGCGCCGTGTACGACGTGACCTTAAAGAAAGAATTGCAGATTACAGTATCCCGTCTTCCCGAACTTTATCGACAAGTCGGATTAAAAAAATTTATTGATTTATTAAAAATGACGGCCTTTTTCAGCAGAAAGGAGATGAAAGCATGAAACTTCTGAAGCTGACGCCGGCGGATTCATTTTTCTTTAAAGGTCACATGATGTCCGAGATGGGTGTGCCGTCGCAGTGGATCGGACTATTCCCGCCTCGTCCGAATACGGTGTATGGGGCGCTCCGTTCCGCGTATATTCACCGATTCAGTAATTTTAAAATCTTTCGAGAGGGCGGAGATGAGGCGATTAGAGCGTGGATGGGAACGCCGTATTCATTCGGGCGGTTTAAGCAAGAAGCTATTTTTCTTCGCCAAGGCAAGCAACTTCTACTGCCGGTGCCAATGGACTATCGCATATTCAGAAATGCTGCGTCCGGAAACGGGAACCCTGTTGCGGAGTCGTTGACGCTAGCCGAAAACGTGTCAATCTCGAACACAAATGCAAGATATACGTTCATTCGGCACGGTAATGCGCGACGGGAAGGAAAAGATATTGCGCATAGTGGACAGTTTGTACCGTTAGACCATTGGAAAAACACGGTTTTCAATCAAAAGCCGATTCAAGATATTCGTGCCTTAGAGCAAATCGTCACTTCATATATGAAAACAGGGATCAAAATTGACCGCGCCACAAACGGTGCGGAAGATGCCCATTTTTTTCAAATGAATATGTTGAATATGCGAGCGGAATGTGAGCTGGTTTCTTGTGTTTCTGATCCTGGACCGGATTTTTCGGATGTTGCAATGGTGAGCCTGGGCTCGGAAAATCGACCCTGGTTTTTAGAACAGGAAGATCAGAGTTGGTCATTTTGGAGCAACGAGCAGATGCTTCAGTTGGAAGAGAAACTTCATGCCACGGGCATTGCGCGTATTATTTTATTGACACCGCTGGTATTGCCGGATGAGCTATCAACTCACGATGTTTTTTTCGATGGGAATCTGCAGTTAACCTCCGATATAAACGCTGAATTATTGACTTGGGCAAGTGGACGACCAGAACTTTTTGGTGGCTGGGATATCGTGTCCCATCGGCCCAAGAAGAGACAGCTTATGTTGCCAATGGGAACGGTATTTTATGTAAAAATCTTGCGTAAAGACATTCCGAACCTGCTTCAGTTGGCCAATGGCTTTCATTTGTTGAAAGAAAAGGTGCCGGATCGGTTCCATGAAGGTTTTGGATTTGCCGTTATAACCGGATGAATGTAAAAAACGTACGAATATGTAATTCGAAAATCACTAATGAAATGTCAAGGAGGCGTTTATTTTGTTTACCCAGTACCAGCCTTTGCTTTTATATGCCGCAACCTCTGTTCATGCCGGGAGTGGAAGTGAAACCGGAATTGTTGATTTGCCTATTCAGCGTGAACAGCATACTGCATTCCCCAAAATGGAAAGTTCAACGTTAAAGGGAGCTTGGAAACAATGCTTCAGTGAAACATTGGTAGACGGTTCAGACAGCGAAACTGATTTCTTCACCGTATTTGGCTCCTCACCAAGCGATAACCCGAACAATGAATCACAGGCAAGCGCAGTGTCGTTCCTTGATGCCAGGATTTTATTATTTCCAGTTAAATCGTTGAAAGGGACATTTGCATGGATAACATGTCCGTATGTTTTGCGGAGGTTTAACCGCGATATGGAGTTGTTATCCGCTGTTAACGGGGGTGAAAATCCTTATGTACTGAAGACGGCGGCTGCCGGGAGTGTATCGGGTAGTACGTTGAAGGTCAGCGAAGTGAATAAAAATGACCAGACCTTTCCTATTGTTTTGGAAGAATACACACTAACAGTCAAGCAGACGAGTGAAGCTGCTGAATTGGCGCAGAAGCTGGATGCGTGGTTGCAACTCTTTGGGGAGCCCTTAGGAATTGAAGAAAAGTTGGTGGTGGTATCAGACGATGAATTTACCGATTTTGTGAAGATGTCTACGGAAGTAAATGCGCGAATTCGGATTGAAGACAACGGTCAAGTGGCAGGCGGATTATGGTATGAAGAAAATATTCCGCCGGAGACTGTTTTCTATAGCTCTGTTTTATTTGGAAATCCTAGAGAACCGCAAAAAAAGCGGGTACAGTCCGGCTTGAGGGAAGGGCTCGCCGCACAGCGTCTTAAGACTGCCGAAGATGTTCGCGACTATGTGCTGAACGAGCGTTTTCCGGACGTCTTTCAACTTGGAGGATCGGCTACGATTGGGAAAGGTATGATTCGAGCGATTCAACTTCCGGGAGGGGTTGCAGGTGAATAATACGATCCAGAAAATTGAAGGCGGCAGAGCCGGATTTGCTTATCAAGAGGTCAAAAATTCAATTGCATCCTTAAAAAAAACGGATGAAATCGGACTGTATGCGTCTTATCTTAAGCGGTTGCCAAGCATGATTCATGTCAACGGATTGGGACAAGCTCTGGCATTTTACTATACCAAGTGTCAAGTAAAACAATATGCTTTAATATTTGCATCCATCAATCATTGGTTGCATGGACAACCAGAGTTAAAGATTGATCGCAACCAGCACTTGCTGGAGTCTATCGTGGAGATGAACAGCGACAACTATCGCCGTATCACTACTGAAGTGCTGGCATTGCTCAATTGGATGCAGAAATTTGCTACTGGGATGCACAAAGACAGGGAGGGGGGTACTCCCCATATAATCACTGACAAGGAAAACGCGGGCCATGAATAATGAACGGCGATTCGAACTATCATTGAAAAATGTCCCTGAATCCTTTCATCCAAAAGATACGACCAGATATTTGAAAGATGTAAGAATAACAGAAAAGAATCATCTTTGGTATCATGTCCACTATAATCAGGATATCTCGGAGAAGAAGGCCAAAAAGCATGAAGAGCACAAATCCTTTGAAATAGGTAAGAATAAGCGCCGGGTAAACGTTACGTCCTTGCAAAACGTGGCGAAAAAGGCTGCATTGCGTGAACGGCGTTTAGAAAAGCTGCTGCAGTTGACTGAAGCTACACACTATCTTTGGACATATCAATTTCAAAATCAGACGACCATCCTGCACGGACTGGGTGGTGGACATGTTAGCGAGAACAGTTTGACAATCCATCCGGTGTACGGCGTTCCCTATTTGCCGGCATCCAGTGTAAAAGGTGTTGTGAGACGCTGGTATATCGATGCCTTGTTAGAGGGAAGGGAACAAAATCTTAACCGTGAAGAGGATGTTAAAGCCATTTTGGGGCGCACGTTATTCGGGACCATTGAATCCCAGGGATTACTTCAGTTCTATGATATTTTGCTGTATCATGGCCTGGCTATTACGGAAGACATTTTAACACCGCATTTTAGCGATTATTACACGAAAGGTATGGCTCCGGCGGATACGGGAAATCCGATTCCAAATACATTTTACGGCGTGCAAGTCAAAACGGCTAAATTAATGCTTATGGTCAACAAACGTAAATTAAATGCATTCCTTGGCGAGATGGAACTAAATGTGGAGAACCTGAAAGATCTGGTGTCGAAGTGGGTGGGGTCCGCATTTCACGAACTGGGGATCGGCGGGAAAACTGCTTCGGGTTACGGGAGGTTTTCAATTTCAACCGAGTCCGCAGACAACGAGACTCAAATTTCAGGCCAGGCAGAAGTTAAGCTTGCAAATATGTCTCCAGATGAGCGATTGCTCTATCGAATGGAGCATTTAAGCGGATCTGTACGTGATTTGGAGGATAGCAAAAAGGAGATATATAACGAGGTTATAGCAACCAAAAATGTACAAGCTGCGAGTCAATTGCAGAATTATTGGATGCGTCATAATGAATGGATCGATAAAAAACCTTCAAAAAAGCAATTGAAAAAGTGTGAAGAGATACAGAAATTACTAGAAGTAAAAGAATAATAGAATCGTTACGTGCCTCGGCGTCGTGCGCTCCGGCGCCTGCCGCCGTGTAGAGGTATCGTGCGGTGAGCGGTTCAATCCGAATCCTTTACGTCCGTCTTACAATCCGTCAACACGGGGTTAACGCTGGTTCGTATAGTGAAGGAGTCAACCCTATTCGACGAGGAGGATCACGATGCTGAACGAACATGGGAAACGAGTCATACCCTGGGTCATAGCGCCGCTGCTGGCCTTGACGAGCTTCACGGCAGGAACAGCGACGCCGGTCGACGCCTGAGAGGAACAGAGCACTCGAATCGACAAGGTCATCTTTATGATCGGGGACGGCATGGGACCGTCCTATACCACCGCTTACCGCTACTATATGGGCGTCAAGACCTACAAACGGGGCAATCGCAGTGGATAATGACGAGACCGATACGCAGACCGTGCTGGAGCGCGCCAAGGCGCTAGGCAAATCGACCGAACTGGTCGTCACGAGCCAGGTGAATCATGCCACGCCGGCTGCGTATGCTGCTTATGAACGCTCGCGGAGCAATTATAATGAAATCGCTGCTCCGGCGCGTATGCCCCGCCGTCTAGCACGCCCGCTTCCTGAAGCTGCCGGACCTGCGCTTCAAAATCCGGAGCGACCGGCAGCCCTGTTGTCGCCTGCTCCTGGGTCAGCGCTTCGACAGGTGACGCGTCTGGCATTCTGCATTTGGCTGTCGGCGGCGCTCACACAGTCGGCTTAGGCTTAACCTCGAAAGGAACGTTGACACGCTCAAGGGTCTGCTGCCTGCATCATCGCGCGATGATGCAGGCGTCAGCCCCTATTTGCGGATGTAGTCGCGAAGCGCGTAAGCGAAAAGGCAAGGCAAGGCCAAAGGTTGACGACACAGGGAAGGAAAGCTATAATGAATAAAACCTAAACATGAACACATGCTCATATGTTTATTTTGGGGAATGAGAAATGGACTGGAAATTCTAAAAGCGGGAAAAGCTATACCACGCCTGCATGTCCGTGAAAGGAAGGAGAGGACGCGCATGTCCGGACATCATCACGCTCATGCCCACGGCCACGACCACGACCATGGACACAGTCACGGCGCGGGGGCCAATAAAAAAATTCTGCTAGTGTCATTCGTCATCATCACCGTCTACATGATCGTCGAAGCGGTCGGCGGCTTCGTCACCAACAGCCTGGCGCTCATCTCCGACGCCGGTCACATGCTGTCGGACGCGATCGCCCTGGGCATCGCGCTCGCTGCCTTCACTTACGGCTCCAAAGCCGTCAACACCGGCAAAACCTACGGCTATCGGCGGTTCGAAATATTGGCGGCTGTGCTCAATGGCGTGACGCTGATCGGCATCGCGCTCTACATTTTCTACGAGGCCATCGAGCGCTTCCGCAATCCGCCCGAGGTCGCAACTGTCGGCATGCTTGTCATCAGCACGATCGGTCTGCTCGTCAACGTGCTGGTGGCATGGATCATGATGCGCGGCAGCGACACGGAGAACAACCTCAACATGCGCGGCGCATATTTGCACGTCCTCAGCGATATGCTCGGCTCCGTCGGAGCGATCGCCGCCGCATTGCTCATGATGGGCTTGGGGTGGGGCTGGGCGGACCCGCTGGCGAGCGTCGTCGTCGCGGTGCTCGTGCTGCGCAGCGGCTACTATGTGACGAAGTCGTCGCTGCACGTGTTGATGGAGGGCGCCCCGGCCAATATCGACGTCGACGCGCTGGTCCGCCTCATCCGCGAGACGGAGGGCGTCGAGGGCGTGCACGACGTCCACGTCTGGTCGATCACGAGCAACATGAACGCCCTGACCGCGCATATCGTGGTGGACGGTCGGCGCAGCGTCTATGAGACCGAAGCGATCTTGCAGACGATCGAGCATGCGCTGGAGCATCGGGGCATCCGCCACGTCACCTTGCAGGCGGAGTCCGAGCGGCACGCGCACGACGATTCGGTGCTGTGCACCGTCCGGGCGGACGCGCCCGACGCGCACGCGCATCATCATCATTGACGCGAAGACAGTTACCGGCCTGCTCGCCGCTTCCGGCGCTGCAGGCTGTTTGCGTGTGTGTCTTGTCGCGCGCTTGCCCCCAAAAAAACGCTTTTCATTAACAGCAGGTCTGGTCGTTCGTATAGCGTCAGCAAGGCCCGGGCGCGCTTCGCGACCGGGCCTTGTGTGTATCGTCAGCCGACCATCTCCATGAAGCGGCTGGCCGCATTGGTGAGCGGCATATTGCGCATCGTCATGAGCCCGACCTGCGAGGGGGGAAGCGGCACGTCGAGACGAATCTCGAACAGCGAGCCGTCCTCCAGCTCCCGTGATACGAACTCCCGGGTGACGTAGGAGATGCCGAGCCCCTTGCGCGCGAATTCGATCAACAGATCCACGCTTCCCACCTCGAACTCGGGCTTCAGCGGATAGCCGTAGCTCTGGAACAGCTCGGTAATCGCCATCCGGGCCCGGCTGTTGCGCGAGAACAGGATGATCGGATAGTGCAGCAGCTCCTCCATCGACAGCTCCGTATTCTTCAGCTCGCTGTATCCTTCCCCGGCTACGAAGCAATCCTGCAGTTGAAAGCTCTCGCGCACCTGAAGCTGCGGGTCGACGATGGGCATGCGCACGACGCCCAGATCGATCCGACCTTCCTTGAGGAAGGCGATCACCTCCGGCGTCGTGCCGTGATTGAGATGAATGCGGACGCCGGGGTACTGGCGGTGGAAACTTTCCAAATAAGGGAGCAAGTAGTGCTTGAAGAGCGAGTCGCTGCCTCCGACGCGCAGCTCGCCGTCGTCGAGGTTTTTCAGCGCGGCCATTTTTTCTTCTGCGCGTGTAATCAGGATATGGGATTGTTCGATATACGAATAGAGCAAGGCGCCTTCCTGCGTGAGCGTCACGCCTTTGGAGGTGCGGTGGAACAGCACGAGGCCGAAGCTGTCCTCGAGCTGCTTGATGGCATGGCTGACGCTGGGCTGCGTCAGATAGAGCGCCTTGGCGGCCTGGGACAGGCTGCCCGTTTTGGCGGCCAGGTAGAACACTTTGTATAACTCGTAATTATTGGTCATAGACGACATCTATAGCTCCTGTCCAATATATTAATTACTTGCATGGCACGTATATGTATTATAGTGGAATTAGCATGGAGAAGCTAGCCGAGAGGAGTCATGTACCGTGAATGCTGCAAGTTTTGTGTTGTTTGGCGCGACGGGAGATCTGGCGAAGCGCAAGATCTACCCCGCCTTATATAATTTGTTCGTGGACGGCAAGCTGTCGGAGGGCTTTTCGGTTGTCGGGCTCGGACGGCGGGCGTGGAGCGACGAGACGTTCCAGGCCAATGTGGAGCAAGCCTTGTACGATTTTTCCCGGCGCAAGCCGGCGGACCGCGGCGAGCTGGCGCGCTTCGTACGCGCCTTCCGCTTCCAGGTGCTGGACATCGACCGCGCGGAGGACTACGCGCAATTGCGCGAGCTCGTGGAGCGGCGCGAGCGGGAGCTCGGGCTGACGCCGAACCGCATGTTCTATCTGTCGGTCGGTCCGGAGTACTTCGGCACGATCGCGAATCATATCGAGGCGAGCGGGCTCGGCGGCGCAGACGGCTGGAAGCGGCTCGTCATCGAGAAGCCGTTCGGCCACGATCTGGCGTCGGCGCGCGCGCTCAACGCCAAGCTCGGCGAGACGTTCGCCGAGGAGGAGATCTACCGTATCGACCACTACCTCGGCAAGCCGATGGTGCAGAAGCTCGAGCTGCTGCAGCAGTCCAATCCGGTGCTGCAGGCGCTGTGGAGCAACCACTACATCGCCAACGTGCAGATCACGGCCAGCGAGACGGTCGGCGTCGAGACGCGGGCCGGCTACTACGACCGTGCCGGGGCGATCCGGGATATGTTCCAGAATCATATGCTGCAGCTGCTGATGATGCTGACCGCCCAGCTGCCGAAGAACAGCACGGCGGAGACGGTCCGCTTCAAGAAGAAGAAGGTCATGGAGGCGCTCGATCCGCTGCAGCAGGGGCAGGTCGCGGCCAGCGTCGTGCGCGGCCAGTATGCCGCCGGCGCGATCGCGGGCGTACCGGTCGCAGGCTATGCCGACGAGCCGGGCATCCCGGCCGGCTCGACCAACGATACGTACGTCGCGGCGCGGCTCACGATCGACGACGCCTTCTGGCGCGGCGTGCCGTTCTACATCCGTACGGGCAAGCGACTGCAGGCCAAGTCGACGCGGATCGTCATCGAGTTCAAGCCGCCGCTCAAGCAGTCCGGCGCGGACGCGGCGCAGCCGCCCAATCTGCTCATCATCGACATCAATCCGAACGAGACGATCACACTGCAGCTCAATGCGCGCGACACGCAGGACAAGGCGCGGTTCCGACCGCTGCATCTGGACCTGCGCGACGACGCCGAGGAGACGCCGGAGGCGTACGAGAATCTGATCGGTGACGCGCTGCGCGGCGATGCGACCTTCTTTGCTCACTGGGACGAGGTCGAGCTGTCCTGGCGATGGGTGCAGCCGATCCTGGAAGCCTTCGCGGACGGTGAGGTGCCGCTGCATCCGTACGAAGCCGGCGGGCACGGACCGGCGGCGGCGGATGCGCTGACGGCGCGGGACGGCTACCGCTGGTGGCAAGGCGAGGACGAGGCGCGCGCGGCGGAGACGGAGCGCGCACAGGCGGAGATCCCGCAGGAGCATGCCGTACAGGAGCATACCAAGAGAGCGGGGGAACGACAATATGTCTGATACGCAAGCGACGCATACAACACAGGCGATGGAGCAGCTCGCCATCGACACGATCCGCACGCTGTCCATCGATGCCACCAACAGCGCCAACTCCGGCCATCCGGGGCTGCCGCTGGGCGCGGCGCCGATGGGTTACGCGCTGTGGGCGCGCCACCTGAAGCACAATCCGGCGCATGCTCAGTGGTTCGACCGCGACCGCTTCGTGCTGTCGGCGGGGCATGGCTCTATGTTGTTGTACAGCCTGCTCCATCTATCGGGCTATCAGGTCTCGCTGGAGGACCTGAGGCAATTCCGCCAATTGAACAGTCGCACGCCCGGTCATCCCGAGTACGGCCACACCGACGGTGTGGAAGCGACGACCGGCCCGCTCGGTCAGGGCATCGCGATGGCGGTCGGGATGGCGATGGCCGAGGCGCATCTGGCCTCGCGCTTCAACCGCGAGGGTCACGACGTGATCGATCATCATACGTACGCGCTCGTCGGCGACGGCTGTCTGATGGAGGGCATCTCGTACGAGGCGATGTCGATGGCCGGCCATATGAAGCTGGGCAAGCTGATCGTGCTCTACGATTCCAACGACATCTCGCTCGACGGCGAGCTGGCCCTGTCCTTCGGCGAGGACATGCGCAAGCGCGCGGAGTCGGCGAAGTGGTCCTACCTTCGCGTCGAGGACGGCAATGACGTCGAGCAGATCTCGGCCGCGATCGCGGCGGCCAGGCAAGACCGGTCGCAGCCGACCCTGATCGAGGTGCGTACGGTGATTGGCTACGGCAGCCCGGCGGCCGGCACGAACAAGGCGCACGGCGTGCCGCTCGGCGCCGAGGGCGGCGCCGCGGCCAAGCAGGCCTACGGCTGGGCGCACGAGGAGCCGTTCACGGTGACGGACGAGGTGCGCGCGCATTTCGAAGCGCTCGGCCGCCGAGGCGCGGCCGCGGAGTCCGATTGGAACGAGCGGCTGTCGGCTTACAAGGCGGCGCACCCGGCGCTGGCCGAGGAGCTGGAGCGGGCGCTCGACGGCAGCGCGCCGCTGGAGGCGGAGGACGTACTGACCTTCGACACGGGGAAGGCGATCTCCACGCGCGTCGCGAGCGGCGAAGCGATCAATCACTATGTGAAGAAGGTGCCGTCGCTGCTCGGCGGCAGCGCCGATCTGTCGCACTCGACGATGACCAACATCAAGGACGAGCCGGTATTCGCCGCGCCGCGATATGCCGGGCGCAACGTCTACTTCGGCGTCCGCGAGCATGCGATGGGCGCGGCCGGGAGCGGCATGGCGCTGCACGGCGGCGTGAAGCCGTTCGTGGCGACGTTCTTCGTCTTCAGCGACTATCTGCGCCCGGCGATCCGGCTGGCGGCGCTGCAGCAGGTGCCGGTGACATACGTCTTCACGCACGACTCAATCGCAGTTGGCGAGGACGGTCCTACCCATGAGCCGGTCGAGCATCTGGCGGCGCTGCGCACGATTCCGGGATTGACCGTGATTCGTCCGACCGACGCCAACGAGACGGCGAGCGCCTGGGCGTATGCGCTGCAGAGCAAGGGGCCGGTCGCGCTCGTGCTGAGCCGGCAGAATCTGCCGGTCTACGAGGCGACCAAGGGCAATATGGACAACGTCGCGCGCGGCGGCTATGTGCTGGCCGAGACCGACGCCTCGCCGGAGCTGCTGCTGATCGCGACCGGCTCCGAGGTGTCGCTGGCGATGGACGCCAAGGCCGAGCTGGAGCGCGAGGGCCGCTCTGTGCGCGTCGTGGCGATGCCGTGCCGCGAACTGTTCGACCGCCAGCCCGAGACGTATCGGCAGCAGGTGCTGCCGGATGCGATCGCGGCGCGGGTGGCGATCGAGGCGGGCATCCCGCTCGGCTGGGAGCGCTATGCCGGTCCGGCGGGCAAGGTGCTGGCGATGGAGACGTTCGGCGCGTCCGGTCCGGGCGGCGAGGTGCAGGCGCATTTCGGCTTCACGGCCGAGCATGTGGTCCGATTGGCCAAATCGCTCGTATAACGGTACACTTATAGGCAAGTATAGGCAAGAACCAAACTTAGGAGGCGAATGCACAATGAAATTTTTTATCGATTCCGCAAACCTGGATGCCATCAAAAAAGCCTACAAGATCGGCGTGCTGTCCGGCGTAACGACCAACCCTTCGCTGGTGGCGAAGGAAGGCGTCAAATTCGAGGACCGCATCGCGGAAATTCTGCAAACCGTACCCGAGGTCGAATCGGTGTCGGCGGAGGTTACGCCGGATGCGCTCACTGCGGCGGATATGATGGCCCAGGCCGACGAGCTGATCAAGATCAACGGCGGCGACAAAAACATCACGATCAAGCTGCCGATGACGCTGGAAGGGCTGGAAGCATGCCGCTACCTGACCAAGAAGGGCGTCAAAACGAACGTCACGCTGATCTTCACTGTCAACCAGGCGCTGCTCGCCGCACGCGCCGGCGCGACGTATGTCTCTCCGTTCCTGGGCCGGCTGGACGATATCTCCGAGGACGGCGTGCAGCTTGTCGCCAAGGTCGCCGAGCTGTTCCGCATCCACGGCCTGGAGTCGCAGATCATCGCCGCCTCGGTGCGCCACCCCGACCATGTGACGCGCGTGGCGATGGCCGGCGCGCATATCGCGACCGTGCCGTTTGCCGTCATCGAGCAGATCTCGAAGCATCCGCTGACCGATCAAGGCATGGACAAGTTCGCGGCCGACTGGCAGAACGCCACGAAGTAAGGCGCGCTAATGCTTGTCTCAGGTCTTTCCGCGCGCAGCTCCCAGCGCGCGGGGTCCGGCGGCATGACGCTGGTCGGATGCCCCTTCACGAAATAACCAAAGCCAGCTAATCCATCCCATCACGCGGGCAAACGGACTCTGCGAAGCTAACGGCGTTTTTTGGGCGCAATAGCCGCTGTGGCAACCGTTAGGTTCGTTGGCGGTTGGTGAAGGGATCAGGACGGTTTCAATCGCATCTGGTTCTTCTGTAATGGACGCTGAGTCAATTATAACCTCTAGAAGCAAAAGCCTCCTAAACCCGCTATGGACGCGGGGGCGGGAGGCTTTTTTTTGGGGGCAAGCAGCCAAGTGCGCACATATGGGTTCGGCCGATTTGGCCGATTCGGTGGAGTTCAGGCGACTGACAGTAGAGTGAAAAAGTAACGCTACTGCGTGAGCGGGCGGCTGACGAGACGCCGAGCCCGAGAGCGAGTCGACTATTATTCTTGACTAGACAGTCAAGAATGGATATACTTGCAGACATGAGCAGACCAAGAGAATTCGATGCCGACCTTGCGTTGCGGCAGTGCATGGACGTGTTTTGGGCGAAGGGGTTCAAGGCAACGTCCTTCGAAGACCTGACCCGCCGCACCCAGGTCAAAAAGCAAAGCCTGTACGGCGCATTTGAGGATAAGCGAAGCTTGTACCTCCAGGCCCTGGCGCTCTACCGCAAGCAGTTCATCCGCATGTTGGAGCAAGCTGCGTCGCAGAAGGCGCCTGTCCGGAAGAAGCTGGATGACATTCGCTTGCTGAGTCTGGGCTCCGGGGAGGGGGGCGCGGCTTGCCGAGGCTGTCTGATGGTCAATGCGGTGCTGGAGTTCGGAGCCGAGGATCTCGCGGTGTCCGCCGAAATTGCGAGCATGTCCGCGGAAGTCGAGCGCATTCTCGAAGTGGTGCTTCGAGAAGGACAGGCGCAGCATATCATTACGACGCGCTGCGCGAGCCGGGAGCTGGCCGCGTATTTGAGCAATGTCCTGCGCAGTGCCAAGGTGATGGAGCGGTCGGGCGCCGGCCGGGCCAGCATCGACGCGGTGTTGCAGACGTCCTTTGCGCTGCTGGAGCCCTGAACAGCGCCCCAAACGAGCAAAAAATGGAAAGTAAGAGGGAGAGAGCAGAATGAATCATTCGTCCAATGCCAATCCGTTGTTTCGGTCTTTTCAGCTCGGAGGCATGACGCTCGCCAGTCGCATCGTCATGGCGCCGATGACCCGGCAGTTCTCGCCAGAGGGAGTGCCGGGCGAGAATGTCGCCCGCTATTATCGGGCCCGGGCCGAGAATGCCGTCGGCTTGATTGTCACAGAAGGCACGATCGTGGAGCATGCCGACGCCTCCAATCAAGCGAACGTGCCGCATTTCTACGGCGCAGCGGCGCTGCAAGGCTGGGCGCATGTCGTCCGCGAGGTGCATGAGGCAGGCGGGCGCATCATGCCGCAGATCTGGCACATGGGCGCGCGCGGCGACGTGAACGGCTATTCCGAAGCGGAGATTGCCGAGATCGTCCAGGCGTTCGCGGACGCTGCCGCGGCGGCCCGTCGGCTGGGATTCGACGGCATCGAGCTGCACGGCGCGCACGGCTACTTGATCGATCAGTTCCTGTGGGAGCGGACCAATTCGCGCACCGACCGCTACGGCGGCGACCGTGCGGCGCGTACCCGCTTCGCCGTCGAGGTCGTCGAGGCATGTCGCGCCGCCGTCGGGCCTGACTTCCCGATCATGCTGCGTCTGTCGCAGTGGAAGGGCGTCGATTTCGAGGCGCGGTTGGCCGAGACGCCGGAGCAGTGGGCGGAAATTGTGAACCCGCTGGTTGAAGCGGGAGTGGATGTGTTTCACTGCTCGACGCGGCGCTACTGGCAGCCTGAATTTGCCGATGCCGATGCCGAGCTCAATCTGGCCGGCTGGACCAAGAAGCTGACCGGCAAGCCGGTCGTCACGGTTGGCTCGGTCGGTCTCGACGGCGACGTCTCGCGCTTCTTCCGCGAAGGCCAGGGCGCGGCCAATACCGGAGTCGACGAGATCGTGAAGCGGCTGGAGCGGGAAGAGTTCGACCTGGTGGCCGTCGGCCGGGCGCTGCTGGCGGACCCGGCTTGGGCGCGCAAGCTGCGCGACGGCCGGACGACCGAGTGGGAGCCGTTTGCCCGCGAGGCCTTGCAGACGCTGCGCTGACATCGACTGGTTGTCATTCTTAAAGGCGCCGATCTGCGGTAGAATGAGAGGAAGTAATCGCCTGGCGCTTGCGCCTCAGGCAGAGGAGTGGTGTGCATGCAGAGGACAGCCATTCGGAAAGGCCGCCTATGAAGGCGACCCTATATGCAGCGGCGCTGCTCGCACTCGTCTTGGCCGGGTGGTGGCTGGCCCGTCACGACGGGACGCGCAATGCGCTCGACCGGCTGCTGCTCCCGCAGGCATTGGAGAGCTACCCTGCCTTGACCGAGGCGCCGCTCGTCGGCGCGCGCCACGAATTGGCGAAGCTCGTACCGGGCGCGGTGGATACCATCGTCTGGGATCGCCAGGAGCGGCGCGTGCTCGTATATCGGCAGGCTGCACGCGGCTTCGATCGGCCGGCGATGCTATGGGCCGTCGCCGCCGACGGCCGCACGGTGCGGCAGCTGGACGTCGGCGAGGCCGGCCTGCCGGAGCTGGACAGCGCTCGCCCGAGCGGCGAGACGAGCCGCTTTGAGGAGCTGACGGGGCTGATCGCCCCTTTCCAGGACTGGGAGGACGCTGCGGCGCCGCTGACGCTGCAGGGCTTCGTGCGGGAGGCTCGGCAATCAAAGGCATTCTACGATATCAACAACACGACTCGCGGAGGCTGGAACGGCACGGGATATTTTCAGTTGGTATACGATGAGGAGACAATTGAGTTCAAGGCGTATACCTTCAAGTCTGCCGGCGGCTATGATCCGGATCTGCAGCTCTACGAGCTGCCCGGTCAAGCGGCCCAAGCGGTGTATCTCCTGGAGGTGCGCAAGCCGTCCAAGTCCAATCGTCCGATTGCCGAGACCGGGGTGTACGTGCTGCGCAGCAAGATGGTCGACTGAACGAACGGGTTGCCGCGGCGATTGACTAGGCGTTGGAATGCGGGCGTTCGTCTTTTTTGTTGCCTGTCGCGAACGTTTGGGAGGTGAAGGAAATCATGCAAACTTATTCCTGGGTCGGCAGCCGTGGCTCCTATTTGGATGAAGTGCATGTGACGGCAGTCGGCGAGATGCTGCATGTCGGCCGCTTCGGCGGCAGCACCGCCGGCGGTGCGCACAAAAACGAGGACGGCCTGTTCGCGCTTGGAGACGAGGCGGGCGAATGGGTCCTCGCGGTGCTGGTGGACGCGCATCATACGGCGGCGAGCGCCGAGCTACTGGTGGGGCTGTTCGACCGCTATGCGCCGCAGTTGGCGGACACTTGCGGAAGGGCGGATGCCTTCGCGGCGCTCGAGCCTGCCATTGTTGAGCTGCTGATGGGAAGCGAATTCCGATCGGCATGCCGGGGCACGACTGGCGAGACGTCCTGCCTGATCTGCTTCGTCAAGGGGGCCTATCTGTGGTGGCTGTCCGTCGGCGATTGTATGGCCTATTTACTGCATCCTGAGCTGGCGGGGCTGGGTCAATACGCGTTGAATCAGCGGCAGTTCTACGAATGGATCGGAGCGCGCAGCGCCCTCGATCTGCCGGTTCCTTGCTACACGTCGGGGCGACGTCAGTTGCGATTCGGCGCCAATGCCATTGTGCTGACGACTGACGGCATCCTGGACACGGCGGATCGTCGGTACCGGGACCCCGCCCATCTCTACGAGGCCTTCTTTCCCCGCCGGAAGGTTGGGGGAAATGCTATCCGTGACAGTGGGATGGATCGCTCGATCCGGACCGTACTCGAGGACGCGCGCCGGGATCGCGTCCGCGACAGTGCCACGATGCTCGGGTTCTATTGGACCTGCGAATCGCCTGGACTGATGCCTTCGGATGTCTGACGACAGGGCGATCCTGGCGACACATAGCGAATACGAGAGGAGGCATAACCGATGAGCGTCATTGTGCTGCACAAGTCGACGAATCAACGCTACATCCTGCTGGGGACCGGCTTCGGCGCCTATAAGGCGCAGCGGCCAAGCTTTTTGGGCGGCAATCTGTTCCCGCACGAGGAGGCCGACGAGATTCCGGTGGCCGCCGTCTGCGACACCAGGGGCGCATCAGTTTGATCTGTACCGATGAGCTGACGGTGATCGAGGTGGACGGCCAGCCGCTGGCTGCCCTCGCAGACCGCCTGCGCGTCCCCGAGCCGGCGGCGTCTATACCTCCAGATGCGCCGGAGCATTGCCCGGCCTGCCAAGCCGGCGTGACGGCGGCGACGGAGGTGTGCCCCGACTGCGGACTCACCTTGACCGACCTGCAATAAGGCGTCGCTGTGCTCCCCGAATGAACCATTCATGTTCCGCATGGGAGCGACTGCAGCCAGGCCCGCTACGACTCGCACATCGCGATGTCGAGCGTTTTTTTAAAATGGCTATGTTAAATTCTAATAATGTTGATTACTCTGTTAAACTAATCCGACAATGCCCGCATGATGTTGGATTTCGCCTCTGCCGCAATCGCATCATTCCCGTCATCCACCGCTTGCATGAAGAGCAATACGGGGATGTATACCGCGATTAGCCGCGCCAGCAGCTTCGTTTCCTCGCCTGCCCCTCCGTAGGTTTCGAAAAACACATCACGAGCGTAAGGAGGTAAAAAGCTGTAAGCAACGCTCAAATCGCAAGCTAGATGGCCTACGCTCAGATCGCCCCAATCAATGATGCCGGAAACGATCCCGTTCTCATTCACAAGCATGTTTTTGAAATGAAGATCGCCATGTAGGAGTGCATTCACCGCCTCGACACGATCCTTTTGCAGCCTGCTAATATACGCTTCGATCACACCGGCCTCCTCCGGCGACAAGTGTGCAACCACCTTCGGTAGAAAGCCCTCCAATTTCACTTTGCGCGATGCGATGTCCGTCAAGTTTCGATGATCGTGCTGAATCCCGAACTTCAGCGCCGCTTGCACCGGAAACTCATGCAATCTCCGCAAAAATTTCGCCAGCGTCTCTGCCGATAAAGCCCGGCGTTCTTCCGTCAAACCGATTGGGAAATCTCCTGGCACGTAGGCATAGCCCAGGAATGGTGCCGGGTATTCGTCACTTGCTTCCCCATAAAACAACGGTTTCGGATAGGGGATGGTCATATATGGCTCCAGCTTCGGCAGCAGCTTCCCTTCCATACGAATCGAGCCAATTGCAATCGTTCTTCTTGGAAACCGGAACACGTACTCGTCACCGATGAGAAAAACCGTATTGTCCCAGCCCCAGCCCAATCGCTTCACTTGGTTCGATGACAGCCGAGGGAATTGTCTGCGGATCAGTCTCTGCGCCTGCTCTTCGTTAACCTCCCACTCCGCGTCCCATACATTCGTTCCTCTCATGAAGTATCTGCCTCCTCGTTCCTTCGTATAGAGCCGGAAAAGCTTCAAAATGAGCGTCTAAGCGACTCTGTTGACCGTTGCGGCCATCGTCAGGTGTAGCTGCGCGAAGGCGTGCAACTGCAGTCATCCTCGCCGATTCCTCTGATTGATTGGAAGGGGGTGCGATTAAATACATCGTAGGAGCGCCGTTGTCCGAAATGTCTGCCTGCATGCCAGAGACGAGCTGGAGGCGTTCGCCGAGCATCTGGGCGCGCCGATTGTCGTCACGCTCCCGGCCAAGGGCGTCATCGCCGACGAGCACCCGCTCTGCCTGGGCAACCTCGGCATAATCGACACCAAGCCGGCCTACGAAGCGATGGAGCGGTGCGACACGCTCCTGCTGCTGGGCACGTCCTATCCGTATACGGACTTTTTGCCGGAGCGGGCCAAGTCGATCCAGATCGACAGCAACCCGGAGAATCTCGGCCGGCGCTACCGTGACGGTATGGACGGCGCGTTATTTCCGGATGACCGGGCAAAAGCTGGTGCTCTCGAGCTGGCTGGCGACGCTGGGCTGCGGGCTGCCCGGCGCGATGGCGGCCAAGCTGGCCTGCCCCGGCCGGCAGGCGGTGGCGATGTGCGGCGACGGCGGCTTCAACGTCTTAGCGCTATTTTGCGTTACGGGCAGCGGCCAAGCAGGAATTCAATTGCGACGCGCAGAACCTAGGAAATGAACGCTGATTCCAAAGGAGGTAGGATAAGGAATGAATCGATTAATCGGGGGGCGCTTGCGCAAGCGCATCAGCCAGGCGCTGGCTGGGCTGTTGCTCGGGCTGTTTCTGATTGGAAATGTAAGCGCAACCAATGTGAACGCCGACGAAAAGCCGGCCACGGGAGGCTTGGTCGCGACGGTAGATTGGAACACACTCGGGAAGACCATTGCGCCGTATGCGTACGGTCTGAACGCCAACGGTTTTTTGCAGAGTACGTATACCGAGAATCCGGACTTCATGGCCAATATCCGATACTTGAACGGCAACAAAGGCTTGATACGCATTCACAGTACCGGCATGATTAGCACTGCAGGCTGGCTCAATGAGGATCTGACCTGGAACGAGTCGCGGATTGCGGGTGCTTTGGCCCCGCTGGTCCAGGAGGATTACCCGATCATGATCAACATTCCGTACGGCCCGGCCGGCAAGACGGATTATCTGGATGCCGATGCCTTCGCCGTCTTCGCCGCCGAGCTGGTGGAGATCGTCAATGTCGATCACGGGCTGGACGTGCGCTACTGGGAAATTCCGAACGAGCGCGAGAGCGGCTTCGCGAGCCCCGGCTTGAGCGCTTCGGCTATGGCCGAGCTGATCGCCAAAAGCGCGCTCGCCATGAAGGCGGTCGATCCGTCGATACTCGTCGGCGGACCGGCGACGAGCGATGTCAACGTCCCGTATCTGTCCGACGTGATCGATCTGGCGCTGCCTAGCCTCGACTTCGTGTCTATGCACGCCTACAGCAGCGGTCAGTCGCGACCCGGCACGGATGTTCAGGCGTACAATCATGCACAGAATCAGGGCGCGCTGGCAAGCGCGCTGCGTGCGGAGATCGAGACGAATCATCCGGGCGCGGAGCTGCCGATAGTGATTGACGAATACAATATGACCTGGGACACCGATCCGCGCCTGCATACGAGCAAGGAGTCGGTGTATACAGCGCTGCTGGCGGCGAATGTCGTCGGCGGCGACGGCACGGCCGTGAATTTTTGGCATGCTGAGGGCTCCTACATGGGACTGATGAATGACCGTCATGAGCTGTACGAGACGGCAGACCTGCATCATTGGCTGAATCGCTTCTTCCACGGTCAGACGGTCGCGACGGCATTTGAGGACGAGACCAAGGTGGACGGCTTCGCCGTCGCCAGTGACGACCGCAAGTCAATGATGCTGATCAACCGTACGGACGACGTCCAGACGGTGGAGCTGAATCAGTCCGGCACGGCGCCGGGTACCTGGCAACTGTACCGACTGGATGCGAGCGGCTCTTCGCACACGCCAAATCTAAACGCTGCCTCATGGGCGGCGGACGGACTGGAGCTGCCGGGACATTCGGTCACGGTACTCACGAGCGGGGCAGAGGCAACCCCGGTCGAGCACATCCCATACACACTGACGAATGGGCAGTCGGAGACGCTGCTGACCGCGACGGGCTCCGTCTATGGCTACGTACACGGCCCGAATACGCTCAGCTGGGATCAGCAGTGGACCTTCCGCGCAGTCGGCGGCGGTCGATACGAGATCCAGACGCGTGGCGGCGAGAGCCTGCTGAGCGTGCCGTACGGGCAAAGCGAGGTCGCGACGCAGTGGGAGCTGATTCCGCTGTCGGGCCAGCGCGTGCGGATACAAGCGGCGGACAGCTCCCTCGTACTGGCAATCTCGACCGATCCGCTGGAGGAGGAGGTCTCGGTAGAGCCCGTGTCTACGGACCCGCGCCAGACGTGGCAGATGGACTATGCCGGCCCCCGCACACACATTATCGATCACGGCGAGCATCTATATCAGGTGATAAACAAGGCCTCAGGCAAGGTGCTGCAGATCGGCAATTCACGCGGTACGGAGGGCGGTATTGCCAATCTTCAAGAGGATGAGGGACTGGCGAGTCAGAAGTGGAGTTTCCGCTGCTTCGACGGGTGCTCCGGCTTTCGCATGATCAACGCGGGCAGTAAGCTGGTCATTAATGGCGCGGCCGGCTCGCGCATTACCCAGGCTCCATTCTGGTACGATGCGCCGCGGCAGCTATGGACGCTGGACAAGCAGCCGGATGGCGCCTACGTCATTCGCGACAACGTCACGACAGGCGTGCTGCAGCCGAAGGACGGCAGTCTGCTCGAGGGCGCGATGGCGGTCACGGCTCCGTATACCGGGACGGATGCGCAGCAGTGGTATATCGTCAAGGACGAGCGGCAGCCTATCGAGCCCGTCGTCGACGAGGAACATGACTATATTCTGCAGAATGCGGCTACTGGCCAGGTCATGGAGGTCGCCGATGCGAGCACCGCCAATGCGGCCAGCGTTACGCAGGCCGTGTACGCCGGCACCCCGGAGCAGCTATGGCAGTTCCGCTGGTACCGCAGCGGCACGCGCATCGTCAATGCGAACAGCGGTCTCGTGCTGGCGCCGAACGCTTCGCAGTTGGCGATTCAGCAGACCTTTGCCTATCATGATGTGAATCAGCAGTGGATTCTGGAGCGGCAGCCGGATGGCAGCTATCTGCTCGTCTATGCGGCGAACCGCAAGGTATTGCAGCCGGTTGACGCAAGCGGCGCCGAAGGCATCCGCTACGAGTGGGCGGACCCCGACGGCACCGACAAGCAGCGGTGGCTCGTGCTGCGGCAGTAAGGCAGAGCTATCGTCGGCTCGATTGGATTCCGAGCAGCGCTCGTCGGCGGCGAGTCCAGCGCATGACCGTTACGAATTTTATGATGCGCGGCAGGCGATGAAGCAAGGCGTGCAGAATTACAATGTGAAGGGCATCTTCAATTTTTTTGATATAGGGGAAGGGGAAGAAAGCATGTCGGATGAACGAGAGCGATCGTATTGGTTGCAAACGATGCTGCGCATCGGAGGGCCGGTACTGGAGGCGGCCGCACATCGGAGGCTGCGGGAGGATATGCCGCTGGAGGCCAAGAGAGATCGCAGCGCCTGCAGCTATCTGGAGGCCTTTGGCCGTACATTGTGCGGCATGGCTCCGTGGCTGGAGCTGACCGATCCCGATCTGAGCGAATCGGAGGCCGCGTTGCAAAAGCAGTACCGGGAGTGGGCGGTAGCCGGGCTGGACGCACTCACCAACCCCGATTCGCCAGACTACGGCCGCTTCGGAGACAGCCCGCAGTCGCTCGTCGACGCGGCCTTCCTCGCAGAGGCTCTGCTGCGCGCCCCGGGACGACTCTGGGAGCCGCTGGAGGCGCGGGTGAAGCAACAGGTGTTGGAGGCGATGCGCGCGACGCGAGTCGTCACTCCGCCTTACAACAACTGGTTGTTGTTCGCAGCGATGGTCGAGACATGGATCGGTGCGACCGGCGAACAGGCGGATGGCATGCGCATCGATTACGCCCTGCGCGAGCACGAGCTCTGGTACAAGGGGGACGGGACGTACGGCGACGGCCCGGAATTCCACTGGGACTATTACAACAGCTATGTTATCCAGCCGATGCTGCTCGACACGCTGCGGACGCAAGGTCGCCCGGTCGAGGAGCAGACGCGCATCCTGACGCGAGCGCAGCGCTATGCCGAGGTGCAGGAGCGGCTGATCGCCCCTGACGGCAGCTTCGCGCCACTGGGTCGCTCGCTTGCGTACCGCTGTGGCGCGTTTCACCTGCTCGCACAGCTGGCGCTGCTGGACGAGCTCCCGCAGACTCTGCCGCGTGCGCAGGTGCGCTGCGCGCTGGAAGCGGTCATTCGGCGCACGATGGACGCGCCGGGCACGTTCGACGCGAATGGGTGGCTCCGCATCGGCCTGTGCGGCCATCAACCGGGCCTGGGCGAGGGCTATATCTCGACGGGCAGTCTCTATCTGTGTACGGCGGCCTTTCTACCGCTTGGCTTGCCTGCGCATGCGCCCTTCTGGCAGGACGATGACCAAGCTTGGACGGCGCAGCGGCTGTGGTCGAGCGAGGACCTGGCCGCAGATCATGCGCTGACGCAACACTGACACCAGGCTCGGGAAATGGAAGGGGAGTTGCCGTGAACAGCCGCATACTGATCGTCGAGGACGAGCCGGATCTTGCGATGGTGCTGCACGCCTATTTGCGACAGGCGGGCTATGCGACCGAGCGAGCGGAGACCGGCGAGCGTGCATTGGAGCTGACAGCGCAATGGCGACCTCAGCTCGTGCTGCTCGATGTGCTGCTGCCCGATCTGGACGGGTGGGTCGTCCTGGAGCGGCTGCGCGCGCACAGCTCGATACCGGTCATCATGTTGACGGCGCTCGGCGATCTTGCATACAAGCTGCAAGGCTTCGAGCGCGGGGCCGATGATTACATCACCAAGCCGTTCATCGGCGAGGAGCTCGTCGCGCGCGTAGGCGCCGTGCTGCGGCGCCCGGCCCGGATCATGACACCGGAGCGCGCCGTATTCGGCGGCTTGTCGCTGGACTTCGGCGCCAGGGAGGTGTCGCTGCGCGGACGGCAGGTGCCTCTGCCACCGCGCGATCTGGAGCTGCTGACGCATATGGCCCGTCACCCGAATTACTCGCTGAGCCGGGCGCAGCTGATCGAGGCGGTGTGGGGTATCGATTACGACGGCAGCGATCGGGCTGTTGATATGGCCGTGACCCGGATTCGTCAGGCGCTGGCGGAGTGGCCGGCCGCGGAAGGCGAGATAGCGACGATACGCAATTACGGCTATCAGTTCCGCGTTGCGCGCTAGCTCTTGTGACAGGATCGAAACAATCGCGGGGTATGATGGAGGGTGATAGGCGGCAGCGCCGCCAGCTAGGCCGAAAGGAAGATAGCCCGTGAGCAAGAAGTTTCTAACCTATCCCATCTTCAGTCGATTGGATGCGGAGGATATGGAGGCGATCCTCCCATACTTGAGTGAACACACCTATGATGCCGGTACGACGCTGCTTCGGCAGGGGCAGGCCGGCGACCGGCTGCATCTGCTGCTGTCGGGGACGCTGGGCGTGTTCGTGGAAAAAGAAATGCGCGTGCGCGTGGCGGTGTTGGAGGAAGGTCAGATCTGCGGCGAGATGTCGTGTCTAACCGGAGAGCCGGTCAGCGCGACGGTCATGGCCGAAGGCGCGGTGCGGACGTTGTCGATTACGCGCGCGGGCATGCTGCAATTGATGGAACGGAGCCCGGTATTCCGCAAGCAGATGATCGAGGCGATGATTGCGCGGATCGGCCGATCCAACGAGCGCATTGCGCAGGAGCATGCGCGCGGGGCGCTCGTCCTGCGTCAGTTGGAACGCGAACGCGCCGCCAGCTTTGGCCCGCTCGTCGGCAGCGGGCCGTTCATGGGGCAGCTGCGCCACCGAATATCGCGTCTGACGGATTCCGATTACCCGCTATGTCTCGTCGGCGATCCCGGCGTCGGCAAGCTGCACCTTGCTTACGCCATTCATCGCGGCTCGGCGCGCCGCGAGCAGCCATTGCTGCGTATCGACGGCGCACACTTCGCGCACGCGGAATGGAAGCTGCAACTGCGAGCGGGCGCCGGCGAGGGCATGCTCGTACTGGAGCATGCCGACCATTTGCCGCCTGAGCTGCTGCACGAGCTGCTGGACGAATGGTCGTGCGAACGCGGCAGGCCTGCGCTCGTGATGACCGCCTGTCGCCGCCCGGCAACGGAGCGGCGCATCGCGTGCATTGAGCTGACGCCGCTGCGCGAGCGGGTGGAGGATATCCCCGAGCTGGCCGCCGAATTTTTGGCGCAGGCGGGAGCGGTCCGGCCGGAGGAGGCGATTGCCGAGCCGGCGATGCGCATGCTGGCCATGTATCCTTATATGAAGGGCAATATACAGGAGTTGAAGGAAGTCGTGCAACAAGCCCTCGTGCGCAGCGAGGGCCGGGCGATCCAGGCTCGGCATATCAAGTTCGGCGGCCGCCGCGCGCCCGGGGCGCGGCCGACCATCGGCTTGGCGCTGGGCAGCGGCTCCGTGCGCGGCGCGGCGCATATCGGCGTGTTGAAGGTGCTGGAGCGCGAGGGCATTCCCGTCGACATTGTGGCGGGTACGAGCGTCGGCGCCTTTTTGGGCGCTTTGTACGTCGGCGGCCAGCCGATCTCGGCTTTCGAACGGGTGCTGCCGACGGTGCGCTGGAACCAGTTGCTTCGCCCGGCCTTGCCGCCCAAGGCATTCTTCGACAACCGTCCGATGGCCCGGTTCGTGGAGAAGTACATCGGCCCCGTCCAATTCGACGAGCTACCGATACCGTTTGCCGCCGTGGCGTCGGATGCGACGACCGGCGAGCCGTACATTTTGAACGAGGGCAGCGTGTCGCATGCGATCTGCGCCTCCACGGCCATCCCCGGCATCATGAAGCCGGTCCACTATCGCGGGCGGCTGCTGCTCGACGGCGCAGTCGTACACCCGGTACCTGTCGCGCTGGCCAAAAGCTTGGGCGCGGATATCGTGATTGCGGTCGACGTTAGCCTCCCCTCCTTCGTGAAGCGCAGACCGGCTCATTTCGTATCCTCGATCCTGAATACGATCGATATCATGAGCGAGAAGATCGTCAGCGAGGAGTTGCAGTTGGCCGACGTCGTGCTGCGCCCGCAGCTCGACACGAATCAGATGACCTTCAAAGCCTCCACGCTGCTCATTCAAAAAGGCGAGCTGGCGGCATGCGAAGCGGTCGCAGCGATTCGAAACAAAATGAGCTGAGCATTCTGTCGGAGCATGGGGGCGGAAGACGTGCAAAGAAGAAGAAGTTTGTTGTTGTATGGGTCGCTGCGCTATTTTCTGTTGCTGCTTGTCTGTGCGATCGGCGTCGGAATCGGAACGTTGACGTTGATCCAGTATAGCGCCTCAAAAGAGCAGCGGGAGGCGATGGAGCAGGTTGTGCGCGAGCTCGGGGCAAAGCTCCAGGCGCACGGCGGCGCGCTGCCGGAGGAATTGCTGGAGCGTGAGCTGGTGGAGCAGACGGAGCGCTTCGGCCTGACGAGCCGGCCGATTTTTTTCGTGCTTGATTCGCGGGGGCGGCTCGTCCAGCAATCGCCCTTGGCGCCGCGCTTCGATCTGGAGGAGCTGCGCGGAGAGCTCGCTGCTATCACGCAAGGGGCTGCGGGGGTTGTAAGGCCGCGCGGACTGGGGGGTGAGATCCCGTACGTGGGGGCTGCCGTCCCGCTGGTCTCGGCCGCCGGTACGAGCGCCGGATATGCGCTGTTCGTGCAGCCGAAATCCGATGTTTTGCGCGGTCTGCAGGCTTTTCGGGAAATTCGGCTGTTTGGGACGGGCTTGATCGTGCTGGTCGGCTGGCTTGCGATCTATTGGATCACCCGGCGACTGGTGCAGCCGATTCGGCATGCGGCGGAGGCATCGCGCCAGATCGTCGCCGGCAACTACGACATTCAATTGAGCAGTCATAGCCATCCGGAGAAGGAAATCCACGAGTTGCTGCAATCGTTCCGCGAAATGGCCGATCGATTGAAGCGTCTGGAGGCGCTGCGGACCCAATTGCTCGCCGGGGTCACGCATGAGCTGAAGACGCCGATTGCCTCGATCAGCGGCTTGCTGCAGGCGGTACGGGACAGCGTAGTGGAGGGCGAGGAGGCAAAGCTGTTTTTGGACAACGGCTTAAAGCATACCCGCCATCTGCAAAAAATGGTCGAGGATTTGCTGGATTTTCATGCGTTTGCGTCCAACACGGTGACGATCTGCCGCGAGCCGTTCCATATGCGCAAGGCGTTGCATGCAATCGTCCGGCAGTGGAACTTCAGCCGGCCTCGGCATTCGGCTCGGCTGGAGCTCGGTCAGAATCGAGGCAGTGCGGCCTGGGAGGTCGATTCGGACCCGGGGCGTGTGGAGCAGGTGGCGATCAATCTGCTGCGCAATGCCGCAGACGCCATGCCGCAGGGAGGGACGATCCTCGTACGTCTGCTGCGCGAGGCCGAATCCGTGCGCATCGAGGTGTGCGACTGTGGCCGCGGCGTGCCGGAGGAGGAGCGGGAGCGAATTTTCGAACCGTTCTACCGCGGCGAGGCCAAAAAGAGATACGTGCGAGGTCTCGGTCTGGGCCTGTCGTTCAGCCGGCTTATCGCCCGAGCATTGGGCGGCGAGCTTGAGCTGGCTCGCAGCGACAGTCAAGGAAGCGTCTTTGCGCTGACGGTGCCAGTGGCGAGAGCACAGGATGTGATGCCGGATGCCGCAGTGCAGAATCGATAGAGCGGCCGTGCTGCAGGCGGGGACTGTCGCGGATACGGACGAGCTCGTGCTGCTGGAGCGCGACGCGGCCGGCGTCACCGTCGCCGATGCGAATCGGATCATGCACCACGAGACGGATTACCTGGAGGGCATGAGCCGGCTGCTCGCGGTCGAGGCGCTGTCGGCGAGCTGGTCCGCCACGCTGCGCAAGCGTCTGGACGGGCAGCGCACGGACACGAAGGCCAGATTGGAAGGACAGGCTTAGCGCGCTCGGCGCAAGGAGGGATAAGGCATGCATCAAGCGGAAATGATGAAGTACCACGCCTACCACGGCTGGGCGAATGCGCGGCTGCTCGATCATGTGGCGCGCACACCGGAGGTGTTTGCCCGCGTCCTGGCGTCGCCGTTCCCGACGATGGCCCGGATGTTCGGTCACCTCTATGATGTGGATCGCACCTGGTTCAGCCGGATGAGAGGGAGCGGCCCGGGGGCGCTCGGAGAGACGGTGTTCGCCGAGCCGGCAGAGGCCAAGGCAAGGCTCGGCGCGCTGCACGCGTCGGTGCGCGATTTATCTGTCCGGCGCGCAGGGCGATGCGGTCATCCGGTACGCCAACACGTCCGGTACGGTGTATGAGAATACGCTGACGGAGCTGCTCGTGCAGATGGTCAACCACGGCACCTACCATCGCGGCAATGTGACGGCGATGCTGTACCAAGCCGGATTGCCAAGCTGCGGCACGGACTGGATCCTCTTCATGCGGGAGCAGACATGAGCGAAGCGAACGATTGGCAGGCCATCGGTCACGGTCGGACCGCCGACATCATGGCGCATGCGGCGGATGCCGAGACGGTGGTGAAGCTGTTCAAGCCATTCATCCCGCAGACCGATGTCGAGCGCGAATACGCCGCCGGACGGTGGCTGCGGGGACAGGACATCGCTACGCCGGCCGCGCTGGGGCTCGTGCGGATCGACGGCAGGCTCGGCATACGCTACACGCGCGCCGCGGGCGTGCCGCTGCTGAGGCTCATGCTGGAGCAGCCTCTGCAGCTGGAGCCGCTCTCGCGCAGGATGGCCGCTCTTCATATCCGGGTGCATGCGTGCGACGGCGCCGGGATGGGCATCAGGCAAAAGGAAGTGCTCGCCGCGGGCATTCGCCGCTGCGAGCGACTGGACGCTCAGGAGCGGCAGGCCTTGCTCCGCCTGTTGGAGCGGCTGCCGGAGGAGCAGGCGCTGTGTCACGGCGATTACCATCCGGACAATATCATGGCCGGCGCGCAGGATGTCGTGCTCGACTGGATGAACGGCATGTCCGGCAGCCCGGCGGGAGACGCCGCGCGCACCTGGCTGCTGCTCAAGTACGGCGCGCCGCCGGAGCACGCTTCGGAGGCGGAGAGCCGGCAGCTCCAAGCGGCGCGCGAGACGATCCGCGAAGCCTACCTGGCCGAGTATATCCGCTTGTCCGGACGAGGCAAGGCGGAGATTGCGCAATGGCTGCTGCCGGTCGCGGCCCAGCGGTTGACCGAGGGTATCCCGGAGCCGGAGAAGGAAGCGATTGCGCGGATGATCCGGCAACGGCTGCAGGAGGCGCCCTCGGGCTAGATCGCGATAGGAGCAAGGTCATAGTGGGTTTGGAGGTGCGAATGATAGGTATAGTGATTGCAAGTCTACTGTTCCTTTGCCTTGTCAGCCTTATCGGCAATCTCGTTAATCAGACTGCGGCGCTGCGCAAGATGGACGGCATGCAGCGTTCGCTCGACGATCTCAATCAGAAGCTGCGCGACTTGCAGCGCAATCGCGAGTAGTCGTAGAATATCGGAACGTCAGAGGGGGGATCTGCCATTGTGTGGGAAGCGCTCCATGGCTCTTGAGATACCAGGCTTCAATAAATATACGATAACGTTACTCATGCTGGCGCTGCTATGCGCCTGCCAAAGCGGAGACATCGTCGAAAACGAAACGGTCGAAGCTTTTGGCACCGAGACGTATACGGAGCAGGGGCAGACTTTGGAGGCAAGCGGGTATAAAAAAGTGAATGCTATTACATACGTAAAAGAAAACAAACAGTATATCGAAACCCGGATTCGGGCCATTGAGGATTATTACGATTCGGAAGGAAACTACTTGCGCACGGAAATCTTCGATCAGTCCGGGAGGCAATCGAAATGGGACGGCACGGTCGATTCGGACGAAAAAAGGGATGAGGCAGTGGATCCGCTTACGCTGTATGTGCCCGATGCTGAAGAAGCATCAAGCTCGCGATCGCTCGACGAAGCGAAGCAGGCAGAGATCCGGGAGCTGGTCGAATCGTGCACCGATCAGCTTCGCTAGTCGGGCAGTACCACAAGCGGAGGACCGCCAAGGGGCCTTACCCCTTGACGGCACCGGCAGTGAGGCCGCTGACGATGTATTTTTGCGCCAGGATGTACAGGATCAGGACCGGCAGCGAGGTCATGACCAGATCGGCGAAGATCAGGTTCCAGTCGCGACTGTAGAGGCCGTAGAAGTTGTAGATCGAGAGCGGCATCGTCCAGGTCGAGCTGTCCGTGAGGAAGTAGATCGGGATCGTGATGTCGTTCCAGACCGACATGAACACCATGATCGCGACGGTCGCGTTGACCGGGAGGATCAGCGGCGTGATGATGCGGAAGAAGACGTCGAACATGTTCGCCCCTTCCAGGAACGCGACCTCGTCGAGCGCCTTCGGAATGGTGCGAATGAAGCCGCTGTACAAGAAGACGCTGAATGCGGTATTGAGCGCCGCATAGATGAAGATGACGCTGGTGACGCTGCCATAGAAGCCGAGCCACTGGACGACCCGGATCGTGGTAATGACCGACATCGGCGCGATCAGCCCCATGAAGAAGAACAGGTAGAGCGCACTCGCCAGCTTCGTGTCGCGCCGCACCAGGATGAACGAGGCGGCCGAGGACGTCACGACGTTCACAATCGACGAGATGCCGGTAATGATGATGCTGTTGAGGAACGCCCGGCCCAGCCCGCCCTGCTCGAACACGGTCACATAGTTGGAGAACAGCCACTTCTCCGGCAGCGCGAGCGTGAAGCGCAGCACCTCGGTGCTGTTCATGAACGAGCCGAACACCATCAGCAGCAGCGGCAGGATGATCAGCAGCGAGAGCAGGATGAGCAGCGCTTCGACGATATAATTGCGAATCTGAAGACGGCGCGTGTAGCCCATTATTCGGATACCTCCTTGCGCCGCATGAAGATCAGCAGCGGGATCGAGATGACGGCGACGAACGCGAACAGCAGCGTATTGATGGCTGTGCCGAGGCCCCAGCTGCCTTCCCCGAACGTGCGGAGGATGATCGTGCCGAATACCTGCGAGGCGTTGCCCGGGCCGCCGCCCGTGAGGATGAACACCTCGGAGAACACCTTCAGCCCGCCGATCAGGGTGAGCATGACGTTGATATTGATCGCCGGCAGCAGCAGCGGCAGCGTGATATGCCGGAAGCTCTTCCAGCTCGTGGCCCCGTCAATGGTGGCCGCCTCGTAGTAATCCTTGGAGATCGACTGCAGGCCGGCCAGATAGATCGCCATCTGGAAGCCGGTCGTCTGCCAGATGGACACGGCGGCGATCGTCCAGATGACGATGGACGGATCGGTGAGCCACGCCTGGCTCAGGCCGTGCAGGCCGATCGATTCGAGGATGCGGTTCACCGCGCCCTCCGTGCGCAGCAGCGGCGTGAACACGATGCCGATGACGAGGATGCTCAGGATCGACGGCGAGTAGAAGATCGCCCGCAGCAGGTTGCGCGTCTTGAGCCGCATGTTGAGCGCGACGGCCAGCGCGATGCCGAGCACGTTTTTGCCGACGACGGTCGCGACGGCGAAGATGAACGTGTTTTTCAGCGCGAGCAGCAGCGTGTCGTCCGTGAAGATGCGGGTAAAGTTGTCCCAGCCGACGAAGTTGATCTCCAGCCGGTCCAAGCGCCAGTCCGTGAACGAGTAATACAGCCCGATCAAGGCCGGAAGGACAAAAAAGATGCTGTATATCAGCAAGGCCGGCCAGATGAGATAGTAGGAATACAAGCGTTTTTGAATTTTCATCTTTTTGATCACACTCCATTATGCGAAACCGGACGAGGCCGCCTGCCGGCCCCGTCCGCGCGTTCGCATCAAACTTTTTAGGTCATGTAGCCGGCATGGATCAGAAGCCTTCTACGCCCTTGTCCTTCATCAGCTGAATGAACTTGTCGCTCCAGGTCGAGAGGACTTGCTCGGCCGTCTTGGAGCCGGCGAACTGGTCCTGCAGCGCCCGATACAACTCGCTGCGGTCGACGAGCATGTAGGCGTCGGTCGTCAGCGTGGTTTTCTTCGGCGTGATGTAGTTGTCCACGATTTCCTGCTTGTAGCCCGGCAGCTCGGGCGTGGTAACGTCGCTCAGATTCGAGACGTAGGCGCGCTCGTCCACGATTTGCTGCGCCACTTCCTGCGACGCGACATAGTCGAGGAATTTTTTCGCTTCTTCCTTGTACTTGGCTTCCTTCGGAATGAAGAGCTGGCCGCCCAGCGGACTGGCGCCGATTTTCGGATCGTCGCCGCTTGGAATGGCGAACAAGCCCAGGCTAATGCTCGGATCTTTTTCCGCTACGCTCTCGATCAGCCAGTCGCCCATGAACATCATCGCGACTTCCTTGTTCAGGAATTTGCCGACCGCCATATCGTAGCTGTCCGCGAGTACGTCGGCGTTGGTATAGCCTTTTTCATACACTTCGTATTGCTGCTCGAGCGCCGTCACGAACTCCGGCACGTCCGTCCATTTCACTTCGTTGGCGTTGAGCTGGTCGAACCAGGACGGCTCGACGGCGTTCGCGAATGCGGCAGCCGGCCAGATGTTGGCGGCCCAGTTGTCCTTGTACGGCATGAATACCGGCGTGATGCCGTTCGATTTGAGCGTCTCGCATACGGCGAGGAATTCTTCGAACGTCGTCGGAATCTCGAGACCGTATTCCTCGAACATGTCCTTGTTGTAAACGACGCCCTGCATGCCGGTATCCTGGCTGATATGGAAGCTGTACACGTGGCCGTAGGCCGACAGTACGTCCTTGTTCTCCAGGCGGCTCACCCAGGCCTCGTCGTCGAGAATCTCGAAGTTGCGTTCCAGATTCAGGTCGGTCGTGGCACTTGCCAGATTATATTGCACGAGATCCGGCGTTTCGTTGACGGCCAGCTTGGTCTGCAGGACGGTCGCGGTCTGTTCGGCCGGCAGCAGCTGCAGATTAATGTGAATGTTCGTTTCTTTTTCGAAGTTGTCGAGCAGCGTTTCGTCGATGAACGGCGAATCCTGCGAGCTTTTGGAGATGGCCAGCTCGATTGTAACCTTTTTACCGCCTGCACTGGCGCTATCTCCCTTGTCGCCGGTAGTATTGCCGGTGTTGCCCGAGCCGCTGCCGCAAGCGGCCAGCGAGACCGAGAGCAAGCCTGTCAGTGCGATACCGCTCCACTTTTTAATCGGTTTCATTGTGAATCCCCCTATGCGAAGTGATGTCGTTTCTTTCATATCTTGATTATAGATGCCGCCACGTGTGAGGTACATGGCTGCCATTTACCGTTAAGGTGTAAAATTCTGAACCGTGTGCCGGACTTGTCTTCGTTGCGCCGTGAGTGGTACATTAGGGGCATCAAGGCGGCAAGGAGGAGCACTGTGGCGACAACGACCGCACGAGCTGCCGGATCCGGCAAAAGCTTAAGCTTGCAAACAAAATTTGTGCTGACTTTTCTGATCCTGCTCATTATTGTGCTCGGTAGCTTCCTGATCTATGTCAATTGGCTGGTCATTCGGCCGTTGCAGGAAAGCTATGAAGCCGGACAGCGACAGACGGCGGCTAATGTGAGCAGCCAGCTCGATCTCTATATTTCAGGACAGAACCAATTGACGCAGCGCGTGCTGGCGAATCAGGAAGTTTTTGCAGTCATGGCGAACGTCAACCGGGCGACGCTTGTCTCGGACAAGCTCGCCCGCAGCCGCAAGCTCACGGGTATAATGTTCTCCGCGCTCGGTCCGAGCATGAATATCCGCGACATGTACGTGCATGATCTGGAGGGGACGGCGATCGCCTCCTTCATCGGCTACGATCTGAATCAGGTGTCGCTGGCGCCGCTGCTGGATGATCCCGAGACGGGGGAGGCGCTGCGCAGCGGTTATGTGCTCACTCGCGGGCCGAGCGGGGAGATTGCCTTCATCCGGCCGATCGTCAACCAGAACGGCGAAGGCTTCGGCTACTTGACTGTGCAGCTCGACGAGCTCTACCTGCGCAAGCCGGCCGACGGCGTCAGCGCGGGCGACGTAGTGGTCGTCGACGGCGACCACGGCATCATCACCGCCTCGGCGGGCGTGGAGGCAGACGAGCTGGCCCAAGGCCTGCGCGCGCCGGATGGCGACAGCGGCATGTACGTGGACGCCGAGGACAACTATGTCGCCTACCATCAGTCGGCGATGACCGGCTGGACGACCTACATTCTCTCTCCCGAGCGCGCGGTGCTCGGGCCGGTCAACTCGGTGAAGTATATCTCGATTGCTCTGCTCTCGGCGCTGCTGCTCTTCTCCGCGTTGTACATCTACGTGTCCGCCAAAAATCTGCTGCTGCCGATCCGCAAGCTGCGCAATCAGCTGCTGCGCATCACCTACAGCAACATGAACGTCAAGGTGGACAGCCGCTCGCACAACAACGAGCTGCTGCTGCTCGACGCCGCCTTCCGTGAATTGCTGGAACGGCTGCAGCAGTCGATCGAGCGCGAGAAGCAGGCGGTGCGCGAGGAGGCCTCGGCGCGCAGCTCGGCGCTGCAGGCCCAGATTGCGCCGCATTTCATTCATAATGTGCTCTACCTGATCAGCGTCGCGGCCCAGGAAGGCAAAAACACGGTCGTCAGCGCGATGTGCAAGCATCTCTCGGAAAGCCTGCGCTACATCGTCTCCTCGCCTTATCAGCATGTCTCGCTGGCGCAGGAGCTGGAGCATACGCGGCATTACTTGTCGCTCGTGCAGCAAAATTACGAGGACGACCTCATCTGGAGCATCGAAGCGTCGGAGGCGATCGCGCATATTCAGCTGCCGCGGCTGGTCATCCAGCCCCTGGTGGAGAATTGCATCGAGCATGCCTTCGGCCATACCGATCCGCCGTGGCGCATCCGCGTCCAGGTGAAGGCGTATACCGGACTATGGGCGGTCGAGATCAGCGACAACGGCTCCGGCTTCGAGCCGAGCAAGATCAAGGCCATTCTCGAGATGATCGAGCAATCCGGAGAAGGGGCGCGCGAGCTCCAGGGCGGTGAGACGGGGATCGGCAACATGGGCATCGTCAACACGGTGAACCGGCTCAAGCTGATGTACAAAAACCGTCTGTTCTTCAATATCTACAACAACCCTGCGCACGAAGGCGGGGCGACGGTCCAGATCATCGCTTCGTTGACCAAGGACTTCTACTAGAAGGAGGGGATCGCGGTGTATACCGTGCTGATCGCAGAGGACAGCAAGCCGATCCTGCGCAACATCCGGTCGCACCTGGAGTCGCTGGGCTTGCCGCTCGCAGTCGCTGCTACGGCGGCCAATGGCGAGGAAGCGCTGGAGCGGCTGCGGGAGCGGCCGGTCGACATCCTGCTGACGGACATCCGCATGCCCAAGCTGGGCGGCATGGAGCTGATCGAGCAGGCGAAGGCCGTCGCGCCGCACCTCAAGGTCGTGCTGATCAGCGGCTACAGCGACTTCGAATATACGCGCCAGGCGCTCAGTCTACAGGTATTCGATTACCTGCTCAAGCCAGTGGAGCGCAGTCAGCTCGAGGACGTGCTGGGCCGCCTGACCCGCCATCTGGACGAGCGGCCCCAGGCAGTGCGCCAAGCGCCGGGGAATGCGCTGGAGTCCTTGCTCGTGCCGGGGCAGCCGCTCCGAGCGGAGATCATGCGCCGGGGTCCGCAAGTGCCGCTCGTGCTCTGCCGCCAGCCGCTGACGCCGGCTGGACAGCCCTGGACGGCCGCGCAGCTGCAGGCCGCGCTGGATGCGCAGCTGCCGCCGGATGCGAGCGCGGTACTGGCGCTGCGCGAGCGCGAGGCGATGCTGGTGCTGCTCGCGCCGGCGGTCTGCACGGGCTACAGCAACGCTTGCGAGCTGATGCAGACGTTGACCGCGGAGCTGGACGCGCGCGGCCTGCACGCGGCGGCGGCGGGCCGGCTGCAGCCGCTCGATCCGGAGCGCTGGGCGGATTTTGGCCGTCAGGCGCTGCGGCGGCTGGACGAGGAGCTGGGCGCGCTGGGCACGCCGCCGCTCGATACGGCGTATCCCGGCGGCGCGGTGGCCGGCGGAGTCGCAGCGGAGCAGCTGGCGAGCCGGTTCGCCGAGCTCATTTTGCAGCGGCAAAAGGAGCCTTTTGCGCTCAAGCTCGAGGAGCAGCTGGCGAGATGGCAGCAGTCAGGCGTGCGCATCGCCGAGCTGGAGCGTTTTTTGACCGTGATTGGCGACACGCTGGCTACGCTCGATCCGGATCTGGATGCAGCGGGCAGAGGGGAGCTGGCGGCGGAGGCCAGGCGGCTGCTGGAGCAGGAGAGTTATGATAAATTTGCACGGGCGCTGCAGGCCTGGACGGCGACGCAGTTCGAACGGCTGCTGGCGAGCAACAAGAAAAGCGGGACGGAGCTGTTCCAGCAGATCGACGATTATTTGCGGCTCAACATGTATTCGTTCGTGTCGATGGCCGATCTGGCGGAGCGCTTTCACGTCAGCCCCTCGTATATCAGCCGCATCATCAAGCGGTATTCGGAACGTACCTTCGTCCACTATTACATGCAGATGAAGATCGAGGAGGCGCGCCGTCTCATGGCGGACAAGCCGCAGCTGCGCATCCGCGACATTTCCGACGCGCTGGCCTTCAGCGACCAGCATTATTTCTCCAAGGTGTTCAAGGAATATGCCGGCTGCACGCCCAGCGAGTACAAGGAGCGGCTCCAGGAGGAGTAAGCATGAAAAGCAAAGCGACGAAGGAGTTAAGCTGGGGTAAAGGGGGAAACGGTGTGAACACGCAGAAAAGAAAGCGCGGACTGCAAGCCGCGCTGCTGGCGGGACTGGTGATACTGCTGATGGTGACGGCCGCGTGCAACAACGCAAGAGGCGGAGGCGGATCTTCCAGCGCCGACTGGGCCTACCGGTTCGTCGTGTGGAACGGCGACATTTACACGATGACGGATACGGTCGTTGCGGAAGCGGACGTTGGGGAAGCGATCGGCGAGGTCACGTATTATTCCGACGAGGAAGGCACGTACGCCGACGGATTCTCCAATGTCTACCCTGCAGGTACGAAGCTGTACCGGCTCCTGGATGCGCAGACGAACGAAGCGATTGCCGTACAGGACTCCGACCAAGGCTATATGCGGGCCAAGCATAGCGGCAAATATGGCGGCGGTTCGAATGCGGCCAGTCACGACGTCTCTCCAAACGCTGCAAACGGCAATGCGGATCCGGTCAATGGAGAGCCACCGTCTCAGCCGGTCTATCTGACTACGGAGGGGGCCACGGGGGACGAACTCGAGGTGCTGGAGCTTATCAATCGACGGGTTCAATCCCTATGGGAAGGCGACGAAGACGCGTATTGGAGGCTGATGGCCCCGGATGCCCCGTTTACGACTTTTCCGAGCTACCGCATTCGGGAGTTGCGGATGGTCGAGCCGGTGACGATTCAGGAGCAGCAGCGGCTTTTTCAGGCAGTGGCGCTGGTTGAAGAATGGCGAATCGACGAGGATGCGCCCGGACATGCCATGTACGTGCTGCACAAAAGCAAGGAAGAAGGCGCCGCTTGGCGCATTGCCGATATCGATTAGGCAAAGGAGTGAACGATCGGGTGAAGCTGGAGCAAGCATTATATCCCGCCTTGGCGCAGCCAATCCAATGGGGGCCGGTAGAGGCCAGGTTTCAATTGTCGGAGCAAGTGGACGAAGCCGCGGTATCGAATGTGAGCATCATTCCTTACAGCGGGGATCGCTATGTCGTCTTTCAGGTGGAGGGCGGCACGTGGGAGCTGCCCGGCGGCACGCTGGAGCCCGGCGAGCGCTATCCCCAGGCCTTGGCACGGGAAGTGCGCGAGGAGCTCGGAGCGGAGCTGTTGCATTATCGCGTGTTCGGACAGTTTCACTGCCGATCCTGTGCCGAGCAGCCGTACCGTCCGCATATCCCCCATCCGGCGTTCACGCGTCTGGTCGGCTACGGCGAGGTCCGGCTCGTCGGACCGCCGCTCAATCCTGCAGACGGCGAGCAGGTCATTGCGGTCGAAGCAGTGCCGCTCGAGGAGGCGGTGCGCCGCCTGCTGCAGGCGGGCAGATCGGATATTGCCGACCTGTATCGGCTGGCCCATGCGGTACGGATGCCCGCAGGCACGAGCCCCCACTTTTAGAGCGGGGCGAGCTACATCAATCGTACGAATTCGTCCATAGACTGTGCTTTAGCGGCCAGTTTCAGCCAATATTTTAATTGGTCGGCTTTCGTTTCTTTCAGAATTTTCAACTTTACCTGATCGGAAACGGCGCCCAAATCCTGCATCAATTCAAGTGCGGCTTCCTTTTTTCCCTGTTCAATGCCCTGTTTCATCCATTTTTCGTCCAGCTTCATGTCCGTGACAAGCTCGTCGAACAATTGATGTCCCTTTTCTGGTGCGATTGAAACCGTCCTTATCCCTTCACCATCGGCCAACGAACCTAACGGTTGCCACAGCGGCTATTGCGCCCAAAAAAGCGCCGATTGAATTGTAACGGTTGCCACAGGTCTTATTTTCTTGAAATCCATTGAAAAAACGCGATTGAGGCCAAATAAGCGCTGTGGCAACCGCTAGCCTGGAAATCGCCTGAAATTGATCGAAATAAGCGCGCTGGCAACCGTTAGCTGAGGTGCGTCCGTTTGCCCGCCTGATGGATGAGCTGTCTTTGGTTATTTCGTGAAGGTTCCTAGCGTTCTCCGTTTGTTTTGATCACGGTCAGCTCCAGCTTTACGCCGGAGCGTCCGTCCATACTCGATTGGGTCTGATGAATAGCGCGAATCCTCGCTGACGCCGTCACGCCTGAGGCCAGCACCTCTTTTTTGTCGCGCATCGTTTGCCGCGCTGCGGCGATCATGCGGCTCACGATGAACACGGTGAAGGCTCCGCTCAGACATGCGAGGCCGACGATGATCGCAATGAGCAGCTTCGTATCCATATGGTTCGCCCCTTAGCGTTCGTCTCTACTGAAAAAAGTATGGCCAGTATACGCGACAAATGGCCAGCTTGTCCAGGCTGGCCGGATCTAATAGGTCGAGGCGTGCAGTCCATTTCACACGTTTATTGTCGTCCTGCAGCGAGTGATGCAAAAATTTATCCTTCGCCGTCCTTCCCGCAGCGAGCTGTTCGGGCCGCCGATTGCCTGCCTGTCCAAGTCCCTCTATAATGAAGAGAACCTTATTCCGGCCCAGACCGACACAATTCCCACCCAGACCGACAGAAGGGAAACTTATGCGATGCGCAATCAAAGCATGCTCGTCAAAATGATCGTATACGGCTGTATCCTCAGCGTGCTCCCTGTCGTCTTCCTCGGAGCCTACGCCTATACCCAATCCGCCAAGCAGGTGCGGGAGCGCGTCGATCAGGCCGAGCTCCAATACGTGCGCCAGCTCAATGCGAGCATCGAGCAGGTGCTGACGACGGTCGACCATACGCTCACCAATCTGGTGGAGTCGAATGTGATGGACCAGTCGCTCTACAGCCCGCTCGGCGCGCTGCACTTCCAACTCTACAATCATCTGAAAAGCGAAATCACCCACCTGCAATCGTTCGATACGAAGGTGGAGGACGTCATCATCGTCAACGAGCAGCAGGACTGGATCGTCAAAAATTCGGGCATCCGGCGGCTGAACGACCACCCGGATCGCGATACGTATCTGGCCTACTTCGAGCTGCAGCATGATTCGTCCTGGGTGCTGCTGGACAAGAGCGCGTTCACCGACGCGATCTCCAGCTACAGCTGTCCGCAGCTGGTCGCGCTCGTGAAAAAGCTGCCGGCCATTCGCATCGACAAATACGGACTGGCGATCGCGACGATTCCCGTCTGCCAGATCGCGCAAATGATGACCGACGGCGCAGAGGCCGAAGAGGTCATCGTTCTGGATGCGGACGGACAAATCATGGTGCATCGCGATCCGGAAATGATCGGCCGCTCGCTTGCTTCGCATCCGGTATTGGGCGGGCAAGTCGCGTTCGAAGCGACGTCCGGCCAAGTCCAGGTCACCCATGACCGCGAGCTGTTCACCGTGACCTACTACAAGTCCGGCCTCAATGGCTGGACCTATGCCACGGTCGTCTCCATCGAGCAATTGACCCGGGAATCGCGGCAGATCGGCTGGCTCACGCTCGGCATCAGCCTCGGCATCATCCTGACCTCGATCGTCTCCGTCTGGCTCGTCTCGCGCCGCCTGTATACGCCGCTCAACCAACTGGTGCGCGCGATCGAGCGCGATCCGTCGGGCGGTGGAGCCGGGCCTGGCAACGAAATCGAGGTGATCGAGCGCCATATCACCGCGCTGTTCCGTTCCCATTCGAACCTCGAGCGCGAGATGCGCAGTCACGCTCAGCAGGTCAGCGCCCTCTTCCTGAGCCGACTCTATGCGGGCCAGCTGCGGCAGGCCGAGATTGCCGACAAGCTGGCGTACTTCGGCTTCTCTGGCGATGCGTCGGGCTGGAAGCGGATGGCGGTGGCCGCGCTGCAGGTCGATACGCTCGAGCACTCGCGCTACGAGCCGCAGGATATGGAGCTGCTGCTGTTCGCGATGATGAACATCGCCGAGGAGGTCGTACCGAAGGGGAGCCGGCTGCCGGCCGTGCTCGTCGATCGCTCGCTGGTGCTGCTGCTCGGCTCAGGCGAGGAGGAACAGCAGGAGGCGGATCAGCGGCTCTACGCGCTGACCGAATCGCTGAAGCGCCTCATCCAGCAATACCTGGACCTGTCGGTCAGCATCGGCATCAGTCTGTGGTTCACGGAGATGAAGCAGGCTGCGCGCGCCTACGACGAGGCGCTGGAGGCGCTCAAGTACCGGCTGCGGCTGGGCAAGGGCGTGATCGTGCCGCTGGGCAGCGTATATGCCGACAAGCCGTCGGTCATCATCGCGTACCCCGATCGCACGGAGCATGAGCTGATAGATGCGGTCAAGCTGGCGGACGAGGCCGAAGCGCTGCGGCTGCTGCACAGCTGGATGGAAGAGGCGGAGCTCAAGACGAGACTGCCCGGCGAATACCAGCTCGCGCTGATGCGGCTGCTGAACCGGCTGCTCGTACTCGCGCAGGAAGCCAATGCCATGCACGGCGGGACCAGCGCAGGCTACAATGTGTCGATGCACGACGAAGTGCTGGCGCTGCACGTCGGCGAGGAGATCGAGGAATGGTTCAAGGACAAGCTGATCGTGCCGCTCGTACGCTTGTTCGGCGAACGCCGGGACTCCGCGGACCAGAAGCTTTCGGAGCGAATCATCGATCTGATTGCGCATCATTACGCATCGGAATTTACGCTTGACGATTGCGCAGCCAAGCTGCATTACAATGCCAGTTATTTAAGCAATATATTTAAGAAAGAAACGAATATGACCTTCAGCGAATATCTGGCGGCCTACCGCCTGCAGATGGCCAAGCGCTGGCTGACCGAGACGGATATGACCGTCAAAGAAATCGCCGAGCGGCTGAAATATACGAACTCGCACAATTTCATTCGCGCCTTCCGCAAGCAGGAGGACATGACGCCGGGGCAGTATCGCAGCCGTTACCGCGGTGTGTAATGCATAATCATTTCGTTGGAAAGCCTTGTCCCGCAAGGGTTGCGGCCAAATGAGTATAGCCGATACGGCCCGGCGCGGCATACGATAAGGGCGCAGGACGAACCACGAAAGGGAGGGCATTCCAATGGCAAAAAGAAAAATTGCGCTGGCCGGCGCAATGGCCGCGATGCTGCTCGTCACGGCGTGCAGCGGCGGTGGCGGCAACACCGGCAACGGAACATCGAACACAGGGGGAGCCAGCACGGGGGGAGCCAATGACGGGGGCGGGGAACGTCCGACGATCTCCATTATGACCCCGCTCCATCTGGCGGAAACGCCGGATGCCAAAATTGAAGAAATGATCGAGGACAAGCTGAACGTCGATCTGGAGATTCAATGGATTCCGGCTTCTACGTTCCAGGACCGGATGACCTCGGCATTCGCTACCGGGAGCCTGACGGACATCGTCAACATTCGCCTCGACGGCGCGAATCGCGAAGCGATCCAGGACGGGCAGTTCTGGGAAGTCGGTCCCTACCTGGACGAATACGAGAACCTGAGCAAGCTGCAAGAAGAAGTGCTGAACAACACGATGGTCGACGGCAAGTTGTATGCGCTCTACCAAGGGCGCCCGCTCTCGCGTCAAGGCTTGATCTACCGGGCGGACTGGGCAGAGAACCTCGGCCTGGCGACGCCGCAGACGCTGGATGAGCTGTACGAGATGATGAAGCAATTCACCGAGAACGATCCCGACGGCAACGGCCAGGACGATACGGTCGGTCTCGCGGATCGCAACGACTTTGGCTCCGGCGCCTTCAAGACGGTGGGCTCGTGGATCGGCATGCCCAATGAGTGGGGCATGCAGGATGGACAGCTCCGGCCAGCCTTCATGTTCCCGGAATACAAGGAAACGATGGACTTCATCAAGGACCTGCGCGATAACGGCTATATGAACTCGGACTTCCCGGTGACGAGCAAGACCGAGCAGCAAAACATGCTGATCAACGGCGAAGCCGGCACGTATATCGGCTGCATGTGCGATGTGCAGCAACTCTACACCGGTGCCTCGCAGTTGAATCCGGATGCGGCATTCGATGTGCAGAATCAGATTACGACAGATGGCGAACCATTCACCGTATGGTCCGGACCGGGCTTCAACCATCCGTATCTGTTCCCGAAATCGGCCGTCAAGACCGAAGAAGAACTCAAGCAAATCCTGGCCTTCATGGACGGTCTGATGGACCCGGAGATCGCCAATCTGCTCTATTGGGGCATCGAGGGCGAGCACTACACGATCGAGGACGGTCTGGCCGTGCCGGTCGCCGATCAGGGCAAGATCGACCGCGAGGTCAAGCCGTACAACACGATCGAGGTCGGCGATCCCGCGACGAGCGGCCGTCTGGCCGGCAAGTACGAGTATGCGCCGATGCAGAAGGCGCAGGAGCTGTTCGACGACAACGCCAATTACGCGGTGCAGGATCCGACGCTGACGCTCAGCTCGGAGACGTACACGGACAACAAGGATCGACTGGCCCAAATCATCACCGATGCGACCTACAACTATATGCTCGGCGAACTGGACGAAGCGGGCTTCGATCAGGCTGTGGCTCGCTGGCAATCCGAGGGCGGCGACCAGGTCATCGAGGAATTCAACGCCTCCTACGCCGATAGCCAATAAGGTGCGCTCAGTAGTATAGTTCAGCGGGAAAGGGGCGCGCTCGCGCCGAACATCGTCGTCTCCGCAGGCGGGGATGAAGGCGATCGGTCGAGACAGCGCCCCGACTCGTCCGAAGCGGAGGTAGGGTGGAATGGACCAACGACTGGGCGGCAGGAGCGAACTGATCCGCAGCCTGCTGCGCAACAAATGGTTGTATTTGATGATTTTGCCAGGCGTGCTGTACGTCATTGTGTACAAGTACATTCCAATGTACGGATTGATCATTTCGTTCAAGAACTACAAGCCGTATAACGGCATATGGGGCAGTGAATGGGTCGGCCTCGCGCATTTCGAGCGGCTCTTCCAGTCCTCGGAATTCTGGATGCTATTTTCCAATACACTGATTTTGTTTGCTTTGCAAATTATTGTGTTTTTTCCGATTCCGATCATTCTGGCGCTGATGCTCAACGAAGTGCGCTTCACGCCATTCAAGCGTACGGTGCAGACGCTGATCTATTTGCCGCATTTCATGTCCTGGGTCATCGTCGTCTCCATCAGCTTCGTGATCTTCACGACCGACGGCGGGATTATCAACGATATCCTGGAGAGCATGGGGCTGCAAAAGATCAACTTCCTGCTGAGCGAGGGCTGGTTCCGGCCGATGTACATCCTGCAGGTCGTGTGGCGCGAGGCCGGGTGGGGCACGATTATCTTCCTGGCGGCGATCGCCGCGGTCGATCCGCAGCTCTATGAGGCGGCCAAGATGGACGGCGCCGGACGGCTGCGCCAGATGGTCAGCATCACGCTGCCGGCGATCCGCAGCGTCATCGTGGTGCTGCTCATTCTGAAGATCGGCGACGTGCTGGAGCTCGGCTTCGAGCATGTGTATCTGCTGCTGAATTCGACCAATCGGCAGGTGGCCGAGATTTTCGACACCTACGTCTATGTCGCCGGCCTGAAGCAGGGCCAATTCAGTTATTCGGCCGCAGTCGGCTTCTTCAAGGGGTTCGTCGGGCTGGTGCTGGTCATGGGCGCCAACTGGCTGGCCAAAAAATACGGGGAGGAAGGCATCTACTGAAACGGGGATGTCCGTAAGGAGGGAAACGAATGGTTGGCGAAAAATCCTGGAGCAGCCGTTTGTTCAGCGGCATCAACGCGATTTTGCTCAGCTTGATTGCCTTGGTCACCGTGCTGCCGTTTGTTCATGTATTCGGCAGCTCCTTCGCCACATCGGCGGAGATCGCCGCGACGAACTTTTTGCTGATTCCGACGAAATTCTCGCTGGATGCGTACGCGTATATTTTCTCCACCAGCACGCTGCCCAAGGCGATGCTGGTCTCGATCCTGGTCACGGGACTGGGCACCGCCTGGAGCATGCTGATCTCGGTCATGACCGCCTACGGGCTCTCGCGCCGCGATCTGCGGGGCCGCAATGCGATCATGTTCCTGTTCGTCTTCACGATGTTGTTCAACGGCGGCATGATCCCGACGTTCCTGGTCGTGCAGGGGACGGGCCTGATTAACTCGTATCTGGCGCTCGTCGTGCCGGTGACGATCAATGTGTTCAACATGATCATCCTCAAGACGTTCTTCCAGAACCTGCCCGCCGGGCTCGAGGAATCGGCCAAGATCGACGGCTGCAGTGACTTCGGCGTCCTGTTCCGTATCGTCATTCCGTGCTCGATGCCGGCGATTGCGACGATCTCGCTGTTCTACGCGGTGACGTACTGGAACACATATATGCACGCGATCATGTACCTGAATGACGCGTCCAAGTGGCCGGTCCAGGTGCTGCTGCGCCAGATCATCGTGCTGGCGAGCGGGCTCAATTACGACAACACCGTCTACACCGACGTGCCGCCGCCCTCGCAATCGGTCAAGATGGCGGTCATCGTCGTCGCCACGCTGCCGGTGCTGGTCGTCTACCCGTTCCTGCAGAAGCACTTCGCCAAGGGCGCGCTGCTCGGCTCGATTAAGGCGTAGAGCAGGCTCTGAGTAGGCTCTGAGTAGGCTCAAAAAGCAGGCTCTGCCTGCGAAGAGGAAGCGGCCAAGCCGCAAAACGGCCCGCTGGCGGGCCGATCGCGCATCTGGGCTACTTTCATGACGAATATGTACGCCGCCGGCGGCGGCGCTGCTCGTGCTGGCGCTGCTCCTGCCTGGCGAAGCGGCTGGCGCGTGCTGGCTGCGCGGGCTCCAACTGGTCGCCGTCGCTGTCGTTGCCCGCTGCGCTGCTGGCGACGGCTGTGCGGGGAGCGCAGGATGCGGCACTCGCGCTGGCGCTCTTCGTCATGCTGGCTTACTGGCGTTTGCCGCCCTGGCTTGTGGTGGCGACAGGGGCGTGTGCGGCCTGGCTACTGCAGCTCGGGTGACGGATTTTATCGCAGGCCCAGCGCCTTCAGCAGAGCATGCTCGCTTGTTCTGGCGCCTTCCTGCGCGTAATGGGCCTGCGGAAACATCGGGGACATGTGATGGTAGCCGGGATAGACATGCAGCTCGACCGGTACGCCGTCGTAGGCCAGTTGCTTGGCAAATCGCAGGGCTTCATCGATGAACAAATCGATACTGCCGATGCTAATATAGGTCGGCGGCAGGCCGCTCAGCGAGCTGGCTCGCGCAGGCACGTAGTATTCGCTCACCTCATCCTGTCCCGGTTCATGGCCCAACACCGATTCCCAGCCAAAATAGTTGCTGCCCTTCGTCCAGAAAAATTCGCCCGCGTACGGGTGCTCCGGGGTAACGGCGGTGCGGTCGTCCAGCATCGGGTTGCGCAGTCTGAGATGATGAATGTCGAATTCCTGTTGGTCCCGAATGTATAAAGCGAGCCCTGCCGCCAATCCGGCTCCTGCGCTGCTTCCGCCGATCGCAATCCTGGTCGCGTCGATCCGCAATTCGTCGGCGTGCTCCACGCACCACTTGAGTCCCGAGTAGCAATCCTGCAACTGACTGGGTTGAACATGCTCGGGCGCCAGGCGGTAGTCGACCGCTGCGCAGCACAATCCGTGCTCGGCCGCGAGCGCCGCCAGACTCGTCCGGTCGCCGGCCGCACTGCCCGATACCATGCCGCCGCCGTGAATGGAATAGTAGAACGGCATCTTGTCATACTTTGGCCGCAGCGGCTTGATCATTTCGATCCGGATGTCCGGGCCGTCAAAAGAACTGGGCACCACGAGCTGTTCAAACGAAACCGGGTAATCCTCCGTCACATCGATCTGCTGCAGCACCTTGGCATGGCTTTCACGCGAGCTGTGCAGGATCTCGTCGGTCAAGTCAACCGTAGGAAATTGATCGACTGCGCTCAAAATTTCCGGGTCGACCAGATGTCTGCTTTTACTCGGGCCTTTATTCATTGTCGTTTCCTCGCTTTCCTCAAGCTTCCTTATCGATTCCCGCCAGCTTATTCTACCCTGATCGGGCAGCGCTTCATAGGACGACTATGACTAGGAGGTAAACTTGACCCTATTTTCATGCTGCTTAAAATAAATAAAAACACCGGTCAGTGAATGACCGGTGCCACGTCGATTACTTTTGCTTGGCATACACAATTCGCTTAATGGTATCGACGGAGAGAAAATAGTCCTCTGCCAACTGCTCAATGCTGGACTGATGGCGAAAGGCCTGCCGAATGGCATCGTTGCGGCGATCCAACGCCTGTCTGCCGCCGCTGAGACTGCCCCACTTGCGATAGGCTTGCGCTTGCTTTGGAATGTAAAGTGATTCGCCTTGAATATAGTGCTGAATTTCTGCGAGCAGACGCTCGGGCAGGATCTGTTTGGCATTCGTATATTTCACTTGCGCTCCACTCCTTATTTGAAATGAAAATAAGGCGCAAAGCCAAATGATCAGAAAAGCCTATGAAGCGTAAGCGTTACTTACGTTTTGCCCCATGCAAAGGTACGCTTTTCCGATCTCGGGCTTTGCATGAGTGGTGGAAGTCACAGACAATCGCAACGGATTCTCCATCAGTAGGCACCTCCTTTATTCGGTTAGTATAGCATAATTGTTACGGTTGAAAAAGCAAGCGGGCGAGGCGCGCCCGCCAAATTTCAAGGGATGATCATTGCGTTGGAACCGGGCTCGCGCTACATTGACTATGGACCGGCGCCAGATGAGCGGTGCGGCGGGGTCTGAACAAGAAGAAATTGGAAACGGTTACTTGGGAAGAAGGGAGGCTGGTAGCACCCGAGATCGGCGGACAAGTGACGGGCAACCGAATCACATGCAGAGGAGCGATGATGAAATGATGAAACTGAAAAAATGGTTCGAAAAGGCAAGGAGTAAAAGCATGCTGAGCGCGTTGCTGACGGTGTCGTTGACTGTGGCATCGGCGGCGGCGCTGTCGGCTTCTACGGCGAAGGCTGCGCCGACCGAGGAGCCGGTCGTGCTGCACGCGACCTGGAAGGCGGAGCCGGGCGACGTGATCGGCATCTACGGCGGTGCGCTCGGCGATCCGGACGCCGAGGTGATCGCGCAGCCGCTCGGGGCGGGATTGGCGCTGGATCCGGGCAATGCGACTGTGGAGCTGGAGGTCATCCAGGCTGAGGATCAGGTCATCCATGCGGCGCTGCCCGAGACGGCGCCGGACGATGTATACGCGCTGTGGGTGCAGACCGCTGCAGGGACGAGCGAGCCGTTCTGGCTCAACCGGGCGGAGCCGTTCTGGATCTCGGATACGACCGCTTACGAAGGGCAGACGGTGCGATTGTTCGGACGCAATCTCGTCGATCCGGGGAGCGGCAGCGCCGCGGGCACCGCAATCACACTGATCGAGACGACGACCGCTGTGGCGCTGAGCGCCACGGTGACGGCCGCGGACGCCTATACCGTCGACTTCGAGGTGCCGGCCGCCGCAGTCGGCGGCGAGTATCGCATCGAGGTGACCAGCGGTGTCGGCGGGACGTATGGCAAGGTGCTGCTGGAGGGTGATCAGACGCTTGCCGTCGTGACAGCCAATGCGCATGCGTCCGCACTGGAGAGTGCGCTCGGGCTGCAGGTGCACTGGCTGACGGAGATCCCGCACCAGCAAGTATTCGACGCGGACGCGTATGGGGCGTCCGGCGACGGCGTGACCGATGATACGGAGGCGATCCAGGATGCGCTCGACGCGGCCGAAGCGGCAGGAGGCGGGATCGTCGAGCTGGGGGAGCATGACTATCTGTTCACTTCACTGTCGATTCCCGCACGGACGATCCTGCGCGGAGCGGGCAAGTCGGAGACGCGGCTCGTCTACAGCGGCGAGGCGACGCCGGATTATCCGCGCTCGATCCTGCCGCGCGAGGCATTCACGAATCGCAACTACGGCGAAGCGCGCAAGCTGGTCTTCAGCGACGACCCGTATGCGGGCATCGCCGATCTGGCGATCGACAGCGACGCGATTCGGCCGTCCACAGACGATCGGCGGCGCATTCACGGCTACGTCGTGCCCGTCGCCTTTATCGGCGTGGCGCGGGGCGGACATGACGACTACGGCAGCGCTCCCGTACCGGCCGATTCGGCCGGCTACCTGATCAAGAACGTGCACATCGAAGCCTCCGACGGCTCGGCCGTGGCGATGTATACGACCGGTATCGGCGTCATTGAAGATTCGGAGCTGCTCGTCACGCACAGTGGCGTCGAAGCGAGCAATCGGCTAACCCGCTTCCGCGGCAATGAGGTGCGCAATATGATGCGTCCGGGCACGTACGTGTCCTCGGGCCGTGTCTGGTACGAGGACAACACATTGACTGGCGTCGATTACGAGACCTACGTGCCGACCGTCGGCTTCCGCTGGAATGAGGCGGGCGGCGCGATCGAGCATCGCTACGCAGACTTTCCAAGGGCGGAGAGCTATGTCGCGGGCAATACGACCGCGGGCGTCTTCGGCTCGGCGACCGGCAACGAGGGAGAGGGGCTGCTCTGGCAGGGAGCAAGCCGGCTGATCTATGCCGCCGTCGATGCGGCGGGCGCGCAGACGCTGACCGATACGGATGCGGCCTATACGTCCGGCTATGTCGGCCGCCAGGTGATGATTAACGGCGGGCGGGGCCTCGGTCAGCATCGGATCATTACGGCGGCGACGTCGACCGAGCTGCAGCTCGACGAGCCGTGGGACATCGTGCCGGATGCGACCAGCACCTACACGGTTGATGCGCTGACCGCTCACCACAACATTGTCATCGGCAACCATTTGGCGGGCCAGACCAACAAGGGCGGCATCATGTTCTACACGAAGGATTACGACAACATTATTGAGGGCAATACGTTGCACAACACCGGCGGCATCTGGATGGCGGCCAATCAGAACGACGACGGCAAGCGTGCAGACTATTCCTACTTTTCGTACATCGCGGACAATACGCTCAGCGGCAGCTCCAAGCCGGGACACGGACAGGGCAATACACTGGCAATCGGACCGGGCGTGGACGGCGGCATCGTCGCGGCGCCGGCTGCGGGTCTGCCGTCTACGGGGATCTTCGGCAACGAGGTGCGAGGCAATGAGCTGACCTCGATCGGCACCGACGTGCCGTACGGCTCTGCCTACGAGGCGCGCTATGTGACGCGCAGCGGCATCGTCGTCTCGACGCCGGGCGAGGCCAGCTATCCGATGGCGCTCGGCATGATCGTCGCGGACAATCGGGTGCGCGATGCGTATGCCGGTGTGCATCTGGCGGACAGCTCGTATCATACGCTGCTGGCGGATAATGACTTCACCGGCAACGGGGAGGCATACGACGACACGGGCAGCATCGGCACGGCATTGTGGCAGGGCGGCGAGGCGCTGCCGTATCTGACGTTTGCCGCCGCGCGCCAGCAGCTGGACGGCTCGGTCTGGCTCGATTGGCCGGAGGTCGACATGGCCGCGTCGTATACAGTGGCACGTGCGGTGTATGCCGACGGGCCCTATGCCGAGCTGGCGACGGTAACCGATCTGACCTACACCGACAGCGCCGCCGATGCGCTGCCCTACTACTACCGTGTCGTGGCGAAGGACAGCTCCGGTACTGCGGGACCGCCGCGGGTGGTGGAGGCGAGCTTCCAGCCCCGGCTGGCGGGCGCCTACGATACGAGCGGTCGCGCATTCGAGCTGGCAGTGGACGGCACGACCGTCTATGTCGCCGACCGCGACAGTCTGCAGATCCTGGATGCGTCCGATCCGGCGGACATCCAGCCGCTGAGCACGATCGCGATCGCCGTGTCCAATCTGGCGCTGGACGGGGATACGCTGTATGCGACCGGGGGCGGTAAGCTGTATGCGATCGACGTATCGGATCCGGTCGACCCGCAGACGCTCGGCTCGCTGACCGTCTCCAATGCGTCGGACATTCGCATCCAGGGCAATCTCGCCTATGTGGCGCGCGGTACGAATGGGCTCGGCATCTACGACGTGTCCGATCCGGCGAGCATCGCCTCGGTGCGCACGCTGAGCGGGCTCGGCAATGTCGGCAGCCTGCACATCGCGGGCGACTACGCCTATGTCGCAGGCGGTACGGCGGGATTGTCGATCGTCGACATTACGTCGCCGAGCGCGGCAGCGGTCATCGGTACGTACACGAGTGTAATCTCGGCGCGGCACATCGCGGTCAGGGACGACTACGCGTATGTCGCCAACTCGACGAACACCGGAGACGGCGGTCTGCTCGTGCTGGATGTGAGCGACAAGATGTCCCCGGCGTATGTCAGCCAGCTCGATACGGATTCGGCGACGGTCAGCGTGGAACTGGTCGGCCCGTACGCCCTGCTGGGCGGCTACCGCAACCAGCTCGTATATGCGCGCATCGCCGATCCGGCGGCTCCGGTCCAGGTGGGCGCGACGGGCACGCCGAGCAACAGCGCCTTCGATACGGTGACCGTCGGCGATCGCGTCTATCTGGCGAACAGCAATGCGGGGATCAAGGTCTTCACGGTGAATTGATCCGTCCCAGGTAAGAGGCCCCTTCCGGCGCGAGCGGCGCCGGGAGGGGCCTCTCGCCGTGCCAGTCGCCGCCGCCACTCACACTGCGCGGATCGGAGCTTTCAAAAAAACATCATCGATTTTTTGTCCGCGATTCGGTATACTGTCGGATAATTAAAGCGTTTGCAATTATAAATATGCAACGAATTTACGAGAGGGGGAGCTGACATGAGGCGGCTGCGCATGATTACTGTGGTGCTGGTCTTGTCGATCTTGCCGGTGGTCGGCTTCGGCGCATTTGTGTATGTCATGGGCACCGATGTCGTCAAGTCGGAAATCCATCGTTCGTCGCTCACTGCCATGAACCAGATGAGCCGCCAAATGGACGCGACGCTAAGTCAGATCGAGCAATTCACCACCCAACTGGCGATGCAGGTCAATCTGATCGAGATCGCCAAAATCGGGGCGCAGCCGCGTCTGGGCACGCTGCAGGCGACCAATCAGCTCAAAAGCGAGCTGAATGCCTTCGCAGGTACAATCAACGGCATTGACACGGTCGACTTCTATCACTTCGAACAGGAGCTGGTCGTCTCCTCGCGCGGTCTGTTCTCCCTCTCCAACGGCCAGTATGCGGATCTGTCGTGGATGCCGCAGGTCGAGCGCGCCGAGCAGGCGGGCGTCCAGAGTCTGTGGATGGCGCCGCGCATGGCCGTGAGTCCGCAAGAGACGCCGTACCCGGTCATTACACATGCCCGGCTGCTGCCCCTCCTCTCCAGCAAGGCCCGCGCCGTGCTGCTGGTCAATCTGAAGCCGTCATATCTGCATCGCTTGATCGGGCCGCTGCCCGAGCAGACGGACGGCGCGATTCTCGTGCTCGGCGAGCGGCAGGAGACGATCGTACAGCAGGGCAATCTGCAGCTGACCGAGGCCCAGCGCCGGCAGGTGGCCGAGATCATTCGTGCCGAAGACGACGGCGCCGTCAGCTCTGCCGCCCGGTGGGATCAGACGACGTACCGTCTCCATGAGCCGGAGCTCTACGTGACGCTCAAAAAATCCGACGGCCACGAGTGGGTCTATGCGATGATTGTGCCGGTCGATTCGGCGAGCCAGAGCCTCGCGCTGCTGCGGCGCATCATTGTGACCAGCACGCTCGGGCTGTCGCTGCTCGCGCTCGTGACGGCGTACTTCAGCTTTGCGCGCTTCCAGCGCGGCATTCAACGGCTGCTGCGCCTCTTCGAGCCGGAGCGCGTCGCGCTTCGCCGCGAAGCCCGGCTGACGGCCCCCTCCGATCACTACGCCGGCCAGGTCGAATACATCGCCGCGAATATCGCCTCGCTGATGAACGAGGTGCGGGAGGTGCGCGCCTCGTGGAGGGACCAGCTGCCGCTGCTGCGGGCGCACTATCTGTTGTCGGCCATCGTCGGCAATGCGAGCTCGACGGCGCATCTGACCGAGCGCTATCAGAAGGAAATCGAGTTGTTTGGCGAACCGCTTTTCGCTGTGCTGGTCGTCGAAATGGTCGCAGGCGGCGCCGACGCCCGCTTTTCGGACGAGGACTTGCCGCTCTTCCTGTTCGCGGCGGCCAATATCATCAACGAGCTGCTGGAGGCGCGCTGCCGGGTCGAGACAGTCGTGACGCATGATCATGTCGTCGTGATCTTCAATCTCAAGCGCATCAGCGCCGATGCTTATGTCCTGGAGGCGGCCGAGCAGATTCGTGCCGAAGTGCGGCGCTACACGCGCCACTCGGTCACAATCGGTGTCGGCCGCTGCGTGGCGTCTTTTGACCAGTTGTCGCTCTCGTACCATGAGGCGCTGCGCGAGCTGCGGCTCAACTGGCTGGAGCTGGGGGATGTCGTGCTCTCGGACACGACGCAGCGCGGCCGGGCGCATCCGCTTGCCGCCTACCCCTCCCAGGCCGAGGGCGCGCTGCTGGAGTGCGTGCGCTCCGGCGACGAGGCCGGCGCCGGGACGGCGCTGACGCGCTTCCATGAGGAGCTGGCGCAACGCCGCCTACCCTTCTCTATGATCAAGACGTACGACCTGCAGCTGCTGGCCGCACTGCTGCGATTGGCTCAGGAGTACGAAGCGGACTTGGCGCCTGTCTTCGGGGGAACCAATCCGTATGACGCCTTCTTCCGACTGGCCAGTGTGAGCGAGATGGACGCGTGGTTCACCGAGGCGGCGATTCTGCCGATCATGGCGCTGATCCGGTCCTCGCGCAAGCAGCGCAAGGAAGAGGTCGCGCGCAAGGCGCTGCGGATCGTGGAGGAGCGCTACGCTCAGGACCTGTCGCTGCAACTGGTGGCGGAGGAGCTGCGGATGACGCCGTCCTATGTGAGCCTCATCTTCAAGCAAGAGACCGGCGGTACCTTCATTCAGCATGTCACACGCTTCCGCGTAGAGCGTGCCAAGCGGCTGCTGCGCGAGACGGAGCTGACCATCGCGCAGGTGGCCGGCGAGGTCGGCTATGCCAATGCGCAGCATCTCATCCGCGTCTTCAAGAAGCTGGAGCAATGTACGCCGGGCGAGTATCGCGCCCGCGCCTCCGCCTGAGGGGACCGGGGGGAGGGGCTCCTACCCGCCGGGAGCGCATCAAAAGGTGATCATTGAACTGGAACCGACCTCATTCTAATCTGGGATTAACCGAATCCGGCCGCCCAAGCCCGTGCTCGGTTAACCGCAACGAATGAACGTAAGGAGGGGTTCCATGCCGCAACCGGCAGCCGCGCTGGGCGAGCGTCGCCACAGAGGCAGTGCGTATCGCCTATGGCGGTCCTACACATCGCATCTCAGTCTGATCTTGATGTTTTTGCCTGGTTTTGTTTTGTTTTTCGTATTCGAGTATTTTCCGCTGTATGGCGTCCTGATCGCCTTCAAGGACTATCGACTGCTGGAGGGCGTCATGGGCAGTCCGTGGGCAGGCCTTGCCCATTTCGAGCGTTTGTTCACAGGACCGGGCTTCAAGGACGCGTTGCGCAATACGGTCATTATTGCCGCACTCAAGCTTGTCATCGCGTTCCCCGCTCCGATCATCCTGGCGTTGATGCTCAACGAGGTGCGGGTGCTGCTGTTCCGCAAGATCATTCAGACGGTGTCGTACTTGCCGCATTTTTTTTCGTGGGTCATTCTCAGCGGCATGATGTTCGCCTTCCTCAGCCTGGATGGCGGCTTCAATCAGTTGCTCGGCCTGATCGGCGTCGAGCCGGTGAGCTGGCTGTTGTACCCCGATTACTTCTACGGCATCCTGGTCGCCTCCGATATCTGGCAGAGCATCGGTTGGGGCTCGATCATCTACTTCGCAGCGCTGGCCGCGATCGATCCGACCCTGTACGACGCCGCGATCGTCGATGGCGCCGGACGCGGGCAGCGGGCCTGGCACATCACGCTGCCGTCGATCATGCCGACGGTCATCATCGTGTTCCTGCTCGGCATCAGCGGCTTCCTGTCGGTCGGCTTCGATCAGGTCTACAATCTGATGACGCCGGCGACCTCGCAGGTGGCCGAGATTCTGGATACGTACGTGCTGCGCAGATTGCTGGCGCTCGATTACGCACTCGGCACCGCGGCCGGGATCTTCAAGGCGATCGTCGGCCTGGCGCTGGTCCTGATCGGCAACGCGCTCGTCAAGCTGTACGACAAGGAGCAGGGACTATGGTAAGGGGGCGGGCGCATGATTAGATCGACGCGCGGCGAGCGCTTATTCGATGTGTGCAATATTTTGCTGCTGCTGCTGCTCGGAATCAGTACCCTGTATCCGTTCATGTATGTATTGACGATCTCGCTCAGCACGCCGGCCGACGCGGCTCGCGAATCGCTGCATGTCTTGCCGACGGCGCCGACCTTCGAGGCCTACGGCAAAATATTCGAGCATCCGCAGTTGTGGCGCGCTTATCTGAATACAATCGTGCGCACGGCGCTGGGCGTCGCGCTCGTCATCGTGGTGCTCTCGCTGGTTGCGTACCCGCTGTCGCGGCGCACCTTTCCGCATCGCAAATTCATTACCTTCCTGTTCGTCTTCAGCATGTTGTTCAGCGGGGGCCTGATCCCGACCTACCTGCTGATCAAGCAACTCCATCTGCTGGATACGATCTGGGCGCTCGTGCTGCCCGGCGCGGTGAGCGCCTTCCGTGTCATCATCCTGCGCAACTTCTTCGAGGCGGTGCCGGGGGAGGTTATCGAATCGGCCCGTATCGACGGCGCTCGCGAGCTGACGATCTTCGCCCGCATCATGCTGCCGCTCTCGGTCCCGGTGCTCGCCGTCATTGCGCTTTGGACTGCGGTCGGCCACTGGAACGCCTGGTTCGACGCGCTGATCTATATCAGCGATCCCGACAAGCAGGTGCTGCAGCTGTTCTTGCGCCGCACCGTGCTGGAGAATGCCAGTCTGACGCCGGACCAGCAATTGCTTGATCCGACACAGTATACGCCGGAGACGCTCAAGGCGGCTACGATCATGACGGTCTCGCTGCCGATCCTGCTTGTCTATCCGTTCGTGCAGCGTTACTTCGTCAAGGGCATCATGCTGGGCTCGGTAAAAGGCTGACGAGAAATGCCGTTCAAGAAGCAGTTCACCACTATAAGGGAGGAAAACGAGATGCAAAAAAAGGGGAGCTCGTGGGAAAAATGGGGGGCGGCGAGCGTGACGCTGCTGCTCGCCGCCAGCCTGCTCGGGGCTTGCTCGGGCGGCGACAACGTTCCGGCGAACAGCCGGGACAACGGAAGCGCGCCATCCGCAGGAACCGCCGGCAACAAGGACGGAGCAGCAGCGGAGCCGAGAGAGCCGATCGTAATCAAGTGGATGCCGCTGCCGGGCAATCTGACGGACAACTCGTATGCGCAGACATACATGGAAGCAAAATTCGGCGTGACCATCGAGCCCTACATTATCCCCGACGGCTACATGGAGAAGCAGCAGATTCTGCTGGGCTCGAACGATATTCCGGACATCTTCTACGTCCCGGACCCACAGTACATCAGCCGCTATGCGGCGCAGGGGCTGCTGGCGGAGGTGTCGCCGGAAGTAATCGAAGCGCATGCGCCGGACACGTTCAAGATGCTTAACGCATTCGCGCCGCAGGCGTGGTATTATTCGAACTACGACGGCGCCAACTACGGCCTGCCGACGGTCTACTACACCGGTCAATACAACACCAAGCAGCTATGGCGGGATGATCTGTTGCGGCAGGTCGGCATCGATACAATCCCCGTGACGCTGGAAGAGATCGAGGCCGCGTTCGCGGCGCTCAAGGAGATCGGCGTCTATGGCATGACGACGAACGGGCACGTCGATTACAACCAGTTCCATTCCATTTTCGGCGCTTTTGGCGTCATGCCGATCCAGTGGATGGAACGCGACGGCAAGGTCGTCAACGGCGCTACGCAGCCTGAGGCCAGGGAAGCGCTCGCGCTGCTCGCGGACTGGTTCGCCAAGGGGTATATCGATCCGGAATTCGTCACCGGGCAGGAGCTGGAGACCAAGCTGGTCAACGGCAAGGTCGCATTCTACGATTCGGGCAATAACAATGCGCTCGATCCGGACAATCCGAACAGTGTGATCAGCAAGATCAAGCAATTGAATCCGGAGGGGAGCATTGCTTTCGGCGAGCTGCCCAAAGGTCCCGGCGGCCAGCACGGTTGGGCATGGGGCACAGGCGGCCATATCTGGGCGTTCGGCCGCCAGCTGGAGGACGAACCGGAGAAGCTGGCCAAAATTCTGGAGATGATCAATACGATTCAGAACGACGAAGAAACCTTTCTCGCATTGGCCTGGGGCGAGGAGGGCAAGCACTGGGCATACCACGATCCCGAGCGAGGTGCGGAAGGCGGGCTGAAGCGGCTGCCGCCGTATGACGACGGAGCCAAGCTGCAGGCGGAGGGCTTGCGCGATTCGGGACTGACGACGGAATTTGCGAATCAGGGCAACCCGGCCCTGTTCGAGAAGTTTACGGCGAAGGAGACATTGGAGCAGCAAAAGCTCTACGCCAGCCCGATGTCCGATCTGTTCGGCAAGGCGGGGGTGCTGCCGTCGGCCGGTCAGTATTGGGGCGATCTGAGCAAGCTCAAGATCGAGGCGTATACGGCGATTATTTATGGTAACGAGCCCATCGCGTATTTTGACGAATTCGTCCGGCAATGGAACGAGCTCGGCGGCGCGCAGTTGGAGCAGGAAGCGAACGAACTGTATGCCCAGATGCAGCAGTAGCTCGTCTTGGCAGCGGCATCATCGTACTTTCCCTGCACAGCTCCCAGCGCGAGGGGGCCGGCGGCATGACGGCGGGCGGACGACTATGGGCAAGCAAGAAGATGCAGCGGTACGGGCATAGCTTGTAGGCACAGATAAAAAGCGGCGCGTCCTCTCACGGGGCGTGCCGCCTTATTCGCGATTAACCAGTCATATCCCGCAGAGACTGCTTCGAGCGCGAGCGCCATGGCTACACCAGGCGTCCGCAGCTCTGCGCCGCAGGGCTGCGCCGGAGGACGCGGCGGGAGCGTCAGTCGTCCTCGTTTGCCGGAGCTTGCTGCTGCGTCATGCGAATGATGCGCTCGAGTCCTTGGATATATTGACGGAACATCCGGATGCCGGTATCCGACGGCGTGCAGATCGTTTTGGGGCGCTTGCCGACAAAGGTCTTCTCCACCTGAATGTACCCGGCTTCCTCCAGCACGCGAATATGGTTGCCCAGATTGCCCTCCGTGAGGCCGAGCTCAGTCTTCAAAAATTTGAAATCGCAGGTGCCGTGGACCGCCAGCAAGCTCATGATGCCAAGCCTGGCCTTGGCATGAATCGTGTCATCGATCGCATCGAAGACATTGTCATCCATGACGCTTGCTCCGTGCTCGCAAGTACAAGCCTGTGGCGATCGTGCCGCCGCCGCCGATCAGACCCAGTACCAGGAACTGGTAGTCAATCAACAGCAGCCGTGTGAGCATTGCCAGGACGATCAGTCCGCCGCCGAGCAGCACCGGTCTGCGCCCGAGCAGCGGGGCGAGCGCGACGTAGACGATGCCGATCATCATCATCCAGAACAACGACACGTACTCGAGCCGGACGATGCCGGTGAACATCATGAAGGCCCCACTCGCCAGCACCGCGGCAAAGGGCACCCAGAACATCCAGCCGTAAGAGCCACCTTGCTCGTTGCCGCTCTCCTTCGGCAGGCGCATGCCGATGACCGCCGAGATCGCGCTGGCTACGACCGTGCCGATCGACCAATACCAGCCGGGCCATACCTCCACATCGAACTGCATGCCGGCGAAGCCGATCAGCATATAGAGTCCCCATAGGACCAGAAAGGGAGGAGAGTTGTCCAATCTGCGCCGATTGCGTGCGATCAGCATGGACATGAATTGAATGTCCTGCAGCGCCTGCTCGCGCTTGGTCGGATCGGCGGAGCCGCCGTTGGGCGTATGGATGTTGGACGTACCGCTATTGGACGTGCCGCCGTCGGAAAGACCGGATGGGTTCGTTTTTTGGGTCATGCTTGCTCACTCCTGGTTCGAAATCAGTTCACATTATTTTCCCACCTGAAGAGTACAAATGCAAGTGCCGCGGCCACAGCGGCGAAGCCGGCCAACACAAGCAGCTCAAGCCCGTAGGACTGTCCGGTCTGGCCGCTCCAGACGCCCTGCACCAGCGTGACGAAATAGGTCATCGGCACCCAGTTGCTCGCGGCCCGGACGAACGCCGGTAAAATCTCAAGCGGCATCGCGATGCCGGAGAGGAACATCATCGGGAAAAACAGCGCCATGGCGATGCCGCTGGCCGCTCCGGGCTGATTGGACAGGCCGGACATCGCGAAGCCAAGGCTGAAAAAGCCAAGTGCGCCAAGCAGTAAACACACCGCGAGCAGACCGATGCCGGCTACGCCAATCTCAATGTTCCAGACCAATTTCGCAATGAGGATAATTTCAACCGCGCCTGCAAGGATCAGCACGACGCCTTGGGTGGCATGAGAAGCCAGGACCGACGCCCTTGGCAGCGGTGTGACGCGGAAGCGCCGCAGCATGCCGGTCTCGCGATAATTGACCATGTTAATATTAAGCGTAAATAATCCGACGGACATCACGTTCATTGCGCACAGCGCGGGTACATAGTTATCAATGTAGCGCGTGCCCGGGATAATGCCGGGGCTGTCGCCGAACATGGAGCCGAACAGCAGCAGGATCAGAATCGGGTAGATCAGCACCCAGAAGATCGTAATCCAATCGCGTACATATAGCCGAAAATCAAATGCGGTGAGCTTCAGAAAAGCGGTCATTGCGTTTCCTCCTTCATCTGTTCGGCGGTCAGCTCGCGGAACACTTCGTTCATGGAAGCCTCGTCGAGCCGGAGTCCGCTCACGGTCCAGCCCTCTTGGTCGGCGAGACGGAAAAGCGCCTTAAGCGTCTGATCCATATCGCTGGAATGCAGGCTCCAGCTGCCGCGCTCGAGCTCGGCCAGCGCCACATGGGGCAGGGCGGCCAGCGCATCGCGGCTGGTGACGGCCGGATCGGCGAAGCCGATCCGCTTGATGCCGCCCAGCTGCGCCACCAGCGCACCTGGCGTATCGACGGCGACGATGCGTCCGCGCCGCATGACGGCCACCCGATCGCAGAGTGATTCCGCTTCTTCCATATAGTGGGTCGTCACGATGATGGTGCGACCTTCGTCGCGCATGCGCCGGATCGTCTGCCACATCTCGCCGCGGGCTGTCGGGTCGAGTCCCATGCTCGGCTCGTCGAGGAAGACGATCTCGGGATCATTGACGACGGCGAGCGCCAGCGCGACCCGCTGCTTCCATCCGCCCGACAGGGACTTGAAGGAAGCGCGGCGCCGCTCCTCCAGGCCAAAAAAGCGCAGCGCCCGCTCGGGATCGGTCTTGGTGCTATAAAAAGAAGCGAATAGCTCCACCAGCTCGCCGACTCTGGCCTTCGGGGGCACCGAGGTCGCCTGAAAGGCCACGCCGATGCGCTGCTTGATGGCGGCGGCCTGCTTGGCAATGTCCAAACCGAGCAAGTGGGCCGTTCCGCTGTCCGCTTGACGCAGCCCTTCCAGGATCTCGATCAGCGTCGTTTTGCCTGCGCCGTTCGGTCCGACGATGCCGAATATTTCGCCTTTTTGCACCTCTAACGATACGCCGTCGACCGCAACGGTGGCGCCGTAGCGCTTGCGTATGTCCCGCAGTTCGATCATGCTCTTCATTGTGGTTCGTCCTCCCATTGGTCGCGCTTTGCTCGACTGCGTCAATTACTGCTCATCGCTACTCCAATTGATTTGCCATTTAGCAAAGTCTGCAATTCAGCAAAATCAGCGAATCATCAAAGTCTGTAATCCAGCTTACTCTGCTGAGCAGAGTCAGATTACTCTGTAGAACAGAGTAATCTGAATTTTTATTTTTGTCAAGTAGATTTCGCGGAACGAAGCGCGTTGTGCCCCAAAAGGATGGCACACTCTGCTTCGCCTTGAAATCATAGCGTGCCGCAAAGTGAATGCGGCCCGTCTAGATTTTACGGAACGAAGCGCGTTGTGCCCCAAAAGGATGGCACACTCTGCTTCGCCTTGAAATCATAGCGTGCCGCAAAGTGGATGCGGCCCGTCTAGA
>NZ_JACXIZ010000020.1 GCF_014705605.1 Paenibacillus sabuli
TGGTGGAGCGCGGCGCGATGCTCGGCTGGGAGCTCACGCGGGCGCGCCGCATGTTCGTCGACCTGCCCGCGCTGGCGAGCGGCGAGACCGCGCGCGCAGCCGCCCAAGCGCTGCTGCGCGCGCTGGAGCCGCTGCGCGGCGCCGAGGCCGGCACAATCGATCCGGCCGCAGCCGCGCTCGGGCTAGATCGCTGGATGGAGGAGGCTGGCGTGGACGTCTATTTCAAGAGCTGGCCGGTCGCGCTGCGCACCGCGCCGGATCCGGCTGCGAACGGGCTGCGCACCTGCGGACTCAATGCAGCGGCCAAGTCCGGGCGCTTCGCACTGGCCGCTCCAGTCGTCGTCGACACGGATGCAGCCGCGCGGATCTCGCGGCAGTGGCTGACCGCCGCGACGCAGCCGGCAGGCGAGGAGCGAGCGGTGCATGTCATGCTATGGAGCGGGACGACGCTGGATGCGCCGACAACTGTCCGGCTGGAGCTGGGCGAGCTGAGCTGCGAGGTGCGGCTGCGGCCGACCACTTGGCCGGGGGAGGCGCATGCGGATGTAGAGCTTCGCGCGCAGGACGACGGTTCAGGCCGCGCCTGCACCGACGAGGCGGCGTTTGCGCCGCATGCGTTTGCCATCGCGGAGGCGCTGCGGCAGGCATGTCCGCCGCTGGCGGACGGCTTCGTGTCGCATCTCGGCGACGCGAGCTGGGGCGCGCCGCCGTTTGCGCTCGACCCGGTTGGAAGCGACTTGCCGCCAGGCTTCGTGCCAGCCGGGCCGTGGCTCGCGGGCGCCGGCATCCCGTATGACGACGACCATGCGGCGATTGGCGAGCTGCTGGCAGCGGGCGAGCGCGCCGCGCGCCGGGCCCTTGCTTTTGCCCCATGATTGGCCCTATCCCTGGACGGCCCGCGTTTTGGCGGCGGGTATTTGTTCTTTCCCTATGCGTTTCGCACGGACAAGATGCGGACGTCCTGACTCTGGTCATGCATCTGCGTTCGGATCACGATCTGGCGACGCGCGAGGGGGACCGGGTGTATCACGAGCTCAACACAGACTCGGCCGCGAGCGCTTACCCGATCCAGCGGCTGGGCAGGGAACGCACTGCCGGCAATGTGATCATCGACCAGGCCTACACGGAGCCGCGGATCGGCTGGTCGGCAGCCGCCCAGGCCCCGGATTATGCCTATGGCAGTCTGGTCGTGCTGTACCCGGAGGTGCGGAATTCGACGTTCTTCCAGCCCTGGTACAGCCAGCACGGGACGTATGAGGACGTATGGTTCCCGGTCAGTCAGGAGAACGGACGCTGGAACAAGACGGCGGCCCTGCAGCAGCTCCGGTTTTTCCCGCAAGGGGACAACAACGGCACAGGCGAGAATTACCTGGCCGGCTCGCGCATCGGCCTGTATCTGAACAATGCGCTTGGCGTGCGCGAGGTGATCGGTCCGGAAGGCGCGTCCTCGGTCACGCTGCAGGTGCCGGCCGGCGCGGCCGGTCTGCGTGTGCTCGTCACGGCTCGCACGAATGCCGATCGGCTTGAGGATGAGCTGCTGGTGGAGGCCAATGGCGATGCGGATGACAGTCATTATGCCGTCAGACGCGCCACGGCGCTCGATTCCACGCACGAGACGAGCGCGACCGCCGGCCGGGCATTCGGCTTGCTGCCGGGGGGCCACGGCTCCGCAATCGGTGTATGGGTGCGGCGCATTGGCCCTGCCGCAGCATGCCGCGACGGATCGGCACAAGCACATCCTGTCCGCTGTCGGCGCTTCCGGCGGCCGGATCGCAATCTGCGGCGGGGAGTGGCAGAGTACCGCAGCCGTGACACAGCTCACCTTCAAGCCCAAGTACGGCACGCGCTTCGAGCCGGGCACGGCGTTCGAATTGCTTATCGCCCGCGTGCCTGTTGATCAAGAGGATTAAAATAAGTGGTCACGCCTGACTACTTCTACTATAATAGAGATGTTTATTTATTCCTTTATAGTGGAGGTCAGGAATGATTGTGAAGAATTTACTCCCCCTTATTGTGCTAGTTGTATGTGTGCTCAGTGTAGCAAGTGTGCCGGCGGAGGCCCATCCAGGGAGGACCGATTCCAAGGGCGGGCATACATGCAGGACCAATTGTGAGAAGTGGGGGTTGGAGTACGGAGAATATCATTATCATAACAAAAACAAACAGTCGAGCTCTTCAAGCGGCGCCGCGGCCTCCAGTGGCTCAAGCTCGTCAGGAAAATCCCTATCGTCCAGCAAGCCCAAAGCGCCGGAATATACTTCTTCCGATTTAAAGGTGTATTTGGATGGTGAACGGTTGTCTCTCACGAATGGGCCTGTGCTGAAGAACGGCAGTAATTTAATTCCGTTGCGTGAGCTGGCGGAGGCGCTGGATGCCAAGGTCACCTGGTATCAAAAAACGAGCACGATCAAGGTGGAACGGGAGGAGCGGCGTGTCACGCTGACGATGTCGAGCACCACCGTCTTCTACAATGGCGAGTCCGAGACCGCGAGTGCCGCGCCGGTCATGCTTCACAATGTGACGTATATTCCCGCACAGGTCATGTTGCGCGGATTGGGTATTGCGATGACGTATGATGCAACGGCCAATGCCCTATACCTCACCACTTGATGCAGAGCACTAGAAGCCCCGCCCCTGTTACCGCAGGAGCGGGGCTTCTTCGTACTACTGCGCGCTATTAATTTAGAAACTATTCGTTCAGATAGACCGCTTGGCCCGTGCGTGCCGATTCGTAGAGCGCCTCGAGAATTTGCGAGACGACGTAGGCTTGCTTCGGCGTGACGACCGGATCGGTGTTTTGCTCGATCGCTTGATACCACAGGCGCATTTCCACGTCAGGCGCATTCTCGGAGTTGCCCTCATAGAAAGCGACGCCGCCGCCTTTGAGATCGACGTCAGTCGTGTACAAACGGCTGTGCTGCTCGCCGTTGATGCGCAGGCCGCCTTTCATGTCAGCGCCGGCTTCGGTGCCGCTCAGCGAGCATTTAGCTTCATCGATGTCCAGCGAGTTGAGCGCCCAGCTCGACTCGAGCATGATCGTTGCGCCGTTCTCCATGACGATCATGCCGAAGGCCGAGTCCTCGACGGTGAATTTCGCCGGGTCCCACGGGCCCCATGCGTTGGCCGCGTTTTCTTTTTTGGACAGCTCGTGATAAGCGGTGCCCAGCACCACCTTCGGCTTGTAGTTGTCCATCATCCACAGCGTCAGGTCGAGGGCGTGGGTGCCGATGTCGATCAGCGGGCCTCCGCCTTGCTTCTCGCCGTCCAGGAAGACGCCCCAGGTCGGTACGGCGCGGCGCCGGATCGCGTGCGCTTTGGCGTAATAGATGTGGCCCAGATCGCCGTCCTCGCACACTTTTTTCAGGTGCTGGCTGTCCGGACGGAAGCGGTTGTTGTAGCCGATCGTCAGCTTTTTGCCGGTGCGCTCGGCCGTTTCCATCATGCGCTTTGCGTCGGCGGCCGTTTTGGCCATCGGCTTCTCGCACATGACGTGCTTGTCCGATTCCAGCGCTGCGATTGCGATCTCCGCATGGGAGTCGTTCGGCGTGCAGACATGAATGACCTCGATCGAGCCGTCCTTGAGCAGCTCGCGATAATCGGTATACACCGTTGCGCCTTCGGCGCCGTATTCGGACGCGGCCTTTTGGGCGCGTTCTTCGATGATGTCGCAGAATGCCACGAGTTGGACATTCGCCAGTTTTTTCAGGCTGGGCAGATGCTTGCCGTTGGCAATGCCGCCACAGCCGATAATGCCGACACGATGAGTTTGCGTCATTTGATTTTTGCCTCCCGATTCCATTTTCATACTACCTCTTCAAATGTACCATAAGCGCTTGCAGGAAAGCACTCTAAAATGGTGAATTCCGACTGCGATTTTGCGACATGTGTCCAATTTGACTTAATAATATTAAGTAACTTGACAATTATATGTTTTCGTATATGATGAAGAGACCAAGATCCATGCATCCGGATCGATCATAAAATGACTACGATTACCGGTTGTAGTGACTAAGATTACGTGTTGTCAAGGAGGAATCGCAATGAGCTATCGGATGACATCCGAACTGAAGCTGGGCGAAGTAAAGCTGCGTGTGCGCGACCTGAAGCGTTCGCTGGCGTTCTATGAACAGGTGCTGGGCATGCAATGCGCCGCCCGCACGGCGACGACCGCCGAGCTGACGGCCGCCGGGCGCGGTGCGATGCTGGTCGTGCTGGAGGAAGTGCCCGGCGCAGTAGAGACCGATCCGCGCAGCGTCAGCGGGCTCTATCATTATGCGCTGCTCGTGCCGAGCCGACGCGATCTCGGATTGGTGCTGCGACAGCTGCTGGATCACGGCGTCCACGTCGGGCAGGGCGACCACCACGTCAGCGAGGCGCTCTATCTATCCGATCCCGACAACAACGGCATCGAAATCTATCGCGACCGGCCGCGCGAGGAGTGGACGTATGCGCCGGACGGCAGCATTCGCATGACGACCGATCCGCTCGACATCCCGGGCATTCTCGGGGCTGCGGAGGGCGAGGCTTGGCGGGGCATGCCTGCAGGTACCCGGATGGGGCATGTGCACTTTCACGTGCGCGGTCTGGCCGAGGCCAAGCGCTTCTACACCGAGACGCTCGGCTTCGACACGATGGTCGATTATGCGGCGCAGATGGGCGCGGTCTTCGTATCAGCGGGCGGCTATCACCATCATATCGGGCTCAATATCTGGGCCGGAGCGGGAGCTCCGCCCGCATCGAGTCAGGCGACCGGGCTCGCCTATTATACGATGCGGCTGCCGGGGGCCGAGCTCGAGCGGCTGCGCGCCCACCTGGAGCGCAGCGGCGTGACGCTGCGGCAGCAGGACGGCGCCTGGCTGGCGGCTGATCCGTCCGGCATCGTCATGCGCTTGCTCCAGGCCGAGCCCGTTCCGATCTGACGCCGCCGCCGCGGACCGGACGCTTGCCCGGCTTCCCTGAGCGCATGGGCCTGACTGGACCGGTCGGCTTGTCCGGACCGTTCCCTTTTTTACGAACGCATGCGCATCGAGCGATTGAATCGCCCGCTGCGCATGCGTTTTTGGCTTTTATGCTACGTCGTCCGGCAAGGCTGGCCTGCAAAAGTACAGTTGATTGAGCAGTATGTAGGCTGCAGATTAAGATGAAATGTAAAAGTACAGTTATTTTATGGCCTAGTGAGGCATTTCGGCCCGAGAGGCTTAGTTTAACTGTATTTTTGCAGTTCAAAGGCGAAAAAGCGGGCTTTCACGAATTTTAAACTGCACTTTTGCAGTTGAGCCTGGTTGCCGGCACGGAAGAGAGGGAGCGAGGGGACGCGATGGACTAAGGATCCTTCACGAAATAACCAAAGACAGCTCATCCATCAGGCGGGAAAACGGACTCACCTCAGCCAACGGTTGCCAGCGCGCTTATTTCGATCAATTTCAGGCGATTTCCAGGCTAGCGGTTGCCACAGCGCTTATTTGGCCTCAATCGCGTTTTTTCAATGGATTTCAAGAAAATAAGACCTGTGGCAACCGTTACAATTCAATCGGCGCTTTTTTGGGCGTAATAGCCGCTGTGGCAACCGTTAGGTTCGTTGGCGGATGGTGAAGGGATAATGACGGTTTCAATCGCACCGGGTTATTCTGTAATGGACACTTAGCGCCGATGTACCCGCTCAGCGGTAATGAATTCGCTCCAGACCGTCGAGGCCAAAAAGCCAGTCGCATCCCAATCCGGGAACCGACTGGCTTTTTGGCCTTGACTAAACGAAACGACTCACGCCGTCCTTCGGCGACGAGGCGAGTGCCACACGCAGTAGCGTTACTTTCTCACTCTATTGCCTTTCGGCCTCCAGCTTTCCGGTGTCGTAGCGTTACTTTTTCGCTCTATTGCAATCTCGCCTGCAATCTCGCCGTTCCACGCCGCCTGGTCCAGTCCGCGCCGTCCATGTCGGCCCGCCATGAGGGTTCACGCGCCATAGCGCTGGACGAAGGTCTCGTACGCCGCTTCCGGGAGGTGCAGCAGATCGCCCGTAGCGGCCATGTGTTCGCGCAGCTCGGCCAGCATGAGCTCGATGATCGGCCCTTTGTCCGGTTCGAGGCTGAGGTTGGTCATCTCCTGCGGGTCGCCGCCGGACGCATCGTAGAGCTCGATGTAGAGCTCGTCCTTGAACAGGTCGACGATCAGCTTGTAGCGCTCGTCCAGGATGCAGCGTTGAAAATTGCCGCGCGCGCCGTTGCCGTCGTACTGGATGAAAATATCGCGCGCCTCGGCCGGCTCGCCGCGCAGCAGCGGCATCAGCGAATGGCCGTCGAGACCTGCGGGAGCCGGGACCCCGGCGTAATCGCAGATCGTCGGCAGCACGTCGATCGCGCTTGCCGGCTGCGCGACCCGCCGCGGCGCAAGGCCCGCAGAAGCGGGGAATTTGAACCACAGCGGCGTCCGCACCGATTCCTCGTACATGCACATCTTCTGCCAAAGGCCGTGCGAGCCGAGCATCTCGCCATGATCGCTGGTGAAGACGATCAGCGTCTCGTCGTAGATGCCCTGGCGCTTCAGCTCCTCGATAATCATGCCGACGCAGTCGTCGAGCAGCGAGACGAGGCCGAGATAGACGGGCCAGATGCGTGCCCAGTCCTCGCGCGTATAGCGGCTGCCGACGAAGCCGGGCAAGTTGTACAGCTGCAGCGGCGACTGCCCCTCGGCCCACACGCCGACGTTGTCTGGCAGCCGCGCCTCGCGCACGCGCGAGTACCACGGCTCGGGCACCTCGAGCGGCGGATGCGGCGCGACGAACATGGCATTGAGCAGCAGCGGCTTGCTCGTATCGCGGTCGCGCAGCGCCTCAATAGTCCGATTGGCGATGTAGCCGTCGAAGAAATGCGCGAAGCCCTCTTCGTATATCCCGGTCATCGGGATCGAATAGCGCATGGCGCGCGTCCGGGTGCCGCGTGCCATCTCCGGCACGATACCTTGGAAGGCAGGTCCGCCGGGCTTGCGCTTGCCGTGCTCGCGCAGATGCCGATCGTAGTTGCCTGCGAGCGACAGCCAGTGGGTACGCGCATCGTCCCGCTTGTCCGGACGATCCTCGAGCAGCAGGTGCTGCTTGCCGGTGTGCCAGCTGTCCCAGTCCCCCTCTAGCAGACTGTACAGGCTGGGCGTGCCCGCCCGTACGTGCCCGTGGCGCTGCTCACTCGGTTCCCATGGGTTGATCAGGCAGCCGGTGGCGCTCGGGTAGCGGCCCGTGAAGAATGCGCCGCGCGCCGGCAAGCACAGCGGCGAGGCGCAGTACGCCCGATCCAGCGTGACGCTCTGTGCGGCGAGCGCAGACAGGTGCGGCGTATGCGCGCCGAGCGCGTCGTAGCGCAATTGATCGGCCATGATGACGACGATATGCGGCTTGCTCATACGTCCCCTCCGTCGCGCGTCTGTTCGTTCGCCGGGTTGGTTACCACGCCGCTCGCCTCGTGGTCTGTCTCCTCGCAGTCCACCATGACGTGGATCGTGCCGCCGTCATGGGCGTTGCGCAGCTCGAAGGCGCGTTTGACCTCGCGCAGTGGCACGATATGGGTGATCATTTCCTTCGTATTGACGAGGCCGTCCATGACCAGGCGCAGCCCTTCCTCGAAGAAGCGCCGGTTGTCGATATCGCGCTTGGGCTCGGTGGAGAGAATGTCGAGCCGTTTTTTGTGCACCTTGAAAAAGTCGACCGGCTCGTTGCAGGTGCCGATGCAGCCGTACATGACGATCCGGCCGTTCTGGGCGGCGGCGTCAATCGCGTCGACCATGCCCGCGCCCTCCAGCAGGCAGGGGATGACGACGTCGAACCCGTCCGGGAAGTCGGCGCCGACCGTGTCCATCGTACGGGCGCCGGCGTGCGGCAGCCTGTAGGTGTGCGTCGCCCCGTACTTGCGGGCCAGCGCCAGCTTCTCGTCATAGAGATCGGTCACGACGAGCCGGCGCGGACTGAACAGTCGGATCACCTGCGTCATGACCAGTCCGCTGACGCCCTGGCCGGTGATCAGCACGTCCTTGTGCGGGGCGAGCTCGGCCAGCTCCGCCGCATGCAGGATGCCCGGCAGCACCTCGATCAGCGAGCCCTCGATGAGCGGCAGCGATTTTGGCAGCGTTTTCAGCGAGAAGGGCGCGCAGCAGACGTATTCGGCGAAGGCGCCCCATACGTAACGCAACGCGACTTGATCGCCCGCGCGGATGCCGATGACGCCCTCGCCGACCTTGTCCACGATGCCCGCCACCTCGTGGCCCAGACGCGTCGGATAGCTGATGAATTCGGGCGAGCGCGCCCCGCGGTACACCTCGACGTCGCTGCCGCAGATGCCGACCCACTTGATCCGCACGCGCACCTCGCCTTCGCGCGGCTCGGGGATGCGAGCCCGCGCCAGCTCGATCCGGCCCACGGCCGGCAGCACGGCGCAGAGCTGCGTATCGGGTCCGTCCTCGTCCACGAGCTCCATCGGCGGGACAGTCATTTTGGTTACCATGCGTATCACTCCATTTGTCGGGATATGACTCCAGTGTAGGCCAAGTCGGCTGCGCCCACAATGCCCGATCGTCAGCAATCTCTGTCCGATACTCAGATGCCGCGGTGCGGAAGACGCCTGCGGGAGAGGACAGGCGCGCTGTCGATGAGGTATAATGCATACGAGCAATCGGAAGGAGGGAGCGCGTGGGAACACTCTTATTTGTGCTCGGACCGGCCGGCGCAGGCAAAACAACGATTGCCGCCGCACTCGCTCAGCGCCGCAAGATGGCGGTGCTGGATATGGATACGCTGTTGCGGCCGGCGGCGGAGGCGATCATGCGCGCGGCCGGGCTCGATCCCGAGGATCGCGATTCGGAGGCGTACAAGACACGCTGCCGGGACCTCGGCTATCGCATCACGATGGACGCGACGCTGGACAATCTGGCGCTCGGGCTCGACGCCTGCGTCATCGGCCCCTTCACGCAGGAGACATCGGATGCGGACTGGCTGGAGCGCGAGCTCGCGCCGCTCGGCGCCGCGCGCGGGCAGGTGCAGGTGCGGGTGCTGATGGTGCATCTGAGCGATCTGGACGCCTACCGGTCCCGGATCGAGGCGCGCGCCTCGCGCCTGGACCGCTGGAAGCTGGAGCATTGGGAGACGTTCAGCCGCTCGCTTGCCCGCCGCGAGGTGCGGTGGCCGCTGGCGCCGGGCGACGTGCTGCACTACGACAACGCGCGCCCGCTCACTGCGGACAGGGTGGCGGAGCTGGAGCGATTCCTCGGCGGAGCGTCGCAATGAACACGGTTGTTTCATTAAAGGTCGGCTGTCCCATAAGCGTCGGCTGTCCCCTAAACGTCGGTTGTCCCATTCCCAGTTAGGAGGGTTACTCGTATCATGCAGACCTTATTGCTGCTCGGCAGCATCAACATGGCACTGGCCGTGATCCTCGGCGCTTTTGGCGCGCATGCGCTCAAGAAGAGACTAACGCCGGAGCAGCTCGCCATCTACCAGACCGGCGTCCAGTACCACATCGCCCATGCGCTTGGCCTGCTGCTGCTCGGCGCGATCGCCGGCGGACCGGTCACGGTCCAAGGGGCCATGACGTCCGGCTGGCTGCTGCTGGCCGGGATCGTGCTGTTCAGCGGCAGCCTGTACGCGCTCAGCCTGAGCGGCGTGCGCAAGCTCGGCGCGATCACGCCGCTGGGCGGGCTGGCGTTCATCGCCGGCTGGCTCGCGCTCGTCTGGGCGCTGGTCTGAGCCGGGGCGGATATAAGCGTAAAAAGTGAGCTTGCACGGCGAAATCTGCTCGGAATGCTGAAATAAGCGTAAAAAGTGAGCTTGCACGGCGGAATCTGCTTGGGATGCTGAAATAAGCGTAAAAAGTGAGCTTGCACGGCGGAATCTGCTCGGAATGCTGAAATAAGCGTAAAAAGTGAGCTTGCACGGCGAAATCTGCTTGGGATACTGAAATAAGCGTAAAAAGTGAGCTTGCACGGCGAAATCTGCTTGGGATACTGAAATAAGCGTAAAAAGTGAGCTTGCACGGCGGAATCTGCTCGGAATGCTGAAATAAGCGTAAAAAGTGAGGCTGCACGGCGGAATCCCCGTGTTTGGTTTGACAAGATGAAGAAGGGGCGTCCCGAGGTCATTTATGACTTTTGGGAAAGCCCCTTCTAGCGAATCGGGCTCTTGCTCGCGCTAGCGGCTGAGCGCTTCTTGCTCGGCCGCGTAGATGGCGGTCGCCTGCTCGATCCAGTCGTCGCCGCCTTCGGCGAGATACTTGGCCTTGAAGTCTGCGTACAGGGCGTCCAGATCGCCGGTCGAGGTGATGGCGAGCGTGCGGAATTCCTTCTCCATATCGGCCAGTATCGTGCCGCGCTCCTGCTGCACCGCAGGCAGGCCGAACAGATACGCGTCCTCGATCGTCTCCTCCATCGCCATCTGCCGCGCGCCGCGCGTGAGGTCGTTGAACAACTGGTCGCGCAGGCCGCCGATGCGGTAGACGATCGTCGAATACATATAGCCGCCCGCGTCCCGCAGCTGCACGGCATCGTCGTACGGCGGGATCCATTCGAATGCGCCGTCCGCGTTCCAGCGGTGATGGACGTCCTCCAGCCCGGCCCAGGTGAGCGTATAGCCTTCGTCGCTGATGAGGTAGTCGAGCAATTGCATGGCCGCCTCGGGATGCTTTGCCTTGCTGGAGATGACGGTGAAGCTGCTGCTGTCCTCCAGCACCGGCCGCAGATGGCCGCCCTGGCCGTCCGGTCCCTTGATGACCGTATAGACGAATTCCGGCTTCGGCTCCTCGACGTAGCGGCTCAGCCAGTTCTGCGTCGTCCCGTCGGCCGCGAAGTTGTAGGCGCCGACCGTACCGTTCCACAGCTTCTCGAACGATTGCAGCGTCGGCACGGTGGCGAATTCCGGATCGATCAAGCCTTCGTGATACAGGCCGTTCATATACTTGACGGCGTCGAGATAGCCCGGCGCGAGCATCCAGGGGATAAGCTGGCCGTCGATCTCTACCTGGCGGCCCTGGGGCACGCCGAATGCGGCGAACAGATGCTCCCAGGTCTGATTCACCTCGATCGCCACGCCGAGTCCGATCGTGTCGTTGACGCCGTTGCCGTTGGGGTCGTCGCGGACGAAGGCGCGCAGTACGTCGGTATAGGCGTCCAGTGTGGTCGGCACCTCGAGGCCGAGCTTGTCGAGCCAATCCTTGCGCAGCGCCAGCGCATTGCCGGCGAACCAGCCGTCCGGCAGGCCGTAGGTCTTGCCGTCGATATAGGCGGGGCCCTTGAGATAGTCGCCCTTGTTCTCCAGGGTGTTTGGGCCATGGGAGGCGAGCAGGTCGTCGAGCGGCAGGATGACGCCGTTGTCGACCAGCTCCGGCAGCTTTGCCTTCGACACCTTGAAGATATCCGGCGTTTTGCCGCTGACGATCATCGTGTTGAGCCGGTTCTCGTAGTCCTCGCCGACGACCGATTCGACCTGCGCATCGACGCCGGATTGCTTGCGGATCTCTTGGATGACCGGATTGTCCTCGGGAAAATTGGTGGCGCGCGACATCAGCACCGTCACGGTCTGCATGTCGCCGCCGTCTGCGCCGCTCGCCGAATTGCCGGCTACCGGTGCGGGGCCGGAATTGCCGCCGCTGCAGGCGGACAAGCTCAGTGCGGCGAGCAGGATCGCTATGCCGCCGAACGCTGTTTTCGGTCGTTTATTCAGATTCACCATCGATAGACCTCCTCGTATGTCCTTCGTGTGTCCTTCATATGTCCTTCGTATGAATCGAGTCTTCGCTAAAAGTTGAGCCTGCGGGATGCGTCGATCGTGTGGCCGATCAGCGCATCAATCAGCCCTTCACCGAGCCGATCATGACGCCCTTGACGTAATACTTCTGCAGGAACGGGTAGATCATCAGCATCGGCAGCATCGAGGCGACGATCGTCGCCATCTTGACCGATTCCTCCGAGACATTGGCCATCGCCGCCGTATCCTCAAAGCCGCGCGCCGATTCCATCGCGCTGAAGTTGAGCATGCTGCGCAGGAACACCGGCAGCACCTCGCGCTCCTGCGAATGGATATAGAGCACCGCATCGAAGTACGAGTTCCAGTGGTGCACGCCGTAGAACAGCGCGATCGCCGCCAGCACCGGCAGCGAGACCGGCAGGATGATCGAGACGAGCGTGCGCATCGGCGTGGCGCCGTCGATGTTCGCCGACTCCTCGAGCTCGGGCGGCACGCTCTGGAAGTAATTTTTCATGATGAAGAAATTCCAGGCGCTGATCGCCTGCGGCACGATGAGCGCCCACAGCGAGTCGACGAGCCCGAGGCTGTTCACGAGCAGATACGTCGGGATCATGCCGCCGCCGAACAGCATCGTGAAGAAGATCAGCAGCGTCAGCGGCGTGCGCCAGAGGAAGCGGCGAATCGAGAGCGGGTACGCGAGCATCGCCGTCATGAAGACGTTGACGAACGTGCCGACCAGCAGGCGAAACAGCGAGTTGCCGTAGGCGTTCCAGATGCCCGAATTGCGGAACATCATGCCGTAGGAATCGAGCGATAGGCCCTTGGGCAGCAGGAACAGGCCGCCGCCCATCGCCTGGCGCGGATCGCTCAGCGAGTACATCAGCACATGCCAGAACGGATACAGCGTGACGACGGTGAGCAGCAGGAGCAGCAGCGTGAGGGCCCACTGGCCGGGCGTGCTTTTGCGGAGCAGGGTCACTTGCGGGCACCTCCTAGATGAGACCGCTGTCGCGGTCGATTTTTTTGGCGACGGCGTTCGTCAGCAGCACGAGCGCGAGACCGACGGTTGACTTGAACAAGCCCGAGGCGGTGGCGAGGTCGTACTTCGCTTCCTCGAAGGCGAGCTTGTAGAGGTACGTATCGAGAATTTCGGATACCTCGTACACGACCGGATTGTAGAGCGCATAGACCTGCTCGAGTCCGGCGTTGAGGAAGCTGCCGACATGGAAGATGAGCAGGATGACGATCGTCGTGCGCAGGCCGGGCAATGTCACATGCCAGAGCTGCCGCCATTTGCGGGCGCCGTCGACCGTCGCCGCCTCGTACAGATGCGGATCGATCGTGGCGATCGTCGCCAGATAGAGCACCGTGCCGAAGCCGGCCTCCTTCCAGATCGAGGAGACGATCAGCAGGCCGCGGAAGGTCTCGCGGTCACCCATGATGTTCATGACAGCGCCTTCATGACCGAACAGCGCGGCGATGTCGCGGACGATGCCCGTGGAGGGCGACAGGATGGCATACAGGATGCCGCCGATGACGACCCAGGACACGAAGTGGGGCAGATAGACGCTCGTTTGTACGAATTTTTTGAACAGCGTATGCCGCACTTCGTTGATCAGCAGCGCCAGGATGATCGGCGCGGGGAAGACGAATACGAGCTGATACAGGCTGATCACGATCGTGTTGCGCAGCGCCCGGCGAAAGCCGGACATGCCGAACAGCGTCTGAAAGTTGTCCCAGCCGGCCCAATCGCTGGCGAAGATGCCCTGGTACAGATTGTAATGCTTGAAGGCGATGACGATGCCGTACATCGGGCCGTATTGAAAGACCAGAAAAAACAGGATGCCCGGCAAGGCCATCAGATACAGCCATTTGTCCTTGCGCAGGGTGCGGATAATCGCGCCGCGCCGGGGACGTATGCTAGATTCCATGGCGATGCTCCTTTCGAATGGCTCGCTCCTTCCGTGCTATCGTTGCGCGCGCTGCAACCGCATTCACTATAGCGCGGCCTGAACCAGCCGGGCAACCTGCATCTTTCCCCGCACCCTACAGGATTCGCAAGAACCGCGCCGGGCCTGGCACGACGGCGGCTCAAGCGCGCCGGTAGTCCGCCGGCGTCACCCCGACGCTGCGCTTGAAGGCGCGCGTGAACGACAGCGCATTGGGGTAGCCGACCTGGCCGGCGATGTGGCCGATCGGCTCTGCGGACTGCTCGAGCAGCCGCTTCGCCGCTTCGAGACGGCGCTGCATGACGTAGTCGAGGAAGCCGACGCCGAAGCGGGACTTGAACTGGCGGCTGAGCGCCTTGTCGCTGAAGCCGTAGGCGTCGCCGAGCGCGGCGAGCGACAGCTCGGGATCGGCGTAGTGGCGGTCGATGTGGGCGCGCACCTCGTCCAGCGCGGTCGAGTCGCCGGCAGGCAGTCGGCTCGCGACGAGCTGCTGCGCGGCCGCGATCAAGGCGGTGCGCAGCTCGCGGCACAGCGCCTCCAGCGTCCGCTCGCCATGCAGCAGCCGCTCCACAGACGGCGCGCAGCGCTCCCTCCACTCGCGCAGCAGCGGCTCGGGCAAGCGCTGCAGCTCCAGGCCGATATGATACAGCAGACCGCGTACCAGCAGCTCGATCTCCTCGGCCGGGATGAGCAGGCCGCGCAGCCGTGTCAGCCACTCCTCGCATTGCGGATTCCAGCCGGGCCCGGCCATGCGATAGGCGGCGGCCGCCTCCGGGGTGCGGACCAGCACCGCCAGCGCGGCGGTGTCGTCGGCCAGCGCGAGCTGCTCGCTGCCGAGCACGCCGCCGATGCCCAGCGCGCGCTTGTAGCGCAGCAGCCGTTGCGCCTGGCGATAGGCGGCGTCGAGGGCGCACGGATCGATCGCGGAGGGCGCGACCGCGATCGTGACGCTGAGCCTCAGATGGGCGCCGATCCATGCTGCGGCCCGGCGCAATGCGGCGGGATCCGATGAGCCGGGCCGGGCGCCTGCATCGCCGTGCAGCACGGCAATCCGGCTAGGCGATACCCATTCCATCCACGGCTCGCCGAGCGGGGTGCCGCGGGTCGTCTCGAGCACCACGTTGTAGATCGCGAACTTGAGCAGCGCCTGATCGCGCTTGCCGTACCGCGCGACGAAGCCGTCGTAGTCGTCGATCTCCGCGAGCGCCAGCACGCAGGCGCCGTCCGGCCAGCGCCAGCCATGCGCGCGCAGCTCGCGTCTCGCCTCCTCCGGGCTGCCGGCATAGTCGCCGGCCAGCAGCGCCTCGCATAGCGAGCGGCGGCGAATCGCGGCATGCTCGCGGTGCTGCTGCTCGTACGCGGTCGCCCGCTCGATCATGCGCTCGAGCTCCTGCTCGAGGAAGCCGAATTGCTCGCGCGGGGCATGCCCGCTGCCGCGCGCGCCGGTCATGCGCTCGAGCCGCGAGAGGATCGACTGAATCGGCTCGTAGTGCCGCTTGGTCGAGCGGATCATCCACAGTGCGCCGAGCGCGGTCAGCACGCAGCCCGCTGCCACATACAGCGCGGTCAAGGTGCCGAGCAGCTCGTGCAGGATGCCCTCGCGGTACCCGAGCTGCACCGTGTACCCGGTGTGTGCCGAGGCGAAGGCGGCGTCGGTGCCGATGCCTTCCGGGCCGGAGGCGAGCAGCGGCGAGCCGTCGCCGTCGCGGATCGTGACCCGCGTACTGGAGGGATCGGACAGCCGGCCGACCAGCTCCGTCAGCGCCGCTGTGCTGACATTGAGCACGACTGCGCCGCCGGATTGCTGCAGCATCGGCAGCTCGAGCGCGATGGAGACGACGGAGGCGGGGGATTGGCCTTCGAACTCGCGGTACGCGCGCGCGGCGCTCCATTGCTGTCCGGCTGCCGGTTCGCTGAGCACGGCCTGGAGGTAAGCTGCGTCGCCGAACCGCTCCAGCGTGGAGGCGACATTGCGCGTCTGGATCGTCCGGTCGGCCTGACGGTAGACGTAGATCGAATCGATCAGCGGATGGCGCTGGGCGAGCTCCCGCAGCATCACCGAGAGCTCGTAGGTGCTGTAATAGGAATTGTGGGTCGGATTGAGACGCGCGAGCAGGAGGAAGCGGGTCTTGTCGAGCAGCTCGTGACGGACGACGCGCTCGGCCGCCGCGAGCTCGCGGTCGAGGGCCGAGCTGATGAATGTCGCCATGATCAGGCTCTCGCGCTTCAGCGTTTCCCTGGAGAGATAGCCCGACCCGGTCAGGATGAGCACGAGCAGCAGGAAGAAGACCGCGAAAAAAGCGGGCAGGGAGGAAAGCAGCAGACGGTTGGAGTTGTGGCGCACAGGTTATACCTCCTTGATAGACGTCGCCTTGGATAGCGGCCGCCCAACGCGCAATGCCCCTTCATGCAGCGGCATGAAGGGGTGTGGAGCAGAAGGGCGGCTCGGACAAGGGATTCAGCCAAAGCGTCGGGGCGTCCAGGCACCGGTGTTCTGGCGGCCTCAAGCGGGCAGATGAACGTAGATGCGGGCCTCCTGATCGACCGAGACCTCGTATTTCTCTACCGAGACGTCGTAGGTGAGCGTGCGCATGCGCGGGTCGACGACCATCTGCCCGGTCTTGATGTCGAATTCCCACTGGTGCCACGGACAGCGTACGATTTCGCCCTCGCAGGTGTAAGCGAAGTCGCCGGGCCCGCTCGAGGTGACGTAGGCCGAAGTCACGCCCTCGCACAGTCCTGCGCCCTGGTGCGGGCACAGATTGCGCAGCGCGTAGTAGACGCCGTCGATATTGTACACGCCGACGCTCTTGCCGCCGGCCTCGACGATCCGCTTGCCGCCGGGCTGCAGCTCGCCTACGGTCGCCACATAATGCTTGGCGCTCATTCGCTCGCCTCCTGTCCCGCCGGGCTCGGCAAGCCGTACAGCTCGGCCGCATTGGCGTAGAAGATCCGTTCGCGCCGCTCCGCCGACATCTTGGGGAAGGCCTTGAGCGGCGAATCGAAGTCCCAGTGCGGGTAGTCGCTGGCGAACAGCAAGTTCGTGTCGGCGAAGATCGCATTCATCATCGGCTCGAACATCGCATTGTCGGGCGGCAGCTCGAGCGGCTGCGAGGTGAAACGGACGTGCCGACGCACGTATTCGCTCGGCGGCTCGCTCACCCACGGAGTCTGGCTGCGCAGCGCCTTCCAGTCCTGATCCATGCGCCACATGTAGGGGGCGACCCACAGCATGCCGGCCTCGATCATGACGAACTTCAGCTCGGGGAAGCGGACGAATACGCCCTCGAAGATCATGCTCGCCAGATGCGCCATCATGATCTGCGTACGCGCCATCCGGTACTCGATATAATGGTTGACGTGGCCGGCGCCGGTCGGCGGGTGGTTGATGCCGATGCCCTCCATGCTGACGTGCACGGCGAAGGGCAGATTGTGCCGCACGCAGGCCTCGTAGATCGGGTAATAGAAGCGGTTGCCGTACGGCTTCTCGGCGCCGTTGGAGACGATCACCTGGACGAGGCCCGGATGGTCGCCGACGCGGTCGATCTCTTGGGCTGCGAGCAGCGGGTCCTGCTTGGGGATCATGATCGAGCTCTTGACGCGCGGATCCTGCGACACGAAGTGGTCGATGCCATAATCGTTGGAGGCCCGGCACAGCGCGGCGGCATAGTCGGGATCGGGCGTCGTGTTGATGCCATAGTCTCCGATGCCCGTCAGGATCGCATGCGCGATATTGTATTTGTCCAGATGCTCGCGGCGGAAGTGCTCGAGTATGCTCGACGTTTTGCCGTCGTTCGGGAATTGCTGCTCCTGCATGCGCCCGCCCTTGGCGCCGTTAAGATACATCGCGCCCTGCGAGGGCAGCCGCATGCCGAAGGTGTCGATCTGCTCGCGATAGTGGCGCGGCAGGTAGGCGAGCATTTCTTCCTTGACCGACGGGATATGAATGTCGCAATCGATGATGGCCGGCTTCGTGCGGCGCTTGCGCGCATCGGCGGCGATAGCGGTGCTTTCCATTTTTTGTCCTCCTTTGGACCGAACAATTGTTCACTCCCGAGCGGGCTTCCTTCTCCGAAGGCAGCTTGCTTCTCCGGACGGGAGCTTGCTTCTATCGTAGCGCCGACGCAACGCGGCGTGAATGCATTTTTTGGACCTTGATTGTCACATAATTGCGCCAAGGGCGAGGGGCGAGGATCTTGACAGCGCTGCTGTGGGGCGGTAAAGTGAAATTCGAAAGTCCTACATTCAGCGTATTAGTAAGCGCTTGCTGGAGGGTCCGATATGGAAGCATGGACGCAAATGGCGCATGCGCCGATTCAGGTGCGCCACTATATTTTTGCGGGGCCGTTCTCCGACTTCATGATGGCCGAGCAGACGACGCCGCGCGTGGCGCTGTTGACCGTGGAGAGCGGCCGTTTCACGTATGCGATCGGGGACGAGCGGGGCGAGGCCGGCTTCGGCGATCTGATTTTTTGTCCGCCCGGGGTTCCGTTTCGCCGAAGGGCGTTATCGCCGATTCGCTTTCATCATTTTCAATTCGACTGGACCGAGCAAGAGGCGGGCGGCGGACAGCGGCGCCATCCGCCGGCGAAGGTGACAGTATCCGACCCGCTGCGGCTCAAGTCGACCTTCGCCTATCTGCGCCGGCTGCAGGAGAATCGGACGGTGCCTGACTTGCAACCGCATCTGTATCGCGACCGGCTGGTTGCCGATTTGCTGCTGCAGTGCGAGTTGGACCGCGTGTTGGCCGAGGCCACGCGCAGTCCGGCCGACCCGCTCATGCGGCGTGTGCGCGAGGAGATCGACGCCCATGCGCTAGAGCCCGGCTATACGCTGCGTCAGACCGCGCGGCGTCTGCGGCTTGATCCGTCGCGCCTGACCCGCCGCTTCCAAGCGGCATATGGTCAAGCGCCGCTGGCGTATCTGACCAAGCTGCGGCTGGACGAGGCGACGACGCTGCTGGTGGAGACGGAGGACACGCTCGAGTCCATTGCCTGCCGCTGCGGCTACGACAACGGCTCCTATTTTTGCCGCGTCTTCACGGCCAAGATCGGGGTCAATCCGTCCGACTACAGGCTGCGTTATCGGTTTTCGGGAGGGTGAAGGGGGCTAGTGGCATTGGATAGGCCAAAACAAAGCGTCCACGGCCTCTGCAGCGAAGCGACCTAGCCGAATCGGACGGCGGCGCGTTGCAGAGCGTCGTGGACGCTGGGCAGCTTATGGGTTGCTTGTTCGACGAACCTTTGACGAAACTTTGTAGGAGAATCTCGAAGAATTGAGATGCTCGGAAAAATCGAGATGTTCGAACGTGAAGGACAGCCGCTTGAATGACGTTGACGTTCATAAGTATGTGCTTACTCATTAATCTCATCACGCGAATACGTATAGAAGGATCCCGCAGTGGCGAGGATGACGACAATCATGATCGGCAAGAAGAGCATATCCACGTTCATCACCTCCTTATTTTCTTTTACCCTCCCGGAGCCGTTTCGAAAAGCCTACATCGAAATTCGCCCGAAGCGCGTTCAAAATTCGCTTGACAAATTTAAAAAAATCGATATTGTTAAGAAAATGTAAACAGATATGAAAGCGATATGAAAGCGATATGAAAGCAATATGCTGGTAGGGGGAGGGAGTCGAATGGAAGATCCATTGCTCGACTGGGTCCGGACTTTTGCCGGGCCGTATGACATTTACATCCGCATCGTGCTCAGCGCGCTGCTCGGACTGCTGATCGGCTTCGACCGAACGCATAAGAACAAGCCGGCCGGCGTCAAAACGTTTACGTTCGTCGCGGTCGCCTCCACGTTGATCACGATCGTGTCGATCGAGAGCGTCGGCGTATACAGCGGCATACACGAGCACACGATGATGGACCCGATGCGTCTGGCCGCACAGATCGTGACCGGTCTTGGTTTTCTCGGGGCAGGCGTTATTATGAAGAGCGGCTTTGAGGTCAAGGGACTGACCAGCGCGGCCATGATATTTTTCGCCGGCGGCGTCGGCGTGGGCATCGGCGCCGGTTTTTACGGCATCGTCTTGTTCACGATGTTGGTCTGCTTCGTGTTTACCCGGATCGGCGGCTGGATCGAAAAGAAGGAAAGCATGCAGCGCCATTATCGCGGTCATCGCCGTAGCGGCGGCGAGTCTGTGCGTGAGCAAGACAAAGGCGAAAGGTAGCCCGAGGTAGCCCGAGATAGATTCAAAGCGTCACCTCGCGTCTCCTCCGTTCTCTAGGCTGCTGCCGGTCAATTATTGCTGCGGCGAATTGCAGCCAAAAGACGGGCGTGATATGATGAAGCTTACGTTGGGCGACACACCGATTATCGCAACGCGGACACCGTCATGCGCAAGGCTTGGTCCACGGACCTGCCCACGGCATGACGGTTTTATTTGTGCAGGAAGGCAGGCAGAGGGAGACGTGCCAGCGGGCAAGCGGCCAATGCATGCGCAAGTTGAACGGACGAGTAGAAATAAGCGTAAAATACGAGGTTGCAGGGACGAATGTGCGTCAAAAGCAGAAATAAGCGTAAATTACGAGGTTACACGGCCCGATGTGCGTCAAAAGCAGAAATAAGCGTAAAATACGAGGTTACACGGCCCGATGCGCGTCAAAAGCAGAAATAAGCGTAAATTACGAGGTTGCACGGTCGGCAGAGTTGCGATGTAAGCGCAAACAACTTTTCATACGGGAGGACGGGGCGTGCACAAGCTGATGATTCGTTTTTTTGTCCCTTATTTGCTCATCCTGATCGTCACGCACGGCATCAGCATGTACACGTATTATCACACGCTGAATGTGATGGAGCGCGACGTGCTGGAGGTGAATCGGCAAGCGCTGGAACAGACCAAAAACATTCTCGATCGGCGGCTCAGCGAGTTGGAGATGATCGTCAGCCAGCTATCCAACGCGCCGCGGGTCACCAATTATCAGACTGTGACCGAGCCCTTTGAAGGCGTCTCCACGTATCGTACGCTCGAGCTGGTGAAGGAGCTCTACGATTACAAGCAATCAAACAATTTTATCGCCGACTATTATCTCTACTATCAAGCCAGCGACATGGTCATCTCCGCCAATACGAGCTATCGGCTGCCCGCATTCTACAGCGATATATACGGCTATACGGATCTGGATGCGGCACAGTGGCGGGAGATGCTCGGCGACGGCTATCACTACAAGCGCATCCTGCCTGCCCGGGAGATGGACGTGCGCGGCAAGCGCGAGCGCATGGTGACGTATCTGCACTCGATCGGCATGCCGCATTCCTCCAAGGGAGTCGTGGTCATCCTGATCCGCGAATCGGAGATCCGCAGCCTGCTCGCTCGGCTCGTCCATGCCGAGGAGGGGCGAGCCTACCTGGCCGGCGCAGACGGCAGTGTCATCGTCTCGACCGCGCAGGAAGAGATTCCAACATCCGGGACAATGCCGATGCCCGAGTTGCCCTATGGCAGCTCCGGCCAATTCAAGCGCGAGTTGGACGGCAAGGAGGCGACGGTCAACTATACGACCTCTGCACACAGCGACTGGACCTACGTCGCGATGCAGCCGACATCGGCGGTGCTCGACACGGTCAGCGCCGTGCAGCGTACCATCTGGACGACGTTGCTCATGTCGCTGGCAGTCGGATTGCTCATCGCCGTCTACATGGCGTATCGCGGCAGCCGGCCGCTGCGCGAGCTCGTGCAGCGCGTCCGCGAACGCTTCGGCGGCGAAGCTGCGGATCATGAGGCCCGGGATGCGTACGGCCTGATCGAGGGCACGCTGGAGCGGCTCTGGGTCAACAAGGATGAGCTGGAGACCAAGATCGAGGCGCAGCTTCCGCTGCTGCGGTTCGCCTTTTTTGAGCGTCTGCTCAAGGGCGAGCTCGTCACGCAAGACGAGATTATGCGCATGCGGCAACACGCCGGAGTCGAACTGCTCGGCGGGTGCAGCGGCGTATGTGTCATTCAGCTCGATCAGCGGCCGGTAGCCGAGACCCTGCAGACGGATGCTTCGCCTGCCAGGCTGGTCCGGTTGCGTGTCTTGGCCAAGGAGGCGCTATCCGGCGCTCTGCCGGCCGGCTGCCATCTGCATGATCTGGGCGGCGACAAGCTCGCTCTGCTCTACACCACTGCGACTGATGAATTGGAGCGAGCGGCCAAAGAGATGGAGGCGCTCGTCGAGCGTATCGATCGGATCTTGCTCGAACGCCTGCAGATGCGTTGCGTATTGGCTTGCGGCGGCGTGTACGCTGCCGGCGGCGAAATTGCCCGCTCCTGCGAAGAAGCCCGCCGCATGCTGGCGACAGCCGGATATCGCGAGGAGGAAGCGCGGATCGTGAGGCATGACGGACAGCCGCGCAACGTGCTCAGTTATGCCTATACGACGGAGCAGGAGACGCGGTTGCTGCACCTGCTCAAGGCGGGCAACACCGAGGAAGCGGGGGCGCTGCTCGACCGGATTGAGCGCGACAATTTCCACGATCGCGAGCTGAGTCTGTCGCTGCTGCGTCTGCTGCTGTACAATCTTGGCGAAGTCGCCATGAGACTGGCCGAGCTGCCGGGCGGCGCCGACGGCGAGCGTCAGCGTCAGCTCGAGCACATTTTGCTGCGGCTGGACGAGCAGGGCGATCCCGCCGAGATGTTCGCCGCGCTGCGGGAGCTGCTGCTGAGCGTAGGCAGGGAGATGCACGAGCGCAAGCGCAGCCGCAACGAGGGGCTGCGCGATCGAATCGTTGATTACGTGCGCAGCTCCTATGCCAACCCGGAGCTTAGTCTGGTGCTCGTCGCTGAACGCTTTCAGCTGTCGGAGGTGTACTTGTCCCAATTTTACAAGGAACAGACCGGTCTGAACTTCTCCGACGACCTGGAGCGGCTGCGCATGAATCGCGTCCGCGAGCTGCTGGCGGTGAGCGAGCTGAGCGTCGGTGAGATTGCCCGGCAGGTCGGCTACAACACGGCAAGCTCGTTCGGTCGTGCGTTCAAACGAATTCACGGCATGAGCGCCACGGCGTATCGGAAATTGCGACTCGAAGAAAAGCTGTAGCTCCCGAGACTCTCGTTTTGCTGTAAAGGTCGCTTGCCCGCTTTTTCCTTGTCTCCGATCCAGGCCTCGTCCATCCCGACGGGGCCTTTTTCCGCGGATTGCAACGGTTCTCGAAGGTTTTTCCGAAGGCCAATCTTAACAATTGCACAAAAAAAGAAATCGGGATAAACGCCGATTATTAAAAAAAGCCGGGTAAAGTAGAGGTGGATATTTACTAAACAAACTAAAATAATCATAATGGATTTACAAGTTGTTTACGCTTTCATTTAGCGAATGCAATTTACCATTTTAGAGGGAGGTGTTTTTTGATGGCCATGGAGCAGCCTGCAAATGCACTGCATCTGAAGCCGCAGCCCCGCTCCGAGCGGCGCCGCAAAGCGCTGATCGGCATCATGCAGCGCTGGCAGCTCTACGTGCTGCTGCTGCCTACGCTGGCATACTTGTTTATCTTTCAATATTATCCGATGTACGGCGCGCAGATTGCGTTCAAGCGCTACAACGTAGTCGCAGGCATTTGGGAAAGCCCGTGGGTCGGCTTTGATCATTTCACGCGTTTTTTCAACTCGTACGATTTCTGGATGATTATGCGCAATACGATCGGACTGAGTCTGTACGAGCTGATTGCAAGCTTTCCAATGCCGATCATACTGGCGCTCAGCCTTAACTACGTGCGCACCCAGCTGATCAAGAAGTCGGTGCAGATGATTACGTACGCGCCGTATTTCATTTCGGTGGTGGTCATGGTCGGCATGCTGATGCAATTCATGGACCCGCGCACCGGGTTTATCAATCAATTGCTCGGCGCGTTCTCGATTGGACCGATCAATTTTATGGCGGAATCGAGCATGTTCAAGTCCATCTTCGTCTGGTCCGCCGTCTGGCAGAACACCGGCTTTGCCTGCATCATTTATTTGGCGGCGCTCGCCGGCATCGATCCGACGCTGCACGAGGCGGGCGTCGTGGACGGCGCGTCCAAGCTGCAGCGCATCTGGCACATCGACCTGCCGGGCATCCTGCCGATTGCCGTCGTGCTGCTCATTCTCAACACCGGCCAAATGCTCAACATCGGGTTCGAAAAGGTCTTCTTGATGCAAAACCCGCTCAATCTGAGCACCTCGGAAATTATCGACACCTATGTGTACAAGGTCGGATTGCTGTCGCAGGCGGCGAACTTCTCCTTCGCCACCGCCATCGGACTGTTCAAGTCGGTGGTCAGTCTGATCCTGCTGCTCACCGTCAACACCATCGCCAAACGGGCCGGCCAGTCCAGTCTGTGGTAGAAAGGAGGCCGCAATGCGTACAACGGCAATTAAAGATTCGTTATCGGACCGCGTATTCACGCTGCTCAACGGCGCGTTCCTGCTGCTCGTGTCCGTACTCGTCCTGTACCCGCTCCTCTACATTGTAAGCGCTTCGTTCAGCTCGCCTTCGGCCGTCTTGGCCGGCAAGGTGTGGCTGTGGCCGGTGGAGCCGACCTTGCGCGGCTACGCGGCCGTCTTCGAATACAAGCGGGTATGGAGCGGCTTTGCCAATTCGATTTTTTACACCGGCGTGGGCACGCTGATCAATGTGGCCATTACGATTACCGGAGCCTATGCGCTCTCCCGCAAGGATTTGCGCGGGCGAAGCCTGGTGATGATGCTGTGCGTGTTTACGATGCTGTTTCACGCGGGCTTGATCCCCGTCTATCTGGTCGTCAAGGATCTGGGGTTGCTCGACACGCGCTGGTCGCTCATCCTGCCGACGGCGCTGGCGGTGTGGAACCTGATCATCGCCCGCACCTTTTTTCAGGTGACGATTCCCGATGCGCTGCTCGAGGCGTCGCAGATCGACGGCTGCACGGATTTCAAATTTTTCTTCCGCATCGTGCTGCCGCTGTCGGCGCCGATCATTGCCGTCTTGTGTCTGTTCTACGCCGTCGGGCACTGGAACCAATACTTCCAGGCGATGCTCTATCTGCGCAATCCGGAGCTGTATCCGCTTCAGATGGTGCTGCGCGACATCCTGGTCCGCAACGAGGTCGACGCCTCGCTCATTACCGACGTCCGCGTCGCCGCCGAGCGGGACGGCTTGCGCCAGTTGCTCAAGTATGCGCTGATCGTCGTTGCCAGCGTGCCGGTGCTGGTCATCTATCCGTTCGTGCAAAAGCACTTCGTCAAGGGGGTGATGATCGGTTCGCTCAAGGGCTGACGGCCCGGCTCCGGCAATAAGCGGCGTACAAGCGGAATGAAGCAAGGGGATCGCAAGCAAGGAAGAATAGACCACCATAACAGGATTCGGGGAGGCGAAGCAAGATGAAAAAATGGACGCGTATGAGCATTCTGCTGCTGGCGGCGATGCTTGTCCTGGCCGCATGCAGCGGCAACAACGGCGGTAGTGCAGAGACGGAAGCGGGAGAGGGGAACGGCAGCGCAAGCGGAAGCGTGGTGCTGACCGAGCCCGGCGCTTTTCCCATCGTGGAGGAGCCGGTCGAGCTGACCGTGCTGATCGCCGGCGATTCCAATGTCGAGGATTTCCAGACGAACGCCTTCACGAAGTGGTACGAGGAGCAGACCAATGTCAAGGTGAACTTCGAGGTGGCGCCGGTCGGGGGCTCGGCGGAGACGTTGAATCTGCGGCTCGCGAGCGGCGATCTGCCGGACATCTTCCTCGGCATGGGCGTATCCAGGGCGCAGGAGATGATCTACGGCCCGCAGGGCGTCTTCCAGCCGCTCAACGACTTGATCGAGGAGCATGGTTACTATATGAAGCAGGCCTTCGAGGAGCAGCCGAAATACTACGACGCGCTGGTGACCCCGGACGGCAACATCTATAGCCTGCCGGAGATCAACGAGTGCTATCACTGCTCCATGCCGTTCAAGCTGTGGATGTATGAGCCGTTCCTGGAGGCGATCGGGATGACGATGCCGCAGTCGACGGAGGAATTCTATACGGTGCTGAAGGCCTTCAAGGAGGACGACCCGAACGGCAACGGCAAGGCCGACGAGATTCCGCTTGCAGGCGCGATACGGCCGGGCGCGTCCAAGGCGGTCGAGCTGCAGGTGGAGATGTTCCTGATGAATGCATTCGTCTACACGCCGAGCACCCGCATGTACCTGGAGGACGGCAGCGTCACGACGAGCTTCACTCAGTCCGGCTGGAAGGAGGGGCTGAAGTACCTGAACCGGCTCTATGCCGACGGCCTGATCGCGGGCGAATCGTTCACGCAGGATGAGCAGCAACTGCGTCAGCTCGGCGAACATGCCGAGGCTCCGATCCTGGGCGCCTTCCCCGGCATCTACGTCGGCAATGGCGCGGAGATCGGCGGTGCGAGCGGCCGCTGGCTCGACTACACGACTGTGCCCCCGCTGGAAGGTCCGGACGGCGTCCGCTACGCCGTGAGCAATCCGTACCAGTTCACCTCGGGCAAGGCCGTCATCACAACCGCGGCCGAGCATCCCGAAGTGGCGCTGCGCTGGCTGGACGGCTTTTTCGACGAAGACATCATGAACCGCGCGCAGATGGGCATCCCTGGCGAGGACTTCAAGGAAGCGGGGGAAGGCGCGGCAAGCATCGACGGCGGCGTCGCCCGATTCGAGTCGATCACGCCCTATGGCGGCATCACCAACAATCACTGGTACCAGAAGGCGCCGGCCTACAATAGCAGCGCAGCGCGTCTGAGCTGGTCGGCGGGAGACAGTCCGGAAGTGAATCTGGAGGTCATCTTGTACAACGAGACGCACGATAATTACGCGCCGTATCAAGCGCCGCTCGCGATGGCGATCCCGAATCTGTACTTCACCGAGGAGCAGAGCACGGAGCTCGCCGATCTGGAGAAGACGATCAAGGACTATGTCGACCAGTCGCTGGCGCGCTTCATCATCGGTGAAATGGACGTCGACGCGGAATGGGACAGCTATCTGGCCAACCTGAGCAGCATGGGACTGGAGCGGATGATCGCGATCTATCAGGAAGCGTATGACGCCGTCAACTAAGCAAGGAGGACATGCCGAAATGACCACGTATCGACTGGGCGTCGTCGGTCTGGGCGAGGGGCGCAGCATCATGTCTGCGGCCCTGGCCAGCGACCGCTGGCAACTGCACGCGATCTGCGACTTGAACGAAGACGTCTGCCGCGAGCGGGCCGAGGAGTTCGGCTTCGCGCGCTGGACGACGCGCTATAGCGAGCTGCTGGAGGATCCGGAGATCGACGTCATCGCGATCTATACGCCGGATCAGCTCCATCACGAGCATGTCCGGCTGGCGCTGGAGGCCGGCAAGCACGTCGTCTGCACGAAGCCGCTGCTCGTCTCGCTGGAGGGCGCGGAGGAACTGATCCGCCTCGCCGAGCGTAGCGGCAAGCATGTCTTCGTGGGCCAGAGCTCGCGCTTCTTCGAGCCGATGCTCCATCAGCGCCGCGACTTCGAAGCCGGCCGCCACGGCGAGCTGCAGACGGTGGAGGCGCACTACATCACCGACGGCCGCTGGTTCCTGGAGCGCGGCTGGAGCCGCCAGCAGGGCTTCAGCTGGATGTACAATTTCATGATCCACGCCGCCGACCTGGTGCGCTGGTACATGCCCGGCGAGCTGGAAGTGACCGGGTACGGCCAGTGCAGCAGCACGAGCCGGGATTACGGGGTGGAGGCGTGGGACAGCATGCGCTTCGTCGTGCGCGACGAGGTCGGGCGGATCGGCACGATCGCCGGCAGCTACACGATGCCCGGGCTGGGCCGCGACGCGGAGCCGTCGATCGGCTGCACGCTGCGCGGCACGCAGGGCAGCTCGCGGGCGGAGTATCTGAATCTGACCTATCACACGCACTTCAGCGGCGAGGGCAAGCGGCGGCAAGACTTCGCGGACAAGCATGGCTACTACTTCCGCTTCGAGGGCGAGAGTCATCATGCCGGGGAATATCAGAATTATATCGAATACTTCGCCCAATGTCTCGATCGCGGCGCCGCCCCGCTGCCCGATATCCGCGAGGGAGTGACGACGATTGCGCTGCTGGAAGCGATGCGGCGCAGCGCAGATCGCGGCGGCGAGCGCGTACGCGTCAGCGAGGTGTTGAAGGACTACGGCATCGACGGCTAGCCTCAGAGGATTGCCGCTTGACCTACAATTCGTCGACTGGACGGCTGTATCTCGCAGGCGTGCCCGGACTCGGCTTCGCTTCAGGCTGCGCTGAGGCCGCGCGGCTGCTCACCCCATAGCGAATGCCATTCCGGCGGAGACGAAGCATACGCATAGCGAATGTCTTCCCGTCGGAGGCGGGTGCACACGTAGATCGAATTCGTATTCCCGTCGAGGTGCTGCCCTCGCATTTCAAAATAACCCCCTCCAGCGGACACTTTTGTCCGTCAGAGGGGGTTTTTGGAAAACGAAACCTATCGTGTCGCGCAGTCGACCATCTAATAGACACCGGCGCACACTGACGACTGGACATGAGTGAACACCGGCGACTGGACGTATGAGGCGTTTTACCCCTTCACCGAGCCGATCAACAGCCCTTTGATGAAGTACTTCTGCAGGAACGGGTAGAACAGCACGATCGGCCCTATCGTCAGAATGGCCGTTGCCATCTTCACCGATTCGCTCGGCAGCACGGCAGAGGTGGAGACGTCCATCATGCTCTGCATTTGCTGAATCATACTGATCTCCGAATTGAGCTTGAAGAGCAGGTATTGCAGCGGGTACAGATTAGCTTTGTCGACGAGCATGATTGCATTGAACCAGTTATTCCAATACGCGATGCCGTAGAACAACGTGATCGTCGCGAGCACCGGCAGGCTGAGCGGGAAGAAGATCCGGAATGCGATGTAGATGTCGTTGGCGCCGTCGATGCGGGCAGCCTCGGTCAGCGAATCGGGAATTTCCTTCATATAGTTCCGCACGAGGAACAGGTTGAACGGGTTGAACAGCAGCGTCGGAATGATGAGCGCCCAGATCGTATTCTGCAGCCCCATCCCGGTGCTGACCAGGTACCACGGCACGATCCCCGGGTTGAAGACCATCGTGATAAAGAAGAACACCGCGAGCTGATTGCGGTACTTCAGATGGCGCGTCGAGATCGTATAGCCGGCCATGCCGGTGATGACGACGGCGACCGCCGTGCCGAGCACGGTGACGACGATGGAGATGAAGTAGCTCTGATATAGCGGCGTATTGCCGAACAGCAGCAAGTTGTAGGCGTCAAACGAAAACGTCTCGGGGAAAAATTGATACCCGTTGTTTTGAATGACCTTCTCCTCGGTGAACGACACGATGAGTATAAGCAGCATCGGCAGCGTACAGATGAGCGCGACCGCCGTGATCACAACATAATTGAAGACGTCGAACAGGCGATTTCTTGGCATGGCGTTCTTCTCCTTTCCTTAGAACAGGGCGTTGTCCGGATTAATGCGGCGTACGAGCTTGTTGCTGCCCCAGACGAGAATGAAGCCCACCACAGCCTGATACAGTCCGATCGCCATCGCTTGCGCCGGGTTGCCGATATTGCGCAGCGAGCGGAATACATATGTGTCGATGACGTCGGTCGTCGGATACAGCAGACCGTTGTCCTTGACGATCGCGTAGATCATATCGAAGCTGCCGTACATGATCTTGCCCAGCGAGAGCATCGACAGGATGATGACCGTCGGCATGAGCAGCGGCAGCGTGATGTGCCGCACGAGCTGCCAGCGGTTGGCGCCGTCGATCTGCCCGGCCTCGTAGTAGCTGCCGTCGATGCCGGTGATCGCAGCCAGGTAGATGACGAGCGAGATGCCGACATCCTTCCACACATTGGAGCTGACCAGTATGGCAGTCCAGTACTCGGGCGAGGCGTACCAATTGATGCGATCGAGTCCGATCGTATCCAGCATCCGATTGGCCAGTCCGTACTCGGTGGAGAAGATGCTGTAGATGATGTAGCTGACCACGACCCACGACAGGAAGTGGGGGAACAAGATGGTCGATTGCGTCACCTTGGAGAACCAGCGGCTGCGCAGTTCATTGAACAGAATCGCCAGGGCGAGCGCGACGAGCGTGCCGACGACGATGAACAGAAAGTTCAGCTTCAGCGTGTTAAAGGTAATCTGCCACGCGCGCGAGGACGAGAAGAAAAAGCGGAAGTTGTCCAGTCCGATCCATTCGGATCCAAAGATGCCGGTGCGGTAATTGAATTTCTGAAAGGCGATCAGCATGTAGGGCATCGTGATGTACCCAAAAATCAAGGTGTACAGGGCGGCCGGGATGACGAGCACATAGGCGGAAAAATTATTCCGCAGCTCGTTCAGCAATCCTTTTTTCTTCTTCGGTTCGTTCATGCTGCCATTCACTTCCTCTCACTAGAATTGATTTAGTCGGGGCGACTTGCAGCTCGGCTGCGGCGCTGCGGGCGCCCCTCAGGTCTAGCCTCGTGTTAGCTTACGTGTCGTTTCGGTCACATTCGCTATGAACTTCAGTGTATGGAACGAGCTAGGCGGCGGTAAACTTTGAATTGTGAAAAACCTCTATAAATCAATGGTTTTCGCATTTTGAATTTTGGCGGTTTCTTCAATTTTGCAGCATCGCCTTCTATTTCACTTCAAAGATCGGCTATAATGTAAAAATGAAAATCAGACATCGGATGCTTCGTTACTCGGTCTACCGCAACATGTTTCTAAGCTTTTTGCTGCTGACCTCGATCGTCATCGGCATCGTGTGCGCCGTCCTGTTCGGCTTGTTCTCCTGGAGCACGGCCAGGGAAGTGGGCAGCATCTCCGAATCGATGCTGCAGCAAAACAGCTTCGTCGCCAAGGTAATCAAAGACCAGGTGTACAATATCGGCAATCAGGTGCTCAACGACAAGGCGATCGTCACCGCAATGGCAGACCGCGAGCGCGATCGCATCAAAGAGTATCATGCCGCCAGCAGCTTGAATACGATTCAGGCGGCTTATCCGTTTATTCATTCGATCGGCATCTACAATCGCTCGGCCGGGCAATATATCAATACGAAGGGCGTTTCGTTCGAGGAGGAACGCGACAATTTGGGGCAGCTGGAGGATACGCGGCAGGCGTACTTCAATTTTGTGCCGCGCCAGGTGCGCGCGCCAGGCTACGGGGGCAGCGAGGCGAACGTGCTGACGTTCTTTTTGCTGCCGAGCTATTATACCCAGCTGCCGTCGGGCGGCATCATCGTCATTAATATCAACGAGCAATACGTGCAGCGTCTGATCGGCGGGTACAAAAACAACAGCTTCGATTCGCTGTTCGTGATGAACCAGGAGGGGGTCGTCATCACCCACTCCAGCAGCGGTCAATTCATGAGCAACCTGTCGGACGAGCCTTATGTGCAGCGCATTCTTGGGGCCGAGGCTGAGGAAGGCTACTTCGACATGACTGTGCGCGGCCAGCGCAATCTGGTCAGCTACGTCAAGTCGGCGGAAATGAACTGGGTGTTCGTGAACGTCAGCAAATACGAAGACCTGCTGTTCAATATGAATGCCATCAAATGGTGGACGCTGGCCATCGCGCTGATCATGTTCGCGCTGAGCTTCCTCGTCTCGGTCTGGCTGACCAATCAGACGTACAATCCGATTCGCAACCTGCTGGACAAAATGGCGGTGCAGTTCAGCGGAGGCCCCGGGCAGCGGTCGATCCGCGTCAACGAATTCGACCTGCTGCAGACGAAATTCGCCGACGATGCGGAGCGGCTAAGCGCGATGGAGTCTGCGCTTTCGGTAGCCAAGCGGGCGGAGCTGCTCAATTATTTCAAGGGCAGCCAGGTCGATCTCTCCAATCAATTCGCCATGGATTGGGAGGGACGGCATTTTGCGGTCGTGCTCATCGCGATCGATTCGCTCGAGCAATTCCGCAAGGGCAACACGGAGCAGACCCAATCGCTGGTGCATTTTTCGATCTGCAACATATCGGAGGAGCTGCTGTCGGGGCTGTTCAAGCTGAAGCTCCTTATAATAGAAGAAGGAGAAATCGGCATCCTGCTGCAGCCGGAGGAGGACCGGTTCCCGCCGCAGCTGCACGAACTGCTGCACGAGCTGAAGAGCAAGGTCGGCGCCTACTTCAAGCTGTCCCTGACGATCGGCATCGGCGGCATCGTGCCGAATATCAAGCAGATTCGGGAGTCGTATCTGACGGCCAAGTCCAGCAGCCGGCGCCGCTTTTTCGAGGGCAAGGGGCGAATCTTCGAGCCGCTGCACGAGACCGCGGATGCGGCGGCGCGCGCGGATCGCCCGTATCCGGACAAGCCGGAGAAGCGGCTGCTCGAGGCGATTCGCGCCGGGCAGCACTCCAAGGCGGCCGCCGAGATCGATCAGTTCGTCAAGGAGCTGTACGCGGCGGATTATCAGCGGGCGCTGTTTTGTCTCAATCAGCTCGCCTCGACGCTGTACAAGCAGCTCAGCGCCGGCATCGCCAAGGACGACACGGGCGCCGATTTGCTGCTGCGGTTCTTTCAGAGCCTGCCGGCCTTCGAGACGTTGGCGGAGATCAGCGAGGAGCTGCACCGGATTGTGCAGCAGCTATGCGAGCGTCAGGAAGCGGCCACGAGCAATCAGAGCAAGGCCGTGGCGGATCGGATTTGCGCGTATGTCGCAGAGCATTATGCGCGCGCCGATCTGTCGCTGGAGTGGATGGCGGGCGAGGTGGGCCTCTCGCGCGGCTACCTCGGCAAGCTGTTCAAGGCGCAGACCGGCATGTCGTTCAACGACTATCTGAATTCGGTGCGCATGGAAGAGGCGCGCGAGCTGCTGCGCACGGACGAGCCGATCGGCGCGATCAGCGAGCGGGTCGGCATTTTCAATACGACTTATTTTTATACGCTGTTCAAAAAACGGTACCAGCTCTCTCCCGCGCAATACCGGGCCCAAATGAGCAAAAATGTGAAGGACAGTGCGGATAATTGAAGTCTCCACAAATGTGCACTGGCTTCAATTCGCGATTATTAAAGTTTACGTCTGCCCGAAACGTCCCGTATCCTGAAGGAGTCGAACGGGATTGCTCGTCCGCAACATTACGGGGAAAAGGGAGTTGGTCTTACATGAAAGCAAAAAAGCTGGCGAAGATGTCACTAATGCTGACGACGGTCGCCGCCATGCTCGCCGCATGCTCGACGGGAGACAATACGAACGCCGGCAACAACGCGGGCTCGGAAGGCGCGGCCGGAAATAACGGCGCCGCATCCGGGGAGAAATTGCCGGTCCGCTATCTGCTGCCGGGCAATGCGCCCGAGGATCTGGATACGGTCGTCGCCGCGATCAACGAGAAGATGGCAGCCGACGGCGTCAACCTGACCTATGAGCCAACCTATATTCCGTGGGACGTATGGGATCAAAAAACGAATCTGATGATGTCGACCGGCGAAGAATTCGAAATGATCGCCATCATGCATGACATCAAGAGCCCGAACGTGCTCGTCGGCAACGGCGGTCTCGTGGCAATCGACGAGCTGCTGGACGAATACGGCGCCGATCTCAAGGCGGCGATGCCGGAATGGATCTGGGAATCCGCGAAGGTGAAGGGCGAGACGTACTCCGTCCCGAACTTCTGGTCGGATACGGCGTTCAACGACGGCATGATCACGATGCGCGCCGATCTGCTGGCCGAAAACGGCCTGCAGGCGCCGACCTCGCCTGCCGAGCTGCTCGACGTCACGGAGACGCTGAAGACGAATTGGCCGGAGGACGATAAGAACGTATACATCAAAATGCTCGAGGAGCCTGCTTATTACCTGCATCGCACCTACGAGACCTATCCGTTCACCGTATTCGAAAACATGGTCTACATCGACCAGGAGGGCAACGTCGAATCGTGGCTGGAGACGGACGAGTTCAAGCAGGACGTGGATTATGCCCGTGAAGCGTACGAGCGCGGCCTGATTCATCCGGACGTGCTGACGGTGCCGGACGACGTCATGAACCGCGAGGAGCTGGCGGGCCGTTACCTGTACCGCCAGGGCGACGTCGGTCTCGGCCCGGAAGCGATGCAGCGCTTCCCCGAAGCCGAGCTGGACATCTACTTCCTGAACAGCCTGGAAGAGCAGCCGCGCTTCCGCTCGTATGCGGTGCGCAATTCCAACGGCATCTCCGCGACGAGCCCGCATCCGGAAGCGGCCATCCAGTTCCTGAACTGGGTATACGGCAGCCAGGAGAACTTCGATCTTGTGCTGTACGGCGTCGAGGGCGAGCATTGGGAAGACGCCGGCGACAATCTGCGCGAGACGCTCAAGCTGGGCTCCAACGGCGGATCGGCGTACGAGCTGCCGATGTGGCTGCTCGGTCACGTCGAGATGAACCGCTATCCGACCTCGTACGACAAGGAACGGCTGGAGCGCCGCACGACGATCGCCGATCCGGCGGACGTCACCAACAGCGTGACGATCGGCTTCAACTTCGATCCGACGCAGGTGAGCTCCGAGTACGCCAACGTCGTAGCTGAGATGAAGACGAGCATCCTGCCGTTGATGTACGGCGTCGTGAGCTATGACAAAGCGTTCGCGGGCGCGCTGTCCAACATGAAAGCCGCTGGACTCGATGCGGTCGTCGCCGAATACGAGAAGCAATTCTCCGAATGGCAGGCGTCGCAATAAATCACGGCCCCGACTGCGATAAACAGCGCGCGCATGCGCGCAGGAAACAGCATACGACGAGGTTGTCCCTGGCGACAGGCGGCAGCCTCGTTTTAGAATCGGGCCCTAGAGGGCCGACAAGGAGTGAACGGACAACATGGCCGAATCAGATCAAGCAATCTATAAAGACGCGTCGCGCTCCCCGCAGGAGCGGGCGGACGACCTGCTGGCGCGCATGACCGCGGACGAGAAGATCGGGCAGACCGTGCAATTGTTCGGCTGGCAGACCTACCGTCGCGCGGGCGAGACGGTCGAGCTGGAGGCGAGCTTCGTCGAGGCGGTGCGGCGCGGCGAAATCGGCGCGCTCTACGGCACGCTGCGGGCCGATCCCTGGACCAAGGTGACGCTGGAGACCGGGCTCTCGCCTCGCGCCGGTGCGGAGGCCGTCAATCGGCTGCAGCGCTGCGCGATCGAGCAGTCGCGCCTGGGCATCCCGCTCATCATCGGCGAGGAGTGCTCGCACGGCCACATGGCGATCGGGGCGACGGTGTTCCCGGTGCCCCTGACGATCGGCTCGACCTGGAACACGGAGCTGTACGCTCGCATGTGCCGGGCCGTGGCGCTGGAGACGCGCAGCCAGGGCGGCTCGATGACGTACTCGCCGGTGCTGGACGTCGTGCGCGATCCACGCTGGGGCCGGACGGAGGAGAATTTCGCCGAGGACCCGTATCTGGTCGGCGTATTCGGCGAGACGGCGGTACGCAGTATGCAGGGCGAGCGGCTGGACGGACTTGGCAGTATCGGCGTGACGCTCAAGCACTACGTCGCCTACGGCGCGACGGAGGGCGGGCGCAACGGCGCGCCGGCCCACATCGGCATGCGCGAGCTGCACGAGATTGACCTGGAGCCGTTCCGCCGTGCCGTGCTGGCGGGGGCGATGTCGGTGATGCCGGCCTACAACGAGGTCGACGGCATCCCTTGCACGTCGAACCGTTATTTGCTGACCGACGTGCTGCGCAAGCAGTGGGGCTTCGACGGCTTCGTCATCACCGACTGCGGTGCGATCAATATGTTGCACAAGGGGCACAACGTCGCCGAGGACGGCGCGCACGCGAGCGCGCTGTCGATGCGTGCGGGCGTCGACATGGAGATGAGCGGCGTCATGTTCGCCAAGCATCTCAAGGGCGCGCTGGAACGCGGCCTGATCACGACCGCCGAGCTCGACGCGGCGGTACGGGCGATCCTGATCGCCAAGCTGCGTCTCGGTCTGTTCGAGCAGCCGTATGCCGATCCGGAGCGTGCGGCGCAGGTCATCGGCTCGGACGCGCATCGCGGTATCGCCCGCGAGGTGGCGGCCGAGGGGGCGGTGCTGCTCAAGAACGAGCGCGCGGCGCTGCCGCTGGCGCCGTCGCTGCGCAAGCTGGCGGTCATCGGTCCGAATGCCGACCGCGGCTATCATCAGCTCGGCGACTATACTTCGCCGCAGCCGCCGGGCCGAGTGGCGACTGTGCTGGACGGCCTGCGGGCGCAGCTGGAGCCGAGCGGCTGCGACGTGCGCTACGCTCCCGGCTGCCGCGTGCGCGGGCAATCGCGCGAGGGCTTCGAGCAGGCGCTCGCCTGTGCGGCGGACGCCGAAGCGATCGTGCTCGTGCTGGGCGGATCCAGCGGTCGCGACTTCGGCGAGGGCAGCATCGACCTGCGCACCGGCGCCTCGGTCGTGACCGGCAATGCCGAGCACGATATGGACTGCGGCGAAGGCATCGACCGCGCCGCGCTGGCGCTGTCCGGCGTGCAGCTGGAGCTGGCGCAAGCGATTCGCGAGCTGGACAAGCCGTTGATCGTCGTCTATATCAACGGTCGCCCGATTGTCGAGCCGTGGATCGACGCGCATGCCGATGCGATCCTCGAGGCCTGGTATCCCGGACAGGAAGGCGGCCATGCGATCGCCGATCTGCTGCTCGGCCGCGTCAATCCGTCGGGCAAGCTGACGGTCTCGATCCCGCGTCATGCCGGCCAAGTGCCGCTCGTCTACAACAACAAGCGCACGCGCGGCCGTTATCTGGAGACGGACATGTCGCCGCGCTACCCGTTCGGCCACGGACTCAGCTACACGACGTTCGAATACGGCGAGCTGCGCCTGGGCGCAGCCGAGATCGCGGCGGACGGCGTCACGGAGGCGGTCGTCGAGGTGACCAACACCGGCGCTGTGGCCGGGGCCGAGGTCGTCCAGTTGTACGTCACCGACGTCATCGCCTCGTTCGCGCGTCCCGAGCGCGAGCTCAAGGGTTTTGTCAAGGTACAGCTGCAACCGGGCGAGCGGGCGACAGTGCGCTTTGCACTCGGCGCGGAGCAATTGCAGATGCTGGACCGCGAGCTGCGTCCGGTCGTCGAGCCGGGCGAATTCGTCATCCGGGTCGGGGGCTCGTCCGCGAGCGGACGGGAAGCGGCGCTGCGCGTCAGCGCCGGCTGAATCATAGGCCGGCTGAATAATAGGAAGACAACAGAGAGGAGCGATAATGCCACATGGATTCGAGATTCAAGCTGCCTACGATTGAGATGCCCGACTTGCCGCTGCCGCCGTCGATCGCGGCGGAGCTGACTGCGGCGCGCGAGCGGCTGACGGGCCGGCCGGCGCTGCAGCGGCTGTACGCCAACTGCTTCCCCAATACGCTGCAGACGACGACGAAGCGAATGGACGACGGCACGACGTTCGTCATCACCGGCGATATCCCCGCGATGTGGCTGCGCGACTCGGTCGAGCAGGTGATGCATTATATGCCGTTCGCCCGGGAGGACGAGGCGCTGCGCAATCTGCTGCGCGGACTCGTGCGTCGTCACGCGGTCTGCCTGCTGCACGATCCGTACGCCAATGCCTTCAACGAAGCGGATAACGGCAATCACTGGGATGCCCATGACCAGACCGACATGTCCGGCTGGGTGTGGGAGCGCAAGTTCGAGCTGGACTCGCCGTGCTTCAGCGTGCGGCTCGCCTATCACTACTGGAAAGCGACGGACGACGCGTCGGTGTTCGACGAGCCGCTGCGCGCGGCGATGGGGGCTGTCGTACGGCTGTTCGGGATCGAGCAGCATCATGCCGAGCGCTCGACCTATCGCTTCATGCGCACGAACTGCCCCGCGCTCGACACGCTCGCCCACGACGGGGCAGGCACGCCGGTCGGGTATACGGGCATGGTATGGTCGGGCTTCCGTCCGAGCGACGACGCCTGCGCGTACCACTACCACATCCCGTCCAACATGATGGCCGTCGTGGCGCTGCGCCAGCTGCAGGAGATGATGCAGGCCTGGGGCGCACCAGCGGACGAGCTGGAGCGGGTGCAGACGCTGGAGCGCGAGATCGATGCGGGCATTCGCGCGTACGGCATCGTCTCGCATCCCGAATTCGGGGAGATCTACGCCTACGAGACCGACGGGCTTGGCCATCACTGTCTGCTCGACGACGCGGGCACGCCCGGTCTGCTCTCGATTCCGTACATCGGCTACGCAGGCGCGGACGACCCGATCTATCGCAATACGCGCCGCTTCGCGCTGAGCGCGGCCAACCCGTATTACTATGAGGGGCGCGCCGCCTCCGGCATCGGCAGCCCGCATACCCCGGAGCGCTACATCTGGCATATGGCGCTTTCGATGCAGGGCTTGACCGCAGAATCGCAGGAGGAGCAGCTGCGCGTGCTGGAGCTGCTGGAGCGGACCGACGCCGGCACCGGGTTCATGCACGAGGGCTTTCACGCCGACGACCCTTCCGTCTATACGCGCCCCTGGTTCGCCTGGTCCAACAGTCTGTTCGCGCGCTTCGTCCGCGAGCTGCTGGAGAGCGGCGTACTGGCACCCCGAGAGGAGACGTAACGCATGACGACAGTTATTTTTTATGATCCGACCTTCCCGTACGACGGAGAGCGCCCCGCCGAGGAGACGCTGCAGACGCTGGCGCGGCTCGGCAAGATCGTGGACGCGGACGCGCTGGCGGAGACGCTGGCAGCGGCAGACGTCCTGATCCAACTGCACGGCGCCTACTTCCCCAAGGCAGCCTGGTCCGCCATCGCCGGCCACCTCCGGCGCGGCGGCGGCTTCGTCCATCTGGGCGGGGCGCCGGTGCGCGTCCCGGTGTATCGGTCTGCGGACGGCGTCTGGCGCTGCGAGCCGGAGCAGACAGGCTATCACCAGACCCTGGGCATCCACCAGGTCGTGGAGGCGCAGGGGCGTCCGGCGGTGCGCTATCGCGCCTCGGATACGATCCCGTTGCTCGCCGGCCGCGAGCATGTGCTCGGCATCGGGCCGACCAAGAGCCTCGTCCTGCATGCGACGACGCTCGACGATCATCCGCGCGAGGGCGGGACGAGCGGTCCGATGGACGCGCACATTTACCCGCTGCTGACAGCGGTAGCGGCGGGCGGCCGCGAGGTCGCCGCCCCGGCGGTGCTGCTCGAGCACACCAAGGGCGCATACAGCGGCGGCCGCTGGATCTTCCTGCATCGCGTGCCGGAGCGCGGCTGCTGGCAATCGGGCGAGCTCGTCGAGCTGCTCGGCGACTGTGCGACGTATTGCGCCAGCGGTGTCACCGAGCTGTGGCTCAAGCCGAGCAGCGCTTGCTACGAGCCGGGCGAGCGCGCTGCGCTGACGATCCTGCTGCAGACGCTCGGGCGCACCGGCGCGCGCCGCGGCGGCGCCAAGCGCGCATGGCGCTTCGCGCTGCAGGTGCGGCGCGTCGAGTCGAGCGCGGAGACGGCCGTGGAGACGGCGTACAGCGGGGACGCGGCGACTCGCGCAGCGGCCGTAGAGGAGGCGCCGCCGCATAACGGACCGACAGCGCAGCGCGCAACGGCCGAGGCTGGCGAGCGCGCAGCGATGGGCGGGGCTGGACAGGCCGCTGCCGCAACGGCGCTCTGGTCCGGCGAAGCGCGGCTCGCGGATGCGGCGGATCAGGTCAGTGCGCAGCTCGTCGTGCCGGTCGACATCGAGCCGGGCCTGTATGCGGTCGAGTGCGTCTGCGAGGCGGCGGACGGCGAGCGCCGCGTGCTGCGTCAGGGCTACTGGGGCATGGACCGGGCGCTGCTGCAGGCGGGCGATTACCTGCGCGCGGGCCGCGATTATTTCTACCGCGACGGCAAGCCGTTCCCGATCGTCGGCATGACCTATATGACCTCCGACGTCGCGCGCAAGTTCCTGCTGCTGCCCAATGTGAACGTGTGGGAGCGCGACATGGCGCAGATGAAGGCGGCGGGCATCAATTACGTGCGGACCGGCATCTGGACGGCGTACCGGCAGATGATGTTCATCGACGGCCATCCGTACGACGAGGTGCTGCGGGCGATCGACGCCTTCTTCCTGACTGCCAAGCGGCACGGCCTCGAGGTCACCTTCACGTTCTTCTCCTTCGCGCCGGAGGCGTGGGAGGGGGCCAATCCGTACCTCGACCCGCGCAGCCGGGCGGCGCAGAAGCGCTTCTGCGCGGCGATCGTGCGGCGTCACGCCGATTCGACGCATGTGCATTGGGACCTGATCAACGAGCCGTCGCTGTTCCACCCGGACCGGATCTTCAGCGGCCCGCAGACGGTGCGCGATCCGTACGAGCGCCAGGCGTATGCCGACTGGCTGCGCGCGCGTCACGGCGACGACATCCGCGAGCTGCAGGCGCGCTGGAACATGACGCCGGAGGAGCTGCCGGACTTCGAGGCGGCGATGCCGCCGCGCGACACCGACGTCGTCTTCAAGCCGACGTCGATTCATCCCAAGAAGAATGCGGTGTGGCTCGACTACACGCTGTTCACGATGGCGATGCACAACGAGTGGGCGGCCGATCTGACGGCGACGATCCGCGCCTTCCAGCCGCGTCAGCTCGTGACGGTCGGGCAGGACGAGGGGCTGTGCAGCCAGCGTCCGACGCCGTTCTTCTACGGCGAGGCGGTCGACTATACGACGGTGCATTCGTGGTGGCAGCTCGATCATCTCGTCTGGGACAGCGCGTTCACCAAGACGCACGGTAAGCCGAACCTCGTGCAGGAGACGGGGATCATGCATGTCGAGACGCCGGAGGGCAAGTCCAAGCGCAGCGAGCAAGAGCTGCACGCGATCCTGGAGCGCAAGTACGCCTATGCCTTCGCCGTAGCCGGGGCGGGCGCGGTGCAGTGGATCTGGAATACGAACTACTATATGAACAATGTCAACGAGTCGAATATCGGCGCGCTGCGCGCCGACGGCACGGAGAAGCCGGAGGCCGAGGTGTCGTATGATTTCGGCGCCTTCATCGGCGGGATGCGCGAGTTGTTCGGTGAGCGCCGGCTGGAGGAGATCGCGGTCGTGTTCCCGTATTCCAATGACTTCTCCACGCGCAAGCTGGTCCAGGACGCGACGATGAAGCTGAGCCGCATGCTCAGCTACCGCTTCAAGCTGCCGTATCGCGCATACGGCGAGTACCAGCTGGACGAGCTGACGGCAGGGGGCAATCCGCCGCGGCTCATCCTGGTGCCGAGCCCGCACAACTTCAGCCGCGAGGCGCTGCGGACGCTGCTGAACCATGTGCGGCATAGCGGCGGCACGCTGCTCTACACCGGGCCGATCGGGCTCGATCCGTACTGGCGCGCCGACGATGCGGCAGCCGAGTTGCTCGGGCCGCTGGCGCAGCGCAATGTGCGCCGCGAGGAAGCGCTGGCGCTCGGCGATCGCACGTACACCGTCGGCTTCCCGCGCATCCGCATCTCGGAGGTCGCCAAGGAAGTGCGGCTGCAGCCTGAGGAAGTGCAAGTGCAGCCACTGGAGGTATCGGATGCTACGGCCGTCGCAGGCGAGCGTGGGCAGGCGAATGCAGGCGAGCATGGGCTTCGGGCGGCTAAAGGGCAGCAAGCGGCAGCGCCCGGCGCCGGGCAGCAAGATGCGCTGGCCGGCGGGGCGGCTGCTGGAGGCCGGCAAGAGCCGGACAGCCAATCCCATATGGCTGGCGAGATAGACTCCGAGGAAGGCCTCACCCGTCTCACAGAGCTGGAGCTGGGCAAGGGCCGTCTGATCTGGTGCCCGCTGCCGATCGAGCTGTCCGAGTCGGACGACGCGCTCGAAGCGCTGTACCGGCATGCGCTGGGCGCGGCCGGCGTGGAGCCGGAGCTGGAGTGGGAGTCCGGCGGCGAGCAGCCCGGCGTATATGGCCGCAAGCTGACGATGGCTGACGGAGCGGCATTGTTCACCTTCGTCTCGGAATCGGCGCGCCCGCATGCGATTGCCGTGCGCGATCGCGCGACCGGTCGCCGCTATGCCTTCCGCCTGCCGGCGGAGCGGGCCGTGTTGTTCGCGACCCGCGCAGACGGCGCTCTGCACAGCGTGTATCGGCCTGACGAGTCGCAGATCGACGTGGAGTAGCTCCTGGGACGGCGGTTGGTCGGCCACTTGGTGGTCGACCGATCGTGCGTCGTGGATCAGGGACTGCGCAAAGTGCGCAGTCTTGGCAAAGTGCGGAGTCTTAGCTCAATGCGCATTTTGAGCACAGCGAGCATTGTGACGCCCTTGGCGCAAGGAGGTTCGCTGCTTGACGGTGGTTGATCGGCCGTGCGTCTATCGGTGCAGGAACTGCGCGTGCAGGTGAGTTTGAAAAGGGAAATGGACGGTATGATTGGAACGTGCATAAATCTGGATTTGTCGAACATAGTCGAACAGATATGTTACAATTATATTCATAGCCAGTGCCAATGCAGCAAGTAGAGCATGTGCAGGAAGTGTCCATTACAGAATAACCTGGTGCGATTGAAACCGTCTCTATCCCTTCAGCATCCGCCAACGAACCTAACGGTTGCCACAGCGGCTATTGCGCCCAAAAAAGCGTCGATTGCATTGTAACGGTTGCCACAGGTCTTATTTTCTTGAAATCCATCGAAAAACGCGATTGAGGCCAAATAAGCGCTGTAGTAACCGCTAGCCTGGAAATCGCCTGAAATCGATCGAAATAAGCGCGCTGGCAACCGTTAGCTGAGGTGAGTCCGTTTACCCGCCTGATGGATGAGCTGACTCTGGTTATTTTCGTGGAGGATCCTAAGTGGAGCATGTGCAGCAAGTGAAGCAGGTAGAGCAAGCGAAGTAAGGGCGGCAAGGGAAGCAAGGGCAGCAAGTGAAGTAAGGACAGCAAGGGCAGCAAGGGCAGCAAGTAGAGCATGTGTAGCAATTGGAACTAGTGCAGTATGTAAAGCCAATGCTGCCATTGGAGCCAATGCCGCCAGTGATCGCTCGAAAGGTCCGCACAGTCCAATTAACATCGTACGCGCCCGGTCGGAATAAGCCCAATAGCGTGAAAAAGTAATCGGAAGGAGCTGACTTCATGAATTTGGAGACCCCGGCACTTATCATTGAAGAGGGGCAGGTGCGGCGCAATATCGCCAAGATGGCCGGCATCGCTGCAGCATGCGGCGTGGCGCTGCGGCCGCACGCGAAGACGCACAAACTGCCCGAGATCGCCAGGCTTCAAATTGGCGCTGGCAGCAAGGGCATCACGACAGCCAAGCTGGCCGAAGCCGAGATCATGGCGGAGCAGGGCATCGACGATATTTTCATCGCTTATCCCATTGTCACGGAGGCGAAGCTGGAGCGCCTGGCGACGTTGAGCAGACGCATCAATGTGATTGCCGGCGTAGACAGCCTCGAAGGCGCGACGGCGATGAACGAGACGGCCCTGCGCCGCGGCGTGCCTTTGCAGGTGCGTCTTGAAGTCGACCTCGGCTTCGGCCGCACGGGCGTGCCGTACGACCATGCGCTGGAGTTGGCGGCAGCGATCGCCAAGCTGGAGGGCCTGCAATTCCGCGGCATCTATACATTCCGCGGCTTCTTCATGAACGGGGCGCCGACCCTCGAGCTCGAAGCGGCCGGTCTGGAGGAGGGGCGCCTGATGGTCGAGCTCGCAGAGCGTATGCGAGCCGCCGGTCTAGAGGTGCGCGACGTCAGCGTCGGCTCGACCCCGACCGCTGAATATGCCGCCCGCGTGCCGGGCGTCACCGAGGTGCGTCCCGGCACCTATGTGTATTATGACCGCATGCAAGCCGTGCTCGGCTCCTGTACGCTGGACGAATGCGCCGCCGCGGTGCGCGTCACGGTCGTGAGCCGGCCGGAGCCGGGCAGGCTCGTCGTCGACGGCGGAAGCAAGACGTTCGCCACCGATGTCGGACCGGGCGCGCCGCCGCTCCATCTGATCGGCTACGGCCACATTCTCGAAGAGCCGGACGCCGTGCTGGAGCGGGTGTCGGAAGAGCACGGCATGGTGCGCGTGCCGGAGGCATCGCCTCTCAGGGTAGGCGATGTGCTGCACATTATCCCGAATCACATCTGCAGCACGGTCAATCTGCATAGCCGGGTGTATTTGCAAGACGGCGGACAGATGCGCGAGCTGCCGGTTGCGGCGCGCGGTGCGATCACCTAGACTGATCGATTGGAAGGAGAGGCGCCAACATGCTGGATCTGATTATCAAAAACGGCAAAATTGCCGACGGCTCGGGCAATCCCTGGTACTACGGGGATGTCGCGGTCAAGGACGGCAAAATCGCGGCGGTCGGCCGGATCGAGCAAGAAGCCGCACGCCGTCTCGACGCCAAGGGGCGCGTGGTGGCGCCGGGCTTCATCGACGGGCACTGCCATTCTGATCTCATGATCATGAATTACCCGGACAGCACGATCAAGCTGAGCCAGGGCGTCACGACCGAGGTCATCGGCAACTGCGGCCTCGGGCCGGCGCCGCTCGGCGCGCCGTTCGCCGCGCAATTGAAGCAGTACATACAGCCGGTGCTCGGCGAGCTGCATCGTCACGACTGGTCGTGGGAGACGCTCGCGCAGTATAGGCGCGCCGTCGAAGCGGTGCGGCCGTCCGAGAATCTGTCCACCTATGTGCCGCATGGCGCGCTGCGCATTGCCGCTATGGGCTTCGAGGATCGTCCTCCGACCAAGGCGGATATGGCGCGCATGCGCGCGATGCTGGAGGAGGGCATGCAGGCGGGGGCGATCGGCCTGTCGATCGGCCTCCTGTATGCGCCCGGCAGCTATGCGACCAAGGAGGAGCTGGCCGAGCTGTGCGAGGTGCTGCCGGCCTATGGCGGTCTGCTGTCCACCCACATCCGCGGTGAGGGCAGCCATCTGATCGCCTCGCTGCGCGAGGTCATCTGGGTCGCCGAGCGCGCGGGCGTGCCGCTTCACGTGAGTCATCTGAAGGCGGCAGGCCGCCGCAACTGGGGACTCGTCCTCGAAGCGATGGAAATCATGGCGGATGCGCGGGCGCGCGGCATGGACGTCACCTGCGACGTCTATCCGTATGCCGCCAGCTCGACGATGCTGACGACCGTGCTGCCACCCTGGACGCTGGAGGGCGGCATCGACGCCACGCTGGCGCGTTTTGGCGATCCGGCGCTGCGGGCGCGCATCATCCGCGAGCTCGGCGAGGAACAGGACGACTGGGACAACCTGGTCTGCTCCACCGGCTGGGACAAGGTGGTCATCGCTTCCGTGCAGACGGCGGCGAATCAGGCTGCGGAGGGCAGGAGCATCGCGGAGCTCAGCGCGGCGCGCGGCTGCCATCCGGTCGAATGCGTGATGGATCTGCTGACCGAAGAGGCGGGCAATGTCGCGATCGTCTATTTCCTGATGAATGAAGACGATGTGCGCCAGGTCATCCAATGGGATTATGCGCTGGTTGCCTCCGACAGCCTGCACTGCGACCTGGGCAAGCCGCATCCGCGGCTGTACGGTTCCTTCCCACGCTTGTTCGCCAAGTACGTGCGCGAGGAGCGGGCGCTCTCGCTGGAGCAGGCGGTGCGCAAGCTGACATCGTTCCCGGTGCAGCGCTTCCGGCTCGGCGAGCGCGGGCTGCTCGTGCCCGGCTACGCCGCCGATCTGGTCGTCTTCGACCCGGCGACGATCCAGGATCATGCGACGTTCGAGCAGCCCAAGCAGCTGCCCGGCGGCATCTCGCACGTCATTGTCGGGGGCGAGCTGACACTGGAGGAGGGTCGGCACACGCAGGCGGCTGCGGGTCGCTTTTTGTCCGCAAGCGGACACGTCGGCTGCGGTCATGCGGCGAATGGAGGACACTAGCGCCATCCCTTTGGGAGCGTTCCGCTGGCATCCCTGCGTAACTCGGTGCCGCCGCGATTGCTGCTGGCGCAGGCTCAGAACAGCCGTCGTAGTCGGTCCCGATACGTGTGCCGCCCATCTCCGGCGCCCCTCCTCGCGGGGAGGGACAAGGACTTGGTATACGCAGCGAGTTAGTGGCATCGGACCATCAGTTAGTGAGAGAGGGGCATATGTAGCATGAGCGATCTTCATTCCGAGCGCGAACCTGAGCGAGAATCCGAACGCGTATCCGAAAAAAGTGCAACCGAAAGAGCAACCGAACGCACAACCGAGACCGAACCCGAGCGCGTCGATCCGCGGCGTGTGGCGGACATCCTCGGCGAACTGGTGCGCCTGCCGAGCGTCAATCCTGCGCTGGGCGGGCCGGGAGAGGGCGCGGTGACGGCCTATGTCGCGCAATTTTTGCGGCGGCTCGGCCTTGCAGTCGAGGTGCAGCCGGTAGAGCCCGGCCGCGACAACGTCATCGGCACGCTGCCGGGCGCTTCGGCGCTCCATCTGTTGCTGGAGGCGCATATGGACACGGTCCAGACCGACGGCATGACGATCGAGCCGTACGGCGCCGAGCGGCGCGACGGCCGGCTCTACGGACGCGGAGCCTGCGATACCAAGGCTTCGCTGGCCGCGATGCTGGCCGCAGTGGAGACGATGGCCGAGCGTCGACTCGTGCCGGCCGCGCACGTCCACCTCGCGGCGGTCGTCGACGAGGAGACGACCTATCGCGGCATCGCGGCAATGGCGGACGAGATTGCGGACGGCCGCAGGCGCCGCTACGATGCGGCGATCGTCGGCGAGCCGACGGAGCTGCAGCTCATCGCCGCGCACAATGGCGTGGTGCGCTTCTACCTCGAGAGCGAAGGGCGGGCTGCGCACACCTCCACCCCGCAGCGCGGCGTCAATGCGATCGAAGGGCTGCTCGCCGTGCTGGGCGAGCTGCGCCGTCAATTCGAGGACGGGCGCTGGGGGGCGGCGCATCCGCTCACCGGCCCGCCGACCTTCACCGTGACCGGGATCGAGGGCGGCACAGCGCCCAATACGGTAGCCGACCGCTGCAGGGCGCGCCTGGATTGCCGGCTCACGCCCGGCATGGAGCCTCGCGAGCTGTGCGGAGCGATCGGCCGGGAGGCGGAGCGGCTGGTGCGAGAGCTGGGCCTTGAGCCTCTGCGTATTGCTGCGAGCGAGCCGTTCATCGTCGATTATGCGATGGAGGTCGATTCGACGCATCCGCTAGTCGGCGCGTTTGCGCGCATCCTGCAGACGTCGGGCCATCCCGAACGCATCCTCGGCGCACCCTACTGCAGCGACGCCAGCAAGCTCGTCCGCGTAGGCGTGCCGACGCTTGTATTCGGACCCGGCAGTATCGCCCAGGCCCATACCGCCGACGAGTGGGTGGAGCTGGAGCAGGTGAGCGCGGCCGCGGACGCGCTGCTCCAGCTTGCGCTTGACGGCTGGGAAGGCTAGTTGTACCCTTCCAAAATTTCGTTTCAGGTCTAAAAACACAATAACGAAGAGGCCGCTTGCCGTGTGACAGCAGGTTGTTTTATACGGCCCAATCCGCTCCGGCGGCGGAAATAAGCGTAAAATATGAGGCTACACAGCGGCATCCGCTCCGGCGGTGGAAATAAGCGTAAAATGTGAGGTTACACGGCGAAATATGCTCCGGCGGCGGAATTAAGCGTAAAATATGAGGTTACAGGGACGAATTCGCGCGGGAGACGGAAATAAGCGCAAAATACGAGGCTAAACGGTGGAATGGGCACCAGCGGCGGAAATAAGCGTAAAATGTGAGGCTATACGACTCGCCACCATCGCCGGCCGTACTTCAGGTCGCCACCATCGCCGGTCTGTGCGCTGCATTCGTGAGTCGTGGATCTGGTGCGCGTGTTTGCCGGCGAATGGCGATTTTTATTGAAGAGTTTTGCTCGATCCGGATACGACCGTGGTACGATTCATTAGGTAGGGAAGCAGCCCGGCCCGCGCCCCGCGCGGTGCCGGGCTTTTGGCCGTTCATCTACATGAGGCCGGCCGCGCCGTTTCGCCTTGAAATCGAGCGGGGCCTTGCGTTTCACACGCCGGACCGAGGCGCTCGATTGCTCGGAACGAAGCCAGCGCGGCCGCCAAAAGCCCGGCCGCGCCGTTTCGCCTTGCAGGGCTTTACAGCCGCAGGGGAACTGGGTATGATTTTAAGCAGCAGGGCGCGCGTTTATTTGACATGTATTCCGGGTAAATAGCGGATATGCGTCTTTTACACGGCTGTGGAGGTGGAGAGATGTCCGATTCCCACTTGCATCGTACGGCAATGCTGGATGGGTTGTACAAGCACGCGATCAACGGCATTGGCGTCATCGACCCGCATCATAATAAATTGGTGTATGCGAATCGAACTCTGCATGCGCTGCTGGGCTGCGCGCCGGGCTTGCTGCCGGGCAGCGAGCTGCCGGGGCGGCTGTATGCGCAAGAGGATGCGGCGAACTGGCTGAAGGCGGCCTGTGCGAGCTGCCTGAGCGCCGCCGCGCCGCAAGATGGACATGAGGTGGTCATGACCCGCCCGGCGGGCGGGCAGTTGCTGACTCGGCAGCGCCTGTCGCCGCTGGAGGAACCATCGCTCGGGCAAGGGCTGCTGCTGCTCGAGGTGGCGCGCGCCGAGCCTGGTGCGAGCTGGCAGCTCCCGCTGCTTGACAATCGTAATCTGCTGCTTTTATTGACTCGCAATTTTCAGGATCTGATCTCCGTCAGCACGACGGACGGCACGCTGCTCTATGTCTCGCCCTCGGCCGAACAGGTACTGGGCCTGCATCCCGAGGAGATGGTCGGGCGCAGGCGCACAGACTTTTATCATCCGGCGGATGTGCGCGAGATGGAGCAGCCGGGCATGCTGTACTCCGAGAAAAATATGTTCCGGCGGCGGGTCCGGCATACCTCGGGCCACTATTTGTGGCTGGAGATCTGGTCGCAGGTCGTCTGGGACGAGCAGGATCAGATGGAGAAGGTGCTTTCGGTCGGGCGCAATGTCACGGAGCGCAAGCGCAGCGAAGACAAGCTGGCCAAAGCGCAGCGGATCGGGCGCATCGGGACATGGGATTGGGACGCGTCGAGCCGCGAGCTGACGACTTCCGACCAGACGCGCCGCATTTTCGGGTATGCAAAGGGCGACCCGCCGCACAATGCGTTCGACTTCTTATCCTACGTGCATGCGGCCGACCGCGACCTGACGTGGCGGACGTTCCGCGATTCGGCGGAGCGTGCGGGGAGCACGGTGATCGAGCACCGGATCATTACCGATGACGGCGTCGTCCGGGTCGTGCAGAACCAATGGGAGACGATTGTCGACGAGTCCGGCCGACTGCTGCAGATGGTCGGCATCGTGCAGGACATCACCGAGCGAAAGGCGATGGAGCAGCGACTGCTGCAGAATGAACGCAACTTCAGGATCATATCCGAGAGCTCGCATGATTTTATTTCCCGTCATCGCGCAGAGCGGCCGTTCACCTTCCTGTATGCCTCGCCGGTGTGCAGGACCATACTGGGCTATGCGCCCGAGGAGCTGACCGGTACGCCGGGCACGCATTATTTGCATCCCGAGGACAAGTCGCGCGTGGCGCGCATTCTGCGGTCGCTGGCGAGGGACAGGCGCTCGGAGGCGTTTGTGTTTCGCTTTCGGCACAAAAACGGCTCGTATGTCTGGTTCGAGACGACGAGCCGATACGTCCAGGACGAAACGGGCCATTCGGGCGAGATCATCTCGATCTCCCGCGACGTGACTGATCGGCGGCAGCTGGACCTCAGTCTCCAGGAGAGCGAGCAACGCTACAAGTCGCTCTTCGAATACAATCCGGCGGCGGTCTATTCCATGGACCCCGAAGGCCGGATTCTCAGCGCCAATCGCAGTCTGCAGCAGCTCAGCGGCTACGGACAGGCGGAGCTCATCGGCCGGCCGTTCGCGGAATTGGCGAGCGATCACGATCGCAGCCGAGCGCAGCTCCATATCGCCCGCGCGTCGCAGGGGGAAGCCCAGCATTACGAGGTCAAGATGGTCCATCGCGACGGCCGCCAGCTGCAGCTGAGCGTGACGAATGTGCCGATCGTCGTCGGCGGCCAGGTCGTCGGCGTGTTCGGCATTTCCAACGATACGACCGAGCGCAAGCGCTACATGGCGCGTATTGAGAAGTTGAGTTACGAGCACAAGAGGATCCTTAATTCGCTGTCCGAGGGAATCTTTCGCCTCGATGCGGACGGCCGTTCGACCTTCATGAATACGGCGGCCGCGGCGATGCTGGGCTTCGGCTATATGGAGCCGATCCTGCCTGCGGATCTGCATCAGCTGCAACAGAGCGCCTCCGACGGCACGCCGGCTATTCTGGGACGGACGCCGATCGTTCAGGCCGTACGCGAGGGCAGGCGGCTGCGGGAGACCGAGGCGGTATTCTGGAAAAGAGACGGCTCCAGCTTCCTCGTCAATTACGAGGTAACCCCGCTGTACGACGACGGCAAGTCGATCGGCGCGGTAGTCGTCTTCCGCGACATTACCGGCGAGAAGGAAATCATTCGCGCCAAGGAATTCGCGGAAATGGCGGATCACGCCAAATCGGAATTCCTCTCGATGATGAGTCACGAGTTGCGCACGCCGATGAACGGCATGGTCGGCATGGTCGATCTGCTGCTCGATACCGAGCTCGACGACGAGCAGCGCAGCTATGCCGAGATTATCAGCCAGAGCAGCGAATCGCTGTTGCATATTCTCAACGATATTCTGGACCTGAGCAAGGTCGAGGCCGGCAAGCTGGTCATCGACGCCGAGCCGATGCGGCCGGCTGACATGCTGGAGACGGTGCGGGAGCTGTTCACCGCGCAAGCGGCGGACAAGCAGATCGCATTGCGGTGCGTGCTGGACCCGCATGTGCCGGAGCTGGTCGTATGCGATCCGGTGCGGCTTCGTCAGGTACTGGTGAACCTGGTGAGCAACGGCATCAAATTCACCGACGCCGGCAGCGTGTCCGTCTCCTGCTACATCCGATATCGCGACGAACACGAGATCATTCTGGAATTTGCGGTCCAGGATACCGGCATCGGCATCCCCGAGGACAAGCTGGACCAGTTGTTCCACTCCTTCTCGCAGCTGCATTCGGGGATGGGACGCACCTATGGAGGGACCGGGCTCGGGTTGGCCATCTGCAAGAAGCTGGTCGAGCTGATGGGCGGGTCAATCGAGGTGCAGAGCCGCCAGGGCGAAGGGTCGATCTTCCGCTTCATGCTGCCGGTCGCGCTGCCGGAGCAGGTCGCCACCCGCGAGGCCGGGCTGCTGCCGGCCGGGGTGGAGCTGCCGGCTTTGCAGGCGGCGGCGGTGGAAGCGCGCGCGACTGGGGAGGAGCGGGTTCGTATCCTGGTCGTGCAGGAGCTGCGCGTCAATCAATTCATTCTCCGGAGCGTGCTCGGCAAGCTCGGCTGCGCCGTCGACGTGGCGGAGAGCGGGGAACGCGCGCTGCAGCTGCTGGAGCGCGGCCGGTATCGCCTGATCCTGCTGGATCTGCACATGAGCGACGCCGCCGAGACCGCCGAGCGGATTCGGCGCAGCTGCGCCGGCCGTACGGAGCCGTACGTGGCGGGGCTCGCTGCCGATCGCCGGCTGGCCGACGCCGACGTCTTCGAGGCAGCGGGGATTCTGGAGTTTTTGCACAATCCGGTGCGGCGCAAGGAGATCGAAGCGCTGCTGCAGCGATTGACGCAGTGAGACGCGGGGGCCGCTAAGGCGCTATATTGCTGCAGATTCGGAAAGGAGCGGTGCCCGGCAATGCTGGCCTATGTTATTGCGCTGCTGACAGCCGCGCTGGTGCTGGCCGCCGTCAGCGGGCGCAGCGAGAGCGGCCGCTGGGCGTCGCTGTTTCTGCTGTGCGCTTCGACGGGCGGGCTGGCCGAGCTTTGGCGGTCCGGGGCGGCGACCGGCGACGCAAGGGCGGTCGAGCTGCTCGCGCTCTTCAATGTGACGTTTACGCCATACGCGGTGTTGATTTTTGCGCTCGTTTACGACCGTCTCGGCTCGTCTGGCGGCAGGCGCCTGTGGAAGGGGCTGCTCGCGGTGCCCGCGTTGCTGACTCTGGGCATCGCCTGGGCCGGGACGGCTCCCGTCCAGCCGGACTATCGGGTGCTGCTGCTGTGGGCCGGTCCTTATTATGCCGCGGCCTGCTGGCTGCTCGTGTACGCACTGCGCCGGGAGCAGGAGCCCGCCATGCGGCGCAATCGCCTGGTGACGACGACGATCATGGTGCCGACGCTGCTGGCCGTGACCGTGCTGATCTATGTCGGACGCGCGCTGGACCCCGCCTTCGATTTTTTTCCGTACGTCGCTTATTTCATCCTGTACTCGCTGAGCGTGGCGGCGCTCTGCGTGTTCGCGTACGGGGTGCTGGGCGTGCGGCTGCGTCTGGAGCGCGACCCGCTCGAGCAGGCGATGCAGGCGGCGAGCACAGGGGTGTCGGTGTTGAATCACACGATCAAAAACGAGGCCGGCAAAATCGCCATTCACGCCGAGTTGCTCAAGCGGCGGCTCCCGGCGGCGGATGCCGCGGCGAGGGATCAGCTCGGCGCGATCGCGGCCGCCTCGGACCATCTGCTGCAAATGGCGGGAAGGCTCCATGCCCGCACGCAGCGCGTCATGATGAAGCCGCGGGTCTGCGCGCTGCACGAGCTGATCGAGCAGGCGGCCGCTGCCTGGAGCGCCGAGCTGTCGCGTCGGCGCATCGAGCTGCGGCTCGCGCTTGACGGCGGGCATGCGCGGGTCCGCTGCGATCCGGCACATATGCTGGAGGTGCTCCACGTGGGCATCGGCAATGCCGTGGAGGCGATGGACGGCGGCGGCACGCTGCGCATCACGCTGCATCGAAGGCGTCGCCACGTCGAATTGACGATCGCCGATTCCGGGCACGGCATCGCCAAGTCGGCGGCGGCTCGTGTATTCGAGCCGTTTTTTACCACGCGTGGCGGCGGCCGTAATTACGGCTTGGGCCTGGCCTATGCGCACAATGTCATGCGCGCTGCCGGCGGCGCGGTCAAGCTGGTGAGCGAGCCCGGCTCGGGCACGGAGCTGCGGCTGCGGCTGCCGCTCGTGCGGAAGCCGCAGAGCGGGAAGGGAGGCGGACGGGATTGAGCCGATTCGCGTATTGATCGTGGAGGACGATCCGGATTGGATCAAGGCGATTACCGCCTATGTGAACGAGGAGCCGGACCTGCTGGTCGCGGGAGCGGCGGCCAGCGCCGCGCAGGCGGTGTCGCTCGCGCGCACCGTTCCCTTCGACGTCGTGCTGCTCGATATCCAGCTCGGCGACGGCGCAGACGGCCCGGACGGTATCGATGCCGCGCTGGCGATCGGTGAGCTGCGTCCGGCCCGGATGATCATGCTGACCGCCATGGACGACCCGCGGCTGATGACCGAGGCCTTCGCGGCCGGCGCGGTCAACTATTTGGACAAGACGCGGTTCGCCGAGCTGCCGCAAGCGATTCGCACCGCCTGCCGCCATTCGGGCCCGATGGATGCGCTGCTGCTGGAGCTGTCGCGGCTGCGGCGCGAGGAGCGTCTCTCCGTGTTGACGCCCGCGGAGCGAGAGGTGTATGAACGGATCGAGGAGGGCCGATCCCAGTCGGAGATGGAGCGGGAGCTCTACAAGTCCGAGCGCACGATCAAAAACCAGGTCGGCAAAATTTTAAAGAAACTCGGCGTGCGCAGCAGGCGCGAGGCGGTGGAATTCGTGCGGCGGGGCCGGTCGCGCTGAAGCGCAAGCCCTGACCCATGACCGGACTTAGCGTGCCAGGGGAATACGATGCCGGAGAACCGAAGGGGTACCACGAAAGGTGGTACCTTTTTTGGCGTGGCGCTATAAAAGTTGGGACTGCCCGGACGCGTGGCGTCGCAGGTACAATGACAGCAACGGGACGTGCGCTGCGGTGGCCATCTGCAACGGGATGCGCACTGCGGTTGCCGCCCGGAGCCATGTAGAAAGGGCGGAGAAGGAAGATGACAGCAAACAAAGCGATCTATGTGGAGCTGAATATGCGCACGGACCTGGAGACGCTGTGGCGGCGGACACAGGTGCCGGAGCTGCACGCGAGCTGGGATCTGCGCTTCAGCGAGATTGTGTATGTGCCGCGGCCGGACGAGGCGCGGCCGCAGCGTTTTTTGTACCGGACCCGCATCGGCTTCGGCCTGTCGATCGCCGGCACCGGCGAGACGCGCTCGGCCGGGGCGGCGGCCGGACCTCGCCTGTCGACGCTCGTGTTCGACTCGGATCATCCGTGGTCCCTGATCCGGCGCGGGGCCGGGTATTGGCGGTACGTGCCGCATGCGGACGGCACGGTGACCTTCTTGACGCGCTACGATTATGCGACGCGCTTCGGCGGCGTGGGACGCTGCTTTGACCGGCTCGTGTTCCGTCCTCTTTTTGGCTGGGCGACGGCCTGGAGCTTTGACCGGCTGCGGCTGTGGCTGGAGGAAGATAGACGCCCGAGGGAGACGCTGGAGCGTGCGCTGCTTCATTACGGGTGCCTGCTCGCATTGATTGGGGTCTGGATCTATCAAGGGGCGGTGCCGAAGCTGCTGCATGCCTCCGGAGCCGAGCTGGAGCTGCTGCGGGATGCGGGGATGACCGAGCAGGTCGCCGTGGCCGCGCTGCGCGCGCTCGGCGGGGCGGAGGCGCTGCTCGGCCTGCTCGCTTGGCCGCTGCGCCGCCGCAAATCGCTGTACGTGGTGCAGGCGGTGCTGCTGTTGCTGCTGGCCGCGGCGGCGCTGACGATCCGTCCCGGCCTTGCGGCGGAGCCATTCAATCCGGTGGCGCTCACGCTGCCGCTGCTCGGATTGTGCTTGGCCGCAGGCCTGACGAGGCTCCGTCTGCCGGATGCGAGGCGATGCATGAGGGCGCCGCGCGCGGATGGACGGCTCCATCATGCCTGCATCGTCGTCGATGGCTCTGCCGACCACGACCAGGCAGCGTCCGACCCATGTGCGGCGGACGGGACAGGAGGCGCGTCATGACGTCGATCTACGCGCAGACGCTCGGCCGCGACTTCGAGCGCTTGCATCCCCGTATCCGTGAGCGCTTCGGATGGTGCAGCGCGGACGGCGTCGCCGCGATCGGAGAGGGCGAGATGTACACGATCTGGCATGCGCCGTGGGCGGCCGCTCCGCTGGCCATCGGGGCGCGGCGGCACATCCTTTTTCCGCATAGCGGTCGCGACATTCCGTTCACGGTGGAGAATTATGCGTATCGGGACCGGTACGGGCGCGAGACCGTCACCTGGATCCGCACCTTTCGCTTCGCCGATCGGATTCGCCGCTTCGATGCGACGATGATCCGCTCGGCGCGGCGCGGCGGGATCGTCGACTATCTCGGCACGCGGCAGCATCTGGCGGTCGATCTGGAGCTGGCGGTGTCGCCGCAGGGCGGTCTCCGCATCCGTTCGGGGGAGCAGCGTGTTTACGAGGGCCGGATCGGCTTTCGCTGGCCGAATCGCTTGACCGGCGCAGCGGATGTGCACGAGTGGTATGATGAGGAACAGGACCGTTACCGAATTGAGGTGAAGGTGGCGAATCGCTGGCTGGGCCCGATTTTTTATTATTCGGGAGCGTTCCGCTCGCGCCTGATGCCGCTCGGTCTGCGGGCAGTGCCGCTGGACGCGAGGCCGCTGCGCGAGGAAGCGCGCGAATAGGGAGAGGCGCGGCCAGCAAAGGCGCTGCAAGAGCGCTGCAAGGGCGCTGTATTGGGTCAGCGCCCGGGTCAGTGAGGCTAAGGATCCTTCACGAAATAACCAAAGACAGCTCATCCATCAGGCGGGCAAAGGGACGCACCTCAGCTAACGGTTGCCGGCGCGCTTATTTCGATCGATTTCAGGCGATTTCTAGGCTAGCGGTTGCCACAGCGCTTATTTGGCCTCAATCGCGTTTTTTCGATGGATTTCAAGAAAATAAGACCTATGGCAACCGTTACAATTCAATCCGCGCTTTTTTGGGCGCAATAGCCGCTGTGGCAACCGTTAGGTTCGTTGGCGGATGGTGAAGGGATAATGACGGTTTCAATCGCACCAGGTTATTCTGTAATGGACACTAAGCCGGGCAGACTGCGCCCCCGGGGTCTGTATGCATCTCCGCAGGGCGCAGATGACGGCCCTAGGCGAGACAACTTACACGCCGCTAGGCGGTGCCGGCCCGCGGCGGCAGCTCGGCGATCTCGGCGATCCTGCGCTTCAGCTCCCGCTCCATCTCGACGAGCTCTGCTTCGGCCTCGCGGCGCTTGTCCCGCCCCTCGCCATAGATGGCCATCGTATCCTCCAGCGTCGAGACGAGCTCCTGATGCACGCTGCGCAGCGTGTCCATGCCGATCATGCCTTCCTCGCTGCGCGCGGCGATCTCCACCGACAGCTCGCGGGTGCGCTCGGCGCCGCGGCGCATCCCGGTCTCGATATGCTCCTTGACCCGATCATGCACCTCCAGGGCCCGCCCGACCCGCTCCTGGGCGAGACCGGCGACGAGGTCCATCTTCCATAGCGGGATCAGATTATAGATGACGGATTGAATCTTCTCCATCATCAGTTGCTCGCCTTGCTGGAGCAGCCGGATGCGCGGCGCCTGGGTGAGCGACAGGAAGCGTGTGCGATTGAAGTCGTCGAGCCGCACCTCCAGCCGGCGGATGAAGGCGTCGAGCTCGCCCAGCCGCTGGCCGTCCCACGGGTCGGTCCCTTCATCGGCGAGGGCGGACAGGCGCGGGCGCTCCTCGCGCTCGGCCTCGCGCAGGCGCAGCTGCACGGCCGCGATATGCAGCTCGAGCCGTCTGAAGTACTCGTGATTGCGCTTGAGCACCAGATCGAGCAGCTGGATATCCTTTTGCAGCATGATGTACGCCTCGTCCAGCCGGCCGCGTATCGTATCGACCTGCACCTCCAGCGTCTGCGTCTGCTGCAGCGCGCGCTTCGCGCCGCCGAGCCACTTGCCGACGATCGGCAGTCCGCCGAGCGCGCGCTTGCGTCCGCTGAGCTCGGCGGGCACCTGCTGCACCGCCAGGATGAGCTCGGTCACCGTCTCGCCCACCTCGCCGCTGCGTCCGCTCCGCACCTGGGCGAGGATCGAGCCGGCGAACTCGGCGATCTCCTCCTGGATGTCGTTGCCGAATCGGCTGACCGAGGCGGAATCCTCGAGGCTCAGACGCTCGGAGAGGCGGCGGGCTTCTTCCCGCTCGCGCGGGCCGAGCTGCTCGACGATCGCCGCGAGGTCGCGGCTGCCGCGGTCTTGGTTGTTCGTGGTCATGAATTCATCCTCCTCGCTTCCATCGGCTGGGCGGGCTCGCTCTCGCCCCGCATCATATGCTCCAGTGTGTTGACCTCGACTTCGACCTCGACCAGCTCGTCGTTGAGCAGCTTGCGCAGCGCCTTCAAAAAACTGCCTTGCAAGCCGACCAGCGCATGCTCGATGCGCTTGGCCTGGAACTCCATCTCCTTGGTATAGACCGGACTGCTCATGAACTGCTCGTATTGCCGCATGAGGCGATGCGCCGTCTGCAAATAATAGTCGTAGTGGCGCTGCACGAGCGGCAGGGCGGCAGGCCGCTGCCGAATCTTGTCGGTGATGCGCTCCGCAGTGTCGCACAGCTCGCCCACGCGCCGGGCGACCTCTTGGTCCGCCACCGCCGAGGCGATGCGCAGCAGCTCCTCGACCTGTTGCGCGCCGCGCGTCAGCGTACGGTTCGCCTGAGCCGTGATCGGAGGAAGGGCTTCCTTCGGCGGTGGAGCCGCCGCGGGAGCGGGGGGCTGTGCGGCGCGCGGAGCGGGCGCCCGCGCGAGGCGCTTTTGCGCCGGTCGGGCGTGTAGCCGCGGCGCTTTCGCTTCGGCGGCCCCAAGCTGCCGAATGACGTAGTACAGCGCGCCGAGGATGAGTGCCAGCAGCAGAATTTGGATCAATGCATACTCCCCTCCCGAGGGCCTTCCCATGCGGACGGCATGGCGAAACAAGCCAGGTAAAATAATGGTATATATTACCCTTCGCCGTCTATGTCGAAACACCTTCTGCACTTGCAGAAAATCCATCATTTTCAACTGGTATAGGATCGTATGTTCGGTGTATAATAGGAACAGGAGTTCTTATTCGGCGTGCAGGGCGGTCCGCTTGGATCTGCGCCGCCAGAGGACGGCGCGAGCCGTTTTGGAGGGATGAGAGATGACAACGGGCATCGAGCAGTGGACGGGACGGGTGGTGGAGATGATCTATCTCGACCGCAAGGGCGCATTCTCCAAACGGCGCGTCCGCATTATCGCAGTCCGGGACGGCCGGGTGCGGGCCTACTGCCTGCGCGCGCAAGCGCCGCGGCTGTTCGCGGCGGAGCGGATCATGGCGCTGCTGCCGGTGGCTTCGCATGCCGGCTGAAGCGCCGGCCCCGGGCATTCTCCACGGCGGCCGGCGCGAGCGGACCATCATGCTGATCGACGGACAGTCCTTCTACGCATCGGTGGAAAAAGCCGCCCATCCGGCCTACCGCGACAGGCCGGTGGCGGTCGGAGACCCGGAGCGGCGGGCGGGCATCATTCTCGCCGCGTGCCCCCTGGCCAAGAAGCGCGGGGTGACGACGGCGGAGCGCCTGTTCGAGGCGCTGGCCAAGTGCCCCGAGCTGGTGGTCATTCGGCCCCGGATGCAGACGTACATTACGATTTCCTTGCTCATTACGGAGATTTACGAATCGTTCACCGAGCTGGTGGAGCCGTATTCCATCGACGAGCAATTCCTCGATGTCACAGGCTCGCTCGGGACGAGCGGCGATGCCGACGCTCTGGCGCGGGAGATCCAGGCGAAGGTGCTGCTCTCTACGGGCGTATGGTCGCGGGTCGGCATCGGACCGAGCAAAATATTGGCCAAGATGGCCACGGACAACTTCGCCAAAAAGCGCGCCGGCGGCGTCTTTCGCTTCACCGGGGACAACGTCGAGACCGACCTGTGGCCGCTGCCGGTGGAGCAGATGTTCATGGTCGGCTCCAGGATGACGTACCACTTCTGGCGCATGGGCGTGCGCACGATCGGCGATATCGCGCGGATGGAGCTGGGCGACTTCCAGCGCAAGCTGCGGCGGGCGATGGGGCGCCAATCGGATATTCAGGCGGGCTATTACTGGCAGACGGCGCGGGGCATCGATCCGAGCCCGGTCGTCGCCTCGGTGCGCGAGGCGCTGCAGTCGGTGAGCCACGGCAAGGCGCTGCGCGCCGGCCACTATCGCGAGCTCGCAGATATCGAGGTGGTGCTGCTCGAGCTCGTCATCGAGGTGTGCAGGCGGGCGCGGCGGCTCGGCCGGCAGGGCCGGGTCGTCTCGGTCGGCGCAGTGGAGAGCGACGGGGAGCGGTCGTATTCCTTCAGCCGGCAGACGACTCTGCCGCAGGCGACCTCGCTCACGCACGAGGTGGCCGCGGCGGCCCGGCGCTTGCTTGTCGCCCATTGGCGCGGCAGGCCGGTGAGCCGGCTATTTATTTCGTTGACGCAGCTGTCGGGCGACGACACGTATCAGCTGACGCTGTTCGAGGACCGTACGGCGGCGTACGAGCTGGAGCGGGCCTCGGACACGATCAAGGCGCGCTTCGGCGACGATGCGCTGATGCGGGCGTCTTCCTTGCTGGAGGCGGGCGTGGCGCGGGAGCGGGCAGAGCAGATCGGAGGGCATTATCGGTGACCAAACTCGACGGCAACGTGCGTTGGCAGTCCAAAATGCTGCTGACCGAGCATCAAGAGCAATACGAGTCTCGCCATGATTCAAAGGCGGCGGGGCGGGCAACGCCGGAGGAGCTGACCATGATCCGGGATCATGTGCTGCTGCCCCATCTGCTGACGATCCTGCAGAGCAGCATGAACAAGCTGGAGCATGCTCCGAACGTGCTGAACAAGCTGTTCGCAGCCATGGGACGGCAGCTGATGAATCGCGTCTCCAAGGACATGTACGCCCTGAGGCGCGAGCTGCGGCGACGCAACATCAAGATCTTGAACGACGAGCAAGCTGATCTGGTCGTCTATTATCGGTATGTCTGCCGCGGCTACGAGGACCGCTTCGGCATCGTGCGCGAGGTGATGCGGGCCGAGATCAGCCTGCGGCTGACGCGCTACGTGCGCGAGCTGACGGAGCTGACGAAGGAGTACGGCAAGTGAGCGCCCTGCCGCTAATGCAGGGCCAGTTCCCGCACCATCAGCGCCGCGCCGGTCGCGACGGCGTCCTCCCGCAGCTCGCCCTTGGAAAAGCTCGGCCGATAGTCGGGGTAATGGTACGTGTTGTGAATGGCGGTCTCGATGGAGGAGGTATAGAAGGGCTCCCAGGCGTTGACCAGCGTGCCTCCGAGAATGACCTGCTCCGGATGAAAAATGTTGATCAGGTTGGCAAGTCCGATACCAAAACAGGCGGCGGCCTGCAAAAAAAGCTCGCGGACCGCAGCATCCTCCTGGGCCAGCGCCCGCATCAGCAGATCGAACGTAATCTCGTCGGGTCCGACGAGGTAGGCGGAGGTCAGATGACTGCGGCCCATGCGAGCCTGCAGACGGGCCTGCTTCTCCAGCGCCTGAATGGAGGCGAAGGCCTCGAGCGCGCCGTAATTGCCGCTCTCCTGCAGGCGCGGGCCGCCGAGCTGAATGATCATCTGCCCGATCGCGCCCTCGCGGTCGATCGAGCCGTGCACGAGCTGACCGTGCGACATCATTGCCGAGCGCAGGCCGACGCCTGCATGGACGTACAGCATATGCTGCGGCTGCGCGCGCCGCATCGCCCAGCGCTCGCCGAGCAGCGCCGTGTTGGCGCCGTTGTCGAGATAGGCGGGCAGGCCGCAATGCTCTCCGATCAGCGTGCAGATCGGCAGATCGTGCCAGCCGGGCGCCGGATAATGCAGCGGCTTCAGGATGCGCCCGGCCTCGCGGTCGAGCGGGCCGACCGCCCCGATGCCGATGCCGAGCACCTGGGACGCCTCGAGCTGATGGTCCTTGAGCAGTGTGCGAATCGTCGCCGCGACATGCGCGGCGAAGACAGGGGGTGTCATCGCCTCGTCCATCCGCCAGCGTGTGAAGGACATCGGGTTCATCTGCATGTCGAACAGCCCGAGCGCCGAGTAAAAGCGGGAAATCTCCAGCCCGAACATGTAGCCGTAGGAGGCGTTGAGGCTATACAGAATCGGCTTGCGCCCCCCGCTGGACTGTCCGCGTCCGGAGACCGTCAGCAGCCGCTGCTCCAGCATTTCGTCCAGCAGACGGCTCAGGGTGCTGCTCGTAAGGCCGGAGCTGTCCAACAGCTCGGCCTTGGAGGCGATGCCGCCGATCTCGATCCGGTGATAAATTTGGTTTTTTGGCGTGGTCCGATAGTTCGTCATCATATGCCGATTATACTTCATCGCTTCTCCAAAAAGAAGCACCTTGCACGGAACGAAGATTCTAGAGCGGAGGGGCAATTTGTGCTAAGCTAAGAATAGCGCAGTGACAGGACAAGGAGTTGAAGCAACGTTATGGAAGAGCAAGCGCCCAAAAGCTGTTGTGCCGCTGGCCGCGAGCAGGTGGAGTCGGCGCCGGCTGACGCCAAGCCGCCGGCCGCCGAAATGACATTTGCGAAACGGATGAAACGTCGCGCTCTTGCCCAGGAGGGCGAGGGTCCGGGCAGCATGATCCGTCTTCCGGGAGGCACGTTCGAGATGGGGACGGACACGAAGGATGGCTTCCCGGCCGACGGCGAAGGCCCGATCCGGCGGGTCGAGGTGGACAGCTTTGAAATTTCGGCTCATGCGGTCACAAATGCGGAATTCGCGCGGTTCGTGGAGGCGACCGGCTATGTGACGGAGGCGGAGCGGTTCGGCTGGTCGTTCGTCTTCCACCTCCTCGTCTCCGAGGAGGTCGGCCGCCAGGTCAGCAACGTGCCGCAAGGCGTGCCGTGGTGGCTGGTGGTGCAAGGCGCCTACTGGCGCTGCCCGGAAGGTCCCGATTCGAATGTCGAGGCGCGCGGCGATCATCCGGTCGTGCATATCTCGTGGAACGATGCCGGCGCCTATTGCCGGTGGAGCGGGACGCAGCTGCCGACCGAAGCGCAATGGGAATATGCGGCGCGCGGCGGCCTGCAGCGCAAGACGTATCCGTGGGGCGACCTGCTCAAGGAGGGCGGCCGCCATCGCTGCAACATCTGGCAGGGCAAGTTCCCGGTCAAAAACAACGCCAGCGACGGCTACGTCGGCACCGCGCCGGTGGACGCCTACGAGCCCAACGGCTACGGCTTGTACAACATGTCGGGCAATGTCTGGGAGTGGTGCCGCGATCATTTCACGCCGGAGTATCACCGGATCACCTCGGACCACAATCCGCTGCACGAGGACAAGGGAGACAAGCGCTCCATGCGCGGCGGTTCGTATCTCTGCCATCGTTCGTATTGCAATCGGTATCGGCTGGCGGCGCGCAGCTCCAACACCGCCGACAGCTCGACCGGCAATTGCGGCTTTCGCGTTGTGCGGGAAGCGAATGCGAATGGCCAGTGATGTGCAGTGGGCAGGGAGCAAACGAAAAACAACTCGGCTACGCTCCCTGAGGCGCGCCCGGGTATGCTTCCGGGCAATGCGCCCCAGGACGCGCTCCACGACGCGCCCGGAGAGCATTGCCTAAGGATGCGTCCAGGCTAATAAGACCATTCGCGCTTCCCGAGCCCGTGTGACCTCAAAATATGAGCCTAAATTCGCCTCCGCAGCAAATTCGACTGAGTAACCTCACATTACGAGCTTAAATCGGCCTCCGCAGCAAATTCACCCAGCTTGTTTCGAATTCGCACCCGTTTACCAAGCACAATACGCAATTTTGATTAATATAAATATAAATCCTTGTGGGAGATATAATTTACGTCCGCAGAAATTTGGGGGTTGCGTTATCGCATGAGAACCATTACAGTATAACTGAATCAAGTCATAAGCTCGCTGAACTCAGCGTTCATTGCGCGATCTGCTGTTTTTGCTGTTGCGTCGAGCTTGCTTGTTCATCAGTGTCAACATTGGATTATTAATTATATTAATTCAAAGGGGAGATTTATGTGACCGCGAACATAACACTGAACGCCGATCGGGTCGCCGGTACAATCGATCGCAATCTGTACGGGCATTTTGCCGAGCACCTCGGCCGTTGTATCTACGAAGGGATCTGGGTAGGAGAGGATTCGCCGATATCCAACACGAACGGCATTCGCAACGATGTGCTGGAAGCGCTTCGACGCCTGCAAGTGCCGGTGCTGCGTTGGCCGGGCGGCTGCTTCGCGGACGAGTACCACTGGAAGGACGGCATCGGGCCGCGCGGAGATCGCAAGCGGATGGTCAATACGCACTGGGGCGGGGTGGTGGAGAACAATCACTTCGGCACGCATGAATTTCTGATGCTGTGCGAGCTGCTCGATTGCGCGCCGTACATCAACGGCAACGTCGGCAGCGGCACGGTGCAGGAGATGGCAGAATGGGTGGAATACATGACCTTCGACGGCGTCTCGCCGATGGCCGAGCTGCGTCAGGCCAATGGCCGCAAGGCGCCGTGGAAGGTGCCTTATTTCGGCGTAGGCAACGAGAACTGGGGCTGCGGCGGCAATATGCGTCCGGAGTATTATGCGGATCTGTACCGCCAGTTCCAGACGTATGTGCGTCAGTACGGCGACAATAAGATCACGAAGATTGCCTGCGGCCCCGGCGGCGCGGATTATCGCTGGACCGAGACGGTCATGCGGGAGGCGCACGCCAAAATGGATGCGTTCACGCTGCATCATTACACCGTTCCCGGTCCGTCCTGGCAGGACAAGGGCGAGGCGATCGGCTTCACCGAGCAAGAATGGTTCACGACGATGGAACGAGCGCTGCAGATGGACGAGCTGATCACCCGGCACAGCGCCATTATGGACCAATACGATCCGGAGCGGCGCATCGGCTTGATCGTGGACGAATGGGGCACCTGGTTCAACGTCGAGCCGGGGACGAATCCGGGCTTCCTCTACCAGCAGAATACCGTGCGCGACGCGCTGGTGGCGGCGGCGACGCTCCATATTTTTCAGAAGCATTGCAAGCGTGTGCGGATGGCCAACCTGGCGCAGACGGTCAATGTGCTGCAGGCGGTCATCTTGACGGAAGGCGAGCGGATGCTGCTGACGCCGACCTATCACGTCTTCGAGATGCTCAAGGTCCATCAGGACGCGGAGCTGTTGGATGTCCATCTGCAGAGTGAATCCTACGAGCTGGAAGGGCGCGAATTGCCGCAATTGTCGGTCTCGGCCTCGCGCAGCAGCGATGGTCGCATTCACCTCAGCCTGGCGAATCTGCACCCGACGAGGTCGGCCCCGCTGAAGCTGGCGGTGCGCGGTGCGGCAACGGAAGGGCTGCGTCTGAGCGCCGTAGAGCTGACAGGCGACGCCATGGATGCGCACAATACGTTCGATCAGCCTGAGCGGGTCAAGCCGCGCGCTGCAGATGCGCTCGTCCTGGAGAGCGGAGCCGTGCATGGCAGCGTGGCGCCGATGTCGGTCACGCTGGTGACGCTGCAGTCGTGAGCGGGCCGAAGGGCAGACGCCCCTGCCGAGGCTGCCGGGGCGAGGCGGAGATCACGTCGGAGCAGATCGAGCGCGGCGTAGGCGCGCTGCTCCGCAGCGGCAGGCCGCTCGTACCGGAGCCGCTGTATGCGCAGCGATTGGCGGCCTGTGCCGCCTGTCCGAGCCTGCTGGGCGGACATACCTGCGCGCGCTGCGGCTGCATCGTCCAGATCTCGGCCCGGCTCCGGGAGCGGCGCTGTCCGAATCCGGGCGGAGGCCGCTGGCCGGCGTAGCGACAGGCTCGGTCAGCCATGCGGAGCGCGCCCGGTCTGTATGGCTTGCAGAGCCTCGGCCGGTATAGGCTGAGGACCCGTGATGCCAGCACGAAGCGCGCGCGATCGCTGCCATGCGGGCAGGATGCGCATCCTGACACTGCCTGCGCTGATGCGACAGCAGCGTGTCGATTCCGTGTGGCGGGAGCTGCGCGCTTGTCGATCACGGCCGATAGCCCCGTGGCCGTGATCCGGTCACGCCGTTCCGGGGTTGCGCCTGGCCTCAAGCCGGACGACGAGCGCCTGCAAGCCCCATCCGGCCAGCAAACCGCCGAAGCAAAACAGCATGGGGCACCACACCGGGCCGAGCAGTACATGCCAAATGCGCAGGTCGCTGGAGTAAATAAGCCCGACCGTCGAAACAAATGCAGCTGTGGCAAAAGGCAAGTACGCGTACCTCGCCCTCGCACCGCCGCCATCCTTGAAGGCGTCGTAAATCGCAAACATGTACAAGCACGGGTAAAACATCAGCCACTCGTAATTGGCTTGGCTGACTGCCTGCTGCGTAAGGCCGCGAAAGCTGGAAATGATAATCTGGTTCAAGTTGGCGCGCGCGTTGACGATGACCTCCAGGACAATCAGCACGATGCCTTTCAGATACTTTCCGTTCAGCAGCTGACCGAAGCCCGGCAGAGCGATGCACCACAGCAGCTTTTCCACAGGGCCCATAATTGGCGCTCCTTTCCGGTTGATGCATCAGGTCAAGGTTTCGGTCAGCGCCTTGCGGTCGTCGGCCAGTGGAGGCGCTTCGAACCAGTGATGCTGGACGAGCAGCTTGGCCCCGTCCTTGGCATAATTTGCAATTTGCAGGGTCAGCTTGCCGTAACCGATCGCGAGGTCCGAGCGGGGGCTCACGGCGAGCGCGACGCCGTAATTGGCTGTGCCGGTTGCGACCAGCAAGGTGACGTGATAGAGCATCAGCTTGTCGGAGAACGGCGCTTTTGTGGAAGCGGTCACCTCGTTGTCCCAGGACGAAGGGAACGGGATGTGATCCTCCTGCAGCTTGCTTTCGAAAAACTCGGCATGGGCCTTGGAAATTTCAATTCCCCGCACCATATGGTCCCGCAGCTCTTTTTCTTTGGCGACCTGAGCGAAGCCAAGCAACAGCGCGTTGCCGAGCCAATTGGACTTGGCGTTTTTGTAGAGCTGGCCGATCTCGACCGAGGTCAGCACCCGCTTGTCTCCCCAGCCGAACAAATGTCCCGAAAAGAAGTCTTCGTGCACGGAGGTTTGAATCCGTTCCGGAATGGATATTGAGGGTGGATGCACATGTTGTCCGGTCTCGTCAAGCAGTGTAACAATCTTATCCTGCAGCACCTTGGATTTGTCGAGATTGGCCAAAAAAAATGCGCGAATATCCGGCCGCGAAGCGGAAGCGTAGGCATTGGCGTACGTAATCAGTCCTACATCGCTCATGTTTTTAATATACTGCATGATAAGGCAATCCGTGTATAGTCGCGGCGCTCGCGTGTCGACGTCCGATTCGGAGAAGCCCTGGGGGATCGGGAAGCGCTCGCGCCGGAACAGCTCATTCAGCTCCGCCAGGTTGCCGGTGGAAAAATTCAACGCAAATTCGAGCACGGAGCGAAGCGAATCTTCTTCGACGTGGCCCAAAAAATATTGCAGCATGCACTTCACCATGCTGTCGTTCATAAAGGTCGACCAGAGTCCGCCGATCTCGGTTGCAGTCAAGCGTATATTGGATGGCGTCATTGTGACGTTCCCCCCCTTGAGTTTTAAACATCTTGGTGTATCTTTAGCCTGCGACGGGGCGACGATAATTATACGCCTTCGGGATGGCGGCCTATTGCATCGGCGGATCGAATTCGGTAAGGTGAAGGTAGGACAGGTCAGGGAGGGGTGAACAGCATGCGGATTCGATTGGACGAGACGAATTTGGCGACTTTTTTCGTCGTGCACGATTGCTGCGGCATTCGGCAGTTGGTCAAGGAAGAGCTGCTGCTGGAGCTGCGCGAGATACGGTGTATGGCATGCCGTCGCCCGGCCCTCAGGCGCCAGATCAACGGTGATTGGCACACGACCGACGGGGCGACGCTTTTTTAAAACGGACTGTGAGGGCTGCCACACGTGATGAAGACGATCCATCTCTACGAGAGCAAGCATCAGGAAAGCTACCGCAAGCAGGACCATCATCACCACAACTATCAGATTTTGTATGCCATCGAAGGCGAAGGCACCATTCGTCTTGAAGATGCAGAGCGGCCTTTTGCGCAAAATTGCGCGGCCGTTATTTTTCCCTATTCGAATCACGCCGTCGCCTCGTCCAGCAAGCTGACACTGCTCGTACTGGAATTCGACGCCGCTTGGATGGAAGGCGAGCCTCTGAGCCGGTGGCGCGAAGCGGGAATCGACGGATCGCTCCTGCTGCAATTGCCGGTCGTCAGCGCCAGCGAGATGAAGCAGCTGCTGCGCAAGCTGCTGTTCGAGCAGCAGCAGCAGGACGGCCTCGGCGGCTGGGCAATGAAAATTTACTGGCTGGAGCTGCTGCTGCTGCTCGCCCGCGCCAGGACGAGCGCAGCGGTTACCGGCGCCAACGATTTGCGCGCCGAGCGCATTCGGGATTATATCGACTCGCATTATTACCAGCCGCTGACGGCGAGTACGCTGGCGTACGCGCTTGGCATCAGCAGCCGGCACGCCACGGCTATTTTTAAGGACAAATACCAAATCACCCCGATGCAATACCTGGCCGAAGTCCGGGTTGACACGGCCAAAAAACTGTTGCTCGAGTCGGATAAGGACACGATTTCGATCGGCTTCGAGGTCGGCTACGAATCGCTCCCCACCTTTTACCGCGTCTTCAAAAACAGCGTGCAAATGTCGCCCAGCAAATTCCGGCAGGAATATCGGGAGGACGTCATTCGTCAAGGCGTGAATGCAAACTCCGAAAGGAGCAGATAATGCCGAAATTTTTGTTTCAATTCATTTCCTAATTCGAGAATGTTCTCGAAATATGATAAGACGGCGCAGCCGTCTGCCTTTATGCTAATAGGGAAGCGGTAACAATATGACGCAATCCGAAAAAGCTAAAGGAGCGGGATACAATGGCATTGCAAAAAATCGGCATCATTATGAACGGCGTAACGGGACGGATGGGCACGAACCAGCATCTGATTCGCTCGATCCTGGCGATTCGCGACCAGGGCGGCGTCCAGCTCGCGAACGGCGATGTGGTCATGCCCGATCCGATCCTGATCGGACGCCAGGAGAACAAAGTGAAGGCGCTGGCGGAGAAGCATAACGTCGAGCGCTGGAGCACGGATCTGGACGCAGCCTTGGCCGATCCGTACAATGTCATCTACTTCGACTCGCAGACGACGGTGCGTCGCGCCGAGGCGATCAAGCAGGCGATTGCCGCCGGCAAGCACATCTACTGCGAGAAGCCGACCGCCACGAGCGTGGAGGGGTCGCTGGAGCTGGCCCGTCTGGCGCGGGAAGCCGGCGTGAAAAACGGCGTCGTGCAGGACAAGCTGTTCCTGCCGGGTCTGCTCAAGCTGAAGCGCCTGGTCGATTCGGGCTTTTTCGGCAAAATCCTGTCCGTGCGGATGGAATTCGGCTACTGGGTGTTCGAAGGCGACTGGCAGCCGGGGCAGCGTCCGTCCTGGAACTACCGCAAGGAAGACGGCGGGGGCATCATTGTCGACATGTTCGCGCATTGGCGCTATGTGCTCGACAATCTGTTCGGCGAGGTCAAGTCGCTCTCCTGCCTCGGCGTGACGCACATCCCGGAGCGGATCGACGAGCAGGGCAACAAGTATGCGTGCACGGCTGACGACGCGGCCTATGCGACGTTCATGCTGGAAGGCGACATCGTCGTACAAGCCAACTCCTCGTGGGCGGTGCGCGTCGACCGCGACGATCTGCTGACGATCCAGGTGGACGGCACCGAGGGCAGCGCCGTCGCCGGACTGCGCGACTGCAAGACCCAGCATCGCGTCAATACGCCCAAGCCGGTCTGGAATCCGGATATTGAGAATCCGTTCAACTTCACCGAGCAGTGGGAAGACGTGCCGGATAATCAATTGTTCGACAACGGCTTCAAGGTGCAGTGGGAGCTGTTCCTCAAGCATATCGTCGAGGACGCCGCCTTCCCGTGGGACCTGCTCGAAGGCGCCAAAGGCACGCAGACGTCCGACCTCGGCCTGCAGTCCTGGGAAGAGAAGCGCTGGGTCGACGTGCCGAAGCTGTCGCTGTAAGCGGCGGCCGCGCAATCCGATATTCGAGGAGGAACCAGCATGACTGAATCGATCAAGCTGCCGCGCGCAGGCGGCACGCTGTATACGTATGACCTGCAGGGCGTCGCCCCTGCGCCTCCGGGGGCCGACAAGTTCGGCAGCCGGATCGCTTATTCGGCGGCGCATGTCGTGGCCGACCCGTTCTCCGGCGCCGACCCGCTGCTGGAGGCGGGGATCGACTGGGACGCGACGCTGGCCTATCGCCGTCATCTGTGGTCGCTCGGGCTGGGCGTCGCCGAGGCGATGGACACGGCGCAGCGCGGCATGGGGCTGAACTGGGGGCACGCGCAGGAGCTGATCAAGCGCTCGACGGCGGAAGCGCAGAGCGTCGGCGGCCTGATCGCCAGCGGCGCGGGCACCGACCATCTGGCCCCGGGGCCGCATGTAACCGTAGACGATGTCATCGCCGCCTACGAGGAGCAATGCGCCTATGTCGAGAGCTGCGGCAGCCGCATCATCCTGATGGCGAGCCGGGCGCTGGCGGCCTGCGCGCAGAGCGCGGAGGATTACGAGCGCGTCTACGGCCGCATCCTGAGCCAGGTCAAGCAGCCGGTCATCCTGCACTGGCTGGGCGACATGTTCGACCCGGCGCTCGCGGGGTATTGGGGCTCGGCGGATGTCGAGACGGCGATGGCGACCTGCCTGCGGGTCATTCGCACTCACGCGGACAAGGTCGACGGCATCAAGATCTCGCTGCTCGATGCGGACAAGGAGATCGCCATGCGCCGGCAGCTGCCGGAGGGCGTGAAGATGTATACCGGCGACGACTTCAACTATCCGACGCTGATTCAGGGCGACGAGCAGGGCTACAGCCATGCCTTGCTCGGCATCTTCGACGCGATCGCGCCGGTGGCGGCGGCCGCGCTGCAGGCGCTCGATCAAGGCGATACGGCTCGTTACAATGCGTTGTTCGATCCGACAGTGCCGCTGTCGCGCCATATTTTCCAGCGTCCGACCTATGCCTACAAGACCGGTATCGTCTTCATGGCGTATCTGAACGGCCATCAGTCGCACTTCCGCATGATCGGCGGCGCCGAGGGCGCGCGCTCGCTCGTGCATCTGTCCGACCTGTTCGTGATGGCGGATCAGGCGGGCCTGCTGGCCAAGCCGGAGCTGGCCGTGCAGCGCATGCGCCGCATCCTGGCGCTGGGCGGCGTGGAATAGGCCGCGCGGCGGCGATATACGAAAGGGGAGCGGAAGTGGCCATGAATAGCTTGACGAATATTGATCGGCTCAGTCTCAACCAGATTACGACGAACAACTGGAGCCTGCCCGAAGCGGTGGAAGGCTGCGTCAAGGCCGAGGTGCCATGGATCGCGCTGTGGCGCAACAAGGTCGAAGAAACGGGGCTTGCCCAAAGCGCCAGGCTGGTGCGCGAGGCCGGGCTCAAGGTGTCGAGCCTGTGCCGCGGCGGCATGTTCCCGGCGGCGGACGCCGCCGGTCGCGCCGCGCGCATCGAGGACAACAAGCGGGCGGTCGAAGAAGCGGCCGAGCTCGGCGCCAAGACGCTCGTGCTCGTCTGCGGACCGTCCGCGGACAAGGATATCGCCGAAGCGCGCAAGATGGTCGAGGACGGCATCGAGCAGCTCGTCCCCTTCGCCGAGTCGCACGGCGTGACGCTCGGCATCGAGCCGCTGCATCCGATGTATGCGGCGGAGCGCTCGGTCATCGTGACGCTCGCGCATGCCAATGACATCGCCGCCCGCTTCAAGCCGGAGCAAGTCGGCGTCGTCGTCGACGTGTTCCACGTGTGGTGGGATCCGGATCTGTACCCTCAGATTGCCCGCGCCCAAGGTCGCATCCTCGGCTACCACGTCTCCGACTGGATCGTGCCGACGCCGGATATGCTGCTCGGCCGCGGCATGATGGGCGACGGAGTCATCGAGCTGCGCCGCATCCGCGAGGCGGTGGAGCAGGCCGGCTACGACGGGCCGATCGAGGTCGAGATCTTCAATCAGGCGATCTGGGACCGTCCCGGTTACGAAGTGCTCGCCGAGATGAAGGACCGCTACTTGAAGCACGTATAATTGCAGGATTGCCAGGGGGCGGCGCCTCCTGGCTTTTGCATACAAAAAGAGAGACGCTAAGGGGAGATTGAATATGACGACGCAAGCCAAGCCGAAAGCGGCCGTGCTGCTGTCGCAGCCCAAGCTGCGCCGGCTGTGCAGTCCGGCGTGCAGGCAGTACCTCGAGACGCATTTCGAGGTCCACTGGAACGAGCGGGAGCGCGAGCTGAGCGCCGAGGAGTTAGTGCCGTTCGCCGAGGATGCCGCCTATCTTTTTACAAGCTGGGGCTCGCCGCGCCTGAGCGAATCTTTTTTTAAGCACGCCGCTGAATTGAGAGCGGTTGCACACGCTGCGGGGAGCGTGAAGTTCTTTTTGCCGGCAAGCGTGTTCGAAGCCGGCGTGCGGGTGTTCTCGGCCAATCCGCGCCTGTCGCTGCCGGTGTCGGAATATTGCATGGCCGTGATTTTTGCATGGCTGCGTCACATCCCGACTTATAATGCCGCCCTGCATGCGGGCGGCTACCGGGTGCCGGGGCTGAAGGGGCGCGAATTGACGGGCAGCCGCGTCGGCTTGATCTCGGCAGGCGCTACGGCGCGCGGATTGATCCGGATGCTGCAGCCGTATGAGGTCGAGATCCGCGTGTATGATCCCTTCCTGAGCGAGGCGCAGGCGCGTCAGCTCGGCGTAATCCCGAGCACGCTCGAGGAGGCAATGGGCTGCACGATCGTCTCCAACCACGCCCCCAATCTGCCTGAGACGGCAGGGTTGATCGGAGCCGAGCAGCTGGCGCGCATCCCCGACGAGGGCATCTTCATCAATTCGGGCCGTGCGGCACAGGTCGATACGGCTGCGCTGGTAGCGGAGTTGAAGAGCGGGCGCATCTACGCCGCCTGCGATGTATTCGACGAAGAGCCGCTGCCTGTCGACAGCCCCTTGCGCGGCCTTGCCAACGTGATCCTGACGCCGCATGTCGGAGCGGCCACGCAGCAGGCCGATCTTGCGCTGCTGCCGGCGGTGGCGGAGGACGTCGTCCGCATGATGCGCGGGGAGCCGACCCGCTTCGAGATCGCCGCCGCCGATTTTTCGCGGCTCGCTTAGGACTTGGGCGGTCAGTTGGCTTGTTCGCCGCCGCAGCCCGCGTTATGATAAGAGACAGGTATACTGCGAATTTTTTGAGAGAAAGGAAGAATGCATATGATCCAGAGCGGCATGCTCTCCGTCACTTTTCGCAAGCTGACGCCCGAGGAGATCGTCGATCTCGCCGTCCAGGCGAAGCTGGAAGCCATCGAATGGGGAGGAGACATTCATGTCCCGCACGGCAATATTGCTGCTGCGATTGAGGTGCACGAGCTGACCGAGCAAGCCGGTCTCGTCACGGCCTCCTACGGCTCCTATTATCGTGCGGGCGCAGCGGACAACCCGGCGTTCGAGGATGTGCTGGAGACGGCTGTCTGTCTGGATGCGCCGGCCATTCGCGTCTGGGCGGGCAATCGCGGCAGCGCCGAAGCGGATGACGCGTGGTGGTCGCGCGTCGCCGAGGATACGATCCGGATCGCAGGACTGGCCGAGCAGGCAGGCATCGAGATTCATTATGAGTATCACCGTAATACGCTGACCGACACGGCAGACGCGACAGACAAGCTGCTGGGACTAGTCAATCATCCGAATGTGCGCAGCAATTGGCAGCCGCCGACCGAGCTTGACGCTGCGGGACGGCTGGACAGCCTGCGGCGCGTGCTGCCGCAGCTCGCGAATCTGCATGTCTTCCATTGGGAGCCGGGCGTGCGCCTGCCGCTGGAAGCGGGCGAGGAGCAATGGGATGACTATATAAGGCTGGCCCGGATGAGCGGCGCCCCGCGTTATGCCATGCTGGAATTCGTCAAGGACGATAGCCCGCAGCAATTCCTCAAGGATGCCGCTGTGCTGCGCCGCTTGCTGAGCGGCGGAGGACGATGAGGGGCGCGGCGCCGGACGCAGCGAAGGCGATGACGGGCCGGCCGCACCCGGGCGGCACGGATCGCTGGCGAGCGAGCTGGATCACGGACCCTGCCTTCGCGGGACTGGCGCCGATCGAGCGCCGCATGAAGGAGCTGGAGATGACCAAGGAGCAGCCCGGCGGTCCGGAGGAGCGCTACAGCGCGCGTCACATGCTCGTGCGGCGCGAGTTCGAGCTGGAGACGCTGCCGGGCGAAGCCTGGCTGGATATAACGGCCGACGATTATTACAAGCTCTACGTCAACGGCGCTTACGTCGGCCAGGGACCGGCCCAGAGCGGCTTCGACCGTTATTGGTTCAACAGCTACGAGATCGCGGATCTGCTCGTCGCCGGCGCCAATTGCATCGCCGTGCACGTCTACTATCACGGGCCGGTGAGCCGCTCTTACAACAGCGCCGATCTGCGGCAGGGGCTGATCGCGCAGCTCACGACGGACCGGACGCCCCTGCTGGGAACCGACCGGCGCTGGCGCTGGAAGACGGCGGACGAGTTCACGCGCGGCGAGCGCATCGGCTACAATACGCAGTTCGCAGAGCCGATCGACTTTCGGCGCAAGGCCGTCGGCTGGAAGACGGCCGGCTATGACGATTCGGCCTGGTCGGAGCCGGCCGAGCACCCCGGACCGGACTACAGCCTGCACCCGCAGCCGACGCCGGTCGTGCAGACCTACGAGGTCGCGCCGCGACAGGTGTCCAGGCTGGGCCCAGGGCATTACCTGCTCGATTTCGGCCACGAGCTGACGGGACAGCTCAAGCTGGCGATGCAAGGCAGCCCCGGCAGCCAGGTGGAGCTGCGCTGTGGCGAGGAGCTGGAGCCAGGCGGCAGGGTGCGATGGGAGATGCGCTGCAATTGCGCCTACCGCGAGGTGTGCACGCTGTCGGGCGGACGAGATGAGCTGGAGCAATACGATTACAAGGCGTTCCGGTATGCGGAAATCATCGCCGGACCCGGAGCGAGTGTCGATGAATCGAGTTTCGCGGCGGTCGTCCGGCATTATCCGTACGACCCGGACGCGCATCGCTTCGTCGCTTCGGATGGGCGCCTGCAGGCGATTTGGGACATCTGCGCCAATGCGGTGCGCTATGGCACGCAGGAGCATTACACGGACTGTCCGAGCCGGGAGAAGGGGCAATACCTCGGGGATAATACGGTGATTATGCATACGCATCTCTACTTGACCGGGGATACCCGCATGACGGCCAAGGCGCTGCGCGATACGGCGTCGACGGCGAGCATCTGTCCGGGCTTGATTGCCGTGACGCCGGGACATTTCATGCAGGAGATTGCCGACTATTCGCTGCAATGGCCGATGCAGATCTGGACGCATTACATGCACAGCGGCGATCTTGCGCTGCTGCGCGAGCTGCTGCCCGCGGTGCGGGGCATGCTGGCGCATTTCGAGCGCTATGCCCGAGCAGACGGCCTGCTGGAGCAGGTGGCGGACAAGTGGAATCTTGTCGATTGGCCGGACAACTTGCGCGACGGCTACGATTTTTCGCTCACCAAGCCGGTCGGGCCCGGCTGCCACAATTTGATCAACGCTTTTTATTACGGGGCGCTGCGCCACACCCGTATGATCGAGGCCGAGCTCGGCGCGGACACCAGCGGGCTCGACGCGCAGCTCGCGAAGGTGCGGTCGTCCTTCCGATCGGCGTTTTTGCTGGAGCGCGAGCAGTTGTTCGCCGATGCCGAGGGCTCGTCGCATGCGTCGCTGCACGCCAATATGCTGCCGCTGCTATTCGGCATGGAGGAGGAGGCGGAGCGCCCGGCCATCGTGGCCCTGCTGAGGCGCAAGCGGCTGGCATGCGGCGTCTACATGGCCTACTTGCTGCTGCAGGCACTTGCTGCTGCAGGCGAGCGCGAGGCGGTGCACGAGCTGATCGTCTGCGAGGACGCGCATTCGTGGCAGACCATGCTGCGGGAGGGGGCGACCGCCTGCTTCGAAGCCTGGTCCAAAGACAGCAAGTGGAACACCAGTCTGTGCCACCCGTGGGCAAGTGCGCCGATTCCGCTCATCGTGGAGGCGGTGATCGGGCTTGAGATTGTGGAGCCGGGATGGAAAAAGGCGCATCTGAATCCCAGGCTTCCCGCCGAACTGGAGGCGTTCGAGCTCGAGCTGACCATTGCCACGGGACGGCTGCGCCTGCGTTACGAGAACGGAAGGATGGATGTGACGGCTCCTCCGGGAACGGCAATCGAATCGAGCTCGCCGATTGTGCGCGTCCTGGCGGACGAGTAAGGCGGGGTCAAGAAAAGAAAGCGGCGCCGCTGATCCCCGAGAATACGAGCAGATAGATCGGAGGCACGCGATAGCGCAGCAGCATGACAAATACGGCGGCGACGATGAATAGGCCGCCGATCAGCTGCTGCGTAATCGCGCCGGGCTCGAGTCGAGCCATGACGAGACGAATCGCGGCAAAGGCGATCAAGGCGACCACAACCGGCTGGACACCGTAAAAAATACGGTTAACGAGCTTGGTCTGGCCGAGTTTGAACAACACCACGATCAAAAGCAGCATCGCCAGCACGGAGGGCAAGACCAGTCCGATCAAGGCCAGGGCGGCGCCTTGCCAGCCGAAGCTCTCGTACCCGATAATGAGGCCGGCATTGACGGCGATCGGGCCGGGCGACATGCCGGCGATGGAGACCGCGTCGAGGAACTGGGCCTGCGTCATCCAGCCGCTGCGCAGCGCTTCGTCTTCAATCAGCGGGAGCAGGGCGTATCCGCCGCCGAACGAGATAAAGCCAAGCTTCAGAAAAAAAAAGAATAAATGCAGCAATTCCCCACACTCCCTTCATCTGAGAAAAACACAAGTTAAATAAAATACATATAGCCGTCCGGCGTCTTGGAGGGAGGCTGCTGCGGCGTGGCCTGGGCCTGCGTCCGGCGGCGTTGGGAACGCTCGGCCCCGAGCGTATAGCCGGCCACCGCCCCCAGGACAAGCACCAACGCCGGATGAATTCCGACCAGCAGAAGCAGGAGTCCGATTGCAGCGAGTGCGATGGTAATGCCGTCTCGCAATGCGTTGCGGCTCATCCGAAAGGCAGAGAATAGAATCAGTCCGATCACACCCCATGAAATGCCGTTCAGAATCGCCGCCACTTGCTCGTAGGGGGCAATCAGGCGATAAAGCAGCAACAGGCTGAGAACGATCGCCGCAGCGGGTAGAATCATCCCGAGCAGCGCGGCGATCGATCCGGAGGTCCGTCCCAGGCGATTGCCGATAATAAAGGCGGCATTGACCGCCACGCCTCCAGGCGCGGAGGAGGCAACGGACAACAGCCGCTGAAATTCAGATGGCGTCATCCAATTCCGGCGCGCAATGAATTCGGCCTCCATTGCCGGGAAGATCGCATAACCGCCGCCGAACGATTGGGGAGAGAGCTTCAGAAAAGATAAAAATATGGAACCGAAGGTTGGGCCGGGCAGAATGGTCTTGTTGCGCATCTTTGGCCTCTCCTTTCTCGCTTATCTTAATAACCTTAGTATAGCATCGTTTTAACCATATTGAAATAAATAAAATCAAATGACAGGCATAAGCTGTGCTTATAACCGGGGTATCCGCCCGGATTTTCGTGATTTTACGAAAAATACGAAAAAATAAAAGATGACTTTATTCTGATTTGAAATAAAGGTGAGGCGGTTTGCGCTTTCTTGCTGCATTTGCCATAATGCGAGAAAAGCAACCGGAACGGGAGAGATGAAGATGGCCAATGGCAGCTTATTTCAGCCAGATCTGCTGCAAGGCAGCTATCACCCGAGCTTCGTGGCATACTATTACAAGCAATGGGGCGTATACGCAATGCCGTATCACCGGCACGAAGCGACCGAAATCATGTACATCCTTTCGGGCACATGCCTGGTGGAGGTGCAGGAGACGGAGGGCGTATCCGCCAAGGTCACGATGAAAAAAGGCGATTTTATTTTGCTGGATTCCAACGTGCCTCATCGATTGGTCGTCGACGGAAATCCGCCCTGCCGGATGCTCAATGTCGAATTTCGATTTGAGGAACGGTCGGCAGACGGCTCCTTGCCCGACATACGCGAGCTGGCGGAGGCGGACACAGCGATCAAGTCGCTCGTGGAGACGGCGGTCTCCTATCTGGTGCTGCGCGATCCCGACGAGGTAAGCCACGTGCTGCGAAGTCTGGTGCTCGAGCTGGATGCGGGCGGCGGAGACGATCGTCTGATGGTCCGGCTTCTTTTTGCGCAGCTGCTGCTGCGCATCGCCCGTCTGCGCGAGCTTTCCGGAGCGCAAGCAATCGAAGACGGCGATTATTATGCGGCGCGGGCCATTGCATACATGCATGCCAATTACGACCAAGAGATCAGGGTCAAGGATGTCGCGGCAGCGGTCAATCTTCATCCCGGCTATTTGCAACGCATATTTAAGCGTTACGAGGGGAGCTCGGTCAACGCGTATTTGACGCAGCTGCGCATGGAAAAAGCCGGCATGCTGCTTTCGCGCACAGATGTGCCGGTGGCGGACGTGGCCGATTACGTCGGCGTAAATTCCAGGCAGTATTTTCATACTCTTTTCAAAAAAACATACGGGCAAACGCCGGTTGCCTATCGCAAGTCTTACGGCGCGCAGCGCTGGAATGCATCGAAGTCTTGAAGCGCGGTGAAAAACGAACGCCGCCATGCCCGAAATGCGTTTCCGTATGCTCCCGTAGCGATGTTTCTTCGAAACATTGTACCTCCTCGATTCCTTGAATTTAACCGTCTCAGAGGAAGGAATCGAGGAGCAAAATGGCGGGCGCCAAACGTTCTGCAAGAACGTACTTCGGAAGCATGTGTTTTTCTCCAACGCATTTTCGGCCACTCTGGCACTTTTCCACCACACTTTTAGATGTCTTGTCCCCAACACCCGGACAACCTTGGCTGACCCTGCATATGATGAAGCAAGACGCCAAAGCGAAGCGGCGTCAAAGCAGGGGCTGGCAGGGGGAATGCGGCATGCATTATGCAATTTGCGGGTTGTGGGGGCTGATCGGCATCATTGTGGCTTTTGCGTTCGGGGGATGGACCGAGGCGCTGACGCTGCTGCTGGCGGCTATGGCGGTCGATTACGTGACGGGCGTCATCGCCGCGGTCAAGGAAGGCAAAGGTCTGAACAGTATGATCGGATTTTGGGGCTTGATTCGCAAAGGGGCCACAATGCTCATTATTCTGATTGCCCACCGCGTCGATCTGCTGCTCGGCTCCGGCAATGTGACGATGACCGGGGCGATTTTTTTCTACTTGGCCAACGAATTGATTTCCATTACGGAAAATTGCGGGCGGATCGGCTTGCCTGTTCCGCATAGGCTGCGGCGAATGATCGAGGTGCTCAAGGACAAGGGCGACGACCGTTAAAAAGTCTAGCGAAAGAAGCCGCCGTGCCCGAATGCGTTTCCGACCGCCGTTTCGCTCTTGCGAAGTTGAGCCGTTTTGTCTATAATGAGAACAAATGTTCTTATTGTGGAGGGATGTTCGATGGAAGCTATGCAGAAAAATGCCCAATTGCCCGCGCAGTTTGCAAAGGCTCGTAATCTGGTGCGGCGGTATGCGCTGCTCCGCATTCTTGCGCGAATATTGGAGCATGACATCGCTGTCGTCGCGCGCGCTTCGCGCCCCGCGCCGCACGGCAGGCTGCTGCGGGGCGCCCAGGATCGGATACTGCTCGAGCTGACAGCGATACGCGTCGCTTTTGGAGCGTCCGGCATTCGCTTGATTCATCAGCAGGACGCGCCGCATATGCGAGTGACCTATCGGTGGGGCGGCGGCGAGCATGTCTTCGAGAGCCGCTCAAACTTGCGCCAGGAGGCGCTGGAGTTGCTGCATGGCTGCCTGCATGCGCGCGGCAGCGGTACGGCTGCAGGGTGAGCCGATCATTCAACCGGCGTCGGTACGACGCCTTGCACGCGGAACTGCCGTGAACCAGTCGACAGCTAGTCCGATGAGCGCCCAGCTCACGATCGTCAATCCGTACATCAGCAGGACGCTGACCTCGTGCACATCCCTAAAAAATTCAACGACCCAGGCGGGTACGCTAAGCATAAAGAACACTATATTATGCGGATCATAACCGGTATAATTGAATAAGCAAACAGCCAGTCCGATCAGCCCGGCAATTACCGAGGCGCGATATCGCTTCAAATTGGACGCCTCCCCTTTCCGAAAATTCACGTTTCGGTTATTATGTGACACAGGGGAGCGATTCATGCGCGAATCGGACGAGCCTGGTGTGGAAAGGAGAATGCGGAAAATGATTACTCATATCGTGCTGTTCAAGCTCAAGGACAACAGCCCGGCTGCAGTGGAAGAGGCGGCCGGCGTGCTGCGCGCAATGGAGGGACAGATTGCTGAATTAAAGTCGATCGAAGTCGGCCTGGACGTGCTGCATTCGGAACGGTCGTACGATCTTGCGCTGATCACGAAATTCGACTCGATGGAAGCGATGGAGGCTTACCAGGTGCACCCCGTGCATCAGAAGGTCATCGCCTACATGGGCCAAGTCCGTGAGTCCTCGGTTAGCGTGGATTTCGAAAGCAACTAAGCGGCGCTTGCGTTTACTTTATTAAAAAAGAAGGGTTACGAATGAAAGACGAGTATATGCTGATGACCTACTTGCTGGTGGTCATTATCAGCATGGTGATTATGACGGTGTGGCTCAAACGCAGAGGTAAAAAGAAAAAGTAGAGGCGGAATGCTCGATGTACTATGTCAACCGCAGCCAAATCGACGAGCGACTGGCGGGCGTGCCGGAGCTTGCCGATTGTTTGCGGCAGCTTGCGGCCAGTTGGTCAAAGGACGCGCTTCAAGGGCTTGCACAGGAACGGGCGCTGCATTTGGCGATCGAGACGGTCACCGATGTCGGCAGCTGCCTGATTGACGGATTCATGATGCGCGACGCCAGCAGCTACGAGGATATCATCGAGGTCATTTCGGGCGAACGGGTATTTCCGGAAGAGCTCGAAGCACCGCTGCGCGAGCTCGTGCGCTTGCGCAAGCCGCTCGTGCAGGAGTATTACGTCTGGCAGCGCTCCGAGCTTCACCCGCTAACCCCGCGCCTGCCTGAAGTACTCACGGTATTTTCGCAGTCCGTGCGACAGTATCTGAATGAACAGCAGCTGTAGGACGCTAGCCCTTTCATTTACGAAACGTCCAAAGTAAGGTACAATGGCCGTACCTGCATATTGGCTTGGCTTGTACGACAGGCCAAGCCTGCACAACGGACGGGACGGTGATGGAATGCATCCACATGACGACGGCAGCAGGTCGGCAGTTCGGACTCAGCAGCTTGGCTCGACGCGCCAAACGATTCTCGGCCTGCTCAAAACCTCCGGTCCCCAGACCGCGAACCAGCTTGCCGCGGCACTCGGCATGACCGAGATGGGCGTCCGACGCCATCTCAATGCGCTTGCCAAGGAGCAATGCGTCGAGGTCGAGCTGGTGCGGCAAGGTCCGGGACGACCGATGCACCGTTACCGTCTGACAGAGGCTGCGCAAGCGCTATTTCCGAAAAATTACAGTGTCCTGGCGCTCGACCTGCTCGGCGAGCTGGAGGAGCAGACCGCTTCAACCGAGTTGATCGAGGCGCTGTTCCGCGGACGCAAGCGCAAGCTGCTGGAACGATATGCTCCACATATGGAGGGCAAGAGTTTGCGTCAGCGCGTGGACGCGCTGGCTGCGATTCAGAATGCGGGAGGCTACATGGTCAGCGTCTCCGAGGAGAAGGACGAGCTCGTGCTCGACGAACACAATTGCCCGATTGCTCAGGTGGCCGGCCGCTACCAGCAAGCCTGTGCCTGCGAGCTCGAGCTATTTGAAGCGCTGCTGGATGCGCCGCTTGAACGGACCGAATGTTTGTCCAAGGGCGGAGACAAATGCAGATATCGAATTCGTGTCAAGTCAAGCCCAATTTGACTATACTATGGTATGCTCTGGGCATACGTCCAGATTATCCTCGAGCTGCAGCAGACCGTGCGGTGTGCCAATCAAGTGGTTTCGAGCTTGTAGGGGAGCCAGATCCCACCTTGCGGTTACACTAGCGGTCTTGCTGCATGAACCCGATGGAATCCAGGGAACGCTACGGTTGAAAGGAGAGATTGGCAATGACGAAAAAAGGCAGTAGTTTTCTCATTGGTGTCGTTGCCGGAGCAATTGCCGGCACGGTCAGTGCGCTGCTTCTCGCACCCAAATCCGGCAAGGAGCTTCGAAAAGATGTGGCGACGGGCGCCCGTCAAGTCGGCGAAACGACCGGCAAATTTGCAGAGCGCGCGAAGGATACGACGACGCGCATTGCATCCCGGGTCGGCGAGCAGTCGACGCGTATAGCCGACAAAACGAAGGAAACGACCAAACAGCTTGTCGATGACGTGAAGGGCTGGCGCGAGCGCCGTCAAGGCATGGTCACGTTATCGGGCGACTCGACCGTGTCTGAGGCAGAGGAGACTCCGATTTTGCCTGGGGCTCAGGCAGAGGTGCCGGTCATTCCCGAATCCGGGGATGATGAATCCAAGTAAGGCAAGCCGCAAGGGGCGGTCCGCTTTGTGAAGCCAGACTTCGCGAAGCGGGCCGCCTTTTTGCTTGCCCTTTTTAGGCTTGCTCCCGAAAAGCGGATGGCGAGAGGCCCTTCCATTTTCGAAATTGCTTGGAGAAATAGAGCGCATCGGCATAGCCGACTGACGCCGCTACCTGCGCTACAGTTAGCTTTTGGCGAAGCAGCGTCTCCGCGCGCTCCATTCGAATTTTGAACAGGTACTGCATCGGCGACAAGCCGGTCGCCTGCTTAAACATCTTGGAAAGATGCGTGCGGTGATAGCCGAGTGTCCGGGCAATGCGTGCAATGGATATGGACTGTTCGTATTGCAAGGAAAGCCACAGAATGGCTTGATCGATCTGCCGATCAATGTCAGCGGTCGGCGCTTCGAGCGGCGTCTGCGGGGCTTGATCCGCAGCCAGCGCACTTAACAATAGCCGCAGCCAGCCGCCTGCCTCCAGATCGGTCAATGCGCCTGCCTGGGAGGATTGCAGCGATTGCCGCAGGCTGCGGTATAAGCCCAGGATTCGCCGCGGCTCGGCGGCGTGCAGCACCGGCGCTTCGCCGGAGACACCAAGCCCGCTCAGCAGCGTGCCCGCCGCATGGCCGCGAAAGGCGACCCATTGATAGGTCCATGGCTCATGCGCGTCCGCTTCATAGCTGAACAATTCCCCCGGCACAATCACAAAGCTATCGCCCGCACTACATGTATACCGCTTCCCCCGGCATTCGATGACGCCGCGTCCTGTACTCACGGTGTGAATCAAGTAATAATCATAAACGGCAGGCCCCATTTTGTGAAGTGGATAAGGCTTGCCCTTTCCGCTAAAAAGAACGGTTAACTCGCCTCTTCCGGGCGTGGCGTTCAAAGCAATGGTAAATGAATAGTGAGATTTCATGCTTTTCGCTCCTTTTCTGCAGGCTGTGAAGCCGAATGCATGTCTTGTTAGTATACTACAAATCTCCATATAATGATGGATTCCTTCCATAGTCCGGCGCGGCCAACTTCGCTATAGTTAGAGCAGTACTTTATACATGATAAGGAGAGGATTTCCGATGGAAAAGATCACATTTATTGGCGCTGGCAGCACGGTATTTGCCAAAAACGTACTGGGCGACTGCATGCTTACGCCGGCGCTTCAAGGCTTCGAGCTGGCCTTGTACGATATCAACGGCGAACGTCTGCGCGATTCGGAACGCATGCTCAACAATCTAAAGTCGACCAGCGGCAGCACCAATCGCATCAAAGCTTATACGGATCGCAAGGAAGCGCTGCGCGGCGCCAAATATGTCGTCAATGCGATTCAGGTCGGCGGGTACGATCCATGCACCATTACGGATTTTGAGATTCCGAAAAAGTACGGCCTGCGCCAAACGATTGCCGATACGATCGGCATCGGCGGCATTTTCCGCAATCTGCGTACGATCCCGGTCATGCTCGGCTTCGCGGAAGACATGAAGGAGGTGTGTCCGGACGCGTTGTTCTTTAATTACACCAATCCCATGGCGGTGCTGACCAACGTCATGAATACGTACGGCGGGGTCAAAACGGTCGGACTATGCCACAGCGTGCAGGTCTGCGTGCCGCGTCTGTTCAAGGACCTGGGCATCGACGAGACGGGCGTCAAGGCCAGCATTGCCGGTATCAATCACATGGCCTGGCTGCTCGACGTGTCCAGAGACGGCGAGGATCTGTATCCCGAGATCAAGCGCCGTGCGGCAGAGAAGCAAAAGGAAACGCATGATGATATGGTGCGCTACGAGCTGATGCTGAAATTCGGCTACTATGTCACGGAGTCGTCCGAGCATAACGCCGAATATCATCCCTACTTCATCAAGCGCAGCTACCCGGAGCTCATCGAGCGTTTTAACATTCCATTGGATGAATATCCGCGCCGTTGTGTCAATCAGATTGAAAAATGGACGAAAATGCGCAACGAGCTCGTCGAAGACGCCAATCTGAAGCATGAGCGTTCCCACGAGTATGCCTCGTACATTTTTGAGGCCATCGAGACGAACAAGCCGTTCAAAATCGGCGGGAATGTCATGAATACGGGACTGATTCCGAACCTTCCGAAGGAAGCCTGCGTCGAAGTGCCGTGTCTGGTCGACCGCAACGGCGTCACTCCGACCTATGTCGGCGATCTGCCGCCGCAGCTGGCCGCGCTGAACCGGACCAACATCAACACGCAGCTGCTGACGATCGAGGCGGCCATGACCGGCAAAAAAGAGCATATCTATCACGCCGCTCTGCTGGATCCGCATACGTCGGCCGAGCTGTCGATGGACGATATCGTGGCGATGTGCGACGAATTGATCGAAGCGCATGGCGATTGGCTGCCGGCGTACAAATAAAAGCGGAAAAAGGGCCGAAAGGCCTTTTTTTCATGGCAAGTCTTCTATCCGATTCGCGGTCGGCGTATAATATGGTCAAAGCTTCCAAGCCAAAATGATGCAAAGGGGCGTCGCTGTGGACAAGCCAGCCTGTTTTGTCGGTTCGGCTCGCGAATCGATCGAATATGTCAATGCGATTCATAGTCAGCTGCGCTTCGATGCCGAAGTCACGCCTTGGCATGCGGGCGTTTTTCAAGTCAACGATTATCCGATGGAATCGCTGGAGCGCGTACTGGGCGCAAGCGATTTTGCGGTGTTTGTGTTTTCGCCCGACGATGTCGTGCAGATGCGTGGGAGCGTTTATGTCGCGCCGCGCGACAACAGCTTGTTCGAGATGGGGCTCTTCTGGGGAAGGCTGCGGCGCGATCGCGTGTTTTTTCTGATCCCTTCCGCTGTGCCCGAGGAGCAATCGGGGATGCGGGTGGAGGGCTTTCACCTGGCATCCGATTTGCAGGGCATGAACGTGCTGCATTACGACGTGCGCTCCGACGGCAACGTCGCCGCTGCCGTCAACGTGCCCTGCGCGCAGATCATCGAGCGCATCCGCCGGCTAGGCAGCTACGCCGATCCGCACAAGGGACTCGCGGAAGCGCGCGCAGAGCTGCGCTGCAAGCAGAATCTACTGCATTTTTTTCTTGAATTCAACAAGCGCCTGTTAGCCGGCGAAGCGGATGACGCCAGTCTGTACGAAGCGGTGCGCAACGCGTTCGATCCGGCCGTGCAGGGCTTTCGCGTGACGGGGGTGGCGATCTGGAAGGCCGAGGCGACGGGCATTCGCCAAATGGCGGGCAATGTCGGCCGAGATCGCTTCTATTCGTACGAAGCGAATCGGGAGGGCGCGGACGAGGCCCCGATCCTCGTGCTGGAGGCGTACCAGCATCGGGAGGTTCGGGTCTGTCTGTACAATCGCCACATTGCGAAGGTGTATCTGATATGCTATCCTGTAGGTAAGGAATATGTCATTACGACCCATCTGAGCGGACCGGTGGAGCTGAGCGAGCGTCAACTGCTGCAGATTGACAGCGACAACCGGGAACTGATGAATACGATTCATTACTTACTGGGAGGGGATGCGTCATGAAGCGGCATCATAGTCGTAAGTATGGGCGGGCCGGCAAGCTTTCCTTCATTCGAGAGGCGTTCCCGCCAGATCCCGCGACCGTGGTCGGCGATGGCTTGGCCCGCGTGACGGCGCCCTCTGTGGATGGCGGCGACAAGGAATATGTCGTTGTATTCGCCAAAAAAGCCGTCTACGAAAAACCGTCTTTCCTGTAACGCTATGTAACTGCATGCGATGAGCAGGCCCCGCCGTATGGCGGGGTCTTTTGCGTAACAATCGGGTCACGGGCGGTTCAACAGGACGAGCCAGCCTCGGGGGGACGCCCTGTCTTGAACCTCGTCCCGATATAGGCTAGTATGAAGGTACGTTTTCATTCGCAGCTACATATTCTATTGATGTTCAAGTCATCATGATCAAGAAAGCGGTGTGTATGTGCAACGGCCAATTGCAATATTGGACTCCGGCGTCGGCGGCTTGACCGTAGTCAAGGAAGTGATGCGGCAACTGCCGTTGGAGCGAATCATCTACTTCGGCGACACGGCCCGCACGCCATACGGGCCGCGACCGGCCGCCGAGGTTCAACAATTTACGCGCGAAATTGTCGATTATCTCATTCAATTCAATCCCAAAATGATTGTCATTGCCTGCAATACGGCGACTGCGGTCGCACTCGATCTCATTCGCGATTGCTGCGAGGTGCCGGTCATCGGCGTCATCTATCCCGGCGCTCGGGCGGCGATCGGCTTGACGCAGAGCGGACAGGTCGGGGTCATCGGCACAGAGGGCACGATTCAGAGCGGCGCCTACGAACAAGCGCTCAAGCGGCTGAATCCGCACATTCACGTCCTTAGTCAGGCCTGTCCGGCCTTCGTCCCGCTCGTCGAGCAGGGCAACTTCCGCTCGTCCGAAACGCTGGCAGCGGTCGAGCAATCGCTGCGCACCTTGAAGCAAGGCCAGATTGACAGTCTGATCCTGGGCTGCACCCACTATCCGTTCCTCACGGAAACGATCGCCGAGGTGATGGGGCCCGACGTCAGGCTGATCAGCTCGGCAGACGAGACGGCGCGCGAGATCAGCACGATCCTGCAGACGCAGGGTATGCTGGCCAGCCAAAATATCGTGCCGATCCATCAGTTCTGCTGCAGCGGCGAAGCGCAAATGTTCAAGACCATTGCGCAGCAATGGCTGAACGAAGAAATTGTGCAAACGCCTGTCGTCTGGCATGTGCCCAAAATCGGCACGCTGCCGAAAATCGGATGAACGGCTCCAGGCGCGATTGACATGACCTCTTGCCTCCCGGCATAGGATGTAGCAAGCATCCAGCCGGGAGGTTTTTATCATGTCATCCGAAGATACGCACAATAAGCAAGCGCCCCGGGAACGCATCGCCATCGGACCGGAGGCGCTGGACGACCGTATCCTGACGCTGCAACGCCGCAGCGCCGGCATCGTGACGCGCGAAACGATCGGAACGAGCGTATGCGGGCGCTCGATTGCGGCGCTCTGTATCGGCCGCGGCAGGCGTCAGCTGCACGTGAACGCCGCCTTTCACGCCAATGAATGGATCACCTCGCTGCTGCTGATGCGCTTCCTCGAGACGCTGACATGGGCGCTGCAGGATAAAGAAACGCTGCGCGGGGTCGATGTCGCGAAACTGTGCGAGGCGGTGCGGCTGTGGGCCGTGCCGATGGTCAATCCGGACGGCGTAGCGCTGGTCGTGGACGGATTGCCGCAGCAAGCGGAGCACGCCGCTCACGTGCTGCGCTGCAACGGCGGCAGCCGCCGGTTCGAGGACTGGAAGGCCAACATTCGAGGCGTCGATCTCAACGATCAATTTCCTGCGCATTGGGAGGCGGAATGCGCGCGACGCGAACGGGAGGGACCGGGGCCGCGCGATTATCCGGGACCGCATCCGCTCAGCGAGCCCGAGGCGGCGGCGCTCGCCCGGCTCACCGAGCGCGAGCGCTTCGAGCTCGTCGTGGCGCTGCATACCCAAGGCGAGGAGATCTACTGGAATTACCGGGGTTATGAGCCGCCGGAAGCGGAAGGGCTGGCCAGGCGGCTCGCGGCCGCAAGCGGCTATGAGGCCGTCAGACTGACCGACAGCGACGCCGGATACAAGGATTGGTTCATTCAGCGGTTCGGCAGGCCCGGCTTTACGGTCGAGGCCGGACTGGGCGTCAATCCGCTGCCGCTGGCCGATTTTGACGTCATATACGACAAGGTGGAAGCCTTGCTGCTGGAGGCGATGAGCGCGACTGCCCAGCAGACGTGAACAGCGCGAGCAACATGGTTCGGGCGCTCCCCGGTTATGCTATACTGGAGACAGGAGACAAAGGAGGGGCGCCCTATGCGCAAATTGCTCTCGCTGCGCCATTGGCGCAACGTCTTTATACGAATTTATCGGCTGCTGCGCGCACGCGATGTGGCGCTGATGGATAAGCTGCTGTTCCTCGTGCCGGTCGTGCTGTACTGGGTCTTGCCCGATGCGCTGCCGATGATGCCGCTCGACGATATCGGCGTGACGATGCTGGTCGCGCAGTGGTTCGCCTCCCGCATGGAACGCAAATATGGAGATGTGCGCTGAACTTGTAGGCCGAACATGTGCGCGAACTCGCAAATGTCGTCTCTCGCCCGGATCGGCGCTTGAAGTCGGGGCTCGGATTCATTACAATGGGGACAGCGCACACGCGCATTCCGCAGTGGACAACTCAAGGCAGGACAGGGGAGAGGGATAGTCGATGAAATGCAAAATCTCGCGCAATGCGGCGAAAATATTGCGGGCGGAGCTGGACAAGCCCGAAAACGAAGGCAAGCTGCTGCGTGTCGTCGTCACGCACAAGCATGGCGACCATGCCCATTACGGCATGGAGGTGGACGAGCCCAAGGAAGGCGACGCCATCGTCGAGACGGACAAGGATATTCGCGTGCTGCTGGCGGAGAACGAGCCGCTGCTCGACGGCGTGCGGATCGATTACTTTTACGTGCCGGAGGAAGGCTTTGCGATCAGCAATCCGTCCAAGGGCAATCACGGCGATCATTGATCACAATGGCCAACGACATTCGAATTTGCGACAAGTGTAAGCATATGCGAGTCAAAACGATGCTGCCAAAAATCATTCATTTGGCGCCGGACGCCGAGGTCAAGGTGGGCTGCAAATCGTATTGCGGCCCCTGCGCGCGGCGTGCGTTTATATTTATCAACGGCCGCTACGTCACCGCGCCGACCGAGGACGAGGCGCTCGAAAAGGCGGCCAAGTACATCAAGTGAGCCCGGGCCTAGCATCGGCTGGACCGCGGCAATGCCCAACAAGGACCGTCCCCCTCTTCTGTAGTGAACGGAAGAGGGGACGGTCCTTGTCTATGCCCGGAAGGACGGTCTAGGAAGGTTCGCCTGCCGCAGATTGCTTGGGCGGTCGCGGCGGGAGCGGGCCGAAAAATTGATAGAACTGGCACTCGATCCGTCCGTTGTACAGCTTGCGCCGCTTGTCGGCGGGACGGCCGTAGACGCGCTCGAACGACTTGTCCGGGCTGATCGCAAAGACCGACCAGTCGCCGAGCCGGCCGGCTGACGCGCTCAGCTGACGGATGGCCGCCTCGGCCTCGCGATCGTTGCCCAGGCGCTCGCCGTAAGGCGGATTGGTGACGATGCAGCCAAAGCGGCCTGCGGGCGCGATCTTGGCTGCGGGGAGCACCTCCCAGCGCAGCTCGCGGCCGAGGCCGGCCTTGCGCGCTGCCGCTTCGGCGATCGCGATCGCCTCGCTGTCGATGTCCGAGCCTGCGATGTCGAGCGGCGTGTCGTCCCGGACGGCATCGTAGGCTTCCTCGCGCGCTTGCTCCCACAGCGCCTCGCCAATGATTGGCCAGGCTTCGCTGCTGAAAGTGCGGCGCAGCCCGGGCGCGAGATTCCAGGCGATCATGGCCGCTTCGATCGGAAGCGTGCCGGACCCGCAGAACGGATCGTACAGCGGCCGCTCGGCACGCCAGCGGCTCAACAGCACGAGCGCGGCGGCCATCGTCTCCTTGAGCGGGGCCTCGGTCGATTGCAGGCGGTAGCCGCGCTTGTGCAGGCTCGGACCGGTCGTGTCGAGGGTCAGATGGGCGATGTCGCCCAGCAGCGAGACCTCGGCTGCGTAGCGCGCGCCGTCCTCGGGGAACCACTCGTGCCCGTATTGCGCCTTCATGCGCTCCACGATCGCCTTTTTGACGATGCTCTGACAAGCCGGGACGCTGCTGAGTTGCGACTTGTGCGAGCGCCCGTCGACGGGAAAGACGCCGTCTTCGGGAATCCAGGCCGGCCAGTCCAGCGCCTTGGTGCCCTCGAAGAGCTCCTCGAAGGTATGCGCCGGGAACGAGCCCATATGAATCAGGATGCGGTCTGCGGTGCGGAGCCACAGATTGGTGCGGCAGATGTCGAGCAGGCCGCCGCGGAACGAGACGCGTCCATTGTCGGTGCGGGTGTCGGCATAGCCGAGCGCAGCCAGCTCGCGGGCGACGATCGCTTCGAGCCCCATCGGGCAGGTCGCGATCAGGGTAAGATCAGTTGCCATGAATCGGTTCACTCCGTTACGATAAGGATGCTATCATTATAGGCGATAAGAGAGAGGGGTTCAAACGATGCAGACGAATGAACAGTATGCAGCCGGTCTCTACGCGGCCGATCCGGATCTGGATAGGGTGCGGCGGGGGCTGGAGGAGGCCGGCATGCCGGATATCTCGATCGCGGACGGCTACGGGCGGCTGCTGACGATGCTGGTCCAGCTGGCGGGCGCGCGGGATGCGCTGGAGATCGGCGCGCTCGGCGGCTATAGCGGCATCTGTCTGGCGCGCGGGCTGGCGGAGGGCGGCACCTTGACCTCGCTCGAGCTGGAAGCGAGCTACGCCGAGGTCGCACGGCGCCATCTGGAGGCGGCCGGACTGGGCGCGCGCGTCGCGTACCGGATCGGCGATGCGCGCCGGTCGCTGGCCGAGCTCGCCGGCGAAGGGCGGCGCTTCGACTTCGTGCTGATCGACGCGGACAAGGAGAGCTACCCGGTCTATCTCGACTGGGCGATCAAGCTGGCGCGCCCGGGAGCGATCATCGCCGGCGACAACACGCTGCTCAGAGGCCGCGTCGCCGATCCCGAGCGCCAGGGCCCGTCCGTCCTGGCGATGCGCGAATTCAATCAGCGAATGGCGACCGATCCGCGGCTGCTCAGCACGCTACTTCCCGCCTACGACGGACTGGCGCTTGCGGTCGTAGAGTGAGCGTCTGACCCAAAGCGCATTGAGCAGCAGCAAGAAGGCCGAGAGGTAAAAAACGCCCTCGATGCCGGTCCAGCCCGAGAGCAGCCCGCCGATAATCGGTCCGCTCATGTTGCCGAGCGCCAGCATGCTCGTATTGAAGCTGTAGGCCCGCGCTTCCATCCCGTCCGGCGTATGGAGCCGGATCAGCGCATTGACCGTCGGGATGAGCCCGCCGAGGAAGATGCCGAGCAAAAACCGCGAAATGAGAAGCTGCCAGACCGAGCCGACGAGCGCCTGCGGGATGAACATCAGCCCCGCGCCGACCAGCGCGACGCCCAGAATACGATGCGGCCCGATGCGGTCGCTGAGCCGCCCCAGCAGGGGCGAGGCGATCATATTCGAGAGGCCGGTGACCGAGCCGACGAAGCCGGCCAGGAAGGCCAGATTCTCGGTCGAGCCGTGCAGCTCCTGCACATACAGCGGGATGAGCGGCATCGGCGCCAGCATCGCGAATTGAATCAAGAAGGTGACCGCGAGCAGCGCGTTGATCTGCGGCACATGATTGAGCTCGCGCAGGCCCTGCAGGACGGACACCTGCGGAGCGCGGGCGGCCTCCTTGCGATCGAAAGGCTCCTTGACAGTCAAGAGCGCCAGCAGCGATGCCGAGAAGAGCAAGGCGCCGGTGATGTAAAAAATCGGCCGAAAGCCGAACGCATCGGCCATCAGTCCGCCGATGAACGGTCCGAGGATCGTGCCGGCGATGCTGCCCGATTGCAACGTCCCCATGGCGAAGCCGACGCGATCCTTCGGCGTGGTCGCCGAGATGAGCGAGATCGAGGCCGGACTGAAGCCCGAGATCGTGCCGTTGAGCATGCGCAGCAGCAGCAAGTGCAAGGGCGAGGTCGCGAAGCCCATGAGCGTAATGACGATGGCCATGCCAAAGCCGGATCGAAGCAGCATGACCTTGCGCCCGTAACGGTCGGCCAGCTTGCCCCAGAGCGGCTGAAACAAAAAGGAAGTCACAAAATTGCCGGCGAAGATGACGCCGGCCCACGTCGCAATCTCATGCTCGTCCGTCAGGCCGAGATCCTGCTGCAAATAGAGCGACAAAAAAGGGATGATCATCGTCATCCCGGCCAAAACGAGAAATTGTCCGCACCATAACACCGCCAGATTCACTTTCCACTGTTCCATCGATGCTGCGCCTGCCTTCCCGTGTGCGCGCCGCGCTGTCCGCTGCGCGCTCTTCTCTGACTAGCATACTTCAATTCCATCGATTGTCAAACTATTGTCATACTCGCGAAAGGCCCGGCAGTTGTTAGCGATTCTCAAAAAGGGCATAATGGTAGCATAGGGAAAACGAGAGAAATGAGGGACCAGCATGACCTACAACGACCGTTTTATCCGGGCATGCCGGCGCGAGCAGGTTGATCGCGTGCCGGTATGGTACATGCGCCAGGCCGGCCGCTACGATCCCGAGTATCGCAAGATCAAAGAACGCTATTCCTTGCTTGAGATCTGCAAGCAGCCGGAGCTGGCGGCGGAGGTGACGCTCATGCCGGTCCGCAAGCTGGGCGTCGACGCGGCGATTTTGTACTCCGACATTATGAACCCGGTCGCCTCGATCGGCATCAATTTTGATATTGTGCCGAACGTCGGTCCGGTCATTGACAATCCGATCCGCAGCCGCGCCGATATCGAGCGGCTCCGTCCGATCGACGTCGAGGGCGACCTGGGCCACGTGCTGGAGACGATCCGCATCCTGGACAAGGCGCTGGAGGTGCCGCTGATCACCTTTGCCGGGGCGCCGTTTACGATTGCGAGCTATCTGATCGAGGGGCGTCCTTCGCGCAATTACCGGCTCACCAAGCAAATGATGTACAGCGAGCCGGCCTTGTGGCATGCCCTCATGGACAAGCTGGGCGACATGATTATCGTTTATTTGCGCAAGCATATGGAAGCCGGGGGCAAGGCGTTCCAATTGTTCGACAGCTGGGTCGGCGCGCTGGCGCCGCACGACTTCCGGACGTACGTGCTGCCGACGATCGAGCGGATCTTCGACGAGCTGGCGGATCTGCCGCAGCCCAAGATCTATTTTCCGGGCGTCAGCTCCGGCGAGCTGCTGCCGACGCTGGAGCGCGTCCGGGCCGATGTCATCGGGCTCGATTGGCGGGTATCGATTGCGGAGGGACGCCGCAGGCTCGGCGGCCGGACGGCGGTCCAGGGCAACCTCGATCCGCTCGTGCTGACCGCGCCGCAGGCGACCCTGGAGGAGCACGCGCGCCGCATCCTGGACGAAGGGATGCAGGAGCCGGGCTTCATCTTCAATCTCGGGCACGGCCTGTTCCCCGAGGCGTCGCTCGACAAGCTGCGCGAGCTCACGGGCTACGTGCATCGCTACTCGTCCGATGCCCTGGCTCGGCGCAGCGAGGAGGTGGGACAGCGTGGCTGACAACCGGATCGGCGTGCTCGTGATGTCCTACGGCACGCCCGAGAGCATGGACGACATCGAGACGTATTATACGCACATCCGGCGCGGCCACCCGCCGACGCCGGAGCAACTGCAGGACCTCAGCAGTCGGTACGAGGCGATCGTCGGGGGCGTCTTCCCGCTGCGCGCCAATACCGATCGTCAGGTGGCCGGTCTGCAAGCGGCGCTTGACGAAGTGGACCCGGGACGCTATGTCTGCTATCAGGGACTCAAGCATGCGCGGCCCTATATCGAGGACGGCGTACAGCGGATGGCGGACGATGGCATCCGGGAGGCGGTCGGTATCGTGCTCGCACCGCATTATTCGGTCATGAGCGTCGGCAGCTACATCAAGCGAGCGGAGGAGCAGGCGCAGGCGCTCGGGCTGCAGATACGCTTCGTCGAGTCGTATCATCTGCACCCCAAGCTGCTGCTGGCCTTGTCCGATCGCGTGAAGCGCGGGCTCGCCCGCTTCGGAGCGGACACCGCGCCGGCGGAGGTGCACGTGCTCTTCAGCGCGCACAGTCTGCCGGCCCGCATCACCGAGATGAACGACCCGTATCCGCGCCAGCTGCTCGAGACCGCTGCGGCTGTTGCCGATCGCGCCGGGGTGACGAACTGGTCGTTCACATGGCAGAGTGCCGGACGGACCCGCGAGCCTTGGCTCGGCCCGGATATTCTCGATTCGCTGCGGGAGCTCCAGGGCAAAGGCGCGGCGCGAGTGCTGTCGGCGCCGATCGGCTTCGTCTCCGATCATCTCGAGGTGCTGTACGATATCGATCTCGAGGCCAGGCAGGTCGCCGAGCGCCTCGGCCTGCAGCTCGAGCGGATCGAGATGCTCAATACCGACCCGCTCTATCTCGAGACGCTGGCCGAATCGGTAGCCGCCGAGGCCCGCACAGCGGCGGAAGCGCAGGGGCAGGGATGACCGGCGCGGCAAGACGCCCGTGGCGTCTGGCGGTCGTCGGCGGCGGTCTGACCGGCCTGAGCGCGGCCTATTACGCTCAGCGGATGGCGCAGGAGCAGGGGCGCGGCGTGGAGATTACGCTCATAGAGGCATCGGAGCGGCTGGGCGGCAGGATCGAGACGCTGCGGCGGGACGGCTTTGTGATCGAGAAGGGCCCGGATTCGTTCCTGGCGCGCAAGCAGCCGATGCTCGACCTGGCGGAGGAGCTGGGCCTCACGAGCGAGCTCGTACGCACCAATCCCGAAGCGCGCAAGACGTACATCTACAATCGCGGCCGCCTCCATGCGATGCCGGCCGGGCTCGTATTGGGCGTGCCGACCGACCTGGAGGCCTTCGGACGCTCGGAGCTGCTGACCGAGGCAGGCAAGGCGCGCGTCCTGCAGGACCTGGAGCTGCCGCCGCAGCCCGGAGATACGGACGAGTCGGTGGGCGATTTTCTCGAGCGCCGTATCGGGGCGGAAGCGATGGAGCGGATTGCCGAGCCGCTGCTGGCCGGCATCTATGCCGGCGATCTGCGCGGTCTTGGACTGCGTGCGACCTTCCCGCAATTCCGCGACGCCGAGCTGCGGCACGGCAGCCTGATTCGCGGCATGCAGGCGAGCCGCAAGGTCTCGCCGCCGCAGCCCACCCTGCCGGATGCGTTGAAGGGGAGCCTGTTCCTGACCTACCGGCGCGGCTTGAGCTCGCTGGTCGAAGCGCTGGAGGCGGCCATGCCTCGGCTCAGCCGCAGGCTGGCGTGCCGGGTCGAAGCGATTCGGCGCAGCACCGCGTCCGCATACGAGCTGGAGCTGCAGGGCGGCGAACGCCTGGAAGCGGATGCCGTCGTGCTGACGGCCCCGGCGCCGGCCGCAGCAGCGCTGCTGCGGCCGCTGACGGACACCGCTGCATTGGACGCGGTGCGCTACGTCTCGGTCGCCAATGTCGTGCTCGCCTTCGACCGGACGCGCGCCTTGCGCGACGCCTTCGACGGCTCGGGCTTCCTCGTGCCGCGCACCGAGGGGCGTACGATTACAGCGTGCACGTGGACCTCGGCCAAGTGGCTGCATTCGAGCCCGCCGGACAAGGCGCTGCTGCGCTGCTATGTCGGACGGGCAGGAGACGAGGCGCCGGTGGAGCTGGACGACGACGAGCTGGTGGCCAGGGTGCGGAGCGATATGCGCGAGATCATGGGCATTGACGCCGATCCGCTTTTTGCCGAGATCACGCGGCTGCGCCGCTCGATGCCGCAGTATCCCGTCGGTCACGTCGAGCAGACGGCGGCTATGCGTGCCCGGCTGGCGCAGGAGCTGCCCGGGCTGTGGGTGACCGGCGCCGCGTTTGACGGCGTCGGTCTCGCCGACTGTATACGCCAGGGCAAGGAAGCGGCCGCCGCTTTGCTTGCCCGGCTGAATGGCTTGTAGCTTTGCACTCGCCCCTAGCTTGCGCGAGCGCGGCCGCCTCGCATTTTAATCCCGAATCAGGCAGGCTCTCATGTTGAGAACCTGCCTGATTCGTGTCCCTTTGGATCGACACGGCCCGGCACCGGTGTTCCAGGTGCGTGGCAGCAGCGGTTGCAACCTTTTGCCGGCTGTCACGTCCTATAAGGTGGAGTAATCATCGGAATGCAAAAGGAGTCACGCCTTCATGACGTTATCCAGATCGGATCAGCACCAGCAGCAAAAAGCGCGACGCAAACGGCGCTTGAAGCGGCGGGTGACGCTTAATTTGCTCTTGCTCTTGCTGATTGTTGCCATTGGCGGTATGCTGTGGGCAAGTGAATCATTCGTATGGCCCTGGGAGAAAGCACCGCCGATTGCGTACGCGCCGGATCAAAACGAACTGCAAAATACGGAGTCGGGGTCATCTGCGCCGGAGAACGAAGGTGAAGAGAGCCAGGGCCCCGATTCGCAGGAGAGCGGCGAGCAGCCGCCGTCTTCGCGTCCGGACGAGGCAGCGCGCGACGTTCACTTGGCCTTCGTGGGCGATCTGCTGCTGGCGGGTTCGGTGGACAAGACGATGCGGAGCAAGGGCTATGCTTATCCGTACGAGGGCGCGCTCGCTTTTTTGCAAGGAGCGGACCTGACCGCCGGCAATCTCGAGAATCCGATCACGCTGCGCGGCGTAGCCGCGGAGAACAAGTCGTTTGTGTTCAAGGGCTCGCCGGAGTCGCTTCCGGCGCTGCGAGAGGCCGGCTTCGACGTCGTCAGTCTGGCCAACAATCATACGCTGGATCAGGGCGTAGAAGGTCTGCTGGATACGATGAAGCACCTGGACGACGCGGATATACCGCATGTCGGAGCGGGCCGCGACGATACGGAGGCGTTCACTCCCGTGCTGCTCGACGCGCACGGACTGCGGGTGGCGTATCTCGGACTGAGCCGCGTCGTCCCGGAGGTCAGCTGGAAGGCCGGACCGGACACAATCGGCGTAGCCGAGACGTATGATACGACGCGGGCTCTGGCGGCGATTGAGCGGGTGCGCCAAGAGGCCGACTTGGTCGTGGTCATGGTCCATTGGGGCAAGGAAAAAGCGGATTGGCCCGAAACGTATCAGCGCGACTTCGCCCGCCAGTACATCGATGCGGGCGCCGATCTCGTGATTGGTTCTCATCCGCACGTGCTGCAAGGCTTCGAACGCTACAAGGGCAAATGGATCGCCTATAGCCTCGGCAACTTTATCTTCAATATGACCCGGTACGAACGGTCGGCGGAGACCGGCGTGCTGGATGCCCATTGTACGGCTGCGGGCGACTGCGAGCTGCGCTTCCATCCGATGCTCGCCGAGCAGTCCCGGCCCGCGCCCATGGACAATGAAGAGGGCGAGCTGCTCCTGAAGCGGCTCGAGCAAATCTCGTTCGGCGTCGCAGTCGAGGCGGACGGCACGCTGCGCGATACCGGCGGAGCGCCGCTGGCCGCGAGCGGGGCGACGGGATAGTTTAGGAGGGATTCGGATGATGCAATGCTGCGCGCATCGCGGCGCTTCGGGAGAAGCGCCGGAAAACACGATGGCCGCGATTCAGCGCGCGCTGGCGCATCCGTTCGTCCAATGGATCGAGCTGGATGTCCAGCTCACTGCGGACGGCGAGGTGGTCGTCATGCACGACGAGACGGTCAATCGTACGACGAACGGACGCGGCAAGGTGCGGGAGATGACGCTGGAACGTCTGCGCCGGCTCGATGCCGGCAGCTGGTACGGCCGGGTGTTCAAAGGCGAGCGCATCCCGACCTTGGAGGAGGTGCTGCAAGCGACGGTGGGGCGTTGCCGGCTCAACATCGAGTTGAAAACGTACGCCGATTCCACCGCGGCGCTGGCGGCCAAGGTCGTGCCGATGCTGGCGAAGCATGGGCTGGAGCACGATACCATCGTGACATCGTTTGACGCACGGGCCTTGCGTCTGGTTCGCGAGCATAGCGAATCTGTGCGGACCGGTTGGATCGTCAGCGAGCCGCCCCCGGATTTGACGGCACGTCTGCGCGACCTGGACTCGACCTTTCTCTCGCTCAGCTACAAGCACGTGGCTTCGGCGCGTCTAGACGAGCTGCGTGCGGCGGGCGTGGAGGTCATGATCTGGACGGTGAACAGTGCCGCGCATTTGCAGCGTTTGGCGCAGCTGGAGCGCGACTTGATGCTCTGCACCAATTACCCGGCGCGTTATGGCCTGGCGGTGTTGCATGGAGCGGATTCGACGGCGCGGCGGTCCGCCATCTGGCGGCCCTTTTTTACGCGCAGACGGCAATAGCGTCATTTAGCGGCAATAAGGGAAGCAATAGACGCAATCGGAGATGGAAGGGGGGCGGCATAACGCGTGAATCTGACAGACTCCTGGGTGCTTCGCCTTGTGCTTGGCTTGGCAGCCGGTGCGGCGGTAGCCGGACTGGCTTATCGCCGACAATCGCTTTCGGGCTCCGGCGCTCTGGCCGCTGCGGCGATGGGCGCCGCTTACTTTACACTGGGCGGACCGGTGTGGTTCGGCGTGCTGCTGGCCTTCTTCGGTTCGTCGACAGCATGGTCGCGCTACAAGCGCAAGCATCGCGCCAAGCGAACCGCCGAGAAGAATTATGCCAAAAGCGGGCGGCGCGATGCCCTGCAGGTACTGGCTAACGGCGGGCTCGGCTTGCTTTTGTGCGGCGCGCACGCGCTTTGGCCGCATGGCGGCTGGCTGGCGGCGTTCGCGGGCGTCATGGCGGCGGTCAATGCCGACACCTGGGCGACTGAGCTCGGCGCGCTCAGCCGCATGACGCCTCGCGCATTGATTGGCGGCAAGCGCGTGCCGGCCGGCACGAGCGGCGGCGTCACGCTGCTCGGCAGCGCGGCTGCCTTGGCCGGCGCGTTGTTCATCGGCATCGTTGCCGCTATATTGGCCGGCTGCTGGCCGGTTTCGGCGTCGTTCGGGCAGGACAGCGGCACTGGAGCGCTTGGCGCTCAGGCAGTCTGGCTCGTGCCGATTGCGGCGGCGGCCGGTTTTTTCGGGTGCTTTGCAGACTCGCTGCTCGGCGCTACCGTGCAAGCGATGTATCGCTGCCGCGTCTGCGAGGCGCAGACCGAGCGAGTCGTGCACTGCGCGCGGCCGACTGCCAAGACGCGAGGTTGGCGCTGGGTCACCAACGATGCCGTCAATTTTATAGCGGCGGCTGCGGCTGGGCTATTGGCGTTGGGCTTGGGTTACGGACTACGCTAAAGGGAACCTTCGGTATAAGGACGCGCTGTGCGCGCGTCCTTGACTGTGCACGGCAAACTCGCTATACTCCAAAATGACTTACTGGTCAGTCATTTTTTAATTTATTCGACGAGAGGGCGAACGCGCATGCAATTCTTGACGAAGTTCAGCTTGAAGAACGTAGCTGCAGTGATGATCATCGCCGTCCTGTTAATGGGAGGAGGCGTCTACAGCTTCCTGGCGCTCAAGTCCGATCTGCTGCCGGATATTGAATTCCCGCAGCTTTCCGTCACCGCGGTCTATCCCGGCGCGTCCGCCGAGGATGTCGACCGCCGCGTCACCTCGCCGCTGGAAGAGCAGCTCAAGGGCGTCGAGGGGTTGAGCAGCATGACCAGTCAATCGCTCTCCAGCGTCTCGCGCATTCAGTTGTCTTTCCCGATCGGTACGGATATGGATAAGACGACGCGCGACGTCGAAGGGCTGCTGCAAAATGCGGGCTTGCCGGAGGAGGTCGAAACCCCCACCGCCAGCCGCTTTTCCTTCAGCTCGGTGCCGGTGCTGAACCTCGCCTTGTTCACGAATGGGGAACAAGCGGATGCCTTGGCCGAACAATGGGTGCAGGAGGTGCTCAAGCCGGAGCTGGAGCGCATCGAGGGCATCAATTCGGTCGCGCTCTCCGCCGTGCCGCAGCAATATCTGGAGATCGTCGTCGATCAATCCGGGGCGGCGCGTGCGGGCATTACGTTGCAGACGATCAAGGACAATATCGACAACGCCTTTTTCTCTTATCCCGCCGGCGCGCTGCAAAGCGACGAAGTTGTCGTGCCCGTCCATGTGGAGCAAGAGCTGCAGACGCTGGAGGCGCTGGAGGCGCTCGTCATTCCGTCCAATACCGGCGGCGCCGGCGTGCGGCTTTCCGAGCTGGCGACGGTTCGCCCGCTAGAGGAAAAAAGCGAGCTGGCGCGTTACAATACGAAGGACAGCATGGCGCTGCTGATCAACAAAAAGCAAAATGCCAACACGGTCGATGTGGCGGACCGCGTCATCGAGACGCTGGACAGCTACGAGGACCACATCCAGTACGTGATGATTTTCGACCAGGCCGAAGCGATCGAAAGCTCGATCAACGAGCTCGTGTCCAAAGGGTTGTTCGGCGCGCTGTTCGCGGCGCTCACTGTCCTGATCTTCTTGCGGAGCTTCCGGGCGACCTTCATTGCCGTGCTCTCGATTCCGTTGTCCCTCTTGATCGCTGCAATCTTCATCAAGTGGTGGGGCTTCACGCTGAACGTGATGAGCCTGGCGGGCATGACGGTGGCGGTTGGACGGGTCGTGGACGACAGCATTATCGTCATCGAGAATATTTATCGCAAGCGCAAGCTTGAGCCGCAAGCCGACCGCACGGAAATGACCAGAGAAGGTACGCGCGAGATGATGAGCGCCATTCTCTCGTCAACGCTGACGACGGTCGTCGTCTTTCTGCCGCTGGGTCTGGTAGGCGGCATTACCGGCGCGTTTTTCCTGCCGTTCGCGCTGACGGTGGTCGTGGCGCTGCTGGCGTCGCTGCTCGTCTCGATCACCGTTGTGCCGGTGCTTGCTCGCAGTTCCTTCGTCAAGCTGCACGAGCAATCGCGCGAGCCGTTCTATATACGCGTGTACGAGCGAATTATTCGTTTTGCATTGCGGCGCAAAGCGCTGGTGCTGCTGACGGCGCTGGTCTTGCTGATCGGATCGGGCGTGCTGTACCAGTTCAGCAACGTCGGGTTTGTCTTCTTGCCCAATGAGAAGCAAAAAATCATCTCGGCGACGGTGGAGCTGCCGCCTTCCGCGACCTTGGAACGCACGGGCGAAGTGTCGCAGGCGATCGAGCAGCAGCTGGAGCAAGAGAAAGAAACGTACCCCAAACGTTTCGCTTCGATCGGCAGCTTCGATATCGCCACCGGCTCCGCGCAGCCGAATCGCGCGGTCTATTACATCGAGCTGGCCGAGGATGCGGACATGGAGGTCCAGCTGGCAGCGGTGGATCGCGATATCGCAGCCATCTTGGAGGAGCAGGCACCCGGTTCGACCTGGAGGGTCGAAGAGCAGGCGAGCGGCGGACCGCCGACCAACAACAACGTCGATATTGATTTGTTCTCCGACGATCCGGCCCAACTGGAGGCAGCTTCCGCGCAGGTGGAGGAGCTGATGCTCGGACGCGACGATCTCAAGAGCGTCACGAACAACATGCAGGCGAAGCAGCAGCAGTGGTCCGTCAAGCTAAGTGATGATAAAATGAAAGCAGCCGGTCTGAGCTCGTTCATGGTACTCGGCACGATCACGGATCGGACGCAGCCGGTCGAGGGCGGCGAGCTGCTATTCGATGGAGACAATCGCGAAGTCCGCTTGACCTACGACGAGGCGCTCGCCGGCAAGTCGGCGCTTGAGCAATTGACGCTCTTCGGTCCGCAGGGGCCGGTGCAGCTCAGCGAAGTGGCCGACATCGAGCAAGTCGACGTATACACCTCGGTCCAAAAGCTGAACGAGCGCGTCTATGCCCGCGTGTCCGGACAGGTCCAAGGCAATGACGTTCGCGCTGTTACTGCGGAGGTCACCGAAGCGGTGCAGCAGCTCGATCTACCGGATGGCGTGAGCCTTGAATCGGGCGGCGGCAGCGACGAGACGGTGCAGACCTTTGTAGATATCGGCATTGCCATGATTGTGGCAATCGGACTTGTTTATCTGACCATGCTGATTTTCTTTGGCCAGGCCCGCGTGCCGTTCATCATTATGTCGTCGCTGCTTTTTGTCCCGATCGGCGCTTTGGTCGGTCTGGTACTGGCGCGCGAACCGCTGTCGATGAGCGCAATGATCGGCTTGCTCATGCTGATTGGCATCGTTGTCACCAACGCCATCGTGCTGGTGGATCGGATCAATCAGAATCGTCGCCTCGGACTGACCATTCACGAAGCATTGATCGAATCCGGCAAAACGCGCCTGCGGCCGATTCTGATGACGGCGCTGGCGACGATCGCAGCCTTGCTTCCGCTCGTGTTTTCGACGCCGGAGGGCGGGCTGATCTCCCGCGGCCTTGCCGTGGTGGTCGTAGGCGGCCTGACGACTTCGACCCTGCTGACGGTCATTTTCCTGCCGGTCGTCTATGAGCTGGCGTTCAGGAAACAGCACCGTCAGGAGCAACAGCGCGAGCATTCGGCCTAATGGACGATGGCAGGGCCGTCGATCCTGGATTCTAGATACACACCGGCTCTATGAATGGCTGGAAAGGAGGTCTCGCTGATGGCGGCGACGCATGGAGACAAGCTGGAATTAATTCTTGATGCGGCGTATCGGGTCTTCGGCACGGCAGGCTTCTATGAGACCAAAATGTCCGAGATTGCAGATGCAGCCGGCATTGCCAAAGGCACCCTTTATCTTTATTTTTCCAGTAAAGAAGCCTTGTTCATGGCGGTCACCAAACGGGATTTCGAACATTTCTTGGAACGCCTGCACGAGGTGCTGCATCAAGAAGGCGCGCTGGAGGAGAAATTGCACGGCGCTGCTTCGCATCATCTCTGGTACTATTATCAGGTCAAGCATTATCCGCGGCTCTTTTTCCACGCGCCCAACAGCGACGCGGGGTTGATGGAGATGATGCATGGCTTTATACGAAAGTACAACGCGATGCTTGCGCAGATGCTGGAAGCGCATGAAGTGAAGCAGGCCGAGCTTCATGCGCGATCCTTTATCGGCATTTTGGACGTGTTCAAAATGGATATTTTGATGGACCCTACGTTCAGTGAGGACGATTTGCGCGAGCGTGCCCGATTTGCCGTCCAATTGTTCTCCCGGGGCTGCGAGGCCGGCAGCGCTTAGCATCGGTCCGGGTCAAAACGATCAAGGACGAAACAGCGCAAGCGGTCCTCTGGCGATGCTTTAAACCCCCGCCCTCCTCGTGAAGAGGAGAGCGGGGGTTTTTGGTACAGCCTAAACCGATTGCTCAAAACGCGTTTAGTTTGCGCCGGTTAATTGTTCCATTTGCTCAAGCAGACCCTCGAAGACGCTCATCGCCTGGCTAATCGGCTCCGGCGAGGACATGTCGACGCCCGCTTTTTTCAGAATGTCGATGGAATAGTCGCTGCCGCCGCTTTTCAAGAAGCCCAGGTAACGGTCTACCGCCGGCTGTCCTTCGTCAATAATCTGCTTGGCAAAGCTCGTCGCGGCCGAAAAGCCGGTGGCATACTTGTAGACGTAAAAGCTGGTATAGAAGTGGGGAATCCGGGCCCATTCCATCTCGATATCTCGGTCCACGACCATATCCTCGCCGTAGTACAGCTTGTTGAGGTCGTAGTAAATTTTGCTCAGCTCCTGCGGCGTGAGCGAGTCGCCTTGCTCCACCTTTTCGTGAATGATTTTCTCGAACTCGGCGAACATCGTCTGACGGAATACCGTCGTCCGGAACTGATCCGCGTAATAGGTGAGCAAATACATCTTCTCGCGCGCTTCGGTCGAGTTGCCGAGCATATCGTGCATGAGCAAGGCCTCGTTGAGCGTCGAGGCGACCTCCGCGAGAAAAATCGTGTACTGGGCATCGCGATAAGGAAGCGCCTCATCGGAGAAGTACGAATGGAGCGCGTGGCCCATTTCGTGCGTTAAGGTAAACATGCTGTTCAAGTTGTCGTTATGGTTCAGCAATACATACGGGTGCGTGCCGTATGCGCCCCAGCTATAGGCGCCGCTGCGCTTGCCCTCGTTCTCGTAGACGTCGATCCAGCCATCGCCGAACCCCTTTTGCAGCACGTCCAGGTACGTATCGCCTAGCGGCTTCAGGCTTTGGGCAACGCGGGTTTTGGCATCCTCGTACGAAATATCCATCTTGTATTCGTCGACAAGCGGCGCGAACAGGTCGTACATATGGAGCTCATCGACGCCAAGCAGCTTTTTACGCAGCTTCATGTAGCGGTGCATGAGCGGGAGATGCTTGTGAATGGTATCGATCAGGTTGGTGTACACGGTAGTCGGAATGTTGTCGCCGAACAACGACATTTCAAGCGCCGACGGGTAGTTGCGGGCGCGGGCATAAAAAATATTTTTGGTGACGTTCGCATTCAGGGTCGAGGCGAGCGTATTTTTCAATTTACCGTAAGAGGCATACATGGCCTGGAACGCCTCGCGCCGGACCTCGCGATTTTTGCTTTCGAGGAACTGGATATAGCGTCCGTGCGTCAGCTCGACTTCTTCACCTTGCTCGTTTTTTACTTTAGGGAATTTTAGGTCGGCATTGTTGAGCATGCCGAAAATCGTGCCGGGCGCCTGGCTGATATTGCCGACCTGGGCGAGCAGCATTTCCTCTCGCTGCGACAGGACATGCGGCTTCTCGCGGCGCATTTCCTCCAGCGTGCGACGGAATGGCGCCAGCTGCGGATTTTCAATCAAGGCGTTCAACGTCTCGTCCGGCAGGCTGAGCACTTCCGGAGTGATGAACGATTGCGCTTCGCCCGCCTCGACGCTCAGTTTTTTTGCTTTGTCCGAGAGCGCCTGATAGACGGGCTCGGCCATATCCTCGTGGTGACGCATATTGGCGTACACATACAGGCGCTCCACGTGCTGGGACAGCTCGTCCTCGAGCTCAAAGCAGGCCTTGAGCTGTGACGGATCGGACAGTTTGCCCTGGAACGCCGCGATTTTGCCGATTTGCTTTTTGGCTTCGGCAAATTCCCGCTCCCAGGCAGACTGATCGGCAAACATGTCTTCGAGCTTCCAGCGGTGCTCCGGCTTCGTTTCCGAGCGTTTGACAACTGCGTTCATCGTATTCCTCCTCCAATTATGTACAGCATCGTTTTTGTTCGGATTCATTTGCACAGCGACGACCGAGACCGGTTGTTGCAGCAGCAAGAGAGTCAATGCCACGGGCAGCCATTTCACGTTTGGCGGGGCCTCCTTCAGACAGTTTGCCCCTAGTATGGACCGCATCGCGCCATTTCATGACAGGCCGCCCGGGCGGCGTCGCTTTTTTAGGTCTTGCCGAGATTAAGAAAGCTGAAAACGAGCGCAAAAAAGGCAAAGGCAATCAGCACGATTGCAACCAAAGCCATGCCGCGCCGCATGGTCTGGGGAATCTGCTCGCGCCGCATCAAAATAACGGCACCGAGCGAAAAAGCGGCAATGATAAAAATAAGCGTCGATGTTGTGTCCATCGGTTCCTCCCGTTAAGCGGCGCTTCGCGTCATACAGCTTTGAACGCGTCGATGATGGCCTGGCGCTCTTCCTCGCGTCCTGCGTAATCTTGTTCCCGGAAGCGGTTTTCCGCCCAGTGCATCATTTGCGGACGGCTGACGAAGGTGTGGCAATCCTCGCCCCACTGATCCGAGATTTCGCGGACGATCAATTTTTTTCCTTGCACCTCGACCGTCAGCATGTTGTATTTATCGGTTTTGTAGATTTGATGCTTCTTGAACATGACGGCATACGACCTCGCTTCCTTTTTTTATCATCATAGCGAATATCACCGGTAGAACGCAACCGCTAACGATGGTACAATGACAACAATGCCGCGCACGGATACAACATCCGAACAAACGACGTGCGAAAAGAGCTTGCAGACCCAAAAAGCAGAGCAGTCAAGCAGAGCGGTCAAGCAGAGAGTTCAAGGTAATCCAGTCAACAGCAGCAGTCGAGGCATTCCTGTCAAGCAGAGCAGAAATGAGCGGAGCAGAGTAGAGCCGAGTAGAGCGGAGGAGAGATGAGACGATGCTTGAAGCATATGACCAACAAGGCGTAGCCATGACTTGCAGAGGATGGGACGAATACGCACGAATGTTTGATTTGAGGCGCGCGGATGTTTCAGGGCTTGAAGTTTTGGACGTAGCCGCCGGCGCCTCGTCCTTTGTGGCGGACGCCGCTGCGATGGGCGCCCAATCCGTTGCCGTTGATCCGCGATATCGAATGGAGCAGGACCGGATTTATACCGAAGCGAAGCAAGAAATTGAGACCAGCACGGCGAAGCTAGCCCGTTTAACGGACCGCTTCAATTGGAGCTTTTATGGCAACTTGGCACGACACCGCCAAATGCGTCTAGCCAACCTCAAACGTTTTGATGCGCATCGGCGCTGTGCGCCCGAACATTATGTGGACGGACAATTGCCCGAGCTGCCGTTTCCGGACCAGGCGTTTTCGCTGGTGCTTTGCAGTCATTTTTTATTTTTATATGGCGAACAGTTGGACTTCCAGTTTCACGAGCGTGCGATAGGCGAGTTGATGCGCGTGTGCCGTACTGGCGGACGTGTGTTGATTTACCCGTTGGTGACGCTGCATTTCAGACAATATGACCGATTGCAGGCATTGTGCACACGCTTGCAGTCGCACAGAGCGTACGTCTGTTTAAAGCCCGCTCGACTTCCTTTTATACCTGGATCCACGCACTATTTGTCGATTCAACTCGAATAAACGGAGAAAAAGAAATTTTTCTCATTTTTGGGGCAATGAAATTGCATTTCCGCAATGAAGCCGCTATAATAAGGCTACACGTCGTTTGAAACGGCGGTCATTTTAGGAGGTTGTTCATTTGAAAGGAACAGTAAAATGGTTCAACGCAGAGAAAGGCTACGGCTTCATTCAAGTTGAGGACGGCGAGGACGTATTCGTTCATTACTCCGCAATTACAGGCGAAGGCTTCAAATCGCTGGATGAAGGCCAGGCAGTCGAATTTGATATTACGGAAGGCAACCGCGGACCGCAAGCGGCCAACGTCGTCAAATTGTAGGATTGCCGTTTCGCGTATGCGAAGCGACTTATATAAGTGTGATACTTATAAGCGAGATCTCGCCGATGGTGGCGAGGTCTTTTTTTGTAATTCGCTATGGTCTGGCAACAGCCTGGTTATAGAACTGCGGGAGAAACCGGCCGAAACGTTCTGCAAAAACATTTGTGCTAAAAATGCTTCGCATGAATGCGTATTTCGAAGGCATATGCTCCAATGCGATTTCGGTCAATCCGGCACTTTTTCAATGGTTTTTCGCGCTATTGGAGCGGGCGGGATCACGATGCGACCGCATGCCGGTTTGCCGGCTGTAACGGACAAGAGAGGCGCTTAGCGTCTCTCTTGTCCGTTAGAACTGCCACACCCGGGACCGCGCTGCTTCGCTCTTTGCGCTGCTCGCGCTCTTCGCACTGCCGACGCCTGCCTGGCGTATTATCTCGCCTTGCCTGCCAGGACGGTATCCATCGGTCTGATGCGCCGCAGTGCCAAAGCCACAAATCCAAGCTCCGCCGCCATGCCGATCGATTGCGCCCAAGCGCCGATGCTTCCATTGAGATGGGGAAACAGCCAAAGCAGCGTCAGCAGGGTCAATACAGTGAATGTGAGATTGACAGCTTGCGAGCTGAAAATGAGCCGCGTCTGGCCGCGTACCATGATCAGGCCGTTGAGCGCATCGAGCCAAGGCATCACCAATGTCAGCAGCACAAAGGCGCGAAGCGTCTGCAGGCTCTGACTGCGCAACTCGCCTTCCACGCCAATCACGCTGCCGAGTAAAAAATCACCGATCGGCGTGTAGGCGATCGTCATGAGCAGCAGGCAAGGCAAAAAGCCGATCATCAAGGTAAACCGGCGCACGGCTTGGGGGTCGATCCGGTAGAAATTCAGCACAATCTGGTGAAAATAACTAAAAAAACTCGTCAGCAACCCGACTACGCTAGCCGCTACTGCAAAGGAAGCAATGGCCAGCTCCGCATTCCACGTCTTGCCGAGCATGGCGTTGATGACGGGTATAATCCATACGGTAATGAGCGTCGACATCAGCAACGGACGATAAAAGCCGAAGATGTGACGCTTGCCCTTCACTTCGTGCTCGTCCGACCTCTCCGGCATGCGCTTCACGAGCTGACGACCCTCGGCGTAGCTCACCGCGGCTTCGATCATCATGCCCAGCAGAAAGATCATCGCGCCCACCGTGCCGCTCGTGACGCCGGTATGAATAAAATATTGCGATAGCGCGTACATCCCCAGAAGGCGGAGCCCCATGCCGATCGTCAGCCATTTGGTGCGCAAATGATAGATGATGACGCCATGATACACGCAGCGCAGTCCGGAAAACAAACTGACAAACATCAACACTTGATACACGCGGATAACGGCATCAAGCGCATCGCCTTGCACGCCGAAGACGCCGCCGAAAATCCATGCCCCGAGCGGCGTGTAGCAGATGAGCATGCCCAGCGCCAAAATGCTGGCGAAAACGAGCAACGCGACGGCGAGCATCGACTGAAAGGAGCGCCTGTCCCGTACCAGCGCCGAACAAGTCTGACGCAACAGCACGGCGGGCCGCTCTGTAATGGTAAGTAAACTCATCGCGATGGCGTAGCTGGCGATGACGCGCTCCGGGTCGACGGCTCGCGTGAGCGTACTGTTTATGATAACATGCGAGATTGTAACGAGACTGGCCGATAATCCTAGTGGAAGAAAAAACGACCATATCCGTCTCATCGGCACTGCTTGCTGGGCTGCTTCCATTGCTGCTGAACTCCTTTGGATGAGAGATTACGCAGGGTCAAACGCCGGCCTTGACGCATGCTTACCAGTATAGCACGGTTTGGAAGAATACGGGCGTGACAGTGCCCGAAAGTTTACTCCGACTGGATTTATCGGCGATGAAATGGTACATTAATGGTTGGAGGTTTAGCATGCCAAAACACGAATTCAAATGGAATGCAAGACTGCAAATCGAACTGCCGGCTTTGCGGCTGGACTGGGAAGCCTACGATGCCTACGAACGCGCGGGCATTCTGGCCTATTGGGAGGACGTACGCGGCCGGATTCCGGACCTAGTCGCGGAACTGGAGCGGCGAATTGACGCCAAGCAGACGGCGCTGTCGGAAGAAGACAGCTTTGAGGCAGCTTGCAGGCTGAATGCCGAAATCGCCGAGCTGGCCAGCCGCATCAACGATTTGCATATCTGGTACCGCATCAATCAAGAGATTGAACCGCGTCGCCATTCCGGATGAATTGTACGGGGAGGACGCATCGTTGCACGAATATACGCATGCGGAGCGCCGCATGCCGGCGGGACCGATTCGGCTGATGTACCGCGTGTACAAGTACATATTGCCCGGCGTCGACGATGAACTGGCGCGCTGGCGGGTCAAGGCCGAGAATATTCCGGACACGGAGCTGCGCACGCAAGCCCTAGCCAGCATCGAGACCAAGCGTTTCCATTGTCAGGGAGGGGGCGTCTACGCGGCCGCCAATCCGCCGGCCAGGCATGTGCTGATCCCGCTAATTGTTGCCTTGCAGACGATTAGCGATTATTTGGACAACCTGTGCGACCGCAGCACGTCGATGGATGGCCGAGACTTTCGCTTGTTGCATCAGTCGATGCTGGATGCGGTCGATCCTGCAGCCGAGCTGCAAGACTATTATGCGCGCCGCGAAGAGAGCGACGACGACGGATATCTGCATGCGCTGGTGCGCGAGTGTCAGACCCGCGTCTCCGAGCTCCCCTCTTATGCGCAGGTTCAGGACGAGGTGCGGGATCTGGTCGGGCTTTATTGTGATCTCCAAGTGCACAAGCACATTCGTCATGAACAGCGCGAGCCGGCTTTGTTGGGCTGGTGGGAGGAGAACCGTCCACGCTATCGGCATTTGCTTTGGAATGAATTCGCCGCCGCCACGGGTTCTACATTGGGGATGTTTATGCTTTTTTTGGCTGCCTCGCATCCCGGTGTGAACCGGACCGAGGCGACGCGTATTCGCGATGCTTATTTTCCCCATGTATGCGGCCTTCATATCATGCTGGACTATTTGATAGATCAGCAGGAGGATCGCGAGGGCGGCGACCTGAACTTTTGCAATTATTATACGAGCGAGACCGAACTGGTCGATCGGATCAGTCTGATCGTCACAAGCGCGCGCAACGATATCCGCAGGCTTCCCGGGGACAAGTTCCATCGTATGATTATCGAGGGTTTACTTGCGCTTTATTTATCCGATCCCAAAGCGCGCAGCCAGCGCGACGTCGTCGCAATCACGAGACGACTGATGAAACGCAGTCCGATGACCCGACTTTTCTTTTGGGCGAATAGCATGTATATTCGTTCCAGACAATCGAAGTAGCCCGTCCATTTTTTCACGATATAGATGATCTTGGGGAGGAAGAAACATGTCGAATGTAAAATCGATTGCTGTCCTGACGAGCGGGGGGGACTCGCAGGGAATGAATGCGGCGGTTCGCGCCGTTGTGCGGAGCGCGTTATTTAACGGCTTGGACGTCTATGGCGTGCAGCGGGGCTACCAAGGCCTGATCAATGACGACTTGCGGCCGATGGATCTGCGCAGCGTGGGCGACATTATTCAGCGTGGCGGTACAATTTTGCAGACCGCGCGCTGCAAGGAATTTTTGACGCCGGAGGGCCAGCAGCGCGGGGCGGAGGTTCTGCGCTCGCGGGGCATCGACGGTCTGGTCGTCATCGGGGGAGACGGCTCCTACCAGGGCGCCAACAAGCTGAGCAAGCTGGGGATCAAGACAATGGGACTGCCCGGCACGATTGACAACGACATTCCGTTCACCGATCTGACGATCGGCTTTGACACAGCGGTCAGCATCGTCGTCGACGCGATCAACAAGCTGCGCGATACGATGACCTCGCACGAGCGCTCCTCGATTGTCGAAGTGATGGGACGGCACTGCGGGGATATCGCGTTGTTTGCCGGATTGGCCAGCGGTGCGGAGACAATTCTGGTGCCGGAGGTGCCTTACGATCTGGAGCAGGTAGCGAATCGGATGCGCGAGAACTTCCAGCATGGCAAGCGGCACAGCATCATCATCGTTGCTGAGGGAGCCGGCAATGGGGAGGATGTCGCGCGTGAAATTACGGCGCTTAATGGGATTGAGCCGCGCGTGACCGTACTCGGGCACATTCAGCGCGGCGGTGCGCCGACGCATAATGATCGCATTCTGGCCAGCCGATTGGGCGATTTTGCCGTCCGCAAGCTGATGGATGGCGATTCGGGCAAGGGCTGCGGAATCGTCAAGGGGGAATTTGTGGCGACCGACATCGAGAAGGTCGTGACGACCAAAAAAGCCTTTAACATGGAGTTGTACGAGCTGGCGTCGCGCTTGTCGCAATAATTGCCAACAGACAGGAGTCGGAGCGGCATGTATTTGTACAAAATAGAACTTGAACAAACAAACGGCCTAAGCTGGCTGATCGTACTGGCGGAAACGGACGAGCAGGCCTTTGAAGCGGTAGACGCCAATCTGGAGAAGCATTACATCAAAAAGCCCGCTGTTCGGTCTGCGGCCATTATCGAGAAGAAACGCGTTGTGAGCGGCAACGGATACATTCTTGATCCGCAGCAAGAACAATGAGGACTGAGCAAGGAGCGTAGCCATGAAGATTGCCATTGTAGCCGGCGGCAACCGCCGTCAATCGACGAGCACACTGCTGGCCCGCTATATTCAAACTTGTATTGAGCAAGCTGGGCACGAGGTCTCATTCATCGATCTTTACACCGTTCCGCTGCCATTTTTTTCGCCGGATCAAGGGGCATCGGACAATGCCGAAGTGCTGGAGCTACAGCAAAAGGTCGGCGTCGCGCAGGCGATCGTACTGGCTACTCCCGACTATCATGGGGGGCCTTCGGGCGTGCTGAAGAATGCTTTGGATCATCTCGGATTCGATCATTTTGACGGCAAAGCGGTGCTTTCCGCGAGCTCGTCGGGAGGCGCGGTGGGGGTCAGTCCGCTCCAGCAATTGCAGACAATTGTGCGCAATGTGCATGGCATCAATTGTCCGGAGTGGATTTCGATCGGTGGTCAATTCAGGCAGTTCGACGAGCTAGGGCAACCCGAGGAAGAGACGGTTCGGACGCGGGTACAGCGAACTGTCGGTTATTTTTTGCAGATGGCGGAGAAGCTTCGGCCACTGTCGTCCTGAGGTCACGCGATGTTACGCAAAAACACCGGCTGCTGATGCAGCCGGTGTTTTTGCGTGCAAGCCCGCGTTGGAGCTTCAAAATTAAAATTCAGCGTCCTCGGTGTACTTGTTGCTCGCGTTCCACAGCAGGTATTCGTCAATACCCGTGTCTTCAAGCGCTTGAATTTGAGCTTCAACCTCGGCCTTGCCATATTTCGTGTAATTGCCGCTGCCGAGCCAGCTGGCGGTGAAATCTTGAATCCATGGCCGAATGATCGGCTTGAAAATTCCGAGCTCCTCCAGCTTGTCGTGCGTGTCCTCCATTGCGCCCTTGATCGTTTCATACGGAGCTTTATCAGGTGCTTTCTGGTCGAACCAGCCGGTGCTGTAATGGCTCGGGTAGACCATGGGGCTTATGACGTCCACGTATTTGGAGATTTTGACGAAATCCTGGCCGATGCCTTCGGCGGCCGGCACGGAAGCGGCATACCCGAAAATATCTACCGAGACGCGCACATCCAAGCCTTCCAGCTGTTCGCGCGCATATTTGACAAAATCACCGATAATTTCAATGCGGCTCTCGTCGTTCGATTCGTACGTAAGCGTATCGGCGCGATTTTCGAAGCCTTCCGGAAAGCGAACATAGTCGAATTGAATTTCTTTGAAGCCGTGCTTGACCGCTTCTTTTGCGACGGCGATATTGTAGTCCCATACTTCCTTCAAATAAGGATTAACAAAGCTTTCGCCGCGTCCATTCTTCCAGACGCTGCCGTCTTGATTGCGGAACGACATGTCCGGATGGTTCTTGGCCAGCACGCTGTCCTTGAACACGACAATGCGGGCAATCGGATATACGTCATGCTCTTCCAACTTGGTCATCAATGCGTCGATGTCGGAGATATTTTTCTGGGTAGTGCCAAGCTCCAACAGTTCTTCATTTTCAGTCGGGTAGGTTATGTATCCGTGATCGTCCTTGATATCGATGACCATGCTGTTCAGCGCGGTGTTGTCCAGCAGCGTGAGCAAATGATTCATTCGCTCGACACCGGTCGTGTGCGACGTCACATAGATGCCCTTGACCTTGGGCGCATCGGGCTGAGGATCTTGCTTTTGAAAAAGATTGGGTTCGTTCTGCGTGCCGTCTTCGCCCGATGTCTGCCCATCGCCCTGCGGCTGTTGGGTCTGCCCGGCCCCGATCCCTGCTGTCATCCATTGGCTCAGCGATGCCTGGCTATCGCCCGAACCGCCGGACATGAGTCCTGCGAACACAAGTAAAATTGAAAAAATAACTTCCATACTGTCCTCTCCCCGCTGTTAGTCTACATCCATTCTTAAACCGCAAGTCCGCACCGAAAACAAAAAAAATTAGCGTCTTTTATCATACTTAAATAGACGAAAATTCGACAAAAAAGATGCAAATTTCCGAAAAAAATCGGGAACGCGTACATCCGTTCCCGATTTCGGTTAAGCTTTAATGAAGCATGACTTGCTTTTGAAGCTCGTAAATACTTTGGTGAACAATTTCAACCGCATCCTCCGGATGCAGCTCCGCTAACCCGTCCCGCAACACGATGCTCAGCTGCAGCTCTTGCTCGGTCAAAAACGGCACCATCTCCGGTACAAGCTCCTCGACGATCCGCGATAACGATACAGTTTGCATATCCATCATGTATCACCCTTTCCTCATCTGAAATCAGAAAGCAGGGTAAACGCATGGTCATGAAAGCTGAAAATATCGGGGATACCTATAGTATAACAGGGAAAACAAAAAAAACCTAGATCGAAGCGGCCCAATTTATGGGTCAAAGATGGGTCTGTCTGAAGCCTCCCACAACGCCGACAGTCTCCACAATATTGATAAACGCGTGCGGGTCCAGGGTGAGTACGGACTTGCGCAGCTCGGCCAACTCATAGCGTGTCGTCACGGTCATCAGCATATCCTGCTCCGCTGAGCTATAGGCGCCTTTTGTGCGAATGACGGTAACGCCGCGCGGTCGCTCCAGCAGCTTTTGACGCATGCTCTCGGGGTGACAGGTTACGATGAAGACCGTGACCTTGATATGACGGACATGGATGACATCGACGACCTTGCCCGCCGCGTAGATGGCCAGCATGGAATACAGGGCCGCGTCCCAGTCTTGAATGAGCAGACCCAGTGCGAGGATAATCGTACCATTCAAAACAAACACTAGCATGCCTACAGGCAAATCGCGCTTGCGCGTCACAATCGACGCAATGATGTCGAAGCCGCCCGACGAGCCGCCCTGGCGCAGCGCCAGGCCGCTGCCGAAGCCGACAATGACGCCGCCGAATACCGCGCCGAGCAGCGGGTCGTGCGCAATCGCCCTGACGGGAAGCAGCTGCAGCCAGAGCGTCGCAGCTGCAACCGACAGCATGCTCCACATGACAAAGCGTCTGCCGACAGAAAAATAGCCCCACAATAAAATCGGGAAATTCGCGGCGAAATAGAGCCATCCGATATCTCCGCCGGTCAGATAGCCGACGATCATCGAGACGCTGGAGACGCCCCCACTCAGCAATCCGTGCGGAATAAGCAGCATATTGAATCCGAAGGCAACAAACATTGCGCCGATAATCATCGTCAGTGCGGTTGCACAATTTCGCAGGATGGGCAAAAAACAACCCTCCTTTTTTCGTTATTATCTTTCCAGTATGGGTAAAACCGGTCTGCTGGTATTCACCATGGATGATGTGTTATAATGAATAGGATATTTTTGAGGCTTTAGAAAAGAAGGAGTTTGAATACGTTTGAAAACATTCACAGAATTCGGCTTGGAGCCGAAGGTTTTGCAAGCAATCACGGAATTGGGCTTTGAAGAGTCGACGCCCATTCAAGACAAATCGATTCCAATCGCGCTCACGGGCAGCGATCTCATTGGGCAAGCGCAGACCGGCACCGGTAAAACTGCTGCATTCGGCATCCCGCTGATCTCCAAAATTCCGCTTAGCGAGGATCGAATTGTCGCCCTCATTATGACCCCGACCCGCGAGCTGGCGATCCAGGTCGCAGAGGAAATCGGCAAATTGTCGCGCTACAAAGGCACCCGCTCGTTGCCGATCTACGGCGGCCAGGATATCGGGCGCCAGATTCGGGCGCTGAAGAAGCGGCCGCAAATCATTATCGGCACGCCCGGACGTCTGCTTGACCACATTAACCGCAAGACCATTCGCTTGGACGACGTGCAGACGGTCGTCTTGGACGAAGCGGATGAGATGCTCGACATGGGCTTCATGGAGGACATTACGAGCATCCTGAGTCTCGTTCCGGAGGAACGCCAGACTATGCTGTTCTCGGCGACCATGCCTCCTAACATCCAACGTCTGGCACAGCGTTTCTTGAAGGAGCCGCAGCACGTCTCCGTCATTCCCAAAAATATCACCGCACCGCTGATCGAGCAGGCCTATATTGAAGTGCACGAGCGTCAAAAGTTCGAGGCGCTCAGCCGGCTGCTCGATATGGAATCCCCGGATCTGGCCATAGTCTTCGGACGTACGAAGCGCCGGGTCGACGAACTCAGTGAAGCCTTGCAAAAACGCGGATATTCGGCGGACGGCCTGCATGGCGACCTTTCGCAGAATCAGCGCGATAACGTCATGCGCAAGTTCCGCGACGGCAGCATAGACGTGCTGGTGGCAACCGACGTCGCCGCGCGCGGCTTGGACGTGTCGGGCGTCTCCCACGTCATCAACTTCGACCTGCCGCAGGACCCGGAGAGCTATGTCCACCGGATCGGCCGTACCGGTCGCGCCGGCAAGGAAGGGGCCGCATGGTCCTTTGTTACGCCGAGGGAGACCGACCACCTGCATTTCATCGAGAAGGTCACCCGTCAACGCATCGCCAAAAAACCGCTGCCTAGCATGGCGGAGGCGATCGAGGGCAAGCAACGCATGACGGCGGAGCGTCTGCTGGAGATTGTGCAATCCGAGGATTTCAACGAATACAAGGCCAGCTCCATTCAATTGCTGGAGCGCTACGATTCGGTGCATCTGCTGGCAGCGGCAATGAAGCTCTTGACCGGCGAGAAGAAGGACGTCAGTATTGAACTGACCCCCGAAGATCCGATTCGTGCAAAAAAGCGCAGACCGGATATCCGGTCCAGCGGGCGCCGTTTTTCCGGCGGTCCTTTCGGCGGCGGCAATCGCAGCGGCAGCGGCAAGCCGCGCGGACGCGATTCCTATCGCGGCGGCGGTAGCGGCAGCAGTCGTGGCGGACGCGATTCCTATCGCGGCGGACGGGATTCGTACCGAGGCGGAGACAATCGCAGCAGCGACAATCGCGGCGATTCCCGTCGGCGCAATGACGACTATGTAAATTGATTTCGTAACCGGGGGAGCCCAGGGCCGAGCACCGTGTGCCGGTGCCCGGATGCCTGTGGCTCCGTTTTTCAAATAATCGTGCCGCAACATCAGCGAGCGTCCTCGCCGTTTCGCCTTGTTACACGCAGAGCGAGCAGCTGATAATGACCAACAAAATAAACAGAACCAGAATTGCACCAGTAGACGTGAAGCCGCCGTATCCTGCATTGCTCATGCAAAACCCTCCTCGTTTGGCTTGGTTGTGTGTGAACAGTACATCGTATGCCGCTGGGTGCAAGCCGCTTAGACCGTTGCCCAGGCTGCGAAAAATAGGCGGTTAAGACAATAATCCGAACGGTTTTGATAACGTTTCCGCACGGGGGGATCGAGAATGGAAATGAGAGGCCTCATGGGGGGCTTTTACAAAATCTCGGAGTGGATCATGCGCTTGTCCGTAACAAATTTGCTATGGATCATTTGCTCCATTCCGTTTGTTTTCGTGTTGGGAGTGGCCTTGCTGGCCTCGACCGACGAGAACCAGTTGCTATCGAGTCTGATTCTGGCGGCAATTCTTGCACCTTTCACTTTTTTTCCTGCAACCGCCGCGCTTTATACGGTCGTGCGCAAGTGGGTGATGGGCGAGGTAGACGCGCCGCTGCTGCGCACGTTTTTTCGCGGCTACAAGGAAAACTACCTGCAAAGCATGCTCGGCGGATTGCTTTACACGGCTCTGATCGTCATTATGTTTGTCGATTACCGGGTTTACCTGGACGAGCTCAATTCCTTCCAAATCCTCTCGTACGTGTTTATCGGGTTAATCATCTTGCTTTTTGTCTCAATGTTCAACTACTTCTCCATGATGGTGCATTATCACATGAAGACACTTCAATTGTTGAAAAATGCGATTCTCATTACGATCGGCAAGCCGTTTCGGTCACTGTCGACGGTCATTGTGAGCGGGGCCATCGTTTATTTCAGCTTCCAGTTTACGTTCTTGATTCCGTTTTTTATGGGCAGCATGATTGCGCTGTTTTCGTTTTACAACTTTCACCTGATCTACCTCAAGCTCAAAGAGCAGCAGGAGCGGCTGGCCGCCGAACAGGATGAAGAAGAGCAAGACGACGAGGACAAGCGCTTGAACGAGTTGGAGGAACGCTCGGACGAGCCACGCAAGCTGCCGGGCGAGGAGCCAAGGCGCGAGGATGAACGGCCGAACGAGCGCGGCTGAGTACGGGGCGAGTTTACTTTTTGCGGTAAACCGACTATAATATCAAGTGTATCCTGCGATGTTTGTTACGGCTTTCCGTTGTTTTGAACCAATGGCTGTTTCACGGGAGTTCTAGATTGAGACGCTGCTGTCATGCCCCCGAAAAGGGACTTCAAATATGCGTTTTTGCGGACACCCACCTGCGAGAGCGGGTTCAGAAACAATCAGGTCGGACGGCATTCGCGGGTTCCCATACTCCTTGTGACGGTTTTTCCGCTGCGTTGGGAAGACCGTTCATTTTATGCGACGGATTGAAAATTTTTGAAGAACGCTTTCATAAAAATGCAAGGCGAAGGCGGGCAATTGTTTTTACATAGATATTGGAGGGGGAGATGGTCGTTGCTAAAGCGGACGCTGATCGGACTGCTGCGCAGCTTCGAGCAGACAGGTGACAAGGCGAAGGATCCGATGTTGAAATCGCATTTTTACAAAATGTCGAAGGAAAAAGCATGGGTGGAAGTGGTCTCCACGCTAAAAAAAATGCAAGGCTACAAGGTGCTCCATGAGGTGGAATCGGTCGGAGAAATCGTAGTGGAAAAACGGACGGTCACGGGACGGACCATGGACATTACAGTCTCGCTGATCGGTGTCAACCCGCTCACAACGGCTGTCGATATTTATTCCGCTTCGCGCGGCTCTCTTGGCGACCTGGGGTCCAATTATCGCGTTATTCTTGACATCTACCGCACGCTTGACAAGCGATTGTCCGCTTACAAGGTGAGCAGCGCATAGCACGCAAAAAAGCGAGGAAGGAAGTCCTTCACTCGCTTTATTTGCGCAAAAATTAGCGCCAAGGCGAAACGGCGAGGCCGTCCTTTAAGCCCGAGTCCGTTTCGTTCCGAGAAAATTAGATAAGTGTAGGCGAAATCATATACTTTCTATATTTTTAAGGCGTTAAGCAAGCGCCCGAACAGCCGTCAACGCTTTTTCATAGTCCGGATGCTCGGTCATCTCACCCAATACTTCAACATATTGAATCGTATCATTCGCATCAATGACGAAAATCGCGCGCATGTCCAGCTTCAATTCTTGAATCAGAACGCCGTATGCTTTGCCGAAGTGATTGTCCTTGTAATCCGACAACATCACGATCTTATCCACGCCAGCCGCACCGCACCAGCGGGATTGAGCGAAGGGCAGGTCGGCGCTCACGGTTAGGACCACCACGCCATCACCCAGAGAAGCGGCCTCTTCGTTGAAGCGACGCGTCTGAGCGTCACATACGCCCGTATCGATTGAGGGGACGACGCTGACCAGCTTGACCTTGCCGGCATAATCCTTGAGCGAAGCGACGTCCACCAACGATTTATTCAATTGAAAATCAGGGGCCTTGTCCCCTTTTTTCAATTCCGGTCCTACCAATGTGATCGGGTTGCCTTTCAGCGTTGCCACGCCAGTACGTTCTTGCGTCATAATATGCTTCCTCCTCGTATAGATGTAATTGCTGCCAGCACCATTATAAGCCTATTAAAACCTGAATGTCCAATTCATATGAACATGAAGAGAGCAAACTACACGGACGGAGGAAGACGCATGATTTTTATTCGCTATGAGAGCTTCCAAGCTTATCTCAAGCTTTACCCGATTACATCTGCGATTCTCGGATTGAACCTGCTGCTGTTTATTCTGTCGCAAATCGTAGGCCTTCCTTTGCTGGAGTTTGGCGCATTTATCCAGATGCCTGCCGATCCCTATGGTTTGATTGAGCCTTGGCGATATGTGACGTCGCAATTTTTGCATTTGAGCTGGCAGCATATTCTGTTCAATTGCTTTTCCATCCTTGTGTTTGCTCCGCCCTTGGAGCGGCTGCTCGGATCGCTTCGGTACCTGGTGTTCTATCTGCTATGCGGAATCGTAGGCAATCTGTTCAGCGCGTTGTGGGGACCGGCGTGGCTCGTGTCTGCCGGGGCATCGGGCGCCATCTATGGGGTATTCGGCGCCTATCTCAATCTGGCTTTGATCCGCAAGGATATGCTGGATGCGGCATCTCGAAAAACCGTCTACACGATTTTGATTCTGGGCATCGTCTTTTCGTTTATGACGGTCACGCGCGTGAACATCCTTGCGCATGTAGGCGGTCTTGCGGCCGGCTTTGCGCTGTACGCGCCGTTTGCAGCGCGTGTGCGGCGATAGAGGCGGCTCTAAGGGGACCCCGGGCAGGGAGGTTTAGACAGGATGGAACTTCGTCAGCTGCACTACTTTCTCAAGGTAGCCAAAAAAGAGCATGTCACAAAAGCGGCAGCAGAACTTCATGTCGCGCAATCGGCCATCAGCCGGCAGATCCATCAGTTGGAGCAGGAGCTCGGAGTGGAGCTGTTCGGTCAAAAAGGCCGCAATCTTCAGCTCACGCCAGTAGGCCGGCTGTTTGCAAAGCGCATTGAATCGGTGCTCACCGATTTGGAGCGGGCCGTCGTCGAGCTTCACGAATTTATCGATCCGGAGATGGGGGAGATTCGGCTTGGATTTCCCCATAGTCTGGGCGTTCAGATGGTACCGCAGATGATTTCGGATTTTCGGAAGCTTCACCCGAATGTGAAATTTAAATTCAAGCAGGGCACCTACCATTCCCTGATTGCCGATGTGGTCACAGGCGAGGTGGATCTGGCGTTGATCTCTCCCTGTCCCGAACGTCACGAGCTGATAAACGGTGATTTGCTGCTGACGGAGGAGCTTTATGCCGTACTGCCGCCCAATCACGAGCTGGCCGAGAGGCGCGCCATTGCATTGGCGGAGCTGAGCGAAGAGGCGTTTGTGCTGTTTGGCGAAGGCTATTCGCTGCGGCCGATCGTGTGGGAAGCATGCCGCAATGCCGGCTTTACCCCCAAGGTCAGCTTTGAAAGCGAAGAGACGGAGACCATCCGCGGCCTGGTGGCCGCAGGTATGGGCGTCAGTGTGCTGCCGGATATGGCGCTTCAGCACCTGAGCGGGCCGTTGCAGCCGGCCAAAGTACGAATCAGCAGTCCCGAGGTTACACGGACGATCGGACTGATTCAAAAAAAATCGCAAGCCTTATCGCTTGTGTCCAAAGTGTTCCATCATTTCTTGGTAGATTATTTTCCGGCCGACAGATGACAGGAGTGCTTGCCTCGTTCAGGGGCGGCATGCATAATGTACTCCGGAAAATGCGGCCGTAAAAAACCACGAGGCCTTCGATGGCCTCGTGGTTTTTTTGAGCTTATTCTCGGCTGGAGGTGAAAATCATGATGTACTTCAGCAGCTCCAGCAGCGAGATCAGAGCGGCGGCGACATAGGTAAGCGCGGCGGCGTTGAGCACCTTGGCGACCCCGCGTTCCTCCTCGCCGGTGATGAAGCCCTCGGAAACCATCAGATCGCGCGCGCGGCTGCTGGCATTGAACTCGACCGGCAGGGTAACGAGCTGAAAGGCGACCACTGCGGAGAAGAAGATAATGCCGAGTCCAATCAGGTTCATCGATTGAAACAGGAAGCCTGCGATAAGCAAAAACGGCGCTATGCCGGAGGTCAGGTTCACGACCGGGAACATCCGGTGCCGCAGCACAAGCATCGGATAGTGCGCGCTATGCTGGATGGCATGGCCGACCTCATGACAGGCGACCGAGACGGCCGAGATCGAATTCTCGTAGTAGACAGGCTCCGACAGGCGTACAACCCGGTTCATCGGATCGTAATGGTCGGAGAGTCGGCCTGGGACCGGTTCGATTGGCACGTCCTGCAGGCCGTTGCGATCCAGCATGCGACGAGCTGCCTCGTAGCCGGTCAGCCCGCTCATCGTCCGCACTTCCGCCCATTTATTGAAGGTGCCTTTGACTCGGAACTGAGCCCATACGGAGATGATGAACGCGATGATGATCAAAAAATCCATCGGGTGAAAGAAAAGCATCGTTTGTTCGCCTCCACTTGGAATAATTCAAAAGTTGGATTACAGAAATGGACCTTTGCCGAGCAGCAGCATCAGCGCTTCAATGCAAGCCGCGGTCTGCGGCATCAGCTTGTTGACGACGCGTTTGGCTTGCTGCGGCTTGAGTTGCTCGATCACCGGCTCAAGCTCTTGCACCTCGCGCTGCAATTGCTCCAGGTGGAGCTGCAAGTCGGTCAGCTTTTTCGACACCTGCTCTTCTGACGTTACTTTGCTCCAGACGTCCAAGGTCGCTTTAATTTCGTCCAGCGAATATTTCTCTCGCTTCAATTGTTCAATACGCTTCAGTCGCGTCAAGGTTTCGTCATTATAGAGGCGATAATTTTTCGCCGAGCGCCGGCACGGCTCGAGCAGTCCGATCGAGGTGTAAAAATCGATCGTTCGAGGGCTGACATCAGCCAGCTTGGCTAGCTGACCGATTCGATACGTAGCCTGCATATCCCCATCTTCATCACCTTCCTCGCCTGTACAATTCATTCTAATCTTATGATACCCAAACTAGAACCATACAGTCAAACGTTACAGTTTTATAGAGGAAACAGTTGTGAAAATTGTATGACATCAGAAATGGTAATGCGCTTTCATCGGTATTCGGGGGTCGAGCGGCCAATAGTGCATTCTTCCTGGTCGGGTGTAATTTACGAAAGATTCGAACAATTTTAACCACTTTTATCGTCCAAACCGTAAAAAAACTTAACATTTGATCCTCGGGATGAGGCGAACGTTAGAGTTTCGAGCAACTTTTTTTGTAAAAATTCAAAAAGGTTATTGTCAAACCGAGTAGTTCTGACTATAATGGCATTAAGTCTTTCCTCATATGTTAGAAAACATCACAATCAAGGGAGTGGTCGTAGTGGTCAAAAAAGTCAGTTTAACTCTAGGTGCGTTGTTGTTGCTTTTCCCAACAATGGCGTTAGCGGCACCGTCTACTGAAATGCTTGATATTGGTCTTAACTCACTTTGGGTTATGCTGGCGGCAGTTCTCGTCATTCTAATGCAAGGCGGCTTTATTCTTCTCGAAGCGGGTTCGACCCGGATGAAAAATGCTGGTCACGTAGCGGGCAAAACAATCTTTACCTTCGGCCTTGGTTCGCTGATTTATTGGGCGATTGGTTACGGATTCGCATTTGGCGGTGATGGCAATCTGTTCATCGGCCTCGGCGACTTCTTCTACAATCCGCCTGTTCTGTACGAAGGCGAAGCTGGTGGACTGTCCAGCCCGATCTTCTTCGTCTTCCAACTGGCGTTCGCAACGATCTCGCTCACGATCGCATTTGGCGGATTCGCGGAGCGCGCCAAGCTGTCGTCGTACATGATCTTCACGGTCGTCTACATCGGCATCATCTACCCGATCGTCGCGCACTGGATCTGGGGCGGCGGCTGGCTGGCTGAGGACGGCGCACAAGACTTCGCAGGCTCGACTGTTGTTCACTTGTCCGGTGCGATCGCTGCAATGGCGGCGACGATCCTGCTGAAACCACGGATCGGCAAGTTTAACAAGGACGGCTCTGCCAATGACATCGCCGGTCACAACCAAGTTTATACGGCGCTTGCTGTACTGTTGCTGTGGGTTGGTTGGTTCGGTTTTAATGCAGGCAGCACCGTCGCTGTTGGGGATGGATTCTTCGGTTATGTTGCTTTCAATACCCAACTGGCAGCCGGTGCCGGTGCGGTTGCGGCGCTGCTGATTACTTGGATGGTGCTTGGCAAAGCAGACATCGTCACGATGCTCAACGGCGCACTCGCCGGTCTGGTCGCAATTACTGCGTCCTGTGCTTTCGTAGAACCTTGGGCGGCTGTCGTTATCGGTTTGATCGCCGGCGTACTGGTATTCGGAAGCCAGAAGTTTTTCGAAAAAATGAAGGTCGACGATCCGATCTTCGCCTTGTCGGTGCACGGTGCGGCTGGCATCTGGGGTACACTCGCCAATGGTTTCTTTGCAACTCCTGAGCTGGCTGAGACGGCCGGTGTAGGCAAAGCAGGTCTGTTCTACGGCGGTGGCGCTGGTCAGCTGTGGGTGCAATTCGAAAGTGTCGTCGTCTGCGGCGCATTCGTGTTCGTCGCATCGTTCATCGTACTGGCAATTATCAAAGCCGTCATTGGCTTCCGCGTGACGGAAGAGCAAGAAATCATCGGTCTTGACCTGAGTGAGCATGGCACGTACGGCTACCCGGAGCAAATGAAAAAAGCTGCTCAGCAAAACCTGAATTCCTGATTAAGCTTGACATGAGGGGAGAGAGCGCGGAATGAATGATCCGCATTACGTGCGCCTCTTGATGGATATCGGCTCCGCCGAGCATACGAGCGTACTGCGCACCCTGCGTGATCAGATTCACGAGCGGATGGAAGCGATGCTTCCCTCCCTCCCTGTCGAACAGTTCTACAAACAATTGAACGAGGCGCATGACGCGCTGGTAAGGCGCGTCATTCGTCTGGCGGAAGCAGAGACGGCACGGTTGGGGATGGGTTCTCCCCCCGTGCCGTATGCTTATTTGCTGTTCGGTAGCGGTGGGCGGAAGGAGCAGACCCTGTCAAGCGATCAGGATAGCGGAATCGTCTATGAGGATCCGGTGCCGGGGGCAGATCGGGCAGCGATCGAACAGTATTACCAATTCCTGTCGGGGATGGTGGTTGAAAAGCTGCAGGAGGTCGGCTACCCGCCTTGTGAAGGGAACGTGCTGAGCTCGAATCCGCAATGGTGCATGGCGATCGGTAATTGGCAAAACCAGATGGACGGCTGGCTGGAAGACCCCGAATTCGAGGTGGTGCGCTATCTGCTCATTATCGCGGACGGGCGGGTCGTCGCGGGGGACGAGCGCTTGCTCGAGAGGATCAAGACACGATTCATGTCCGATCTGCTCAACAAGCCGCTGATCGCGAGACGCATGCTGGAAAATACAATGCGGCACAAGGTGCTGCTCGGCGTTTTCGGTCAATTGCTCAAGGAGCAATACGGCGAAGAGAGCGGGAGCGTGGATATCAAGTACGGGGCCTATATTCCGATGGTCAACGCCATTCGGCTGCTGGCCTTGCAAAATGCCATCTCGGAAACCTCGACGCTGGAACGCATTGAAGCTTTGTATGAGCGCAAGGCAATCGGGGGCAGCGAAAGGGCCGTATATCGGGATACATTCCGACTCTTTCTCCAGTTTCGTCTGATGACGATGGAACTGATGGAGGACGGCATGTACACGAGCAACGGCAAGCTGGCTGGACGGAAGCTGACCAAAGAGACAAAGGAGCAATTGAAAGGCGGACTAAGAATAGGGCGCAAGCTGCAAAAGCATGTAGAGAAGCAGACGTTGCGCAAGTTCAGGTAATGCAAGTCGGAGGCGAATCGAGAATGAAACAGCAAAAAGGCGTTGGCCGAATGTGGAACTTGTACAAGATGGGCGGCATTACGCCGGCGATTGCATCGATGATGGGGGCTCAGAATGCGCAGCAAATGGCCTTTATCCGCTCGATGAACAAAGAGCTCCGCAAATCGTCGGTTTTGGACCAGCCGTTGCGCGAGCTGGAGATGGTCGTATTTGATTTGGAGACGACGGGGTTCTATCCGTATAATGGAGACGAAATTTTGTCGGTTGGCGGCATCGTCGTCCGCGGCGAGGAGCCGATCGACGAGAAGCGCACCTTCTATAGCTTGGTCAATCCCCGAAGGAAGGTTCCCAAACATATTACGACGCTGACCGGCATTACCAACGAAATGGCCGAAAATGCGCCTGACTTGATGCAGGTGCTGCATGATTTTTTGGGATTTGTGGAAAAGCGCATCCTGATTGCGCACGGCAGCGGGCACGACAAGCAATTCCTCAATGCCGCGCTCTGGCGAACCTCCAAAGTCAATCTGTCGCACCGCGTGCTCGACACGATGATGGTGTGCAAATGGCTGGAGCCCAAGCGCCCGGGCTACGGTCTGGACGAGTTGCTGGAGAGCTGCGCCATCCCCGTCACCGAACGCCATCATGCCCTGCACGACGCCATCATGACCGCCAAGCTGTGGCAAAACTACCTTCGCCGAATTCTTGCCCGCAACATTACGACCTTGAGCGATCTCTACGCTTATCTCAGCAAGCACTAAAAGGCAGTCGGGCGGCGGTGTCTCTTCACCGTGCAACCGCGAACGGGATCGGCTCGAATGCGTTCGGACCGCGACGATAGACACGGGCCTCAGGCGCCTCGTCTGCCGAGGGACCGATGATCCAGCAGGTTAAGCTGCCGGCTTCCGGCCAGCCGAGCCAGTCGGCCGTGGAGGGGCGCGGCGCTGCGAGCGGATGCGAATGGTACAGGCCGACCAACTGCCAGCCTTGGCTCCGGATCGCATACGTCTGTCGGATCCAGTCTTCAGGCGCAAATCGAAAGGCCGTCTGCGGCGTACGGCTGCAATTGCGGACAGGCAGCGCCCGGTCGATCAGACCGGGCGCTTCGCCATGACTGCCGCTTGCCGCCAGTAGGCCGCAGGCTTCGTAAGGAAGCGCGGCGCGGCACTGCTCCAGCATGTCTGCATAAGCCGTTGCTGCAATGCGAACGGGTTCAAGTGCGGCGTTCCATTCGTTGGCGTGACGCATCGTTCTCCTCGTTTCCAGTATGGGATGTCATCCATTATAGCGTACCCGCTATTTTGTGCCTACCCTACTGCGGACGCTGCGCGGCGGGCTCGCCTTGCCCGGCCTGCCCGCCCTGAGCGGAAGGACGCACCAGCCAGAATGTAAAGCCAAGCGTGAGGAGCGCGAGGACGGCGACAGAGGCGAACAACAAACGTTCGGAGCGGCCGGACAACCAGCCGAAAATCGGCGGACCGAAGGCGACGCCGAAAAAACGCAGGCTGCTATACAATGATGTAATCATGCCCCGGTGTTGACGATCGACCGAGCCGGTAATGATGGTGTTCAGGCAGGGGAGCAGCAGTCCTGTCCCGATACTGGACAACGTCAGCAGCACGATCAGCCATGCCATCTGGTTGACGAGCAAGATCGCAGCAGCAAGCGTGATTACGATCATTAGCAGCCCGATATTCATGAAGGCCCGCGAAAGCGAGGCCTTCTTTTTGAGAATGCGGCCGGTTGTCAGTGAGCTGACGACCAGACCGAGCAGCGGAATAGCCAGCATGCCGCCTTTGGCGACTCCCTCTATGCCATAGGGCGGTTTTTCAAGCAAGTCGGACAAATAAAACAAAACGCCGAACAAGATGAACAGCGCAAGCGCGCCGGAAAAAAAGGCCGGCACGAGCCAGCGCCCCTTCTCCCGGAAAATATGGCCGATTTGGCTCACATATGCGCCTGCGGCAGGCGGCTTTTGCTTTGCCTTGGGCTCGTCAATCATCCAGAGCACCGCAATAAATGAAAGCGCGCAAAATGCGGGAAAGGCAAAAAACGGCGCATACCAGACGATGAGCGCAAACAGGGAGCCCAGAATCGGGCTCACCACCTTGCCAAAGCCGTTCGAGGCTTCGATGAGTCCCAGAGCTTCGCTTTCATTACCGTCGCGGTAGAGGTCGCCGACCAGGGCCATGGCAATCGGCGCCGTGCCGGCTGCGCCCAAGCCTTGAACGGCTCTGGCGGCGATGATCAGCCCGTACGAGCCCCAAAGCGCCCCGAACCCCGCCACGATCCCGGCCAGCCCATACACAGCCAGCGAGGGCAGAATGATCGCCTTTCGTGTGAAGCGGTCCGACAAATAGCCCGCAAACGGTATGAAAAGTCCGGCCATAACCGAAAATAACGTAATGATCAAACTGGATTGAAAGCGGCTGATCGCCAGCCGGCCTTCCATGTCGGGCAATATCGGCACCAGCATGGAATTGCCCAGCACGAGAACCATTGGCACGGTAGCGAGGGCAATGTAGGTTTTCCATTTCGCTGCTCCGTTCCCTTGATTGCTTGGTTTGGGGGCAGGCTGCGAGGAGGCATTCATTCGGTGATCGACCAATTTCCAGGGCATTCTGCTTTTGGTTTGCTGCATGCTCACATTCACCGTCCGTTCCATTAGGAGTACTATGCATCGGTTAATGTACCCGCTAAGGGAGGCTTCCATTCCGGAGGCGAATGCGGCAGAGCAGGCCGAGTCGGAGCCTGGATCTCATCAAGGAAGGGGAACTGCGAATGATTACGCCAAAAATCGCCAGGGCGCTCGTGCTGTCACTGCTCGCGGCGCTTGCACTGAGCGGGACGGCGGCGCAAGCCGCACCGGCGGTCAAGCCCAAGCCGGGCTACGCCGCGCCTGCCTTGCACTTGCAAGGCATGAACGAATTGGATTATGAGACGGGCGGGCAATCGGACAAGCTGGTGCTGCTTAATTTTTGGGCCTCGTGGTGCGGTCCTTGCGGGATGGAGGCGCCGATGCTGCAGGCGCTGCATCGCGAGCTGCCCGACACGGTCGCCATGTACGGCATCAATGCGACCGCCTACGACAGCGAACGCCACGCCCGGGAATTCGTGGAGCATTACGGCCTGACCTTTCCGATCCTGATGGATCGCAACGGAAAGGCAACCGAGCTGTACAAGGTATCGCAATTTCCAACAACGCTCTTGATCGATCGGAAGGGCGTGGTACGGGAGCGCGTCATAGGGGTGATCGATAAAGAAGATTGGATGGCGCGCATCCAAAAATGGAATCAGGCGGGTAAAGCGGAACGAGCGGAGAATTCATAAAAAAGAACCGGACCGCACGGTGCGGTCCGGTTCTTTTTGACGTTCGGCGGTCATGCTTCTGCACGGCCGACAAACGTCAATGGTTGATCAGTCCGAGCTGACGGCGCTGGCCTTCCGCAGTCTGCTCCACCTTGGCGATATGGAGCAGTGCGTAGCGGATGCTGTCCACCAGCGCTTCCCAGCTGGCTTCGATAATGTTGCTGGAGACGCCGACAGTGCTCCACGTGTTGTCAAAATCGGTCGATTCAATCAGCACGCGCACTTTGGCTGCGGTCGCATCGTTCTCGTCAATCACCCGCACCTTGTAGTCGGACAGGTGGATGTCCATGATGCCGGGGTAAAACTGCACGAGCGCCTTGCGCAGCGCATTGTCGAGGGCGTTGACCGGACCGTTGCCCTCGGCGGCCGTGTATACGGTCTGCCCGTCGACGTTGATTTTGACGATCGCTTCCGATACAAGCTGATCGGCATTGCGTTCGACCAGCATTTTGAACGATTCCAGCTTGAAAATGGACTTGGTCTCGCCGAATGCCTCGCGCAGCAGCAGCTCCAGCGAAGCATCCGCGCCTTCGAACTGATAGCCTTGATGCTCCAGCTCCTTGATCTTGTTCATGATGCTTCTGGTCTTGTCGTTGTTGGCGTTGATGTCCAGGCCGAGCTGCTGCGCCTTGGAGATAATGTTGCTCTGACCGGCAAGCTCGGATACAAGGATGCGCTGCTTGTTGCCGACAAGCTCCGGTACGATGTGCTCGTAGGTTTTGGCATCCTTCATGATCGCCGAGACGTGAATGCCGCCCTTATGGGCAAAGGCCGCATTGCCGACGAACGGCTGGCCGGTCGGCATATGGACATTGGCAATCTCGCTGACATAGCGCGCCGTATTCGTAAGCTGGGCAAGCTGATCATCCGTTACGCACGGGTAATTCATCTTGATCTGAAGGTTGGGCAGGATGGAACAAAGATTTGCATTGCCGCAGCGTTCGCCGTAGCCGTTGATCGTGCCCTGGACTTGCGTTGCGCCGGCGCCGACGGCCGCCAGCGTATTGGCGACAGCCAGCTCGCAGTCGTTGTGCGTATGAATGCCGATCGGCGCGCTGAGCTCGCGCCTCACCGCGCCCACGATGTCATGGATCTCGCCGGGCAGGGTGCCGCCGTTCGTATCGCACAGTACGATCCAGTCTGCGCCTGCGTCCTGCGCGCTGCGCAGCGCGGCCAGCGCATACTCGGGGTTATGCTTGTAGCCGTCGAAAAAATGCTCGGCATCGTAAATGGCTTCCATGTCGTGCCGCTTCAGGAACGCAATCGACTCGCCAATCATCGCAAGGTTCTCCTCCAGCGTGGTCTGGAGCGCGGTGTGTACGTGAAAATCCCAGGCTTTGCCTACAAGGGTAGCGGCAGGCACGCCGGATTCGACGATGCGCAGCAAGCTGGTGTCTTGTTCGACGGAGCTGTTCTTGCGGCGCGTACTGCCAAAGGCGGTAATTTTCGCGTTCAGCTGCAGCGTCTTGACACGATTAAAAAATTCGATGTCCTTGCTGTTGCTGCCGGGATTGCCTCCTTCAATATAATGAACGCCCAATGCGTCGAGCTTGCGGGCAATTTTGATTTTGTCCTCAGCGGACAGGCTGATGCCTTCGCTTTGCGTGCCGTCGCGAAGCGTAGTGTCAAAAATGGAAATTTGCTGCTTCATGTAAAACACGTCCTCCTTCAAATTCAGCCGATGCAAAGTCATACCTTACCATTATAGCACCGATTGGACGGAATGTAGAGAGACCTTGAAGGAATTGGCGAAAACCGGGCTTGTATGGGGACTATTCATGCGGCAATGCGGTTGACCGAACGGAGCGAAGCTTGTATGCTGGAAAAAAGCTGTTGAAAGGGCTGAAGCGCGATGTCGAATCCTCACTCCCGGTCGCCGGCAAAAGGACGAATTGTGCTGCATTTGGATATGAACGCCTTTTATTGCTCGGTACACGAGGCGGAGGAGCCGCAGCTGTATCGCGACCAGCCTACCGCAGTAGCCGGCAGCGTCGAACAGCGCAGAGGCATCATCGTGACGAGCTCGTATGCCGCACGCAAATTCGGGGTCCGGACCGGAATGACGGTACGCGAAGGCATGCAGAAGTGTCCGCGGCTGGTTTTGATCAAGCCCGATTTTGAGCTGTACCGTGCCTATTCGCGGCAATTCATGGAGATCGCCAGGCAGTATACGCCGCTTGTTGAACCGGTGTCGATCGACGAATGCTACCTGGACATCACCGGCTCCGGCGCCTTCGGCGAGCCGATGGAGATCGCTGAGCAGCTGCAACGGCGCATCCGGGAGGAGTGCGGACTGCCATGCTCGATCGGGGTCGCTCCGAACAAGCTGCTGGCCAAGATGGCTTCGGACATGCACAAGCCAAGCGGTCTGACGGTGCTGCGCAGGCGAGACGTGCCCCGGCTGTTGTGGCACAGGCCGTGTCAGGAGCTTTTTGGGATTGGCGGCAAAACCGCGGCGAAGCTGGAACGAATGAACATTCGTACCATCGGCGCGCTCGCGGTCGCCGAGGAGCGCACCTTGACCAGAGCCTTCGGCGTCAATGGCGCATGGCTTCGTCAGGCTGCCAACGGCATCGACCATTCTCCGGTGAGCGCAGCTCGCGAGCGCAGCAAATCAGTCGGTCATACGACGACGCTGCCGCGCGATCTGACTGCGCCCGAAGATATTGCGCGGGTGCTGCTCAATCTGGCTGACCAGACATGTCGCAGATTGCGTAGACAAGGGCTCGTGGCGGCCACAGTCGTGCTGACGATCCGCACGCCGGATATGAAGACGATCACGCGCTCGCATACGCTGAGCGCGCCGACCGACTCCAGTGCAGACGTCTATCACGAGGCGCAGCGCCTCTATGCGCGTCACTGGCCGGATCATCGTCCGGTGCGGCTGCTGGGCATCACATTGCAGAATGTCAGCGAGGCGGCCAAGGCGCCTATTCAGCTGGACCTGTTCGAATACGAGGAGGCGCCGCGCAAGCAAGCGCTGACCGAAGTCATGGACAGGCTGCGCGACAAGTATGGAGAGAGCGCCGTATTGACGGCGGGCATGCTCGGCGACGATCCGTCCACACTGATTCGGAATCGACGAATTCGCGGGACATCCTTGCAATTGGACGAGCATTTGTTATATATTGAAGAATGAAGAGAATTTATAACGAGATATAGTATCACATTATTGGAGGGAATGACAACCATGGCTAAGTATACTTGGGTAGAGAAGGATACATGCATCGCATGCGGCGCATGCGGCGCGACGGCTCCCGACATTTACGATTACGATGACGAGGGTCTGGCGGAAGTCATCTACGAAGAGGACGGCAACAAGGGCAACACCGAGATTTCCGAGGACCTGTACGACGACCTGCAGGACGCGAGCGACGGCTGCCCGACCGACTCGATCAAAATCGCCGACAGCCCTTTTAATATGGAAGGATAAATGAGACGCTGGTAGCGAGCCCCTTGGCATGAACATACGGCCAAGGGGCTTTTTGCGCTGGTTGCAATCTTTTCGTTGCCAGATCTTGAGAATGTGAACTAAAATAGTGGAAGACGAAGCGCAAGGGGGCAGATCAGCGGCAATGGCGAAACGAAAATGGGGCCGGAGAGCTATTTTAGCGCTTGCAATTATCGGATTTTGGTCGTTCCTCTCCAGCCTGGGCACGGGCGGTACCTTGAATGTTGTGGAGCTTGAGCTCAAAGACCTGGTTCGGGCCAAATCGGACGAGGAGCGCCGCCCCTTTCAGGAAATACAAATCATTCGGATCGACGACACGTCGCTCGAGCAGCTCGGCCAATTCCCATGGGACCGCAGCTTGCATGCGCAATTGCTGGAGATGCTGGCCGAGGCCGGCGCCAAGGCGATTTTTTTGGATCTCGTCTTTGCCGAGCCAAGCGATCCGGCGGCGGACGAGGCGTTGCGGGAGGTCATCGCGCGATACGACAATATTATTTTGCCGGCGGTCTTTAACTTCAAGCCGGTGCAACAGGCAGCCGGGGAGCTGGAGACCGAGTCTGTGAGCTATCCGACAGAGGCGATCGGCGTGCCGGACGAGCAGACCGCGCACATCAATGTCATGCCCGACAGCGACGGCACTGTGCGCATGCTGACTTTAGGAGTCTCAGACACAGACGGGACAATGGTGCCCGCCGCCAGTGTGAGACTAGCCAATTACATACTCGGCGATGAGCTGCAGATTCACTACAATGCTGACGCCGGCAGTTGGTACCGCGGCGAAGAAGTCATTCCTACGAACGGCCGCAGTCAAGTGAAGATCGATTTTTTTTCCGAGCCGCGTGAGGTAATGACGGCCGACACGGGGTATGAGTCGCAGGCATACTTCGATGTGCTGACCGGCAACATTCCGGCCGAGTACTATCAGGACGCTGTTGTGCTGATCGGGCCGTGGGCAGCGGGCATGCAGGACGAATATGTGACGCCGGCCAATCCCAATCTCAAAATGTACGGCGTGGAAATTCATTCCAATATGGTTCAATCGCTGGCGACCGGCGCGTTCTTTATTGATGCGCCGGAGGCGCTCAATTATGGACTGATTGCGCTGCTGACGCTCCTGCCGCTCATGCTGTTCGTTTCGGGCAGGGTCTCGGTCATCCTTTATTTCAGCCTGACAGCGGGCTATCTCTTGGCCTGGATCGCGGTGTATATGTGGTATTCCACTTTTTTGACCGTGAGCTACCCGCTATTGGCGCTGACCAGCGCATTCATTGCCTCGATCGTGGTGCAGGTGATCGACGAGCGCAAGGAACGCGGACGCGTCACGACGATATTCGGACGCTTCGTCCCGCGCAGCGTCGTCGACGAGCTGCTGGCCAGCGGCGAGGAAGTGAAGCTGGGCGGTCAGCGCAAGGATATTACCGTCATGTTCGTCGACATTCGAGGGTTCACGCCGATGTCCGAGCGCTTGCAGCCGGAAGAGGTCATCCAGGTACTGAATGCGTATCTGGATCTGTGCACGAAGGCGGTCTTTCGCTGGAACGGCACGCTGGACAAGTTCATCGGCGACGGCGTGATGGCCTTCTTCGGAGCGCCTGTCGACCTGCCGCAGCATCCCGAGATGGCCGTGCGCGCCGCTCTTGAGATGAAGCAACAGGCCGACGTGCTGGAACAGCAATGCGTCGAACAATTCGGCATCGGCGTCAAATTCGGCGTCGGCTTGCACTGCGGCCCCGCCGTCGTCGGCAACATCGGGTCGGAAGGCCTGCGACTCGACTATACCGCGATCGGCGATACCGTCAATCTGGCGGCGCGGCTGGAGTCCAACGCCATGCCGGGTCAGATTCTGATCAGCGCGCCCTTGCAAGCGCGGCTCGGCGATGCATTCGCGACCGAGGATATCGGAGAAATCAAAGTCAAGGGCAAGGAAATGCCGGTCCGCGTGTACGCAGTGACCGGTGCTGCACAATAAACGATCAGGAGAGGAGCAAGCGGGAGATGCGTATGCAAGGGAAGCGGATATGGAGTATATGCCTGATTGTCGCGCTGCTGGGCGGCGTATTGCCCTTCATCTCGGAAAAGCAAGCCGCAGCGGCGGTCAGCCGCGTGGCCGTCGTCAAGGAGCTGAAGGGGACGGTCCAGGTTAAAAAGTCGGGCGGCAGCAAGGCGTTCAAAGCCTTCGTCAATATGAGTCTGGGCGAGGGGGATGTCATTACGACCGCCAAAGGCGCAAGCGTCCGCCTGGAGCTGGCGAGCGCCAAGGCCGATCAAGACGAGGTGACCATCGGCGAGAACGCGCAAGTCGATTTCACCAAGTTGTCCGACGACAAGGGCACAAAGTCCAAAATGAAGGTGTGGGCCGGCTCGCTATGGGTCAAGGTGAAATCGATCTCCAATGCGAGCGATACGTTCGAGGTGGAAACGCCGACCTCGATCATGGGCGTGCGCGGCACGCAATTCATGATCAGCTACGATCCCGCCACAGGATATTCCAGTCTGTTTGCCGGGAGCGGGATTCTGACGACTGCCCCCAAGAGCGGCAAGGAAAGGGAGCAGCACAACGATCCCGTGATGGTCTATCCGGCGCAACAAATTTTGTTGCCGCCAAGCGAGGAAACGGACGAGGAGCCGCTTGTCTCCATCGTCGATCTGGAGGAGCTGATTCGCAGAGCTTCTCCGGGAATCATCGAGCAAATGCTGCGCAATGCTAACGAAATTGAAGCGGAAAACGAGGCGCTATTGAAGGAGCTGCTGCAAGGCGGCTCGAGCCTGGAGCAGATCACGTCCAAAATTCCGAATCTGGACGATTATAAAGGCAATCTCGATCAACTGCTCGCCAATATTGCCAAGGCGGCGCTCCAAGGCGACAAGCTCTCGAAAGCGCAGCTGGATCAACTGCTTGAGGAAATCAACGCTTCTCGTCCGCAAGCCAAAAAAATCGATCCCGAGCAGGCCGAGGCGTTCAAGCTGACCAAGGAGCAGCAGGCCGAGCGGGAGCGCGTGAAGAAAAAGCAGGAAGCTGCGGAGAAAAGCAAGCGCAGCAAGGAAGAGCAGCTCGCCGAGCAGATGAAATCGATCATCGACAAAATCAAGCAAAACAAAGAGCAGCAAAAAAAGCAGAATGAAGCGAAGCTGGAAGAGCGACAGAAACAAGCCGAGCAGCGCATGCTGGAGCAAATGACGCCGGCCGAGCGCGCTAAATTCGAGGCGGACAAGGAGCGTCTGGCGCGTGAAGCGAATGCCGCGCAACCGATGACGCCCGGAGGCAATACCGGCGGCGGCTCGAATCCCGACCCGGATCCGGAGCCGACGGCGTCCCCGACGGCGACGCTGACCACGACCGATCCGGTATGGGACATATCGGAGGAGGAGCAGTCTGTCCGGATTGCACTCGCGCTCACGGGAATGGACGATGCCTCGATCGCGGGCTTTCAGGCTAAGCTAAGCTTCGATCGCCAGTACGTAGCCTTTGACGAGACGGCATTTGTCTCCGATGCGCCGACCTATCGGAGCGGCTTCCCCGGATTTGTCGTCGAGCCCCAGGGAACAACCGTTGCGGGGGCCAACAGTACGGATCATTATCGCGTCGACGGCAAGGCGGGCACGATTTTTTACGCGGCGGTCAAGTACCAAGGCGGGTCCGTCGAGATCGCGGACGGTAAGGTAATCGCAGCGTTCCCGTTTGCGGCGCAGACGACCGGCATGACGGCCGGGGAGACGTACGAAGCTGCGTTTGTCCTGGAGGAGCTGATCGCGGTCGACGAGGCGGGCGAGCCGGTGGCGGAGGTCGAGCTGGCCGGACCGCTGGTCGTGACGCTGCGCTACATGCCGTCCACGTCTTGATCCTACCTTAATCTAAGGAGCATACCATGAAAAAAAGATGGCACATGTTAACGGCGGCCGCACTGACAGCGGCCTTGCTCATTCCGGCGGCGAGCGGAGCGGCTCAGGCGCCTTGGGAGCAAGACGCCCCCGACCTGGCGCTGTACGAAGTTCGCACGTACACCGGCAGCGGTGAAGCGGGATATGCAGAGGGAGACAGAGAAGACGCGGCCTTTCGGATGCCCGGCAGCCTGGCGCTCATGCCGGAGGGCGGACTGCTCGTGTCGGATACGGGCAATCAGCGTCTGCGCGTCGTCCGCGAGGCGCAGACGCGGCTGCTGGCGGGCGCGCACTATGCAATCGGAGATTCGGGACAATTGGCCGGCGCATTCGCCGACGGGACTGGTGCGGAAGCGTTTTTCAGCACGCCGACCGGTATCGCGCTGCGCGATGACGGCACAGTACTGGTGGCCGACGCCGACAATCATGCGATACGGGCCGTCGCGCCGGACGGCACTGTCCGTACTGTGGCGGGCGACGGGCTGATCGGCAATGAAGACGGCAAGACAGCAGAGGCGCGGTTCTATTATCCGACCGATGTCGCGATTGCGCCGGACGGCGCCATTTATGTCGCCGATACGCTGAATCACACGATTCGCCGAATATCCGACGGTCGTGTGACGACCATCGGACAGCACTCCGACAGGGTGACGCAGCTGGTACCGGGATACGCCGAGCCGATCGGCGATTATGCCGACGGCCCGCTGGAGCAGGCGCTGTTCAACGAGCCGAGCGGGCTCGCGCTGGATAGCAAGGGCAATCTCTATGTGAGCGACACCGGCAACCAGCGCATTCGCTATATCGATTTTGCGGCGGGCACGGTCTCGACGGTAGCGGGGACAGCGGGCGCGTACGAGGCCCTTTCACCCTACGCAGAGGGCGGATACGCCGACGGCCCGGCGGCGCAGGCGCGCTTCCAGGCGCCGCGCGGCATCGTTGCGCTCGAGGATGGCGCTCTCCTGATCGCAGACTCGGGCAATCACGCGATTCGCCTGCTGAGCGAGGGCGAGGTGCGTACGATTGCCGGGACGCCGGGCGATGCGGGCTCGGCGGACGGGGTCGCTTCGGCGGCTGGATTCGACCGTCCGGTCGACGTCGCGCTCGGACCGGACGGCGTCATCTATGTCGCCGATCTGGGGAACAATCGGATTCGCACGATCGCACCGTATGCTTATCCTGCCGCTCTGCAGCGCGAGGACGAGGTCCAGTTGCTCTATGGGGCCGACCGACTGGAGACCGATACCGCACCGGTCATTGCGAAGGGGACGACGTTCGTGCCGGTCCGCGTCATTGCCGAGCGCCTGGGATACACGGTCGAGTATCGCGATGGCGAGGCCGTCGTGACCAAGGGCGGTCGGACGTATACGCTGCGGCAAGGCTCGACGCGCGTCGCCATCGTCGATGCCTCGGGGATTGCTGCGCAAGCCGAATTGCTGGCCGCGCCGGTCATGCGCAACAATCGCATGCTGTTGCCGGTGCGCTTTTTCGCCGAAGAGGCCGGGCTTGACGTCCAGTGGCTGCCGGATGTGCGCGCCGTCCTGCTGCGCGATTCACTATTTTAAGCGAATCTAGGTCCACCAGGCACGACCAATGGCCCAAAACAGCCGTCCGATGCGAAATCGGACGGCTGTTTTGCCGATATACACCATATCCGATTGTTTTGCGAAAGGAGCCAAAGCGAAAAGGGATGAAGCCGCGCGAGGAAATCGTCCATTTGAAGCAATTCGTCAAAAATCATCCCGATAATAAAATGGCTTGGTATTTGCTCGGGAAGGAATACATGCTGCAGGGCAAGCATTCGAAGGCGAACTATTGCTTCCTGGAGGCCGGCGAGGTCTACGAAGCCTTCGAAAGCAAGCAGCATCCGATTCTGACGCAGCAGCGTCAAGCCATCGAGCAATGGGCCAGGCGTCGCAAGCGCGCGCTGCTGGCCAAGCGTGCGCTCCTGGCCCTGCTGATCCTGTTCGGCCTCACAGTCATCGCGCCGCGCGCAGAGAGCCCCGAGGAGCCGGTGGCGCAAGCGCCGTCCTCGGAAGCAGCCGAGGAACCGCCCGATGACGAGGGCGAAGGAGCGGCGACGGGGGACAAGGAGCCGGAGCAAGCCTTGGATGCTGCGCCTATTGTGGCGGAGGGCGAGCTGACGGTTTCCTTTGGCACAGGTCAGCCGGAGCAGGCCTTGGCCGCGAATCTGTCCGCTTTGCTCCGCGAGCCGTCGTGGGGCCGGGGGATGGCGGTGCTGCTGGCGGTCCGTCAGCCTTACCGGATCTGGAGCGACGAGATGCGGCCGTTGCTGGAGGCGAGCCGCGATGCCGCAGGCAGCGACGTCCAATTGACCATGCTCGATGCCGAGGCGTGCGTGTGCGCGCCAGAGGATAGCGCAGCCGCCTCGGAGCGACTCGCGGCCTGGGGAGCGGAGCAGGAGCAGCGCTGGGCGCTGGCCAGCGCCATACACCACTATGCCCGCCTGACGGACAGCTGGCCCGCCGGGGTCGAGGAGCTGGCCGGGCCATATCCGGACAATTATATGGCGGGCGATAGCGCTGCGATGCGCGAGATGTATGATGTCGTGCTGGAGACGATGCAGCGTCAGCATGCCGGCAGCGCGCCTGCAGGCGCGCTGCGTCCGCTCACAGCGTCGGAGACGGGGCCGCGCTATGGCAGCCTCGGCTTGCCGCAGCAGCCGCTGGAGATCGTCGTGGATACGGAGCAGTATGCGCTGCTCGTGCTGAGCGGCGATGTCGTCGTCCGCTCGTATCCGGTCGGTCTGGGCGGCGAACGGACGCCCGAGGGACAATTTCAGATCAGTGAGAAGGTCAAAAATCCGAACGGACGTTCAGACGGCGAGTTTGGCAGTCGGGGCATGACGCTGTCCGACACCGATTATGCGATCCATGGCACGAACGACCCGGCGAGCATCGGCAGGGACGACTCGCTTGGCTGCGTGCGGATGGCCCGGGCGGACATTGAAGAACTGTATGATCTGGTGCCCATCGGGACGAGCGTAACGATCCAGGCGGGCGGCGCGCCCGAAGGAAAAGGCGCAGCGCCGCCGTCAGGCGAATTTCGCCTGACGCCGCAGCAGGACGAGACGAATCCGGACAAGGTGTACCGGTGGCTGGATTAACCGAAAATCAAAAGCAAGGATACCGCGAGGACGACAACGATGAATGCGGACACGATCCAAAGCAAGGCTTTTCGATTGACTTCTTCCTTCGGCTTCTGTTTCAGAGCCGGAGGTCTTTTTCGGTTTGCGCTCATTTTTGCGAGACTCCTTTCAAGATCGGCATGGCCTTAGTCCAAGCTAATTGTAACCGTTCTCCATGGGCCTCGCAAGCGATTCTCGAAACAGGCGGAGGCGCTTTTCTTTTGACGCTAAAAAAGTTAAACTAATGGGTAGGGCATATGAGCCAGAACGGAGTGAATGGAATTGTTATATACTAAAATAGCCAAGCCGATCCTGTTCGGCATGGATCCCGAAAAAGCCCATCATCTGACCATTGACGGCATGCACAGGGCCGGACGTGCACCGGGAGGGGCTGCGTTGCTGCGTGCCTTGTGGGGCGTAGAGCAGCGGCCGGAGCTAACGATGGAGCTGATGGGGCTGCGGTTTCCCCAGCCGGTAGGACTGGCTGCCGGGCTGGACAAAAACGCCAAGGCCGTGGACGGCTTCTCCTCCATCGGCCTCGGATTCATGGAGGTCGGCACGGTCACGCCCAAAGGGCAGCCCGGCAATCCGCAGCCGCGCTTGTTCAGGCTGCCGGAGGATCGCGGGCTCATCAACCGCATGGGCTTCAACAACGACGGCACCGCAGCGATGAAGCAGCGTCTGGCCAAACGGCGCGTACGCACGATTCCGCTCGCCGTCAATATCGGCAAAAACAAAACGACGCCGAATGCGCAGGCGCACGAGGATTACCGTGCCTGCATTCGTGATTTGTACGCGGAGGGCGACTTCTTCGTCGTCAATATCAGCTCGCCCAATACGCCGGATCTGCGCGAGCTGCAGCACGGCGACGATCTGAGGCAGCTGCTTGCAGCCGTGCTCGAGGAGATGCGGGCGCAATCTCGTCAGCAGGGAGCCGATTCCGCGGTCAAGCCGATGCTGGTCAAGATTGCGCCGGATATGACCGAGGAGCAGCTCGCCTATACGGTCGATACGATTGTAGCGAGCGGCGCGTCCGGCATCATCGCGACTAATACGACGATTCGTCGCGAAGGGCTGCGTCACCGGCACGCGGCCGAGACTGGCGGGCTCAGCGGCGCCCCGCTGCGCGACCGGACGACCGAGATCGTCGGGCGTATTTATCGTCAGGTGGAGGGACAAGTGCCGATTATCGGTTCGGGCGGGATCTTCGATGCGGACGACGCCTATGCGAAGATTACCGCGGGCGCGAGCCTGGTCGAGATTTATACGGCATTGATTTACCGCGGTCCCGAGGTGCTGCGCGAGCTGCAGCAGGGACTGCTCGAGCGGCTGCGGCGGGATGGCTTCGGCCACCTGTCCGAAGCTGTCGGCGCCGATCATCGGCGCTAGCGCCGCCGCTCAGCGCGAACGAGGATGGAGGCGATCAGATGGACGGAAGAGACTGGAGTGTATTTTTGCTTCCATACGAACAGGCCGTCGAAGAGCTCAAGGTCAAATTCAAGACGATGCGCAGCGAACTGAAGGTAAGAGAATCGTACGCGCCGATCGAATTTGTAACCGGTCGCGTCAAGCGGATCTCCAGTATATTGGAAAAAGCCAAAAATTTAAATGTGCCGATGGACCGGATCGAAGTCGGCATCGAGGATATTGCCGGCATTCGCATCATGTGTCAGTTCGTCGACGATATCAGGCGGGTCGCGGAATCGATTCGCGCGCGCAAGGACCTGCTGCTCGTATACGAAAAAGACTACATTACGAATTATAAGCCGAGCGGGTACCGCAGCTATCATATGATCGTGGAGTATCCGGTGCAGACGGCAATCGGCTTCAAAAAAGTGCTGGCCGAAATTCAAATTCGCACCTTGGCGATGAATTTTTGGGCGACGATCGAGCATTCGCTCAATTACAAGTACAAGGAAAGCCTGCCCGACGATGTCCGCGCGCGCTTGCGCAAGGCGGCGGAGGCGGCCTCTCAGCTAGACGACGAGATGTCGAGCATTCGCCAGGAAATTCTGGATGCGCAGCGCGGCTTCGAAGTACGCTCGAACGTGGTGTCGAGCGTGCTCTCGGACATCCAAAAGCTGTACTTCTATCATCGGGTGCGGGAGGCCGCACAGTTTCAGCTGCGCTTCAACGAGCTCTGGGAGCGCGAAGATACGTGGGGAATCAAGCAATTGGGCAACGACTTGCAGGAAGCGATCCGGCGAGCCAAGACCGGCGGCGGCCTAGGCGGCGGCTAGCCTACTTTCTATGATTTCAAAAAAGCCCCGGCCGGGCGGAATGCGCGTGAAGCGCAATTCCAGCCCGACCGGGGCTCTTGAGTAAGGAGCTGGCCTTATCTCGGATCAGCTGGGGGTATACTTGTTGAAAAATGCGGTAAAATCGTCTTCCGAGTATCCCGATGCGGTCGAGCTGACGCCGCCGACCATGCGGTCGACCTCTTGTCCATTTTCGAAATAGGCGAGCGTCGGCGTGTATTCAATGCCGTACTTGTCGAAGTAGCTGGTGAATTCGCGGAGGTTGAACTGCTCCACCTCGACGCCCAGGGTATCGGCGAGCGGCATCAATACCGGGGTGGTCGCCTTGCAGTGCGGACAGTCCGACGCGAAGAAGTAGACGAACATGCTCTCGCCGTCCGCGACCTGTTGATCCAGCTCGTCCGGCAGAATGATGTTCTGATAATTCGGATCGTCCAGAATATCCCGCGTCGCCGGATTCAGTTCCGAGACCGGCTTGTCGTATAGCTCGTTCACATTGGAACGATTGAGAAAAAAGATCGCTCCGAATAAAATCACGATAACGCCCAAAAAGATGCCCATTTTTTTCATTGCGGTCGTCTACCCCCATTGGTTATGATGGTACGAGTAACTTACTTTTAGTAATTATACAACAAACTCGCTTGTTTGGAACCACCAGTTTTGGACGTTCCATGACATTTGCGCTACAGGAGGACGAGAGAAGGTGACAATCAGGCTGCCCGAGGCATACGTGGATCGCATGCGGCGGCTGCTCGGCCAGGAATGCGACGCCTTGCTGGACGCAATGCAAGCGCCGCGCTGGTATGGGCTGCGGGTGAATGCGCTGAAGACAACGCCGGAGCAATATGCCGAGCTGGCGCGCGAAGAATGGTCCCTGGAGCCGATCCCATGGGCAGAGGGCGGCTATTATTATGCGGCCGATGAAAGACCCGCAAAGCATCCGCATTATTATACCGGTCTCTTCTATATCCAAGAGCCGAGCGCGATGGCGCCCGGCGAGCTGCTCGATGTCGAGCCGGGGCAGCGCGTGCTGGATCTGTGCGCCGCTCCGGGCGGCAAGTCGACCCAGCTGGCCGCGAAGCTGCGGGGCGAGGGCGTGCTCGTCGTCAATGACAATGCGCGCGAGCGCACCAAGGCGCTGCGCAAAAATATCGAAAGAGCCGGCGTGCGCAATGCCATCGTGCTGAATGAGGAGCCGGCCGCGCTGGCGCCGGTATTTGCGGACTATTTCGATCGCATCCTCGTCGATGCGCCATGCTCGGGAGAGGGCATGTTCCGCAAGGACGAGGCGGCAGCGTCGCAGTGGGAAAAGCACAGTGTCATACGGTGTGCCGGGCTGCAGCGGACGATCCTGCGCGACGCCGCTGCGATGCTGGCCCCCGGCGGCCGGCTCGTCTACTCGACCTGCACCTTCGCGCCGGAGGAGAATGAAGCGCAGATCGCGGCCTTGCTTGCGGAGCGGCCCGATCTGTCAATCCTGCCGATTCCGCTGGCGCACGGCTGGCGGGCGGGCCGTCCGGATTGGGCGAGCATGGCGCGGGCGGCTGCGGGCGGCGAGGCTGTGGATGCAGAGCTGCCGCGGGCTGAGCAGGCGACGGCCGGTACGGCGCGCTTGTGGCCGCATCGCGTGCGCGGCGAGGGCCATTATGTCGCCGTGCTGGTGCGCGCTGCCGATGCGTCGGGGCTGACGCTCCATACGGAACCATCCAGCCGCACGGATGCGCCCGACCCAGCTATCCGTGCGGCTGTAGCGCCGCGAGAAGAGCGTCGCGCGGACCGCGCCAGGTCTCGTCGCGGAGACGGCAAGGCGCGCGGCGCAGCAGAGGCCGATCCGATCGCTTCCTGGCAGACCTTCGCGCGGCAAGCGCTGCGCGGCGCAGAGCACTGGCCGGGCAGACTGATCAGTCAGCACGGCCACGTGTACTTGCAGCCTGCCGGCGTGCCTTCGCTGGATGGCTTGCGCGTCGTGCGTCCGGGATGGTACCTGGGCGAGGCGGGCGCTCGACGATTCGACCCGTCGCAGCCACTGGCGATGGGTCTGCGGCGAGAGGACGCGAGAGCGGTACTGAAGCTGCAGGCGGACGAGGAGGCGACCGCACGGTATCTGAGAGGCGAGACGCTATGGCTCGGGCCGGAGCGCCTTGCCCTGGATCGAGATGGCGGGGACGGGCGCGCGCAGCGCCAAGTGCTCGTGTGCATTGACGGCTTCCCGGCGGGCTGGGGCAAATGGACGGACGGCATGCTCAAAAACGGCCTGGCGTCCGGATGGAGGTGGAGCTGATGGACAACGCGAAGCGGATGCGTCTGGACAAGCTGCTGGCGAATATGGGCTGCGGCACGCGCAGCGAGGTGAAAAAAGCGATCAAAGAAGGCAGGGTGGAGATCGACGGGGAGACCGTACGCGATGCGGGACGTCTGCTGTACCCGGACCGGGACGAAGTACGGCTCGACGGGGAGACCGTGACGTACCAGGAGACGATCTATCTGCTGATGAACAAGCCGCCGGGCGTCGTCTCTGCGACCGAGGACAAGCGCGACCGGACGGTCATTGATCTGCTCGCTCCGCCGGACCGGCTGCTCCGTCCGTTCCCGGTCGGACGTCTGGATAAAGACACCGAAGGGCTGCTGCTGCTGACCAACGACGGCAAGCTCGCGCATGAGCTGCTCTCGCCGCGCAAGCATGTCGACAAGACCTACGAGGCGCTCGTGCTGGGCGAGGTGACCGAAGAGGACGTGCGCAGCTTTGCGGCGGGCGTGGAGCTCGACGACGGTTATGTAACGCTGCCCGCAGAGCTGCGCATCGGCGAAGTCGGGGAATTGGCGCCTGCATGGGCGGGTCGAACCTGCAGCCGCATCACGCTCACGATTCGCGAAGGCAAGTTCCACCAGGTCAAGCGCATGTTCGAAGCGGTCGGGGGGCGCGTGTTGCATCTGCGGCGCGTCGCGATGGGACCGCTCGTGCTCGACCGGACAATGGCGCCCGGAACATATCGGCAGCTGCGAACGAAAGAGCTGGAGCGGCTGCTCGCCCATCGCGGCGCGGCGATGGGCGAGAAATAACGAAGGCCGGACCAGTGATGGTCCGGCCTTTGCTGCTTCAATGCGAAGCCGGCCGCCTCCGGGACGGCGCGGCCGAATGGTCGAAAGAGCGTCCAGTAGCGCGATGTGTAATGGAGCTGAAGCGCGAGCGTATGGGGAGCGGGTACGGCAAGCGGATCGCATCACCCGCCGCCGAACCGCCGCGGTTCGACTAGTACAGGAAACCGCGGGAAATGATGACGAGCAGGATGAACAGAACCAGGATCGCACCAGTCGACGTGAAGCCGCCGAATCCGCCAGCTACTCCAGACATGTGTATTCCTCCCTGAAAGATAATTCCGACTGCGGGTACGTCCCGTCAATCGGTATACAGTATAGTATGATGCCGCGGGCGCTTGGATTGGACCGGCGCCCGGGTCGCGCAAGAATGGGCTCCGGCAAAAAAAGCGAAACGTTCAAAAAAGGAGAAATAGGCGAAAATCCCGCTTCCCGTGCGGCTTTGCGGCGTCAAAAATGTCCGATTGTGCGGAAATTGCGCGTTCGCTAAGCTGGGAGTGCAAGGAAAGGGGGGAAGCGGACATGCGTGCGATCAAAAAAAACCGGTATTTGTATTTGCTTGCGTTGCCGGGCATTCTTTATTTTGTCATCTTCAAGTATTTCCCGATGTGGGGCATCGTGCTCTCCTTCCAGAACTACTCGCCGTACACGGGGCTGTGGGGGAGCGAGTGGGTCGGGCTCGATCATTTCCGGCGCTTCTTTTCGAATCCGGATTTCTGGCTGTTGTTTCGCAACACGATGGCGATTAATTTGTTGAATCTGACGTTCTTTTTCCCGTTGCCGATCGTGCTGTCGCTCATGCTCAACGAGCTGCGCAGCGAAATGTACAAGCGCGTGCTGCAGTCGATCCTGTATTTGCCGCATTTCTTGTCATGGGTCATCATCTTCAGCCTGACCTTCCTGATGTTCTCGCAATCCGAGGGCATCGTCAACAAGCTGCTGATCGCATGGGGGATGGAACCTTATCCCTTCCTGACCGATGCCGGCATTTTCTGGGGCATGCTGACGGGTCAGTCGATCTGGAAGGAGGCCGGCTGGGGCACGATCCTGTTCCTTGCCGCGATTGCCGGGGTCGACCTGCAGCAATATGAGGCCGCCAAAATCGACGGCGCGGGCCGATTCCAGCAGATGTGGCATATTACGCTTCCCGCCATACGCTCGGTCATCGTGATCCTGTTCATTCTGCGGCTCGGCGACATCATGGAGGTCGGCTTCGAGCAGGTGTTCCTGATGTACAACGGCGCCGTCTCCAACGTGGCGGAGGTGTTCGACACGTACGTGTATCGGGTCGGCATCCAGCAGGGGCAGTTCAGCTACAGCACCGCAGCCGGCTTGTTCAAGTCGCTCGTCGGTCTTGTGATGGTCGTCGCGGCCAATCGGCTGGCCAAACGCTTCGGCGAGGAAGGCATCTATTGATGGGCGCGCGGCAGCTTGACAGAAGGAGGGATTCGCGATGAAAGGAAGTGTTGGAGACCGCACCTTTCAGGCCGTTAACGGGCTGCTTCTGGCTCTGATCGCCCTGGTCACCATTTTCCCCATTTATTATGTCGTCGTCGTTTCGTTTACCGCGCCGAGCGAATACTTGCGTAAGGACCTTGTGCTATTTCCGGAGCAGTGGTCGCTGGAGTCGTACCGGTATCTGCTGTCCTCGGCGGCATTTCCGAGAGCGCTCGGCGTCAGTGCATTTCTGGCGGTCGTCGGCACGGCCTGCTCGCTCGTCATTACCTCATCGCTGGCCTATGCGCTGTCGCGCAAGCGGATGGAAGGGCGACGGTTCATTTTGCTGATGATTTTATTCACGATTCTGTTCAGTCCCGGCATCATTCCGAATTATATTCTGATCCGGGAGCTGCATCTGCTGAACAGCCTGTGGGCCGTCATCCTCGTTTCGCTGACGACCGGTTGGTTCGTGATTCTGATGAAGGGCTTTTTCGACAGCATTCCCGAGAGCCTGGACGAGGCGGCCGCAATTGACGGCTGCAACGACATCTCTACCTTTTTTCGGATCGTGCTGCCGTTATCGATGCCGGCGATTGCCGCCTTCGGCTTGTTCTTCGCCGTCTCGTACTGGAATCAATATTTCAATGCCATGCTCTATCTGAACGCGCCGGACAAATGGCCAATTCAGGTGCTGCTGCAAAACATGCTGGTCGACGCGTCCGGGAGTGCGCTTGCCTCCGAGACGATGCGTCAGCCGCCGCCGTCGGAAACGCTCAAAATGGCTGCTGTCGTCATTGCCATTGTGCCGATTATGCTGGTCTATCCGTTTTTGCAAAAGCATTTTGCAAAGGGCGCGATGGTAGGTTCCGTCAAGGGTTGATACCGCAACAATGCGCGCTCATCAAACATCATGCGTCTATTCCGTTCAAAGGGGGAAATCGAAATGAAAAAGCAACAACAACGTACAATGTGGGCCGTCTCCGCCACGCTCGTCGGCACGCTGGTGCTGAGCGCCTGCGGGGGGAACGAGGGCAATGCAGGCTCCAACGGCGAAGCCGGAGCGAATGAGGCCGATGGACCGACCGCGATTAGCGTCATGTCCCATTTTTTCACGCCGACGCCGCCGGCCAAGGATAATCCGGTCGAGCAGCGAATCGAGGAGCTGACGAATAGCGAGCTGGACATTCAGTGGGTGTCGGCCAACAACTATACCGAGAAGCTGAACGTCGCCCTCGCCTCGGGCGAGCTGCCGGATCTGGTGTTCATCAACGATCCGTTCACACCGACCTTCCGCACTGCGGTCAGCCAAGGCGCATTCTGGGATCTGAAGCCGTTCATCGACGATTATCCGAATCTGAAGGCGACGCTCACCGACACCGCATGGGAGCTGACGACGATGAACGACGGCAACTATGGCATTCCGCGCCCGCGCCCGTCCGAGGCAGACAGCTTCTTCATCGTCCGCCAGGACTGGCTGGACCAGCTCGGTCTAGAGCAGCCCAGGACGGCCGACGAACTGTACGAGGTCATGAAAGCGTTCAAGACGCAGGATCCGGACGGCAACGGCAAGGCCGACACGATCGGGTACGCCGGCTACCTGAATCCGACCGATATGGGCAGCATGGGATTGTTCGAGGCGATCTTCACCGGGGCGACCGGCACGGCCGGCGGCTCCGTCCTGTGGAAGGACGTCGACGGCGAGCTCGTATTCACAGCGCTGCTGCCCGAGATGCGCGAGGCGCTCGCCTACATGGCGAAGGGCTATCAGGAGGGCTTGTTCCCGGCCGATCTGGCATCCATGAAGGTCAGTCAGGTCAGGGAGCTGTTCCAAGCCGGAGGAGCCGGTCTGATCGCGGAAAAGTCCGGCGCCTTCGAGACGTATACGAAGCCGATGCAGGAGCTGTTCCCGGAGCTGGTCATGACCGATCTCGTGCCGCTCGTAGAGGTCAACGGCTACAATCCGAAAGGGGCCGGCTTCTCGGGCATGAACGCGATCCCCAAGACCGTGTCCGAGGAGAAGGTGCGCGAGATCCTGGACGTGTATGACACCTGGGTCACCGACGAGGTATTCAAGCTGCATAGCGAAGGCATCGAGGGCGTGCATCACACCGTCGAGAACGGAGAGGTCGTCCTGGACGCGGACAAAATCCAGGCGGACGGCATCTCCAGCTACAATCAGATCGTCTACGTCGCCGATCCGTACGATAGCAGCTCCAAGGAATGGTTCCCCGAGGACGCGCAAGCGCTGTATCGCGACATACAGGATCAGAAGGAAGCGACCAGCGTAGCGGATGTCAGCATCGGACTCTATTCGGAAACGGCGCAGACGTACCAGCCGGAGCTGCTGAAGGAGCTGCAGGATATCAAGACCAAAATCATTCTCGGCACTGAGCCGATCGACGCGTGGGACGCGTATATCGAAAAGCTGCAAAGCAATGCCAACTTCGTCAAGCTGGCGGAGGAAATGAACGCGGCGTATCAAGCGCGTTAGTTCCTGCGATGCGTCGAGAGCGTGCCGCCCGGCGCGCCTTCGACTGGCCGTGAAACAGACGGCGTTGCCCGGGAGCGCCGCTGTTGCGCAGCAGGTGAATTGTGATACGATGAAGGCATTCAGGCCAAGGCCGGCAAGGGGGAAGCAATCGCATGCGTGGCAAATGGAAATCGATATGGAACGGCATCGGCGCCACGATGCAGAGCCATTACCGCAAGAGCCTGATCACGGTACTGTTGCTGTCGAGTCTTCCCGGCATGGCGATCGGCCTGTTCGTCTACTGGGTAATCGAATCGCAAATCGAGCAGGAGCTGCAGCTGATTCATCGCAATCAGCTTGAACAGGCGGCCGAAAACATCGACAATCAATTTTCCAACATCGAAATGTTTTTGTCCCACTGGGCGTATGACGCCAATTTCAATGAGAGCCTGACGCAGCTCGATCTGGCATATGGCTATGAGCAGGTGCACGAAATCTACCGCACGCTGCTGTCGATGGAAGGCTCCAACCCGCTCTTCGAGCGGGTGGAGCTATTCGTCAATACGCCGCAGCCGCTCGTGCTGACAGAGAGCGGCTACAAGCAGCTCGTCTCCGAGCAGGAGATCAATATGTATGAAGGGCTGCTGACCAATTTGCGGCCGCTCCAGTGGTCCGACTCGTTCGCAGGTGTAAGCGGATACGGCGCATCGCGGCCGCATACGCTGAGCATCGTGCACAAGCTCTCCGGCACGCGCAATGTCGGGCGCGCGCCCTACGGCGCGCTGATCGTCTATCTGGACCGGGAGCGGGTGCTCGATCAGGTCAAGACGTTGACGCCGTACAATCAAGGCACGACGTTCCTGTTCGCCGACACCGGCGAATTTTTGCTCACCGCCACCCCGGACAACCGGCCGTCGGAGCTGGACCGGCTCATTTATGCCGAGATGGCCGAGCACGACGAGCAGGCTTCGACTTTTCTGTACGAGCGCGAAGGGAGCGGCGCCTCGACGTATTCCGTCACCTACGGCCAGTTCAGGCGGTTGGGCTCGCTCTGGTATTATGTGTCGGCGGCGCCGATCTCCTCGATCACGGCGCCGGTCGTCTTCGTCTCGCGGCTGATCATCGCCATGAATCTCGGCGTGCTGCTGGTGGCGGGCCTGCTCGCCTGGCTGGCCTCGCGACGGCTCTATTCGCCGATCGCCCGGCTCGTGCAGCGCGTGCAGCCGCCGCGCCGGGAGAGCGAACGCGCGTCGCGCAACGAATTCGAGCTGATCGAGTCCCGGTGGAACGACCTCTCGCGCGAGAGCACCATTTTGCAGCGACGGCTCGATCAGCATTTGCCGCAGCTGCGCGAGGGCTTTTTGATGCAGCTGCTGCAGGGATACTTGTATTCCTTCACCGAGCAGGAGCTGGCCGAGCGAATGGTGCAGTTCGGATGGGAGGTGCAGGGGAGCCGCTATCGCATTATGATGGTGCGTCTGACCGGCTTCCAGCAGCTTGAGGGCCGCTTCTCCGAAGGCGACGAAGGGCTCGTCTCGTTCGCGGCGGCGAATATTGTGCGGGAGCTGACGGATGAGAGCGAGCTGGAAGCCGATGTCATCAATTTTCACGATCTGACGTTCGGCGTGCTGCTCGTACTGCCCGGACAGTGGAGTGCGCAGCGGGAGGAAGAGGAGCTCGGCCGGCTCAGCGCGGAGACGATGGCCTGCATCGGCAAGCTGCTCCGTCTGCATACGACGATCGCGCTCAGCCGCAGCGGCCAAGCGCTCAAGGCGATCGCGGCGCTCTACGAAGAGACGCGGCTCGCCCTGGGGCTGCGCGATCTGCAGGAGGAAGGGCAGATCATCGACCTGGCGCGCGGCGCCAGTCCGGCGGACCGGAGCGGCGGCGGGGGGTATCCGTTCGATCTGGAGAAGGAAATGGTGTATGCGCTGCGGCTCGGCAGCGAGGACGAGGCGGTCCGCTTGATCGACGCCTTCGTGGCGCAGCTGCGCCAGACGGAATCAAGCGAGGCCGACGTCAAGCAGAGCATGCTGACGCTGCTCGGTGCCATCCTGCACGTCGTGCTCCAGTCGGGGATCCGCGTGCAGCAGCTCTACGAGGGCGCCAATCTGTACGAGCAGCTCTCCGGACTGAGCGAGCCTGAGCAGATGGCGGAGTGGATGCGGCAGCGCGTCGTGCAGCCCTTCGTGCGGCAGTGGTCCGCGCAGAAGGATCGGCAGTTGAAGGAGGCGGTCGAGCAAGCGGTCATTGTGCTCGGCGAGCGCTACCAGGAGGATATCTCGCTCGAATATTGCGCTGATCGGGTCGGGATGCATCCGTCGGCGTTCAGCAAGGCATTCAAGCGCATGACCGGCTTGAATTTCATCGATTATGTCACGCAGCTGCGTCTGGAGCAGGCCCGCCTGATGCTGCGCGACACCGACGCCAAGATCAGCGAGGTCGCCGAGGAGGTCGGCTATCAGCACAGCTACTTCAATCGCTTGTTCAAAAAGCACGAGGGCGTCACCCCGAGCCAGTACCGGCAGCGCAGCCGGGAAGCGCGCGGCGGCGCCGAGCAAGGAGAGGGAGAGGATGACGATGGGAACGCATGACGACTGGAAGCAGGGCATGAAGGAACCCGAGGCCGGCTGGCGCATTCAGCCGTTCTGGTTCTGGAACGGGGAGCTGGACGACGAGGAGATTGTGCGCCAGATCGGGGAGATGGCCGCGCAGGGCGTCGGCGGATTTTTCGTCTGCGCGCGACAGGGCATGGACGTGCCCTATCTGTCCCAAGCCTGGTTCGCCAAGGTCAAGGTGGCCGTGGAAGCGGCCAAGGAGCTGGGCCTGGAGGTGTGGCTCTACGACGAATATCCGTATCCGAGCGGCATCGCAGGCGGCGAGGTCACGCTGGCGCACCCGGAGGCGAAGCATTACAGCCTCGAGCATGAAGGCTTTGCGGCGGAGGGCGGGCGACCGTGCACGCGCGTGTTGCCCTGGGCCCGCGTGCTGTCTGCGCGGGCAATTCCGGCGCCGCGGCCCGGCGAGACGCGGGACTGGTCGGCGGCGATCGACCTGCGCGCCTTTATCGGCAACGACCAGGTGCAGCCGGTCTATCAGAAGACGGGCCTGACGGCGTATAATCAGAAGCGCTTCTTCACCTATGAGACGAAGAAAAAGCTGCAGTGGACGCCGCCGGCGGGCGACTGGGAAATTCACATCTTTTTGGAGCAGGAAATCGACGACTTCAAATATTACGGCACCTTCGTCGATCCGTGCAACAAGCAGGCGATGCAGACGTTCATCGCGCTGACGCACGAGCGCTATGCGGCGGAGCTGGGCGAATTTTTCGGCGACCCGATCAAGGGCATGTTCACCGACGAGATCGGCCTGCTCGGACGCATCCCGTGGTCGCCGCAGCTGCCGGCCGCCTTCGAGGCCCGCAACGGATACCGTCTGACCGAATGTCTGCATGCGCTTCAGGAGGACAGCGATCCGATGACCGCGCGCGTGCGGTACGATTATTTCCAGACGCTGCACGAGCTGCTGCGCGCCTCGTATCACGAGCCGGTCGCGCGCTGGTGCGAGGCGCACGGCCTGGCGTATGTGAGCGAGGTGCCGGCGCTGCGCATGACGACGCAGCGCTTCAGCCATGTCCCCGCCGGCGACAGCGCGCACGAGAAGATCGGTCGCTCGCTGGATTGGATTCTGAATCGCTATACGACGAATTTCAGGGCCAATCCCAAAATGGTCAGCTCGCTGGCCAGGCAGCACAGCCGCAGCCGCGCCCTGATTGAGTGCTTCCATAGCGTGGGCTGGTCGATGACGCTCCAGGACGCCAAGTGGATGATTGACCGCATGGCGGCGATGGGCATCAATTTCTTTAATTTCCACGCCTTTTTCTATACGCTCGACGGCATCACCAAGCACGATGCGCCGCCGTCGCAATTCGACCAGAATCCGTATTGGCGCCACTTCCGGCTGCTCGGCGATTATACGGGCCGCATCGCCAAGCTGATGGGCAGCGGACAGCCGCTGCGGCGCACGGCGCTGCTCGACCCGACGACCTCGTATTGGACGCTGCTCGGCAATCCGCTGCACGCCTTCCAGTACTTCGGCCGCGACCCGCAGGAGCAGGAGCGTCTGGAGACGCTCAAGGCACACTGGCTGGAGCTGAGCAAGGCGCTGCTGCTGCAGGGCACGGATTACGATCATCTCGATCCGGAGGTGCTGGCCCTCGCGGAAACGGAGCATGGCGTCCTGCACATCGGCGATGCGCGCTACGACACCGTCGTGCTGCCGCCGCTGCTCAATCTGGAGGGGGCGGCATGGGCGGCGCTTCGCCGCTTCATCGCCGGCGGCGGCCAAGTGATCGCCAGCGGCCTGCTGCCAAGCCGGCATATCGAGGCCGGAAGCGACGTTCCCGTGGAAGTCGCCGCCGCCTTCGGGCTCGACACGGACGAAGCGGCCATCCTGGCGAGAGAACGCGCCTTCTGGTCGGGCGAGGACGCCGCGCAGGTCGCTCATCCGGCAACGGGAAGCGCTCCGCTGTGGCTGCCGGCAGCGGCGGGCGACGCTGCGAGCGCGGCGCAGCGGGCCGCCGCGCTGCTGCTGCGGATTGCCGCGCCGCCTGTGCGCGTAGCTTGCACGGACGGCGGAGACGACACGCTGCTGCAGCAGCAGCGGCAGCTCGAGGACGGCACGCTGGCGGTATTCGTGACGCATCAGGAGGACGGCCGCCGCGAGGCCGAGCTGATCCTGAAGCCGGGAGCGCTGCTCGGCGGCGAGCCGCCGCAGACGAACCGGTTGTCTGATTCGTTGCCAGAGGCAGGCGGGGTACAGGCGGCATGCGACGACGCGAATGCGGCACCGCTAAGCGTGATCGTCAGCGAGCTGGATCTGACGAGCGGCGACGTGCGGGAGCTGGTTCGCCTGGCGCCCGCCGCGTTGACCGGGGCTGCGCGCCTTCCGCTGACGCTGGCGCCGTACGAGGCGCGGCTGTTGCTGATTCGCGCCGTCGCAGGCGATGCGGCGGCGGGCGGCGAGCCGATGCAGGAGGGAGGGGCGCATTCGGGCGTTGACGAGGCAGACGGGCCAGCGGCCTCCGGAGCGGCAAGCAATGGCTCGCAGAGCACGGAGCCGTATGCCTTGCAAGTGGATGCCGCGGCCGAGTGGGAGCTGGAGCTCGGTCGCGACAATGCGCTCCGGCTGGACCGCTTTGCGCTCATGCTGGAGCCGGGGCGTACGGAAGCCGAGGCGGTGACGGTCGATGTCAAGACCTTTGTCGATCAGTGCGCCGACCTGGCGCAGTCGCAGCGGCTGCCGGTCGCATTCACGCAGACGTTCGGCACGCCGATGCGCGCTGCGCTTGATCTTCCCCTGTCTGTGCTGTACGAGACGGTCTTTACGGTCGAGACGCTGCCCGAATCGTGCAGGCTGCTTCTGGACCGCGGCGCGATCGCCGGGGCGCATACGCTGCTGATCAACGGACACGAGCTGGCCGCGGCCGACTTTGCCCCTTGGCGCTACTACGACAATAGCAATATCGCCTGCGACATCGTGCCGCTGCTGCGGCTCGGGGACAATCGGATTGCCGTCCATGTGGAGATTGCGCAGGACTGGCATGGCGTGACCGATGCGCTCTATCTGGTCGGTCCATTCGGCGTCGCGTGGGACAAGGGGGGCGTGCCCGTGCTGACGGAGCAGCCGCGCACGGCCCAATTGAGCGCCGCGCCCTATGCCGGCTTGCCCCACTATGCCGGCGAGCTGACGCTGCGCCGCGAGCTCGAGTTGAACGATCTTCCCGGACAATCGCATTTTCAGGTGGCCTTCGACGGCTGGGACGCTACGTTCCATGACTGTCTGGAGTTGCTCGTCAACGGCCAGTCGTTGGGCGTGCGGGCGTGGTCGCCGTATGTATGGCAGGGCAGCACGGCACTGCTGCGGCAAGGGACCAACCGCATCGAAGCCAAGGTGACGACCACGTTGATCGGGCTGCTGGAGGGACGCTATTTTGACAAGCGGGAGCATGCGTTGAAGTCCGCTGCGCAAGCGCGACGATGAAATCTTCTGACGGCGGCCGGACGACCACATAAAATGACGAACGAAATGGGCCAGGTCGCAATTGCGACCTGGCCGTTTGGCGTCAAATGCAACATAACCTGATGGCGATTGGAACCGTTCCTAGCCTCCATCCATTCGCCAACGAACCTAACGGTTGCCACAGCGGTTAATGAGCCAAAAAAAGTGCCGATTGAATTGTAACGGTTGCCACAGGTCTTATTTTCGTGAAATCAATCAAAAAAACGCGATCGAGGCCAAATAAGCGCTGTGGCAACCGCTAGACTAGAAATCACCTGAAAGCGACCGAAATAAGCACGATGGCAACCGTTACGTTAGTAGAGTCCGTTTGCCTACGGGATGGCGAAGGTTCAGACGAACAAAGGGGCGTGTTTCGTTGGTGCCTGACGATGGTGAGCGCAGCTACCGATACCGCCGTATACTCTGTCTTTGGTTATTTCGTGAAGGATTCTTGGCTTTGAATCCCCGTTATTTTCCTGTAAGATGTTGAACAAACGATACGACATTGGGAGGGATGCCAGTATGCGCAGGCGAGGCAGCACGCTGCTGGGAAGTTTAATGCTTGTGTTGGTGGCCGGATGCGCGGAAGAAACACGCACCGACACCATATTTCAGGCGGCGGGGGAGAGCTGGGAGGCGACGGTGTACGGGGCGGTCGTAGCCGAAGACAAGCTGGACTATTTTTCAATCGAATACACGTATTTGGGCGAGCCGGATGACCTGGAACGCTTCGATCGCATCGTGTTCGCCCAGGGCACGAGCCTCGGCACGCAGGTCGTGAATCTGTACGATCCAACCTACAAAAAGCGCCGCATCGAGGAAGGCAGATACGACGTCGCCAATGAAGATGAAAACGGAATCCTCGTGGAGGATATTCGCAACAAGGAGCTGCCGACCTTCGTGATCGACTACCGCCTGCAGGAGTCGGGCGAGATGAACACGCTCGATTATATCGAAATGGGCGATGTGTCGCTTCAGCTCGTCTGGGAGGCGGAGGGCGAGCGCTATGAGGATACGATCCGCGGGCAATGAGTAGTGAGATGATAACCGGGAAATAAGCGGGGCTTGAGCTTGCGCTTATTTCCCGGGGAACCGCATATTCCGAGGGTTGCGCTCCTGATTCGACGATCGGTGTCGAATCGTCTTTCAACTGCTGGGCGCTGCTAGCTCCTTTCGCGCCAATATCGAATGGCCAACTGGGTGCGGTCGCGCAGTTCCAGCTTGTCCAGAATGACCGTGAGCGCGTTGCGCACGGTGCCTTCGCCGATGTATAGCGCAGCCGCAATTTCACGATTCGAGCAGCCCTCGGCGATGAGCCGCATGATCTCCAGCTCGCGCGGCGTCAGCATGTCCGGAGGCGGAGGCGGCGCACGACGCGGCAGCAGCTGCTCCAGCACCTGCCGATCGAGCACGCTCGCGCCGGCGAGCATGGCGCGCAGCTGTCGCGCGAGATGCGGCGTTTGGGCAGACTTGAGCATATAGCCGTCGGCTCCGGCCTGCAACGCCTCATCGATGCTCGGCCGATCGCGGAATGTCGTCAGCATCATGATCTTGATATGGGGCCAGTCACGCTTGATCCGGCTTGCCGCGCGGATGCCGTCCATGCCCGGCATGCGGATGTCCATCAGTACGGCGTCCGGCTGCTCGCTGCGGCAGACCTCTACCGCAGCGGCGCCGTCCGCCGCAGTCGCGATGATCGCGATGTCCGGCTCGCGCCCGAGCAGCACCTGGAGGCTGCGGCAGACGAGCGGATCGTCATCGACGATCAGTATGCGCATGCTCATCGTCTGTCTCCTTTTCTTGGCTGACCTGCTCCGGCAGAGGAAGCACGCAGACGAGCAGGAAGCCGGCTTCGTTCGCGCGTACTGACACATGGCCGCCTACAGCGCGTGCGCGCTGCCGCAAATTGCGCAGTCCGATGCCGGGGGCATGTGCGGCTCCCGATGACACGCGGTGCGGTGACTGCACGTCATTATGGACCTGCAGCCGTACGATCTGCGGTCCGACCTCGAGAGCAGCCTCCACACGCCTCGCATCGGCATGGCGCAGCACATTGGTCAGCGCTTCCTTGACCGCCGGCTCCAGGACGCTCCAGAAGTGCGGAGGCAGACGGCCGGTGTCGCCGTCGACTCGGAGTACGATCGGACAAGCCTCAAAGGTGTCGCAGATCTCATGCAGGCGCTCCAGGCCGTAAGCGGCGATCGGGCGCATCGCATGCACCGTGCTGCGCAAGGCGCCCATGCCATCCTCCAGTCGGCGCAGCGCTTCGTCGAACCATACCGCAGCATCCGCGTCCCCGGACTTGCGCAGCTCGGCATAGGCTCGGAAGGCCAGCGCCGCAGCGGTCAGGTCGTGACCGGCATGGTCGTGCAGCTCGGACGCGATGCGGCTGCGCTCCGCCAGCTCGGCTGTGCGGGCGCTATGCGCTCCGGCCAATAGCAGCTCGCCGCGCAGCTCCTCGAGACTCAGGCGTTCGTAGCGTTCGCTATCGGCTTCCGAGCGATAGCGACGCGCATCGCGCCCCCAGCCGCGCAACAGGGCTCCCGCATATGCGCATGCCGCACAGAGCGCGCCGACTGCGAGGAGCAGCTCTACGGCGGGATCGCCTATCATCGGGCGCAGCGGGGGCAGGAACGGAAGTGCCAGCGGCATCAACAGCAGCGGTCTGCCGGCACGCAGCGCTTCGAAGGCCGGCAGCGTCAGGCCAATCAGCGCTCCGGGCCATACAGATGCGCAGAGGAAGCATGCGGCATAATCAATGACCGCGAGCCACGGAGGGCAGGCCAATCGTTGCCGGGCCGCCGCCGCGACGGCGAGCACGAGCAGCAGCGCCGCCCAGATCGGCGGCGCCTCCAAGGCCGGCCCGCATGCCGCGAGCAGCAGCAGCGAGCCGCCGCGGCCAACGGCGGTGGCTCGCTGCGGTGACCAGCGCATAGGATGTGGCGTCATCTCTCGTTAATTCAACCTCCTTCGGCTGCCCAGCAGCAGCCCCGCCGCCGCGAACAGCAGCAGCATGCCGATGGCGGCGAGCAGGGCGCTGTGGTCTCCGGCGGCGACGGTACGATACCCCTCGCCGAGCCAGTAAGTCGGGATCAGCCAAGCTGTACGCTGAAGGGCGGCAGGCAGTGCCTGCACGGGCCAGAGCAGTCCGCCCAGCATCATAGCCAGCATGCAGAGACTGAACAGAATCAGCGCCGACGTCTCCCGGTTGCGGAATAAGGAACACCATGCCAGCACCAGCGCGAGCGCGGCGAGTGCAAACGCGGCATAAACCGCCAGCAGCGGCCATGGCTGCACCGGGTCCCTATATCGTAGCATACCCGCGCCGACAAATGCGCCGATCTGAAGCCCAAGCAATGCGCCGTACGCCAGCATATGCTCGGCAAGATAGCGAAGATGGCTGATCGGCGATGATGCGACGCGCAGCAGCACGCCGCTGGTACGCTCCACCAGCAGCAGCGCAGGCAACCGGGCGGCCAGCAGCAAAAGGAGCAAACCGTAATAATGCCAAGCCGGCAAGAGCGGCTCCCAGCCGCGCTGCGCGGGAAGCAGCAGCAAGCCGAACGGCAGCGCGAGCAGGAGAAGCGTCGCCCTGCTGCGCAGCATTCGCTTGAGCGCGTATCGAAACACGGTCATCCGAGCTTCCTCCTTCCGGCAGCGGCCGCTAACGGAAGCAGCAGAGCGCTAGCGGTGAACAACAGCCCGACGCTCAGCAGCGGCAGCAACCGGTCGTTGCCGTATAGCATGCCAAACACGGCGTTCTGGCCCAGCGAGAGCGGATTGCCATAGCGCCCGAAAAATTCGAACAGGGGCGTGTCCGGCATCGGCAGCGCGAACCCTGCGAGGAGCATCGAGCCAATGCCGTACACTTCCGATAGGCGTTCGGCCAGCTTGGCGCTGCGCAAGCTGAGGATCAGGACCAGTCCGACCAACTGCGACAAGAATGAGACGGCAGCTAGGACGACGACCAGCCAAGCATAGTTGCCCCAATTTACACCGAACATCAATTGGGTGAAAATCGCCATCGCCAAGCCTTGCAGCATTGTGAAAACCGTACTGCCGAGCAGCAGCGCCATCCCGTACCGATCAATTCGCAGCGGCAGAGCGTGCAGTCTCCATTTGCGCGCATCGAGCAGGTCCGACTTGAAGAATTCCATCGTATACGCGCCGCCGAAGAGCTGGAATCCAAGCACCATGCTGACGGCGAGATAATCCATGCCGGGCAGGCTCGTGTCGCCGTATCGCTCGATCTGCAAGTAGTCCGAGACCGTGCCGATGACGGCGATGAGCACAAGCGGCACACCGACCAGCAGGAGCAGCGCCAGGTAGCTGCGTGCCATTCGCAACAGAGCATAGCGCATCATCCCCGCAACACTCATTCCGCTTCACCTCCGTCGCCGTCGCGCAGCTGTTTGCCGGTCAGCGTGAGGAAGATGTCCTCCAGCGTCGGCTTGTCGGCATTCACATAGCGGACTCCGCCGCCGTATGTGCGAGCAGCGGCCAGCAATGGCTCAAGGACGTCTGCGCCCGGACGAATCGAGACGAGCAGACGACGGCCTTCTTGCTTCACCTGCTTGACGCCCCCGATCGCTTGCAGTTGCTCGATCAATTGCTCCGTTGGTTCGGATACTTCCATTTGCAGCTTTTCCTCCAGCTGAATGCGTGCAATCAGTTCGTCGACCGTCCCATTCGCGATCGCGTGGCCGTCGTCCATAATCACGATGCGCGAGGCGAGCGCTTGCACTTCTTCCATATAATGCGTCGTGTACAAGACGGTCGTGCCCTGTCGGTTCAGCTCGCGTACCGTATCCAGGATGTAGCTCCTGGACTGGGGATCGATACCGACCGTCGGCTCGTCCATGATCAGCAGACGCGGCTCATGGACGAGTGCGGCCGCGATATTGAGACGACGCTGCATCCCGCCGGAAAATTTGCCGGGAAACTGGTCCGCGCGCTCCTCCAGCCCGACCAGTTGCAGCGTGCGCTCGACGCGCTTTTGCAGCGCCTTCCCTTTGAGCCCGTAGATTCCGCCGAAAAAGGCAAGGTTCTCGCGCGCGGTCAAGTCGTAAAATAACGTGAGCTCTTGCGTGACAAGTCCGAAATGCCGCTTTGGCTCCAGCTTGCCCGGCCGCATCGCATGTCCGAAAAGCTCGATCGTTCCGGAATCGACCGCGATCAATCCGGTCAAGGCGTGAATCAGCGTCGTTTTGCCGGCGCCGTTCGGTCCGAGCAGCCCGAGAATTTCGCCGGCTCGGATATCCAGCTCCATGTGGTCGAGTGCCATTAAATCGCCGTAGCGCTTCACCAGGCGTTCCAAGCGTACCAGATTCATTGTCCAATCCTCCGATTCAGAATATAGTTCTCATTATCGGCGAATCCGAGCTGCTGCGACAGTTACATTTGTCATGAAATGCGAGGGCAGGTTTCCTAAAGGATTGCGGTATGCTACGCTACAGGTAGGGTTCACGCTGAAACGGAGGAGGCAGACAATTGTCGGAAGAAAATCTGAGGGATACAGCTGCGAAGGAGTGGCCGGAGCGAATTCGCGCATTTGCTTTGTCACTGCCTGGCGTCAGCGAGCGCATCAGCCACGGCATGCCGACTTATTTTGTGCACGGCAAAAAATCGATTGCGCAATATCGCAATAATCATCACGGGGACGGCATTGTCGGGCTGTGCTGCGCGGCGCCGCCGGGGGTGCAGCAATTGCTCCTGGAGACCGGCGAGGACACTTATTACCTTCCGGCGTATGTCGGCCATCTGGGGTGGATCGGGGTCCGGCTTGATCGCAGCGTGACGTGGGAGGAAGTGGCCGGGCTCATCCGGGAGGCGTATATGACGCGCGCTTCGATCAAGCTTAAGGCGGAGCTGGAAGGACAGGAGCGCACGAAGACCTGAATCTCCGATCCTGACCAATGCCGGCACGCCGGACGTTGGTCAGGATCGGGCGAAGCAAGGCCTGTATGCCGTCTAGCAAGGACCGACGCTACTGAGACTGAGCCGATCTGCGACTGCTCGCGATGTACAGCAGCGAGCAGACCAGCGTGACAAGGCCGACGGCCGCAGTACCCCAGAAAAGATTGGCATGCGCTACCTGCAGCGGCAGCTCGCGCTGGAGGGCAAGGGCGCTGCCGCAGAGCGCGACGCTGAAGGCCCCGCTGAAAAACTGCAGCAGCTGAAAGAGTCCCATCCCCGCTCCGATCTGCCGCGCGGACAGAATGCGCGACATCTCGTTGGATACGCTGGCATTGAGCGCGGTGAAGCCGAGAATCATCAGCATGAACACGACGAGTACGGCATAATAGGAAACGCCGCCCAGCAACGCGAACAATACGCCGGCTGCGAGCAGCGGCCAGGGGGCCCAGCGCAGCAGCGGCCGATTGCCGTGCCGGTCGATGGTGCGGCCGATCCGGCCCGAGGCCAACATCGACAGTAGTGCCCCCGGGAACAGGATCAAGCCGGCCTGCAACGGCTCCAGCCCGTACTGGTGCGTCAGCACCTGCGGAAGCAGGTACATCGTGGCAAAATTGATCACATACGCAAAAATACCGAGCCCGATGAGGAGCATGTAGGCGCGATTGCGCAGCAAGTCCGGCTGCACGAACGGCTCGGCAGTGCGGGTAATGCGCAGCCAGAACAAGGCCAGCCCGAGCAAGCCGGCCCCTAAAGCCGGAACGAGCTGATTGCTCAAAAAAAGCAGCAGTCCGGTCGTGCCGATTGCCAGCAGCAATCCGCCCTGCCAATCGAAGGAACCGGGCGCCGCAGGCTCGGCCGGCAGCTGCCGATACAGAATCGGGAGGATGAGCAGGGCAACGCCGGTGACGAGAAACAAGGCATTCCAGCCGAACACCTGCGTAATGAAGCCGCCGGCAACCGGACCCAGTCCGAGCCCGAGCGAGGCGGCAGCCATAATCAAGGACATTGACTTGCCGCGCTGCTCCTGAGGGACGTGGCGCGCAATCAGGACGAGCGAGAGGCTGACCGCCGAACCTGCGCCGCTAGCCTGGACGAGGCGAGAGACAAGCAGCAGCGCGTAGTTGTGACTGAGCCATCCGGCGATCGAAGCGCCGCCCAGGCAGAGCAGTCCGATCAGCAGCAACCTGCGAATGGGCAAAAAGTCGGAGAGCCGGCTGTACGTAATCGACGAAATCGCAAACACAGTCGAGTAGCCGGTCACAATCCAGGAGGCAGCTGCGGCGCCGAGCTGGAATTGCTCGGATACGCGCGGCAGCGCAAGGTTGAACATCATCGTATTCATGACGACCAGCACGACTACCGTTCCGAGCAACGGGATGACGATTCGCGGGTTGAATACCGGGGCAATCGAGGCGCTTTGCGCCGATAATGCGGCCGATTGGCTGTTAGCTTGCATCGTATACGCCAACTTTCATAGTTCTATAATTATCGAACAAATAAAAATATAGCACGCCTTGTGGTATAATGCAATCGATAGCAAGTGGGGGAGGAACAGCATGTGAGAACCCTTGTTCATCCGGAGCGCGATCAGCTGCAATTGACCACGATCCTCGCCGCCCTGAGCGACCCGATCCGGCTGAGGCTTATCCGCGAGCTTGCGCTTGCGGGCGAGATGCCCTGCGGAGAATTTGCGAGTCCGGTCGCCAAATCAACAATGAGTCACCATGTGCGGACCTTGCGCGAAGCCGGCGTGCTGCGCGTGCGCCTGCAAGGGACGCAGCGCCGGTTATCGCTGCGCTCGGAGGATTTGGACGCCCGTTTTCCAGGCTTGTTGAGCGCGGTGCTGCAGGCGGACGCTTCCGTCGAAGACAGTGCGCGCTCCATCGAGCCGGAGCCCCGCGAGGGCGAAGAAGGAGGGATGGCATGAAGCGTCGAACACCGCGCGACCTGGTTGTTCCGATCTGGGTCAGTCTTGTGCTGTGCGGCTTGCTCCTGCTGGCCGGCTGCGCCAACGACAGACCGGCTGGCCTTACCGAGCGCGACAAGGAGCAAATCAGCGAAGTGGCCGCGGCCTACTACAATGCGCTTGTCGACGAGCAGTACATGACGGCATTTGGCACGCTCTCGGAGAGCCAGGATTTTATTGACGTCGATGCGCGGGTCACGGTGCTGCACGAGTTGCGCGATGCGCTTGGCTACCGGATCTCCTGGAGCGGACCGATTAAGGCCGGCGACGTTTCGTATCACGAAGAAATGGGCATGCCGTTTATGTATACCGTACTGTCGCTGCAATACGGCGCCGTTTCGGGAGACATCAATGAAGTGCTTTTTTTCAAGCGCGACGAGCTCGACGGCGGCGCTTGGAAGATCGCGCATATCGAGAGTCTGGACCGCTATATCCCATACCGCGCGGCTGATTACACCCTTAATCGCATTCCCGATTTTCTCATGCCGCAGCAGGGCGAGTCGGATAGCAATTCGTAATAGATAGTGGATGATGTGAGGACCCAAACCTCTACAAAGCATAGGGCCGCGCCGGCATATGACGGCGCGGTCTTTCAGCCGTTTCGCCTTGAAATTATAGAAAGCATACGATCTCGCATAGCATGCTTGAACAAGCTTGGATGAACCGCTACAATGAAGGGATATTCTGTAATGCAAGGAGCGAATCAGCCATGCATGCAAGCGAATTTGGAAGATTGGCGGTCCGCCTGCTGGCCATTTACTTTGTGGTTGAAGGCTTGGCCACCGTCGGCAACACAATCGGCAATATTTACGCAAGCCAACAACTCATGCCCGGCGCAGATGGCATCGTTCGTGTGATTTTACCTTTGGCCGCCGGCGCTTTGATTCAATTGCTGGCCGGCATAACGCTCTGGCTCGGCGCCGATCGGCTGGCCCGTCGGTTCGGCAGCGTCGGCGCGTCGGCGGCAGCCTCCGGCGAGAGATGGCGTATTGAAAGCTTCGTCATTGCCGCGGCCGGTCTTGTGATCCTTATTTTGGCAGGTACATCGCTGGTGCAAGCCTTGCTTTCGCTGGTCTGGCGCATGGAGGACGTTAATGTGTCGGCGAGCGCGCACGGGCCTCATCTGATCGCCGAGGCGCTCCGCATGCTGCTCGGCGCATGGTTGATTCGCATGGCGCCGCGTCTCGCCGCACGGCTTGGAAATTGATCCTGAAACGGCGGCGCAACTGTGTTATAATGAGGACAATTTGGATTACAGCGCTTGACCGAAGGAGAATGCCTTTGAAATTCAGACCGTGCATCGATATTCATCAGGGTAAAGTAAAGCAAATCGTCGGTGAAACGCTAGGTGCCGCAAACGGCGCAGTCGTCGAAAATTTCGTATCGAAGCAATCGCCCGCCTACTATGCCGAGCTGTTCCGCAGGGACGGCCTGAGCGGCGGACATGTCATCATGCTCGGTCCGGGCAACGAGGCCGCCGCACTCGAAGCGCTGTGCGCCTATCCGGGCGGCCTGCAGCTCGGCGGCGGGATACGCGCAGACAACGCGGCGCGTTATCTCGAGGCCGGCGCCTCCCATGTGATTGTCACCTCGTATCTGTTCGAGGGCGGCGATCTGAACATGGCCAATTTGCTGCGTCTAGTCGAGGCCGTCGGCCGGGAGCGGCTGGTTATCGATTTGAGCTGTCGCGAGCAGGAAGGCGCGTGGCATGTCATGACGGACGGATGGAAGACGTTTACGCCGTTTCGGGTTGACGCCGCATCCGTTCGCGAGCTGGAGCAGTATTGCAGCGAATTTCTCGTCCATGCCGTCGATGTGGAGGGCAAGCGCTCGGGCATGCAGGAGCGGCTCGTCGCCAATCTGGCCGAGTGGACGTCCATTCCATGCACCTATGCCGGAGGGGCGCGCTCGCTCGACGATCTGGAGCGCTTCCGCACCCTCGGCGGCGGCCGCCTGGACATTACGATCGGCAGCGCGCTGGATCTGTTCGGCGGCGACTTGCCGTATCACGAGGTAGTGGAGCGCTGCGCAGGTTCATAATTTCGACACATTTTCCGGTCAATTGTCGCTTCGCACTGGAGTGCGGGCGCATTTATCTTTATAATGGAAGAGGTAAGCGTTGGTACGGATGCTTATCGGGTATGCCCGCCGATGGGCGAAGGGGTTACATTTCTAAGCGAGGTGGAGAAAAACCGCAATGATTACCATCAATAGCGGCAGCCAGCGGCAAGATCCCTGGCAAGCCTACTACGGTCCCAACCTGGGGTACGTGCAAGAGCAATACGAGCGTTTTTTAAAGGATCCTTCCTCGGTTGAACCGGGCTTTCGCGAGCTGTTCGGCCGTCACGGCGCGCCGCCCGCGCGCAGCCGCGATGTCTCGGCGCCCCAAGAAGCCGGGGCCGTTCAAGCGCAGCAAGGAACTGACTATAACTGGATGCAGAAGGTGGTCGCCGCGCACAAGCTGCTCGAAAACGTGAGGGTCTACGGCCATCTGGCCGCCACGATCGATCCGCTCGGACTCGGACTAACCTCGGACACGCGTCTGCTGGAGCCGCAGACGTTCCAATTGACCGAGGAAGACTTGTCGTCGATTCCGGCGCACCTGATCTGGCCTGACGCGCACGAGGACGTCGCCAACGGCTTGCAGGCCTACCGCCGTCTGCGTCAGATCTACACCGAATCGGCCGCATACGAATTTGCGCACGTGCACGAGCAGGAAGAGCGCGAGTGGCTCAACGCACGCCTTGAAAAAAGCAAGCCGGAGCAGCTCGACACCGACGAAAAAACGACGCTGCTCAATCGCCTGATTCAAACCGAGCAGTTCGAGCACTTTTTGCATCGCACATTTACAGGACAAAAGCGCTTCTCCGTCGAAGGTCTGGAAGTGCTTATTCCCATGCTCGACGAGCTGGTGATGCGCTTCTCCGAGGACGGAGCGGAGCGGATCCTGATGGGGATGGCGCATCGCGGCCGTCTCAACGTGCTCGCGCATATTCTCGGCAAGCCGTACAGCAAGATTTTCTCGGAGTTCCATCATGCGCCGAATAAAGACTTGATGCCGTCGGAAGGCTCGATGGGCATCAATTTCGGATGGACCGGCGACGTCAAGTACCATCTGGGCGGACACCGTTCGTTCAAGGCTGGTGAGACAGTCACGACGCGCCTTACGCTCGCCAACAATCCGAGCCACCTGGAGTTCGTCAATCCGATCGTCGAGGGCTTCACGCGCGCCGCTCAGGAGGACCGGACCAAGGCCGGCTATCCCGAGCAGAACGTCGCCGAGGCTGCGACCGTGCTGGTGCACGGCGATGCCGCCTTCCCCGGCGAAGGCATCGTCGCGGAGACGCTGAACTTCAACCAGTTGCCGGGCTATCGCAACGGCGGAACGGTGCACATTATCGCGAACAATCGGCTCGGCTTCACGACGGAGAGCCATGACTCGCGCTCCACGCACTACGCGAGCGATCTGGCGAAAGGCTACGAGATCCCGATCGTCCATGTCAACGCCGACGATCCGGAGACGTGTCTGGCCGTGGTGCGGCTGGCCTGCGAATACCGGACCAAGTTCAAAAAAGACTTCCTGATCGACTTGATCGGGTACCGCCGCTACGGACACAACGAAATGGACGATCCGGAGGCGACGCAGCCGCTCATGTACGGCAAGGTGCACAGCCATCCGTCCGTCACCGTGCTCTACGGCCGCAGACTGACCGAGACCCGCGTCGTGGACGAAGCCAAGATCGGCAGCTTCAAGGACCACATCATCCGGACGATGGAGTCGGCATACGAGCAAGTCAAGCAAAACGGTCACGGCGAAGTCGATTCCGTGCAGGATGCGCGCGACGAGAAGCCCGGTTCCACAGAAGGGACTGCGGTCCGGCTGGAGACGCTCAAGGAAATCAACGGCAACCTGCTGAAGTGGCCGGACGGCTTCAAGGTATATCCGAAACTGCGCCGCATCCTGGAGCGCCGCAAAAACGCGCTGGAGGACGGACAGAAGGTCGACTGGGCGCTCGCCGAGACGCTGGCGTTCGCCACGATCCTGGACGACGGCACGCCGATCCGGCTGAGCGGTCAGGACTCCGAGCGCGGCACCTTCGCGCATCGTCACATCGTGCTGCATGATTACGAGAACGGCTCGACCTATTCGCCGCTTCACCAGCTGCCGTCCGCGAAGGCGTCGTTCGCCGTGCACAACAGTCCGCTCTCTGAGGCGTCGGTGCTCGGCTTCGAATACGGCTACAACGTGTTCGCGCCGGAGACGCTCGTGCTGTGGGAGGCGCAATACGGCGACTTCACCAATGCGGCGCAGGTCATCATCGACCAGTTCATCTCCGCGGGACGCGAGAAATGGTCGCAGCACAGCGGTCTGGTCATGCTGCTGCCGCATGGTTACGAGGGCCAGGGGCCCGAGCATTCGAGCGCGCGCCTGGAGCGTTATCTGACCGGCGCCGCGGAGAATAACTGGACGGTCGCCAACCTGACGAGCGCGGCCCAGTACTTCCATCTGCTGCGCCGCCAGGCGGCGATGCTGCAGACCAAGGACGTCCGCCCGCTCATCCTGATGGCGCCCAAGAGCCTGATTCGCAATCCGCGCGTCGCATCGCCGGCCTCGGCCTTTGCCGAAGGCGGGTTCCAGGAGGTGCTTGAGGAGCAGTCGCCGCGCGGCGACGCCAAGGGCGTGACGCGTCTGCTGCTGTGCACCGGCAAGGTCGCCGTCGATCTGCAGGAAGCGATCGACAATGCCGAGTCCGGCGACCTTTCGTGGGTGCGGGTCGTCCGCGTCGAGCAGCTCTATCCGTTCCCCAAGGAACGTCTGAGCGAGATCTGCAAAGCGCATCCCGGCGTCAAGGAGCTGGTATGGGTCCAAGAGGAACCCGAGAACATGGGCGCCTGGCGGTACGCCGAGCCGCGTCTGCGGGCGATCGCGCCGAAGCGCGCGTCCGTCTCGTATATCGGACGTCCCGAGCGCTCCAGCACGGCCAGCGGCTATCAGTATGTGCATGCTTATGAGCAGCAGCGCATTCTCTCGCAAGCATTAAAGCAGTCCTAATCAACCCGATCTAACCGAAGGAGGCAGCGCTGTGAGCGACATTACAATTCCCGATCTGGGCGAATCAATTACAGAAGGCACGATATCGAAATGGGTGAAGGCGGCCGGAGATACCGTGAAACGCGGCGATCTGCTCTTGGAGCTGGAGACCGATAAAGTCAATCTCGAGGTCAGCGCCGAGGACGACGGCGTACTGGGCGAAATCCTGAAGCAAGAGGGCGATACCGTCGCACCCGGCGAGGTCGTCGGCACGATCGGAGCCGGGGGCGGCTCCGCTCCGGCCAAGGCCGAGGAGCCGGCTCAAGAACCTTCGCAGCCGGCATCGCAATCCCAAGAAGAGCAGCCTGCCAAATCTGAGCAGTCCGCCAAGACCGAGCAACCGGGTCAAGCCGACAAAGCCGCCGAGTCCGGCAGCGTAACGGCCACCCCGGCAGCGCGCCGGTTGGCACGCGAGCAAGGCATCGACCTGAGCAGCGTCGGCGCGCGCGATCCGCTCGGTCGCATCCGCTCGGACGATGTGCGCCAATCGAAGCAAGCGCCGGCTGCAGCCGGACAAGCTCCTGCCCCGTCTCAACCGGCCGCCGCTGCGTCCGCACCGGAAGGCAAGGAGGTCGAGCGCCGCAAAATGTCGCGCCGTCGCCAGACGATCGCCAAACGGCTCGTCGAGGCCCAGCACACGGCGGCCATGCTGACGACGTTCAACGAAGTGGATATGACGGCGATCATGGAGCTGCGCAAGCGCCGCAAGGACGCCTTCAAGGAAAAGCACGAAGTCAATCTCGGCTTCATGTCCTTCTTTACCAAGGCGGTCGTCGGCGCGCTCAAGGCGTTCCCGCTGCTCAATGCCGAAATTGACGGCGACGAGCTGCTCGTCAAAAAATACTACGATATCGGCATCGCGGTTTCGGCGAAGGAAGGGCTCGTGGTCCCGGTCGTGCGTGATGCGGATCGACTCAGCTTCGCCGGCATCGAGAAGCAGATTCTCGATCTGGCAGGCAAGGCTCGCAACAACACGCTGGCGCTTTCGGATCTGCAAGGCGGTACGTTCACGATTACCAATGGCGGCGTGTTCGGCTCGCTGCTCTCGACCCCGATCCTGAACAGCCCGCAGGTCGGCATCCTCGGCATGCACTCGATTCAGCGCCGCCCGGTCGCAACGAGCGAGGACGGCATGGAGAATCGCCCGATGATGTATATCGCGCTGTCCTACGATCACCGGATTGTCGACGGCAGCGAAGCGGTGCGCTTCCTCGTAACGATCAAAAATCTGCTCGAAGATCCGGAGTCGTTGCTACTGGAAGGCTAAAACCTTATTGCATCGAATAGGAAAAACGGACCGATTCCAGTCGGTCCGTTTTTCTTAAATATATAAAATTTATAAGATAGTCTCGGAACGAAACGAGTTGCGCCATAAAAGACGGCTTGCTCGTTTCGCCTTGTCCGTCCATATACGCGAGAATCCTGTGTCGTTAAGGCAAGCGATTGCGTAACTCCTCCACTTCTTCGGGCGTGAAGCCGGTGGCTGCTGCGATTAGGGTGCTGTCAATTTCCAGATCAATCATACGTTTGGCGATTTCCCGCTTGCCCTCAAGCTTGCCCTCCCGCTTAATATCATCCAGTACTTTTTCGAAGCCCATGATCGCTGCATCTCCTTTCGCATTCTGAATAAACGCTTGCACTTGAAATTGAGCAAAATATACGTTTTACATGTATACGAAGCTGCTCAATTTCGCGGAACGAAACTGGCCGCGCTGCCGAAGAACGGCGCGAACCGTTTCGCCTTGGGACTCATGTTCAGGTAATTTCTGAAGAAGGATGTTGGCCATCCATGCTATAAATTGTTGCAGGTGATCGTGATGGCTTTCACCCATCCTTTGTGAACAAAGGAGCGGAGCAGCTTGCTCCACAAAGATCTTTTTGCTTGAAAGCAGGAAGCGGTACGATGTGTCGTGACGCTGGTGGATCGATTCCCGGTGTTCGTCGGATGGCAAATCGATTTCTCTCCCTTCGAAAACTCCTTTCCATTATATCGCGTATGCCTAATGAGGACAATGAAAGGCAGGACGAGAATACAAAAGCCATGCATAGTTTGGCCGGGATTGCGGATAATGTAGGAAAACAAAAGGTGGTTTCCTACAATGTGCCAGCGTTATTCTTTAATAGCCGAGTCCAGCGAACTGCAGCGTCGCTTTCGCATGCTTAATTTGCCCGATGCGCCCAAAGCGCGCTACAATATTTCTCCGACCCAGGATGTTCCGATTGTGATTGGCGGGCCGGAGGAGCGGCGCATCGTGGAGGCTCGTTGGGGGCTGTTCCCGTTCTGGGCCAAGGACTCCGTCAACGCGGACTACGATTCGGTGAGCGGCAAGCCCGTTTTTGAACGGCTTGTCAAGCGCCAGCGCTGTCTGGTGCCTTGCAGCGGGTTTTACGGCTGGAAAACGGAGGGAAAATCGAGCCGGGCGGTACGCTTCGTGCTTCCGAACCAAGGGGTTTTTGCCCTTGCGGGCTTGTACGAGGAGCGCTACGATCAGCACCGCCGCCTGCACCGGACCTGTACGATCATGACGACGATGGCCAATCGGCTCGTCGCCGGCTACGATACCCGGATGCCGGTCATCATGGACGAGACCGAGCGCGAGAGCTGGCTCGATCCGCGCATGACGGACAAGCGCATGCTGGCCAATCACATGTACGCTTATCCCGCATCCTTGATGCATGCATATGCAATTACCCCGCTGGCTCGCGACGAAGCGTTGGAGACGCCCGAGGTCATTCGGGAGCTCGCTCCGGACCTGGTGTTGATCAAAAAATAACGCCGTTCGGGCTTCGAGCGGTTCTATCGAAACGGTGCGTTCCCTGAAAAGGGAGACGCGCCGTTTCTTTTTTTGACAAGCAGGGCCGCTTGCTTGATAATCGAAGAGACAAGCGACAATTGGGAGAGGTGAAGGATGAAAGCGCTGGTACTGGCGGAAAAACCGAGCGTGGCGAAGGAACTCGCCCGCGTGCTCGGATGCGGACAAAAGCAGAAGCATCATTACGAAGGCAAGCAATATGTCGTGACCTGGGCGCTCGGTCACCTGGTGACGCTGGCCGAGCCCGAGGATTACGATCCCAAATACAAGACGTGGAATCTCGACGATCTGCCGATCGCGCCGGAGCGGATGCGCTTGAAGGTCATGAAGGAGACGTCGCATCAATTCCGCGGCATTGCACAGCTGTGCAAACGTGACGATCTCGGCGAATTGATCGTCGCCACCGACGCCGGTCGCGAGGGCGAGCTGGTGGCGCGCTGGATCATGGAGCTGGTCAAATGGCGCAAGCCGTTCCGCCGGCTCTGGATCTCCTCGCAGACCGATCAGGCGATCCGGGAAGGCTTCCAAAGACTGAAGCCCGGCAAGGACTACGACGGCTTGTACGCCTCTGCGGTCTGTCGGGCGGAGGCCGACTGGCTGATCGGGCTCAACATGACGCGCGCCCTGACGAGCAAGTACAACGCGCAGCTCGCGGCCGGCCGCGTGCAGACGCCGACGCTGGGCATGATGATGGCGCGCGAGGCCGCAATCGCCGAATTCCAGTCGGAGCCGTATTGGACGGTACACGCCGATTTCGGCGAATTCCAGGCGCTCTGGCGCGCGCGCGACGAGCACGACGGGCGGCTGCGCGACCGCGAGGAGGCGCGGCGGCTGGAAGCCCGCATCGCGGGTCGAGCGGCTCGGGTCGTCCGGCTGAAGACGACCGAAAAGTCCGAGCCACAGCCGCAAGCTTATGATTTGACGGAGCTGCAGCGCGACGCCAACAAGCGGCTCGGCTACTCCGCCAAGCAGACCTCGAGCGTGCTGCAGCGGCTCTACGAGCAGCACAAGCTGGTGACTTATCCGCGTACGGATTCGCGCTACTTGACCTCGGACATGGTGCCGACGCTAAAGGGAAGGCTGGAGAGCGTCGCCGTCGGGCCGTACGCTCAGCTCGCCGCCCGTCTGCTCCGGCGTCCGCTGCAGACCGGGCGCCGGATCGTCGACGACAGCAAGGTGACCGATCATCATGCGATCATCCCGACCGAGCAGTACGTCAATCTGTCGGCGCTGACGCCCGAGGAGCGGCGCCTCTACGACCTCATCGTCAGGCGCTTCATCGCGCTCTTCTACCCGGTGTGCCGCTACGACGAGACGAGCGTCGTGCTGGAGGCGGGGAGCGATCGCTTCTATGCGCGCGGTACGGTGCTGCGGGATGCAGGCTGGAAGGAGGTGTACGGCAGCTCGGCGCCGGCGGACGACGAAGGCGACGAGGAGGACGCGTCGCCGCAGCGGGAGGACCAGCGGCAGCAGCTGCCCGCGCTGACGCAGGGCCAGGCGCTGCCCGTCAAGCGCGCCAGACTGCGCGAGCTCCGTACGCAGCCGCCGCCGCGCTACACCGAAGCCGCCCTGCTGACGCTGATGGAGAAGCATCATCTGGGCACGCCTGCGACGCGCGCGGACATCATCGAGAAGCTGCTCGCCACGACGACGATCGAGCGCGTGCGGAGCAGGCTCGTCCCGACGGCCAAGGGCAAGCAGCTGTATGAGCTCGTCGTAGACCAGCTGCGCAGCGCGGAGCTGACGGCGGATTGGGAGCGGGAGCTGGAACGGATATCGCGGGGTCAAGGAGACGCCGGACGCTTCATGGCGGCCATCCGGCGTCAGACTGGCGAATGGGTCGGCGAGGTGAAGCGGGAGACGAAGGATTACAAGCCGCATAATCTGACGAGCTCGCGCTGTCCGGAGTGCGGCAAGCCGATGATGGAGGTGAGCAGCAAGCGCGGCAAAACGCTCGTCTGCTCCGACCGCGAATGCGGATTTCGCAAGTCGGCGGAGCCGCGCCTCTCCAACCGCCGATGCCCGCAATGCCGCAAGAAAATGGAGATTCGCGACGGCAAGGCGGGCAAATACGCGCAGTGCCGCCCGTGCAACTTCGTGGAAAAGCTGGATGGCGAGGCCAAGGGCGGCGGAAAGGCCATGCGCCGGCAGCAGCAACAACTGGTCGAGCAGTTCAGCGACAACGTTGCGCTGACCGCCTCGCTGGGGGATGCGCTCAAGGCCGCTATGCAAAAAAAAGACGATTAATGACGCACCTGCGCTGAGACGGGCAAGCGCGGCCGGGCGACGGTTGGGCGAAAAAGCGCCTGCCGTCGCCGCCCGCCGCCCGTCAAGGCCAGCTCAGCGGCCAGACGTCCGGCTAATGCGCGATCATGAGCCATGCCGCGAGGAGCGCCAGGTGGCCCGGATAAAAGCTGCGCCACACCCACCGCGGCGGCCGCAGACGGTCGGCGGCGCGGTACAGCTGCGGCGTATAGACGAGCGTCAGCGTCGTCGCCAGACTGAACATTTGAATGACCCAGCCCTTGTCCCAGACCGCGAGCAGATTGAGCGCGAGATGCAGCGCGACCTGCAGGTGCGAGCGGCTGTAACGGTAGATCAGCACCAGCGCGAGTCCGTAATAGCCGTAGTCGAAATTAAGGGCCTCCAGCAGCACGGCAGCCGTCAGGGCGGCGGCTACGCCGGCCACGGAGCCGCGCACCCGGTCGAACGCCAGCAGCACGAGCAGGCTGAGCAGCAGCGCGCCTACGACATTGATTCCGCTTGCGTCAAGCACGAGCATATAGGGGATTTGCGCCAGCAGCGCGATGACGGCCAGACGCAGCAGGTAGCGGCGCATATTGGACGTGTGATAGTAGCCGAGCACCAGCGCGAAGGCATAGAGGGGGAACGAGATGCGCCCGATGATGCGCCACGTCTGCTCGCCGGGAAAAAAGACGATGCCGAGGTGATCGATCAGCATGGTCAGCATGGCGATGATTTGCATGGTCGGTGCTCCTTCCTTTGCAGGATGTCCTGCGTCTTTGTTTACATCATATCACGAATGGGTCAGGAGGCGTTCAATGGCCGGATACGAACAGCGCGGACCGCATGCGCTCAAGCTGCGGTTGATGAATCGAATGGAGGAGCTGGAAAAGCTTCACGAGGCGCTTGGCCGCTTCGGCGGGGCCTGCGGGTTTACCGAGGATCAGGTGTTTCGCGTGTCGCTGGCGTGCGAGGAGATCGTGATGAACATCATTACGTACGGCTATCCGGAGGGCGGGGAGCACGAGATCGTGCTGACCGCGGAATCGCTGCCGGGCGAAGTGCGACTGACCGTACGGGACGACGGCCGAGCCTTCAATCCGCTCGAGGTGCAGACGCCCGATACGACGCTCAAGCTGGACGAGCGGCCGGTCGGCGGACTGGGCATTCATTTCGTGCGGCGCCTGATGGACGAGATTCGCTATTCACGCGAGGAGGGCATCAATATTCTTCAGTTGACGATGAGGCACGAGGAGGAGGGAATGCGGAATGAACATACACCGTGAACGGCATGGCGGGGCGTTGCTGCTGCGGCCCGAAGGCCGCATGGACGGCGTCCGCTCGGCGGAGGTCGAGCGTGCGCTTGCGGAAGTGGCCGATGCCGGCTACTCGGGAATTGTCTTTGATATGAGCGCGATTGGCTATGTCAGCAGCGCGGGTCTGCGCGTCATTCTGATGGCAGTCAAGCAAGCGAAGAGCAAGCAGCAGCGCATTCTTTTTGCGGGGCCGAGCCCGCAGGTGAGGGAAGTGCTCGAGATGTCGGGCTTCCTCAGCCTCCTGGAGGTGCGCGATAGCGCCGCGGCGGCGATGGAGGAGCTGCAATGAATCGAGCGCCGCATCCGGGAGCGGCGCGATGAGCGTGAGCGCATGGGGGGCCTGCGTGCTGGCGGTCGGACTCCTGCTCGCGCTGACGGCCTATGCCCGGGCAGCACGCAAGCTGCGGCGCACCGAGCTGCTGTTCGAGGTCAGCCTGCAGCTCGGTTCTACGCTTGACGGCCGCGAGCTGCAACGGCAGATCATGGACACGGCGGCGCGCGTGACCGATGCCGAGGCCTCGTCGATTCTGCTTGTGGATCGGCAGACGCAGGAGCTGTATTTTGAGCTCGCGCTCGGCGAGCGCGGCGACGAGATACGGGAGATCCGGCTGAGCCCTGGCGAGGGAATCGCGGGCAGGGTAGCGGAGAGCGGACAGCCTGTGATCCTCAATGATCCGGCGGCCGATCCGCGCTGGTCCTCGCGCGTAGCCTCAAAAACAGGGGTGCAGACGCGCAATCTGCTCTGTGTCCCGATCTATAGCCAAAACCGGGTGATTGGCGTGCTCCAGGTGCTGAACAAGCGCGGCAGCCATCCTTTCTCGGCAGCGGATCAGGCTCTGCTCGCCCACGTTGCCGCTCCGATTGCGGTTGCGCTGGAGAACGCGCGTTTGTTCGATGCGCTGGAACAGACGACAATGGCAAAAAATACGCTGGAGAACGAATTGCGCTTCGCAGGCGAAATTCAGCTCAGCTTTTTGCCGAAGCAGCCGATCCCCCAAACGGGCGGCTGCGCGGCGGCTGCGCTGCTGTTGCCTGCGCGGCAGGCCGGGGGCGATTTTTACCACTACGAGCTGCTCGGCGACGAGGAGCTGTTCTTCGCCATCGGGGACGTCTCCGACAAAGGCGTGCCGGCGGCGCTGTTCATGGCGGCCGCCGTCACGCTGATTAAAGGCACGATGCGCCCCGGCATGACGCCGTCCGAGCTGCTGACGCACGTCAACGCCTTATTGTGCCGCGACGAACCGACACAGTTCGCCACGGTGCTCTGCGGGGTGCTGCGATTTTCGGACGGGCGATTGCTGCTCAGCGACGGCGGACACTGCGCGCCGCTGCTGCTCGATGCCTCCGGCAAGGCAAGACGGCTGGAGACGGTCAAGCGTCTTCCGCTCGGCGCCTGGCCGGACACGGCCTACGCTGATGTCGAGCTGACGATGCATCCGGGCGAGCAACTCGTGCTGTATACGGACGGCATCGTCGAGGCGGAGGATCGGGAGCAGCATCAGTATGCGATGGCGCGCCTGGAGGCCTATCTGGAGGCGCATGCGAGCGAATCGCCGGAGGAGCTGGCGTCCGGTCTCGTGCGCGACGTGTCCAGATATGCCGGCGGTTGGCCGCAATCCGACGACATCGCGGTGCTGTGCATCCGCAACAACCAACGAACGAGCAAGGAGGGGGCGTCATGACAAGGCCCGACTATGAATTCAGCGGTCAATACTGGGCGGACGAGCTCAAGCGGCTTGAGCTGGCGGTGCAATACTTGCTGCAGTACAAGCAATTGAACGGCGAGCATCCGTTCGATCCGATGCGCGGCCTCATGGTCACCGAGGAGGAGGTCGTGAGGCTACTCGGACACTCGGACGGTGTGCAGGACGAATTGCCGGAGGAGCTGCAGCGGCTGGCCCACATCATCGGTCAGTGGGGTCTGTATATCGGCGACCGGCTCGAGGCGACGGCGCGCGCAGGGGCTCGGCTGCCCTTGGATGTGCTCGCGGAGCGATTCGCACTCGGCGAGACCGAGCGGCTCTGCGTGATCGTCTCGCTCGCGGTCGAGCTTGACCGCAAATTCGAAAAGCTCTACGGCTATCTGAACGACGACGTCACGAGCAAATCGCCGACGCTCGGGCTGAGCGCACAGCTCGTCTCGGTGCTCGAAGGCGGCTCGGCGGAGCTGCCGGAAGCGCAGGTGCGGGCGGCGCTGGCGGCAGATGGCAGCTTGATTCGAGACCTGCTGGAGGAGGCTGAGGACGGCGGCCGCGGTGCGCATTTGCTGACCCGTCCGCTGCGCCTTGACGAGCGCATCGTGCGTTTTTTGCTGCACGACGAGTCTGCCGATCCGATGCTGGATGGCGTGACGCACCTGTACGAGCCCGGCGAGACACCTCCTGCGCTGCTCGTCGGACAAGAGACGCTGCAGCGGCTGCAGCGTCTGCTCGATACGTCGGACGCCCCTTCGGCTGTCGGGATCGGTGCGGACAAGGGGTTGTTTGTTTTGCTACACGGGCCGAAAGGAAGCGGAAAAAAACTGCTGCTGCGACATTTGTGCGGGGATTTGGAGCTGCCTTTGCTCGTCGTGGAGGGCGGCTCGCTCGGCGCCGAGCGGCGTCAAGTCCGCAGCCTGCTGCGCCGCATCGTGCGTGAGGCGACGCTGACCGGCGCGGTGCTGGCCATCGATTATGGTGCGGAGTGGGAGCAGCTGCAGGAGGAATCGCCGTGGCTGCTAGCCGAGTGGAGACGCGCGCTCAACGGCTTTGAGGGCCTGGTCTGCTGGCTGTCGCAGCAGACCAAGCGCCTCACGGCGCTGCCTGCGGTGGGCGGGCGCGTCTTCGCTTGCGAGGCGCACATTCCTTCGGCTCAAGAGCGCGAACGGCTCTGGTCGCACGAAGCGGCTGCGCGGGGCTGGACGCATCCCCTGCCTTGGCGCGCTTTGGCCGAGCTTTACCGCTTCACCCCCGGTCAGATCATCGCTGCCTCGGCTCAGGCCGAGGAGCAGGCGCGCTGGGAAGGCGCGACGCAGATCGAGGAAGCGCATCTGCGGGCGGGCGCGCTGGCACAGATGGATCATCGCCTTGAACGCAAGGCGAGGCGTTTGTTTCCGCGCCACACCTTCGAAGATTTGATTCTCCCTTCCGAGCAAAAGGACTTGCTCAGACAAGCCTACTATCAAGCCAAATTTCGCGCCAAAGTATACGGCGATTGGGGCTTCGACCGCAGGCTTTCGTACGGCAAAGGGCTGAGCATGCTGTTTGCCGGGCCGCCCGGCACCGGCAAGACGATGGCCGCCGAAGTGGTGGCGGGCGCACTCGAGCTGGAGGTCTACAAAATCGACCTGTCGCAAATGATCAGCAAATACATCGGCGAGACCGAAAAAAACCTGCACGAGCTCTACGAGGAAGCCGGCAAGTCCAACGCCATTTTATTTTTCGACGAATCCGACGCGCTTTTCGGCAAGCGATCCGAGGTCAAGGACGCCCATGACAAATACGCCAACGTCGAAACCGCCTACTTGCTTCAGAAAATGGAGGAATACGAGGGGATCTCGATTTTGGCGACCAATTTTCAGCAAAATATCGACGAGGCGTTTATGCGGCGCATCAATTTGGTCGTCAAATTTCCGTTTCCGGACGCCGAACATCGGGAGCAGCTGTGGCGCACGATGGTTCCCCCGGAAGCGCCGCTTGGCGAGGACGTGGACTTCGGCTATTTGGCGGACAAGCTGGAAATGGCGGGCGGCGGCATCAAAAACATCGTAGTGACCGCGGCTTTCCTCGCTGCAGCCGAGGATCAGCCGATCGGAATGCGTCATTTCGTAGCCGGAGCCAAGCAAGAATTAAAAAAAACAGGAAAAATTCTCGTAAACGACCAATGGGGAGGATACGATTAGGAGCAAAGTCCTGAAAAGGCCGAGATTTGCCGCAAAACCGTTTTAAAATAGAAAAAATAGGATAGTCATCATGTCCTTTTGCCGCTATAATAAAAGTGTTGAAAAATGTTGAAGGATGCGAGGTTTCAGGCATCTGCAGCCAAGGAGGGGACATTCATCGCTGGTTATACGGTCATCGCAGACGTCGGGTCCACGCTGATCAAGCTGCTGCGCGACCAGATGACGCCGGAGCCGGTCGCTCAGCCCGAGCTGATCGGAATGGCTTCTCCCGCCGACAAGGGCGATCTGTCGTTGTCGCTTTATTTATTCAACATTAAGGAGAACGGGGAGTCCAGACGTACGCAGATGCAGCCGCTGGGGACGGGTGAGCTGCAGTACCCGCCGCTCGCCATCAATTTGCATTATCTGCTGACGGCGCACTCCGCCGCGGACATGCAGTCCCGGACGCTGGACGAGCATCGCATGCTAGGGCGCGCGCTGCAGCTGCTGCACGACCATGCCGTGATCCGCGGACCGCTGCTGCAAGGCGGCCTGGCCGAATCTGGCGAGGAGATCCAGATCGCGGTGGAGAGCATTGCGTCGGACACGCTTACCGGGTTCTGGAATTTCGGCGACGCGCCCTACAAGATGTCTCTCGTACTCCGCGTCGGACCGGTGTTCCTCGACTCTACCCGGACACGCAAGGCGAGTCGCGTCATTGAGCGCGAAATCCGTCTGCAGGACAAAGACGACAACTAGGAGGAGCACGCCAGATGCGCATTGCCACCACACGCTGCTCGCTTGTCTTGCGTCTGATCGACGCCGTGACCGGAGAGCCTCCGGGGCGGCGCGCGCCGGTTCGCGTTGCCGTACAAGATCTACATACCAGACGGCCGATTGCCAAGCCCGGCGGTTGGCTGGCTTTTACCGACTTGCCCAGCGGACAAGTACGCTTGCAGGTAGAATCCGCAGCTTTTTTGGAGCGCGTGATCACAGTCGATATCGAACGACTCGACCCGCTGCATCCGATTTTTACGCTGGTGCTGTATCCGCGGCCTGATGCCGCGCTTCCCGCCGGTACGACGGCGCTGCGCTCGCGTCTTGTCGATGCGGACGGCGCGCCGATTGTGGGCGCCGAGGTGCGCGGCTGCCTGATTGAGGAGCGGGCGGTGCGCGCGCGATTGGTCCAGGCGGCACCCGCCGGCGCCGCGGCGATCGATGTGACGGCCATTCGGGGCAAGCTCTGCCCGGGCGACCGTTATCGCATCCGTGCGCGTAGCGACGGGGCGGCGCAGGACGTCATCGTGGACGAGTCGTATCCCGGCGGCGTCTTCCTTCGCGGACCGCTGAGCAGCCCGTGCGAGCGGGGAAGCATGCTGCTTCCGATCGCCTGTGCGATCACCGGACCGGACGGCCGCTTCCTACTGCCGCTGCGTCAGCCGTTGCCGGCGCTTGTGACGCTGGACCTCGAGGCCGGGGCCTCGAATCCGCTCGGACGATTCGAGCTGACGGAGGGCCGGATATCCGGACCCGACGCGCTTGTCTGGCCGGGCTCACCTGACATAAGTTGATTGATATCGCGGATTGCGGCTCGACCGGCGCGAGTATCAGTTTCCTTAAATAAACAAGTTTTAGGGAGGAGGAACTGGTTTTAGGTTTATACCCAGAATCGGCATCCGGCAAACACATCACCAGGGTATAAATTGCGAAACCGGGGAACATGGCAGAATATTTATCGCCTGGCGTGTACGTAGAGGAATTTGACAGCGGCGCCCAGCCGCTTGAGGGGGCCAGCACCAGCACGGCCGGCTTTATGGGTCTGGCTCAACGCGGGGCGGTAGAAGGCGTGCCGCTCTTGGTCACCAGCATGGCCGAATTCCTGCGCGAATTTGGCGCTCACCTTTCGGAAAATGCATTTGGCTCGTATCGTTTTCTGGCCTATGCCGTCGAGCAATTTTTTACGAATGGCGGGTCGCGCTGTTATGTCATGCGGGTCGCGCCTTCGGATGCCAAGCCGGCGGTTAATACGTCCGAGGAATCCAAGGTACTGGCGATCTCGGCCAAAAATCCCGGCACATGGGGCAATCAGGTGCGGCTGGCGATTGCGCCGGCCAGCAAAGCGAAGACGCAAATTTACGAAGTGCTCGGCGCACCGGGTGAAAGCAAACGTTATCGCGTGAAAAATTCGGCCGGCTTCAACCCGGGCGACATCGTGGCGTTCTCGGACGATAACGGCAAGCAATACAACAAAATCATTTCTTCCCAAGATAACATCATCGAGCTGGCCGAGCCGCTCGAAGGCAAGGAAGAGGTCGTCGACACGCAGCTGCTGCCGGCCAAGGTGCTCACGACCAGCGAATTCACGCTGCATGTGTTCAACGGTGACGAGAGCGAGACGTTCGAGAAGCTGTCCCTCAACGTGTCGGCGCCGAATCATGTCGACAAAATTTTGGCGCGTTCCAACATTGTGACGGTCCAGGATGTGACGGTCGGTTCGGACAACGGCATTGTCGCACCGTTCGAAGTCATCACCGGAGCGGACGAGGAAGCCGGCAAGTACGATATCGTCCTGACGGACGGCAGCGACGGCTCGATCGGCAGTTTATCGGCCGGTGATTTTATCGGCGAGGATCGCGGACCGGGCAGACGGACGGGCATTCATTCGTTCATTGACAATGACGTGGTCAGCATCATGGCGATTCCCGGCGTGACCGATCCGAACGTCCAGCTGGCGCTGGTGGCCCATTGCGAGAATTTGGGCAGCCGCTTCGCCATTCTCGACATTCCGCGCGACAAAACAAAGGTGGCCGACGTGCTGACGCATCGCGACATCTTCGATTCGAGCTACTGCGCGATGTACAATCCCTGGCTGTCGGTGTTCGATCCGGTGGACAAGCGCAACATTTTCGTGCCTCCTTCGGGTACGGTGGCCGGTGTGTATTCCCGCTCCGATCAGACCCGCGGCGTCCAAAAAGCGCCGGCCAACGAAGTGCTGCGCGGCGTGGTCGGACTGGACGTGCAGTACAACAAGGGCGAGCAAGATATCCTGAACCCTGCCGGCGTCAACCTGATCCGTCATTTCAGCGGCCAGGGCACGCGCGTGTGGGGCGCCAGGACCTGCTCCTCCAACGGACTCTGGAAATATATCAACGTACGCCGCCTGTTCATCTTCCTGGAGGAATCGATTAAAAACGGGACCAACTGGGTCGTATTCGAGCCGAATACGGAGCAGCTGTGGGCGCGCGTGCAGCGCACCATCGACGCCTTCCTCACTCGCGTATGGCGGGACGGCGCGTTGGCCGGCTCGAGCAGCTCGGAGGCCTATTATATCAATATCGGTCCGCAGACGATGACGCAGGACGATATCGACAACGGCCGGCTGATCTGCGTGATCGGCGTCGCGCCTGTCAAACCGGCGGAATTCGTCGTCTTTCGCATCACGCAAAAAACCGGCTCCGAGTAGGCGTCGGCGCAACAGGCAAGCGGCATGTCGCATAAGGCATCAACATTTCTGGAGAGGGGATTGTCATGACAGGCGAGCGCAATGATCCGTACCGCAATTTTAGATACCGGGTGGAGGTAGAAGGCATCGAGCAAGCCGGCTTCAATGAAGTGTCCGGCTTCGATGCGTCGTTGGACGTCATCGAATATCGCGAAGGCAACGATGTCACTACGCCGCGCAAGCTGCCCGGACTGGCCAAATACAGCAACATTACGTTGAAATGGGGCGCCACCGACTCGATGGACCTGTATGAGTGGGTGCAGGAGTGCATCAACGGCACCATCGAGCGCAAAACGGTGACCATCATCGCCATCGACGAAGAGGGCAACGATGTCGCGACCTGGCAGGTCATCGAAGCGTGGCCATCCAAATATTCGGCGCCGAGCTTCAACGGCATGGGCTCCGAGGTCGCCGTCGAATTTTTGGAGCTGGCGCACGAAGGCATGTTGAGAACGGCGTAATCGCATACTGGCCTGAGCTGGAGACAAGGGACAGACGTGCGCGTCGGGCGCACGCTTCTCTTGTTTTCCGTTTACGGCGGGTTGCCCGAATGAAAGGAGTTTTGGAGGATGGCATTTCAAACGGAGTACGAATTCGAGCTGCCGCGCGGCTATGTCGACGACAGCGGCACGCTGCACAAGCGCGGCGTGATGCGTCTGGCCACCGCCGCAGACGAGATTTTGCCGATGCGGGATCAGCGCGTGCAGCAGAATCCGAGCTATTTGAGCATCATTTTGCTAACCCGCGTCGTGACCAAGCTGGGCGATTTGAAGCACATCGATACGCGAATCGTGGAAAAGCTGTTTACTGCGGATCTGGCGTTTTTGCAAAACTTTTACCATCAAATCAATGAAGCCGAGCTGCCGCGCGTGCAAACGATGTGCCCCAAGTGCGAGCATGAATTCGAGGTGGCCGTCGATTTTTTGTCCGGAACGTAAAGCCGCCGACCCGCTACCCCGAAGAGAGGCTGTACGAGGAAATCGGTTTTATCGCGTATTATTTTCACTGGTCGCATGACGAAATAATGAACATGGAGCATCGGGAACGGCGCAAATGGTGCGAAGAAATCTCCCGGATCAATCGCAAGCTCAGCGAAGATACGGAGAAGCCCAACGTTTTTGATGTGTTTACGAAGAGGTGAGGACCGTGGCAGGCACGGGCATGCGCTCGGATGCCGTGAGCGGCAGCTTCCGATTCTGGGTGGAGCTGGACGGCATGCTGGTCGGCGGCTTTACGGAGGTCAGCGGCTTGTCGTCGGAAACGGAGCTGGAGGAATATCGGGAAGGCGGCGTAAACGGATACGTCCATCGTTTTCCCAAATCGACATCCTTCGGCACGATCGCGCTGAAGCGCGGATTGTCCGGCTCAAGCGAGCTGTGGGACTGGTACCAGCAGGTCGCCAGCGGCACCGTCGTTCGCAAAAGCGGCTCGATTATTTTGCAGCATTACGACGGCGACGAGCTTTGCAGATGGAATTTTTTTGAAGCTTACCCGACCAAATGGATCGGCCCCGAGCTGAACGCCGCGCAGAGCGACATTGCCGTCGAATCGATTGAACTTGTACATAACGGAATCAAAACGATCTTCAAAGCATAGCCTCGGCATCGTTCGAACGGGGCGAAGGGAGGCGTGAAGGATGCGTGTCATGCGATTAAGCAGGCCTGATGCGGGACGGACCGCACAGGCCGGACGACGGGCAGCCACGAACGCCGCATTCGCCGGACGAATCCGCGACAAATACCGCAGCGAGCGCAGGCAGGATCGAGGCTATCGCGCGCTTGCCTACCGCAAGGACGCGCCTGGCCAGGCGAACGCAGCCCCTGCGGCGGTTCAGCAGATCGTGTATCAATTGCAGCTCAAGCTGCAGCTATTAACCAATCTGCAGCTGAATCTGCCATCCCAGACATCTCCGGCACAGGCCGGGCCGGCGAGCGCAGAGCGTATCGCGCGCCTGACCACGCTGCAGCGCGAGGTGCGCCAGCTGCGGCTGCAATTGGAGCAATCTCGCGCGCAGGCCGGCCCGGATGCGACGCAGTCATTCGCGAGGCCGTCCGCCTCGCAAATGCTGCCGTCCCTGGCCGGTATGCCGATGCCGACGCTGCGCCATCCGGCCGCGCAGCGCGAGCGCGAAGAGCGCTTGATTCGGTCGGCGCAACGATCGGTCGAGACAGCCGATCGGGCAACCGGACATGCTGCGCAGCCGGACGATGCGCAGCAGAGCCAGAAGTCACCCGGACGCGGCCGCTCGGATACCCGGTCTCATCAGGCTCGAAGCGAGGCAGCAGGTCAAGCGGCGGCGCTCCCTCAGGCTGAAGGCGCCTCGTCGCGCCGACAGGCGCAGGGGCAAAAGTCAGACGGGCAGCAGAGGAGGACGACAGCTGCGGCGAATGCGAATCCGACAGCGGGTGCGGGTAAGACCGGCCCCGCCAATTCGCAGTCGACGGCACAGCCGAATGCGCCGGCTCCTGCACAGGCGCGGCCGACATCGCGGCGGGGCGCTACAGGCCCGGCCGATGCGCGCCCGAAATCGCAATCTGCAGGCGCGTCTCTTGACGCTGCACAGCCGGCAGCGCGCCACGGCAAGGCCTATTCGGCACAGCAGCCGGCGCCGCGCGAACCGTGGATTACCTCTGCGAGCGCGCTCTCCTTGTATGGGCGGCCCACCGCGCGCATCGACGCCGGTCAGGCGTCGACTATCTTAGGCGCTTGGGGGCTTGCGCCGGTACGGCCGCTGCAGCTGCTGCAGCGGCGCAGTACGCTGCTGCTGTCGGCTCTCGGCGAGAAGGGCAGCTTCGGCTGGCTCCCGCCACGGCCCGTAACCCGGTCTGCGCCGGCTCTTGGTCCCGCGACGGCGGCGGACCTCGTGAACGATAAGTCGTCCGTTCGAGCGCCGGGCATTCGCTTGCCGCAAGCCATTGCGCTGAAGCATCCCCGTCTGGCAGAGCGACTGCCGCTCGCATGGCGGCAGATGCCGGATCGGCTATGGGAAACGGGCGGCGTGCAAGCGACGCGCCCGAACACGAAGGCTTCGCCCGGTAGCGCTGACTCGGGCGCTGCTGCGCTGCATCTGGCCGACGAGACGGAAAGCGCGCGTCGCTCCGCTCGCGGCGACATGAACGTGGACAGCGATCAGGCGCTGTCGGTGGGACAGGCCGCGATTGGACGGAGCGCAAGCAGCCGTCCTGGCGCCGCTTCCTCTGCACGCAGCGACGGCGCCGCCCATGACGGCAATCGGCCGTTAGCCGATTCTTACATGGTTGGAGGTGTCCGCTTGCCAGGTAGGCCGATGATGCCTGCCGGAGGGACGCTCTCATCATCGCTGTACGGCAAGGAAGGGCAATCGCGGGCGAATTCCGCTCGGGCCGAACTGGTGCAGCGTGTGGCAATACGCCCGGCGGCGACCCGGACGCCAGTGCGGCCATCGTTTCCTGCAGGCGTTGCCGGTGCATTGGTGCGTGGCAGCAGCTTGCGCTCCCTGCTACAGCGAGCGCAGCGCGCAGCGCCATCTGCTGCGCTCCGTCCTGCGCCAGCCAGCCAGCTCCGGCTTCGTCTGCGCGATGCGTCGGAGCCTGCGCGTGTCGGCCGGCCTCCAGACGGTCTGGCGTCTGAAGGCCGGCCTCTCCCGGCGAGGAGAGCAGCGGACGACGCAGCCGTCCTCTACCGAGCACCAGTATCGTCCCGCGCACTCGTCCCGCGCACCGCAGCGATCCCGATACCTATGCAGCCGCTGCGGACGAGGCATTCGCAGGCTGTGCGCGCCGGAGCGGGTGCGCGCGCTGCGGCGCTCGCCCCGGCCGCTCGGGCCGCTCCACCCGGCCCGGTCGCCGCAGCCGCGCTCGCTATGCCGTCGCCGTCGTCGGCTGGCTCGAGCAGTCGAGCGACTGCAGGCGGTTCCTCGTATCGCCCGATATCGGATAGCGCGCGCTGGCAAGCGAGGCCGTCCAACGGCGTGCAAGTGCAATTGCTGCCTGTGCAGCGGACTGCTCGCACAGGCGCGCCAATCGCGCATCGGGAGGCACCGACGGAGGTGCGATGGCAGGGTGGCGCGCCTGCAGGCGCGCGCGCTGCGGCGATAGCGTCGATTGCCGGAGGGGTATCGCAGAGGATGCTCATCAGCTCTACGCTTCGGCTGCGTCTTGCGCAGGGGGAGGAGCTCCGATCTGACGGCCGAACGGGTACGACACTTGTACCGCGCGCGATGGCGCAAGGCGTTCCTGTCTGGTCGCCCGCGCGCAGAAGGGCGGAGCCGCGTATAGATGCCGGCGCCCGTACTTCTGCGCGCGAGCCGGTGCTATCGATCCAAAAACGCAGCGTCCAATCGCCGGTGTGGCCATTGTCGCCGGGGCCGGCCGGCGTCCGAAGGGCGACGCCGGACAGCCTTGCGCACGCCGACTTGGCCGTGCAGCCGATTCAGTCGGTGGCCGCTCCCGCACGCCTCCAGCCGGTTGCCAGGCTTGGATCGCCTGCAAGCGCGGGCAGCCGCGAGAGACAAGAAGGGACAGCGGGCCTGCGCTCGCCGCCCGCTCGAGCAGGAGCGCCGATGTCGAGTGCGGAAGCGAAGCCGGTACCACGCGAGCTCGCCTTGTCGCGGCCCGCATCCCCCGGGCGCCGCGTCGGTGATGCCAGTCCGGCAACAACAGCCGTACGACGCATGCTGCCGACTGCCTTGACCTCGGCTGCTGCGCGCCCGAGTCTGGTGCAGCGGGCTCGGACCCATGCGGAGCAAGCGCGCTCGCAGCAGCAGGCCCACCACCCGCGACTGGCCGCAGGAGCGTCGCTCGCGCGGCAGCGGCAAGCTCGGCCAATTGCCGGAGCCTCGCCCGGGCAACAGCTGCCAGCTGAAACGATCAGAGGAGCGCGATCCGCGCAGCGGGCGCCGGCTGAATGGAATGAAGGGGCGTCGCCCAGGCTACAAGGCTCGACTGGATCAATCCGAGAAGCGCCGACGTTGCGGCTGGCCGCGCATCCAGCGATGCCGCAATTGCCGGTGCCGCAGTTGCCGGTCCGGCAGGACGCGGCTCCTGTCGCGCAGCCTCCGGCAGCCGCCGGGGCTGCGGCAGCGACTCGGCCTGCGCGAGACGTTCGGCAGCACGCCGATGGGCGGACGATCCGGGCGGCTGCGTTGGCATCGCGATCACCGCGCGCAGTCGAAGCGCAGCCGTGGACGGCGCCGGGTGCGTCCTCGGATCCGGTCAGGCGTCCGGGCACGCTGCTGCCGTCCTTGACCCAGGCGCGATCGCCGCATCGCTCCGGCACGCCGCTCGGTGCGCGCCCCGCTGCCGCAGCAGGTCGGGCCGTACCGACCGGACCCGCCGTCGCCGCAGGGCAGCAGCCGCCGACAGTCGGGATGCCGCGCCGCACGTCTGCAGCCGCAGGACAATCGAGCGTAGAGAGCAAGCCTGCGTTCGCGCAGCGGACGGCTGCCCAGAGAATGCTTGCCCGGCAGCCATCGATGCTTCACAGCACTGCGACTATGAAAGAGACGGCGGGTGCTGCGCGCTTCGGCGCAGGCGGCCATGCAGGCCCGGCTCGCGCACAGGCCGACCGCGTGGCGCCCTCGGTGCAGACCACGCAGGCAGCGACTCCCGCGGCACCGGAGGCCGTCCCCGTCGCTGCAGCAGGGGGGCACCATTCGCTGACGCTACAAGCTCGACGTCGGTCGGAGCGTGCGTCTTTGCATGCCGCACCGGTCCTTCATCGTCAGCTTGCGAGCTTGCCGCGTCCCGTCGAGCGGGGTGAGGCGCCGGGGGGACCGCCTGCACGCCCGGCGCCGACAGTCTCGCTGCAGCACCAACAGCGGCGGGCGGCCCGCGCCCAACCGGCGCCGCCGCCC
>NZ_JACXIZ010000021.1 GCF_014705605.1 Paenibacillus sabuli
GGAGGCGGAGGCTCCTGCGGCCTGTCGCGCAGCCTCCGGCAGCCGCAGCAGCGCTTCCTGGTCGCCGAGCAAGCGCAGCAGCGCGCCCGCGAGCGCCCGCGCCTGGCTTGGCGGAGCGCCGGGCGGCCCGGCCTCGGCCTCCGTATGAAAAGCCGCGGCCTGACTCTGCAACGTCGCGAGCAGCTCGTGCAGCGGCTTGCCGAATTGAACCTGCCTCAGCGCGCTGATCGTCGCTTCCGTCATCGGCAAACCGCGCTTATACGCCGTAGCTGCAGCCTGCATCCATTCCGACGGCTCGGCTCCCTTGGGCATGCCCGCCATGGCGCGGCCGAGCTCCCGCCCGAGCGCGCGGTCGAGCGGGATGCCCTCGCGGCGCAGCCCGACGAGCAGGTCCAGCGCCCAGCGCTTATCCGGCAGCCCGAGCGATTTGGCCAGCTCCTTGAGCGTCTCCTGCGGCAGCACCGCTTCCAGCGAGGTCGGCTTCAGCACGACGAGACCCTTGGCCGATTCAGGCTGGACCTGCAGCAGCGTCGATTGCCCGGGCTGCATCGGCACCTCGAGCTTTGCGCGTACGCGCACGCCGGCTATTTGCACCAGCGCCTCCTGATTATCGCCCGTCTGCAGCACGACCCCGCGGACGATCTGGCCCACCTTCAGCTCCAGCGCCCGGCTGCTCTCGGGATTCGGCTCGCCGAGCAAGCCCCGCATCAATTGCGTAATGTTCATACCGTCCGCCCCTGTCCTTGTTGGCTCTCTCTCTATATATATCGGCCCAAGGCTCCGGCTCTTTAACCTCTGGCTAGGACAACTCCTGCTGCTCGGCCAGCAGCCGGTTCAAAAAGCTGCGGCGGTGCAGCGGGCTCGGCCCGAATTCCAGAATTCGCTCCCGGTGCAGCTTCGTTGCGTAGCCTTTATGTATGGCAATGCCGTATTCCGGATACAGGCGGTCCCATTCCTCCGCACATCGCCTGTCCCGCGTCACCTTGGCCACGATGGAGGCGGCCGCGATGGACTGACTGCGGGCATCGCCGTGTATGATCGCCAGTTGCGGCAGTTCGCTGTCGAGCTTTTCCGCATCGACGAGCAAATAGTCGGCCGCGGTGCGCGTCAGACCTTCGACCGCTTGCCCCATCGCCAGGCGAGCCGCTTGCTTGATATTGATGCGATCGATCGTCGCGGCGTCTACGGCTGCGACCGCCCAGTCCTCCGCGGCTTCCACGATTACCTCATAGAGGTGCTCCCGTTTGCGCGCCGTCAGTTTTTTGGAATCGTCGATATCGGCCAGGACCAAGCCCGGCGGGAGCACGACGGCAGCGGCCACGACATCGCCGAACAGACACCCGCGTCCGACCTCGTCTACCCCCGCTATCGCCGCATAGTTCTGCTGCCATAGCTCACGTTCATAATCCAGCACAGTCTCTCTCCTCCCAGCTCCGCCGCCGCAGGCGGGCTTCCCTAACGTACCAGGCCTGCACGCAGCGGCGGTAGCCTGCCTATTGCGCAGGCGGCTCCTCCAGCGTCAAACGGCCGAGCTTGCCCGCGCGCAGCTCGCGCAGTACAATGCCCGACACCTTCTCCAGATCAACCAGCCCTCCGCTGCGCAGCGCGCCGCGCGTACGGCCGATCTCCTCCATGAGCGAGACGATCTCGCCCGTGTCGTCCGGATCATCCGGCGCCTCCTCCAGTCCGAAGCGCGCGGCGAGCGCCTCCCAGTACCGGTCGCTCAGAATACGCAACGCAAAAAACGCGATATCCTCGACGTTCAGGATCTCCTCGCGAATCGTTCCGACCGTCGCCAGCCGGTAGCCGACCTCCTGGTCCTCGAACTTGGGCCATAGAATACCAGGCGTATCTAGCAATTCCAGCCCCGGTCCCGCTTTGATCCATTGCTGGCCCTTGGTGATGCCCGGACGGTCACCCGTCGCGGCGATGCTGCGTCCGGCGAGGCGATTGATCAGCGTCGACTTGCCGACATTCGGGATACCGACGATCAGCCCCCTCACTGCGCGCGGCTTGACGCCCTTGGCCGCTCTGCGGGCGAGCTGGTCGCGCAGCAGGTCCTGGACCCGGCTGAGAATCCCGGATACGCCTGTCCCGCTGGACGAATCGACGGCCATGCAAGCGTGCCCGCGTGCCGAAAAAAAAGAAATCCACCGGTCCGTCGCCCGTGGATCCGCCAAATCGGCTTTGTTCAAAACAATCAATCGCGGCTTGGCCTGCAAAATATCGTCGATCATCGGGTTGCGGCTTGACAGCGGCACTCGCGCGTCCAGCAGTTCGATCGCGACGTCGATCAGCTTCAGCTTATCCTGAATCTGCCGCCGCGCCTTGGTCATATGGCCCGGAAACCACTGAATCGTCATTGTGTTACGTCACCTCATCTATGATTCACCAATTGAATTTTGCCAAGCGGCCAAAAAATTAAATCCGCCCGACCGATCACCTCGTCCTGGGAAACGTAGCCGATTGTCCGGCTGTCCTTGCTGTTGCCTCTGTTGTCGCCAAACGCGAGTATCATGCCTTCCGGCACGATGTCGGTCTGTACGTTTCCGTTCGGAAAATTGGCGCCAGTGTTGTAAACGCCATCATTGCTCTGGGCGGCTTCGATCGCTTCTTTCAAATACGGCTCCTCGACCTGGCTGCCGTTGATATAAAGCCGGTCGCCCTCAAGCTTGACCTTGTCGCCAGGCACCGCGATGACACGCTTGATAAAGTCGCGTCCTTCCTCCGGAACATGGAAGACGACGACCTCGCCTCGCTGCGGCGCGCGGATGTCGTAAAGGATCTTGTTCACAATGACGCGCTCGCCGGTTACGAAATTGGGCTCCATCGAAGGGCCGTCTACGATGAACGGAGAGAACAAAAACATGCGAATGACAAACACGAGCACCGCCGCAATCGCCAGTGCCTTGATCCATTCCAGCAGCTCTTTGCGCGCGTTTGACTTGCGACCGGAAGCAGGCTCGCTCGCCTCGGCCTCGCCGGTCCCGCGCTGAGCCTCCGATTGCGGTTGCTCCCGGACACCGGGCTCCATCTCTTCATCCGGCAACCCTTCACCTGGCTTTTGCTCCATTTTACGACGCTCACTTTCCGTATTCTGAATAAGGAAAAGGGACTTGTTTGCGCAAGCCCCTCTCACTTTTAACGAATCTCTTTAATTCTGGCTGCTTTACCGCGCAGGTTGCGCAGGTAGTACAGTTTCGCACGACGGACTTTGCCGCGGCGAGCCACTTCGATTTTATCGAGTTTTGGGGAATTGACCGGGAACGTTCTTTCCACGCCGACGCCGTAGGAAATTTTGCGGACGGTGAACGTTTCGCTGATTCCGCCGCCGCGGCGCTTGATGACGACGCCTTCGAACAGCTGAATCCGCTCGCGCGTACCCTCGATAACCTTGACGTGCACTTTCAGCGTGTCGCCGGGACGAAAATTCGGGATGTCCTTGCGGATCTGCTCCTGAGTCAGTTCTTGTACGATATTCATCTATTGGTGGCCTCCTTCCGTAACAGACGTTCTTATAAGCTCGCCGAGCTTCGCAAGCTCGGGTCATGGCCGACAGCGGACCGTCCGATTATTCCAAACAACATTTGAAATTTTACCATATTCGCGGGCAAATCACAACAACGAAACAAAAGCGATTTTGCGAATCGTGCGATCTCGGTTACAATAGAAAAAAGACTATTGTTTTACTTTAATTCTGGCTGAGGGGAAATCCAATGGCTCACGATCATCTCACAACGGAAACGGAGCAAGAAGGAACGCTTGTCAAGCAGGCGGAGAAGCAGTGCGCCGTATGCGCAGAGCACAAGCCGCTCTCGCATTTTTTGCGTCGTACGGGCCGCCGCGCCGGTCCCGGCGCAAGACGGGGCACCTGCCGCGCCTGCCGCAAGCTGCGGCAACAGGACGAGCCTCATATGCAGGCCGTGTCGACCGGCGAAACGACGCCTGCCCAACCGGCAGAGGAGGAGACGCCGCGTCCGCGGGTCCTGCGCATGCAGCGACCATTGCCTACGCCGCCGCCGCTGCCTCCGGGCGTCAAGCCGTCCGATCCCTCCGTGCTCAGACCGACCCGCAAGGGCATCGTCTGGATGCGCGGACGTACCGACAAGGGGCGCAGATGGCAGCAGGAGTCGGATCTGGAGACGGCCGTCACGCTCGTCAAAGAGCATGCCGCCGTCGTTGTCAACCGTCACACGGTCCGCCGGCTATACAGCAACCGCAACTTCCGCCATTATATATTGACGCGCGACAATTACACCTGTTTCTACTGCGGCGAGTACGGAGACACGCTCGACCATCTCGTGCCGCGCGCCAAAGGCGGCCACACGACGCCCGTCAACTGCGTCTGCACCTGCAGCTTGTGCAACCAGAGCAAGGCCGACCGCAACCTCGAGGATTTCATCCAATCATTCTCCTGATTCGAGCTCAATGCTCCGCCGCTGCTCGGCGAGCCAGGCGCGCTCGCGCTCGCTCAGCTGCGCACGCTCCAGCAGCTCCGGGCGGCGCCGGAGCGTGCGCAGCAGCGATTGCTCGCGCCGCCAGGCTTCGATGCGGCCGTGATGCCCGGAGAGCAGCACCTCGGGCACGTCCCACTGGCGATAGCGCTCCGGCCGGGTATAGTGCGGGTATTCGAGCAGACCGTCGCTGAACGAGTCGCTCGCGGCGGAGGCGGCGTTGCCGAGCGCGCCGGGCAGCAGACGGACGATGCTGTCGATGACCACCATCGCCGGCAGCTCTCCGCCGGTCAGCACATAGTCGCCGATCGACAGCTCGTCCGTCACCAGATGCTCACGAATGCGCTCGTCATACCCTTCATAATGCCCGCATATAAAAACGAGGTGCCGCTGCTCCGCGAGCTCCTCCGCCCTGCGCTGGGTGAACGGTTCGCCTTGCGGGCACATGAGGATAATCCGCGGCGGCGCGTCCGGATCCTTCGGAAGATCCTCCACCGCCGCGAACACCGGGTCCGGCTTGAGCACCATGCCGCCGCCGCCGCCGTACGGATAATCGTCCACCGTGCGGTGTTTGTTGTAGGCATAATCGCGAAAATTGACCGCCCTTAGCGCAGCCAGCCCCTTTTCCTGGGCTTTGCCAAGAATGCTGGAGCCGAACACCCCTTCGAGCATTTCCGGAAACAAGGTCAGCACATCCACGCGCAGCATATGCTAGACCATGCCTTCCATCAAGCGCACGGTGACCCGTTTCGCAGCGATATCGACACCCAGCACGACCTCATCGATGACCGGCAGCAGCAGCGGCTTTTCGCCCGGTCGCGAGACCGACCACACGTCGTTGGCGCCGGGCTGCAGGATTTCGCCGATCGTGCCGAGGAGCTCGCCGCCTTCGGTCACCACCTCGCTCCCGATAATGTCGCGATGATAATATTCGCCGTCCTCCAGTTCCACCCGCTGCTCGGCCGGCACCTTCACATCCCAGCCCTTGCAGGACTCGATTTCGTTAATCGTCTCGATCCCTTTGAGCTTGACGACATACATGCCCTTCACTTCGCGCGCGCCGGCCACTTCCACCTCGCGGCTATCCGCGCCGTCCGGACGGAGTAGCGTCAGCCGGCTGCCCTTGGCGAAGCGGACATCCGGAAAATCGGTTTGCGGCAGCACCTTGATTTCGCCGCGCAAGCCGTGCGTATTGACAAGTTTGCCTACATTAAGCCACTGATCAGTCAAGCTTGGTCCTCCCTTTGAAAAAAAGGCTAGGAGACAAGCTCCTAACCTTTCTTCATTTGCTTATGCATTAGGAAATAATATCGATCGTGACGCGCTGTTGCGACTTGACGGCGGCCGACGAGGCAACCGTGCGCAGCGCTTTGGCGATGCGTCCCTGCTTGCCGATAACCTTGCCGACGTCGCTGGGATGCACGCTCAGCTCGTAGACGATGCCGCGTCCGTCCTCCCGCGCTACTACGCGCGCCGCGTCCGGATGATCCACCAAGGCTCTTGCCATGACCAAAATCAATTGTTCCATATCAAGGCCCTCCGCAGCGCAATCCCTTATTTCTGATGCTTCAGCTCGTGGAATTTTGCAAGCACACCGGCCTTGCTCAGAAGGTTGCGGACCGTGTCCGACGCTTGCGCGCCGTTTTGGAGCCACTGCAACGCTTTTTCCTCGTTGATGTTAACTTGTGCCGGTTGGGTAATCGGATTGTACGTGCCGATCTCCTCGATAAAGCGACCGTCGCGCGGCGAACGGGAGTCCGATACGACAACGCGATAGAACGGCGATTTGTGCGCGCCGATCCGTTTCAAACGAATACGTACTGCCATGAACATTCACCTCCTTCAAAGAATACACGCTTGCTCCTTAACCAAACGGGAAGCGGTTGTTTCCGCCGAGCATACCCTTCATGCCTTTCATGCCCTTCGCGCCTTTTTTACCTTTTTGTCCGTCCATCATCGTGGAGAACTGCTTCATCATTTTGCGCATGTCGTCAAACTGCTTGATGAGCCGGTTCACGTCCGCGACCGTCTGGCCCGAACCGGCGGCAATCCGCTTGCGCCGGCTGTGATTCAACAGATCGGGCTTGTTCTTTTCTTCCGTGGTCATCGACTTGACGATCGCTTCGACCCGATTGATTTGGCGCTCATCCACCTTCATATCCTTGAGCCCCTTCATCTTGTTCATGCCGGGCACCATCTCCAGCAGCTGATCGAGCGGCCCCATCTTGCGCACCTGGGCCATCTGCTCCAGAAAATCCTCGAAGGTGAACTCCGCATTGCGCATTTTGCGCTCCATCTCCGCCGCTTTTTCGGCGTCGATGTTCGTCTGCGCTTTTTCGATCAGCGAGAGCATATCGCCCATCCCGAGGATGCGCGAGGCCATCCGATCCGGATGGAACGGCTCGAGGGAATCGATCTTTTCGCCCATGGCGGCGAACTTGATCGGGCAGCCGGTCACGGCCTTGACGGAGAGCGCTGCCCCGCCGCGCGTATCGCCGTCGAGCTTGGTCAGCACGACCCCGCTCAGCTCCAGCTGGCTGTGGAAGCTCTCCGCCACATTGACCGCGTCCTGCCCGGTCATCGCATCGATGACGAGCAGCACCTCGTCGGGCTTGGCCACGGCGTGCACCTGTCGCAGCTCCTCCATCAGCGCTTCGTCGATGTGCAAGCGGCCGGCGGTATCGATAATGACATAGTCATTGTTGTTCGCCTTGGCTTCTTCCAGCGCGGCCCGCGCGATATCGACCGGGCTGGCCTGATCGCCCATGCTGAACACCGGAGCCCCGATCTGGCTGCCGAGCACCTGCAGCTGCTTGATGGCTGCCGGACGGTAGATGTCGCAGGCCACGAGCAGCGGCTTGTGGTTGCCTTTTTGCAGCAGCTTGGCGAGCTTGCCTGAGGTCGTCGTTTTGCCCGCGCCCTGCAGCCCCGCCATCATGATGACCGTCGGCGGCCGGTTGGCGCGCGCCAGCTTGCTCTGGGTCCCGCCCATCAGCTCCGTCAATTCCTTGTTGACGATGTCGATAATGACCATGCCGGGCGTGAAGCTCTTCATCACGTCCTGACCGACGGCTTTCTCCTTCACGCTGCTGATGAACTGCTTGACGACCTTGAAATTGACATCCGCTTCAAGCAGCGCCAAGCGGACCTCGCGCATCGCCTCCGCAACGTCCTCATCCGATACTTTGCCCTTGCCCTTGAGCTTGCCGAATACGCCCTGTAGCCGGCTCGCCAATCCTTCAAATGCCATCTCGCTTCACCTCCTGTATTCCTTGCCGCGCCGGCGCCTCCGGCGAAGCAAGTCCTTCCGCCATGCGCAACCGCGCGCTCAGTGCGCGCAATCTGCTGCCCGGCTCGCCTTGGCCGGGCAGCTCGCCGACCAAGGCATCCAACTCGCCGATGAGCGCACGCATCGTCTCGTGCCGCCCCAGCAGGCCCAGCTTGCGCTCGTAGCCCTCCAGCGCTTGCTCCGCGCGCTTGAGATGCTCGTACACCGCCTGACGGCTGATGGCGAATTCCGCGCTGATCTCACCCAATGAGAAATCGTCGTGAAAATAATATGTAAGAAATGTCCGCTGCTTGTCGGTAAGCAGCGGGGCATAAAAATCAAACAAATAATTGATTCGATTCGTCTTCGCGAGGGCAGCCCGTTCGTTCGTTGTCATGCAAGACCCTCCTGCGTACCCGAACGCTCCGCGCGTCGCTCTGCGGACAGACCGTCAGCCGCGCTCGCCGTTCCTATTTCTTGATCTTACCCATCATACTCAATTCGCAATACACTGTCAAGGGCTAGACCTTGTCACCTGTTTCTTGCTCGATGAGACCGGCGAACAGCGCATGCACGAATTGCTCGGAGTCGAACTGCTGCAGATCCTCCATTTTTTCACCCAGTCCGACGAGCTTGACGGGGAGATTGAGCTCATTGCGGATGGCGATGACAATACCGCCCTTGGCGGTGCCGTCGAGCTTGGTCAAGACCAGACCGGTCACCCCGCTCTTCTCGCCGAACAGCTTCGCCTGACTCAGCGCGTTCTGCCCGGTTGTCGAATCCAGCACGAGCAGAACCTCATGCGGCGCGCTCGGCACCTCCCGCTGAATGACCCGGAAGATCTTGTTGAGCTCCTCCATCAGATTTGTCTTGTTCTGCAGCCGGCCCGCCGTGTCGCAGAGCAGCACGTCGACGCCACGCTGTTTGGCGGCCTGGACTGCGTCGTACATGACCGCCGCGGGGTCGGAGCCGGCCTGCTGCTTGATGACGTCGACGCCGACGCGTTGTCCCCACACCTCCAGCTGCTCGATCGCTCCCGCCCGGAAGGTGTCTCCCGCCGCCAGCAGCACGCGCTTGCCTTCCGTCTTGAAGCGATGCGCCAGCTTGCCGATCGTCGTCGTTTTGCCGACGCCGTTGACGCCGACGAACAGGATGACGGTCATCCCGGAGGCAGCCATATTCAGCGACGGATCCTCGTCGCCGCGCAGCAGCTCGACCAGCTTCTCCGAGAGCACGGGCTGCAGCTCGGCCGCGTCCTCGATTTTGCGCTTGCGCACCTCGGCGCGCAGCTCGTCCACCAGCTCCAGCACCGTATTGACGCCGACGTCGGCGCCGATCAGGATTTCCTCCAGCTCCTCGTAGAACGCCTCGTCAATCTTCTTGCGGCGCACGATCAGATCCTCGACGCGCTCGACAAAAGCGGTCCGCGTCTTCGTCAGCCCCTCCTTGAACACGGTCGTGACCGCATCCGTTCGGGTGGAGATGCTCTCCTTTAATCGCTTGAAAAAACTCATGCCCAGCTCTTCCTTTCCTCATTCAGGTTATGCGGTACCTGTCTTTTGAAGCTCAGGCAGACACGGCCTCTTCGTCGTCCAGTCTGACCGAGACGAGCTTGGAGACGCCGCCCTCCTCCATCGTGACGCCGTACAGCACGTCCGCCTCTTCCATCGTTCCTTTGCGGTGGGTGACGACGATGAACTGCGTCAGTCCCGAAAATTCACGCAAATATTGCGCAAAACGCGCCACATTGGCTTCGTCCAGCGCCGCCTCGACCTCGTCGAGCACACAGAACGGAACCGGCTTCACCTGCAAAATCGCAAACAACAACGCAATTGCCGTAAGCGCGCGCTCCCCGCCCGAGAGCAGCTGCAGGTTTTGCAGCTTTTTACCCGGCGGCTGGGCGACAATATCGATTCCGGTGTCCAGCACGCGATCCGGCTCAGCCAAGACCAAATCGGCGCGACCGCCGCCGAACAGCTTGGCGAAGACGACCACGAAATGGCCGCGGATCGCCTCGAACGTCTCGCGGAAACGACGGCCCATCTCCTCGTCCATCTCGGCGATGACCTCGTAAAGCGTCGTCTTGGCTTCGATCAAATCCTGCTTCTGCTCGTCCAGGAACTCGTAGCGCTCCTTCACCCGCGCGTGCTCGTCGATCGCGCCGAGGTTGACCTCGCCCAGCATCGTGATGCGACGCTTCAGCTCCCGCACCTCCTGCCCCGCCGCCTGGACGTCCTCCGGCACCGGATAGCGCTCCTTCGCCAGCTCGAAGCTGAGCGCGTAATCTTCGCTTAATTTGCGCAGCAGGTTGTCCAGCTCGACATCGAGCCGGTTGGCGGCGATTTCCGCCTGCCGCATCTGCTCCTCGACCTGGCGCAGCCGATTGCGCTGCTCTTTGGTCTCGCTCTCGCCCTCCTCCAGCTGCTGCATGAAGGCGGCACGCTCGGCACGCTTGAAGTCGGTCTGCTCGGCGGTCTCCTGCTTCTTGATGCGCAATCGGTTCAGCTCCTCGAGCTGGGCCGTCTGCTCGGCGGCGTGCCGCTCCTGCTCCTCGTCCTGACGCTCCTGCATGGCCCGGAGCGCGCCAAGCTCCTGCTTCGCCCGCTGCACCTCGCCGCGGATCCGCGCCGCCTGATCCTCGAAGGAATGCTTCTCTTGCTCGGTTTTCGCCACTGCAATCTTCAGATCGGTCAGCTGCCCCTGCAACTCTTCCTTGGCGGATTCGCTTGCTTTGCGTCGCTGTTCCGCATCGGCGATCGCCTGCTGCAGCCGCTGCTCGGCATCCGTCAGCTCGGCCAGCCGCTGCTCCGCCGCCTTGGCAGTCTCCGCCAGGCTGCTCTGCTCCGCCAACTGGCCGCTGCTGTCCGCCTCCCCTAGCTGCCGCTGCTCATCCAGGTGCCGCGTTTCGACCTCCAGCTGCTGCAGCCCGGCGCGCACCTGCTGCTCCTCGATGCGTCTGCGCTCCCCGCGCTCGCGCAGCTCCTCCACATTCTGCGCACGTATCGAGAGCTCCTTGCGCACATCCGAGATGCGGTCCTTGAGCGTGTCCAACTGCTCCGCCGCCGCCTTGATCTGGGTGTCGAGCTGCTCGATCTGGCGCTGCCGGCCGAGCAGCTTGGCCCCTTTTCGCTGCAAGCTGCCGCCGGTCATCGAGCCGCCCGCGTTGACGACGTCGCCCTCCAGCGTGACGACGCGGAAGCGGTAGTGCGCGCGCGAGGCGATTCGGTTGGCCTGCTCCAGATTCTCCGCAATCAGAACGTTGCCGAGCAGGTTGCCGACGATCGAGCGATAGGCTTCCTTGCTGCGGACCAGCTCGGCGGCCACCCCCACGAATCCGTCCAGCCCCTCCACGACGCGGCGATCGCTCTCCGAGATCGAGCGGCTGCGAATAACGTCGAGCGGCAGGAAGGTCGCCCGGCCGAGCTGGCGGCTCTTCAAGTAGTGAATAGCCGCGCGCGCGCTGCGCTCGTCCTCCATGACGATATGCTGCAGCGCGCCGCCGAGCGCGGTCTCCACCGCCACCTCGAGGCGCTGCGGCACCTCGATCAGCTCCGCGACCGCGCCGCGCACGCCGTCCAGTCCGCCGGAGCTGCGGCGCGAGGCGCGCAAGACCTCGCGCACGCCGTGCATGAAGCCGTCGAGATCCTGCTCCATTTCCTTCATCGTATCGCGCCTGGAAGTAAGCGCATCATGCTGCTGCTCCTGCTTGCGCAGCAGGCCTTGCGCCTCCTGCTGGAGCTGCTGCAGGGAAGCGATCCGCTCGTTCTCCTCGAGATAGCGGGCACGCACCTGCTCCAGCTCCGTCAGCACCGCATCCAGCTTGTCCTGCAATTGCTTGCGGCGACCGTCCAACTGCTCGGTCTGCTCGGCCCATTTCGCCTGTTCCCCGCCGAGACGCTCCAGCCGCTTGCCGAGCGCCTCCTGCTGCTGCGCGGCATAGCGAATCTCGTTGCGCGCCTGCGCCATCCGGCTCAGCACATCGAGCAGTTCGCCCTTCAAGCTCTCCTCCGCGCTGTCGCCGGCCTCGCCGGCCACCCCGCTGAGCGCCTCCTGTTCCTGCGCCAGCCGCGCGCGCAGACCGGTCAGCTCGCTGCCGAGCGCCGCCCCCTTGCCGCGCAGCTCCGCTTCCTCGGCGGTGAGCTCGGCGATACGCGTCTCCTGCTGGACCTGATTCTCCTCCGCCTGCGTCCGGTTCTGCTCGAGATTGCGCTTGCGTTCGCGCAGCACCTCGCCGTAGCCCTCGCACTTCTCGTACTCCTCGCTGTAGGCGAGCATCTGGGCATGCAGCGCATCGAGCGCCTGCTCCGTGTCGCGCAGTTGCAGCCGCTCGCGCTCCAGCGCGGCGTCGTGCTTGCTTACCACGGATGACAAAACAAGCTGTTCCTCCTTCAGCTTGGACAGCTTGTCGTTTTGCGCCTCCCACGAGCTGTGCACCTGTTCGATCTGATGCACGTACATCGCGATTTCCTTCGTTTTGAGCTGCTCCTTCAAGTCCTTGAAGTGAATTGCCTTGTCTGCCTGCTCCTTCAGCGGCTCGAGCTGATCCTCGAGCTCGGCGACCAGGTCGCTGATGCGCAGCAAGTTCTGCTCCGTATCGTCAAGCTTGCGCTTGGCCTCGCGCTTGCGGGACTTGAATTTGACGATGCCCGAGGCTTCTTCAAAAATGCCGCGCCGGTCCTCCGAGCGCGTGCTGAGAATCTCCTCGATCCGTCCCTGGCCAATGATGGAATAAGCCTCCTTGCCAATGCCCGTATCCATGAACAATTCGGTGATGTCCTTGAGCCGGCAAGCCTGCTTGTTGATTAAATATTCACTGTCCCCGCTGCGGTGCACCCGCCGCGTCACCGTGACTTCGTTGTATTCAAGCGGGAGCGCCTGATCGCTGTTGTCCAGCGTCAAGGACACCTCGCCATAGTTGACCGCCTTGCGCGCGTCGCTGCCGGCAAAAATAATGTCTTCCATCTTTCCGCCGCGCAGACTTTTGGCGCTCTGCTCGCCCAGCACCCATCTGATGCCGTCGGAAATATTGCTCTTTCCGCTGCCGTTGGGGCCGACTACCGCCGTGATGCCGGGTACGAATTCGAGCTCCGTCCGGTCGGCAAATGATTTGAAGCCGGATAGTTCAATGCGTTTCAAAAACATGGATGGCCTTCACCTCACCCGCTCATTGTACCATACTCCCGAATCTCGCAAAACGCCTCCGGCGAAAAGGCCGGCCGTTCCCGGCCTCGCATGCCCGCTATGCCCAAGCAAGCTCACAGGCCCCGACATCGCTGTCGGAGCCTGTGGGCTTGCTCGCTATTGCGCCAGCAGCTTGCGCCAGGCCTCGGAAGCGGCCTGCTGCTCGGCTTCTTTTTTGGTGCGGCCGCTGCCTCTGCCCCATACTTGCTCGTTGAGGCACACCTCGACGACAAATTCGCGGTCATGCGCCGGTCCGCGTTCTTCGATGACGCGGTACTCGACCGGACCCAGACCGCCGTGCTGGGCGCGTTCCTGCAGCTTCGACTTGAAATCCTTGACGAGCATCGGTTCGTCGCCGTCGATATGCGGAAACACGCGCTCCTGTAAAAAATGGCGCACCCGCTCCAGACCCTGATCCAAATAGAGCGCGCCGATGAACGATTCAAACAGATCCGCCAGCAGCGAGGGCCGCTGCCGACCGCCGAGCTGCTCCTCGCCGCGCCCGAGCAGCACATACGAACCGAAATCCAGCAGCTCGGCAAATCGTGCCAGCGAGGGCTCGCAGACGATCGAGGCGCGCATCCGTGTCAACTCGCCTTCCGGCCGGGTCGGATACGTATCATAGAGATAATCCGAGACGAGCAGCTGCAGCACGGCGTCGCCGAGAAACTCCAGGCGTTCGTTGTCGGCAATCGCGCCGTGCCGGTGCTCGTTCACATAAGACGTGTGTGTAAACGCCTGCCGCAGCAGCGCGCCCTGCGCGAAGCGAAGGTCGAGCCACTGCTGCAGCTCTTGAAATCGGCTACGCTTCATACTTCCGCATCACAATGGTGGCATTGTGACCGCCAAAGCCGAACGAATTGGAAATCGCCGTTCGCACGTTCGCCTGGCGCGGCGCATTCGGCACATAGTCGAGATCGCACTCCGGATCCTGATCGTCCAGATTAATGGTCGGAGCGATCTGCCCATAGTACAGCGTGAGCGCCACGATGATCCCTTCGACGCCGCCGGCTGCGCCGAGCAGATGCCCGGTCATCGATTTGGTCGAGCTGACGGCCAGCTTGTAGGCATGCTCGCCAAACGCCTTTTTGACCGCAGTCGTCTCCGAACGATCGCCGACCGGGGTCGACGTGCCATGGGCATTGATGTACTCCACTTCCTCCGGCGCGATCTCGGCATCGCGCAGCGCTTGGGTCATGCAGCGCGCTGCGCCGTCGGGATCGGGATCGGTCATATGGTGGGCGTCGCCGCTCATTCCGTAGCCGATCACTTCGCCATAGATGCGCGCGCCGCGCGCGAGCGCATGCTCGAGCGATTCCAGGATCAGGACGCCCGCGCCCTCGCCCATGACGAATCCGTCGCGCCCGGTATCGAACGGTCGGCTCGCCTTGTCTGGCTCCTCGTTGCGGGTCGACATCGCCCGCATGGCGCAAAAGCCGGCCATGCCGGTCGGACGAATCGTCGCTTCGGCGCCGCCGCAGATCATCACGTCGGCCATGCCGCGCTGGATCAGCTTGTACGAATCGCCAATCGAATGCGTGCCCGTTGCGCAGGCGGTCACCGCCGTCGAATTCGGACCTTTGGCCCCGAGCGTCATCGAGACTTGCCCGGAGGCCATGTTGGCAATCATCATCGGGATGAAGAACGGACTGACCCGCTTCGGCCCTTTTTCCAGCAGCAGATTATGCTGATCCTCCCAGGTGCCGAGGCCACCAATTCCGGAGCCGATCATGACGCCCGCCCGCTCGGCCTCTACGCCTTCTCCGATCGTCAGTCCGGCATCCTTTATCGCCTTCAGACTGGCCACTACCGCGAATTGAACGAAGCGGTCCATGCGGCGCGCTTCCTTCTTGTCGATACCGAATGCGGTCGGATCGAAGTTTTTGATCTCGGCCGCGATACGGGTCGGATACTCCGATACGTCGAATGCTTCGATCAGCGATACGCCCGACTTGCCGCCGAGCAGATTGGCCCAGAATGGCTCCAGCTCGTGACCCAGCGAAGTCATGACGCCCATGCCGGTTACTACGACGCGTTGCTTCAAGTTCAATCACCTCGATTAGGACAACGGCGTGGCTGCTCGCCAATGCCGATTGATGGTAAACGCAAGCTAAATTTATAGGAAAGCCAGTTGTTGCACCTTGTTATCATCATCAGGGGGTGTTTGCGAATGGAGAGAAGTCCCGTTATGCAACGGGACTTTGCTTTGTACGGCCTACGTATGAGATTGTATGTAATTCACTACTTCTCCCACCGTGGTAATTTTCTCCGCATCTTCATCGGAGATCTCCAAGTCGAACTCGTCTTCCAATTCCATGACCAATTCCACAACGTCGAGCGAATCAGCGCCAAGGTCGTCCTTGAACGAAGCTTCCATGTTGACTTCAGCTTCTTCAACGCCAAGGCGGTCGACGACGATGCGTTTTACGCGGTCAAATACGTCGGACATCCGGTTCACCTCCTTCTGGTATTATACGAGAATTGTGGACAAATTGCCACAAGCTTAATCCGTCTTTTTGGAATCGGCTTCAGGCTTAGCCCATGTACATTCCGCCGTCGACGTGGACGGTCTGACCGGTCATGTAAGCCGCCGCGTCCGAGGCCAAAAACCGCACCGCGGCCGCGATATCTGCCGGACGCCCGAATCGCGCCAGCGGAATCTGGGCAGCCAGTTGGCCGCGCATATCGTCCGGCAGCTTGCCCGTCATCTCGGTCTCGATGAAGCCCGGCGCGACGCAGTTGACCGTGATGCCGCGCGAGGCGAGCTCGCGCGCCGACGCTTTGGTGAGCCCGATCACGCCGGCCTTGGCGGCGACGTAATTGGCCTGTCCCGGATTGCCCAAAGCACCGACAACCGAGGAAATATTGATAATGGTGCCCGAGCGCTGCTTCATCATCGGTCGCGTGACGGCCTTGATGCCGTTGAACACACCCTTGAGATTCGTTTCGATCACCTGATCGAATTCCTCTTCCTTCATGCGCATGAGCAGATTGTCGCGGGTAATCCCGGCATTGTTGACCAGAATGTCGACCCCGCCCAGCTCGGCGATGACGCGCTCCACCATGGCCTGGCATTCGTCCGCCTTGCCGACGTTGGCCTGCGCCAGCACGGCGCGGCGGCCGAGCGCCTCGATCGCATCCACCGTCTCGCGGGCCGCCGCCTCGCTGCCGGCATAGTTGACTGCCACATCGGCGCCGGCTTCGGCCAGCGCCACGGCGATCGCCCGGCCGATGCCGCGCGACGCGCCCGTGACCAGCGCGCGCTTGCCCGTCAGATCTCCATACATATATTTCGCCCCTCCTGTCGCTTTAGTCCTGCAGCGCTGCTTCGAGGCTGTCCAGATCATTGACCGTGACGACCTTGACGCCGCGATCGATCTTGCGGATCAGCCCGGTGAGGACCGTGCCCGAGCCCAGCTCGACGAAGGTGTCGACGCCAGACGCGATCATCGTGCGCACACTGTCCTCCCAGAGCACCGGAGAGACGACCTGGCGCACGAGCAGCTCGCGGATCGTCTCCACCGCGTTCACCGGCTGCGCCGTCACATTGGCAATCAGCGGGGTCGATGCGTCCTGCATCGGCAGGGACCGCAGCGCCTCTTCCAGCCTCCGGGCGGCCGGCTCCATCAGCGAGGAGTGAAACGGCCCGCTCACCTCCAGCGGGATGGCCCGTTTGGCCCCTGCCTCCTTGGCACGCGCCGCGACCGCCGCCACGCCCGCCGCCGAGCCGGAGACGACGATCTGTCCCGGACAATTTACATTGGCCAGCTCCACGACGCCGACCTCCGAGCTAACTTGGCCGCACAGCTCGCGCAGCACTTCGCGCTCGGCGCCGAGCACCGCCGCCATCGCGCCCTGGCCGCTCGGCACAGCCTGCTCCATGAACTCGCCGCGCAGACGCACGATGCGGACCGCGTCCTCAAAGCCCAGCACACCGGCCGCCAGCAATGCGCTGTACTCGCCCAGACTGTGCCCGGCGACATAATCCGCGCCGGGACGGCGCGTCCGATAGACTTCCAGCAGCGCAGCGCTCACCGCGAGCAGCGCCGGCTGCGTATTCGCCGTTTGGCGCAGCTGCTCCTCCGGCCCCTCGAAGATCAGCTTCGAGAGCGGAAAGCCCAGCGCCTCGTCGGCGCGGCTCAGCAGCGCTTGCGCAGCCGGATACTTGGCGCATACCTCCTTGCCCATGCCGACCGCTTGCGCGCCTTGACCGGGAAATACAAATGCGACTTTACTCATTGCCGCCTCCTCTCACAAGCTACCATACCAACACCGCCGCGCCCCATGTCAGACCGCCGCCGAAGCCGACGAGCACCAGCGTGTCGCCGTCCTTCACCCGCTCCTGCTCGATCGCCTCCGCGAGCGCGATCGGAATCGAAGCCGCGGACACATTGCCGTACCGGTCCAAATTAATCATGCATTTGTCCGCCCCCAGCTCAAGGCGATTAAGCGCGGACTGAATGATTCGAATATTCGCCTGATGGGGCACCAGCAGGTCGACATCGGATTTGTCCAATCCCGCCTTGCGAAGCGCTTGCTCCGCCGCGCTGCCCATGATCCGGACCGCGAATTTGAACACGTCGCTGCCCGCCATCTCGATGAAGTGACGCCGCTCGCGCACGCTGTCTGCCGAGGCCGGCATCCGCGAACCGCCGGCGGACACCTGCAGCAGATTCCCCCCTGCACCGTCCGCCCCCAGCTCGAAGGAGCGGAAGCCTCGTCCCTCGGCGACCGGTCCGAGCACGACCGCTCCGGCCCCGTCGCCGAATAGAATACACGTGTTGCGGTCCGTATAGTCGGTGATCCGCGAGAGGCATTCCGCCCCTACGACCAAAGCATGCCGATACATGCCGGTGCCGATCATTGCGCTCGCCGTAGCCAAGCTGTAAATGAAACCGGAGCACGCCGCGCCAAGATCGAAGGCGGCGGCCTGCGAGGCGCCCAGCTTGTCTTGCAGAATGCAAGCCGTCGAAGGGAAGTGCTTGTCCGGCGTAATCGTCGCGACAATAATCAGATCGAGTTGAGCGGCCGTGACGCCCGCTGCGTCAAGCGCCTTCACGGCCGCCTCGTAGGCCAGATCCGAGGTAGCTTGCTCGTTCGCAGCGATCCGGCGCTCGCGAATGCCGGTCCGCGTGACGATCCACTCATCATTGGTTTCGACCATTTGCTCCAGTTCCTGGTTGGTCAGAATGCGCTCGGGCACGTATTTACCGGCTCCGAGTATTCCGACTGCCTGCACACTCATAACGTCACACTCATTTCCCGCTTATTTGCGAAGTGATCGTTTCGATCAGATTGCCCTGCAGCGCCACTCGCGCTTGCCGCACTGCGTTTTTGACGGCTTTGGCATCCGAGGAGCCGTGAGACTTCATCACCAGACCGTTGACCCCCAGCAGCGGGGCGGCGCCGTGTTCCTTGTAGTCCATCGTTTGGCGCAGACCGCGCAGCCCCGGCATCATGACGGCAGCCGCCAGCTTGGTGAGCCAATTGCGCTGAAATTCCTGCTTGAGCACGCCCATGATCGTGCCGGCCGTCCCCTCCATCGCCTTGAGCATGATGTTGCCCGCGAAGCCGTCGCACACGAGCACGTCGCAATTGCGGCGCATGACATCCCTAGCCTCCACATTGCCGATGAAGGCGACCGGCGAAGCCTCGAGCAGATCGTAAGCCTGCTTCGTTAATTCATTGCCTTTGCGCGCCTCGGTCCCGACATTGAGCAAGCCGACTTTGGGCGCCTTCAAGCCGTGCACCTTTTCCCGGTAAAGGCTCCCCATCCGCGCGTATTGCTCCAGATGCTCGGGTCTGGCGTCCATGTTAGCGCCCAGATCCAGAGCCAGCACGCCGACGCCGTCGACCGTCGGCACGATCGGCGCGAGCGCCGGACGCTCGATGCCGGCTATGCGTCCGACGACGAGCAGCCCCGCCGTCATCAGAGCTCCGGTATTTCCGGCGGAGATCATGGCGTCCGCCTCGCCGTCCCGCACGAGTCGGCCCGCCACCGCCATAGAAGCGTCTTTTTTGCGCCGGATGGCGCGTACCGGCTCCTCGTCCGGCCCGATGACCTCCGCAGCGTGCACCACTTCGACGTTGGCAGCCGCTTTCCCTTCCAGCAGCGGGGAAATTTTGTCCTCGGCGCCTACGAGCAGCAGCCGTGTATCGGGCCACTCGGCCGCCGCCGCGAGCGCGCCCTCGACGAGCGCCTCCGGCGCATGGTCGCCCCCCATTACGTCAATCGCGATCCGCATCTTCTATTCCCCTTTCGACGCTTGCCTCTCCTGCGGATCGGTAAATGATAAAGCTTCCTTGAAATACCATTTCCTCGCCCACATATGTAAACACTTCGACCTTGGCTTTGCTGCGCCCGCCCGAGATCGATCTGACGTATCCTTTGGCAATGCATTTCTCGCCCAGCTTGACCGAACGAATAAACCGGATATCGGCACTGGCCGTCAATGCGATCTCGTCGTTGATGACCGCCACCGCCAGCGAGTTGGCCTGTGCGAACACATGGTGGCCGCGAGCAATACCGGTGCGCGAAAAGACATGCTCCTCGCGGATCTCGAACATCGAAATTCCGCTGCGGTCAAGCTGCAAATCAATAATGTCGCCAATGACTTCATCCAGCGGCAGCGAACGGACCGCATCATAAGAGCGTTCGGCCATCAGCTTCAGTCGCTCGCGCTGCTCCGGAATGCCCAGCTCCAAGCGATCAAGCCGAATCGTTTGGATGCTGACTTTGAGCATCCGGCTCAACTCCCGGTCCGCAATAAACGGATTGTCCACAATCAGCCTCGAGAGCTGCTGCTGCCTCTGACGCTTGGGCAGACGTTCGATGGCCCGCACCACCTTTGTCCAATAGATTCAGGACGCATTTATTACCTGGTCCCAATTCAGTATAGAAGAAAACGGCGCCGGACGCAATGACGGATCGCCGATGAAAAAAAATAGCACCTCACCGATAGGATGAAGTACTACTTCTTTTTCGACTATTGCTTGATAACCTCTCTCGACTTGTACGTGCCGCAAACTTTGCACACGCGGTGCGCCAACTTCAGCTCGCCGCACTGGTCGCATTTGACCATGCCGGGCACGGTCAGCTTGAAGTGCGTACGGCGCTTGTCACGACGCGTCTTCGACGTTCTACGTTGTGGTACTGCCATCGATTCCCACCTCCTTCACAGGCTTGTTCGCTGCATCCTTGCACGCGCATTGGCGGACGCCAGTCATCTATTCCTTGAACAGATCCTTCAGCCCTGCCAGACGAGGATCGATGCGCTCGCGCGAGCAGCCGCATTCGCCTTCGTTCAAATTGTGTCCGCATTGCGGGCACAACCCTTTGCAATTGTCGCTGCAAAGCGGCACAAAGGGCAGGTGCAACAGCAGCGCCTCCTCGACGTAAGGCACGAGATTAACCTTGCCGTCCGGGGCATACTCAACATCGGCATCCTGCTCGTCCTCGTTGGCAGGCGGACTGCCCTGCCGGAAATGCTCCTCGAAAGGGGCTTCAATCCGCACGCGTGCAGGCTCCAAACAGCGCGAGCAGGCCATCTCCAGCTCGCAAGCGAAGTCGCCCTCGACGACGGCCACCTTGTCCTCGGGACGGGCCGTCAGCCTCACCTGAAGCGGGCCCGCCTCGCGCACCTCGCGATTGCCCGCGAAGAGCTTGTCGACCGGCAACGATTGTTCAAAGGAAACCGGAACATCCTTGGCAATCAGTTCCTGTATACGCAAATTCATCTTATGCATCACTCCAAACAGACAAAAATTATTATATCGATCCCGCAGGCGATTTGTCAACACTTATCCGCCGACCGGCCGGCGTGCTATAGTAGATGGAGCTTGTCAGAAGGGAGAATCGGAATTGATGCGAACCGTAGGCGTCGTCGTCGAATACAATCCGTTTCACAACGGGCATCAGCTTCATCTTCGCGAATCGCGCGCGGCGTCCGCTGCCGAAGCCGTGGTAGCTGTGATGAGCGGGCCTTTTTTGCAGCGCGGCGAGCCTGCGCTGGTCGACAAATGGCTGCGCGCGGAAATGGCGCTGCGCGGCGGCTGCGATCTCGTGCTCGAGCTGCCTGTCGCCTATGCGACCCAGGCCGCCGAGTGGTTCGCCTATGGCGCGATGGCTACGCTGGAGGCGACCGGCGTCGTGGACAGCGTCTGCTTCGGCAGCGAAAGCGGCGACCTGAAGGCATTGCAATGCATCGCCCGGACGCTGGCCGACGAGCCCCCGGCCTTCCGTAGCGAGCTGCGTCAGCTGCTGCAGCGCGGACTTCAATATCCGGCTGCTTACAGCGAGGCCGTCGTACGTTACATGCGCGCGATCGGGGAGCCCGAGGCCGCCGCTTTTCCGCTTGCTCAGCCGAACAATACGCTCGGCCTTCATTATATGCTGGCGCTCGAGCGGCTTGGCAGCCCGATCCTGCCGCTGACGATCCGCCGCCAAAAAGCCGGCTATCACGAGCAGCAGCCGCAGGACAGCCGGATCGCCAGCGCCACGGCGCTGCGCCGCATGCTGGAATCGGGCGCGGCGCTTGACGAGCTCGCGCCGTACGTGCCGGCGACCACCCTGCAGCTTCTGCAGACGGCAGCCACCGAGCCAGGCGGCTGCCGCAGCTGGCCGGATTATTTCCCTCAGTTGCTGCACGCCCTGCTCACCCACACCCCGGACAGTCTCTTCGCCATTCGCGAAATGAACGAGGGGCTCGAGCACCGCATCCTGCACGCACTGCCGCGGCTGAAAACACTCGGCTACGAGGAGCTGGTGCAGGCTGTCGCGACGCGGCGTTACACGCGGACGAAGCTGCAACGCGCCCTGCTCGCCGTACTGCTCGGCCAGCAAAAGCACGCGCAAACTCCGGACATGCTCAGAAGCGGCGTCGACTACATCCGCGTGCTCGGCTTCAACGCGACCGGTCGTCGGCTACTGCGGCGAATGCGGACCACGGCCAGCTTGCCCATACTGCTGAGCGCGGCGCGCGCGCCGGAGGGGCTGCGGTATCTGGAGCTCGACGTACGGGCTTCGGCGATCTATGCGGCCGCCCCAAAAAATGCGACAACCGGCGAGCTGTACCGCGATTTTTATGCCGCGCCGATCCAAATCTAGCGGCGGCCGACCTGCCGCCGCGCGTCTTCGCCCAGCGCCGCGATCGCTTCGCCGAGCGTATCGGCGGCTACGATCTGCATATCGGTGCCGATCGCCTCAGCCTTGCGCGCCGCCTCTTCATAATTGGGGCCGGGCGCGAGGAACAGCGCCGCGCCGCTTCGCGCCGCAGCGACGACCTTCAAGCCGACGCCGCCGATCGGGCCGACCACGCCGTCCGGCCCGATCGTGCCGGTCCCGGCGATCCGTCTGCCGCCCGTCAGATCCCCCGCCGTCAATTCATCCAAAATCTGGAGCGCAAAGATCAGCCCGGCGGAAGGTCCGCCGATGCTGCCCGATTCGATGCTGACCTTCCACCCTTTGTGACTGGGCACGAGGTCGCGCACTTGGGCCAGCTGCACCCCAAAAAGACGCGGCAGATCGATCGCTTGCGCAGCGGAGAGATCGGCAGAGACGGACGTGGTCAGCTCCTGTTCGGTCGATCCCCTCCGGATACGCCAGTGCAGCGCCTGTCCGGCTCGGAGCGCGGTCATTTGCTGCGCCAGTTCGTCCGCGCTGCGGATCGGCATCCCGTCCAGCTCGATCAGCACATCTCCCGGACGAAAGCCCGCTTCGCCAAGCTCCGCCACATCCGTCACGATCAGCTCCAGCGGCTCGATCCGGTACTCGATGCCCGTCTGCCGATAAGCTGCTTCAATCGCGTTGCTTTGCGAGTTGTGCATGATCGTGACCAGCCGCTCCGCATATTCGGTCGGACTGCGTCCGCCCAGCAGCTCGCTTTTGCGCACCAGTAGCATGTCGTCGGCCCACCACGTACGTGCCACTGTCCAAAAATTGGCGTTAGAGAGCTGCACCGTCGTCAACATGAAGCTGCCCCGACCCTGCGGATCGGCGTATGCGACATTGACCATCGGCCCGGCCTTCTCCACAATCCCTGGCTCGTACACGACGTAAGGCGTCGGAATGTACAGCAAAAAAACCATGACCAATGCAGCAAACAACGCTGGCCGCAGCATCGATCTCCACATATTGGGCTGGTTTGCGCGCACTTCCTCCCCTCCTTTAGGCCGAGCCTTGGTCTATTGCCGACGCCGACGGCGTAAATTGTAAGGATTGTCCATCGCTGCAAGTCTACTTGGAAAGGAGACGAGCGAAAGATGACTCGCACCCTCATATTCGCCGCGGCATCGTTATGGCTAGTCAGCGCGATTATCCGTTATCCCGACGAAGCGTTTCACTCCGCCCTGCAAGGCCTTGAAATTTGGTGGAATATCGTCTTTCCCGGGCTGCTTCCTTTTCTCGTGCTGGCCGAGCTAATGCTGGCATTCGGCGTGATGCACATGCTCGGCGCCCTGCTGGAGCCGGCGTGCCGCCGGTTGCTCGGCTTGCCCGGACCTGCCGGCTGGGCGCTCGCACTCGGCTGGAGCGGCGGCTTCAGCGCTGGCGCCGAAGCCGTCGCCTCGCTGCGCCAGCGGGAATGGCTCAGCCGCGGGGAAGCCCAGCGGCTTTTGTCGACCGCCCACATGACGAACCCGATGGTCATGCTAATCGTCGTCGGGGCCGGTTTTTTGCATCAGCCGCTGCTGGGACTGTACCTCGCGCTGATCGTCTGGCTGGCAGCGCTGCTCGGCGCATGGCTGGGACGGCTCGCAGACCGGGCAGGCGGCGGCTCCGGCGATACGCGGCGGCTCCGGACGGCGCGTCCCGCTTGGCTGGGCGGCGCCATGCAGGCGTTGGCCGACGGACGGGCGGAGGACGGCCGAGGACTGGGCAAAGCGCTCGGCGACGCCGTCGCGACAGGCGTCCAGAAGCTGATGCTCGCCGGCGGCATGATCATCGTATGCGCTCTGGCTATCCGTCTGCTGCGCCTCGACCTGCCGAACCCGCTTGCCCCGGTATCGTTCGCCGGCCTGTACGAGCTGCATCTGGGCGCCTATGCCGTCATTGATCGCTTGGCCGGCGCCAGTCCGGAGCTGCTGCTCGGCGCCACGGCTGCCGTGCTCGCCTGGGGCGGTTGGAGCAATCTGCTGCAAGCCCATAGCGCCGTTGCCCACACGGATCTGCGGCTGGCGCCGCTGCTGCGTGCCAAGCTCGGCCATGCCGCGCTCGCCTTCGGCGCAGCCTATGTGCTGTGGCGTCCGTTTCGGGCCGCCGCAGACGCGTTCGGCCTTTCTCCCCAGACCCACGTCTTTGGGGACCGCGAGGCCGGCAGCTCCTGGCTTCGTACTTGGCCTGCAGGCATTGACGCGACGGATATGCCCAGTTTATGGCCGCTGCTGCCTCACGCTCTGCTCGCATTTGCGCTGTTGCTGCTCCTGCTCGGCAGCTCCTCCATACTGCGCATACGCAGACGCTAGGCCTCCTGTCCAGGCGGCCAGCTAGCCCTCCCGCTTGCGCAGCACCGCTTGCTCGACCGCCGGCGGTACCAGCTCGCTGATGCTGCCCTTGAACTGGGCGATCTCTTTTACAATGCTCGAGCTGAGATAGCCGAATTTTGGATTGGTGGCCATGAAGATCGTCTCGACGCTGCGGTCCAGATGCTGATTCGTCGAAGCCAACTGCAGTTCGTACTCAAAATCGGTAATTGAGCGAATGCCGCGGACGATCACCTGTGCGTTTTTGGTGCGCATATAGCGCACCAGCAAATCCCGAAAGCTGTCGATTTCGACGTTTGGAAGCGAACGCGTTACCTCGCGCAGCAGCGCCGTGCGTTCCTCCACGGAAAACAGCGGTTTTTTGCTCAAGTTGTTCAATACGGCGACCACCAGCCGGTCGAATTGCTTCGCCGCTCGTTCGATGATGTCCAGATGCCCGTAAGTCACCGGATCAAAACTGCCGGGGTATACCGCGATGCGCGCAACACGCGCACCGTCTTCAAATTGTTGCATCGTTTTCTGCTCCTTCTGGCGCTTTTGCACCCGGTTCATACCGGTAGACGGTCACGGTTATTTCGCCATAATTCGCCTCGTTCACCGTCGTAAACGATCCGAATCGCTCCGCGTACCGGACGTCTGCGGCATGCTCGACGACGACAAGCGCCGCCGGCGCAAGCAGCCCTCGGTCGTCCATCTCGACCATCAAGGCATCCGCGTCCCGCACCGCATAGGGCGGGTCCAGCAGCACCAAATTCAGCGCGGCCCTGCGCTTCTCCAGGGCCTTGAGGGCTCGTCCCGCATCGTTGCGATATACCTCCGCGCGCGCATGCATGCCCGTGCGCCGCACATTATCGTGAATGACCGCTACGCTGCGCGGATCGCGATCCACGAAGATGGCACGCTCGAAACCGCGGCTTAGCGCTTCGATCCCCAGTCCTCCCGTACCCGCGAAAAGATCAAGCGCGAGACCGCCGTTGAAATAAGGACCGATCATGCTGAATATCGCTTCCTTTACCTTGTCCGTTGTCGGCCTCGTCCCTTTGCCGGGAACCGCCTGAAGCGGTCGTCCCTTGGCCTCGCCCGCAATTACCCGCAACCTGACTTGCTCCCTTCGACACATGCATTGCTGCTATCGTACCATATTTATTCGCGCCCTTGCCATCGTTTTCAAATGTACCGTATTTTTTTGCAGCCGATGTATAAATCCGGGCAAACCGGCAATCCTATAGTTATCGGCACCCCGCAAGGTGCCGTAGACAACCGCGGAGAAGGCTTACGTTTCCCCATAAGCTCTTCGTCCGGTTTCTCCTCTCCCATGAAAGACCCTTGCCGAAAGGCAAGGGTCGATTTTTTTGCCTATTTCCTTTTGCCAAGCTAGTCGAGCCTGCCCTTGTATTTGCCGAATCCCGCAAAATGCACCTCCGTGCGAATCGAGCGGATCGAATCCGGCCGCAGCTCCGACGCAGCCTCCTCCCCGCCGTTGCGCATCCGTTCGGGATTGCTGAGATACAACGCATAACGCAGTTTCAGCGGATCGCATCCCTTGCTCAGACCCTTGGCAAATGTCCGTCGAATATCCGCCTCAGCCTCCGCATGAACATAATCCTGCAATTCTTTTAAGGACAGCTGGCGATTCAACTCCAGTACGTAGCCCTGGGCATGCACCTCGATATCGAATTGCGTTCGCTCCCCCACCGTAATCGGCTGAATTTTCATCTTGGGCGCTGCCAGTGTAATCACCGCCTGAATTGCGCCGTCGGCGTGAATTTGCACCGGCAATTCCTGCACCTCCGGATTGCTCCAGCGCAGTCCCTTGAGCTCGTCCAGACGAAGCCGGCCTATCATTTTGAATTGGTCAAAAAAATAACCGCCCGTAATCATATACATCGCCATCGACTTTGTACCTTCGCTCCAGTTATTCGGACTGCTCTGAATAGACGGAATAATCGCCGGGGATCCCGGCTCGCTTAGTGCCGCTAATACCCGGTGCGCTTTTTTCGGCACCAGAAACGATTGCGGAGCCCGCATCTGGTCCCCGGTAAACATAATGGTATCCAGCGGCGATAAATTAAACATCGAGGTCGTACTGAGCAGTTGTTCAATCGGCTCTTTCGTGCCAAACATGAAGATCGTGTAGCGTACCTCGCGATAGCGGTTGATGGCGCGTTGAATTTCATGCGTGCCTTGGCGCATTGCATTTTCACTCATAATCAGAACCTTCACATGCCCCCAGAATGCCTGTAACTGCGCATTTTTACCCGCATCAGCAAGCGCCAGCGTCACCGTGTCGCCGCTGCCACGGCCGATCCAGGGCGGTACAGGGCTGCCGAGCGTCTGGGCTTCCGTTCGGGCAATATTGGAGAAATTCAACACTTGAATGTAGGCTTTCCACTTGCCTTCCTCATAATCGATCCCCATAGCGGTGACGTATGCACGGTTCTGCACCTCGGGCGACAGGGCGCAGCCCGGCGAGCCCAGCAGCAGAACAACCAACAGCAGGATGATCCGTATTGCTTTGCGCCAACCCAACGATGCCCGCCGCATTTTTATTCCCCCTCTTCTTTTCGTCGGTCTCCGTCTATCGGGTGGGTGTCGGAGGGTCGCTTGACCATATAGGACCAAGGCGCCCGCAAAAAGGACAAGAGAGCTCCGTTAGCCTTAAACGGCGCAAACGGTGCAAAATAGCTCATCCCAAACGATTGCAGGCTGCCCATGTAGCCAAGCAGCAGCACCATGCCCAGAATCACGCCATACATGCCCAGCAGAGCAGCCATGAAGAAAAAGAACAACCGGAAAATGCTGACCTGGGTGCTTATCGTCTGGTTGACCAGGGTCACGCCGGAGACCGCCGTGATTGCCCCGACCACAACGACTGACGGTGAGACGAGCCCTGCCCGGATCGCGGCGTCTCCAATAATCAGACCACCAATTGAGGTCAGCGTCTGACCGATGGAATTGGGCAAACGAATGCCGGCCTCTCGAAAAATCTCAAGCAGCGTCAGCAACAAAAACATTTCCATCGCCGCCGAAAATGGAAGCCCGATTCGAGTAATGGAAATTGTCGCCAACAGCCGAAACGGAATCTGGTCCTGATGAAACGCCACTAACGCGACCCAAATGGCGGGTAAAAAAATGGACAAAAAGAAGCACAACGCCCGAATAATGCGCGCAAACGAGACGTAAACATAATTGAAATGCGCATCCTCGGGCGACTTGAGAATCAGCGAAATACCGGCCGGAGCGATGAGAACCATCGGGAGACCGTCTACAATCAGAACCGCACGTCCGGCCAACAGACTGTTTACTGCGTAGTCCGGCCGTCCGGTAAAGTCCATCATCGGCATGATTTTGAACTTGCTCGCCGTAAGCAGTTCCTCCAGATGTGCGGTGCTATAAATGGAGTCCGTATCGATGCGGCTTAATCGGCGTCTGAGCTCCTCCAGCAGCACCGGACTGGTAATATCGCGTACGTACAGCAGGCCGATTCGGGTATGCGACCGCCTGCCCGCCGTATCAAATTCGACTTGAAGCGAAGTGTTGCGGAATCGCTTGCGAATCAAGGCGATGTTGATCATCAGATCCTCCACGAAACAATCACGCGGGCCCTTGATCGAAATCTCGGTATTGGAATCCATAGGCGAGCGGGAAGGCTTGTCATCAATGTTCAGCACGCATATGCGCTGCCGATGCTCAAAAAGCAAAAGCAACTCGCCGTTAAATACATTCGCTGCGAGTCTGTCAAAGTCGGGCGCAGCGGGCTTTAACGGCAATCTACCGGAAAAAGCCCCCTTGCTTCCGAAAAAACCGCCCTTTTCGGCATACGTTCTCTCCAGCTCTGGCAGCACGGTACGCCCGATCTCGTTTGTCCTGCATAGTCCTTCGGAATAAACAAGGAGCACCTTCTCCTGGGTAGCATCTCCGTAGTAGGCGGCATAGAAGGTCACATCCCCGCATCCCGAGAATGCTCTCGTCAGCCCCTCCTCCGTCCATTGGACAGGCTTTTCGCCGGTGTGTGCATTCATTCAGCTCATCCTCCTTCGCGCGCCGCCCCACGCTGCGGCCGTCCATACCAACGACAAAAGCAGCATGACCACGAACGAAATGGGCATATAGAATTCAGTCAGCCATAAATAATAGTTGTACTCGTTAACCTGAATTGCAGCGAGCGATAAATAGCTGCCCAATACAAGCGCGATGGCAATGCGGCGAGCGCGCTTTGTACTGAGCGGAAGAAGCTCGACAAACAAGTAAACGGCCAGACTGATTCGAATGCAGGCTCCGGACAGCCATTGAAATATGGACAAGAAGTCGAGGTGCTCGATAAAATGGCCGATTTGCACAAGCCGCCACTGTTCGTAAGGCGAAATCATTTGCAGTGCGGCCTCCTGCGGACCAAACTCGGTGATCGCCCCCAAAAGAGGCCCGATCGAGATTGCAATCGAAAAAAGAACATAAGATGCGACTTGCCACCATTTCGGCAGGCGCTTCAAACGGTGCTGAATGACGATCAAAAAGAGCAGTTCTACAAAACCCGAACCGCTGTAGACCAAGCCGTCCAGCACCGGCCCCCAGCCGTGTTCCAGAACGGGTCGAATCAGCTTGAAATCCTTGGCTGGCTTATTGAACAAACCGACAAATACGCCCAGTGCCGAAACGATCGGCAGCAAAATACCCGATACAAGCGCAATCGTACGGAGTCCCCAAAAGGCCAACGCGGCACAGAAGGTCACCAGACTGACAATGAGGAACTGCTCGGGCAGCGTCGGCAGATAATTGGTCGTGTGCCATACCGACGTATGGATGACCGTCATGCCGCCGATCATATACAACTGCAGCCCAACCGGAGCGAGCAAGACCCAGGCAACTGCCGGATGCAGGCGCTGTGCCAGCCACTGCTTCCACTCTGCGATCCCCGTTAGTCGCATAATCCCCTGCACCAACACGCTCCACAGCAGGAAGGGCACCCCCGCAACGATCGGGACAAGCCAAGCATCCCGTCGGGATGCATCCAATATCATCGGGTTGACAACAACGTGGCTGATCAACCCGTTCATGAGCGCAAAGATCATAAATAATTGCCAATAACTGATTTTTACGTCCGAATCCATCTCAACTCACATCCCACCCTGCGGAATCCTGTTATCTACCGAATGCAGACAGGAAAACTCCGCACCGTTCACCTATTTTATCCACTCCCTCTTGCAATATACACCGTCGAAACGGGGACGCGCAGAAAACGGGCACGCGCATAAAAAAAGAGCGCCTGCATGACAGGAGCTCCTCCTTGCGGATTTTTGAACGTCAAACGGCTCCGCCGCATAATGCGGGGAGCCGCTCCTAATCGTTCTGTTGCGATAAAAAGCGTACGGTCATCCGCAGCGCCTTATTCCGCCGGCAGCGTCTCGGGTACGATCGCGTCTGACTGCGCTGCATCGCCTTCCGTATCGCCTTCCGGGGTCATGTCGCTGGCGTCATCGCCATTGGGCGCAGAGTTGCCGTTCATGTCGCCGCTGGCTGCGCCGTCATCCATCTGTCCGCTGCCCGCGCCGTCCTCCGACAGCCCACCATCGCCCATGCTGTCGTCTGTCAGATCGTTGCCGGTGCCGGTATCGCTGTCCGCGCTATTCATGCCGTTGCCGGCTCCGTTGTCCACCGGCACTGTGCCGGTGCTTGCATTATTATTCGCGTCGTCATTCGCCGAATTGGCGCAGCCGGCCCCAGCGAGCATGACGGCCAGCGCCAACACCATCAAGGCATGCTTGTTTGCTTTCATATCCCTTACCTCCGTTAGAAGAAGTCGTCGTCGCGGTCATGCGCACCGCCATTCCGCAGCGTGAGCTGCTCCGCCGCTTCCCTCCCTTCCTGCATCTGACTCTAACGGTAAAGGGACAAGCTGAAAAAAACCTTAACGCAACGTAAGCCTCACATTAAATGAGGACATTCTAACGCGGCCGGCTGCTCAATCCCAATACGAGGCTGTACGCGAGGCCTGGTCCCATCCGACGCGGCCGCCCAGCGTCTGACCGAGCTCGCGCAGCGGTGCGTACATCACACCGTCGATCAGTCGTCCCGATACCGGGCGCCCGTCCAGTGTCGCCCGCTTGTCCGCATTCCGCCAGCCGACGGCTAGCCCGAGCGCTTCCCCGAACGCGCGCAGCGGGACATAGGCCGCCGAGTCGATCAGCAGCGCATCGTCTATCGCCTTGCCGTTCACCGTCAGTCGCACCGGCGCAGCATTCGCTGTCTCAGGGTCGGGGACGGGGACTGCATAAGGTCTGCCGAAATATTCGCATATGCCGCGCGCCAGCTCTTCGGCGCATTCCGCACGATAGGTCTCGCTCATCAGCAGACGCGCGTCCGCCTGGTTGGTCATGAAGCCGCATTCGACGAGTACCGCCGGCATCGCGGTATGGCGCAGCACATAAAAATTAGCCGTCCGCACGCCGCGATCCGGCAACGGGGTCCCCGCCAGCAGATGACGATGAAGCATCCGTGCGGCGCGCGCACCCGCTGTGCTTCCCGCGTAGTGATAAGTCTCGATCCCTCGCACACCGTTCCAGCCGCCTGCGCCGAAGGCATTGGCGTGCACGGAGACGTACAAGTCGGCACCGGCGCGATTGGCCACCGTCGTCCGTTCAGCCAGCGGCGTATCCGCGTCGGTCGGCGCGACGAGCAGCGTGTCAAAGCCGCACCGCGTCAGATGCGCCTCCAGCAGCGCGGCGACACGCCGATTGAATTCGTTCTCCCGCATCACTTCTCCACTCGGCAGCACGGGGGTGCGCTTGCCCGGCGTCTGCATGCCGTGCCCATCGTCGATAGCAATGGTAAGGCTCATGTTGGCCCGCTCCCTTTCCTGAAGGCTTTTCCTCAGTATATGAGCCGAGCGCTTTGCACGGACGGGCGGTTGCGCCGACGCAGCAGCCCGTTTGCCTCCACGGTCATCATCGCCCTGCATTCGGCAGTGTCAGCAGCGAACGGGGCAGACGGACAAAACGTACAAAAGCAGACGCGGGCAAACGCAAATGCGGCAGGTCGAAGCTGGCAAGTGGGCGAGCGGAACCGAACGCAGCAGGACGGAGCAGGGCAGTCAGGTCGTCCGATCGCCTGCGGGCACATCCATACGGTAGAATGTCCGCGCATTCGCCGCCAGACGCCGCGCCGTCTCAGCGGGCTCCAGCCCCTTGAGCGCGGCGATATGCGCGGCTACGTCGCGCACCATCGACGGCCGCGTCGGGCGGCCGGAGTAAGGTCCCTCGAAGCGCCACGGACCATCCGTCTCCGTCATCATCAGCTCCAGCGGATAGCGCTGCACGAGCGCGCGAATGTCCGGCTCGTAGGCGACGTCGGGCGTGACCGAGATGCGATAGCCGGCTGCGATCATTCGCCGGATCGTATGCTCCGGTCCCTTGAACCAGTGAAAATGCGCGCGCCGCACGCCGTGCCGCTTCAGCAGCTCGCACGCCTTGTCCGCGTCCTCGTATACCGCATGAAGGGCGAGCGGCCGATCCAGCTCCGCGGCCAGCGCGGCGAAGCGATCCAGCAGCCTTACGTACGGCGCCTCGTCCAATGGTTCGTCCGTCCCTGCGCGCTCCGTGCGCGTATAGTAAGGCAGTCCGACCTCGCCGATCGCAAATCGCTCGCCCGCCCGATAGCGGGCGCGAATCCACGCGATCAGCGCTTCCTCTTGCTGCGGCTCCGGCAGCGGCTGCTCCGGATGATAGCCATACGCCGGCATGACCAGCGCAGGATGACGAAGCGCCAGCGCCCGGACAGCCTCCGCGGAAGCCAGATCCATCGAGACGGCGACGATGCCGCCGACGCCGCCGGCCGACGCATCTCGCAGCACTGCCTCGCGCTCCGCCGGCTCGTACAAGTCAAGATGCAGATGGGCGTCGACTATGGCGGGCTGGCGATCGGGCCGGCTCATCGTTCACCTCCCGCACGCAGCGGCGGCGGTCCCGGCTCATCGTCCTGACGCAGCAGCCCGTAGATCTGCTGCTTGAGCCGGTTGAACTGCGGATCGGTCCACAGCGTCTCGTCGCGCGGCCGGGCGAACGGCACCTCGAGCTCGTGCAGCACGACCGCCGGCGCGGCCGAGATGACGACGATCCGGTCGGAGAGCAGCAACGCCTCCTCGATGCTGTGCGTGATCAGCAGCACCGCGCGCCGGCTCTGCTCCCACAGCTGGAGCAGCCACTGCTGCATCTGCATGCGCGTCAGCGCATCCAGCGCGCCGAACGGCTCGTCGAGGCACATGAGCGGACGCGGCATCAGCAGCGCCCGCAGGAACGACACGCGCTGCTGCATGCCGCCCGAGAGCACATGCGGATAGCGGTCCGCATACGCCGCCAGCTCGATCCGCTCCAGCCACTCGTGCGCGAGACGACGGGCCTCCGCCCGCGCCGTCCCAGCCACCTCGAGCGCCAACTCGATATTGCCCGCCACCGTCAGCCACGGCAGCAGCGAAGCCTGCTGCGGCATATAGGCGATGCGGCCGCGATCGCCGGTAACCACCTCGCCGCCCATCCGGATCTCGCCGCCGCTCGGCTGCAGCAGCCCGCCGATAATCTGGAACAGCGTGCTCTTGCCGCTGCCGCTCGGCCCGAGCAAGGACACGAACTCGCCCGCTCCGACGCGCAGCGAGACGCCAGCCAGCACCTCGACAGCTGCGCCGCCGTTGTCGAAGCGCTGACGAATATCGATCGCTTCCAGGACGTCTGTCATGGACGCTTCCCTCCTTCCGTGCTGCGCGGCCGCCAGCGCAGCAGCCGGCGCTCGGCCAGCGCGACCGCGCCGAACAGCAGCATGCTGAGCAGGACGATGATCAGCACCGCGGCGAATACGCGCGGCGCCTGGAAGCCGCGCGCCGACAGCTGGATGAAGTAGCCGAGCCCTTTGCTCGCGCCGATCCATTCCGCGACGATCGCGCTTGTCACACTGTAGGCCGCCGCAATCTTCAGCCCGGAGAACAGCGAAGGCACCGCGTGCGGCAGCTCCAGGCGGCGGAAGATCGTCCAATTGCCCGCGCCGATCATCCGCATGTAATTGGTCAGGCTCGAATCCGCGCTGCCCAGCCCCGCCAGCATCGCCACCGAGACCGGGAAGAAGCAGACAAGCACGAGCAGCACGATTTTGGGCAGCATGCCAAAGCCGAGCCACATGAGCAGCAGCGGCCCGAGTACGATGATCGGCACATTCTGCGAAAGCACCAGCAGCGGATACGTGCTGCGGCGCAGTCCCGGCGCGAGATGGAACAGCATCCCGACCGCTATCCCGGCCGTCGTCCCGAGCGCGTAGCCGAGCAGCGTCAGACGCAGCGTCGCGCCGGTGTGCTCCAGCAGCCGCGGCCAGATCGCCGCAGTCTCCCGCACGATCGCCGCCGGTCCGGGCAAAAACCATTCCTCGATGTCAAAGACGATGACCGCGCCCTGCCACAAGAGCAGAAGCGCGGTCATGACGGCCGCCGAGGGCCAGTATGCGAGCCATTTATTGCCCATCCGGGTACTTCTCCAGCAGGCGGCTCATGGACGCCTCCCCGGCGGAATTGCAGTAAATCTTGACCTGCGAGATGACGGACGGACAACCCATCTCCGTCATCGCCTCGTTCATCTGCTTGACGATATCGAGCAGCTGCGGCAGCTCGCCCTCCATCGTCGTCTCCAGCGGTGCCACCCGATACGGCACGCCCGCTTGCTTGATGACTTCGATCGCCCGGTCCACATACGGAATTACGCTCTCGCCGGACGGCGTACTCGGCAAGATCTGAATGCTCAGCAATGCGCCAGCCATGTGCGTCTCCTCCTTCGTGTTCAATAGGGGCGCTGCCCCCCGCTTCAAGCCTCAAGTGAGCGTGAACCTATTATTGCGGCAAGTAGTCGTTCGTAAATGCGGCATCGACGTCGAGCTCTTGCTCCAGCAGCTCATGCTCGAACATCCAGTCGGCATATCCCGCCCAGACGTCGCGGCTCTGCTCGCCCCAACGCGGCGCATCGTCCTGATAGCGCGGGCTCAGCCACTCCTGGCTGGCGCGCACCAGCTCGGCGTTGAGATCCGGCTCTGCCGCGATCAGCACCTCGGCGGCGTCGGCCGGATGATCGATTGCGTACTGATAGCCCTGCGCCGCGCCGGCGACGAATGCTTGTACAATGTCCGGGTTGTCCTGGATCAGATCCTCGTTGGTGACGAGCACCGGCGTATAATAATCCAGCTTGTCGCTGTAGTCGGTCAGATAGACGACGTTCAGCTCCTCGCCCTTCAGCTCCGCCTCCACGCCTGTCCAGGCGTAGTAGATCCAGGCAAAGTCGATGTCGCGCTTGACCGCCGTGAAGAAGTCGGCGTTGCCGATATTGACGATATTTACCTTGCTGTAATCGGCCTCCACCTCTTGCATCAGCGATTCGATTACCGCCGCGTCGATCGGCGAACCCCAGCCGCCGTAGGTCATGCCCTCAAAGTCGGCCGGCGTCTCGATCTGCTTGTCGACCGGCGAAGCAAAGCCCGACGTATTGTGCTGAATCACTGCCGCCAGCGAGACGAGCGGTACGCCGTTGACTCGCCCTTGCGTGACCCCCTCCTGGTAGCTCACGCCGAATTCGACGTCGCCGGTGGCGACCATCGTATCCGCGTTGCCCTCTCCCGGTTGCATAATCTCGACCTCCAGCCCCTGCTCCGCAAAAAAGCCTTTGTCGCGGGCGACGTACAGCCCGGTATGGTTCGTATTGGGCGTCCAGTCGAGCACGACGCGCACCGGCGTCAGTCCCTCTCCGTCCTCGCCGGAGCCCGCGTTTTGGTTATTCGCCTCGGTGTTGCCGCCTCCGGCATTCGCGCCGTTGCTTGCCGTAGCGCCGTTGTTCGCTGCGTCGCCGTTGTCCGAGCTGCAGGCCGCCGCCAGCAGCAGCAGCGCCAGCGCCAGCATGGCGAGCACGCGCCGTCTTGCGATGTGATGCATGATGTCTTTCCCCTTCCCCAATCCAATAATCGTAGTGCCAACAAAAAAATCGAAGAGCCAACAAAAAAACGCCCTCCCGATCCGGAGGACGCTGTGCGTTCACATGATGCAGCTCGCACCGCATGCCGCCTATACGGCAACACAAGGGCGCGGACTGTCCCGCTCATTCCTACGCTGGCATTATCCAGATCAGGTCAAGGGTCGGTATCGTTCACGGGATACCCTCTCAGCCGGCCTCTCCAGCTCCCCTGGAATTGCGATTCAATTGTCGGTTCCCCTATTATAGCAGACCGCGTGAAAAATACAATGCCCCTTCGAAGGCAAACAGACGCCTAAGCAAGGCTTCAATCCGGAGGCCGCTTCAGCCGTCGTGCGGCATCCGCCGCCGTCTCCAGCTTATTGAGCGCGAAGCCGTACTCATTGGTAAGCTCGTAGGAATGCGGCCGCCGCACCCCCCGCATATGCCGAACAACCGAAGGCGCGTCTGCGAACCAGTCGCCCGGCTCGGCGGTCGCGACCGGACGGTCCGGCCAAGCCGCGCAGAGCGGAGGACTGCACAACAGCGCGGCCCCGCGCCGCAGTCGTCCGCGATGGATGCGATCCGCAGGCGCGGCCGGTGCGGCGGGAGGCCGTGCGGCGCGGAACAGCCGCGGCGCGTAATCGGCGCGAGAGCCGGTATGCGGCATGCGGCGGGCAAAGGCGAGCGCGCCCGCGTGCACCGCCGGCACGCCGAACAGCAGCGCGTAGAGGCGCTTGCCGAAGCCAATGCGCTCGCTCAGGTCGGAGAAATCCTCCAGCACAAGGCCGGCGAGCCGCAGCCGACCGTCCGGCTCCCCATACGGAAACAGCACCAGATTGAGCTGAGCCGGCCCTTGCAGCGCAAAAAAAGGCTGGTCCAGCACCTCGTGGCGGAATGCGGCATTGCGCACGACGCGGCCCTCGATGAAATGCTGCTCGTTGACAATCAGCGCCAGCGCCAGCGGCACCGGATCGCGCAGCCGCCAGAACTGCTCCCACACCGGCCCCATGAAGCGCGACACGCCCAGGTCAGGCAATAGATGCGCGAGACAGCGGCCGCGAGACAGCGCCGCCTCGTACAGCAGCAGCTGCGGATAAGCGTCGCCAAAAATTAACGCATTGGCGCGTTCGAGCATGGCGAATACGGCCGCGCGCTGCGGCGCATCGAGCAGCGCCGGCAGCAGCTCGCCGGCCAGATCGGTCATGTTCCAGCCGCCGTTGCGCGAGACCAGATGCGCCAGCAGCGCCCAATGCAGCTCCGGGCAGCGCTCGTACACCGCCAGATAGGCGGCGGTGCGGGTGACGTTGTTGCGATTGGCTGCGGCCGTCGCTTCCCGGATCTGTCGCAGCAGCAGACGCTCCGCCGCGGTCGGACCTGCTCCATCCGCCTGCTGCCCTTGCGCGAGCCGACCCCAGCGCTGCTCCAGCTCGCGCACTGCCGATGCGCGCAGCCGCGGCGCGCGGCCCGCGGCGGCGAGCCGCCGCGATACCGCCCAGCCCCGCGCCTTGCCTACTGCATAGTGCAGGGCGTCCTCCGGCAGCTGTGCGAGCCTTGCGAGGGCGCTCCGCATACGCCCGGAAGAGCGCGCATCTATTGTCATACAACCCCCCCCTGTCCGTTCCTTGGAGCACTCCCACTTTCAGTTGCTCCGGCGCCTTTGCGCCGCACGTCCGGCATTGCTCCCAGTATGCCTCATCCGCGGGTGGTTTCATACGAGGGGCCGGCGCGTTATACTGGAGTCAGATCCATGAAGGAGGCATCGCGATATGTGCGGACGCTTCACCCTGGTCATCTCGCTCGAAGAGCTGATTCGCTACTACGACATTGACAGCAGCGCGCTGGACGCGCTCGCTCCACGCTACAATATTGCCCCGACGCAGCAGGTGCCCGCCCTCATCGACGACGGTCGCGGCCGCCGGCTCGGTACGCTGCGATGGGGGCTCGTGCCCGTCTGGGCCAACGACGAGCGGATCGGCAGCCGCATGATCAACGCGCGCTCGGAGACGGCGGCGGCCAAGTCCGCCTTTCGTGAGGCGCTCGCGCGCAGACGCTGCCTGATCCCGGCGGACGGCTTCTACGAATGGCAAAAAACCGACGCCGGCAAGCAGCCGATGCGCATCGTGCGCAAAGGCGGCGGGCTGCTCGGCCTGGCCGGCTTGTACGAGGTCTGGAGGGCGCCGGACGGCCGCAAGGTGCCGACCTGTACGATCCTGACGACCGCGGCCAACAACCTGATGGCGCCGATCCACGACCGGATGCCGGTCGTCATTCCCGAGCCGCAGACCGCGCGCTGGCTCGACCGGACTCTCCGCGATCCGGCCGAGCTGACCGCTCTCATGCAGCCGCTGCCGAGCGAGGAGCTCGAGGCGTATCCGGTGGATCGCGCCGTCGGCAATGTCGCCAATGACGAGCCGCGCCTGATCGAGCCGCGCGGTCCGAAGCGGTAATAGTCGCACCAAGTCGCCCGCTCCGGCGCTCAAGCCCGCGGATTCCGCCCCAAAAAAAATGGCCGCCCGGCGAACCGGACGGCGCTGCGGGGGGACTAACGAAACTTGCCCCACAATTTCAGCAAATGAAACGTATTGTTCGGATCGATCTTCTGGGCGACTACGAAGTTGATAATCTGCGTCTCCTGCGTCTCCGTCAGCGGCTCGCTCAGCGTATGGGCAGCCGCGCGGACGAGCCGGCGCACCTTCGCACGATCCTGCAGATCGTGCTTCGTCACGCCTTCCAGCTGCTGCTTGATGCGCTCCTTGACAGCCGGATGCTTCATCTTCGTCTTGACCCGAGCCACCAGCTCGGGACTGATGCCATACTTTTGATAGCTCATGCCGGGGCACCTCGCTTTACTTGGTCTGCTGGGCAACTGTACCACTATATGCCCGGCCCGGCAGGAATTTGCCTAATCCAGCACGTCCCCTTCAAAAATTTGCGCACGCGATAGCCGCTCGCGCAGCGGCGCGTACGTCTCATCCCGCCAAAAATCGGCGCGCCCGACCAGCTCCGCCGCGTCGTCGCGCGCCGTCTCCAGCACGCCGAAGTCGCTGGACATGTCCGCCAGTCGGAACTCCGGCAGGCCGCTCTGCTTGGTCCCGAAAAAGTCGCCCGGACCGCGCAGCTCGAGATCGCGGCGCGCCACCTCGAAGCCGTCGTCCGTTTCCGTCATTACTCGCATCCGCTCCTGACCGGTCTCCGACTTGGGATCGGCGACCAGCACGCAATACGACTGATGAGCGCCCCGTCCGACGCGCCCGCGCAGCTGGTGCAGCTGCGAGAGGCCGAAGCGCTCCGCGTCCATGACGACCATCAGCGTCGCGTTCGGCACGTCTACGCCGACCTCGACGACCGTCGTCGAGACGAGCGCGTGCAGTTCGCCCGCTCCGAAGGCGCGCATCGCCTCCTCCTTCTCCGCCGCGCTCATGCGTCCGTGCAGCAAGCCGATCCGCAGATCGGGGAACGCTTGCTGGATCTGCACATGCACATCGATCGCATTCTGCACGTCCAGCTTGTCCGACTCCTCGATGAGCGGACAGATGATGTAGGCTTGCCTGCCGGCAGCAGCCTCGCGCCGAATGAACCCGAGCACCCGGTCCATCAGCTCGTGCTTGACCCAATACGTGCGGATCGGCCGGCGTCCCTGCGGCCGCTCGCGAATCGTGCTGACGTCCATATCGCCGAAGGCGGTAATCGCCAGCGTGCGCGGGATCGGCGTCGCCGTCATTGTCAGCACGTCGGGATTCATGCCTTTGCGCCGCAGGATGCTGCGCTGGCTCACGCCAAAGCGGTGCTGCTCGTCGGTCACAACGAGCCCGAGACTGCGGAACGCCACATCCTCCTGGATCAGCGCATGCGTGCCGACGACGATATCGGTCATGCCCATCTGAAGGCCGGCCAGCGCGTCCCGACGCCTGCGCGCCGGCATGCCGCCCACGAGCAGAGCGACCTCGATACCGAGCGGCGCGAACAGCCCCTGCAGCGAGCGCAGATGCTGCTCGGCCAGGATCTCCGTCGGCACCATCAGCGCCCCTTGATGCCCGGACTTCACAGTCGCGAACAAGGCGATCGCGGCGACGACCGTTTTGCCCGACCCGACATCGCCCTGCAGCAGCCGGTTCATGGCGTACGGCTCGCGCATATCGCGCAGGATTTCGTTGGTGACCTTCTTCTGCCCGTCGGTCAGCTCGAACGGCAGCGCGGCGGCGAAGGCCAGCACCGCCTCGTTGTCGATCGCATGCGCCACCCCGTCCATGCGGCTGCGCGTCACCTGACGATAGGCGTGCAGCTTGAGCTGGAACAAAAACAGCTCCTCGTAGACGAGGCGCCGCCGCGCCTCCTGTCCCTCCCGCGTGTCCTCCGGCGTATGAATGCGCCGGATCGCCTCGCGGCGCGCCATCAGGCGATGACGGGTCAGCAGGTCGCCGGGCAGCACCTCCTCGATATACCCGCCGAGCTGCTCCAGCGCCTGCTCGATGCAGCGCCGCATCCAGCTCTGCGTCAGCGAGCCGGTGATCGAGTAGACCGGCTGCAGCGAGCCCGCGCGGCCGCCCGCCTTGTCCGCGAATTCGGATTCGGTGACGGTCAGCTGCTTGCGGCGCTGATCCCACTTGCCGGTGAGCACGATCTCCCGACCGACGGTCAACTGGTCCTTGAGGAAGGCGCGGTTGAACCAGACCGCGGTGACGAGCCACCGCTCGATCGTGACCCGGCAGGAGAGCCGCGCCTTGCCGCGCCCGTAGCGCTGTAGCGCGGGTACGCTCATCACGGTGCCCTGCACCGTGATTTTCTCCCCGTCCTTCACCTCGGTCAGATTGCGGATGCGATAATCCTCGTATCGGAACGGATAATATTCGAGCAGATCGGCTGCCGTCGCAATGCCAAGGGCGTGCAGCGCTTCCGCTTTCGAAGCGCTCACGCCCTTGAGCTTGCCGACCGGCAGCGCATGCAGGTCCGGCGTTGTCGTCATCGCATTCACATCCTGGACATAAAAATAGCGGCGGTGCCGGGGCCGACATGGGTGCCGATCACCGCGCCGAGCTCGGTATAGATCGTCTCCTGCACATTGAAATGGGACCCGATCAGCGCATCCAGCTGCGTCGCCGCGCCGCGCGACTGGGAGTAGGCATAGACCGCCCGGACCGGCTCCTCCGCCGCAAAATCGCGGCGCAGCAGATCGACGATGCGCTGCATTGCTTTCTTGGTCCCGCGCACCTTGTCCACCGGCGCCACGACGCCCTCTCCGTCAATCGTCAGGATCGGCTTGATGTTCAGGATCGTGCCCAGCAGCGCGGAGGCCTTGCCGATCCGCCCGCCCTTCTGCAAATATTCCAGCGTGTCGACCAGAAAATACAGCCGCTGCTGCTCGTGCAGCTGCTCCGTGGCGGCGATGATCTGCTCGCGCGTGCTGCCGGCCTGCGCCATCTCGGCGGCCAGCACCACGAGCTGGCCGAAGCCGTAAGAGGCCGACTTGGTGTCCACAATCGTCAGATCCGCGTCCTGCTCCATCAGCGATTGAGCCAGCACGGCCGATTGATAGGTACCGCTGAAGGCCGAGGACAGGTGATACGACACGATCGCCGTGCCCGGCCGCTCCCGCAGGATGCGCTCGTACGCCTCCACGAACTCGGCGGGCGACGGCTGCGACGTCGTCGGCAGCGCCGAAGAAGCGGCCAGCCGCGTGTAGAAGGCATCAGGCTCAATCGTGACCCCGTCCAGGAACACCTCGTTGCCGAAATGCACCTTGAGCGGCACCATCTCGATCTGCAGCCGCTCGCGCAGTTCACGGGGAATATCCGCCGTGCTGTCCGTCACAATCGTCACGCGTTGATCCAAGCTAAGCTCCCCCTTTCGCTATTCGACGGCGAACACATACGGATACAGCGGCTGTCCGCCTTGATGAATCTCCAGCTCGAGCTCGGGAAAGGTCGCCCGGGCCCATTGCTCCAGCTCCGCCGTCTCGCGCTCGTCCGAGCCTTCGCCCGTAAGCACGGTGAGCAGCTCTCCGTCGTCGCCGATCATGCGCTGCAACAGATCGCGGCAGGCCGTCTGCAGCTGCGGGGCGGCGGCGACAATCGTCTTCTCTTCGATGCCGATATAGTCGCCTTCGCTGATGATCAGCTCGCCCAGCACCGTGTCGCGAACTGCCTTCGTCACTTGCCCGGAGCGAACCTGCTCTCCCGCTTGCCGCATGTAAGCCGCGTTGCGCTCCGGCGTCTCGTCGTCCCGAAAGGCCAGCAGCGCCGCCAATCCTTGCGGAATCGTCTTGGTCTCGATGACCGTGACGCTGCGCCCGCTCAGCTCGGCGGCCTGCTGCGCCGCCAGGATGATGTTGCCGTTATTGGGCAGCAGGAAGATATGCGCTGCGGAGAGCGATTCGATCGCCTGTACGAAGTCCTCGGTGCTCGGATTCATCGTCTGGCCGCCCGAGAGCACGACATCGACGCTATTGTCCAGAAAAATGCGGCCGATTCCCTCGCCCATCGCCACGCCGATCATGCCGTACGGCGCCAGCTCATGCGCCTGCGGCGTCCGCTCCTGCACCGGGGAACCGGCGAGCAGCTCCGGCAGCGCGTCCGCCAGCTCACGCTCGGCGTCGCCGACCGGTATCGCCGCTACCGCCGCCGCGTCGTCGGCGCTGGCGGCGCCCAGCAGCTCGCGATGCTGGTCGCGCATATTGAGGATGTGTATGTCCGTCAGCTCGCCGTACGGGAGCGCCAGATTGAACACGTCGCCCGGCTTGCTGGAATGGACATGCACCTTAATCCGATCCTCGTCGGCGATGACGACGACCGAATCGCCGTCCTTGGCGAGCGATCTGCGCAGCAACTGCTCGTCGAAGCGAATACCCGAGGCGGACTGACGCCGGCGATCGATGACGAATTCCATGTCGTACGGGTACCGAATGTCCGCGGTGGCCAGCCGCGCCTGGGCCGCGCCGATTGCCGGCCGCGCAGCGGTCGCGGCGGGCCGGATCGGCGCGTATTCGGGATCCAGCTCGTCCGCTCCGGAGAGCGCCATCAGGAAGCCTTCGTAGATGTAGACCAGTCCCTGACCGCCCGAATCGACGACGCCGACCTGCTTCAGGACCGGCAGCTGCTGCGGCGTGCGGGCGAGCGCCTCGCCCGCTTTGCGGTGGACCTCGTCCATCAGCGCAGTGACGTCCGGCGTACGCCGCGCAATCGCGACCGCATGCTTGGCCGCCTCCTTGGCTACGGTGAGGATCGTGCCTTCGACCGGCTTGACGACCGCCTTGTACGCCATGTTCACACCTTGCTGGAGGGCCGTTGCCAGCTGCTCGGCATTCGCCTCGTCAAGTCCGCCGAGCCCCCGTGCGAAGCCGCGGAACAACTGCGACAGGATGACGCCGGAATTGCCGCGGGCGCCCATCAGCAGCCCCTTGGAGAACACCTCCGCGCTGCGGCCCAGGCCCTCGGCCGACCTGCCGGCCAGCTCCTTGGCACCGGCGCTCATCGTCAGGTCCATATTGGTACCCGTGTCGCCGTCGGGAACGGGGAATACATTCAGTGCGTTGACGTGGTCGGCTTTTGCGGCGAGCACGCGTGCCCCCTGGCTGACCATAGCTGCGAAATCGGCTCCAGAAATGAAGCGCTTACTCATTTTTCCGTTCCCCCCTTACCGAGATACACGCACACCCTGAACAAAGATATGGACGTGATCGACGCTCAGGCCGATGACCTCGTTCAGCACGTATTTGACTTTGGCTTGAATATTATGCGCCACCTCGGAAATTTTCGTGCCGTAGCTGACGATGATGTACAGATCCAGATGCAGCGCTTCGTTTTCACGCCGCACGACGATGCCTTTCGACAAATTCTCGCGGCCCAACAGCTCGGCGATGCCGTCCTTCAGCTGCTTGCGTGATGCCATGCCTACCAGTCCGTAGCAATCCATCGCCGCAGAACCTGCAAGAATGGAAACGACTTCGTCGTTGATGATAATCTTCCCCAGCTCGGTAGCTTGCTGCACAGGCATGGGACTCACTCCTTCTTTGATGAACACAAGGTTCGCACTACTCAACATTGTACTATAAAAAAAAGCGATATAGAAGTCTGGACGCGCGCTTGCGCCTGTAAGCGCCTGATTTTCCGGGGCGGACGCCGGTATTTGCGCGATTCTACCCGCTTTCGCTTAGATTTACCCCGTTTGGTGCACGGCGAAGCGGACCTAGCCCGGCGAGTCTGTGTTTTTGCGCTTTCGGGTCTAGCTTTTGGGAAGGGAATATGCTATGATATTGCAGTATGTTTTGTTCCGATATGGCCCGCAGGCTTTTTCGTTCAGCCTACGGCAAAGGAGGTGTACCGCAATGTCCCGCAAATGCATTATTACCGGTAAAGGTCCAAGCTCCGGCAACCATGTGTCCCATGCGAACAACAAAAATCGCCGCACGTGGGGAGCCAATGTGCAAAAAGTCCGCATTCTTGTCGACGGCAAGCCGAAGCGCGTCTATGTGAGCGCCCGCGCCCTGAAATCCGGCAAGTTGACGCGCGTATAGTCCCAGCCATAACAAAAAGCACCCGGCATGCGCATGCAGAGGTGCTTTTTTTGCGCGTTCGCAGACAGCAGACATTCGGAACGTGCTGCAAGCGAGGTCAGTTTTTTTGAAAGGTGTTCAGGACCGCCTTCACGAACCCGCCCAAAAACTTCGGCAACTTGATCGTATAAAATTTCATGCTCCATCCCTCCTTGGCCACGCGCTTCGAATTGTCCCGTCTGTGCCGCGCAAAACGCAAAAAGGTTACACGGGAGTCATTCCTCATGTAACCATCCTATGCGGGCCCGGATTGTCCTATTCCAGCGCGGACCACCCATCCTTGGCGCCAATCAAGGCGCCGCCGGCAGCTCGATCTGGCCTTGCACGATCAGCGCAAACGTGATCACCACGATCGCCAGACAGAAAAAAACGAGCGAGAGCGCCACAAAAATAACACGCTGCGATACTTTTTCAAAGCGACGGAAGAAGCGGATGCCGAGCAGCAGCGCCCCAAGCGAGAAGGCAAAGCGCAGCAGTCCAAGCCCGGTGAAGCTGGAGAATACGGCCAGCAGCGCACCGCAAACCATAGCGTACCCGGTGATCCAGAAAGCGTTCTTGAGCCTCGACGGCTGCGCGAACTCATCGTAGCCAGCCTCGCTGCCTTCGACCTTGGGACGATCCGGCGTCTCCTCGTCCTGGCCCGCCTCGGCGAGCGAGAGCGAGGTATCCGTACCGGCGGGCACGCGCTGCCCCTCGTCGGATGCGCGCGTCTCGCGCGAATCGCGCTCATGCACTGGCCTCACCTCCCGGGCGCAGGGCGTGGATCGCTGCCGCTCGGTCGGTCTCGCTGAAGACCGCGCTGCCTGCGACGAGCACATCGGCTCCGGCCGCTCGAATCAGCGGAGCGGTCTCGGCATTGATGCCGCCATCGACCTCGATCAGCACCTCATCGCGGCCCCGCTCGCGCAGCAACCGGCGCAGCTGACGCACCTTGTCCGCCGAATGCGGGATGAACTGCTGCCCGCCAAAGCCGGGATTGACCGTCATGATGAGGATCAGATCGACATCATCGAGCACATGCTCCACCGCCGCCAGCGGCGTCGCCGGATTGAGCGCCACGCCGGCCGGCAGGCCCTGCTCCCGGATCATATGCAGCACGCGATGCAGGTGCACGCAAGCTTCGGCATGGACGGTGATGCGGTCCGCGCCCGCCTGGGCGAACTCGGCGACGGAGCGCTCCGGGTGCTCGATCATCAGGTGCACGTCCAGCGGGAGCTGCGTATGCGGGCGCACCGCCTGGACGACCATAGGGCCAAAGGTCAGATTCGGAACGAAATGGCCATCCATGACGTCGACATGGATCCAATCCGCGCCGCCCCTCTCGACATGGGCGATATCCTCCGCCAGCTTGGCAAAATCCGCCGAAAGGATCGATGGTGCGATGATGGACATGAATTCAATACCTCCGCTTTTTGTCTTTCAACTCTTCGACGAACAAGGCGTAATGGTCATATCGGCTATCGGCGATTGCTCCGGCCGCCTTCGCCTCCAGTACCGCGCAGCCGGGCTCGTGCAGATGCGTGCACCCGCGAAACCGGCAGTCGGAAGCATGCGCGCGCAGCTCGGGGAAGCACGTGTCCAGCTCCTCCACGCCCAGCTGTGCAAAATCGAGCTGACTGAAACCGGGCGTATCGGCGACATATCCATCGCCGCCGATCGCGATCAGCTCGACGTGCCGCGTCGTATGCTTGCCCCGGCCGAGCCGATTGCTAATCGCATTGGTCTCCAGCTCCAGCCCCGGCACCAGCCGATTGAGCAGCGAGGACTTGCCGACGCCGGACTGCCCGGCGAATACCGAGAGCCGCCCCTGCAAGCGCTGGAGCAGCGCATCGGCGCCGTCGCCGCGCAGGGCGCTGGTCGGATAGACGTCGTAGCCGAGCGGCGGATAGATGCGCAGCACGTCCGCCACCGCGCGCTCCGCCGCCGTATCCTGCAGGTCTTGCTTGCTCAGACAGATGATCGTCTCGAGTCCGGCATGCTCGATGTGGGCCAGGAACTTGTCCAGCAACTGGAGATTGAGCGTCGGCTCCGTCACTGCGAAGACGAGCACTGCCAGCTCGATGTTCGCCACCGGCGGACGCACGAGCACGCTGGAGCGCGGCAGCAGCTCGGTGACGGTCCCTTCGCCGTGCCCGTCCGGCAAGTAGTGTACAAGATCGCCGACCAACGGCGTCAAGCCTCTTTTTTTGAAAACGCCGCGCGCCCGGCATTGGATCGGCGTGTCGTCAGGCGCGCCCGACTCCGCCGCCCCGTCCGGCTGCACGTAGTAATAGCCGCTGAGCGCCTTGACGATGCGACCGGAGCGCAATTCAAGACTGTTGCTCATCGCCGCCTCCCGCCTGAGCGTCCGCGGACGTCGCATCCGCGCCGCCGTCGTCCGGGGCGTTCGGCTCATCGCCCGGATCGGCGCCGTCATCAGCCGGAGTGTCCTGCTCGGCATCGCCGTCCGCCGGCTCGTCGGGCGCGCCTTCTCCGTTGGCGCCGTCGTCCGGACCGCCTGTCGGCTCATCCGGCGGCGGTTCGTCGCTCGGTACGGTCTCGGTGAAGCCGCCGCCTCCCGCTTTGGCCTCGTCATAGGTGATCGACAGCGTATCCTTGAACGAGCCGTCGCGGTAGATGCTGACGAGCGCCTCGGTGTTGGGCGCCAGGACGACCTCTACATTGAACGACTGCCAGTCCTTGATCGTCCGTGTGCAACATTCGATTTTCTCGCCGCGTGCGTCGGTATATTCGATCCGAATGTCGCTGGATTCGCCGATCCGCGCCGGTGCGATCGAGAGATTGAACGTATAACGGATCGCTTCCTCCGGCAATCCGGAGCTCACCGTGATCGTCACTTCCTCGCCCTTGGTCACCATGTCGCCGGCCTTGTGCGGGAACTGATCGATGACCTCGCCCTCGGGCTTGTAGCTGGGCTGACGCTCGATGCCGCCGTTAGGCCCGGTCGTCAGACCGACTTCCTTGAGCCGTTGCAGCGCATCTTGCTCGGTGCGGCCGACGAGCTCCGGCATTTCGAACGGCTCCGGCCCCTGGCTGACGACGAACGAGAATTCCGCCGTATCCGGGTTGAACGGCTCTCCCGCCGCGAGCGACTGGGTGAGCACCGTGCCCGCCCCTTGCGCGCTGTATTCTTCGGTGCTCGTGATCCGTGCCTCGGCTACGCCGAGCGCGAGCAGCTGCGTCTTGACGTCGGCGAACCGCGCGCCCTCGTAGTTGTCCATGACTTCCATCTCCGGGCCTAGACTGACGAACAGCTTGACCAGCGCGCCCTGCTTGACGCGCATATTCTGCTTCGTCTGGTCGTAGACGACCCCCTCCTCGACCTCGTCGTGGACCTCGCGGATGATCGGCTCCTCGATCTTGAGTCCGACCGCCTCGAGCTCCTGCAGCGCCTGTTCCTCGGTCATGCCGATGACATAGGGGACATCCACCTCGTCGGTGTCGATAAGATTCAGCACCCACAGGAACCCGCCGACCAGCACGGCGAGCCCGATCAAGGTCGACAGGATCGCGATCAGCGGTCGCTTCGACCTGCCCTTCGGACGGGCTTCCTCTGCAGCGCCGGACTCCCGCGCTTCCCCGCTCTCGGCGGCTACCGCATGCGCGGCAGGACCGCGCAGCGCCGGCATGACGCGCGTCGCCTCGTGATCGATCCGGCCAAAGTCGGTCTTGGCCTCGTGCAGCCGTCCCGGCTGCAAGCACGATTCCAGATCGCGCATCATTTCGGCGGCCGAGCCGTAGCGCTCGTCGGCATTTTTGCGCATGGCGCGCAAAATGACATTCTCCACGCTCTGTGGAATCTCCGGATGCGTCGCCCGCGGCTCCTCGAATTCCTCCTGCAGATGCTTGAGCGCGACGCTGATCGGGCTCTCTCCGAGGAACGGCAGCTTGCCGGTGAGCATCTGGTACAGGACGATGCCGAGCGAATAGATGTCCGACTTCTCGCCCGTCATGATGCCCTTGGCATGCTCCGGAGAGAAGTAATGCACCGACCCGACGACCGAACCGGTCTGGGTGATCGTCGAAGAGGTCACCGCGCGGGCGATGCCGAAGTCGGTCACCTTGACGCGGCCGTTGTTGCCGATCAGGATGTTGTGCGGCTTGATGTCGCGATGCACGATCTGATTGTGATGCGCGTGATCGAGCGCGTCGCAGATCTGCAGCGCGATATGCACCGCTTCCTCGACCCGCAGCGGCGCACGCTCAAGGATGATCTCGTTGAGATTGCTGCCCTCGACGTACTCCATTACAATGTAGTGGGTATCGCCCTCTTGTCCGACATCGTAGACGCTGACCACGTTCGGATGCGAGAGCGAGGCGGCCGCCTGCGCTTCGCGGCGGAAGCGGCGCACGAATTCATCGTCGTCCACAAATTGCTGCCGCAGCACCTTGACGGCGACGTTGCGGCCCAGCAGCATATCCTGCGCCTTGTAGACGAGCGCCATGCCGCCGCCGCCGATTCTGGCCAGGATCTCGTAGCGGCCGGCCAATTCTTGTCCAATCATGCCCTTCTCACTCCTCTTGCTCCGTGACGGTGTCGCCGAGCAGCAGGACGACGGTAATGTTGTCGTCTCCTCCTGCCTGCAGCGCCAGCTCGACGAGCTGCTCCGCCTTGGCATCGAGATCCAGGTCGGACGCCTCCAGCGTCTGGACGATTTCCTGGTCGCTCACCATGTTGCTGAGTCCATCGCTGCACAGCAGCAGCATGCAGCCGGGCTGCCATGCAATCTCCTGCACGTCCGCCTCGACCTGCGGATCGGTGCCGAGCGCGCGCGTGAGCACGTTGCGGCGCGGGTGGACGGCCGCCTCCTCGGGGGTGATCTGACCGCTGCGAGCCAGCTCGCCGACCAGGGTGTGGTCCTCCGTGAGCTGGCGAATCTGCCCGCCCTCGATCAGGTAGGCGCGGCTGTCGCCGATATGTCCGACGACGGCATAATTGCGCTGCTGCAGCACCGCTACGACGGTCGTGCCCATGCTGTGATATTGCTCATTCTGGGAGGCCATATCGTAGACGATTCCGTTCGCCCGCTTCAGCGCCTCGGCTAGCCTCGCCTTGGCCTCATCGGGGGACACCTTCCCGCCGAACGACGCCAGCGACTCGCGGAACGCTTCGACCGCCAGCTCGCTGGCGACGTCTCCGGCCTGATGGCCGCCCATGCCGTCGGCCACGATCGCGACCGCGCCGCCGTCTTCGGCCAGAGACGCCCAGGCCCGGTCTTCATTGACCGTGCGGACGCGGCCGACATCACTTCGATACGCCATTAACAAGTTCGCTTCACCTCGCCTGGAATTCCATATGCTTCGCCCGCAGCTGTCCGCATGCCGCCTCGATGTCGTGCCCCTGCTCGCGGCGAATCGTGGCATTGACGCCTGCGCGCTCTAGGATGCGCTGGAATTCGAAGATGTCCTCGCGCGGCGTCCGGACATACTTGCGCTCCGGCACATGGTTAACCGGTATCAGATTGACGTGGCACAGCATGCCCTGCAGCACCTGCGCCAGCTCCTCGGCATGCTCCGGTCGGTCGTTGACGCCGCCGATCAGCGCATATTCGAAGGTAATGCGGCGGCCGGTCTTGGCCATGTAATAGCGCAGCGATTCCATCACCTCTTCGAACGGAAAGCGGCGGTTGACCGGCATCAGCTTGGAGCGGAGCGCGTCATTGGGGGCATGGATCGAGATCGCCAGATTGATCTGGGTGCCCTCGTCGGCGAACTTGTAGATGCTCGGCACGATGCCGCTCGTGGAGACCGTGATATGGCGCTGCCCGATATGCAGCCCCTTGTCATGAATCATGATCCGCAAAAAGTCCATCGTCGCCTCGTAGTTTTCGAACGGTTCGCCCGAGCCCATGATGACGATGCTGGAAATACGCTCGTCCGTCTCGTCGAGCAGCTGCTGGGCGGTGACGACCTGCGCGACGATCTCGCCGGCCGTCAGATTGCGCTTGAGGCCGCCCAATGTCGAAGCGCAAAACGTACAGCCGATCCGGCAGCCGACCTGCGTCGTCACACAGATGCTGTTGCCATAATTGTGGCGCATGACGACCGTCTCGATCGCATGATCATCGTGCAACCCGAACAAAAACTTGACCGTGCCGTCCTTGGATTCGAACTTGGTAATCTCGGACAGCGTCACGAAGCCGAACGCTTCCGCAAGACGAGCGCGCAGCATCTTGGGCAGATTGGTCATCTCCTCGAAGTCGCACACCCGCTTCACGTACAGCCAGTCGAAGAGCTGGTCCGCACGAAAGGCGGGCTGGCCCGCTTCGTTCATCCACTCGCGCAGCCGCTCGAGCGTATAGTCATATATGAAAGGTTTCACTCAAATCTCACCTGTCCGGCATAGAATTTCGGCCCTTGCCCGGATGCCTCGCGGGCAGACCATCGCTCTATTTTACCATAAACGGCACAGACCGACCACCGCAAGCGGCAAAGGCAGCTCGCCGCAGGGCGCTGGGTTTCATGTCGCCCTTAGCGCGGGCCGGGTCCGGTCAACGGCTTTTGCGCGTCAGACGCGCGATGAAAAAGCCGTCGCTGCCAAAGGTCTGCGGCAGCAGCTGCAGCATGCCGGCGAAACGCTCGGGCAGCGCCTGCGCCCGGCGCAGCGCTGCCAGCAGCGGCTCCGGCCACTGCGGATCGAGCGCGTAGTCCGGGTGGCGGGCCAAAAACGCCTCCACCTGGCGCTCGTTCTCCTCCGGCGCGATCGTGCACGTGCTGTAGACCAGTCGTCCGCCCACGCGCACGAGCGGCGCCGCCGCGTCCAGCAGCCGCTCTTGCAGCTTGGCCAATTCGGCGACGTCGGCGGGCGATTTCGTCCATTTGACCTCCGGCTTGCGGTGAATGACACCGAGTCCCGAGCACGGCGCATCGAGCAGCACGAGATCGAGCGAGCCGGGGGCGAAGCGCTCGCCCAGGGCCGCCGCATCGCCGCATACGGCCCGCACGCTCGTCAGCCCGAGGCGCTGGGCCTGCTGCTCGATGAGCCGCTGCTTGTGAGGATGCAGATCGTTCGCCCAGACAGTGCCGCGGTCGTCCATGAGCTCCGCCAGGTGCGTGCTCTTGCCGCCGGGAGCGGCGCAGCAGTCCAGCACCTCCATGTCCGGCTGCGGCTCGGCCGCCTCGGCGACCAGCATCGAGCCAATATCCTGGATGCTCCAGCGGCCCTCCCGATAACCGTCGCGATCCGCGAGATTGCCGGCGCCGCGCGCGATCAGGCCGGCTGGCGAAGCACCGGCCGGCGCCGCCTCGATCCCGCTCTCGCGCAGCCCCCGCTGCACGGCCTCGACCGTGCCGCGCCGCAGATTGACGCGGATGGAGGACGGGGGCGGACGGTTGCCTGCGGCGCAGATCGCCTCCGCCTCCTCCGCGCCGTATGTATCGATCCAGCGCCGCACGAGCCATTCGGGGTAGGAATGCGCGATGGCCAGCCGCTGCGCAGGCGCGCCGCCCTTCGGTGCCACCAGCTCTCCGCGCCGGCGCAGCGCGCTGCGCAGTACGCCGTTGACCATGCCGGCGATCCCGGCATGTCCGCGCCGCCGCGCCAGCGCCACCGCCTCGTTCACGACGGCGAAGTCCGGCACGCGATCGAGATAGACGAGCTGATAGAGGCTCAGCCGCAGCAGCAGGCGCACCCACGGCTCGAGCCGGTCCAGCCCCTTGGCCACGAAGCGGCCGAGCCAGTAATCCAGGGTCGCCTGACGCTGCAGCGTGCCGTAGACGAGCTCCGTCGCCAGCGCCGCATCCGGCCTGCTCAAGCCTGCCTGCTGCAGCGCCCGGCCGAGCTCGAGATTGCTGTACGCGCCCTCGCGCTCCACCCGCAGCAGCGTGTCCAGCGCCAGCTCGCGCGCGCCTGCCGCCGGCGCGCGCCGCCGTTTCGAACGATCGTCGCCGCGCGTCATGACGACGCCTCGCCGAGCATCGTGCCGGGCTCCAGCCCGGCGCCGCGCAGCCAGTCTGCGGCGGGCAACGCCTTGCGCCCGGCGGGCTGAATCTGCGTCAGCGCCAGCGCGCCGTCCCCGGTCTGCACGAGCAGGCTGCCGCGCGCCGTCTCCAGCACCGTGCCCGGCGCCACCTCGGGCGCCCCGGGCGCAGGCTCGGCGAGCTCGCACGCCCGTACCTTGAACACTTCGCCGTGCAGGTACGTGAACGCCCCGGCCATCGGCGAGAGTCCGCGCACCTGATTGCGAATCTGCTCGGCCGCGCGCGTCCAGTCGATGCGCTCGTCCTCGCGCGTCAGATTGGGCGCGTACGTCGCCTCGCGCTCGTCCTGGGGCTCCGCCCGGACGCTGCCGTCCAGCAGACGCGGCAGCGTCTCGCCCAGCAGACGCGCCCCGGCGTCGCTGAGCTTGGCGAACATCGTGCCCGAAGTATCCTCCGGTCCGATCGGCACTTCGGTGCGGCTGATCATGTCGCCGGTGTCGAGGCCTTCGGCCATGTACATGATGGTCACGCCGGTCACGGTCTCGCCGTTCATGATCGCCCGCTGGATCGGGGCGCCGCCGCGGTACTTCGGCAGCAGCGAGCCGTGCACGTTGATGCAGCCCAGGCGGGGCAGCTCCAGCACCGCCTTCGGGAGGAGCTGGCCGTAGGCCGCCGTCACGATCAGATCGGGCGCGAGCGCCTCCAGTCGCTCCAGCGTCTCGGCGCTCGTGCGCAGCTTCTCCGGCTGCAGCACCGGCAGCCCCAGCAGCAGCGCCGCTTCCTTGACTGGAGGAGCGGCGAGCTGGCGTTTACGGCCTTTGGGGCGGTCCGGCTGCGTGACGACCGCGACGATCTCGCATTTCATCTGCAGCAATTTTTTGAGCGAGGGGACGGCGAATTCCGGTGTGCCCATGAATACAATGCGCATCGGTTCACGCCCCGTCTTCGCCGGGCACCGGCTTGGCCTGGATCTCGTATACCCGTTCGGCAATATCGGTGAACAGCACGCCGTTGAGGTGGTCCACCTCGTGCTGGAACGCCCGCGCCAGGTAGTCCTCCGCTTCGACGGTCAGCGGCTGGCCGTCGCGATCCAGCCCCGCCATCTTGACGCGGAAGGCGCGCTTGACGTCCCCGTTGATGCCGGGAATGCTGAGGCAGCCCTCCGGTCCGAGCTGCTCGCCCTCGCGCTCGACGATCTCGGGATTGACCATTTCGATCAGTCCGTGCTCGTCGCCGATGTCGACGACGATAACGCGCTTGAGAATGCCGATCTGCGGCGCCGCGAGTCCGACGCCCTCGGCTTCGTACATCGTATCGGCCATATTACCCAGCAGCCTGTGCAGGCTGGCGTTGAATTTCGTCACTTCTTTGGCCCGCTCCCGCAGCACGGGATCGGGGTCTTTTACGATGATTCGGATGGCCATTGCCTTCCCTGCCTTTTTCGAGTAATTTGTATATACTTATGCCCGGCCGGCTACATGATGACCTGCGGATCGACATCGACGCTGAACAGCACCCGATCCGGGGCCGAGCCGGCAGTGAACGGCGCCAGCGCGTCGCGCAGCAGCTGGGCCGCGTCAAGGCTTCCCCGATATTTTATCATACATTGAAAACGGTAGCGATCCTTGAGCCGCGGGATCGGCGAGGCCACCGGCCCGAAGATCTCCAGCGCGCGCGGGCTGGCGCCGTCCAGCGGCGCGAGCACGCCCTCGCGCCCCGCCAGCTCGCGCAAAGCGGCCGCGAAGCGCTCGCCCTGCTCGACGAGCAGGGGCAGCTGCGGATGCGTCATCGTCACCAGCGCGAGCCGGCAATACGGCGGATACGACAGCAGCCGCCGGTGGCGCAGCTCCTGCTGGGCGAAGCCGGTGTAATCGTGACGCCGCGCCGCCTGGATCGAATAGTGCTCCGGGGCGTACGTCTGTACGACGACCTCGCCCGCCAGATGATGGCGGCCCGCTCGTCCGGCGACCTGGGTCAGCAGCTGGAACGTCTTCTCCGCCGCTCGAAAATCCGGCAGATTGAGCGAGGCGTCCGCCGCAATGACGCCAACCAGCGTCACATACGGAAAATCCAGCCCCTTGGCCACCATCTGCGTGCCGAGCAGCACATCGGCCTGGCGCGCGCCGAAGGCAGACAGCAGCTTCTCGTGCGCGCCCTTCTCCGTCGTCGTATCCACATCCATGCGAATGACGCGCACGCCCGGAAATAGCCTCGCCAGCTCCTCCTCGACGCGCTGCGTCCCGGTGCCGAAAAAACGGATATGCTCGCTCTCGCAGGACGGACAGGCCGTCGGCGCCGATTCGGCATGGCCGCAATAATGGCAGCGCAGCATGCGCGTCTTCTGATGATAGGTTAACGAGATGTCGCAATGCGGGCAGCCAGCCGTGTAACCGCAGGAGCGGCACATGACGAAGGTGGAATACCCGCGCCGGTTGAGCAGCAGCACCGCCTGCTCGCCCCGCTCCAGCCGCTCGGCCAGCGCGCTGCGCAGCCGCCGGCTGAACATCGAGCGATTGCCGGCCTCCAGCTCCAGCCGCATGTCCACCAGCTCCACCGGCGGCAGCGGCCGGCCCTGCACCCGCTCGCTGAGCGGCAGCAGCGCCCGCGCCGCTTCCGGTCCGCCCTCCGCGGCAGTGGCAGCGGGGCGCGCGGCCGTGGCGGCCACATAGCTCTCCAGCGAAGGCGTCGCCGAGCCGAGCACGACGACCGCGCCGTGCTGGCGCGCCCGCTTGATGGCGACGTCGCGCGCGTGATACTTCGGGCTTTCCTCCTGCTTGTAAGACGATTCGTGCTCTTCGTCGATGATGATGAGGCCGATTCGCTCGAAGGGCGCAAAAATCGCCGAACGCGCGCCGATCGCCACGCGCACGCGCCGCGCCTTGATCTTGCGCCACTCGTCGTAGCGCTCGCCGCCGGAGAGCCGGCTGTGCAGCACGGCTACATCGTCGCCGAAGCGCCCCTTGAACCGCTCCACCATCTGCGGCGTCAGCGCGATCTCCGGGACGAGCACGATCGCCTCGCGGCCGCGCGCGATGCTGCGCTCGATCGCCTGCAGATAGACCTCGGTCTTGCCGCTGCCGGTCACGCCCTGCAGCAGCAGCACGCGGCCGCGCGCCTCCTCCATCGCCGCGCAGATCTGCGCGTGCACCTCGGCCTGCGGCGCGGTGAGCGCGAGCGGCTCCGAGCGCGCGAAGCTGCGGCCGGCATACGGATCGCGGCCGACCTCGCGCTCGCGCAGCGCGAGCAGGTCCTTGTCGGCGAGCGCGCGCACGCTCCCGGCCGAGGCGCCGGTCTCGGTCAGCAGCTGCTGCAGCGCGATCGGCTCATCCAGCTCCAGCACGCGCGCGAGCAGCTCGCGCTGGCGTACCGCCCGCTGCGGGAGCTGCGCCAGCGCTTCCCGCGCCGCCTCCGGCCGCTCCGGCGGGTACACGGTGAGCACCTTGCGCACCTGCATCCGGTCGCGTAGCCGGGCGTGCTCGACGAGCGTCCCTTGACGGAGCGCAGCGCGAATCTGCCCGGCCGCCTCCGGATAGCGGTCCAGCAAGGTCGTCAGCAGGACGCCATGCCCCGCGCCGATGTAGGCCGTGACCGCTTCCGGCAGCGGCGATGGGCCGAGCAAGTCCGCTTGCTCCGCCACCTGTTCGGGACCTGCGAGCGCTACGACCCGCCTGGCCTTGCCGCGCAGCGCGCTCGGAATCATCGCCTGCAGCGCCGCCGTCCAGGTACAGCAATATTTCTCGCTCATCCAGCGCGCCAGCTCGACGAGATCGGATGCGAGCGGCGGCACCGGATCGAGCACCTCGGCCAGCGCCTTGAGCCGGCTCTCGTCCACCTCCGCCGAATCGGCGAAGCCGACGACGAAGCCCTGCAGCACGCGGCCGCCGAACGGCACCCCGACCCGGCTGCCGACCTCGACCCATTCCTGCATCGGGACCGGGACGAGATAATCGAACGGCCGGTCGGTCTTCCGACTCGGCACGTCGACGATGACCCGTGCGATCATTCGAGGGCCCCGCCCTCGTCGCCTCGCGCACCCGCTGCGCCGGCGGGCAGTCGAGCGGCAATCTCCTGCATGAGCCGCTCCGCCACCTCCCGCTTGGATAGCAGCGGCCAGGAGGCGACAAGGCCGCCGCCGTCATACAACTGCACGATATTCGTCTCGCCGTGAAAGCCCGCCCCCGCTTCGGCGACGTTGTTGGCGACGAGCAGATCGCAATTTTTGCGCTTCAGCTTGTCCAGCGCGTGGCGCTCGACGTCATTCGTCTCGGCCGCGAAGCCGACGAGATACTGGCCGCGCTTGCGCCGGCCCAGCTCCGCCAGGATGTCGGTCGTACGCTCCAGCTCGACGACGAGCCGCTCTTCCGTCTTTTTGAGCTTTTGGGCATGACGCTGCACCGGCCGGTAATCGGCGACCGCCGCCGCCTTGACGACGATCTCCATCTGCGCGTAGCGCTGCAGCACCGCCTCCGCCATCGCCTCTGCGGTCTCCGCACGGATCAGCTCTACGCCTGTCGGCGGCTGCGCCTGCGTCCGCGCCGCCACCAGCGTCACCTGCGCCCCCATGTCGCGCGCCGCCTCCGCGATCGCGAAGCCCATACGGCCCGAGGAGTCGTTGGTCAGGTAGCGCACCGGATCGATGCGCTCGACCGTGCCTCCTGCGGTGACGAGCACGCGCTTGCCCGCCAGCAGCTGCCTGCGGCCGAGCAGCCGCTCCAGCGCGAAGAGGATCGCCTCGGGCTCGGCCAGCCTTCCCTTGCCGACATAGCCGCAAGCGAGCTGACCTTCGCCCGGCTCGACGTAGCGGGCGCCCCGCTCCTCCAACACGCGCATGTTGTGCGCAGTCGCGGGATGGGCGTACATGTGCACATTCATCGCCGGTGCGATGAGCAGCGGCGCGGTCGTCGCCAGCAGGGTCGTGCTGAGCATGTCGTCGGCCAGGCCGTGCGCCAGCTTGGCGATCAGGTTGGCAGTGGCCGGCGCGATCACCACGGCGTCCGCGCGATCCGCCAGATCGATGTGCGAGACGACGGCGGGATTCTGCTCGTCGAACGTATCGGTGTACACCGGACGCCGCGAGAGCGTCTGCAGCGCGAGCGGCGTGATGAAGCGGGCCGCGCCCTCGGTCATGATGACGTCGACGCGAGCGCCCGCCTGCGTCAGCCGGCTCACGAGCGTCGCCGCTTTGTAGGCGGCAATGCCGCCGGTGACGCCGAGCAATATGGTCTTCCCTTGCAGCATAATCACCTGCACCTCCCGAAAAAAAATAACAACCGAGCCGGTTGTCATTAAAGGTATTGCTTTTTAGGCTTGCGCGGCAGGATCGGATTCGACAATAATCTGTTCGCTGTAGATTTCCTCCAGCGCCACGCCGACGTACTTGTGCGATTTCGGCTGCGGAAGCTCCGATTTGGCGCCGTCGCGCAGCATGCGCGCGCGTCTCGAGGCGGCGACAACAAGCGAATATTTGCTATCTACTTTTTTGACCAGCTCGTCAATGGACGGATATAACAATGCGGTTCACCTCGCTTACGCTTTTTCGGATGCGTGCTGCATCTGGGTAAATTCACTCAGGTAATGCTCCTTGCGGCAATGCTCGGCGACGATAATGCTCTCGATGCGGTGGCACGCCTGGTCGATCTCATCGTTGAGGACCGCATAATCGTAATGGCGCAGCAGGTTCATCTCCTCGACCGCGACGTTCATGCGGTGATCGATCGTGTCCACGCTCTCGGTGCCCCGCCCGGTGATGCGCTGCTTGAGCTCGTCGAGCGACGGCGGCAGCAGGAAGATGAACACGCCCTCCGGGAATTTCTCCTTCACCTTGAGCGCGCCCTGCACCTCGATCTCGAGAATGATGTCCTTGCCGGCGGCAATCGTGCGCTCCACAAAATCACGCGGCGTGCCGTAATAATTGCCGACATATTCCGCGTGCTCGAGCAGCATGTCCCGCGCGATCATATCCTGGAACTGCGCACGGGACTTGAAAAAATAATTGACGCCGTCCAGTTCGCCCTGCCGCGGCGTCCGCGTCGTCGCCGACACGGAGTAGACCAGCTCCGGCATGCGCCCGCGCAGCACGGAGCAGACGCTGCCCTTGCCTACCCCGGACGGCCCGGACAATACGATCAGCAATCCTTTTCTCATCCTACTCACCATCTATTCATCATGATCGTCGTCCTTGGTGGACAACCGGTGCGCCACCGTCTCCGGCTGTACGGCCGACAAGATGACGTGGTCGCTGTCCGTAATAATAACGGCCCGCGTGCGCCGTCCGTAAGTGGCGTCGATCAGCATGTGGCGATCGCGCGCCTCCTGGATAATCCGCTTGATCGGCGCCGATTCCGGGCTGACGATCGAGATGATGCGGTTGGCGGACACGATGTTGCCGAATCCGATGTTGATCAGCTTAATAGCCATGAATAAGGTCCCCTCCGGTCTTGCGAACCGGCGCCGCCGACATAGACAGGACGCCAGCCGTTCGCATTGCGTGCGTATGCCGCGATTACGAGTACGCTAACTGTAACAGTCACGAGTGGTGCCCTTGGGCAGTTTGCACTATTGTTGACGAATCAAGCCCGGTGCATACCTTGCCGGCCCTATCCTTGCACTTATTCTAATTCATTTTGCAAACGGGAACAAGAGAAAATCGGCGCACATTCAAAAAAACGGCCGAATTTCGTTCATTTCGCGCGAAATCGGCGGTTTTTGCTCAAGGCGAAACGGCGAGGCCGCCTTTTTATGGCCGAGTTCGTTTCGTTCCGAGAAATTTAGAAAAACATAAACGAAATCATATGCTTTCTATAATTTCAAGGCGAAACGGCGAGGCCGCCTTTTTATGGCCGAGTTCGTTTCGTTTATCTATTTCATAGCGGCGGAAGGGCTCGCTCCCTGCACCTTGCGCCATACGTATCGCGTCAGCTCTGCCGTCATCTCGTAGAACATGAACGGCGTAATCAGATAGATGCCGTTGAAATGCGGCAGCGCCGCGTCAAGCAACTCCTGGGCAATGCGCACGCCCTCGGCCCGGCCCGCCTCGCCCTCCAGTCCCGCCATCCGCTGGCGCACTTCGTCGGAGAGCTGAATGCCGGGCACCTCGTTGTGGAGGTATTCGGCATTGCGTCCGCTGGCCAGCGGCATGATCCCGATGAAGACCGGCACCGGCAAGTGCGCGGTCGCGTCTGCCACCCGCGCGATCAGCTCGGGATCGTAGACTGGCTGCGTCATGATATAGTCCGCGCCGGAGGCGATCTTGCGCTCCAGCCGCTGCACCGCCTTGTCCAGATGCTTCACGTTAGGGTTGAAGGCCGCCCCCACGACGAAATCCGCGCGCTGCTTGAGCGGCTTGCCGGAGAACGCGGTGCCGGCGTTGAGCTGCTTGATCATCCGGATCATCTCGAACGAGGTCAGGTCGTACACCGAGCTGGAATCCGGCAGATCGCCGAACCGCGCCGGATCGCCGGTCACCGCCAGGACATGGTCGATGCCGAGCGCATCGAGCCCCATCATGTGCGACTGCGTGCCGATCAGGTTGCGGTCGCGGCAGGCGATATGCACGAGCGGCCGCAGCCCGATTCGCTGCTGCACGAGCGAGGCCAGCGCAATGTTGCTCATCCGCGTGACCGCCAGCGAATTGTCCGCCATCGTTACCGCATCGGCATGCGCCGCCTGAAGCGCCTCGGCCCCGGCCATGAACTTGCGGATGTCGAGATCGCGCGGCGGATCGAGCTCGACGATCACGGTATGGCGGCGGCGGGCCAGATCGACGATCGTCGGCGGCTTGTCCGCCGGCGCGGCAGGTGCGATGGGCGCTGCGGGTGCGGTTGATCGGTCGCCCGCCGGTGCGATCGGCCGAGCCGCCGCAAGCGCTCCGCCACGCTCGTCCGCGGCTGGCGGCCGCGCGCCTTCGCGCTCCGCCCCTGGCCGATAATGCTGCAGCGCCTCGGCGATCGCGGCGATATGCTCCGGCGTCGTGCCGCAGCAGCCGCCGACCAGATGCGCGCCGCGGTTGGCGAAGCGGCGCGCCGCGTCGGCGAAATACGCCGGTCCCGCCGTGAACTGATACTTGCCATCCACATAGTCGGGTATGCCCGCATTGGGGAAGATCGAGAGCGGCAGCGCCGCGCGATGCTCCATCGTATCGAGCGCGCGCAGGATCCCGACCGGGCCGCTACGGCAATTGAGCCCGACCATATCCGCGCCGGCATCGGCCAGTGTGGCGAAGGCTTCGTCCAGTCCGATGCCGTCCCGCGTGCGGCCGACATCCTCGACGGCGAGCTGGCAGATCGCCGGCAGGTCGCCGAGCTCGCGCACGATGCGCAGCGCGATCAGTATTTCCTCCAGATCGTAGAACGTCTCCAGCAGGATGCCGTCCACGCCCTCCTCCGCCAGCGCCGCCAGCTGTCTGCGAAAGGCGCGCTGCACGTCGGCGGTGCGGTTGTTGCCGCGCTTGCCGGCGCGGATCGATCCGACCGCTCCGACGATGTAGGCGTCCTTGCCCGCCGCCGCCCGGGCGATGCGCACCCCGGCGCGATTGATCGCCTCCGTCTCGTGCTCCAGCCCGTACTTCGCGAGCTTCTCCTCGTTGGCGGAGAAGGTATTGGTCTCAATCAGCCGAGCTCCGGCGTCATAGTACTGCCGATGCACGCGCTCGATGACCTCCGGCCGCAGCAGATTGTATTCCTCGTACGATACTCCCACCGGGAAGCCGGTCTGGTACAGATACGTGCCCATTGCGCCGTCGCCGGCGATCCTCGTCGTCCGCAAGGCCGTGCGCAGATCGAGCATGTCCCCACTTCCTTCCTCTTACCCTAAAATAAAAGCAGACTCCCCGCGCAGGGGAGCCGTCTGCCATGCTCTTGCTATCGCCTGCTTCGATTGTGCGGCGAATTGTGCCGCCGTGGAGCAAAATCGAGATCATGTATAGCGAATTGTGACGGTATGCCCGAAATACGTTGTCTCTTCAATTAAACTTGGCCGCTGAAAACCGTCTCGGCCGGGCCGGTCATGTAGACGTGATTGTCGGCCCCGCTCCATTCGATCAGCAGATCGCCGCCCGCCAGCGACACCGTCGCGGTGCGATCCGTCAGCCCGTTCAGCGCCGAGGCGACAACGGTGGCACAAGCACCGGTGCCGCAGGCCAGCGTCGGACCGGCGCCGCGCTCCCACACCCGCATGTCAGTGTGCGAGCGCGACTTGACGGTGACGAATTCGACGTTGATTTTGCGGGGGAACATCGGGTGCGTCTCCAGCAGCGGTCCCCAAGCCGCCAGATCGAAGCCGGCCGCGTCGTCGACGTAGATGACGCAGTGCGGATTGCCCATCGACACCGCCGTGAAGCGGAACTCGCGTCCCCCGACTTCGATTGGATGATCAAGCACCGGATCGGTGTCGACCGTCGTCGGCACCTTCAGTCCGTCGAGCACCGGCTCGCCCATATCGACGCGCACGCGCTCGGCCTTGCCATCGCGCACAGTCAGCTGCACCTTCTGCACGCCGGCGCCGAGCGTCTCGATCGTCAGCTCTTGCGACGCGGCGTGCCCGTTGTCGTAGACGTACTTGGCGACGCAACGGATGGCGTTGCCGCACTGCTCTGCCTCTGAGCCGTCGGAGTTGATGATACGCATTCTGTAGTCGGCGCGCTCCGATGGCAGAATATAGACGAGTCCGTCCGCTCCGATGCCGAAGTGGCGGTCGCATAGCCGCGTGGCCAGCTCCGCCGCCTCAGCCGGCAGCTCGCGTTCTCCGTAGATGACGATGAAGTCGTTGCCCAGTCCATGCATTTTTGTAAAGTCCATTCGCTTGCACTCCCTTTGCGTCCGATGCCGCTTGTCTCCAAGCTGCATGCTTTTTCTCTATACTTCAGCATACCGCAAGTTTGGGAGAAACGCTATTGCTCTTTTGTACAAAGTTTTTATAGAAAGGAACGAAACGCGCCGCGCCAATAAGGGACTGCGCCAGTCGCATCGCCTAAGAGATGAATAAGCGCAAAATGTGAGGCTACTCGGGCGAATCGGCTACAGCGGCGGGAATAAGCGTAAAATGTGAGGTTACTCGGTGGATTCGGCTCCGGCGGCGGAAATAAGCGTAAAATGTGAGGTTACTCGGTGGATTCGGCTCCGGCGGCGGAAATAAGCGTAAAATGTGTGGCTATTCGGCGGATTCGGCTACAGCGACGGAAATAAGCGCAAAATGTGAGGCTATTCGGCGGATTCGGCTCCCGCGACGGAAATAAGCGCAAAATGTGAGGCTATTCGGCGGATTCGGCTCCCGCGACGGGAATAAGCGTAAAATGTGTGGCTATTCGGCGGATTCGGCTCCCGCGACGGAAATAAGCGTAAAATGTGTGGCTATTCGGCGGATTCGGCTCCCGCGACGGAAATAAGCGTAAAATGTGAGGTTACTCGGCGGATTCGGCTCCCGCGACGGAAATAAGCATAAAATGTGAGGCTATTCGGCGGATTCGGCTCCCGCGACGGAAATAAGCGTAAAATGTGAGGTTACTCGGTGGATTCGGCTCCGGCGGCGGAAATAAGCGTAAAATGTGTGGCTATTCGGCGGATTCGGCTCCGGCAGCAAAAAGAGGCGGCCCGCACCACAACGGATGCGGACACCGTCTCAATATATACCACGCCGCCAGAGGTCGGCGTGAGCCGTTTCGCCTTGAAATCATAGAAAGTATATAGCTTGCTTCATAACTTGTCTAGATTTCTCGGAACGTAACTTGCCACGCCGCCACAGGTCGGCGTGAGCCGTTTCGCCTTGAAATCATAGAAAGTATGTAGCTTGCTTCATAACTTGTCTAGATTTCTCGGAACGTAACTTGCCGCGCCGCCACAGGTCGGCGTGAGCCGTTTCGCCTTGAAACTAGCGCTCTAGCGCGCGACCGGACGCGATCCGCCGAGCGGCAGGCGCGTGCGCTTCCTGGGCTTGGAGGTGCCGAGCACGCTGCCGATGCCCATCACGAAGGTCGGGATGCCCGCCGCGACCAGCACCAGGCACCACGAACGGAAGTCCAGCGGCACCGTCTTGAAGATCGGCTGCAGCGCTTCAATATAGAGCACGCCGAGCATGAGCGCGACCGACGAGAGCACCGCCAGCACGAGGTACTTGTTCTGCAATGGATTGCGATGGAAGATCGAGCGCGAGCTGCGGCAGTCGAATACATGGATGAGCTGGGCCATGACGAGCGTGGTGAACGCCACCGTCTGGGCGTGCGCCAGCGACGTGCCCGAGCGCAGCGTCAGCCAGAAGGCGCCGAGCGTGCAGACGCCGATCAGCACGCCGCGGCTAATGATCTTCCAGCCCAGGCGCCGGGCGAACACGCTCTCCTTGGCGGCGCGCGGCTTGTGCTGCATCAGATCCTTCTCCGCCTGGTCGACGCCGAGCGCCATCGCGGGCAGACCGTCGGTGACGAGGTTGACCCACAGGATCTGGATCGGCACGAGCGGCAGCGGCATGCCCGCCATCATCGCCAGGAACATCGTCAGGATCTCGCCGACGTTGGAGGCGAGCAGATACCGGATGAACTTGCGAATGTTCTCGTAGATGCCCCGTCCTTCCTCGATGGCGGCGACAATGGTCGCAAAATTGTCGTCGCTGAGCACGAGCGCGGACGCTTCCTTGGACACGTCGGTGCCGGTGATGCCCATCGCGATGCCGATGTCCGCCGCCTTGATGGCGGGCGCGTCGTTGACGCCGTCGCCGGTCATGGCGACGATATGCCCGCGGCGCTGCAGCGCCTTGACGATGCGCAGCTTGTGCTCGGGCGAGACGCGGGCATAGACATACGTCTGATCGACCTGCCGGTCCAACTGCTCGTCGCTCATCCCCGCCAATTCACGGCCGCTGAAGGACAGTCCGCCGCGTGGCAGGATGCCGAGCTGGCGGGCGATCGACTCGGCCGTGAGCTGATGATCGCCGGTAATCATCACCGTCTTGATGCCGGCCCGGCGGCACGTGGCGATCGCCTCGGCCACCTCGCGCCGCGGCGGATCGATCATGCCCGCCAGCCCGATGAAGATCAGCTGGCTCTCCGCCTCCTCCTCCGTCTCGCACGGGTCTTGCTCGCGCAGATCGCGATACGCCAGCCCGAGCACGCGCAGCGCCTGCCGCGCCATCTGCTCGGCCGCATCCGCGACCCGCTGCCGCAGACTCGGGGTGAGCGGCACGACCTTGCCGTCCCACAGCATATAGGCGCATTGCTCCAGCAGCAGGTCTGGCGCGCCCTTGGCGCACAGCAGCCGCCCGCCCTGATGCCCCACCAGCACGGACATGCGCTTGCGCTCCGAATCGAAGGGGAATTCCCGCTCCCGCGTATACAGCCCCTCGAGCGTGCGCGTCGTCACGCCGAGCTTGGCCGCCAGTACGAGCAGCGCGCCCTCGGTCGGATCGCCCTTGATCGCCCATTCGCGCTCCGCATCGGATGCGGGCTTGCGCTTTTTGGCCGGCGGCGCCGCCGGCTCGCGCTGCTCCAGCGTGGCATTGTTGCACAAGGCCGCCACCTGGAGCATGCGCCGCACTGGCTGGTCGAGCTTGAGATCGACGCTGCGGCCGCCCTCGGTGAGCTCGCCGACCGGCTCGTAGCCTTCGCCGGTCACCTCGAGCTCGCGGCCGCCGATCCAGGCCTTGGTCACGGTCATCTTGTTCTGCGTCAGCGTGCCCGTCTTGTCGGAGCAGATGACCGAGGCGCAGCCGAGCGTCTCGACCGACGGCAGCTTGCGCACGATCGCCTTGCGCCGGATCATCCGCTGCACGCCGAGCGCGAGCGCGATCGTCACGATCGCCGGCAGCCCTTCGGGAATGGCCGCGACCGCCAGACTGACGCCCGCCAGGAACATGCCGTACGCCGGCTGACCGTGCAGGATGCCCGCCGCGACGACCATGATCGTCAGGCCGATCGCCACCGCGATCAGGATCTTGCCGAGCTGCTCCAGACGATGCTGCAGCGGCGTCTGCATGGCGTCGGTCTGCTGGATCAGATCGGCGATCCGCCCCATCTCCGTCTCCATGCCGGTGCGAATCACGACCGCGCGTCCCGTGCCGCGCGTGATCATTGTCCCCATGAAGCCGAGGTTGCGCTGATCGCCGAGCGGCAGCTCGCGCTCCCAGATCGGCGCGGCATGCTTGCCGACCGGCACCGATTCCCCGGTCAGCGCCGATTCCTCGGCGTACAGACTGTTGGTCTGCAGGAGCCGCACGTCGGCCGGCATGCGGTCGCCCGCCTCCAGCAGCACGAGGTCGCCGGGCACGAGCTCGCTGGCGGGCACCACAGTCTGCACGCCGCCGCGCATCACCTTGGCATGCGGCGCCGATAGCTCCTGGAGCGCGCGCAGCGAGCGCTCTGCCCGGAATTCCTGCACGAAGCCGAGCACGCCGTTGATAACGATAATGGCGACGATCGTCAGCGCGTCGAGGTATTCGCCGAGCAGCCCGGAGATCAGCGTCGCGCCGACGAGCACCAGCACCATGAAATCCTTGAATTGATTGAGCAGCAGGATCAGCGGCGACACGCGCTTGCCCTCGCTCAGCTCGTTGCGTCCTTGCTTCTCGAGCCGCCGGGACGCTTCGGCGGCGTCGAGTCCGCGCTCCGGCTCGCAGCCGAGCGCCTTCGCCAGCTCGCCTCGCTCCATTTGATGCCACATCTTCTGTTCCATGTTCGAATCTCCCTCCCGCGTCAAGCCGCCTTGCGCGCTGCGGACGCCGTATTCGCCCGGGCGGCGGGCCGGACAGCCCTTCTCTTTCGTAAATGTATTCGGACAACCCGCAAATTATCCCAGCGCGGGACTTAAGTTTTGCGCGGAACTATGGCATCATAGGGAGATAGGCAAGAGAAAGAAGGAGAATGAACCACTATGGCCCTCGACGGTATCGTAACCGGCGCCATCGTACGCGAGCTCGGCAGCTGCGTGGGCGCCCGCATTCATAAAATTCATCAACCCGGCCCGCATGAGCTGGTGCTGCAAATTCGGGGCGCCGGCGTGCAGGGCAAGCTGCTGCTGTCCGCGAATCCGACGTACCCGCGCGTCCATTGGACCAAGCAGACCTACACCAACCCGCTGGAGGCGCCGATGTTCTGCATGCTGCTGCGCAAATATTGCGAGGGCGGCGTGATTGAAGCGATCGAGCAGCCCGGCTGCGAGCGGATCATCCATATGACCGTGCGCCGCCGCGACGAGCTCGGCGACGAGTCGCGCCGCCGCCTCGTAATCGAGCTGATGGGGCGGCACAGCAACATCATCCTGCTCGATCCGGAGAGCGGCACGATTCACGACGGCATCCATCACGTCACACCGGCGATCAGCAGCTATCGCATCGTCATGCCGGGCAGCCCTTACACCGCGCCGCCGGCCCAGCACAAGGCCGATCCGTACACGATCGCGGACCCTGCGCAATTCGCAGCGGCGCTGAACCTCGCGGCAGCCGAAGCGCCGCCGGAGAAGCGCCTGATGGAAGCCTTCGCCGGCTTCAGCCCGCTGCTCGCGCGCGAGACGGCGCACCGAGCCGGAGGCCAGGGCGCTGGCGTGGAGGCGCTCTACGCGGCGTTCGCCGACTTGATGGCGCCGATCCGGCGCGGCGCCTTCACCCCGTGCATCGTGACGCGGCCGGACGGCAAGTCGTTTTTTTCCGTGACGGAGCTGACCCACCTGGATGGCGAGCGGCAGACGTTCGACGGGGTGAGCGCCTGTCTGGAAGCGTACTATGGCGACAAGGCGGAGCGCGATACGGTCAAGCAGCGGGCATCGGACCTGCTGCGCTTCCTGCAGAACGAGCGTGCCAAAAACGAAAAGAAGCTGGGCAAGCTCCAGGATACGCTCGCTGCCGCAGCCGACGCCGACCGGCATCGCGTGCTGGGCGAGCTGCTCACCGCCTATATGCATCAGATCGAGCCCGGCTCGGACCGCGTGGAGGTGGTCGATTATTACGATCCGGAGCAGCGCGCCGTGCAGATCGAGCTCGACCCGCAGCTGACCCCGTCGGAGAATGCGCAGCGGCACTTCAGACGCTACACCAAGGCCAAGAACAGCGTAGCCGCCGTGCAGGGTCAGCTCGAGTCTGCCCATGCCGAAATTCGCTACCTCGACGAGCTGCTGCAGCAGCTCGATACGGCGGCGCTCGGCGACATCGAGGAGATTCGCGACGAGCTCGTGGAGCAGGGCTACCTCAAGGCCCGCAGCCGCCGCGGCCCGAAAAAGAAAAAAAACGCCCGCCCGGCGCTGCTGCATTATACGTCCTCCGAGGACAAGCTGATCCTGGTCGGCAAGAACAACACCCAGAACGACTACCTGACGAACAAGCTCGCCGCCCAGCACGACACCTGGCTGCACACGAAGGACATCCCGGGCTCGCATGTGCTGATTCGCGGCACCGATTACGGCGACGCTACATTGGAAGAGGCGGCGATGCTGGCCGCGCACTATAGCAAGGCGCGGGCCTCCAGTCAGGTGCCGATCGATTACACCGCCGTCCGCCACGTCCGCAAGCCGAGCGGCGCGAAGCCCGGCTACGTCATCTACGACCATCAAAAAACGCTGTTCATCACACCGGATGAACAGCGTCTGAGCGCTCTGCCCTGTCAGATCAAGTAGCGTCGACCGTCTCAAGTCGCGTCGTCAAGTCGCGTCGCCGCAGGCGCGCGCAATGCGGCGCAGCACCTCCACCGGCACGCTGCGGCTGCCGAGCGCCCCGTGGTAGGCCCCGCCCTCGCGCTCGCCGTGGAAGTCCGAGCCTGCCGTCGCAATCGCGCCGCAGCGCTCGGCCAGCGCGCGGTAGCGCCGCTCGTCCTCCCCGTCATGGTCGGGATGACTGACCTCCAGACCGGCTGCGCCGCCGCGCAGCAGCCGCTCGACCAGGTCATCGCGCCGGTACAGGCCCGGATGCGCGATGACCGCAGCGCCGCCGGCCTCCCGGATCCAGCCGACCGCCTCGTGCGGGCTCAGCCGCGGGATCGCCACATAGGCCGCACAGCCCGAGCCGAGGTAGCGCTCGAATGCATCGGTCACGCTGGCTGCCGCGCCGCAGGCGACGAGCGCCGCCGCAATATGCGGACGGCCGAGCGTCTCCTCCGCCGTCCCCGCCTTGCCGGCGATGCGGCGCACCTGCTCCATCGTCAGCGCGATGCCGAGCGCATTGAGCCTCGCGACGATCTGCTCGTTGCGCCGCTGCCGCCCGCCGCGCAGTCCCTCGATCCGCCGCTGCCAGTCCGCATCGCCGAGGTCCATGCAGTAGCCGAGCACATGGATCGCCTGATCGTCGGCATAGGCGCTGATCTCGATCCCCGGCACCACCTCGACGCCGAGCCGCGCGCCTTCGGCGAGCGCCTCGTCGACGCCGGCGGTCGTATCGTGATCGGTTACCGCCACCGCCGCCAGTCCCGCTTGCGCAGCCAGGCGTACGAGCGCGCCCGGCGCCAGCATCCCGTCCGAGGCCGTCGTATGCGCGTGCAGATCCGCACGCTGATCCGTTATAGCCATTGGCGCAGATCCTTCTCCCGGAGGAAGGTGAGGAAGGTCACGGCCGAGATCGGCAGCAGCGCGGACTTGAGGTAGATGGAGTAGAATTGCCGCTTGAACTGCAAGCCCGTCACCGGGATCGCGCGGATCAGCCCGAGCGCCTCCTCGTGCTTGATCGACGAGCCGGACAGGAAGGAGACGCCGAGGCCCGCTTCCACCGCCGACTTGACCGCTCCCGTGCTGCCCAGCTCCATCACGATGTTCATCTCGTTCGGATCGATCTGCTTGCTGCGCAGCTCCTCCTCCATGACGAGCCGGGTGCCGGAGCCTTGCTCGCGCAGCACGACCGGGTGCGCCAGCGCTTCCTCGATCGTCACGCGGTCCGCCTTGGCGAGCGGGTGCTTGGAGGAGACGACCAGCTTGAGCTCGTCGCTCATCACCGCTTCCATATGCATATCCGGATGATTGACGGGCGCCTCGATCAGACCGAAGTTGAGCTGATGATTGACGATCTCGTCCATGATCTGCGCCGTGTTCATCACTTTCATGCTGATCGCAATATGCGGATATTCCTGGGCAAATGGACCTAGCAGTCGCGGCAAAATGTATTCGCCGATCGTCAAGCTTGCCCCCAGCTGCAGACGCCCCTTGAGCTGCTTGGTGAACTTGGACATGGTGGAGTCGGTGTCGCGGATGAGATCGATGCTGCGCTGGGCAAACGGCAACAGCGTTCGCCCCGCCTCGCTCAGCTCAATCCGCTTCGTCGAGCGATGCAGCAGCTTCGTGCCGAAATAGTCCTCCAGCGACTGCACCTGCATCGTCACGGCCGGCTGCGTCATGTGCAGCGCTTGCGCCGCTGCCGAAAAGCTCCCCTTGTCCGCCACGGTATAAAAGATGTGCAGCTGATGAAAGTTAAGCGCCATCCGTTGATCCTCCTTCTTGTGCTGCCTTCAGTATAGCAGACGCCATCGCGCCGCGGTACACCTTTGCGCGCCCTTTTTGCAGGCGAAGCGCAGGCTGCGGCAGCTGTGAGGCCGCGGCGGCTGCGGATATCAGGGCCGCGCCGTCATCCGGCACCGGCTGCGCCTCAGACCTTGCAGCACACCGTGCCTTGCGCGTGCGTACGCGCGCACGCCAAAAATCGCGCACCGGCTGCGATGCGCGATTTGCGGGGATAGCCGACACTGGGAGCGCTATCTCCGTTTGCGACTATTTTTGATCAGGGTCATACGCCGGGAATGCCGCAGCCAAGAATAGTAAGACTTCAGATCCCGGAGCTCGATCGTCTCCGACATTCGACCCAGAAACGTCACCACAATCATCTTGTGCAGCGGATTGCCGACCAGGTCCGTCTCGCCCTCCAGACTGGTGAACTCGGCCACGAACACCAGATCCTCGTCGATCAGATAGACGTCTTCCTCGTTGCGATAATACGGCTCCACACGATCCTGCTTCAGCGCCTCCCATATGAAGGCGGCGATATCCTCTTGACCGGATTGCTCGGACTCGACACGATCGGCCCATCGGATCTTTGCGTGGTTCGTGATGACGACGTCCGCCACTTTTTTATCCCCGAGCACGACATGAAACGATTCATACGTATTCCATCTCTCCGTCGTCTTATCTTTCATCTCCAAACCACTCCTTTCTGGGAGGCAGGACCTAAATAACCATGCACAATTACCTATATATTCTAAATCATCCTAGACTACAATTTCAACCTTTAAATGAAAAGCATCCGCTTCGGCTCGTGCCGCTTTCTCGCAATCTTGGACGCCGAGCCGCGTGTAAACGGATACGCAACTTGTCAAAATGCTGCACGCGCAGCATCCTAAAGGCTGTAAAACCTGGTTTTGTCGGGGATATCGGACGCGTATTCCGTCTTGATCTCATTGCGATAGGAGCGTTCCACTCTTTTGACGAAATGAAGCCGCTCAATGTTGCGGATCGTATCTTCCGCGCGCTCGGCGTTCATGTAGATCACCACGTAATGCATTTTGCGCGACATGTAATGCACGGAGCCGTACTTCTCCAACGCGCGCGCCGCTTTCAAATCACTTACCCAGATAATGTAGCCCGTACGCTCGGATAACATCGTGTCCCCCCGTTCCCGTGTCCTGTCGTAAAAGCGTGCGGGGCGGCGTCAGCCGCACCCGCCGCTGCCGCAGCTGCAAGAGCCGCCTGCGCCGCATCCCCCTCCGCCCGCCGGTTCGTTGCCCGGCACCTTGATCGTCTCCGAGACGGCACCGGCAATCGACTGCGAGACGGTGAAAAGGAGCTGATCGACCTCGCGCTCGGCCGCCTTGAAGCGGCTGACGCATTCCATATCGTCCAATTCGCGCTCGATCGCCTTCACCTTGTCCTTGGCGTCGTTGAAATCGGGATGAAAGCGTCCGAAGCGCTCGCATTCGGCATACAGTTCCTTCGCTTTGTCAAAGCGCTTGATCAGCGCCCGGACCTCGTCGTCCCGATCGACGACGGCCTTCCAATATAAATAATCGGCAACCTCGGCCGACCCGTTGATCATATCGCCCAGCTCGTAAGCATGGAGCAGCAATCCGGCCATATCCAGCGAAGCATCCGTGGGGTCCGCTGCGGCCTGATTCGCCACGTCCGATGCCTGAGCGGCAAACTGACCGGCAATCGCCATCGTGAACCACTCCTTCATGACTTGTCATGGTCTGGCACACGTCTATCATACCATGAATCGCGGTCAGAATGTAGGCTTTTCAACCGGATGAATTGTCCGGCAGGGCGACGCGCATCTCCTCCCACATGTCCGGCGACAGCCGCAGCTCGGGGCCTGCGGCCGCACCCGCCGGCGACCGGCGCGGACGGCCCAGCACCACCCATGCGCCCGCATGATCGTCCAGTCGCAGCGGGACAAATTCGAGCGGACGGCCCTGCTGCCGCAGCTCCAGCGGCGCCCGCCAGCGCAGCGCTTGCTCGACCAGCTCGCGCTTGGTCGAAGCATGGTACATCCGCAGCTGGGTGAGCCATGCGGGCGGCACGTCGCGCAAGCCCGGGAAGCGGGCGTCGCGATCTGCCCGCGGCGGCGGCAGCAGCGGGCAGCGCCTCAGCTCGTCCACGTGCAGATAGAGCGGCTCCGGCGTCTGCGGAGCTGCGGAATGGCTCGCTCTCGAGGGCTGTGTCGAGTGCGGCGGCGCCTGACGCGCTTTCGGCGGCGCATTCGAGGGATCTGTCGAGTGGGCAGCTGGAGGCTGTCTCGAGTGCGGCGCCGGGGGCGCTGCCGGGGGCGATGGCGCCGGGCTCTCCGCGGCCAGCAGCTCCAGCACGAGCGGGGGCGGCTCGCCGGCTCCGACTTCGGTCAGCGCCGCCAGCATCCGCTCGCTCGTCCAGCCGCCGGCGCACGCCTCCCGCACCGAGCGCGGCGTGAGCCTATACACCGAGGCGACGTCCAGCGTGCGCGGCTCCGCCAGCTGCTCCAGACGCCAGAGCACCGGGAAGGGCGTGCCGGGGAACGCCACCAGCTCGCCGCTCGGCTGCAGGCGTACCGGCGGCGCAGGAGTTGCTTGGGCCGTATCCGCACCGAGCCAGCGCATGGCGGCCTCGCTTCCCGCTTCGCCCAGCTCCAGCCAGCCGAGCGCAGCCAAGTCCTGCAGCAAGTCGTGCAGGTCGCGCGCCAGCCCGGATGCCGGCGCATCCGGCGTGGATGGCGAATCGGATGCTTGCCGTGCGTAATTCGCTGCTGGTGCATGGCTGGCTTCCATAGCTTCCTTCACTGCCTTTGCTGCCGATACCGGCTTCGTCGCCGGCGCCGGCGCTCCTGACGCATTCGCCCACTCCGAGCCGCGGGTGAGCGATGTATGAACCGGTTGCGCGCCGAGCCCGTGCCGTCGCATCCAGGCCAGCAGCTCCTCTTCGCGGCACACCTCGCCCGGTGCCAGCGACGGCAGCAACGCCGCGATCCACTGCAGCGACGGGGCCGCCGCCGCAGCCGTCTCCAAAAAGCGCGCCAGCAAAAGGCGCTCCCGCGCCGCCGCATCCAGCTCGAGCCACCGGCGCAGCGCCGCCTCGTCCCAGGCGTACCCGCCCGGCTGCGGCGCGACGATCTGCGCCTGACAAGCGGCGTCGAGCAGCATCGCCAGCAGAGGCGGATAATCGGCCGGGTGGGCGTAGCCGGCCGCCCAGCCCCGCAGCGAAGGCCACTGCGCCGGCAGCCCCGTCTCCAGCCGCTGCTGAAGGCGCGAGATCGTGCGCTTGGGCAGCACGCCGCGCTTGGTGCAGGCGGTGCCGGCCCGCTGCAGCTCGGCGAGCATGCCGAGCATGCGGCGGCCAAGCGGCAGCGACGGATGCGCCGCGGTCGGACTCGGCCTGAACGGTAGGCGCGCGCCGCTCTCCCCCGTCTCGAACGGACAGACGATCAGCAGCCATGGCGCGAAGGCATCGGCAGGGATGGCGTGCAGCGTCTCGCCCCAGACGCGCCGATGGGTGAAGACGAGGCCACAGCGCCGCAGCTCGTCGAGCCCGAGCAGCGTCTCTGCGCCGGAGGGCCCCGCTTCCTCCTCCGCCAGCCGTACGAGCTGGCGCTCCGTCATTGGCCTGGCGCCGCAGCGCCGCAGCATCAGGCGCAGCGCGGCCTGCGCATCTTGGCTGAGACGGGGCAGCGCCCCTGCGGCACAGCACGGGCAGGTCAGCGCCTGCGGCCATGTCCGGCCGCAGGCGCCCGAATGCCAGAGCGGCTCCGCTCGCAGGCGCCCGGCCTCCTCTGCCGACAGCAACGTCTCGTAGTCGGCGGACTTCATGTCGCCGGCCTGCTCTCAGACGGAGCCGCCGCTGCGGCGTCCCACCGCACCAGCTCGTAGCGATAGCCCTGCTCGATCATGAATAGCTGACGCCGCCGTGCGAACTCCGCTTCGCGCGTCGCCTCGGACACGAGGCTGTAGAACCAGGCGCGGTTGTCGCCGCGCTTCGGCCGCAGGATGCGACCGATCCGCTGCGCCTCCTCCTGCCGCGAGCCGAAGCTGCCGGACACCTGGATCGCCACTGCGGCATCGGGCAGGTTGACGGCGAAGTTCGCCACCTTGGACACGATCAGGATGCGCTGCTCGCCCCTTCGAAAGGCGGCAAGCAACCGTTCGCGCTCGTCATGCCGCGTCTGGCCGGTCAGCAGCGGCGCGTCGAGCTGACCGGCCAGCAGGCGCAGCTGGTTCAAATATTGGCCGATCACGAGCGTCGGCAGGCCCGCGTGGCGCTCGAGCAGCGCCTGGACGACCTCCGCCTTGTGCGGATTCTCGTAGGCCAGCCGCAGGCGCGCTCGCGCGTCGGCCTCCTCGTACCGCTGCGGGTCCGGCAGGAGGACGCGCAGCTCCGTGCACAGCGCCTCGGCGATCCAGCCGTCGCGCTCCAGCGCTTTCCACGGCATGTCGTAGCGCTTGGGCCCGATGAGGGAGAACACATCCCGCTCGCGGCCGTCCTCGCGCACCAGCGTCGCCGTCAGCCCCATCCTGCGCGTCGCCTGAATCTCCGCCGTCATGCGAAAGACCGGCGCCGGCAGCAAGTGCACCTCGTCGTAGATAATCAGCCCCCAATCGCGCTCATGGAACAGCCCCATGTGCCGATAATGCTGGTCGCTGGTCGAGCGATGGGTCAAGATCTGGTAGGTCGCAATCGTCACGGGGCGCACCTGCTTGCGCGTGCCCGCGTATTGGCCGATCTGCGCCTCCTCCAGCGTCGTCTTGTCCAGCAGCTCCTCCTTCCACTGCTTCACCGACGTCACGTTGGATGTCAGAATGAGCGTCGCGCAGCCGAGGCGGGCCAGCGCGGCGATGCCGATGACCGTCTTGCCCGCGCCGCAGGGCAGGACGAGCACGCCGCTGCCGCCGCCCAGCTGCGGATCGTCGCCCGGGCGATAGAAGGTATCCACCGCCGCCGCCTGATACGCCCGCAGCGCGACCCTGGCGTCGGCGCCGCGATCCCGCAGCTGCACGGAGAGCGCCTCCCCTTCGTGATAGCCCGCCCGATCCTGCACGGGGTAGCCGCAGCGCAGCAGCTCCTGCTTGAGCCGGCCGCGCTCGGCCGGCTGCACCGCCCATGCCGACGCCCCGCGCCGCTCGGCCAGCGCAGCGCGCACCGCCGCTTGTCCGGCCAGCGCCTCCAGCAGCTGCGGATCGTCGGCCGTCAGGCACAGTTCGTCGTCGCGCTGCTCCAGCGACAGCCGGCCGCAGCGCCCCGCCCACTCCGTCAGCTGCGCCGCGACCCGCTCGGGCGCGCGCCCGCCGCCGTAGCGGCGCAGCGTATCGCACATCTGCTCGGCTGTCCAGCCCGCAGCGCGCGCATTCCACACCGACAGCGGCGAGATGCGATACGTATGCAGGTCGCCCGGACGCTTGATCAGATCGGCGAAGCGGCTCAGCGCATCTGCCGCCGCCTCCTGCTCCGGATGCCGGCCGTCCAGCAATACCGTGCAATCGGACTGCACGATCAGCGCCGGGTACGCCGTGTGCGAGGGCCTGTCGTGCGCCGCCTCCTGCGTGCGGCGGAATTGCGCGTCTAGAGTCATCATGCGCCTCCTTTTGCGTTTGCTTTGCTGTTGCAATCGCCTACTTGTAGCTTGCCCATGCGTTCCGATTTACATAGTTTGGTATAAGATGAGCATTTTTATGCCAACCAAATAGACCGCACGCCGGACCCGAAGCGGGTAGGGCATGCGGTCTACGATTAGAAGTATGCGATCTCGCGTGTACTTGCCTGGATATTTCGGGACGAGACAGGAACTAAACGGGCTCGGCCAAGGCGAAATGACTGCCGCCGTCCTTTAACGGCGGAGCACGTTTCGTTCCGAGAATATAGAGACCGTTTATAAGCGTGAAACTTATAAGTTCTATATATTTCAAGGCGAAACGGCTGCCGTCGTCACCGATCATCCGATTGCCTGCGCTCTGTGGAGCACGGTCAGCATGCGATAAAAGTCGTAGCTGCCCTGCTCCGGCGAGTCGACGAGCCCGGCCTGCGCCGCCGCCCGCACCGCCGCCTCCGCCCATGCGGGAGGCGACATGCGCTGCAGCTTCTCGAGCTCCTCGAGTTCTTGCTGTTGCCGTTCCATGCGCCGCTGCTGCAGCGCGCGTTCTTGCTCGAGATCGGCGATCCGCGCCGCTTGCGCTCCAAGTTGCGCGTGCATCCCCTGCAGCAGTTGCCGCTCCTCGGCTGTCATCGGCTCCTCCTCCTTCTCCTGATTGTAGCGCAGCACATAGGCTGTCGGGTCGACGACGCCGCTCGCATCCGCCGTCCAGCCGTAGCTGGGCTGCGACCGCTTGCGCACTTCATAGTGCAGATGCGGACCGGTCGACAAGCCGGTGCTGCCTTGGCGGCCAATCGCTTCCCCCTTGCGGATAGAGGCGCCGCGCTTGACGGCAACGGCCGATAGATGGGCATAGACGTGTAGGTAGCCCGCCTCGTCTCGAATCGCTACGACCAGGCCCATTTTCCCGAAGCCGCTGCCTGTCTGCCCTTCGCCCGCATGTACCACCACGCCCGGCACGAAGGCGTAGAGGATGCGATCCGGCGGGCTCGCCACGAGGTCGATGCCCTTGTGAAACTTGACCGTGCCGTAGACCGGATGCACGCGTTCGCCATACGAACTGCTGACGACGAAGCTCGAATCACAAGCCCATTGACTGGTCATGGTCGGCTCCATTGCGCGCTTGCTTGATGAGCTGATGCCCGAACACGGCCAGCGCGCCGGCCAATATGCCCTGAAGCACGGCCAGTGCGGTGAAGCCGGTCAGCGCAAGGGTGAAGGCGATGGCGGCCGCCGTGACCAGATACACAATCGACCAGTTCGGCACGCGCGGCGTCTGCTTCAGCATCGATCCGATCACCCAGCAAGCCGCCACGACGATCGCCAGCTGCGGATCAAGGAAGGCGTTGAGTTGGTCCCAGGTCATGGGAGATCACTTCCTTTCGGTAATTGATCTCAAGTGTTGAAAAATAATGCCGCCTTGCCTCCTGGATTCTCCTAAGCTACTCAGAGGAAGAAATCGAGGAGTAAGATGGCGGATGCTTCGCTTCTCCAACGCATTTTCGGCCACTTTGGCATCTGTTTCAGCACCACGTATTCATTTTCATGCTTCCTGTTCGGATTCTTCAACTGTCGGGGTCGAGCCCCAAATTGCAAATATAGCGCTTTGCTGGGTAGCAGGCAATTCATCGGTTACTTGCTCTCTGCCGCTTAAGCTGTTTGTGTAGGCTTTGCGGTGAGGCTCGCCAATGGGATACTCGGTGCCGCTGACATCGATGTACTGCTGTGTTTTGACGCTCACCGATTCGGTCGTGAGCATGTCGAGTGTGATTTTTTCGTATGGCATGGGTGGTCCTCCTCTTAAATGAAGTATGTTCCAATAGCTCTGATTGTTGTATTATCTTTAAAATCACTACTAGTAAATCCATTTACCAAATCTATATCATTCCCCATTCGGCGTAATGTAACGGACGTCGAACTTAAACTAATGAACATGGTCAATCCACTAACACCACTAGGCAAAAGTAAGCGCGCGAAAGTACCTGCAACATTGGCATACGGCTGAGTGCTTGAAGATACAAAGGGTAATCCAAGAATTACAGCATCTCCCGAAGCAGTTCCTTTTGAATTCAGAATGAAGTCAACAGACCAATGGACAATATTTCCGATCCGAGTGTATCGTCCGAAGCGACTACTAAATACAATACCGCTACTTGAACCTCCAAAGGTCAAAACAGGCGTCCACATCCCCGTTTCATAGGGGAGGTTCCCGGCATGCCACATTTTAAAGTTACTGAAGACTGGATCCGGTTTACCATACGCAATTACGATCTCTCTCCACTGGGTGTCGTTTACCGAGTTATAAGCCCTAAGCTTAAGAGAATTACTATTTGTATCGTAAAACACAAGTCCGCGACGTTCTCCGTTTTGATCATAAAATAAGTGGGTATTGGAAGGACCGTCAATATAAACTCGATTGCTATTAATAGTTAAGTCTCCCGTCATCGTGCCGCCCGCACTGCTAATCAATCCAACCCATGTGCCCCAGCCTCCACTCCCCATCGTGCGTAGAGCTATTCGGCTATCTTGATTGCCGTTTGCGCCTAATGCAATTTGAACCAAGCGATCAGATGTGCGAGCGCTGATTTGCACGACCCCATTCGTTGGAAATCCTGATATTCCCAAACTAGGTCTATTGTTTGTGGAAGCATCGTAACGTACCCATCCGTTCTTGATTTCCGTGTCCAGATTGGAAGCGTATCGTGTATTTGAGGTACCAAGACTTGCCGAACCTACCAGTTCACCCAGCCCGCCGATCTCCTCTAATAAATTCTCTGATGCTGTATCAGTATAATCATTCGCCGAAGCCTTAGCAGCATCAGCCCTCGCCTGCGCCCCACTCGGCGTCTCCGCCCCAATCTGTTCCGGCGTCACACCATGCGGATTGTTGGTGTCATTGACGTGCTCCTGAATGCTGTCGCCATTTGTCCCAATTACATTGGATGCCTTGGTAACGGGGTGCAACTCCACCCATTGGGTCCCGTCCCAATGCTTTTGCAAAAAATTTTTTGCCATGTTCCGTCCCCTCCTTATAAAGCTCTTGGTACCAAACATTTGCCCCTGCAGGCTCAACAGTGCTTAGCACAACCCGACTCTTGCAGCTAGCAAGATCATAAGCCGATTTGACGGCTGCAGCGGTCGCCGCCTGCGACGTGCTCGTGCTAGACGTGCTGTTATTGAGCTGCGCAATACCCGCCGCGCTCGTGCTCGCCGCCGGCAGCCTCTTCGCCGCTACTGTGCCGGAAGCAATGTCCGCACCGCTATGCTGATGTGCTGCCGGGGGATAGGTGCCAGGCTTGCCGGTCACGCCGCTCCATGGCACGCTGTCCGCAGACTCGGCCGCATCGACCTTGCCGTCGTTGTCACTGTCGTAGACCGCCTTGCTCATGTCGCCGCCAAGACCCGCTGTCTTTGCGGCAATGGCTTGCGCGGTGCGCTGCGGCGTCATGTAGGCATCCGTCGCCGATCCTGCTTCCGCAGCAGTCTGCGAGGCGATTGGATAATTGAAGATATTATCCAGGCCCACATCGTTCTTGCTCAGCGTCACTGCACCTGTCTTTCCCGCTACACTTTGGACCGGACTAACCGGGGACAGCAGCTCCTCCCAGTTCGCCAGCGTAGAGGCGCCCGCCGCCTTGAGGATGTAGGACTTGCTCTCGTCTGTCCGCACAGCCACATCGCCGATCTGCGCCGTCAAGCCAAGCATTTGCGCTTCCGATTCGATCACGAACGTATCCGTAATGGCAATGGCCGGCAGTAAGCCGACGTCCAGCTTCCCCTCGGCGTCCAGCACCGGCACATTGCCGCTCGACGCCCCGATATCGCGACCCGCGGCCGAGCCGGCATCCACAATTTTGGAGAGCGCCAGCGCGGGGATGTCCCCGCTATTCAGGGCCTGCCACGATGCACTCCCTGCCGTCGCCCCGGCTTTGAGTACCTTGCCACTGTTGTTCGAACCGGTCGCCGGCACGTGCTCGTGACCGTCGCCAGTCGGATGTACGTAATGGTTTGCCCCGACCTCGATCCCGCTCAGCTTTGTCTTTTCTGCGCTGCTGTAATTCTCCGTCGACAATTGCTTGCCGGACACCTTGTCTACCTTGCTTTCGAGCACATATTACGCACCCTCAACCAGCGCCAATTTGGTCCGCGGCTACAACTCGTCCCAGCCGCTCCCATTGTCAATTTTGATTTGAATATCTTTTGCTGCCATGCTGCGTTCCGCCTCCCCCGTTAAATTTCTTCTAGCCAAATTTCTTCGTCGCCGTCCGTGCTCGCATTTGCAATGACGAGACCACCTCCTCCCAGGTCAGGATTCTCCCCCAGGTCTTCATACCAGATTGTATTTAACGTCGGATTTTCCGGCGGGGTCGCGGATAGCACAGTCACGGTCTTGGCATTGATTTCTTGACCGATCTGATTCATATCCTCCGGCTTGACCGCGTCGTTCATCGTCCAGTCAGTTTTGACCATGCTAGCTCACCTCCTTGATTGATAGCGTATGGACCATCAGGTGATCCGCGGTAATCGGAACATCGACCGAATTGGCAGTTAACACTTGATTCTCGGCATCCTTCAGTTCGATCAATGTAATTTGCGACACCTCGGCAAGCGGTACGACATAATTGAGCGCAAGCGTTTGATCCGTTACGCTTTTCACCTCGAACTGCGTAATTTCATAAGACCCGTTAATGACCACCTTGGCAACGCGGTGATCCACATAGTCCGCGATATCATGCAGGAAGTTGGTTGCAATCATGTCAGCGGCACCTCCGATCCGTAGGAGACAAACGGCGTATCGCCGAGCCTCCAAGATTCATCCAATCGATAGTTCCATGTCATCGCCTTGGCGACGATCTGCTCTTCCACGCCGATTTTGAGGGCGAGCGCCGTATTTTGTTGATACACCAGATTCGCGGGCTTGATCGTCTCGATCGTACGCATCACTTCGTTGAACACGACGGCATTGTCAATGCTGGCCGTCACTCGAAGGAGATACGCATGTTCATCGACAGATGCAATGGCTGCGCCTATGCCAACCAAATAGTCCAGCCGCTGCTGCAGATACCTCAGCGTAAACGGCGGCTTCGTGGAGTAGCGGTTGACGATGCGCTTGCGGCGAAAGCTCAGGCTCTCCGCATCCGGGTCGGCCTGGATGCCGAGCATCGCCTCGCGCCGCCGCACGGCCGCAAGGGAGGACGTCAGCACGAACTGATCGTCCAACTGCCGATTCGTCTCCGCGAGCGCCGCATGCAGCTCCTCGCCCTCGCTGCCCGCCAGCGCCATCATCTCGGCGATGGCGTGGTAATAGTCCGGCCAGTAGTCCTTGAACCGCGCCATGTAGTCGCTCAGCGGCTCCATCACAGGCTCACCTCCCCGAGCACCGGCACCTCATGCGCGCCGAGCGGCAGATTATCGGGGCTCCCGCCAAGCGTCGTGCCCGTCACGTCGATGACGCCCGGCACGCCCAGGATCGCCGCCTCGAGCAAGGCGATCCGCACGATGACATGCGAGGCTTCCGCCCAGCTCTCGCGCAGCCTCAGCAAGTAGTCCCCGATCGCCTGCTCGACCGGCTCTTGCACCTGTCCTGTCGTCATGCCGTCTCCCAGCGTCAGGGTCGTCGTCACATCCAGCGTGACGGCCGCTACGCCTTCCACTGTGACCTGATGCCCGATCGGGGCGATGCCGAGCCCCTGGCCGGAGCCCTCCTCGGGATCGAGCGCCTGCTTCACTTGGTCGAGCAGCGCGGCGGACGGCGCGCTCCAGTCCGCGGCGATCAGCACGCACTTGACCGTGCCGCCGCCGTTCCAGACCGGGATGACCTTGACCGCGCCGACGCCGTCCATCGCTTCCACCTTCTGCTTGTAATCGGCGACGTTGCCGCCGTAGGCCGGTTCGTTGACCGCCGCATAGTAGCGGCGGCGCAGCGCCTCGTCGTCCTCGGTCGCCTCGCCCGGCACGAGCAGCTCGAGCAGCTCGACCGTTACGAGTCCCTCGATATAGCTGAGCGGCAGCAGCGGGCCCGGCGGCTGATTGCCCGCGTTACCGGGCGTCTCGCACTCCAGCTCATAGCGCCCGGCCTCGATGCGCCGGGCGGCGACATAGACGAGCCCCTCGCTGCCGAATCGGCTGCCGATCGGCACCTCCGTCGGCACCTCGCCCGTGCCGAGCATCGCCGCCTCCCAGCGCGCGCGCGTCGCCGCCTTGCGCTGCACCCCGAATTCGGCGACCCGGCGGCTCAGATAGTCGCCGGATGCGGTATCCGCGAATACCAGATTGCGCTGCACATCCAGTTGAATATACAGCTGCGCCAGCTCGGCCGCGGCCGGGGCGAGCGCATCATGAATGATGGAGCCCTCTCGGCGATCCAGATCCTGCGGGATGCGATCCAGCATGCGCTGCAGCACGTATTGGAACGTATAGGTCTCATACATCGGCATTCACCTCCTCCTCGATGTTCAGTTGACCTTCGACCGTCACGACGCCGAAGGTCACGGTCAGCTTGTCGCCGACCACCGCGACCTGCAGGTCGCGAATGTCCGTGATGCGACCATCCTGCAGCAGCGCCTCGCGCAGCATGCGCTCGGCCTCGGTCCTCACATAGGCGGGCTGACGCCCGATCAGCGTATGCAGCTCGCTGCCGTAGTCGGCGCTGTAGATGACGTGTCGGAAGCGAGCCGTCTGCAGCACCTTGAACACCGCTTGCCGGATCGCCTCCAGCCCGTCCGTCATGCCGGCGATGCGCCCGCGCGTCATATCCAGCCGCCAGGTCAGCGACGGCGCGCTGCGCGAGGTGACCGCCAGATTGCCGACCGTCGTCCCGTTCGGGATCATGCCTCCACCACCTTGTCCAGCACGACATATTGCTGACCGCCCTGCATCCGCACGAGCAATACCCGCTCCCCGGGCTGAAGCCCGGGACGCACGACGCGCTCGCTGCCGTCCACCGATACCGTGAGCCGCTGCAGCGCGGCCGTGAGGACGAGAAATGGCCGCGTCAGCGAGAAGCGCTGATCGACCGTGATCGCCAGCGGCTCTACCGACGCCACGACGCCGTAGCGCAGCTGCACCGGCGCTCCCGCCTCCACCGCCGAAGCGCCGGCGGCCTTGATTAAGTCCAGCATGCCTGCCATATCAGATCACCTTCAATTCCAGATTCATCGTATGCTTGCCCGGCTCGAAGCTATGGGTGCATTCCTCCACGAGGAACGGCTGATTCAAGTCATAGCGCTCGAGTATGACCGGCACATAGCAGCCTGCGCGCAGCCGGGTGTCGCCGATCGCCCGCAGCTTGATGGTGCGCGACTCCCGGTTGCGCAGCGTGATATACGTATCGAGCAGCTCCTTGATCTGCGCCTCGTTGCGATTCTCGTCGACCGATTCGTACAGCTGCAGCAGGCCCCATCTGGCGATCGTCGCGCTGTCCTGCACGATGTACAGCTCGCGCTTGCCGCTCTCCTTGTTGTCCCGGTACAGCTTGATGCGGTTGTACGTGCTCGAATCGATGGACGATTCGTAATCGTAATCGTAGAGCAGGCTGTCCGCCCCGAGATAGAAGTCCGTCTCCAGCTCCTCGATATTGCGAATCGTCAGCTCGCCGAAGTCGTCGAAGAAGACGAAGTTGCGGCCGCTGTGGATCAGCGTCAGATCGAGCGCCTTGCAGATGACGTCCAGCAGCTTTTGCCCGTCCTCGACCATCGTCGGAATGCGGTAGCCCGTATCGTCCAGCCGGCCGAGCTGGAGCTCGAAGTCCGTGGCAATGCGCTGCACGACTTCGGTCGCCGTCACGTCGCTCAGCACGTACGTATCGCTGGTCATCAGGTACCGCACCTGATCGTAGGCGAGCACGCGCATGTCCTCGCTCTTGCCGCCGCTGACCGAGAACACATAGCCGTAGAAGAGGTCGCGCTCATCCACGCGGAGCCGGACGATGTAGCCGTTCTCGCAGCGGAAGCGGTTCGTCACCGTGTGCGGCTGCTGGAGCAGCGTGAATTCCAGGCTGGCCGGCCGGCCGATCCGGCTCGTCTTCCAGGACAGCTCCGAGACGAGCTGCGAGAGGTCCCAGATGCCGCCGGAGCGGTCGTCGATCACGAGCTCAACCATTGGCGTCCCCTCCCTGCGGCAACTGCAGCACCTTGCCGACGGGCAGCTGGAGCACCTCGGCCTCGGAGATCCCGTTCAGCGTCTGGATCTCGCGCCAGCGCGTCCCGTCGCCGAGCTGCCATTGCGCGACCGTCCAGAGCGTATCTCCCCGGCGCAGCGTATAGGTGGCCGGAATTTCGCGCTCGTCCGGGCGCGGCTCCGCTTGGCGCGTCAGCGCCGCATCCCCGCTCGCCGTTCGCGTCCGATTGACCTTGCGCGCCGCGTAGAACCGGTAGCTCTTCAGCTTGAGCGTATACTCGATATCCCCGCTGCCGCCGGCAGCCTCGGTCCAGTCGAACTGCTCGATCGAGGCGGCGGTGTTGATCTCGTAGCCGGCGCCGATCAGGATGAAGCGAACAGGGCGCTGCTTGCGCATCCACTTGCGCAGCAACAACACGTAATCCATCGGAGGCAGCGGCGTTTCGACCGTACGGAACGGATACAGCGTCGCCGGGAACAGACCCGCCAGCGTGAAGTCCGTGAGGGTCGGCGGCTTGAGCACATTGATCTCGCCGAGCCCGATGACGTCGTAGGTCGTGCCGCCCGCGGCGTCGCCGGCCTCGAGCTGCTGCGGATTAACCGGCAGCACGAACGACTCCTCCTTGTTGTTGTAGCTCAGTTCAATGGAGTACCTCATGCGTACGCCCCCCTCGCGGACGAGGCGATCTGCTCCGAGAGCACCGTCTCGATGCGCGTGATCACCGAGTCGACGTCTGTGTTGTTGTTGATGTCCCCGGTCTGGACCGATACGGTCGGCGTCAGCGAGACGAAGTTCTGAATGTTTTTCATCTCCGCCAGCTCGCGCATCAGCTTGATGTCCTCGCTGGAAATGTCCACCTTCTCGTCGATGCGTCCGACCTCGTCCACCCGATCCAGCTCGGTCGGCATCGCTGCTGTCGGCGGTGTTGCCGCTCCCGCGGCGGGCGGCATTCCAGTTGCCGCAGCCGGCGACATTCCCCCGAGATCCTGGGTCCAATCGTTTTCGGCACCCGGCATACCGTTCAGCAGACTGCCCGCGCCCTGCAGCAGCTTGCTGCCGCCGGCGTAGCCGGTATTGAAGGCGTCTCCCAGATCTTCGTACTCCATTTTGAGATGGTCGAGATTGACGATGTTTTTGTCGGTCTCAGGCTTCCACTTTTCCAATAGCTCGCTGCTGTCCGGGAAGGTCGGAATCAGGTCAATGTTAAACCCCAGATTTTGACCGACTTTGATCAAATTGTTCAGTTTGTCCACCAAGCTGTTGATCAAGTTTCCGAAGTAGTCTAAAACTTGCGAAGCCAGATCGTAAAACAGTTTTTTGATGGTGTAGACCGGATCGATAAATAAATTGGCCAAAAATTGAGCAAATGACAGAATCGTGTTCCAGGCCATGGCAAAAACATTTTTTACAATTGCCCATAACGACATGAACAAGCCGCCGACAAAGCCGAGAATTTGTTCGGTTGAGACGCCAAGCTCGCCCAAGATCATCATGAGCATAGCAATGCCCGCTATAACCGCCAGTACAGGCCACATCGCGATCAGCCAATTCAGTAACCAAATGGCGCCGAGTGCTGCGATGACGATGGCGATCGACCAAAGGACTGTCTTGACGATATCAAGATTATCGATTATCCACGTTCCGACACTCGTTACCACTTGCCCAAGCATTTGCATCGCTGCGGTCAAACCGCTGAAGAAGGGATCAAATTTCCCTTGTTGAAAGGCTTCTGTCAGCAGCGTTAAGAGCGGCGAGATCGCCTGAATGCCGTTCATGCCTGCCGTGGCAAATCCGTCAAGAAACTTAGTTTTTAACGATTCAATCATGCCGCTGGGCGTTGTCGCCATTTGGTTCAGCGCCTGCTCCCCCATGCCTGCCTGCTCCGTGAGACGCTGGAGAGCTGCTATAACGCCTTCGATGTCGCCGGATTTGCCCAGCTCTCCAATTCCGGAAGCCGTCACAGTACTTGTCGCTACTCCCAACGAAGCAGCTACGCCGGTCTCATCCCCTTTTAGCGCGGCCTGAATGGCGCTCATTCCGTTTGCGCCGCCTTTTCCGGTAGCATCGGAGCCTTGAATCTGCATCGCAATTCCGCTTAATTTCTCTAGCTGGCTATAATTTTCAACCTTTGGCATTAAGGTTAGGGAGTTTTGAAGCGCCTTGGTTACATCTTGTCCTGCATTCAGCGCATTTGTCTTGAGCTTGTCAAACATCGCTCCGCCAATCTCGGCATCGCCCGTTCTTGCAATAAACGTATCGAGTACTTTTTGTTGTTCCATTCCCCCATCAATCACAAGTGGAATGGCAGCGTTTAATGCAGATCGTCCCAACTTATTTAACGTTTTTCCTGAGGAGCTGCTTGTACCGGAGTTCCCCGATCCAGTTTGCGGCTTGCAAGCTTTCTCCGTTTGCTTTTTACAGACCTCAGCTCCCTTTCCAAATCGCTTGGCGCCCGCTGCCGCCCAACCTTTCATGACGCCTGGCGCTGCCTTCAATAGCTTGGGAACGGCTGAGGCCCACCCTTTTAGAACACCCGGCGCCGATTTCAAAAGCCTGGGTACTGCGCCGGCCCACTGTCTCATAACGGCCGGCGCTCCTTTAAGCAGCCTTGGAACTGCTTGAGCCCAGCCTTTTATGACGCTTGGAGCAGCTTTCAGAACTTTAGGCACGGCCAATGACCATTGCTTTATCGCCTTCGATGCTTGAACCAAAAATTTGGGTGTTGAAACGGCTAACTGTTTAATTGATTTAAAAGCCAGACCGGTCAATTTGCCAATCCAAGTGGTCATAAACTTAATGGTTTGGGACAAGTCAGCAGCTGCAGCTTTAGAGGCTCCCGTCTTATTTCCTGCATTGCCCTCGCAGCAACATTTTTCGGCTTTGCTCTTCGAGGACTTTCTTGTCGCGTTGTTCAACCGTTTTAAGCTATCGGCAGCCTGGTTAATTGAGCGATTAAATTTCCCCAACGAATTTTCAAGCTTTCCAATGCGCTTAATAAGCGACTCGGCACTCGCCATCCTTCCTCCCCCCTTTCCGGCCGGACGCCTGGTCCGGCCGCGATATTTAGGAGCCCGTCACTTCCGGCGCTTGGCGGCGCGGCTCTCGGCCTTGAGGCGCTCGTCGATGCACGCCATCACGAACGCCTTTTCCCGCCGCGGCAGCGCGATGAAGTCGCCGGGCATCGTGTGCAGCTTGTGGAGAGCGTAGTAGGCGTAGTTCGCCTCCGCATCGCCCTCCCGAATCAGTTTTTTGCTTCGTTCACGAGCTCGTCCATGTCCTGATCGAACCCGCTCAGCCGCTGAATCTGCATCGACAGCTCGGCGATCTCGCCAGCCAGCAGCACCTTGTTCAGGTACTCCTCCGGATTGAGGCTCCCGGTCGCCTGGATGCTCGCCGCATCCTTGAAGTCCGGCTCCAGCGTATGGTTAATGATGATCGCGGAATTGAATTTTTGCAGATCCAGCTCCACCTTTTTGTTTTTGCGAATCTCCATCGATTGCCGCCGGATGTCGTCAAAGTCGCGATTGGACATCGCTTTGATCTTGAACTTGAGCCGCTTGCCGTCCTCTCCCTTGAAGCGCTCGGAGATGACGACCTCGTCGGTCAGGTTGTCGATCGGGTGGGCATTCAGAAATTGCTGCAGATTGCTCATGCGGTTACTCCCCTTCCTTCGCTGCTTGCTTATTGAGCCGGCGCGTTGAATTGATCCAGGATGTCGTAGCCTTCAAAGGTAAAGGCCATCTCCTCGTCGAGCATGTCGTCGCTGGTGGCGTCGAATTTGGCGGCAATCATGCTGTCGAGGTTGCAGTTGCGCAGCACGACCGTCTGCTTGCCGACGCTGGAGGCCGGGTCCTCGTTGACGATCTGCAGATCGAAGTAGAAGTCCTTGCCCGTATTGATGAATTCCAGCATGAGCTGGCGGAAGACGCTGGTCATGTAGTACACGGTCAGCGTGCCGCTGCCGCTCCAGCCGGCCGCTTTTTTACCGATGTTGGTGCGGCCGAGCACCGGCACGTCCGCTTTGTTTTTTTCAATCGTCGATTCGACCGTTTTGGCGTAGAACAGCTCGTGCACCTGCCCCTCCAGGATTGCGAACGCCTTGCCCGTTTTGCCGCTAATCGTGTCTCTCGGATTCAGATAGGCCATATTAGCGTACCTCCACTTGAATATAGATTTTTTCGATGCTGTCGACCGGCTGGACGTACGACTCGATGACGACGCTGTCGACATCCGCCCCCGCCAGGACGGCAATGTCTGCTTGCGCGTCGAAATTCTGAATCGCGCCGATTCCCTGCAGCGAGGACAGATAACTGATGCACTCGCTTTTGAGCAGATTGCGCCCGTCCTCGTTGTTCGGGGCTTTGCCGATATAGTTCGCGCCGAAGATGCGCACGAAGTCGTTGTTGATGCCGTCGAGGACGCGGATGACGCGGTTTTTAGCGAAGGCCTTGCCCGTCTCCGGCGTGAAGCTCGTGAGCGAGTTGATGTCTTGCTCGACGATCGCGCGGCCGGCATTGTGCGTGAATACCCACTCGCCTCCCTGCAGCGCCGCTACCGTATCCGTATGCGTGAGACGCGGCTCGACATCGATCGCCCCGTCGTACGCCGCATAGGTCAGCGACTCGTTCATCTGCGCCCCGGCCGCCGCGCCGGCCGTCCAGGCCGTCGCCTGCGCCGCGTCCAGCACGGTCTCGTCCGCCAGACGGACGCCATTGCGTACGCTGATGACGCCCTCGTAGTCGGCGATCGGATAATTGGCCAGCACGGCCTGCACCTTGCGCCCCTCCTGCTCGCGCAAGCGGCGCACGAAGTCCGCAATCGTCTGCTTGAGGGTATCGTCGGTCGAAGGCACGGCCATCGCGTGGAAATCGTGCAGCTCGATGGCGCTCAGATAATCGGCATAATCCTGTGCCGTCGCCGCTCCGTTCGCACCGCCTGTCAGCGGAAGCGCGGCGATCGCCTGCAGCGCGCCAGTGCCGCTGAAGGCCACCCAGCCGTTATCGGTCAGCTCCCCGACCGTCGCCGCTTGCTGCGTATCGATTTCTTTGCCGGACAGATAGGTCGTCACCGTAAACGTACCGCTTTCGCCCTCCGTCTCCGTGACGGCCACCGCAAGGTCGTTGCCGCGGCTGCCGCCGTATGCGGCCGTCACGGTCAGATCGTCGCTCGTCGCAGCAGCGGGCGTCCCGCTGTTGACACGGTACAGCAGCAGCGTGCGGGCGCGCTTGAGCGCCTCGCGGACGAGCAGCAGCTGCGGTTCGCCGAGCGCGTAGCCGAGCCGCTCCAGCGTCGCCGCGCCGGCTTCGATGGTGAGCACCTCGTGCGGGGCTCCCCATGCGAGCTCCGCCGGCATCGTGACGATGCCGCGTTCGCCGACTGTACCTGTCGGCTGCGGCGCCGAGTTGAAGTTGATGTATACGCCGGGGCGCACCTTGTTTTGTGTGGTCCATGTTCCTCCTTGCATGCGATTCATCCTCCTGAGTTTTAATTTAGTTGAAATGTGGGCGAAGCCGGGTCAACCGCTTTGCTTTTCTTGTTCGCATTGCTTGCATTCGGGCAGTCCTTCCGCGCACAGCTCCCAGCACGCGGGGTCCGGCGGCATGACGGCGGTGGCAGACGGCCTTACCCGCTCACCGCACCGTCATGCGTCATGCGCTGCATCGCCGGCTCCTGACCGTGCTCTCGCAGCACATCGAATGCATAGCTCGCCGTCACCCGCAGCCCGTCCGGCGCCGATTCGACGCGCAGCTCGGAGCAGCGATACAACTGGCTGCCGAGCTGCACCCGTTCGAGTGCGTCGGTCAGCCGCTCCGCAACGGCCAGCGCCTCCTCCTGCGTATCCTGAGGCGCCGCGTACCGCACGTTGACAACATGCGATCTCCTGGCCCGCCAGCCGGTGGCCGGCGTATGGACGATGGGCAGAGCATCCAATTGCAGATGCGCGACGGTCAATTGCTCCGGATTGCCGGGCTCCGTGACCGGCAGTTCGGGCAGCGATGCTTCGAGCAGCGTCTGGACGCCGCTGCGGAATCCTTGCATCGTGATGGCATCCACGCTCCATGCTCCCTCCTTTCTGCGCGAGGGGGGCCAGGCCCCTCTGCTGATCCGACTGTCCTCGCTTGCGCAGCCGGGCCCAGTTTAATGCCGTATGGCAGGGCATATTAGAAAACCTCATACACGTTTTTTTGGTTATAAGTAAATATAATTTACTTATATGACATGCAACAACTAGCCTGCATGCAACATCTGCACGTCGGACCAGGCGAATCGACGAATGCAAGCTTCTGACGTCGTCGACGCAGCTGATGCAATTCATTGGCTATATTGGAACGACTGATGCAAACCTTTGTCGGCGTCGGAACGGTTGGCGAAATCCTTCGCAGGCATCGGACCGACTGGCGCAATTTTTTGGCGTATCGGAACGACTTATGCCATTCGCTGGCGGAGTCGGCGCGACTGATGCCATTCGCTGACGACCTCGGAGTCGCTGATGATGGCCGGATTCGGCCAAGCGTCAGGTAGACATCAGCTAGGCATCGGATAGGCTCCTTGCTCCTTACGGACATTTTTTGTCCGTTAGACTGAGAATTCGGCTTAACACAAGCGCCAGAGTCCGCTAACAGTCAAAAGTGTCCGTTACAACGCTCATCTAGCGCAATCGGCGCTGTAACGGTCATTTCTGTCCGCTATGCACCCAACATGCCAGAACCCATTGCGCGCATTATATTTACGCGGTATACTAATCCCGTAAATATAAATTGTGAGCGATGCGCTGTAAGATTTGTCTAACCAGCGCCAAATGTAAATGTGATTTGCGCTTGTTGTCGTCTTCCGCTTGCTTTTCAGTATAAAAGCAAATATAATTTACGTCAAGTGCAAATTTAATTTTCTTTTTAGGAGAGATGACCGTGTCCATAGGGCAAAGGATTCGAGCGCTGCGCAACCGGCGCGGGTTCACCCAAGACAAGATGGCGGAGCAGCTCGGCATGAACCGGGCCAATTTTTCCAACTATGAACGGGACGTGGCCATTCCCCCGAGCGAGACCCTGCTCAAAATCGCCGAGCTGCTCAATACCTCCACCGACCATTTGCTCGGGCGCGAGGAATTTCAGCATGCTGTGCCCGATTGGGCGACGGCCAAGGACAAACGCGACCTCAAAAAAATGCTGGAGAGCCCGGAGGTGCTGTTTTTCGACGGCATTGAGTTTTCCGAAACGGACCGCGCCAAGATGATGGGCGTGATGGAGACGATTTTTTGGGAAGCCAAGCAGCGTAACAAGGAAAATTACAAAAAGGCCAGAAACCCGAACAACCTCACCGAGAACTGACAGCGCACTGGCCTTGCAAAGCAAGGGGGAATTATGATCGACATTAAAAGGAGAACGCGCAATCTCCATGCCAAATACGGAACAAGCGACCCCTTCAAGCTGGCGGCCTGTCTCAACGTCACGGTCCTTCATCTGGAGCTGCCACAGTCCGTCAAGGGCTACTGCCAGCGCTTGCTGCGGCGCAAGTTTATCATCATTAACGCTCAGCTGGAAGAGGAGGAGCAGCGCTTCATCTGCGCCCACGAGCTCGGGCACATCGTGCTGCATAAGGGGGTCAATCATTACTTCGTGCAGAAGGAGACCAACTTCGTCATCGGCAAATTCGAACGGCAAGCCAACGAATTCGCCGTCAAGCTGCTGGCGGTCGGCGAGCGCATGGAGCACGGCGAGCAGCTGGAGAGCTTCCTCCTGCGCTGCGGCGTGCCCCGCGACATGCATGCGTATTACCTCTAGAGCTCCAGACCGCTAGCCCTTGGGCGCGCGGAAGCCCGCAGCCTCGGCTTCCTCCGCCGTGCAAAAAAGCTCCTCCGGCACGGTCTGCTCGTAGTAACGGCTGCCGGGCACATGGTAGATCCGTTCGCGCTTGCTATTGATATTGCCCTTGACCCGGGGATCCTCACAAGCGGAAGACCGGGGCGAGCCGTCCGCCGTGCCGGCGTCGTCTGCGCCGCTGTCCGCCGCAGCGGCGCTCCCCTCCTGCTCGCCGCCCCACAGTCCGGACTCGGCCGCGCGCGCGCTGCGCTCCGCTTCGACGAAGCGGTCGGCCAAGCGTACATTCGGCTGAATCGTCATGACGGAGGCATAGCCCGCCAGGACGAGCTCTTCATTGAACATGCGCGCTTCCTCGCCGACGAAGACATAGCGCAGCAGCCGCCCGTACCGATCCGTGTCGCCGGTATCCTTCACCAGCCGCACGCTCGCGCCATCCAGACGCTGCCGGGCGTACGCCGCCGCCTCTTGCCCGTAATATTCGGCCTTGCCACTGATCTCCGGCGTGTTGACGCCAATCAGCCTGACCCGCGCCCCGCCCTCCAGGACGAAGGTGTCGCCGTCGATGACGCGCTCCACCTTGCCGGATTCGGCAGTCAACCCCTCCAGCTCCGGATACGCCGCTGCGATGTCGCCGGCAGGCGCCGCGGTCGTGGCAATCTGCCCGCACCCGCTCGCGAGCAGCGCCAGCAGCAGCCAGATGGGGGCGATGATCGCGGCCCTGTATCGCTTTCTTTTACTGTCTCCATCAATTAACTGTTTTTTTATCAAATGAATTCCTGCCTCTCCACGAAATTGCGCAGCACAATCCCCCTTCCGCGAGCGAAAGGGGGATTGTGCTGCGCGCCTGAAATTCGACGGCCAGGGCGTGTATGCACACTCGCCCTAGTGCAGCGACGCGTGCGGCTCGCGATGCTCATGCTCGGAGATGCCGCTCAGGGCGCCTCCTGCCGCGTCCTCAAGCAACTCGCGCACTGCCAGATCGCCGATCGCGACGACGCCTACGAGGTCGCCGTCCTCCACCACCGGCAGCCGCCTGATCTGGTGCTTGGCCATAATGCGGGCCGCTTCGTCCACAGGTAGATCGCCGGTGATGCTGCGGATATCGGTCGTGACGACCTCCGACGCTTCGGTCGATCCGGAATGCTTGCCCGCGTAGCCGCGCGTGACCAGATCGCGGTCGGTCACCACGCCCTTTAGTTCGCGGCCCTCCACGATCGGCACGAAGCCGATATCGTTGTTTTTCATCAGAATCGCCAATTCGTAGATCGTGTCCTGCATCGTCGCAGTGACACAATCTGTAGACATGATGTCGCTTACTTTGCGCATCGTTACCCTCCGCCCGTCATCTGGATTCGAGAGCGCCGAACCCCGTTAGAAACGAGGCCGGCGCATCCAGCCATTAGCATGCCCGGACGGTCCGGCTCCATACATCGCCTCGCCGGACAGGCTTATCCCGCGCCCGCCGTCCCGGACGCAGCGCCGACACGGTCCTCTGCCATCGCGATCAGCAGACGGGCCGCTACGGCCATCGCCCGCTCGTCGAGATCGAAGCGGGGATGATGGTGCGCGTAGATCGCGCCCGTCTGCTCGTTGCCCGCTCCGACGAACATGAAGCAGCCCGGCACCTGCTGCAGGTAATAAGCAAAATCCTCAGCTGCCATAATCATGTCCGAACGCTCCACCTGCAGCTCGCCGGGGAGCTGCGCCGCCACGCGCATGAAGCGGTCGACCTCGCCCGCGTCATTGACCACGGACGGATAGCCCTCGCGATAATTCAGCTCGCCCTTGGCGCCATGGAGCTCGGCCGTCTGGGCGACGATCTGCTCCATCCTCGCTCGAATCATGCGCCGCGTCTGCGGATCGAAGGTGCGCACCGTCCCGTTCATCACGGCGCGCTCGGCAATGACATTGCCCGACTTGCCGGCGTGAAAGGCGCCCACCGACAGGACCGCCGGCTGCAGCGGATTGACATTGCGGCTGACGATCGACTGCAGCGCCTGGACCAGCGCGCTCCCGGCTACGACGGCATCGATTGTCTGATGCGGCAAGCCGCCATGCCCGCCCTGGCCCGTCACGGTGACCGTGAATTCGTCCGCCGCAGCCATGAACGGCCCCGGGCGCGTAGCGACCGCGCCATACGGCAGCGGCGACCAGAGATGCACGCCGTAGATGGCATCGACGCCTTCCAGCACGCCCGCCTCGATCATCGGCTTGGCGCCGCCCGGACAGATCTCCTCCGCCGGCTGGAACAGCAGCCTGCGCTCGCCTTGCAGCTCGCCGCGGACGCTCTGGTAATAGGAGGCGATCCCCAGCATGGTCGAGGTATGCGCGTCGTGGCCGCAGGCGTGCATGACGCCGTCTACCGTCGAGCGGTACGGGACGTCCTTCTCATCCTGGATCGGCAGAGCGTCGATATCCGCGCGCAGCGCGATGACCGGCCCCGGCCGCTCGCCGCGAATCGTCGCGACGATCCCGTGACCGCCCACGCCGGTCCGGATGTCGCAGCCCATCTCGCGCAGCTGCTCGGCGATATATCGGGCCGTCTCCTGTTCATGGAAGGACGGCTCGGGATGCTGATGCAAGTATCTGCGCCATGCCGTCATCTGCGGCAGACGCGCCTCGAGCGCCGCTTGAATTTGTTCGTTGGTCTTCATCCTCGGCCCCCTCTGATTCGCTTATGATGCTCCTATTCTATCAATCCCGGATAGCCCCCGTAAAGCGCAGGCGTCGAAACAGTTCGTCATTCTGTCACGTTTTCCGCAGCCGTCCGAGTGCGGAAAGCTTGCACATGACAGGGAAACATACTATCATAATATAGAATACGTACATTGTACCATTTTGAAGGGGGAATATCCGTGATCATTGAAGATACAGGCCTGAACGGCATGACAAGCGACCTGGCGCATTTGGATGATTCTGCGGAGCAGCTCGGCTTCGTCCGCTGGCAGTGGGAGTATTATCGTGCGACCTACGATCTGAAGCTGGAGGACCGCGCCAACAAAAACGAATACTTCCTGCGCATCAACACCCGCGCCGTAGAGGGCAAGCTGGAGCAGCCGCATGCGATTCTGGCCATCGAAGCCGTCTATCTCGGACGCAGCACGTTCCCGCACGGGCTGGAGTACGAGACGCCCGTACCCGAGCCGATTCTTAATACGGCCTTGCAGCGGCTTGAGAGCCTGAAACGACTGCTGGCTTAGCCCGTGGAACGGCCGGTGAACAAGCCGCAGACGAGAACACGGGGCAGACCTGATTTTGTACTGCTCATCCTGACGCTGCTGCTTTCGGGCTTCGGATTGGTCATGGTGTTCAGCGCCAGCTCGAATATCGCGGTGTCCAGCGCCGAATATGGCCATGATGCGCTGTACTTCCTGAAGCGTCAGCTGGTATGGGTTGCGCTCGGCACGGTCATCATGCTGACCGTGATGAACATTCGGTACGAACGCTTCAAAAAAGGCTTTATTCTTTATTTTTTGCCTGTTCTGCTCATGCTGATCATCGTGCCGTTCATCGGAGAGGAGCGCAATGGCGCGCGCAGCTGGTTCGGCTTTGCCGGTCTGGGCATCCAGCCTACCGAATTTGCCAAGCTCGCGCTGATCTTGTACCTCGGTCGTCTGATTACCAAAAAAGGCGAGAAATTTCGCGAATTCAAGCGCGGTCTGCTGCCGATCATGGTCATCGTCGGTTTTATATGCGGTCTGATTATGCTGCAGCCCGATCTGGGCTCTTGCCTCATTCTGGCCGCCACCGCGGCCGTCATGATCGTGGCGGGCGGCGCCAACCTCAAGCATCTGTTCTACTCCGGCGTCATCGTCTCCGTCGTCGTCGCCCTGATGGTGAGCGCCTCCATGCTGCACGACCCGATGGCGTGGCAGTACCGCATCGACCGTTTCACGACGATGATGAATCCGCTGGAAGACATGCAGGGCAGCGGCTGGCACCTGTCCCATTCGCTGTTTGCGCTTGGACACGGCGGTCTGACCGGCGTCGGTCTTGGCGACGGCGTACAAAAGCTGCATTACCTGACCTACGCTTACAGCGATTTTATTTTTGCCGTCATAGGCGAAGAATTCGGCTTCATCGGCAGCGTGCTGTTCCTGCTCGTGTATCTGGTCTTCCTGTGGCGCGGCTTGCTCGTCTGCCTGCGCTGCAGCGATGTGTACGGCACCGTCGTAGGGGCGGGGATTGTCGGCATGATTGCTATTCAGGCCTTCGTCAATATCGGCGGCGTGACGGGCACGATTCCGATCACGGGCGTTACCCTTCCGTTCATCAGCCACGGCGGGTCGTCCATGCTGGTCGTCTTCGGCAGCGTCGGCGTGCTGCTCAGCATATCCCGCGAATACGACCGTCAGCCCCAGCGCTCGACGAACAAGCGAAAACCGACAGCCCGCTAGCGCGTAAGACGCGCTGCGGGCTGTTTTTTGTGTCGCGTATCGGAGACTGTTCGGAATGGCACTGTGCTGGACTGGCGCTTATTTGACGCGAAGCGCTTGAATGTCTTCCGTTTCTTCCTCGCGGAAGGCGACGCCCTCGACCTTGACGTTCACCTCAACGACCTGCAAGCCGGTCATATTCAGCACCGCTTCGCGTACATTTTGCTGCAGGACGCGGCATACCTCCTGAATCGGAATGCCATACTTGACGATGATGCGCAGGTCGATAGCCGCCTCCAGCTGACCGACCTCGACCGATACGCCGCGTTGCACATTGCGGCCGCTGAGCCGCTTCGCCAGGCCTTCGGAGATCCCTCCGGACATCGCCGCGATTCCGGGCGTCTCCAGTGCAGCCAGACCCGCAATGGTGGATACGACATCATCGGAAATGCGTACGACTCCTGTCTGCGTAGAGAGCTCTTCGGTCATATCCTTCACTCCTCGTTTACCAGATATATTCATTGTACTGGAACGTCAGGAGTGAAGCAAGCAGCGCCTACCTCGCAGTCGCCAGACGTGCATCGGACCGATTAACATGCGGCGGCTTTGGGTAACGTATTCGTTGTAGAGGCTGATTCCCTAGCGAGGTGAGCGGATGCGAAGCAAGTGGTTTGTAGCCGGATTGGCGCTATTTTTTGCGCTTAGCGCCGGCAGTCATTTTTTGCACTGGAACATGACCGTACAATTCGCATTTTCTGCAATTGCCATATTGTTTGTGGCCGGTTTTCTCGGTCAAGCGACCGAAAGCGTAGCCCATTATGCCGGACAGCGGCTGGGCGGTTTTTTGAACGCGACCTTCGGCAATGCAGCCGAGCTGATTATCGCCCTGTTCCTCGTCAAGGAAGGGTTGTTCGACATGGTCAAGGCCAGCTTGACCGGCGCCATTATCGGTAATTTGCTGCTCGTGCTCGGCCTGAGCATCCTGCTCGGCGGGCTCAAGTACAAGCAGCAGCGCTACAACGAGGAAGCGGCCGGCCACAATGCCACCTTGATGGTCCTGGCTGTAATCGGGCTTTTTGTGCCGGCCATGTTCGTGACCAGCGAGCGCTTCTCCGCCGCCAAGGACGAGCTGCTGAGCCTGTCGGTCGCCGCCATCCTGATTGTCTCCTATCTGCTATGGCTCGTGTTTTCGATGGTGACGCACAAGGAGCTGCTGCGCGACGAACAGAGTCAAGCTGATCACGACGAAGCGCCTGCCTGGTCCCGTCGCCGCTCCATCGTGTACTTGCTGCTCGCGACCGCCATGGTCGCCCTCGTCAGCGAATGGCTGGTCGGCACGCTCGACCAATTCACCACCGAATTCGGCCTGTCCGAATTGTTCGTCGGCGCCTTCCTGATTGCGATCGTCGGCAATGCCGCCGAGCACAGCGCCGCGGTCATGCTGGCGCTCAAAAACAAAATCGGCGGCGCTGTCGAAATTGCGGTCGGAAGCAGCTTGCAAATCGCACTGTTTGTCGCGCCGGTGCTTATTTTTGCCAGCGCCTTGTTCGGCAAGACGATGGATATTTTGTTTACACCGATCGAGCTGACCGCCATCGGCGTGTCGGTCTTCATTGCCGCCTCGGTCTCGCGCGACGGACGTACGAACTGGTACGAGGGCGCGCTTCTGCTTATGGTGTATTTCATTTTGGGCATTGCTTTCTTCCTCGTCTGACGCATCCAGGCCCCCAAGCCCTCCCCGGATGCGCTGCGCCGCCAGGGGAGGACCCGATAAAAAAAGAGCAGCCTCCGCGGAGACTACCCTTTTGGATTCAATGCTTCGTATAGCTGCGCAAGATTACGCTCCAGCCTGCTTAACAGATCCTTGCCCGCAGCGACAGGGATCAACCCGGCGCGAACCGCAAAATCAACCTCGCGTGAGAAGCCGAACATCTGGGTATCCAGCACTTCCTCGTACAGCGGGCACTTGCGAGTGGTCAAGTTCTCCATCTGAACTTCGATCAGCTTTTCAATCTTGTTCGCATCCTCCTGGAGAAGATGCAGCGCCTTGTGGTGCATACTCACCATAACATCCGATGAAGACAATTGTACTCCCCCCTGTGCGATCGTCGCCGTCTGCTATACCTTTTATATTAGTCGAAAACGGGCCAATACACAAGGACAAAACAAAAAAGGCGCCCTGCCGAATAACGGAAGGGCGTGGAGCAAGCATTGGCGAGGGTCATTCGTGTCCTTATTCCGGTACAATCGCAATGTCGAGGTTATGCTTTTTGAACACCTCGGCCATCGCGGTTTTCGCCTCTTCTGCGTCCGGACCGTGGACATGGAGCTCGTAGGAATGTCCGCTGACCAGCGTCGTGAACAGGCCGAGGATGCTTTTCACATCGATATACTTGTTTTCAGCTTGAAGAACGATCGAAGAACGGAATCGATTAGCGGTTTGCGAGATATCTACAATTGCTGCGTTGTTGGACATGAAAATCCCCTCCAATATCGTCTTTGTGAAAACCTTTTCTACATCATACCCTGATTTTCCCGAACGTTCAATAGTCAAATGCACAAATACGCCAGGCTTTAGCGAAGATGCTCCGGATTCAGCCCCTCCAGCTCCGGCAGGACAAAGCGTCCGTCCTTGCGAATCAGCACGTCGTCGAAATAGATCTCTCCGCCGCCGTATTCCGGGCGCTGGATCAGCACGAGGTCCCAATGCACCGAGGAGCGATTGCCGTTGTCGGTTTCTTCATACGCCTGTCCCGGCGTAAAGTGCAGGCTGCCCGCTATTTTTTCGTCGAACAGCGTATCCTTCATCGGATGCAGAATATGCGGATTGAAGCCAAGGCTGAATTCGCCGATATAGCGGGCGCCCTCGTCGACGTCCAGTATTTCCGCCAGCCGCTTGTCGTCGTTGCTCGTCGCCTGCACGATTCGGCCCTTCTCAAACGTGAAGACAATCCGCTCGAACGTCACGCCCGCATGCACGCTCGGGGTATTGTAGGCAATCGTGCCTTCGACCGAATTGCGCACCGGCGCCGTGAAGACCTCCCCATCCGGGATATTGCGGTGGCCGGAGCAGATTTTGGCCCCGATGTTCAAGATCGAGAACGACAGGTCCGTGCCGGGCGACACGATGCGAACACGGTCGGTGCGCTTCATGAGCGCCTCCAGCGGCGCCATCGCTTTTTCCATTCTGGCGTAATCCAGATTGCACACGTCGAAATAAAACTGTTCGAACGCCTCGGTGCTCGTATTCGCCAATTGCGCCATCGACGCATTCGGATAACGCAGCACGACCCATTTGGTATGCTTGACGCGCTGCTCCAGATGCACCGGATGCTGATACAGCCGCTCGTAGAGTCTCATTCGCTCCTCGGGCACGTCGGCCAGTTCGTTTGCATTCTCGCCGGCGCGAATCCCGATGTAGCCGTCCATCGCTTCCATGCGGCGCAGATCGAATTGCGCCCACAGTTCCATCTGTTCCTTCGTCGCGTGCATCAGCATCGTACGCAGCACCGACCGGTCGCTGGTCTCGACGAACGGCCGCCCGCCCCGCTTGCTGACCTCCTCGATCAGGGCGTACACGAGCTCGCGCTCCGATCCGGTCATATGAATCAGAATATTTTCGCCAGGCTGCACATCAATGGAGTAGCCCGCCAGATTTTGAGCCAACTTTGCAATGCGCGGATCCTTCACTTGCCTCGCCTCCTTCTATTCAGTACATTGTGTACACATCCTATCACGTTTGCCGATGCGATGCCAAGCTGTCGCAGGCCGGAACGAAAGCACACAAAAACGCCCTTGCGCGAAGGGCGTTGCACAGTTGCTGCGGCTAGCCGACAAACACCCGGTTGCGGCCGTTGTTTTTGGCCTCGTAGAGGGCCATATCCGCTCGATAAAACAAGCTTTCGACGCTGATCTTGTCGTCCTCGAAGGTCCATTCCGAGACCCCGCAAGAGCTCGTCACCGTCGGAGAGGTCTGCGCCTCCACCTGGGAGCGAATGCGCTCGGCGATCCGGTAGCCCTGATCGGTCCGGACCCGGGGCAGATAGACGGCCAGCTCCTCGCCTCCCCAGCGCGCGGCGATGTCCGTCTCCCGGATGCAGGCCCGCACGATACGGCCGACCTGGATCAGAATTTCGTCGCCCACCTGATGGCCGTACGTGTCGTTGATGCGCTTGAAATGATCGATATCGACCAGGATCAACGAGCCGCTGGGATCGGAGCGCTGCTTTTCCTGAATCCGTTCGTTCAGGTAGTGGCGAGCATGCAGCCCGGTCAAGTTGTCCGTGATGACCATGCGGCGCACCTCGGCATGCAGGGAAGCATTTGTGATAGCCAGGCCTACATGCGTGGAGAGCACCTGGAGCAGCTTGTAGTTGTCGTACGAAAAAAAATTCGCGCTGCGATGGGACACGAGAATGACGCCGACGACATCGCTGTTGACGACAATCGGCGATGCAATCAACGAGCGCGAGCCCGTCAGCTGCATCAGCTTGGAGGGGACCGTGTTTTTCTCCGCATAATCCGATACGATCAGCGGCTCCCTCGTCTGATACACCGTTCCGCAGAAGCCGTAATCCTTGGGGAACAGATCGCTGTCCAGTCCCGGATGGTTGGCGCTCATCACGACGAATTGCTCGGTCTTTTTGTCGAACTGCAGCAGGCAGCAATAATCGGCTTCAAAAATTTGCAGCAGATCCGTGGTAGCCAGCTTGAAAATTTCGCTCAGCCGCAGCGACTGATTGAGCCGCTTGGTCAATTCGTTGATCAATTGCAGCTCGCTAATGAGCAGGTTGGACTGCTCATACAGCTTGGCATTCTCGAATGCCGAGCCGGCGGTGTTGGCCAGCATCTGGAATTCCGGAAGCCATGCCCGCTCCCAAAGGGGCGTCTCGCATACCAGGCGAATGACGCCGTAGACCGCCTGCTTGCCCGTCATCGGAACCGCCACATGGGTCTGGCCGTCTGCGGCTTCGGTGACCGCGCGCCCTTCCACGAAGGCTCTGGCGCAGAGATCGTTCGCCCCATGCTTGAAAACAAGCGGCTTCACGCGCGCATCGGCATTGGCATGATCCTGGGAGAGCAATAGATCGACATGCGCATCGGGGTACAACGTCTCCAGCGTAATGACAAGCTCACGCAGCACGGACGTCACATTGATCTGATCGTGCAGCCGCTTCGTCGAATCGAACAGCGCCGCTTCCCGTTCCGTCGCCCGTTCGGCGTGGCTCTGGCGTGCCAGCAAGCGCTGAAGCAGCGCCTCCGTGTACCGCTGGTCAAAGCGAGAGCGGAAATGCAGCGCTGCTGCCGTCATCAGATCCGACGAAGGCGGCGCCTCGCCTCGCGCGGCGATCGCCAGGATGCACAGCATCGCGGCGCCATCAGCCGCATAGATTGGTCGTGCCGCTGCAACCAGCCCGGGCCCCTCCTCCATGGGCAAGTGTGCGGCCGTATACTGGCCCGAGGCGGCAGCCTCGCCGAGCGACTTGGCGAGCAGCTCCCGCAGCCGCGCGCCGATCACCGGGTCGGCGCACAGTTCCCCCTGCTGCAGGGCGATCGCCTGCCCGTCAGCGTCCCCCAGCATGCAGATGCCGCGGCTGACCATTTCCAGCTGCGCCGCTTCTGCCGCCCACGCGACCAAGCTAGCTTCCAGCAACTCCTCCAACGGGGGCGCTTCAACCTCGCCGAGCCATTTGCGAATCATCGGATTCGCAGTCGAGCCTTTCCCTGACGAATCGCTTGTCATGTCTGGCCAACAGGTGTCTTGAGCGCGGATTTCTTCAGCCATACGCAGCACCCAGTCCTTCTCGCGGCTTTCTCCGGTCACATCGGTGACCGACGCGTGGATTAATATAGCCATCATACTTCATTTTCATGAAGAATGCACTAGTTTCTGTATGCAAGACAGGACTTTGGAGCCATAAAATTTTGTGAAGACTCCCTCTTGACTCACCTGCTTACTGACACTTGACTTTCTCCCCCAATTTCCTTTAATATTAGATGTTGAATAAAGGGCTTACGGTTTTGTGTCACCCTCATGGCTGCGCTCACCGACAGACCAGCGGCTGAAGTGTCTGACGGACGTCCACCGGATTCGGGAGACGATCGAGCAATGCCGGCGAAACAGGAGAACCCCTTACTCAAACATTCCATTTGATGAAGGAGTTTTGACTACGCATGGCACGTTATACAGGACCCAAGTTTAAATTGAGCCGTCGTCTGGGCATCTCGCTGGGCGGCAACGGCAAAGAGCTGAAGCGCCCGTTCCCTCCAGGTCAACACGGCCCGGGACAACGCAAAAAACTGAGCGGCTACGGCATTCAGCTGCAAGAAAAGCAAAAGCTGCGTCACATGTACGGCTTGAACGAAAAGCAGTTCCGCAACCTGTTCGACAAAGCTACCAAGCTGAAAGGGATTGCCGGCGAGAACTTCATGTTCCTGCTGGAAAGCCGTCTGGACAACCTCGTCTATCGTCTGGGTCTGTCCAACTCCCGTGCAGGCGCGCGCCAATTGGTTGCGCATGGTCACGTGACGGTCAACGGCAAAAAAGTGGACATCCCGTCTTACATGGTCAGCTTGGGCGACATCATCGGCCTGCGCGAGCGCAGCCGTTCGCTGAAAGCGATCAAGGAAGCGCTGGAAGGTCGTCATCATATCCCGAACTACCTGGAGTTCAACGATACGGCAATGGAAGGCAAGTACATCCGTTTGCCGGAACGCGCCGAGCTGTCCCAGGACATCGACGAAAAGCAAATCGTCGAATTTTACAGCCGCTAAGGCTGCCAAAAACCGTCGCATTCTGCGGCGGTTTTTTTTCGCCAAGCCCCGCTTTCAATAAGGAAAGCGGGGCTTCGAATGGGTTGGTGTCTTGGTGTCTTGGTGTCTTGGTGTCTGGTGTTTGGTATCTGTCTCTGCTGGCCTTTCGTTATTCGGGTAGGGAATCTTTCGTCTGGACCGCCGTCGCCTCGCCCGCTTCGGCCTGGACCGGCAGCCGCTCGCTGTCGCGCCCCGGCGCGCTTTTACTCGTCAGGTTCCGGACCAGATTGTCGAGATCGATGCCCGACACATCCTTGAGCATTTGCGGCGCAGTCGCCATCAGCGAGGTGACGTAGTTGCTCACCCGTGCCGCGCCTTCGCCGCTGCCCGTGTCCACCACCGTCAGCTTGTCGATCTGCTGCAGCGGCTCCGCGACCTTGCCGGCCAGCTCAGGCAGCATTTTGACGATGATGTCCAGCACCGCCGCCTCGCCGAACTTGCTGAACGCTTCGGCCAGCTTCTCCTTGGCCTCTGCCTCGGCCAGACCGCGCAGTCGGATGACCTCGGCGTCCGCCGTACCCTTCGCGCGCTCGGCATCGGCCGCGGCCAGACCGTCGAGCCGCTTTTGCTCCGCCATCGCTTTGGCTTCCGCTTCGATCTTGTACTGCAGCGCGTCCGCCTCGCGATAGCGTTTGGCCTTGTCGGCCTCGGCCGCCTGCTCGACCGCATATCGGTCGGCGTCGGCTTTTTTCTTGACCTCGGCGTCGTATTGCTTCTCCCGCCGCAGGATTTCCTTCGCTTCCAGATCGATCTCGCGCTCCTTGCGCACCAGCTCGACCTTCATTTGCTCCTCGACCGCGCTTTGCTTGGCACGCGCCTCTTGGATGGAATACGCCTGATCGGCGTCCGCCTTGGCCGTATCCTGATCGCGCTTGAAGGCCGCGATTTTCAGCTCTTTCTCCTTGGAGGCTTCGGCGATATTCGTATCCCGCAGCAGCTCGGCTTTCTGGCCTTCTTCTTCGGCCCGGGCCTTCTGAATCCGCGAATCCCGGATCGCCTCGGCCTCGGCAATTTCGGCGTCTCGCTTGACTACGGCGATCCGCGGCTTACCGAGCGCGTCCAGATAACCGTTCGTATCGCGCAGATCCTTGATTGTGAAGGAGACGATTTGCAGGCCCATCTTCTTGAGATCCTTGGCCGCCACGCCCTGCACCTCCTGCGCGAAGCGGTCGCGGTTGCGATACACCTCTTCGACCGTCATCGAGCCGAGGATCGCCCGCAGGTGCCCTTCGAGCACCTCCTGCGCCTCGGACTTGAGGGCCTCGGTCGGCTTGCCCATGAATTGCTCCGCCGCTGTCGATACGTCCTCGATCGAGCCGCCGATCTTGATGATCGCCACCCCGTCGGCCATGACCGGCACCCCTTGCTCGGTGTACACTTCAGGCGTCGACACATCCAGCTTGTGCGAGAGCAGGGACAGGAATTCAGACTTTTGGAACACCGGCAGGATAAACGCGCCGCCGCCCCGTACGATTTTGATCCGCCGTCCGCTCTCGTCCACCAGCGTATTGCGCTTGCCCAGGAACGAACCGGTCACAACCATCGCCTCGTCCGGACTCACGGTCTTGAAGCGCGCCCAAAAGGCCAAGCCAAGCACGACGAATACGCCCACCACTATAGCGGGTACGACTAAATATTCAGGCATTCCATCTCTCCTCTCATGACTACGGCTCCTAACCTTCCAGGTCCAGTCTGGATACGAAGAGCGTGTCGTCCTTGACCTCGACGACCACGACGCGGGCGCCGGCTTCGATCGTCTGCCCGTTGAAGCTGGCTGCAATCTGATTCGTTACGCCCGCTCCCCCAACGCGCAGCAGCACTTCGCCGTAGCCCGTTGCGGGAATCGGCACGAGCACCTCGGCGATTTTGCCGCCCATCTCCGTCATGGAGTAGCCCGTCGAATTCTCGCTGTCCTTCATCGGCTTGACGTACATGAAGTACACGCCGATGCCGATCAGCACCGCGCCGAGCACGGCAATGACGAGGATCGCCGGAATCGCCAGCTCCGTGTAGCGCGTCAGCAGCACGCCCGCGCCGCCGAATGCGGTGACGCCGCCGACAAGCGTCATCGGCTGCAGCCACGGCGAGTCCGCCGACAAAAAATCGAGCGCGCCGTCGAGCGCGGTGCCGAGCAGATCGCCGAAGATGACGGTAACGATGGCGTACAGGACACCTCCGAGCAAACAGGACCAGAATAACACTTCCACCGCAACGCCCGCCCCTCTCCATACCACCCAGGATTTGAAAGCCGATATCCGTTATTTAATACGTGACATCCATGCGTAAAGTTTCACAAGATCGCCATATTTCTTCAAGCGCCGCCCAGCTTGATCTTTGCGAACTTTCGCTTGCCGACCTGCACAATATCGCCGTCCTTCGGCGCGATTTCAGCATTGGGGTCGGTCAGCTTCTCCTCGTTGAGCCGCACGGCGCCTTGCTGAATGCTGCGCCGCGCCTCGCTGCCGGAGCCTTGCAGCCCGAGGGCGACCAGCAGCCGGCCCAGACGAATCCGGCCCTCCTCCAGCTCTTCGCTGGCGAGCACGGCCTCGGCGATCTCATCCGGCAGCGCGCGCTGCTGAAACACCGTGACGAAGGTCGTCTCCGCCGCCTGCGCCGCTTCTTCCCCGTGGTACATACGGACGAAGGTTCGGGCCAGTCGCATTTTGGCATCGCGGGGATGGACGCTGCCCTCCGCCAGCCCGCGCGTCAGCTCATCGAGCTCCGCTTGGCCGATATCTGTAGCCAGCTCATAGTATTTGGTCATCAATTCGTCGGGGATGGACATCGCCTTGCCGTAGATCTCGCCCGGCGCTTCATCAATGCCGATGTAATTGCCGAGGCTCTTGCTCATCTTCATCGCCCCGTCGAGGCCCTCGATGAGCGGGGTCATGATCGTCGCCTGCGTGCGTTTGCCGTATTCCTTTTGCAAGGTGCGGCCCATCAGCAGATTGAACTTCTGGTCGGTCCCGCCGAGCTCGACGTCGCTCTCCAGCGCTACCGAGTCATAGCCCTGCATGAGCGGATAAAAAAATTCGTGAATGCTGATCGCCTGCCCGGATTGGTAACGCTTGGTGAAGTCGTCCCGCTCCAGCATCCGCGCCACCGTCACCTTCGCCGAGAGGCCAACAACCTCGGCGAAGGTCATCGGGCCGAGCCACTCGGAATTAAAATAAATGGTCGTGCGGTCGGGATCGAGAATTTTAAAAATTTGCTGCCGGTACGTCTCGGCGTTGCGCTTCACATCCTCCTCCGTCAGCTGCTTGCGGGTCTCCGACTTGCCGGTCGGGTCGCCGATCCGGCCGGTAAAGTCGCCGATAATCAGCTGCACCTCATGGCCCAGTTCCTGGAACTGACGCAGCTTGTGCAGCACGACCGTATGGCCGATGTGGATATCCGGCGCGGACGGATCGAGCCCCAGCTTGATCTTGAGCGGCTGGCCGCTCGCGACCGCGCCGGCTACCTTTTCCTGCAGCTCGTCTTCCGGCACGATCTCCACCACGCCGCGGCGAATAACCTTCAGTTGACGTTCGACCTCCTGCTTTTGCTCGCTTGTCAGTTGCTCCCACTTGCTCATGTGCTCATCTCCATTTTCCATTGGTTTTCAACAAAAAAATCCTTCGCGTCCCAAGGGACGAGAAGGATTTGCTCGCGGTACCACCCTCGTTAGCATGCGCCCTTGGTCAGATCGGGCACACGCTCACTCGAGTACGCTAACGGGTACGAACCGTAGACGGCCTACCGGCTGCGGGGCAGCGTTCGACCGTTAAGCTCAAGGCGGTAATTCGACTGCTGCGGCGCGTACCGGTTCGCACCCTCCACCGGTTCTCTGCAACGCGTGTTCGCAGGTCTACTGAAGCCTGTCACAGCTTGTAACCTTATTAATATGAAATTTATATCATAGCGACCTGACGATGTCAATGTCGGCGCTGCATTAAAATCGCTTCGATTTTGTGCGTTGATCTGACAGGTTGTGCTATAATAATGGGGGATTTTGCAGAGGAGGCCTACATAGTAATGGAAGAAAAAAAACCACGCACGAGCGCCCGCAGCGGCTGGCGCACCTTCGGGCTCGTCGTGTATACAACGATAAAGTGGATCATCATCTTTATCCTCATCTTCGGCCTGTTCGGCGGAGGCGCCGTCACCGGCTACGTCGCTTCCCTCGTCAAGGACGACCCGGTGCGGCCGCGCACCGTGATCGAGTCCGAAATCAACGAAAACGCGCTGACCGGCTTCGTCTATTTCAATAACGGCGAGCTGGTCGGCCAGCTGCGGACCGAGGAGGACCGGCGCCTGGCCGAGCCCGACGAAATTCCGCAGCAGGTCATCGACGCGCTGCTTTCCGTCGAGGACAGCAATTTTTTCGAGCACAAAGGCGTCGATATCAACGGCTTTGGGCGAGCCGTCAAGCAAAAGCTGCTGAACGAGGCAAATCAGACCGGCGGCAGCACGCTGACGCAGCAGTTGGCGCGCCGCGTCTTTTTGAGTCTGGACGTGACCGATGCCCGCAAATTCAAGGAAATCTTTCTTTCGTTCCGCATGGAGCGGTATTTGACCAAGCCCGAAATTCTTACCGCTTACTTGAACAAAATGCCGTTTGGCAACGGCTCCAACGGCTATCAGGTGTTCGGCATCAAAGCCGCCGCCGAGGGCATATTTGACATCACAGATCTAAGCCAGCTCAATATCGCCCAATCCGCCTACTTGGCCGGTCTTCCGCAATTGCCGTCCTTGTATTCGGCCTACAACGGCCGCGGCGAAATGAACGAACGCAACATTGAGCGCGCCATCGAGCGACAGCGCTTCGTCTTGAGCCGGATGCTCTTTACCGAGCGCATCTCGCAGCAGCAGTACGATGAGGCGGTTGCCTTTGACATTCGCGGCGCGCTGGCCGAGTCCGAGGAAAAAGCCTACTCCACTTATCCCTACCTGATGCTGGAGGCGGAGCGCCAGGCATCGGAGGTGCTTCTTCAGCAGGAGAAGCCGAATATGACGCTCGAGCAGCTGCGGCGCGACGAGAATTACGGCACCATGCTGGAGGAGGCGCGGCAAAAGCTGCTGCGCGGCGGCTATCATGTGCACACGACGATCGATCCGCAAATCTACCAGGTCATGCAGCAAATTGCCGCCAACCCGGACAATTTTTCTCCCGACAATCCGGAAAAAGGGATGGAGCAAACCGCGGCGATGCTGATCGATCACAAAACCGGCGCCATTCTCGGCATGATCGAAGGACGGGATTTTTATCACGAGCAGATGAACTATGCCACGCAGATGACGCGTCAACCGGGCTCGGCGATGAAGCCAATCGCCGCATATCTGCCGGCCATCGATGCGGGGCTTGTGCAGCCGGCTTCCATCATAGACGACGCGCCGATCGTGCTGCGCGACTATTCCAAGGGCTACCATATCCCGAAAAACTACTCGTCCGGATACGACGGACTGGTAACGGCGCGCGAGGCGCTCAATCGCTCGCTCAATCTGCCGGCGCTGAAAATCTTCCTGAACGACGTCACGATCGAAAAGGCGTGGGAGTTCGTGCGCAAGCTCGGCGTAACGACGCTGCAGCCGCAGGACGACGCAGCTCAGACGGGCGTCATCGGCGGCCTGAGCATAGGCGTCACGGTCGAGGAGCTGACCAATGCGTACGGCGCGATCGCCAATCACGGCGTCTTCAACGATGCGTTCATGGTCAGCAAGATCGTGGACGCCGACGGGAACGAGGTGTACGCGCACAAGGCCGTGCCCGAACGGGTCGTGAGCGAGCAATCGGCGTTCCTGATGACCGATATGCTGCGCACGGTCGTGTCCCAGTCGGGATCGACCGGGCACTCGCTTACCGGCTTGTTCAACAAATATGGCGAGATTCCAATTGCCGGAAAAACCGGCACGACCCAAAATTACGGCGACGTCTGGTTCATGGGCTATACGCCCGACGTGACGCTCGGCGTCTGGGTCGGATACGAAAAGCAAAAAAATTCACTCACCGGCGAAGGACGCAGCCGGGCGCGCTTGCTCTGGGCCGAGATTCTGAATCAGGTAACCGACGCAAGAAGCGAGTTGTTCAAGTCGGAAGCCTTCGAGCAGCCGGACGGCATCGTTAAAGCGACGGTCTCAAGCGTCAGCGGCAAAAGGCCAACCGATCTGACACGACAGCGCGGCCTGCTGGTGACGGACTGGTTCAACGAGGCCTACGTGCCGACCGAAGCGGACGATGCGCTGGTCCAAGCCGCCTATATCACGTACAACGGGGTTAACTATATACCGCATGACACAACGCCCGAGGACTTCGTGCAGCGCAAGATTGTCATCAAGCGCAAGGAGCCGCTGGATGCGTTGATGGATCAGATTCAGGAGGCGCTCAAAGTGATGCCGGCCAGCGACCGCCGGCCGCTCGGCAGCTACATGCCGCGCGATGCCGGGGACGAGGCGCCGTCCAAGACGGACCCGCGCACCGACGACGGCGCAACGCCCGCGCCGCCGGCCAATGTGCGGCTAGCCGCGCCTGAAGGCGGCACCGTCAGCATTACCTTCAACGCGAGCCCGGAATCCGACGTGGTCGGTTACCGCCTGTATCGCTCGATCAACGGCGCCGGTTACAGCAAAATCGGCGATTCGATCAGTGCGGGAAGTGCGACGAGCTTCTCTACCAGCATTGCCGGCAACAGCTACCGCTACTATGTCACTGCGGTCGACGTCGCCGGGCGCGAGTCTGCGCCGAGCCGCGTCGCCGAGCTCGGTCAGCCCTCCAACGAGCCGCAACAGCCGGAGAATGGCGGCGGAACGACGGAGGATCCGAACGACGAGGACGGGAATTCCAACGAGCCGAACGACCCCGGTGCTCCGAATGGGGGCAACGGCGCAGGCAACGACGGCGGCTCGGATGGGGAAGATACGGACAGTGGAAACGAGGCCGAGGATAACACGCCGGGCGCTGTCACTGCTCCCGGGCCGATCACCGCTCGCAAGACGGAGACCGGCGTCCGACTCAGTTGGAAGGCTAACGACACCAGCCAGCAGGTTACCAGCTACAACGTCTATTACAGCGCGGACGGCGGCAGCTACACCAAGATCGGCAGTGCACCGGTCGGCCGCTTCGACTACATCTCCACGCTCGAATCCGGCTGGTTCCAAATTACGGCGGTCAATGCCGGCGGCGAGTCGGAACGCTCCGCTCCCGTGCAGCTGAAATAGCATGGGTGGGCTAACCGTTACGAGCTAGGCGAAATCATATATGTTCTATACTTTCAAGACAAAACGGCACGGGGCTAAGGTCCCGTGCCGTTTTGAATTTCATTGAAATTAGTCCTCGATTGTCGAAAGATCGCCTGTCGGCAAGTCCAGCTCCCACGCTTTGAGCACCCGCCGCATGATTTTTCCGCTGCGTGTTTTCGGCAGCTTGTCTTTGAACTCGATTTCGCGCGGCGCCGCATGCGCCGACAAGCCTACCTTGACAAAGGTGTAGATTTCCTTTTTGAGCTCCTCAGAGGGCTCGAAGCCTTCGCGCAGCGAGATGAACGCCTTGATAATCTCCCCGCGCATCGGGTCCGGCTTGCCGATGACGCCCGCCTCGGCGATCGCCGGGTGCTCGACCAGCTTGCTCTCAACCTCGAACGGGCCGACGCGTTCGCCGGAGGTGTTGATGACATCGTCGATTCGACCTTGGAACCAGAAGTACCCCTCTTCGTCACGATACGCGGAATCGCCGGAGACGTACCAGCCTTGCAGACGGAAGTATTCCTCGTACTTGGCCGGATTGTTCCAGATTTTGCGCATCATCGACGGCCACGGCGTGCGAATGGCCAGGTTGCCCATGCGATTGGGCGGCAGCTCGTTGCCGTTGTCGTCGATGATCGCCGCCTCGATGCCCGGGAGCGGCTTGCCCATCGAGCCCGGCTTGATCGTCATGCAAGGGTAGTTGCAGACTAGCTGCCCGCCTGTCTCGGTCATCCACCAGGTGTCGTGGATGCGATGCCCGTAGACCTTGAGCCCCCAGCGCACGACCTCGGGGTTGAGCGGCTCTCCGACGCTCAGCACGTGGCGCAGCTTCGACAGATCGTACTGTTGGACGACCTCGTCGCCTGCGCCCATCAGCATGCGAAATGCAGTAGGGGCGCTGTACCAGACCGTCACGCCGTACTTCTGCAGGGTCGCGTACCAGTCCTGCGGGCTGAACCGCCCGCCGCGAATGACATTGGTTACGCCATTGAGCCAAGGCGCGAAAATCCCGTACGAGGTGCCCGTCACCCAACCCGGGTCGGCTGTGCACCAGTACACATCGTCGGGCTGCAGGTCCAGTACGACCTGTCCGGTGTAGTAATGCTGAATCATGGCATTCTGCACATGATAGACGCCTTTGGGCTTGCCGGTGGAGCCCGACGTATAATGGAGGAGCAATCCGTCCTCGCGTCCCAGCCACTCGATCTGCGCCTCCTCGGAGGCGCCGGCCATCTCGGTGCGATAATCGACGATGCCTTCCTCCGACGGCACGTCGTCGCCGAAGACGATGACATGCTTCAGCGCAGGCAGCTCGCTGCGCGGAATACGGCCGAGCAGTGCGGGCGTCGTGACGATGGCGACCGCTTCGCTGTCCTGCAGTCGATCGCGCACCGCCGTCTCCATGAACGCTTCGAACAGCGGCCCGACCACGGCGCCGATTTTGAGCGCGCCCATCAGGCTGAAGTACAGCTCCGGCGTACGCGGCATGAATATAAAAACGCGGTCGCCCTTGCCGATGCCAAGTCCCCTCAGCACGTTGGCAAAACGAGACGATTGCGCAGCAATATCGGCAAAGGTGTACGATTCCTCGCGTGAAGCGTCACTGTACAGCAGCGCCGTTTTACTGCCGCGCCCCTGCTCGACATGACGGTCGACAGCCTCGTAGGCCATATTGACCTTGCCGGTCTCATGCCAGGAGAACTGCTTCTCCACCTCTTCCCATCGCATCGACGCATACGTGTTCTCGTAATCTCGCATGTTCGGTGTCGTCGCGGTGGCCGCGATGCGTTCTTGCTGAACATTTTCCATCCGAATCATCCTCCTGAACTCTGATCGTTCACGCCGCCCGCAGTATACGCTTACAAGACAGACGCGCATCGCGCTGCATCGCGCAAGTATGACGGTCGCCGGCGCGGCAAGTCTCGGTTTGTGTATCCGTTTACGCTTATACCGACAAAACGTATTATAGCATAACACAACTATTCCGCATACGTCCTTTACTTTTAAGACAACTTTTTGATACGCTTTGAAGTAGCAGGATGGAAGGATGGGATGGCGAGTGGAACATCGAAAAATCTATCAGGTCAACCGTCTGTCCTCCAAGGAGGGCGAGCTGCTCGTAGAGGGACCGGTAGCGCCGGACGTGCTTGCAGGCTGGAGCATGCATACCGATCTGGACGCCTTTCGCCGGCCGCGCGACCAGCACGAAGCGCTCGTCGAAATCGCCGCCCTGGAGGAAGGCCGCGTCATTGTCACCCGCGACGACACGACCATTGTCGGCTACGTGACCTTTCACTATCCGGACGAGCTCGAACGCTGGTCCGAGGGCAACATGGACGATTTAATCGAGCTCGGCGCTGTCGAAGTCTCCAACTCGTACCGGGCGCTCGGACTGGGCAAGCACATGATCCGCAGCGCGTTCGCGGACAGCCAATTGGATAATGCCATTGTGTTCGCAACCGAGTATTATTGGCACTGGGATCTGGAAGGCAACAAAATGAACGTCTGGGATTACCGTAAAATGATGGAGAATCTGATGAAATCGGTCGATATGGTATGGTTTGCGACGGATGATCCCGAAATCTGTTCCCACCCGGCCAACTGTCTGATGGTCCGCATCGGCAAAGAGGTGCCGCTATCGTCGGTCGAGAAGTTCGACCGGGTTCGCTTCAGGCAACGCTTCATGTACTAGCTTAAGATCCTGCGCAGACCGGCGCATTTAATTGGCCGCAAAAGAAAGGAGGAGACGATTGCCATGCCGTCCGATGCCGTATTTGTTCATCACCCGGAGGCGATGCATTACCGGTTCAACGATCAACACCCTTTTAATCCGCAGCGCCTCAAACTAGCGATCGATCTGCTGCATAATGTGTCGGCGCTGGAGCGTTCGCATATGCAGGTGCCGCCTCCTGCCAGCGACGAGCTGCTGCGGCTTGTCCACCGCGACGATTACATCGAAGCGGTGCAGGCGCTCAGCACGGAGCAGCCGTCCTCGTCATGGCTCGCCAAGGCTGCAGCCTACGGCCTTCAGACGGAAGACACACCCTTTTTCCCGGGCATGCATCGGGCTTCCGCGGCGCTGGTCGGGGGCAGCGTGCATGCCGCCGAGCTCGTCGCTTCGGGTCGAGCGAGGCACGCGTTTCATATGGGGGGCGGGCTGCACCACGCATTTCCCGAGCGCGGGGCGGGCTTTTGCGTATACAACGACGCCGCCGTTGCAATCGCTCACATTCGCAGCCGTTACAAGCTGCGCGTGCTCTATATCGATACCGACGTCCATCATGGCGACGGGGTGCAGTTTGCGTTCTATCACGATCCGGACGTCTGCACGTACTCGATTCACGAGACCGGCAAGTTTTTGTTTCCGGGCACGGGGTTCGTGCAGGAGAAGGGCGGCCACGAAGGATTCGGCGCCTGCTACAACATCCCGCTCGATCCGTATACCGAGGATGATTCGTGGCTGGAATGCTTTTCCGCCAGCATCGAGAAGGTCGCAGCGGCCTTCAAGCCCGACTTGATCATCAGTCAGCACGGCTGCGATGCCCATGCTTACGATCCGCTCTCGCACGTCCACTGCAGCATGCGCATCTATGAGGAGATGCCGGCGCGCATTCACCGGCTCGCGCATCGCTATGCAGACGGACGCTGGGTCGCGATCGGCGGCGGCGGGTATGACATCTGGCGCGTCGTGCCGCGCGCATGGGCGATGGTATGGCTGACGATGATCGAGCATCCGCTCGTCGCGCAGCTCGGAGCGGGCCCCCAGACGCTGCCTCGGCAGTGGATGGAGCGCTGGCAGCCGGAGAGTCCGGTGGAGCTGCCGACGCATTGGCTGGATGATACCTCGAGCTGGGCGCCCATGCCCCGAAGAGACGAGATCGCGCATAGCAACCGCAGCACCGCTGCAATTGCCGTTCAGGATCTTTGAGCTGAGCGTCAGAGCGCTTCGACGAGCGCGCTAACGAAGCGATAAGAGCGGTCGGCTGCTTCCTGGGTAAAGGTCTCAAAATTAACCTGGGCAGAGCCGTCTGCCTTGTCCGACATGGAACGGATGACGACGAACGGGGTACCGTTCATCCAGCAGACCTGCGCCAAGGCTGCGCCCTCCATCTCCACGCACGCCCCGCCCATCTCCTCGCGGAGCATTTGTACGGACTCGCGACTGGCGATGAATTGGTCGCCCGAGAGTACCTTGCCGACGAGACAACGCCCGGGGAAGAGCCGCTCTCCGGTCTGCCGTGCCAGCTCGACGAGTGTTCCGTCGGCTGCATAATCCGAGACCTCTTGGAACGGCACCTCTCCCCGTGCGAAGCCGAGTGGCGAAGCGTCCATGTCATGCTGCACACAGCTTGAGGAGATGACGAGATCTCCGATTTCCAACTCCGGGTCGAGCGCACCGGCTACGCCGGTGAAGCAGATCCCCCCCGCGCCAAGATCAATCATGAATTGCGTGCAGACTGCCGCATTCACCTTGCCTACGCCGGATTTGCCGTACACCACATCACGTCCGTGCAGCGTCCCCTCGTACAGCGTCAGACCGGCCTTTTCATGCTTTTGCGTCACCTCGACATGGCGATGCAGCAGTTCGACTTCCTCGGACATGGCTCCAATAATGCCCATTTTCCTGTTCTTCACATGCTTCCCCTTCCTTTTCAAAAAAACGCCCTCGACGCAACGAGCGCCAAGGGATTAGATGGTTGTGTCGCTAAACGGGTTGGACCGATTGACGCGAAATGTATTCGTGCGGCAATACGACTTTGGGATCATCCACATTTTCTTTTTTCATCAGCTTGGTCAGCAGGCGCATCGATACAGCGCCGATATCGTACATTGGCTGCGCCACCGTCGACAGCTGCGGACGTACCATCGAGGCCATCCGGCTGTTGTCTACGCTAATGACCGAGATGTCGTCTGGCACTTTGGCGCCGGAATCCTGAATGGCATGAATGGCGCCGATCGCCATCTCGTCGGTAGCCGAGAATACGGCCGTCGGCGTGTCCTTAAGCTCCAGGAAATACTTCATCGCTTCGATGCCCGACTCGTAGCGGTAATTGCCGACGCGAACGAGCGATTCGTCGTACGCGATGCCTGCTTGCTCGAGTGCCCGCTTATAGCCCTGGAAGCGGGCATAGCCGTTAGCAGGGTCCTGCAGCGTTCCGCTGATCATGGCGATGGCGCGATGGCCTTTTTGAATCAACGCATTGACGGCATCGAACGCAGCGGCTTCGTGGTCGATGTCCACCGATGGAATCGTACCCTGCTCGTCTGTCGTCGCGCACAGTACGATCGGAACATTAGCCGTTTTGAAGGCTTGGACATGCTCGTCCGTCACTGCGCCGCCCATGAACAGCAGACCGTCCACCTGCTTCTCCAGCAGCGTGTTGATGACCCGGATTTCCTTTTCCTTCTTCTTGTCCGCGTTGCAGAGGATGATATTGTAATGGTACATGTTCGCAATATCTTCGATACCGCGCGCCACTTCGGCAAAAATCGAATTGGAGATATCCGGAATGACGACACCGACGGTCGTCGTTTTTTTGCTTGCCAATCCCCGCGCCACCGCATTGGGACGGTAGCCCAGGCGTTCGATCGCTTCGAACACCTTTTTGCGCGTTTGGGGTTTTACATTCGGGTTGTTGTTGACGACCCTGGATACGGTCGCCATCGACACGCCCGCTTCCCTTGCAACATCATAAATGGTTACCGTCACGATCCTTCTCTCCATTTATTTCATATTTTTTGTTTCCACTCGTGTGCGTCTGCAGCTTAGGATCACCATATGTCTTCCATGATACGACATTCAACTACATTTCGCAATGTTGCCGCAATTTCTCTTCCAGAGCGGCGTAAGTTATATGCCAGTGACTCGTGTGCCATGTCACGTTGCCTGCCTCGACAAGCAGCGCCTGCGGAGAAGCGTGCTTGACTTCGAGCTGCTCCTCGATGCGATTGGATACGGGCCGATCCTCCACGACGTTGACCAGGACCGCATCGAATGCCGGGCTTTTGACGTCAGACAAAAACGTCGTCAATTCGTCATGCGCGCCTGCGCTGACCGAACAGCGTGTGCTGTGCTTGAATACGAGCAGCGGCCGCTCGGACGAGGCGGCCAGCGCGGCGTCCCATTGCTCCGTCGTCTCCAGGGTTTGCAAGGTCATCTCGCTCATTTTCATTTCCTCCTTGATCTACCGTTACTTTGCGCCAAACCAGGCGCAACTTATGTATGAATCGTTCGTTTGCTGAGCTGGGCCAGGCGCCGTTCAAGCTCCTCCATCCAGGCTTCGTCGCTGAGCGACTGCGCAAGCAAATAAAGATCGAGCAGCTGGTTCACACGCTGTTCCAGCATTTGTTCCACCGAACGCGCTTCCGCGCTTTTGGGCTTGGCCTCGACGGCAAGCAGCAAATTCGCCCATTCGTTGCAAGCCTCAAAAGCGATCGTCTGCTTGTCCGGCTCGTCTCCGAGACCTTCAATCAATTGCGTCAAGTCCGGCTTGACCTCAGCAAGCACTTCGCTTTGGCTACACGCGGCACAGCAAAAAATCGGCACATTGTCGATTTCCACCTTGCCCGAAAAAAGGACCGTTCGAAGCTTGACTGTCATTTGTCCTCCGCATGAACACCGTTTTTGCAAAATGGCCCACTCCTTCATTCCACACTGCAGGGTATACGTAAAATTATTCGACTTGATTCGCGTATTTCCTGCCATCGGAGCGGTACTAATTTTTGTTAGGCCGCAAATTTGCGCCATCGTCTGCGAATCGGCGCAATGGCCAGCAAAAGAACGGCGGCCAGCGCGCCGATCGTATCGTTGCGCAGGTCGGCGGGGTCGGGCATGCGGCCGGCCACGAAGGATTGATGATATTCGTCGGTAATTCCGTAGAGCAAGCATAGCAGCACGATCAACGCTTTCCAGCGCGGTGCGTCTGCACGCGCGCCCAGCGCATAATCAAAGGCTAGCGCCAGCGCAAAATAGGCGACAAAATGGCCCCAGTCAAAGCTTTGCATCCACGGAAGCAGTCGCTGCATCCAAGGCAGGACGCCGTCAAGCTCGTCTCCGGTTCGGCTTGAGAGCCAAAAAATGACGGTCATCACCAGCAGCGCCGGCAGCCAGCGCGGCAAGCGGCCGGCCGGATGTCTCGTTTGATTCATGGCGCCTCCTTCGTTACAATAAACGAGATGTCAGCCAAAGAAACAGGAGGAACATGCGATGCGATTGAAGGGCAAGTCCGTAATCTGCCTCATTGACGACGAATTTGAAGACCTGGAACTGTGGTACCCCGTGTACCGCGCCCGCGAGGAGGGCGCGCTCGTGCAGTTCGCCGGACCGGAAAAGGGCCGTACGCATATCGGCAAATACGGGGTGCCGGCCAAAGCCGACCTGAGCTTCGACGAGATGGCCGCCGGCGCCTGCGACGCGCTGCTCGTCCCGGGCGGCTGGGCCCCCGACAAGCTGCGGCGCTACCCGCAGGTGCTGCAGCTCGTGCGCGAGCTCGACGCCGCAGGCAAGCCGATCGGCCAGATCTGTCATGCCGGATGGGTGCTCATCTCCGCCAAAATTCTGAACGGGCGCAAGGTCACGTCAACGCCGGGCATCCGCGACGACATGGAGAATGCCGGCGCCACCTGGCTGGACGAGGCCGTCGTCGTAGACGGCAATCTCGTCTCCTCGCGCCGCCCGCCTGACCTGCCGGCTTACGCCAAAGCCTTCGTCGACTTGCTCGGCGCGACTGCACGCTAAAGCGCGTATTCCAGCATTGGCTGCCGCCTGGCGGGAACGGCCGGCTACTCCGACTTGGAGACCGTCTGCTCCGCCCTGGCCGCATCCGACTTGCGCTTGAATTCAAGCAGCGTGGTGCCGATCTCCGCACTGGTGCGGCAGTCCATCAGCGCGGAGAGCAGCTCGCGGCTATCCGTCTGACTCGTGCCGAGCAGACGGTTTTTCACGTTCAGGACGGTCGGCGAGGACATGCTCAATTCGTCGACGTCGAGCCCCAGCCAGATCGGCAGCGCGCGCGAGTCGCCCGCGAGCTCGCCGCACACCCCGACCTTGATGCCGCGGCTCTTGGCCGCCTCTACCGTGGCCTTGAGCATGCGCAGCACAGCGGGATGCAGCGGCTCGTACAGATGGGCGATCTGATCGTTCATACGATCGACGGCGAGTGCGAATTGGACCAGATCATTGGTGCCAATACTGAAAAAGTCGACCTCCTCCGCCAGCATATCGGCGATCTGCACCGCCGCGGGCACCTCAATCATGATGCCGATCGGCATATGCTGATTGAAGGGCAGTCCCTCCGCATGCAGCTCGCGCTTGGCCTCCTCCAGCAACGTATTGGCCGCACGCACTTCCTCGACCGAGGAGATCAGCGGATACATCATCTTGACTTGACCATAGTGGCTCGCGCGCAGAATCGCCCGCAATTGCGTCTTGAACAGGTCCTTGCGATCCAGCGAGATGCGGATGGCGCGATAGCCGAGGAACGGATTGTCCTCCTCCGGCAGCTCGAAATAATCGAGCTGCTTGTCCCCGCCGATATCGAGCGTCCGAATGACGACCGGTTGACCGTTCAGCTTTTCGGCGACGGTGCGGTACACCTCGAATTGCTCCTCCTCGTCGGGAAAATCGGTGCGATCCATGTACAAAAATTCCGTCCGAAACAGTCCCACGCCGTGGATGCCGACCGGGAGCGCAACCTCAAGCTCCTTGAGCGAGCTGATATTGGCCGCCAGCGCGATCGTTTTGCCGTCTGCGGAGACCGCGCTGACGCCGGCCAGCTGATGCAGCTTGCGGCGCTCCTCCTGCTGCTCGCCGCGCAGCGCCCGGTAGCGCGCCAGCGCCGCCTCGCCGGGATTGATCAGCAGCTCGCCGGTGTCTCCGTCGAGGACGAGCCGCTCCCCCGTCTGGATCGGCCGCTCCAGCTTGGCTTCGAGCCCGACCACCAGCGGGATGCCGAGCGCGCGGGCCATGATGGCCGAATGCGAGGTCGTGCTGCCGGCCAAAGTCACGATTCCCAGCACGTGCTGGGTATTCAGATGAGCCAGTTGCGAGGGCGAAAGCTCTTTGGCCACAAGAATGAACGGCTGCGTGTCGGACGGCAGCTTGATCTCCGGCGCGCCGAGCAGATGCTTGAGGAGCCGGTTGCCCACGTCCTTGATGTCCAGCGCCCGCTCCTTCATGTATTCGTCGTCCAGCAGATCGAACATGGTCACGAAGTGGTCGATCGCCTCCTTGACCGCCACCTCCGCCACCTTGTACTGGCGCTGGATGATGCCCTGCACCTCGTTCATGAAGACCGGGTCCTCCAGGATGGCCAGATGCGCGTCGAAAATATGGCTTTCGGCCGTTCCGACGGCCTCTCGCAGCTCCCCTTTGATTTGTTCGATCTCCACCTTGGACGTCTTGATGCCTTCGTAGAGCCGGTCGAATTCCTTCGCCAGGTCGGCGACGTCGATTTTTTGCTCCGGCAGGTCCCACTCCCAGTTCGGCAGCACGAACGCTTTTCCGATCGCGATGCCCGCGGACGCTCCTATCCCTTGGATCATGGACTATCCCCTCCACCTTTTCTCTCTTTCAGCACCACCGACATGACCGAAGCCTGACCCTTCTTGACGGACTTGAACGGGGCATAGCTCCAAGAACGGACCTTGTCGGGATTCGATATGACCATCGGCGTCGCCAGCGACTTGCTGCCACGGCGTACGCGCGCCAGATCGAAGCGAATGAGCAATTGACCAGGCTCTACCTCGTCGCCTTCCGCGACGAACGCCTCGAAGCCGTCCCCGCCCAATTGCGAGGTGTCGATGCCGATATGAAGGATGACATCGAGCCCCTCCGGCGTCTGCAAGCCGATCGCATGCTTGGTCGGGTAGACATGCGCAACCTTGCCCGAGACCGGCGAGACCAGCTCTCCGCGATCCGGCATGAACGCCACGCCCTGGCCGACGAGCTTGCCGGCAAAAATCGGGTCCGGCACCTGCTCGAGCGGAATCATGCGCCCCTGCATCGGCGAGCAGAACAGCACTTGCACCTGATCGCGCCGCACCACCTTCATCATTTCCTCGCGAATCAGCTCCGAGAAGGTCCCGAATACGACCTGTACGTTGCCTCCGCCGAGCCGAATGACCCCCGCCGCCCCGAGACCGCGCAGCGCGTTGATGTCGAGCAGCTTGTCATTGGTCAGCTTGAGCCGCAAGCGCGTGATGCAGGCCTCCATCTGGACAATATTGTCCTTGCCGCCGATCGCCTGGAGAATGAGCGGGGCTCGGTACGGAATATCGCCGGCCCATTCGTCGAGCTGCGAGCCTTCCTCGCGGCCCGGCGTCGGAATGCGGAAGCGGGCGATCGCCCAACGGAACAGGACGTAATAGAGCACGCCGACGACGATGCCGATCGGGATCAGCAGCCAGCCCCGCGTCGACAGATGCGCATTGACGATATAGTCGATGGCCCCGGCCGAAAAAGAAAAGCCGTGCAAAATACCCAGCTCGTAGGTCAGCCACATAATCAGACCCGAGATGACAGAATGGATGACGTATAAATACGGCGCCACAAACAGAAAGGCGAATTCTACGGGCTCGGTTACCCCGGTCAAAAAAGATGCCAGTGCCGCGGACAAAAACGTTTTGCGAATTTTGGGCTTCAAATCCTCGCGCGCCTCGTGAATGATTGCAAACGCGATCGCAGGGAGCGCAAACATCATCGTCGGATACAGCCCCGCCATAAACGCCCCTGCCGTCGGATCTCCCGCAAAGAATCGCGGCAGGTCTCCGTAGACCATCTGCCCGCTCTCGAGCTCATAGCCGCCCACCTGGAACCAGAAGACGTGACTGACCAAGTGGTGCAACCCAAAGACGACTAGAATGCGCAGCACAAAGCCGAACAAAAACACGCCGAAGCCGCCGGCCGAGGAGACGATCTCTCCCAGCGCGTGCATCCCGTGCTGAATGGTCGGCGCAATCATGATCATTACGATCGAAAACAGCACCGCTCCGAAGCTGACAAACAGCGGCACGAACCTCGGCCCGCCGAAAAACTGAATGTATTCCGGCAGCTTGATCTCCTTGAAGCGCTCGTTGCTGTAGCCGGAAAACAAACCGATCAAGACGCCGATCAAGACAGTGGGCTGGATCGGCAGTTCGCTGAGCGTGCTCGTCAGCCCCGTATAAATAAACATTCCCGCAAGCGCGCCGATGCCGGCCGCGCCGGCATTGTTGGTCAGACCGAGCGCCACGCCCAGCGCGAACAGGAATGGGAGGAACAGAAACAAGGCTTGTCCGGCGGTATTGAGGTAGTCGGACAGCATCGGCGCACCGAGCCGATCCCATGGCAGCTCTCCCAGACTCAAAAATACCGCAGCCGCAGGCAATACGATCATCGGCAGCATCAGCGCCCTGCCAAGCTGCTGAAGATTGCCCATTACATTCAAGGCCGGCCCCCCTTTCAACAGGGAATTTCGTCTATCTCGATCGTAAGGGTTTGCATAGCATTTGTCAAAGCAAAACGGCGAACCGCGAGGGTTCGCCGCATTACACGCGCTGCACGTTTTAGAAACGGTTGTTTTGCTGCATTTGACCCGCGTTCGACTGGTAGCCGAATTTGTTGATGATCGGACCTTGCTGCGCTTGGGCATTCGTCGCTTGATACACCGGATTTTGCTGGGTTTGGGCTTGCTGCATGCCGTATTGCGCTTGTTGAGCTTGTTGGTGCTGTTGACGGGCTTGCTGCGCCTGATGCCCTCCGTATTGCTGCTGGTTGGCTTGGTAGCCGCCGGCATGCGAAATCACAGGCTGATTTTGGAACGCCTGTGTTTGTTGATATACAGGATGGCTTTGCTGTTGGGCGCCATAGCTGTTTTGCTGCGCTTGCTGCTGATTATGCGAAGCGGCGGCAAAGCTGTTTTGCTGCGGCTGGGACGAGTAGCCGCCCAGATGCGAGATGACCGGCTGCTGCTGATACTGCGCGTTCATCGAAGCTTGCTGCATTCCTTGCGCCTGGTAAGCGCCTTGGCTTTGCTGCTGGTTCGCTTGATATCCGCCCAGATGCGAGATGACCGGGCCGGTTTGCGCCGCGATGCTGCCCTTTTGGCGCATTTGGCCTTGGTATTGCGAAGCGACATAGCCTGCCGGCTGATACGATTGCTGGTTGTTTTGAAGTCCTTGCTGTTGCTGCGATTGCATTCCGTTTTGTTGGTGCGACATGCCGTTGTTCACGTCTTGTCCTCCTCGTAATAGACCGGGGTAGTCTTCAGCGCGCGGCTGACGCTTTGCCCGCTGAAGCCGTACTTAGTGTGGGAGAACAAGCTTTGTTTTATGCCGCGCTATAGCTTGGGTTTTCCTTCCGTCAGCAGGATCGCGTCCTCGACCTTGATGCAGCGGTCCATGACGACCTGCAAGCCGCCCTCCGCCGCGAGCTCCGCCGCCTTCTCGCTGAGCACGCCGAGCTGCAGCCAGAGCGTTCCCGCTCCGATCTCCACCGCTTGTTTGGCAATGTGGACGGCATGCTGACTGCGACGAAATACGTTGACGACATCGATCTTGAACGGGATGTCGCGCAGCGTGGCGTAGCTTTGTTCTCCGAGCACCGTCTCCACATTCGGATTCACCGGCACAATGCGATAGCCCTTGGCCTGCATGGCCTGCGCGACCATGTACGAGGTCCGCTCCGGCGAGCCGGACAACCCCACTACCGCAATGGTGCTCGCATTCTGCAAAATGGTTTTAATCGATTCTCTGGACGGATGTTCGTAGCCCATGGACTGTAGCCTCCTGTCAATTGATCCATTCCACCTGCGCGCCCAGCGCCTGCAGATGATCGAAAAATATCGGATACGACTTGGCGACGTGATGCGCGTCGCGAATGCGAATCGGCGCATCGGCGCGCAGCCCGACTACCGTCAGCGCCATGATGACGCGATGATCGTAATGCGCGTCGATGGTTACGCCGCCGGCCACGCCCTGCGGCCGGCCATGCACGATAATTTCACTTTGACGCTCCTCCACCTCTGCCCCCGCCCTGCGCAGCTCGGCCAGATAGTCGGTGATGCGATCGCATTCCTTGTAGCGCAGATTTTCCACGTTGTAAAAGCGCGAGGTCCCCTCCGCAAACACCGCCGCCGCGACCATGGCGAGCACGGCGTCCGTCGCTGCGTCGCCGTCGAATTCGAGCGCCTGCAGTCGTCCGTTGCCTTGCACGCGCACGATATCGTTCGCATGCGTCAGCGGGACGCCCATCGTGCGCAGCACATCGACAATGGCGCGCTCGCCCTGCTTGCTGCGCTCCGCCAGCCGGTGGATCGTCACGTCCGATTGCGTGACGGCAGCGGCGGCCAATACGGCGGCCGAGCCCGGATAGTCGCCCTGTACGATATACTCGCGCGCCGCATATTTTTGCCCGCCGGGCACGCGGTAACGCATCAGGTCCTCCGACGCTTCGACGACGATGCCGGCCTGCTCCAGTACCTCGAGCGTTTGACCGACTACAATTTTTGATTTCAGGTCGTGCAGCACTTCGATTTCGCTGTCCTGCTCGAGCAGCGGCGTCAAAAACAGCAACGCGCTTAAATATTGCGAGCTCACGTTGCCGGAAACGCGGATTTTGCCGCCATGCGGATTGCCGCCGCGAATTCGAATCGGAAGTCGCCCGTTATGATGCTCCACTTCCACGCCCATTGCCTGCAGCGCTTCGATCAGATCGTCGTGCGGACGCTTGCCGAGCGAATCGGGATAGCGGTTCACAAATGTGACGTCGGGGCAGAGCGCCGCGATGGCCATCAGAAAGCGCAGCACCGCTCCGGCGTTGCCCACGTCCAATTCATTAACCGCGACCGGACGATGGCCAAACCCGGTGATCACAATTTTTTCGTCATCTTCCTGCACGTCGGCCCCGAGCGCCTTGATGCAGCGCCGCATGGCGTCGCTGTCTTCGCTGTGGGCCGGATGATAAATCGTGCTCGTGCCCTCCGCCAGCGCCGCCACGAGCAAGTAGCGTGTCGTATAATTTTTTGAAGAAAGCGCCTGAATGTCTCCCGCCAGCCGCGGCGTTGGCGTCACCCGAATGTCCATTTCCCGATCTTCCTCTCCAAATTTTTTAGAACAAGGCCCCTGCAAGCATGCCCAGCGCGAAGAGCGCCGGTCCGCCCAAAAACGTTGCCGCCGCATACCAAGTCAGCGTGAGGCGCTTGCCGCGCAAATTCACAAGCTGAACCATGAGCGTCGAATACGTCGTAAAACCGCCCATCATGCCGGTGCCAAGCCAAGCATACAGCATCGGGTGAGGGTGGCCTGCCGTCCAGCCCAGCAGCACGCCCAGCAGCGCCGAACCCAAGAGATTGACGAGCAGCGTCGCCGCTTGGGGCACGCTGGTGTATCTCGCGCACCACAGACCGATTCCGTAGCGCGCGACCGCCCCGATGGCGCCGCCGCCGGCGGCGAGCAGCAGCCCCGTCATGAACCGCTCCTGCGGCTGACGGCGGCCAGCTTCAGTCCTGCAGCTGCAGCCAGCCACCCGAGCGCAATCGAAGCGCTCGCATAAACCGCCGCCATGCCGAAGAGGTGCTCGCGCAGCAAGGCCACCGTCTCCGCGCTGAAGGCCGAAAAGGTCGTGAACGAGCCAAGCATGCCGGTGCCGACCGCCTCGTGCCAGACGCGACGGGTGCTCCGACCGGCCGCCGCCCTCCCGAGCCACCAGCCGAGTGCGAAGCTGCCGATCAGATTGCAGATCATCGTCGCCCATGGAAACGCGTGATGCGGCAAGGCCGCTCCAATCGTCCAGCGCGCAGCCGCCCCCGCCATCCCGCCTGCCGCCACTGCCGCCGCTGTCTTCACGAGCACGCGTTCCATTTGCGCACGATGACGTTCGCGACCTCTTCCGGTCGCAAGCTGCCGGTATCGATGGTTATATCCGCAAAGTCGTAGGCATGCTTGCGCTGACGCAGCAGCTTGTAGACCCGGCCTTTGACATCGCCCTGCAGGAGCGGGCGATTGGCGTCGCCGCTGACGCGGTGAATGATCTGCCAAGGTGCGGCTTTGAGCGCGACAACCCAGCCGTATTGCTGCATGAGCCGGCAGTTCTGCGGCCGCAGCACGGCTCCGCCGCCCGTGGCCAATACCTGCAGACCGGGCCGCTTCAAGACATGCTCCAATGTTTCGGTCTCCAACTTGCGAAAAGCCTCTTCGCCGGCTTCGGCAAATATGTCGCGAATGCGCCTGCCGGCATGGCGCTCGATCTCCTCGTCCAGATCGACCGCAGCACAATTCAGCCGGCGCGACAAATGGTGGCTGACGACCGACTTGCCGGTCCCCATGAATCCGATCAGCACGATGGCGTGCTTTTCAGCAGGCATGAGCCATGCCCTCCCTTCGATACAGTTTCCGTCCCGTTACATATGCGGGCTGCTACGGGGTATAAAAAGCCGATGTTTGCCGTAAGGATGAGAATAGGATGAACCGAAAGGTAGGTAGCGTCGATGTTGAAATCCGCATCAGAGCCTGTAAAGCTCCGAATTGCCCGCATCCTCCACCCGTCGAATCCGCTCTGCGCCGCCGACGTCATCTGGCTGCTCGAATGGATCAAAAAAAAGGTGGCTGACGACGCCCCGCGCTTGGCGCTGGTGCCGCAGCCACATCTCATTCGCAGCTATACCTGCTTCGCCGAGGCGGCGATGGCGCTGATCCATCAGCGCCACGGCCGGATCCTGGAGGCCGAACGGCTGCGGGCTGCGCTGGCGGAAGCCATCGCAGCCGTTAGCGCCGGCGCTTAGTCCATCCAGTTGAAGTGGAAGGTGCCTTCCTTGTCCAGACGCTTGAAGGTATGCGCGCCGAAATAGTCGCGCTGCGCTTGCAGCAGGTTAGCCGGCAGCCGTTCCGTACGATAGCTGTCGTAGTAGGCCAGGGCGCTTGCAAAGGCCGGAACCGGCACACCGTTTGCAATCGCAGCCGCGACGACCTCGCGCCAGGCGTCCTGGTAATTCTCGACGATGCTTTTGAAGTATTCATCCAGCAGCAGGTTGCGCAGCTGCGGATCGCGGTCGTACGCGTCTTTGATATTTTGCAGGAAGCCGGCGCGAATGATGCAGCCGCCGCGGAAAATCATCGCGATATCGCCATAGCGCAGGTCCCAGCCGTACTCGTCGGAGGCGGCACGCATTTGCGCAAAGCCCTGGGCGTACGAGCAAATTTTGCTGGCGAACAGCGCTTTGCGGACCGCCTCGATGAAGGCCGCTTTGTCGCCTTGGTACGGCTTGGCCTCCGGTCCCTTTAGCAGTTTGCTGGCCGCTACGCGCTCCTCTTTCATAGCCGAGAGGAAGCGGGAGAAGACCGACTCGGTAATAATGGAGAGCGGCACGCCCAGATCCAGCGAGCTTTGGCTTGTCCACTTGCCTGTGCCCTTCTGACCGGCGGAGTCGAGAATGACGTCCACCATCGGCTGGTTGGTTTCCGGGTCATACTTGGAAAAAATATCAGCCGTAATCTCGATCAGGTAGCTGTCGAGCTCGCCCTTGTTCCATTCGGTGAAGATGCCGTGCAATTCTTCGGTCGATACGTTCAGCACGGAATTGAGCAGATGATACGCTTCGCAGATCAACTGCATGTCGCCGTATTCGATGCCGTTGTGGACCATTTTGACATAATGACCGGCGCCGTCCGGTCCGATGTACGTGCAGCACGGATCTCCGCCGACTTTGGCCGAAATTGCGGTCAGGATCGGCTCGACCAGCTTATAGGCCGACTCTTGCCCGCCCGGCATGATGGAAGGCCCTTTCAGCGCGCCCTCCTCGCCGCCCGATACACCGGTGCCGATGAAGCGCAGCCCCTTGGCTTCGAGCTCCTTGCTGCGGCGCTGCGTATCCGGAAAATAAGCGTTGCCTCCGTCGATGATGATGTCGCCCTCATCCAGCAGTGGCACGAGTTGCTCGATTGTAGCATCGGTACCGGCCCCCGCCTGCACCATAATCAAAATTTTGCGCGGAGTCTCGAGCGAGGCGACGAATTCCTCGATCGTATACGCCGGAACGAGATTTTTGTCCGCCGCCTCTTGCATCAGATCGTCCGTTTTGGCACGCGAGCGGTTGTAGACCGAGACTGTAAAGCCCCTGCTTTCAATATTAAGGGCGAGATTTCTGCCCATGACTGCAAGGCCAATGACACCGATTTGCTGTTTCGACATAACGTTCGCTTCATCCCTTTTCCATTCAGTATTTTGGTGCTGCAATGCACGAATACTCCTATTCTACTCTACATTGAGGAAGAAGAAAACCTCCCGCTCTCTTTTTCCTGGCCCACCTTCCGCGTTCCCAGCAAAAAACGGGAGCCCCTGAAGCGAGGTCCCGTGTTCCATTTCGTGAGCAGCGCGCCCATTTTCTTTTATAATTCAAGCTGCAGCATTTCCGTGCGCAAGCTCGACAGTTTTTCCTTGGCTGCTGCCGCTTCCTCCGCTCGTCCGCCCTGCAGCGCCTCATGCAGCACCGCCAGCTCGTAGTCCAATTCGTAGCGCAGCACCGCTGCGCGCTCTTCAGCGCGCTTCGACTGAAAAGCTTGCATCATTTCCTCGGTCGTTATGAACGGTTTGCGTTGATAGATGATCTTGTGCTCCATCCCGGACACCTCCACCAATCGAATCACTTCGCCGAACATGATGCTTTCAATCACAATTTGACGATCTCGAATACGCTTGACGACGGCATGCCCGCGCGTGTCCCCGATCAGCTTCTCAATCAGGGCCGACAGCTTTTCGTCCTTGATGGTGTAATCGCCTACAATCTTGTAGCGATGATGCAGACGCTGGAACCGCAGCTTTACCAGCTTGCGACCGGTACGAATCGAAACCAGAAAATGGGTGTCCGTCTCGCTCCAGTAGAGGGAATACCCTTCGTGGATCAGATCGCGGATCATGTTCTGGATTTGCCGACGGTCAAAGCGCAGCTCCAAATTGCAATACTCGACTTCATTGCTCCTGGTCACGGCAATCCCTCCCCAGTTTAACAGTAATCGCGTCTACGTTTGCGCTCTTATTGACTAAATGTTCTGACAATTTGAGCTTACTTCTATCTTATACTTCATCTTATGTTCTGGCAACTTGGATTATTGACTAATTTTATTACGGGAAACGCGCGCTGGCCGCCCATGTTATAATGGTGAGCAAGTCCATCGTTAACGGAGGTTATCTTTCACATGCAAGACATCTCGCCCATGACAAAAGCCGGCGCATTCGCCGGCTTCACGCAGCAGGATTTTGACGTATTCGGGATTCCCGGTCTGGAGCCGCGGATGGAAGCCCTGATCTCCCGCGTTCGGCCCAAGCTGGAACAGCTCGGGGAGCTGGTGGCCCCGGTGCTTGCCGAACAATGCGGCGAGCCGATGTTCGCTCATGTCGCGAAGCATGCGCGACGCACCGTCAACCCGCCGGACGACACCTGGGTCGCGTTCGCGCACAATCGGCGCGGCTACAAGGCGCACCCGCATTTTCAGATCGGATTGTTCGGGACCCATCTCTTCGTCCAATTTGCAATGATTTACGAGGCTGATCATAAGGCGCAATTCGCGGCGCAAGCCCTGCGCCGGCTGACCGAGCTGCGGCGCCATGTGCCTGCGCACTACGTCTGGTCTGGCGACCACACCGTGCCCGGCGGTCAGCCGCACGGCGAGATGAAGCGCAAGGAGCTCGAGGCGCTGCTGCAGCGCCTGCGTCACGTCAAGGCGTCCGAAGTGCTCTGCGGCCTCCAGATTGACGCCGGCGACGAACTGCTGCGCGACGGCCCGCGCTTGCTCGAGACCATCGAGCAGACCTTCGCCACCTTGCAGCCGCTATACCGAATGGCCTTGTGACCAACGGAACGGGCCCCTCGGACAGCCCTTCGCTCAGCCTCGCTGCGCTTCGTCCTATGCCGGCCGCCACTCACGCCGGCGACCCGGCCTCGCCCGTGTCGGAGCTGCGGCTGACCAGCCGAAAGCGCAGCAGCAGCAACAGCGCCGCCAGCGACAGCAGGCCTCCGACGAGATAGGGCAGCTCCAAATTCCAGGATAACAGAGCCGTCCCGGCCAGCGGTCCGGCGATGCGCCCCAAGCTGTCCATCGAGGAGCTGAGACCGGAAGCTACGCCTTGACCGACTGTGGTCTTCTGGGTGATCAGCGACGTCACGCAGGGACGGATGAGCGCATTGCCGATCCCGTAGATCGCCAGATAGAGCGTCGCCGTCAAGAGCGTGTGCGACGTGACGAGCAGGAAGAAGCCGGCCGCGGAGATTACGAGTCCAATGACGATGAACTTGGGCTCGTCCCCCTCGCGGATATAACGGCGCACGATGCCGCCCTGGACGAGGGCGCCCACCAGTCCGCATACGAAAAACATCATGCCGACCTGACCGGGCGTCACGGAGAACCGACTCATGCCGAATAACTGCAGCGTCGCCTCCAGTCCAGCCAGCGAGAGCGATACAAATAACGCCAGGACATAAAGATAGCGCACCGGTCCGGCAAACGCACGCCAGCGAGAAGGCCGCTTTTGCCGGTCGGCCGGCCTGCGCCGCTCCGGCGGCAGCGATTCCTTGAGCCGCGGCAACGCCAGGACAAAGGTCAGCAGCGCCAACGCGCCCGCGGCATAAAACGGTGCCTCCAGCGAAATGCCGCTCAAAAGCCCGCCGAAGCCCGGGCCGATGGTAAAGCCCAGACCAATCGACATCCCGACAAGCCCCATCCCCTTCGTACGCTGCTCCGGCGGCGTCACATCCGCGACATAGGCGACGATAACCGAGGTGACCGCACCCGAAAACAAGCCGCCCAGCACGCGCGACGCGTACATGAGCGTCAGGTTGCCCGCCCCGAGGCCAAAGAGCAAGAAGCTGGCGGCGAACCCGAGCACGCCTGTTAAAATAATCGGCCTGCGGCCGATCCGGTCCGACAGTCCGCCCCAAAATGGCGATAGCAAAAACGAGACCGCCGAATAGACCGAAAGCATCAGCCCGGTATGAAGCTCCAAAGCTCCCGGATCGGTCGCTTTGATGATTTCGGGCATCACCGGAATAATAATGCCGAAGCCGATAAAGGTCGTCAGCAGCATCAGCATGACGACAGCAAGTGGTTTGTTCATTTCGCACCCTCCATGCGAAACATCGTATCACAACTTGTCAGCGTATGGAAATGAACAAAAACGCAACATTAAATAGCTTGAAATGGCTTGCAATCACCTTGGGATTTGCTATACTCAAGCTTGTTTGCGAATGATTGATTATGCCAATAGAAAGGCTGGGACCTGCGATGGATCACAACCGCACGCCGCTGTTCAGCGCGCTGCGCGCCCACGCTGCGCGCAATCCCGTTCAATTTCATATACCCGGGCACAAAAAAGGAGCCGGCAGCGACCCGGAGTTTCGCGCATTCATCGGCGACAATGCGCTGTCGATTGATCTGATCAATATCGCCCCGCTCGACGATCTGCATCAGCCGATGGGCGTCATTGAGGAAGCCCAGCAACTGGCGGCCGATGCGTTCGGCGCCGATTACACCTACTTCTCCGTCCAAGGCACAAGCGGCGCCATCATGACGATGATTCTCACCGTCTGCGCCCCCGGGGACAAGATTATTGTGCCGCGCAACGTGCACAAATCGGTCATGTCGGCCATTATTTTCGCCGGCGCGCGGCCAGTCTTCATCTCGCCGGCCAGAGACGAGAATCTCGGGATCGACCACGGCATTACGACCCGCTCCGTGCGTCGCGCCCTGGAGCGCCATCCCGACGCCAAAGCTGTGCTCGTCATCAATCCGACGTACTTCGGCCTGTGCGCCGACCTGCAGGAGATCGTGGAGGTCGTGCACAGCTACGATATCCCGGTGCTTGTCGACGAGGCCCACGGCGTGCTGATCCATTTCCACGAGCAACTGCCGATCTCCGCCATGCAGGCAGGCGCCGATATGGCGGCGACCAGCGTGCACAAGCTCGGCGGCTCGATGACCCAGAGCTCGGTGCTGAACATCCGCAATGGCCGCGTCAATCCGCTGCGTGTACAGACGATCATCAGCATGCTGACAACGACCTCCACCTCCTACATTCTGCTCGGATCGCTCGACACGTCGCGCCGTTATCTGGCGCTGCACGGGCGCCAGCTCGCGGAGGATGCGATTGCGCTCGCTCACAGGGCGCGCACTTCCATCAATGCCATTGACGGGCTGATTTGCCCGGGCGAGGAGATGCTCGGCGGCGAAGCGACCCATGCGTACGATCCGACCAAGCTGATCGTACATGTACGGCATCTGGGCGTTACCGGTTACGAGACCGAGAACTGGCTGCGCGAGCATGACAACATCGAGGTCGAGCTAAGCGACATGTACAACATCCTTTGCCTCGTGACGCCGGGCGAGCGGGAGGAGTCGGTCGATCGTCTGATCGCCGCGTTGCAGCGGCTCTCGGAGCAATACCACAAGGTCCATCCCGCCAAGGAGCTGGTCATCAAAATTCCGGAAATACCGCAGCTTTCCCTCACGCCGCGGGACGCCTTTTACGGCGAAACGGAGGTGATCCCGTTTCGCGAATCGGCAGGCCGGATCATCGCGGAATTCATTTACGTGTATCCGCCGGGCATCCCGATTCTGTTGCCGGGCGAAGTCATTCCGCAAGAAAATATCGATTATATTGTCGAGCACGTAGAGGTCGGTCTGCCAGTCAAGGGGCCGGAGGATCGCACGATCGAGTACGTCAAGGTCATCGTGGAAGAAGAAGCGATTTTCTAGTCTCGTACGCAACGGAAAACGTTGTCAGTCAGACAAAAAATTTGCTATGATGGCTGTGGAGGTGGGCTCCGTGAGTCAGAGTGCGTACATTGTATTCGTCGAAGGGTCCGAGCAGGAGAAGCTGACGCTTGACGAGATCAAGCAGCAGCTCCTTCATTACAGGGAGCAGATGGCTTTGACGGGCCGGCAGCTGAATTGGGACTATGCGGATGCGGCATTTCCCTACGTCCTGGCTGCCAGGCCCGGCGAAGAAGATCAGTGGTTTTATCTAGAAGGACGCGATCCGATGTACCGCTTCATTTTATTCGGCACCGGCTCGTCCGCAGTCGACGGCACGCAGCGTCACCATATCCAGATCGTCCTGCCGGAAGGCGCCACGCACGGCGACAAAGCCAAGGCAAACGAACTGTGCAAATTTATTGCCAAGCGCCTTAAAGCGCAGCTGCGCTTGTTTAACGGGCGCACGCTGCATTATAACCCCCGAAAATAAAAAAAGAAGCCCCGCGATGCGGCGGCTTCTTTTGTGTCTAGTCGGCCTGGCTTTCCTGACGGGCAATTTCCTCATATACCTTGGTGACGCGCTCCCACTCCTGGTCGTCCTCGATGCCGACCAGAAAAGCTTCTTCGTTCTCTTCTTCGATCCGAAAGATCACGCCGTCGGCTTCCGGATTGTTGCGATCCAACAAAACCGCGTACGGCTGTTCCTCCATTTCGAACGTAAAAGCCATGACCATTTCCCGCTCGTTTCCCTCTTCGTCGCCAACGACAAAGACATGCTCCTCGTCGTGCTCATGGTTGCAATTTTCATCATGCTGATGTTCGCTCATTGCCAGACCCTCCTATTCCATAAGCGCAAATCTCCGAGTCGGCTGAAAACCGTTCCGGAAATGCGCTTACCAATGCAGTATCCGTGTATCTTAACACGTTCGCCGTCGAGGGTCAAACCGCTGAAAATGCGGACCGCAGGCCCGCATCAGTTGGAAATGACTGCTTTCTCCGAGACCATAAACCAGTCCTCTTCCTGTTCAGGCATGACATAGAAACGAATTTTGTAATTGCCCTGCTCGGCAAAGCGATAATCAATGGTTTGCGTCCGCAGGAAAAAGTCTTCTTTAAAGGCATCCACGCCCTCCGAATAAATGACTTTTTCTTGGCCGGATAAATTGGCAATGACAATTTTCACCTTGGAAATTGGGATTTTAAGCGAATCGACCTGCGCCCAAACCTCAAAGCTCAAATTGGCACCGCTGTTGACCGCGCCGAACGTCTTGCCTTGTTCGTTGAGCAGCAGCATATGCACATTCGGCTTATAGATTTTTGCCTGCTTGGCGTCGTCGTCCCAAATCACGATCGCCTGCAACGAGGTCGCCACTTGTCGCAGCGGCAAATACGTCGAATTTTCAATGAGCAGACCGGACTGGTCAAGCGCTGTACCGTTGACGAGCGTGCGGACTTGCCGGGTAGCGGAATCCGCGAACATCATCGTGCCCCCCCACAGCGAGATCAGCAGCACGAGCACAACCAACTTGCGCAATTTCATGAACCTGGACCTCCATCCATGTTGTCGGATGTAAGGTTATACGCCGCCGCTGCGGCAAAGTTGCGCCGCCGCTTGCCATGAATTCGGATTAGCCGCGCTTTCGGGTCAGCACGCAAGGGACGCCCCCGCCGACAGCTCCCGGCTCCTGCATGCGTTTCAAATAGGAGAGTCCGCGCGAGCACGGCGTCCGGCATGCCTCGCACGTGTCCGAGAGCACGATTCTCATTTCAATCGCGCGCAGCTGCGCCGACTGTTTTTGGGACGCCTTGCCTTTTTTGTTTTTGCCCATGACCATCGCCTCCCTGTCTGCATCAGCATATGCCCGTTCACATCGCTGCGTCTGGACGTTTGCCGGTCTAACCTACAGGAATGCCTTTTATTTTTCGGATAATAATGTTAAATTCGTAGGTAATTACGCTTGAGAGGAGTGGAAGCGGCTTGCACATTCAGATGCTTGGCACCGGCAGCGCCTTTGCCAAAACCTACAACAACAACAACGCGCTTTTGTTCGGATCCGAAGCAGCACCGCCGCTGCTGATCGACTGCGGCGTGACTGCCATGTCCGCCCTGCACAGTCTGGAATTCGGCATCGACCGCCTGCACGGCGTATTGATTACGCATATTCACGCGGATCATGTCGGCGGCCTGGAAGAACTCGCGTTTCGCATGCGATTTCAGCATCAACGCCGCCCGCTGCTCTATATTGCGGCCGAGCTCGCGGACCCGTTGTGGAACCACACGCTGCGCGGCGGGCTTGTTCAGGGCGAGCTTCAAACGCTGGAGGATTTTTTCGAGGTGCGGCTGCTTCACGAGCATCGCGGCTGCGAGCTCGCCCCCGGCCTGACAATCGAGATCATCAAGACCCCTCACATCCCGGGCAAGCCCAGCTTTTCGCTCTATGTCAACGACCGCTTTTTTTACTCTGCCGATATGCAATTTCAGCCTCAGCTGCTGCGTGATCTGGTGGAGGAACGGGGCTGCGAGACCATCTTTCACGATTGTCAGCTCTTTCAGCCGGGGCCGGTTCATGCGACGCTCGAAGAGCTGCTCACCCTGCCGACAGATCTCCAGCAAAAAATAGGGCTGATGCATTACGGCGACAATCGCGCCGATTTTGAAGGGCGAACCGGCGCGATGCGATTTGTCGAGCAACAAAGGGTGTACAGATTGTGAGCGCGACCTGCAGGTCGCGCTCTGCATACGACAAAGCGCCCGCCCCCAATGGGGACGGGCGCTTTCATGAATAACAGTCTTGCTGCTTTTCAGAGCAAGCCGGCTATTTAAAATAGCGGCAGCTGATCCAAATTGTTCGCAGGATCGCCGTCCGCGTCCCCTCGTATATACGTGTCGCCGTCTTTGCCCTTGAATGCATTGACGCCTGCGATTTTCCCGGCTTGAACCTCTTGCAGCGCTTGATCGTATTGGAGTACCCGCCCGCTGGATGTCTTGAATGCGGTCAGATCCCCATCTCCGTTTTTTTGCACCGCCACGAAATTTTCACGTTGCGACATACCTGAAGATTGAACCTCCATCTGGCATTCCTCCTCGTATGCTTTTGCAAGCCAAAGCTGCGCAAGCCCGAATGGCGCTGCATGGCCTTGCACCGTTAGTATGCGCGCGCGCCTGGGCTTTATTCCTCTTCCAGCGGAGGCAATCGACGCGGGTCACTGCTTCGCTGGGGGTCGCCGAGCGACTCTTTTTCCAACGGTTCATAGACTTCGCCGATCACCGATTGCGGTCCCTGCGTATAGACCCGGTCCGTAACCGAGGCGGAAGCATTGCCTGCGTCTCGCGCCGCTTGCGCCGTCCATCCCGCATACCCGGCGAGCAGGATCAGCGCGCACAAGGCGAATCGTACTTTCATTACGTTCATCCCCCTCTTGCATGAATAGAATGCGTGGCTGTTATTCATTATGGTCGCCAACCCGATGTCGCTTTAATCAAAAAAAATATAAAACAAGGGTTGACGCCGAAGCATGAAATTGGTATAGTATTATTTGTCGCCGACGTGATCTGTTAGCTCAGCTGGGAGAGCACCATCTTGACAGGGTGGGGGTCAGTGGTTCGAGCCCACTACAGATCATCGCGAAAAAGCCCCGAGCATTCGGGGCTTTTTTTATGTCTATCATCATAGATTTGCTTGTTTCCACCCTAATCTTAAAGTTTTCACATAATTCAGTGTACAAATTCGAGGCCGTCTTGTATAGTTGAGGTAAACTACCGTCCGTTTCAGTACGATGCAAAAGGAGTTACCATCCGATGTCCTACATACCGTTTATCTTACTGTCCGCTCCTGAATATATCGTGGTGCTAGTATTTATCATGACCTTTTTTCGAATCAAAATTTCCGGGTTTTATCCGCAGATTTTTTTCATCGCCATTATGCTTGGCAATGTGTCTTACGCAACTCGGGCGGACGAAATTTTATCTAAATTTTCACCGATCTTTCAAGTCGTCATGTTTGCCATTTTGATCTGGATGCTTTTTCGCGTGCACATCTTCTATTCCACCATCATTACGACGATTGGCTATGCCAGCTATGCATTAATTCAGGTGCTGCTTGTCTTTATTTTTACGGAGACCGGCCTCATTTCGATGCAGGAAGTGACGGAGAAGTTGTCGTTCGAAAGCTACATTGTTCCGCTGTGCTCCATGGTATTGATGCTTCTTCTGACCTGGCTGATCAAGCGTTATGATTTTGCGATTGACTGGATTCCCAACACCCACCGCGCAAAAGTCGTCATGCGCGGCGAAAACAACGTGTTTTTGGTTTTAACGCTGTTGACGCTCGCCGTTTTGATCGTACTCTACTATGTGCTTGTAATTGGCTTGGCCATCTACTACATTTCTGCGCTTTTGACGATAGGCTGCCTCATTTTCGTGCTATTATACTTATCCAAAAAAAGGGATGAGCTCGATGATTGAAAAAGCTGCCGATCGCTTGGCCGGATTCATTTACGAGGCGGCCGACGATGCGAAATTCAACAAAGCCATTTTACGCTACGCGTTAATTATTGTGGTCAATTTCGTGCTGACGATTTCCTTCGTAATGGCCGTCAGCGCCTTGTTTGGTTATTGGGAGGAGGTTGCATTCGGCCTCTTCATCTTCATCATTTTGCGCGCCATTTCCGGCGGCTATCACTTCAGCACCTCCACCCCATGTTTTATTTTGACGACCTTGACGGCGCTTGCCATTCCGCTCGTGCCGCTGACCGTCACCGGCATGAACGTGCTTTACGCCGTTAGCCTGGTCCTTTTTATACTCTTCTCGCCTTCAAATTTACAAAAGCAATCGCGTATTCCCAAAAAATATTATCCTGTGTTAAAATTGGTATCCGTCCTGTTTGTGGGTTTGACCTGGCCGCTTTACTCCGAAATCATGACGATGGCCATTTTCACCCAAGCATTGACGATGATTCATTTTACTTTCTGGAAGGGAGGTGAAAACAAATGAAAAAAAACGTATTCAAATTGGTCGCTGTTGCGCTGACCATGATTGCGACTGCAGCCGTTTCGACTGCATCCATTTTCGTATTTAATAACCCCGTGCCAGAAGACTTACTGAAAAACAAGGCATAATGCTAGATCTGGAGGGGAACCGTGAAAGTACCGGGTTTAAGAAACAATTCCCCTGACGACGTGCATTGGATCGATATTACCTCCGATGTGATTTTGTTGACAACGGATTCTGGCGATATCATGCTGCAAACGAATGACGGCATGTATACCGTACCAAGCACGATCGATGAGTGGGAACGGGTACTGCAGCCGCTTGGCTTCGAAAAAACGGACCGCAACAGCATCGTCAAATTGGACAAGATTACAGAAATCGACAGCAACCTTCGGCTTGTCTTTTTTGGACCTGGCGATCAGAAGGATACGCTCAGCGCAACCGTTTCCAAAAGCCGATGGAGCCGCATTGCCGATTTTTTTAAACGGCGAAAGAGCTAATGTCGACCTGTTACCCAGGCTCTTTCGCCGGATTTTTTGTTTAGGAAAGGAGCTTCAAGATGGCCGACCCGGACAAACCGACCAAAAAAGGCCAGGATTTGTTCATCATGGCCGCTCTCCTGCTTGTCATTGCCTTTGCCGTCGACTTTGCTTCCCCTTCTTTCCTGGATATTGCCATTCTCGTGCTTGCCGCGATCTGGATTGCATTGACCATCTTCAAATGGCGCAAATCAGGCTGAGCTACTCGTAGGCGAGCATCAAAAATACCGTGATCCAAAAAATCAATACGCCCAAAGCGATCAAAATACGGGGCCAGTTCATTCGCCCGCCCCGCCAGCCTGTTGCCGGTACAGCACCGTTAAAAGCCGCCAAAAGTCATAGCTACCTTTCGGCGTATCGATATAGGCATCAAAATGGGCGGCCGCCGCTGCGGCCCACGCCGGGGCTTCGATCTGCCGGGTCCGTCGATCAAGCTGCTCCAGGCTGCGCTTTAATTCCTCCAGTTGCCTGCCTACCGCGTCAAGCTGCTGCTCCATTCTGGTCTCCTGTGCCATGCGAAGCTCCTCCTCCACGCGCGCGTCAAAGCGCTCCAATTGATAGTGGTGAATCAACGCCTTTAACTTGCTGGCATATGCCGGATCTGTCGCATAGCCGGATTGCTGCAACGCGGTCGCCTGAGACTCCGGCGTGCGGGCGCTGCGCACGGCTTGGTAGCGCGGCTGTCGCAACAGCAGATCCTGATCCTTATAAAAAGCGGCGATACTCTCGTAAACGCGAAAAGCCGCTGTCGTCTCCACGCGCTTCCCGTTGATTACTTCCCATGTGGATTTATTCGCCACTTGCCCGTTCCAATGCGCTGTCGGCTTGCCGTCCCCGGCTTTGTACCCGCCCAGATTATTGGTTTGCGGCAGCACGCCGCCGGTTTCCAGCACATTTTGCGCGAGCCGAACGGACGCCAGCAGCGGCGAGCCTTCGATCCGGGCTTGTATGGCATAGGGCGCCAGCGTCGCAATGAATGCCTCTCTGGTCATGGCTCTCCCCCTTTGTTTGCCGGACCGGCGCGTAATCGACTCGTCCGGCAGGATAATGTAGTGTATGCGCAACAGCGCTGTTCCGTACCACCTCTCCCTCCTTCGCTGCAACCTTTGTTCGGACATGCGCGTCTAGAGCATAGAGATGGACCACACTACTGACAGATGAGGTGACGACCCATGCAAAAAAAACGATTGGCAGGGGTACTGGTGTCTGCGCTGCTGCTGCTAGCGCTCGGACAAAGCGCGTTTGCTTTTCCCGACACGGCCAATGACCCGAATGCAGAGCAAATTAAAAAGCTGGAGGCCCTGGGCATTGTAAAGGGCGGCAACGACGGCAGCTTTCGTCCCGGCGCAGCGCTGAGCTATGCCGAAGGACTGACTCTCATTGTAAGGGGACTCGAACTGACCACCGGCGACGGTGCTGCCGGGCAGGCTCCTGCCTCGAATGCGATGAACGGTCCAGCCAGCGGCGCGTGGTACGCCGACGCCCTGGCGGCGGCGCAAGCCAGCGGCATTGATCTTCCCGAAGAAGTCGGATTTGGCGAGGCGATGACGCGCGAGGCATTTGCGCATGCCCTGTTCCAAGGCATTGCCGCCAAAGGCGACTACGCGTTTATCGAGATGTGGGTCATGATCGAAGACGAGGCCCAGATCGATTCGGCGTATATGAACAGCATCCAAAAGTTAATCCTTGCCAAAATCGCCGCATTGGATGAGAATGGCGCTTTTCATCCGACCGCCTCCATTACACGCAGCGAGGCCGCGGGCTGGCTGTTTGGAGCCGTCTCATTCGTCGAAGAGGTCGAACCGATCCCGCCACTGGAGCCGGAGCCGGCGAACTCCCCCTTGCAGGATATCAGCTTCGCAATCTCGGAGGCGGGCGCAGGGGTTAACCAAGTCGTCGTCAGCGCGACTGCCCCCCATCCGGGCTATGGTATGCGGATCGCCGGCATCGACTTCCACGACGATACGGCTGTGCTTCGCGTGGAGGTCACGCTGCCTGACCCGGATCGCATGTACCCGCAGGTCATTACGGAGCTCGAGACGGTCACTTATGTGGATAGCGACTACTCGATTGAGCTCGAAGCGCTGGCTCCTGCGGCGCAGAGCCAGGCAGGCAATCCGGGACCTCCGGATGCGGATGCTGCCATTGCCAGCAGTACAGCGGCCGTAGAATGAATGCAGATGAATGCGAAGGGCGGTCATGCCAATGGCCGCTTTTTTGTGTGTATTGCCTTGAGGCACATCCGAAACCTTTCTTTTCATTGCGCGTATTAGGACCTATAATAGAAGCAAGCTATTCATGCAGAGGAGGCTATGCGATGTCTATCTTCAAACGGTTGCGCGACTTGACGTTATCCAATGTATATGCCCTGATCGAGCGCGCCGAAGACCCGATCAAGCTGACCGACCAATACATTCGCGATATGCAGGAGGACCTCGTCGACGCCGAAAAAGCCGTCGCCGCCCAAATTGCAATTGAGAAAAAATTCGAGCAGCTCTATGAGGAGCAGCGCGCGCTGGTCGGTCGTCGCACCGAGCAAGCGCATATGGCTGCGCAGGCTCAGAATGTCGATCTTGCCAGACGGGCATTGGAGGAAAAACAAGCCGCCGAAACCCGAATGAATGAATATAAGACCAGCTACGATCAAAACAAAGCGTCAGCCGACAAGCTGCGGACGAAGCTCGGCGAAATGCGCAAGCAACTGACCGAAATGAAAAACAAACGCGAAGCGCTCGTGGCCCGCTATCAGGCAGCCAAAGCGCAAAACGAAATCAATCAAGCCATGAATGGCTTTAATACAGATTCCGCCAGCGGCGGAATGAAACGAATGGAAGAGAAAATGCTGCAGATGGAAGCCCAGGCGGAGGCCAGCGAACAGCTCAGCGACAAAGGCAAGTCGTTGGATGACGAATTTGCCAATCTCAGCAAAAACAAAGCGGTCGAGGACGAACTGGCGGCTTTGCTGAAACAGTACGAAACCAAATCCGAATAAGCGACCTTAAAAAGAGCCTCCGCCGATCATGAGATCGGCGGAGGCTCTGGTCTACGCGCCTCTTCGTCAGGCGGCAGAAAGCCCGCTTGACTGAAGCTTACACGCGCTTCACCCAACCGCTCGGTCAACGCGGCGTACAGCGCTTCAGCCGAAGCGGGGTCGTAAGCTTCGGGATCGCCAAAAGCGGCACAGGCCTCGCGCATGCCAAGCTGTGCCGACCTCTGGCCTGCTCGGCCGTCTCCTCGGAAAAAATCGTCGACAACGACGCGTTCGGCACGCTCGGCTAACCAGTCAGCAAATTGCGAGGTATGCGGAAGCAGCGGCGCCACCGCTACCTGAGTAGGCACACCGTGTCGTTGCAGCTCCTGCAGGGCGCGCCAGCGTGCCGCCAGCGGCGGCGCTGAAGGAGTGAAATGCCGGCGTGCAGCCTCCATGTCGGTCTCGATCGTCATGCTGACGCGCACACGCCGACCCAGGCGGCGCAGCAGGTCAATATCCCGCACCACAAGCGGCCCTCTCGTCTGAAGCATCACAAAGGCGGGCGGTCGCTCCGCCATCGTCTCCAGCAACGACCGCGCCACCTGATGATGCGCCTCCGCGGGCTGATACGGATCGGTGCTGGAGGACATGAACAACGTCACCGTTCCCTTGTCCAGGGCGCGCTCCCACTCGCGGATGAAGAACGCCCGCTCGAATCGCTTGACATTCACCCACTCGCCCCAAGGCGCCTCATGATGGAACAGACCGACGGGCATGCGCCGCACGTAGCAGTACGAGCAGCCGTAGGCGCACCCGACATACGGATTAAGCGTGTGGCTGTATCCCGTCAAATACCCGGATGCCGGCGTAAGCCAGCGCGCGGGGCGACGGCCGCTCACCGCTGTCACGCGAGCGGCTCCATCGGCAGGCGCCAGTCGATCGGCGGCTCCCCCTTTTCCTCCAAAAAGCGGTTCGCACGCGAAAACGGCCGACTGCCCAAAAACCCGCGATTGGCCGAAAACGGACTGGGATGCGCGGTTGCAATGACACAATGACGCGCTTGATCGATAAAGGAGGCCTTCTCCTGCGCATGGCGGCCCCACAAAATAAAAACAAGCGGCCGCTCGCGCTCGTCCAGCGCATGAATGACACGATCGGTGAAACGCTCCCAGCCCATATTGCGGTGCGAGCCTGCTTCTCCGCCGCGTACCGTCAAAATCGTGTTAAGCAACAGGACCCCTTGTTTGGCCCACGACACGAGCGAGCCATGCGGCGGGATCGGATACCCGAGATCATCGCGCAGCTCCTTGTGAATGTTTTGCAGCGACGGCGGAACACGCACGCCCGGCTGCACGGAAAAACTCAAGCCATGCGCTTGACAAGGACCATGATACGGATCCTGGCCCAGAATGACCACTCGCGCCTCGGCATAGGAAGTATAATGAAGCGCATTGAAAATATCATGCATATCCGGATAGACGGTGCCGCTCCGGTATTGCTCGAGCAACTGCTTCCGAAGCGTCACGTAATACGGCTTGTCCAGCTCCGCGTCCAGCAGCGGCTTCCAATCGTTTCGAAAAATGGTGCTCATCCGATTGCCTCCCAACCCTAGCATTTCCGTTTCTATTATAAGCCAGCGGACAGAGTCAGACAATGGAGAAGGCTTGCTTATCCCCGTCAGTCCTGCGTGAGCGCCGCTGAACCGCGATCGATGCCATCCCTTTTGTTGACAGTGAGATCGAAAACGGTTATGATTACAAGGCATTTGTTAAACTAACGGAATAGGTGGGAAACAATGACCTTCAAACCGGTAATTCAGGAGATCAATTCGTCCGACTATAACGAAGATAGCGGACTGTATCAATTTGTCGTCACCTTGACGAACCAGGCAAAATGCAGACTGTTTTTCTCCAAGGACCCCGAGTGGAAGATCACCGCCGTCAACCGGTTGCTGAACATTCCCTGTCCGGTATGCCGCAAGGATTACTACTGCAACTGCATGAGCAAATACGCCGCCGAATTCGAACAGCAGATGCTGGAAACGAATCGTCTCCCCTAACGAGTCCCTACAAATTTTATGTACGCGCACGGAAGCCATAGCGGCTTCTTTTTGCATTTCCTGGGAAATAACGCAAGGAGTAGATTTGACACCTTTCATCGCTATCCTACTCGTTCACTCCTTCTGCCTGGCGGCCGAGATGCTTTGTATTCTCTGTAAGCTTTAACTGGATCTCAGGACGCAAAGCCTCGCCCTCTTCGCAAGACCTGGTCGTCGTATCCCCTACAGCATACTGATAATACAGTTTCTCGTCTTTGGTTTCCTCATCCACAACTCGTATGTTACATTGCTGCATGAATTCGGATAACACGAAATCGCAATACAGTTTCTTGAATGATCCAAGAATATTTTCGGAATATTTTTCGTTGATTTTGACAATTTTTTTTGGTAAACTTGTACCATAACTAAATAGGGTATGAGGTGATGCAATGCGGGGAATCTCCAAGGAAGAAGCTGTGGAATTACTTGAGCCTTACATTTATAAAATCAAGGCATCTGTATTAAATCCAATTAATGATTATTTCACAAACCCTGCTTTGACTTTGCACAGACAGAAGCTATCAAAACGTTCTGATGCCTCTAATTGCCACGATTTGATAGTCGATCAAATTAAAATGGAATTTGAACAACATCCAAGAACCCGGTTACTTCATAAAAATAAAGTATTCTTCCTTATTGTCGAAGAGCGGGTTCTTCTCCGCTTCAAATTATTTGATCATAAAAACCTTGGGCGAAGTATAAATACCATACAATCAACTAAACTAAATAATCAAGAGATTGAACAACTAGAGCTTGAAAATATGCCTCCTGATGGTTTATTACATGTTGGTTACTGCATCAATACTCTTCGGACTGGCGTAGACAACATATGCGTAACATACCGACAGGGGGACCAAAACCTTTGGGAATGGGATTTATTGGAGGGTGGTTCTAACAATGTTAAACAAATTGAGATCTTCCCACACGAACAGCCTATGGATCGCAAAAGAAAACCGCGGCCTAAGACTGATAACGTTGGTGAGATTGTAAATGGAAACAACCACTAAAAATGAACATTACAATTATAAGATGGTAGTTCTGGCGAGGGAATCCCGCGGGCTGGCGCAGAAAGATATCGCTGAATTGAGCGGCATCTCACAAGGCAAAATTTCTAAGCTTGAAAACGGGCTTATACCCATTGCGGATGAAGAAATTCAAGTGCTGTCGTCGGTAATGGACTACCCCTTGAGTTTCTTTAAACGAACAGACCGTATCTATGGAGTTGGAATTAGTGAGTACTTCCATAGAAAACGCCAGAGCGTTTCGCAGAAGTCCTTAAACAAAATCTATGCTAAATTAGAAATTCGACGTATAGAGATAGCAGCATTATTGAAATCAGTGGATATCGGCGATGTCACGGTCCCTGCTATAGATCCTGAGGAGTACGATAATGATATTGAAACTATAGCTCAAGTTGTTCGAGCGAATTGGCGCGTACCAAAAGGCCCTATAGATAATGTTGTAGAGTTAATTGAGGAAGCAGGCGCTGTTTTAGTACCATTTGATTTCGAGAAGGCAAACGTTGATGGTATCAGCTTGTGGCATCCAGGTATGCCCCCGTTAATTTTTGTGAACTTTGACAGGCCGATGGATCGTATCCGGTTTACAATTTGCCATGAACTTGGGCATTTAGTGTTGCATAGAAATATGCCCTCAAACGGTGCTGACATTGAAGAACAAGCAGACCGGTTTGCATCAGAGTTTTTAATGCCAGCTATGGAAATTGCACCTTTATTACGTGGAGTTTCAATTCAAAAACTTGCATCTCTGAAACCATACTGGAAAACATCCATGTCCTCCATGTTAAAAAAATCGATTGATTTAGGTTATGTCAACGAAAGAAATGCACGTTACTTTTGGATGCAAATGAACAAGTTGGGATATAGAACAACGGAGCCTCCTGAGTTGTCTCCGCCCATTGAGAAGCCTCAGTTATTAGATGATATTGTTTCTGTGTATCAAAACGATTTCAAATACAGTGTCAGTGATATTTGCAAAGTTCTTTCATTAAACTATAACGAGGTTAAACACCTCTATTTTAAGTCTGACAATAATCATTTACGACTTATAAAATAACGCAGAGAGAAGCACGAAGCGGGATTGGACAGTATCTTAAGTTTTACAATTATGTTCGTCCCATCAGTTTCTCGCTTATCAGACTGCCTCTGTATATAAGTAAGGATCTGGCGTTGACCAAACGGAGGTATGTTATTCTAGGAGATGCGTAGATGATAAAAATTAAAGGAGTTGAAGCAAATGGCAGTGAACAGAGACCAATTGCATGAATTGATTAACGGCATCTCGCCCGAATTGCTGGAACCGGCCTATGAACTCCTAAGGTCGCTTGCTGCAGATGAATGGCTTGCAGACAACTCTCCCCTAAATGTTGAAGAGAAGCGCGCACTCAAGTCAGCGGAACAGCAGCTATCCGATGACGAAACAGTGAGCTGGGAGGATTTGAAACGTGAGTTCGAGTTATAAAATCGTCCTTACCAAAAATGCCGCAAAAGCGTTGGGCAAGCTGCACCCGGCATTGAAACAAAAGGTAGCTGCTATTTTGGACTTACTCTCAGTTGACCCTTATACTGTCCGGCACATCAAGCCCTTACAGGGAACAGAATCTGATTATCGAATCCGGATAGGATCGCTTCGCCTCATCTACCGTCTTGATAATGGACAGCTAGTCATTACCGTTCTCTACATCGGTAGCCGGGGCGATGCCTACAAGTAGAACTGTGAATCAAATATGATTAAGAAAAAACATTGATCGCATTCTTAATTTTGCGCATGTCACAAAGTAGCTCAGCCGCAAAACCACCGCCCATCTTTAAGTGTTTGATCTGAAATCCCGTCACAATCCGTTCCCAACTACAAAAAATTCAATTTCCTTGATTTTGTCGAATTAAAAAATGTTATATAAAAAAACCCCTTATGTAGTAAGGGATTCGAGGTATTTCTTATGGTGCCGAGGACGGGAATCGAACCCGTACGGTGGTCACCCACCGCAGGATTTTAAGTCCTGTGCGTCTGCCAGTTCCGCCACCCCGGCTCATCAAAAGCATATATGCAATGGTGGGCCCTGAGGGACTCGAACCCCCGACCAATCGGTTATGAGCCGACCGCTCTAACCAACTGAGCTAAGGGCCCTAATAGGGATTCCATCATTGTAGGAGAAATTGGTTGCGGGGGCAGGATTTGAACCTGCGACCTTCGGGTTATGAGCCCGACGAGCTACCGTGCTGCTCCACCCCGCGTCATTTTGTTGTCGCATGTGTTGATCAGCGGCGACAAGATATAATATACTATATTTTGCCGTCATCAGTCAACCCCTTTTTTTCAGGGCATAAAGCGCACGCCATATCTGCCTCTTCGGGAACGAAAAACCTCAACCTCTCGCGGACTCTCGTACCCGTAGATCCACCCGTCGTCCTCCATTCGCTTGACCAGGCATCCCGCCTGAAATTTGGTCTCATACAGCCTGCCCCAATACACCCAGCGCATGTTTTGTCCTCCCAATCCGGTTTTGTGCTTAGGATGCCCCGATTGAAAAAAAACAAGCCGGTAGCACCACATGAGGTGCTGCCGGCTTTACGGGTATTCAATCAGCGAACCATTATGGCGCCGCCGCTCGTGGCCATATCGGAGTTTTGCAATGGCTGATCCGGATTCTCCTTCATTTGCGCCAAATTCTGGTTGCCTTGCGTTTCCCATTCGGCAAGTGCCTCGTCGACGGACTTCTCCTCGCTCAGCACCTGCTGGAATAGCATCTGACCGGGCGAGTAGACGGCTTCGTAGAAATACGGATATTTCATATACAATTCGTTCATGTCGCTGTCGGTCGGCAGCACGGGCTTCATTTTCGTGAAGGCGCCTATGTTGTAATCCATTCCCGCCTGCGGCTTCAGATATTCTTCGCGCGCAACCATTTCGTACGTGCTCCGCGATTTAAGCTTCGCCCATTCCTTGCCGTTCAGGAATTTGATGAACTCCCAGGCATCGTCTGCGTTCGGCGCTTTGGCATTGATGCCCATCAGCTGGCTCAGATTGATATTCCCGCCTACGCCCGGCGCTTCCGGGTGCTCGGGAACAGTAACGACGTCCCACTCGATCATCGTGTAGTCTTCCGAGTTCTGCGCCTGATTTTGCGCATTGCGAATTTCGTTCAGGAAATAGTAATCCGCGACGACCATCGCCACGCGGCCACTGAGGAACATGTCGCCAGAGTAAGGCCCCATCGGCTGATCGCCCATACCGTCATAGTTATAAATTTCCTCGCTGGTCGGCGAGATATCGTTGCGATACAGATCCGTAACCGTCGTCCAAATCCGTTTCCACTCGTCATTGTTCACCAGCATCTGTTCGGCATTGTCGTCAAACATTTTGAGCTGCAGCGGCGCCGCAAACGTCTGCATGTCTGAGAAGCCGTCCCCGCCCCAGCGGTTGAGCATCAGACCGAATTTACGATCGGCGCCCTCCCCTTTTGCAACCTGCTGCGCCAAATTGATTACATCTTGCCACTGCATGCCGTCAGTCGGCGGCTGCACGCCTGTTTCCTGGAAAATTTGCTTGTTATAGAAGAGCGCGGAAGACGTAAAGGTTGGCGTCAAGCCAAAAATCCGATTGTCGCCAAGCGATTTGATGCCGTCGATGACTGTCGGCACGTAGTCGCTGATATCGAAATCGTCCTGTTGAATGAGCGGGTCCAGTTCCTTGAGCATATTGTCTTGTACAAGCTTGCGCAGTATGGCGCCGTCGACGACTACGACGTCGACCGGATTGCTGCCGTTGAGCAGCTTTTGCATTTCCTCGTACGGATCAGGCTGCTCCTCCTGCTCGCCGCTGGCGCTGTAGCGCATCGTCGAATAATCGATCGCCGAGGTGATCTCGAATTCAATCTCCGGATGCATCAGCTCGTAAGAATCGGTGAACTGCTGGCGGAAGTAGGGTTCGTTGTCCGCTCCGCCGTACAGCATGCCGATGCGCAGCACACGCGTCTCCGTCCCGGATTCGCCGTTGCCGCCGCTGCACGCGGCCAGGGCGGCCGCTAGCAGCAGCAGTGCGAGCGACGTTACGATCATTTTTCGTACGTTGGTTTTCATTTCGTTACCCCTCCAATGATTTCGGTGCCCGAATCGTAATTTTATCCCCGTCAAATTCCATTGACGCCTTGTCCGTAATGTTGAGTCGACCCAGGTACTCCTTGGGGATCTGCAAGCGGCCGACGCGGTCGACCACGACATATTCCTCATGCCCGCCCTGAAGGCCGCTCAACGCGCGTTCTACGTCCTCTGCGGCCTGATCCAGGTTAGGGTTGCGCTTGATGAATTCCGTGCTGGTCAGGCCATCGCGGATGGCGACCACGCGGTCCACCTTTCCTGCGAGTGACAGATCATGCGTAACGATCACGATGGTGATGCCGATCTCGCGGTTCAGCTTGCGGAAGATATCCATGATCATGTCCGACGTCCGACTGTCCACGGAGCCGGTAGGCTCGTCGGCGAGCAGCAGCTGGGGCCGATTGGACAGCGAGATGGCAATCGCGACCCGCTGCTGCTCGCCCCCGGAGAGCTGATGCAGCTTGTTATGCATACGCTCCTTCAGCCCGACCCATTCCAGCAGTTGCTTCGCATACGCCCGATCGAGCTTGCCTGCCAGGATCATCGGCATTTCGACGTTTTCCAGCGCGCTCAGATACGGCAGCAGGTTGCGGGCGTTATTTTGCCAGATGAATCCGACCGTGTCGCGTTTGTAGTGCACCAGCTGATCGTCGGTGATCTTGAGCAGGTCCCATTTTCCGACGCGTACCTGGCCGGCGGAGGGGCGGTCGAGTCCGCCCAGCGTGTTGAGCAGCGTCGATTTGCCGCTTCCGCTATTGCCGATGATCGCCATCAGCTCGCCTTTGCCCACGGTCAGATTCAAGCCTTGCAGCGCGACGACCTCCAGGTCGTCGGTTTTATAGATTTTGACCAAGCCTTCGCATTGAATCATGCCCTAGCGCTCCTCTCCCATTTTGACCGCCTGATGCACGCGCAGTCTGCGGATGTGCAGCAGCAGCATGACCGCGCCGATCAGCATCATCACGCCGACGACGATGTAGAGCTGCACGGTATCCTGCTGGTCGAAGGTCACACGGAACGGCGGCACCGCGCTGTCGGCGTTGCCCGTCGTCTGCAGGAACGGCAGGAACAAGAGGCTCGTCACCCGGCCGATCGCGATGCCCAGCACGATCGCCAGTCCTGCGGTGAATACCTGTTCCAGCAGCAGCATCCCGGTCAACTGCTTGCGCGAGAGTCCCATCGCGCGCAGCACGCCGAACTGTACGACCCGGCCCGACAGATTGAAGAACCAGTACAGCACGTACCCTGCCAGCGAGACGATGACCGAGACGAGGAAGCCGAGACTCAGAATGCCGAACACGCCGCCGCGCGTCGGGTGCTTGGACTGACTCGCCAGCTCGATCCGCACATCCTCGACCGAGGCCAGCTCGATGCCCGCATCGGTCAACTCTTGCATGACCGCAGCGGTGCTGGCGCCATCTTTCATCTTGAGCCACACCTCGTACGGGATCATCGGCACCTCGTCGTAGATGTAGTCGAGATTGGCAATCAGGAACGGCGCTTGATCCGGGTACTGCGACGGCCAGTACGGCAAAATGCCGACAATGACGAATTCGAGCAGCCGCTCGCCGATGCCGGCCGAGATGACGTCGCCCGTCTTGAGCTGATAGCGCTCGGCCACGCTCGTCGGAATGAGAGCCGCATTCGCCGTATACTTGCCGAGCGCATTGAGATAGGCGCGCGGATGCGCCGGATACAGATCCTGAGGCATCCAGGCGACTTGCGCGAATTCAGTGTTCTGGATGCCCATCACCATGCCCTGGCCGATCGAGCTGCCGGAGACGACCATGTTCGCCCGTGTCTGGAGCACCTTGGCCGCCGCCTCGACGCCGTCCAGTGTGCGGAAGACTTCAAACGGCGGCTCCTCCGGATAGATGATGTTGACCGGTGCCTGCGGCTGGCCGCCCGGGTTGCCGGGATTCCCCGGATTGCCGCCTCCGCCCTCGCCGCCTTCTCCTCCGCCCGAGCCCCCGCCGCCCTGCGAAGGGGGCGGCAGCTCCGGCTGACCTTCCCACACCGTGCTGATGATGACGTCCGTGCCGTACTTATACAGCGTCCGCTCCGTCGAGTTGAGATCGATCGTCCGCGCCGCGGACGCGTTGTAGACGCCGAGTCCGAGCGTCAGGACGAGCAGAATCATGAGCGGATAGTACGCCTTCATCGAGCGCGACAGCTGGGTCAGCGTCAGATAGACCGGCACGGGCAGCAGCTTTTTGCCCATGAGATTGAAGAGCTTGAGCAGCCATGGGAAGACGCGCAGGAATACGAGTCCGAGCGCAAAGATGGCGAGCGCAGGCACAAAGAACAAAAACGGCTGCACATTCAGCTGATCGGTCGTCATGCCCGTCTGAAAGGTGAGCATCTGCCGCTCGTTGAACAGGTACCAGCCGTAGCCGGCCAGCCCGAGCAGCGCGACGTCCAGGAACCAGCGCTGCCAGAACGGGCTGCGATCGCCCCGAGCCAGCTCCTGCTTGTAGCCGACGATCGAAGAGCGAGCGTACACGATCGCCGGAATGACCGTCGCCAGGATGGCCAGCAGCACCGCCGCGCCCCCCGCAATCGCCGCCTCGGTGGAGAAGCCGACCGGGATCGCCTTGCGGTCCACGAACGACAGAAAGCCGTTCGCCGAGCCGATGCTCTTGGCCATAAACCAGCCGAGCAGCGGCCCCAGCGCGAGCGCGACCGCGCCGAGCAGCAGCCCCTCCAGCAAATAAATCCAGATGATCTGGCGCGTGCCGGCGCCGCGGCTGCGCAGCACCGCAATGTCGCTGCGCTGCTTGTCGAGCGCCTGTCTCGCGTTCATCGCGATGAAGTAAAACACCATCGCCAGCATCGGCGCAGCGAGCGTGAACAGCATCGTCTGCAGCTGCAGGCCCTGTTGCTTGAAATCGGCCAGCAGCGGGGCAAACGATATTTCCACCCGCGTGTTTGGCAATTGTTGATACAAATCGATATGCAGCCGCTCCAGCGTGCGTCCGAGCGGCGACAGATCGCTCGTTTTGATCTCGCCCAAGTCAAAGGCATAAAACCAGTTCGCCGTATGAATCGGCACCTGCTCATCATGCATCAGGCCGTCGAAGGCAACCGGCGAGATCTGCAGCCCGTTCATAAGCCCCTCCAGCCCCTGATACCAGAACGGATCAGTCGGACTGACCGGGTTGTAGGCGCCGACGATCTTGACCCGCAGCGTGAGATTCAGACCGCTGCGAATCGGGTATTCAAACACATCGCCAATATGAATATCGTTGCGGTACATGCCTTCCTCCAGGATGACCGCCTCAATCATTCCGTCCTTGGCTTTGGTGTCCGTGAACCAGCGGCCTTGCGCCAGCTCGGCCTTGTCCGGCAAGCCGCTCATCGCCATCATGGACATCTGACGCATGCGGCTCGCGTCCACCTTGGACGGATCCTCCGGCGTGACCTCGGTGCTGCGCAGCAGCAGCGTCTCGATGAGACCGTTCTGAGAAAAGCCGATCAGGCCGGGCACGTCTTCGCTTATGTAATTCCGCACTTTCTCCAGCGCATCCAGATTGGTCGTCTCCCCGCCGATCGCCTGGTAGCGCATCAACAGCGAGCCGGCCGGCAAGCCGTCGCTATTTTCCTCAAGCGAAGACGCAACGACCCGCTTGAGCGCTCCGTCGGCATACATCGGGATACTCGTCGCAAATGCGACAGCGACAATCAAGCCCGCCAGCGTGCTGATCGTCATCCAGCGCGTGTTCCACATCTTGCGGAACAAAAACCGCAAAATTCCCATCGCTTATCGACCTACGACTTTCTGGCCGGGCGTCAAGCCTTCCAGGATCTCCACCTGCGTCGCCGTCTGCTGCCCGACTGCGACGTCGACCTCGCGCTTGCCCTGCTCGTCGGCCACCTGCACATACGTGCGCGAACCAATCGAGCGCAGCGCCGCCGAAGGGATGACAATTGCATTTTCGGTCCGCTTGGTAATGACGCTCGCCGAGAGCGGCGTGCCTCTGGTCACGTCTTCGGGCAGCGCCTCGTCCAGCACGACGAGCAAAAAATGCTCGGGCCGCTCGGGCGCGTTGTTCCCGGGATTCTGTCCGTTGTTGCCGCTGTCCTCCTTGGGCACCGGCAACGACTTGACCTTTCCGGTAAAACTGCCCGCGTTGTTGATATCGACCGTCACAGGCATACCGACGGCGACTTGCTCCAGACGTTCCTTCGATATGGAGACGGCCACGGCCAAATCACTTGTATCCGCAATGACGGCTACCGGCTCGTAGGCGGTGATAGCATCGCCCTTCTGCACCGGCAGAGACACGACCGTGCCGGCGAACGGCGCATACAGCGCGGCTTTGCCGAGCTCGGTCTCGCGATCGACGATCTGCTGTCTCGCTTCCTCGAAGGCGATCACCGCCTTCTCGAACTCGATCGCGTCCATCTCATCCCGTTTGCGCAGCAGTTCCTTCATTTCGATTTCATTGGTGCGGAATTGCAGCTTTTGCATCGTCAGCTCTTTTTGCATATCCTCCACATCCAGCTCGCCGATCAGCTGTCCGGCCTGCACTGCGTCCCCGAGCTCGACCGCCAGCGTTTTGAGCCGTTTGCCTTCCAGAGTGAAATAGATCGTTTCTTCCTGTGTGGACATCAGCTTGCCCGTCCCCGACACTTTCGTTTCCAGGGTGGTCGTCGTCACCTCGTATTCCGGTTTTTGCGAAATTTGCGGCGGCGTGATTTCGGGCAGCACCTCCTCATCCGGCTCGTCCGGCAGCAGCGCGCAGCCGCTGGCCGCGAGCAGGGCAGCGCCGAGCGTAAACGCCAGCGCGCCCCGGCGCAAGCGGCCTTTAACCGTTGAATTTTCCGTCCACCATTTCATAGACATGGTCAGCTACCTCCAAAATCGTCGGATCATGCGTGGTCATGCAGATCGTAACGCGTTCCAATTGTATAATGTTTTGAAAGACGGCCATGATTTGAGCCGACATTTGAGAATCGAGCTCGGCCGTCGGCTCGTCGGCTAGCAGCAGCCGCGGCCGATGCGCGATCGCTTTGGCAATCGCTACCCGCTGCTGCTCGCCCCCGGACAGCTCGAACGGCCGGTGATGCATCCGCTTGCCGAGTCCGACCAGCTCCAGCACTTCGGGTACGCGAGTTTTCCATTCGCTCCGCGACACCCCGGCCATCCGCAACGTCAGCTCGACGTTCTCATAGGCCGAGAGCAGCGGCATCAGAGCGTAGGCTTGAAAAATAAATCCAATTTCCTTGCGTCGGATCAGGGTTCGCCTGGTATCGCCAAGCTTGTGCAGCGGCCGATCGTCGAACCAGATCTCGCCCTTGGTCGGCTGATCGAGCCCTCCGATCAGATTCATCAGCGTCGTCTTGCCCGAGCCGGATCGGCCGCGCAGCATGATCAGGCGGCGATAATCAATCTGCATGTTGATGCCCTTGAGCACATGCAGCGGTCGTCCGCCTACCTGGAACGTACGCTCCACCTCGTTGACGCGCATCAGTACGCCTTCCGGCTCCGGACGCATGCCCGCGGCCGCAGCGCTTGCCGCGGCCGTCTCCAGTTCGGCAGTCGCCTCACCGGCTTGTACGTTTTCCGTTGCTTGCGATTCCGTGCCGCGTGGTCGGGACCGTTCCCCGGTCTCCGCCCGTCCGGCTTTTTTGCGCAGCCACCCCATATGTAGCGCTTCCCTCCTTTCTGCTTTGAATCGAGATGAGAAAATTTTCATTCTACAAGTATAGACGGTGCACACCCGGTAAAGGTTACGAAAATTTATGCGATACAGCCAATTCTTTTCAACAAAATTCGCTATTTTTGATCAAGGCGAAACTTGCGCCGCCGTCCATATAAAAAAAGACCTTCGCCATGAAGCGAAGGCCGATCGGATTGGCGTATGCCATTGCCTTGTTGCGCCTTGTTTAGACGCCGTAGCTTTGTGGGTTGGCCCGCCACGATTGCAGGAGCGCCGCGTCGTCGCCGCCAATCTTGCCCATCGCCTCGGCCGCGCCCACCAGCGCCGTATAATCGGAGAGCGTCGCGAGCGGAATCTCCTCGGACTTGAACGCTTGCTCCGCCACTTCAAACTGATACGTGAAGATGGCGACGACCGCGAGCACGATGCCGCCGGCCTCGCGCACCGCCTGCGCGGCCTTGAGCGAGCTGCCGCCGGTCGAGATCAGATCCTCGATGACGACGACCTTCTGGCCCGGCTCGAGCTTGCCCTCGATCAGATTTTGCTTGCCGTGCCCCTTCGCCTTGTCGCGAATGTAAATCATCGGCAGCTCCAGCTTTTGGGCTGCCCAGGCCGCATGCGGAATCGCGCCGGTCGCCGTGCCGCCGACGACCTCGGCGGCCGGATAGCGCTCGCGAATGAGCGCGGCGAAGCCGTCTGCGATCAGCTCGCGCACCGGCGGATACGACATCGTCAGCCGATTGTCGCAATAGATCGGCGATTTCATTCCCGAAGCCCACGTGAACGGCTCGCGCGGACGCAAGGTGACCGCGCCGATCTCCAGCAGCTTTTCGGCGATGGCTTTGGGCAATTGTGCAGTCGTTGTACGCATCTTATACCAGCTCCTCAATAATGGATTGCAGCGCTTCGCGCGGATCGGGCGCGCCGGTGATCGGACGCCCGATCACCATATAGTCCGTGCCGCAGGCCAGCGCCTGCTGCGGTGTCATGATTCGCGACTGGTCGCCCGCCTCGGCGCCGGCGGGACGAATGCCGGGCGTGACTGTGCGAAATGCGCGGCCGCAGGCCGTCTTGACCGCCTGCACCTCGAGCGGAGAGGCGACGACGCCGCTCAGTCCCGCTCGATGCGCGAGCTGCGCATAGCGCACGACGCAGTCCTCCACCGTCCCAGCAATGCCGATCTCCTCGTTGAGCGTTTCGCGGCTCGTGCTCGTCAACTGCGTCACGCCGATCACCTGCGGAGGCGCGCCTCCGGCAGAGCCGGCGCGTGCGCGGTCGACGCCTTCCAGCGCGGCCTCCATCATGCGCACGCCGCCGGCGGCGTGCACGTTGAACAGGTCGACGCCGAGCCGCGTGATGACCTCAGAAGCGCCTTTGACCGTATTGGGGATATCATGCAGCTTCAGATCCAGGAACACCGCGTAGCCCTGCTCCTTGAGCTGCGCCACAAATGATGGACCCGCCGCATAATACAGCTGCATGCCGACCTTGAGCCAGCACGGAATGCCGCGCAGCGCTTGCACGAGCGCCGCAGCAGCATCCGTTGTCGGATAATCGAGCGCGACCATAATTTTGCCGGCCGCCTCCGCTTTGGTCAGTTGCATGAGTGAACCTCCTCCGTCTACACAATCCATTACGCATGCGGACATGCAAGGGCGGCCATGCGGCCGCCGGGCCCGGTCTATCTGGGCGGCGACGGCCGCAGGCCGCTCGTCTGAACTTACTTCTGCAGCACCGGCATCGGACGCGAGGAGAAATTGATCGTCTCCAGCATCTTCAGCAGCGCTCGTACCGTATCCAGCGAGGTCATGCAGACAGCGCCGTTCTCTACTGCTTCGCGGCGGATACGGAATCCGTCGCGCTCCGGCGTCTTGCCCTTGGTCAGCGTATTGACGACGAAGTGCGCCTGCCCCAGTCGAATCAGATCAAGAATGTTCGGCGCCCCCTCGCTCAGCTTGTTCACGCGAGTGACGTGCATGCCCGCCTCCTCCAGCGCGCGCGCCGTGCCGCCGGTGGCGATCAGGTTGTATCCGAGCTCGTAGAAGCCGCGCAAAATCTCGATCGCTTCTTCCTTGTCCTTGTCGGCGACCGTGGCGATGATGCCGCCGGCCTGCGGAATGCGCATGCCCGCGCCGAGCAGTCCCTTGTAGAGCGCCTTCGCATATTGCGCGTCGCGGCCCATGACCTCGCCGGTTGACTTCATCTCCGGCGTCAGCGTCGGATCGACGCGGCGCAGCTTGGCGAAGGAGAAGACCGGCACCTTGACCGAAACAAAGTCGTCCTCCGGCCACAGTCCGTCGGTATAGCCGAGCGAAGCCAGCTTCGTGCCGAGGATCGCCTTCGTCGCCAGATTCGCCATCGGGATGTTCGTCACCTTGCTGAGGAACGGCACCGTGCGCGAGGAGCGCGGGTTGACCTCAATGACATACACCTGATCCTGAAAGATGACGAACTGGATGTTGACCAGGCCAATCACCTTGAGCGCCTTGGCAATGCTGATCGTGATGTCGACGATCTGCCGCTTGATGTCCTCGGACAGCGATTGCGGCGGATAGACCGCGATCGAGTCGCCGGAGTGCACGCCCGCGCGCTCGACATGCTCCATGATGCCCGGGATGAGCACCGTCTCGCCGTCGCAGATCGCGTCGACCTCTGCCTCCTTGCCGAGCATGTAGCGGTCGATCAGCACCGGATGCTCCGGATTGATCTTGACCGCCTGCTCCATGTAGCTGAGCAGCTCCGTGTCGGAGTAGACGATCTCCATCGCCCGTCCCCCGAGCACATAGGACGGCCGGACGAGCACCGGATAGCCGAGCGAATCGGCCGTGCTGACCGCCTCGTCGACCGAGATGACGGTCTTGCCATCAGGCTGGGCGATCTCGAGACTGCGCAGCAGCGCCTCGAATTTTTTGCGGTCCTCGGCTGCGTCGATCGATTCCAGACTGGAGCCGAGGATGCGCACGCCCGCCTTGGCCAGCGGCGCCGCCAGATTGATCGCCGTCTGCCCGCCGAACTGCACGATGACGCCGAGCGGCTGCTCCTGCTCGATGACGTTCATCACGTCCTCGAAGAAGAGCGGCTCGAAGTACAGCCGGTCCGACGTATTGAAGTCGGTCGAGACCGTCTCCGGGTTGTTGTTAATAATGACCGCCTCGTAGCCCGCGTCCTGGATGGCCCAGACTGCGTGCACCGTGGAGTAGTCGAACTCGATGCCCTGGCCGATCCGGATCGGACCGGAGCCGAGCACCAGCACCTTCTCCTTGGTCGTCGGCGTCACCTCGTTCTCAGTCTCGTACGTCGAGTAATAATAAGGCGTCGTCGCCTCGAATTCGGCCGCGCACGTATCGACCATTTTGTACACCGGCTTCAGACCGGAGGCCTGGCGGTGCGTGCGGATCTCCTGCTCCGTCGTCAGCGAGCCCGCCTTGCCCGAGCTGCGCAGCTCGGCGATCGAGCGGTCGCTGAAGCCCATCCGCTTGGCCGTGTAGAGCGTCTCCTCCGAGAGCGTCGCTTCTTCGGCAATCGTGCGCTCGAATTGCACGATGCGCTCGATCTTGTCCAGGAACCACCAGTCGATACTCGTCAGATCCTGGATATCCTGCAGGGTGTAACCGCGGCGGAACGCCTCCGCGACGAGGAACATCCGCTCGTCGTCCGGCTTTTGCAGGCGCGTGCGCATGACGGCGTCGTCCAGCGCCTCGAGCTCCTGGACATGCAGCCGATGCACGCCGATCTCCAGCGAACGCACCGCCTTGTGAATCGACTCCTCGAAGGTGCGGCCGATCGCCATCACCTCGCCCGTCGCCTTCATCTGCGTGCCGAGCTTGCGATTGGCGGAGATGAACTTGTCGAACGGCCAGCGCGGAATCTTGGAGACAATGTAGTCGAGCGTCGGCTCGAAGCAGGCATAGGTCTGGCCCGTGACCGGATTGACAATCTCGTCGAGCGTATAGCCGATGGCGATCTTGGCGGCCATCTTGGCGATCGGGTAGCCGGTCGCCTTGGAAGCAAGCGCCGACGAGCGGCTGACCCGCGGATTGACCTCGATGACATAGTACTGATAGCTGTGCGGATCGAGCGCGAACTGGACGTTGCAGCCGCCTTCGATGTTGAGCGCGCGAATGATCTTCAGCGACGCCGAGCGCAGCATCTGATACTCGCGGTCGGAGAGCGTCTGGCTCGGCGCGACGACGATGCTGTCGCCCGTATGCACGCCCACCGGGTCGAAGTTCTCCATGTTGCAGACGACGATGCAGTTGTCCGCCGCGTCGCGCATGACCTCATACTCGACTTCCTTCATGCCGGCGATGCTCTTCTCGACCAGACACTGACCGATCGGGCTGTAGCGCAAGCCGGAAGCGACGATTTCGAGCAGTTCTTCTTCATTGGCGCAGATGCCGCCGCCCGTACCGCCGAGCGTATAGGCCGGACGGACGATGATCGGATAGCCGATCGTATTCGCGAATTCGACGGCTTCGGCGATCGTCGTGACGATCGTGCTCTCCGGCACCGGCTGCTCCAACTCGCGCATCAGCTCGCGGAACAGGTCGCGGTCCTCGGCCTTCTCGATGGCCGTCAGCTGCGTACCGAGCAGCTTGACGTTCTCGCGCTCCAGTACGCCGTCGCGGGCCAGCTCGACCGCCATATTGAGGCCGGTCTGGCCGCCGAGCGTCGGCAGCAGGCCGTCCGGACGCTCCTGACGGATGATCTGGGAGACGAAGTCGAGCGTGATGGGCTCAATGTACACCTTGTCGGCCATATTCGTATCGGTCATGATCGTCGCAGGGTTGCTGTTGATCAGGACGACCTCCATGCCCTCTTCCTTGAGCGCCTGACAGGCCTGGGTACCGGCATAGTCGAACTCCGCGGCTTGTCCGATGACGATCGGACCGGAGCCGATGACGAGGATCTTTTTCAGCTTCTCATTTTTGGGCATACAGCAGCTCCCCTTTCAGCGTTTCGGACAGCTCGGCCTGGCGCGCCTTGCGCGGATGGCTGCGCTTGTGCTCGCGGATCATTTCCAGGAATTCGTCGAACAGGTAGCCCGAGTCGAACGGACCCGGAGCGGCTTCCGGATGATATTGCACCGAGAATGCCGGATGCGTGTCATGCTTCAGCCCTTCGATTGTGCGGTCGTTGTTGTTGATATGGGTGACGGACAATCCCGTGCCCTCGATCGAATCCTTCAGCACGGTATAGCCGTGGTTCTGCGAAGTGATATAGCAGCGGCCGCTGGCCAGCTCCTTGACCGGGTGATTGCCGCCGCGATGGCCGAACTTCAGCTTGGTCGTGTCGGCGCCGCAGGCCAGCGCGAACAGCTGGTGGCCGAGACAGATGCCGAAGATCGGGTATTCGCCGATCAGCTCGCGCAGCGTCGCCACCGATTCCGGCGCGTCCTTGGGGTCGCCGGGGCCATTGGAGAGCTGGATGCCGTCCGGATTGAGACGGCGGATCTGCTCGGCCGTCGTGTCGTGCGGGACGACGACGACATCGCAGCCGCGCTTGGTCAGCTCGCGCAGGATGCCGCTCTTGGCGCCGTAGTCGATCAGCACGATACGCTCGCCCTCGCCCGGGCTGGAGAAGACATGCGGCGTCGAGGTCCGCTGCACCTGGTCGCGCATGAGCGGCTTGGTGCCCATATGCGCCAGCAGCTCCTCTGTCGATTCGCCGCCGGTCGTGAGGATGCCCTTCATCGTGCCGTGATGGCGCAGCTTGCGGGTCAGCATGCGCGTGTCGATATCGCTGATGCCCGGAATCTCGTATTCCTTGAGCAGATTGTCAATCGAATATTCCGCGCGCCAGTTGCTCGGCACCGGCTCGTGACGGCGCACGACGAAGCCGTGAATGTACGGCCGCACCGCCTCGAAGTCGTCGCGCGTGATGCCGTAATTGCCGATCAGCGGGTAGGTCATCGTCACGATCTGTCCGCAATAGGACGGGTCGGAGAGCACCTCCTGATAGCCGGTGATGCCGGTATTGAACACGACCTCGCCGAAGGTCTGACCTTCCGCGCCGAACGAACGCCCGGTGAACAGCGTCCCGTCTTCCAACAACAGTCTTGCCTGCATGCGTATCACTCCTTGGGTATGATGCTGGTTATCGTGTATCGGCATGCTGCCGATGTCAAGTCTCTCCTGTCGCTCCTGCGTCCGCGGTCTTCGCGACCCGGCTGCGCGATTATTGCGCCTCGCGCCAGACGACGCGTCCGCCGACCATCGTCAGCACCGGCCAGCCTTGCAGCTTCCATCCGCCGAACGGCGTGTTCTTGCCCTTGGAGACGAAGGTCTCCGGATCGACGGCGCGCTCCTCGTCCAGATCAATCAGAGTAAGATCGGCCGGCGCGTCCGGCTCCAGGCGCCCGCTGTCCAGGCCGAAGACGCGGGCCGGATCGCTCGTCATGCGGCGCAGCAGGAAGCCGAGGCTCCAGCGGCCGGTCGCGACGAAGCGGGAGTAGAGCAGCGGGAAGGCCGTCTCGAAGCCGACAATGCCGAACGGCGCCAGCTCCATGCCGCGGCCCTTCTCCTCGGCGCTGTGGGGCGCGTGGTCGGTGACGACCATGTCGATCGTGCCGTCCTCGATCGCGCCGATCATCGCCTCGACGTCGCGCGGCGTGCGCAGCGGCGGATTCATTTTCCAGTTCGGGTCCATGCCGGGAATATCCTCGTCCGAGAGCAGCAGATGATGCGGGCACACCTCGGCCGTGACGCGGATGCCGAGCTGCTTGGCCAGCCGGATCAAGCGCACCGATTGCTCCGTGCTGACATGGCAGACGTGATAATGCGCGCCGGTCGCCTCGGCCAGCAGGATGTCGCGTCCGACATGGATCGCCTCGGATTCGTTGGGGATACCCTTCAGCCCGTGGCGACGCGCGAATTCACCCTCGCTGACGAAGCCGCCGACGACGAGCGAATCGTCCTCGCAATGCGCGATGATCGGCCGATCCAGCGATTGGGCCAGCGCCATCGCATCCTTCATCATTTGGGCGCTCTGCACGCCTACGCCGTCGTCGGTGAAGCCGATTGCGCCGGCCGCCTTGAGCGCTTCAAAATCCGTTAGCTCGCGACCGAGCTCGTTTTTCGTAATGGCCGCATACGGCAGCACCTTGACCGCGCCCTCGCGCTGCGCCTTGTCCAGGATGTAGCTGACCGTCTCCGGCGTATCCGTGACCGGCCGCGTATTCGGCATGCAGGCGATCGTCGTGAACCCGCCCTTGGCCGCCGACAGCGTCCCCGTGGCGATGTCCTCCTTGTGCTCGAAGCCAGGATCGCGCAGATGCACATGCATATCGATCAGTCCCGGCGCCAGCAGCTTGCCGGTCGCATCCACGACCTCATAGTCGCCCGAGGCAGGCGCCTCTGAAGTGATCTCGGCGATCCTGCCCTCCTCGACGCGCACATGCATCAGCTCCGTGCCGCCGCTCGCCTCGTTCCAGATCTTGCCGTTTATAATCCACGTCGTCATGAACGTTCTCCTCTCCATTATGCGCTGTTCTCGCCTGTTGTATCGGAAGCCGGTTAACTCAACGCCCGCTCGACGACCGCCATCCGGATCGGCACGCCGTTGGCCATCTGGGCAAAAATCCGCGATTGCGGGTGCTCCACCAGCTCGTCGTCGATTTCGACGTTGCGATTGACCGGCGCCGGGTGCATGATAATTGCATGCGCGCCGATGCGCGCCGCCCGCTCCGCGGTCAGCCCGTATTGGGCCCGATACTCCTCGGCCGAGCTGATCATGCCGCTCTCGTGACGCTCCAGCTGCACGCGCAGCATCATGATGACGTCGGCGCGCAGCGCCTCGTCGATCGTCACATACGGAGCATCCAGATCCGGCGCCCGCATGTTGTCCGGCGCGCAGAAGACGACCCGCACGCCCAGCTTGGTCAGTCCCCACAGATTGGAGCGGGCGACGCGGCTGTGCAGGATATCCCCTACGATGGCGACGCGCAGCCCCTTGAGCGCCCCGAATTGCTTGCGCATCGTGTACAGGTCGAGCAGCGCCTGCGTCGGGTGCTCGTTGTTGCCGTCTCCGGCATTGATGAGCGGCACCCGAATGCGGCTTGCGACATCCGCCAGGACGCCGATCGGCTTCAGCCGAATCACGCCTGCGTCGATGCCCATCGACTCGAGCGTGCGCACCGTGTCGTAGATCGATTCCCCTTTTTGCACGCTGGAGACGGCGGCGGAGAAGTTGAGCACCTCCGTGCCGAGCCGTTTTTCCGCGACCTCGAATGAGAATCGGGTGCGCGTGCTGTTTTCAAAAAACATATTGGCGACAAATTTGCCCGGCTTGGCTGCCTGAACCTTCTCCGGCTGCGCCTCCCAATAGGCGGCGCGGTCCAAAATAGCTGCGATCTCTTCACCGTCCAGCTCCTTCAAGCCGAGCAAGCTGCGCTGCTTCACCTGTGCTACAGTCATCCGGTCTGCCCCCTCTGTTGAATAATCGTCACGTTGTCCGCGCCGTCGATCTCGTCCAGCGCCACCTCGATAACCTCCAGCTTGGCGGTCGGCACATTTTTGCCGACATAATCAGGCCGGATTGGCAGCTCGCGATGGCCGCGATCGACCAGCACCGCCAATTGAATCATCTGCGGCCGGCCGCAGTCCATCAGGGCGTCCATCGCGGCTCGAATCGTGCGCCCGGTGAACAGCACGTCGTCGAAGAGCAGCACGCGCTTGTCCTGGATCGACAGCTCGCCCGCTTGGCCGGAAGGGCCTGTCAGCAGCTCTGCCGCCAGCGCGGGATTGCCCACGCTGCCCCGATCGTCCCGATACGAGGTGATGTCCAGCTCTCCTACCTGCACCGGCTTGCCTTCGATACTCTGGATGCGCTCGGCGATGCGCCGGGCCAGGTAGATGCCCCTCGTGCGAATGCCCACGAATACGCAGTTGTCGATGCCTTTGTTTTTCTCCAAAATCTCGTGCGCAATTCGGGTCAGCGCACGGCGAATCGCTGTCTCGTCCATGATGACGTGCCGCTCCTCGATCATCGGCGGGCCTCCTCCATTATGGAAAGCTGGCATAAAAAAGCTCCTTGCGTCAGACCGCAAGGAGCTTGCAAGACGGAGTGCCGGCTGCTCGGCGCAAGGCGTCGACAAGCTGGCAAGCTTGTCTCGTGCACGCGCGGAAGGGCGATGGGCCTCCGCGCGAACCGCGCCTGTGCGCAGCCAAGTCCGGCAAGCCGCAGCTTGCCGGGACATTCGCCGCAGCAGGGATGGTTCCTCCGTTTGTTTACGCTACCTTGACAGCCTCTCTGGACTGCATTAAAGGTACTTCGTTTGCATTAGAAGAATTATCACACGTTCGACAAAAGAAGTCAAGATCTTTTGCTACAGCGTCAGCTTGCGAATGCGCTCGACCGCCGCTTCGGTATTTTCGCGGCTGCCGAAGGCCGTCAGGCGGAAGTAGCCTTGTCCGCTCTGACCGAAGCCCACGCCCGGGGTGCCGACGATATGGGCTTCGGACAGCAGCTTGTCGAAGAAAGCCCAGGAGTCGAGACCGCGCGGCGTTTTCAGCCAGATATAAGGCGCGTTCACGCCGCCGAATACGTCGAGGCCGATCGATTTCAGACCGTCGCGGATGATTGCGGCGTTGGTCATGTAATAGCTGACCAGCTCCGCAATTTGGGCCTTGCCCTCCGACGAATAGATGGCTGCAGCGCCGCGTTGCGTCACATAGGATACGCCGTTGAATTTCGTGCTGTGACGGCGGTTCCACAGGTCATTGACGTGGTATTCTTTGCCCGCCTCGTCAAAAGCCTTAAGCTCGCGGGGCACGACCGTGTAGGCGCAACGCACGCCGGTGAAGCCGGCCGTCTTGGAGAAGCTGCGGAATTCGATGGCCACTTCCTTGGCGCCTTCGATCTCATAGATGCTGTGCGGCACGTCCTCTTCCTGAATATAGGCCTCGTAGGCCGAATCGTACAGGATGATGCTGTCGTTGGCCTTGGCGTAATCGACCCATTTTTTGAGCTCGTCCTTGGTCAGCGTCATGCCGGTCGGATTGTTCGGGTAACAGAGATAGATCAGATCGACCTTGCGATCGGGCAGGCTCGGCTTGAAGCCGTTCTCCGCGCTGCTCGGCAGGTAGGTCATGTTGGTATAGCGATTCGTTTCTTTATTGAACGTGCCGGAGCGGCCCGCCATGACGTTGGTGTCGACATAGACCGGGTAGACCGGATCCTGCACCGCGACCGAGCTGTTTTGGCTGAAAATTTCCTGGATGTTGCCGACGTCGCATTTGGAGCCGTCGCTGACAAACACTTCATTCGTGCCGATCTCGATGCCGCGCGACTTGTAGTCGCCTGCAATAATGGCGTCGATCAGAAAATCGTAGCCTTGCTCCGGACCGTAGCCGCGGAAGGAGCCCGGCTCCGCCATTTCGTCCACGGCCGCATGCATGGCGTTTACGACGGCCTGCGGAAGGCCGCGCGTGACGTCGCCGATGCCGAGGCTGATGATGCTCGCCTCCGGATTTTCCTTCGTAAAGGCCGTGCGGCGTTTTGCGATTTCCGAGAACAGATAGCTGCCCTGCAGCTCTGTATAATGTTGGTTAATGTTTGCCACTTTTGTATCCACACCTTTCAGTTCATCTTCGTTTCAGGCGCACGCCCGTTATGCCTCTTATGCCTACCTCTCAGCATAACGCGAGCCGGCGCAAGCTGATAATGCATGAAATAACGAAAAGTTTGCACTCCTGCGCATGCTCAGCGGTTGCTCAGCGGTTGCTTAGCGGTTGCGCAGCGCAGTCAACACATGCTCGAAATCGGCGGGGAGCGGCGCCTCGAATTGCAGCCTGCGCCCGTCGGACGGGTGGTCGAAGCCAAGCACCGCCGCATGCAGGGCCTGCCCGTTCAGCGCCACCGTTTTGCTGCGGCCGTATACCGGATCGCCGGCCAGCGGGTAGCCGATATACTTCATATGCACCCGAATCTGGTGCGTGCGCCCGGTCTCGAGCTGCAGCTCCAGCAACGTATAATCGTCCAGCCGCTCCAGCACAAGAAAATGACTCACCGCGTCGCGGCTGGCACGGTCGGTTACCGTGAACAGCTTGCGATCCTTCGGATCGCGGCCGATCGGCGCGTCAATCGTACCCTGATCATGCGGCAGATTGCCATGTACCAGGGCAATATATTTGCGCGTAACCGAATGCAAACGCAGCTGCTCGGAAAGCAGGTGATGCGCACGATCGTTTTTGGCCGCCATTAGCAGACCCGTCGTGTCCTTGTCGATCCGATGCACGATGCCGGGCCTGTACTCGCCATTGATCAGCGGCAGCTCTCCGCAATGATGCATCAACGCATGGACCAGCGTGCCGCTGCTGTGCCCCGGAGCCGGATGGACGACCATGCCGCGCGGCTTGTTGATCACGATCACGTCCGCATCCTCGTGTACAATATCGAGCGGGATCGCCTCGGGGACAATGCCGATGTGCTGCGGCTCGGGGATGCTCAGCCGAATCTGATCGCCTTCGGCGAGTCGCTGGTTCGCTTTGGCCGGAGCCTGGTTAACCTCGACGTGGCCGGCGCGTATCCAATCTTGCACGAGCGTCCGCGATGCGCCTTCCTCCTTGACCAGCTCGACGATCAGCTTGTCCAGCCGTTCCCCCGACTCGCCCGCCGAGACGACCCACTCTTCCGCTTCGTCGCTATACTGACTGCTTTCCGTCTGGTTCATCGTTGTTGTCCTTTCCTTCCTCGCGGGGCGCTTCTTTTTTTTCGTCGCGCATCGACAGCACCGTGTCGAGCATGATCAGCGCGACGCCGCAGACGATTCCCGAATCGGCGACATTGAAGATCGGGAACGTGTAGCTGCCAAAATTGAATTGCAGGAAATCGACGACCTCGCCGTACAAGGCGCGGTCCAAAAAGTTGCCGAACGCGCCGCCCAGCACCAGTCCGAGGCCGACCAGCAGCACCTTGCGTCCCGAATTGCGATTCAAGTACATATACGTCAAGATGCCCGCGACCACGACGAGCGTGATGAGGATAAAAAACGTAGTCTGCTCTTGCAGAATGCCAAAGGCCGCTCCCCGATTTCGGTGAGAGGTAATGATAAAAAAGTTGCCGATGATCGAGAGCTTATCGCCGATCTCCAGTTGGGTCTCGATGATCTTTTTGGTGATGTAATCAAGGACGAACACGGCCATCGCGATCCAGTAGTAATAAAACCTCATTGCCTGCCCCCTCTAAATAAACGTCTTCGTTCCATTCGATTGATCGTCCATATTGTAGCATATCCGCCGGGCGCGGACCAGTTTACCAGGCCTTCCACACTTGTCTGGGGTTAACCGCGGCCCGGCAGGCAAAAGCTAATCCGGAAGCGAGATAAAAAGGAGCGTGACGCGCATGGGCGAAACGAATGCAGAGCGCAAGCTGAAGCAACGCTTGACGAAAGAAAAAGAGCGGCTCGAGCGTGAGCTGAGCCAAAATCGGAGCTACAACCTCGCCAGTGCGATGCGGGAGTCGACCGGCGAGCTGTCGACCAACGACAACCATCCGGCCGACAATGCTACCGACCTGTACGAGCGCGGCAAGGACATTGCCTTGCTGGAGCAAGAGGAGCTGCACCTTGTCCGGATTCAGGAGGCGCTGGAAGCGCTCGAAGCCGGAACGTACGGCATTTGCCGCGCCTGCGGACGCCGCATTGATCCGGAGCGGCTCGAAGCGGTCCCGGACAGTCTGTATTGCGTCGAGCACGCGCCGCGTCACACCGTCTCCGAACGGCGCCCGGCCGAAGAATCTCCCGCACCCTTCGGCCGTTCCGATCCCGATGCGGGCCGAGGTCCGGGCGGCTTCGACGGCGAGGACGCCTGGCAGACGGTCGAGAGCTGGGGCAACTCCGATTCGCCGGCGATGCGGGAATTTCCGGTCGAAGACTTTTACGACGAGCTCGGCGGCAACCCCGACGACAACGAAGGGTTCGTCGAACCGCTCGAAAGCTTTGTCGCTACCGACATGACCGGCACTAGCCGCTTTGTCTACCGCAATCGCCAATACCGCGATTACATCGACCGCGGCGAATACGAGGTCGAGATCGACATGTCCGGCGAGTAGTGCTGTCGGTACAAGTCCATACCGACGCTCAAAGCCTTACTGCGCGATAGCGATGCCAATCACGCGGTCGCCGGCCTGGACCTGCTCCATGCCTTCGTCGCTATCTGCGAAGACGACATCGGTGACCAGCACGTTGTCGCGCAGGACATGGCCGAAGGCTTGCAGCGCCTTGCGCAGCTCCTCGTCGACGCGTAGCGTCAGCTTGACGTGCCGTTCGATCGGCAGGTCAAGCTTTTTGCGCGTATCCTGCACGGCGCGCACCACCTCGCGCACCATCCCCTCCTGCACGAGCTCCGGCGTGATGTCGGTATTGAGCGCTGCCGTCATGTTGTACCCGCTCGCGGAAGCATAGCCGGACTTGGCCGTTTTTTCGACCAGCATTTCGTCCACGCCGACGGCGATCTCCTCTCCATCCGCCGTCGTGACGGAGAGCGCCTCGCCGCCCACGACGGCCCGGGCCTCATCAGGCGTCAACGCCTTGAGCCTGGCCTGGATCGGCCCGACCTGCTTGCCGTACTTGCGTCCGGCCAGCTTCAGATTCAGCTTGAGCGTATAGTCGACCAGCCCCTCATCGTCGCGCTGCACGACGATCTCCTTGACATTGACCTCGTCCCGGATAATATCGGCGTACGCCTCAAGATCAAAGGTCCGGTCCAGCGAGACGATGAGCTGCGCGAGCGGCTGGCGCGTCTTGACGCCGGTCTCGTTGCGCACGTTGCGCGCCAGCTCGACGATCTGGCGCGCCGTCAGCATATCGCGTTCCAGCGCCTCGTCGACGAGCGTATCGTCGGCAACGGGATAATCCGCCAGATGCACGCTGTCGCCGCCCCCCAGATTGCCGAAGATATCCTCGGCCAGCAGCGGCGCATATGGGGCAATCAACCGTGCCGTCGTGAGCAGCACCTCGCGCAGCGTGACATACGCATCCAGCTTGTCGTCGGTCAGCCCGCTGCCCCAGAAGCGGTCACGCGAGCGACGGATGTACCAGTTGCTCAGCTCGTCGACGAATTCCTCGATCGCCTTGGCCGGGTTTAAAAAATCGTTGCTTTCGAGTCCTTTGACGACCTGGCGGGTGAGCGAATGAAGACGCGACAGGATCCAGCGATCAAGTCGGCCGGACGGGCGGCGCGCCGTGTGCTGGTCGGGATCAAAGCCGTCAATGGTCGCATACAGCGCATAGAACGCATGCGTGTTGACCAGCGTGTCGATCACCTTTGATTTCGCTTCGGCTACGATGCCGTGCGAGAATCGCTTGCTGTTCCACGGCGCGCTGTCGGCAAGCAGCGCCCAGCGGAACGCATCGGTGCCGTACGCTTCGATGATTTCCCACGGGTCGATGACATTGCCCTTGGATTTGGACATTTTTTGTCCGTTCTCGTCAAGGATATGACCGGTCGAGATGACCGCCTTGTATGGAGCCTGACCGTTGAACAGCGTCGACACCGCCAGCAGGCTGTAGAACCAGCCCCGTGTCTGGTCGATGCCCTCGCAGATGATGTCCGCAGGATATTGCTCCTCGAAGCGGCGCTTGTCGCCGAACGGATAGTGCTGCTGGGCGAACGGCATCGAGCCGCTGTCGAACCAGACGTCGATCACCTCGCTCGTGCGGGTCATCTCGCCGTCCTCGCAGTGCGGACAAGCCAGCTTGATCTCGTCCACGTACGGCTTGTGCAGCTCGAGATCCTCCGAGACCGGCGTCGTCGCGCGGGCGCGCAGGTCGGCATGGCTGTGTGGCGCGTATTCGTCGCCGCAGCTGTCGCACACCCAGACGTTGAGCGGCGTGCCCCAGTAGCGGTTGCGGCTGATATTCCAGTCCACCAGATCCTCGAGGAATTTGCCGAAGCGACCCTCGCGCAGATGGCCCGGGTACCAGTCCACCTTGCTGTTGTTTGCGATCAGCTGATCCTTGACCGCCGTCGTATTGATGAACCAGCTCTCGGTTGCGTAATACAGCAGCGGAGATTTGCAGCGCCAGCAGAACGGATAGCTGTGCTCATACCGCGCTTTGGCGAACAACAGACCGCGCTCGCTGAGCATTTTTACGATGTCGACATCGCAATCCTTGACGAAACGACCGGCGAGCGGGGTGACCGCCTCCGTATAGCGACCTGCAGCGTCTACCACGCTGAGCATGCCGATGCCCGTCTCGCGCGCGACGCGGTAATCGTCCTCGCCGTGAGCGGGCGCGATATGGACGATTCCGGTGCCGCTCGTATCGCTGACGAAGTCGCCGGCAATGACGACATGACCGCGCTCGACGGCGCCATAAGCAAAGGGCGGCTCGTACGCCTCCCCAACCAGCTCCGCGCCTTTCAGCGTGCCGACCGTTTCGTAGCCGCCTTCTTCCCCCATCACGCTCGGCACCAGGCTTTCCGCGACAATGTAGATCTCTCCGTCCTTGCGGACGCGGCTGTAGATCAGCTCCGGATTGACTGCCAGCGCCACATTGGCCGGCAGCGTCCAGGGCGTGGTCGTCCAGGCCAGTACCGCTTCGCCGCTGGAGACGAGCTTGAATTTGACCGTCGCGCTCAGATCCTTCACCGTCTCGTAGCCCTGCGCCACCTCGTGCGAGCTGAGCGTCGTCTGACAGCACGGGCAGTACGGGCTGACGCGGTGACCACGGTAGAGCAGTCCCTTGCCGTGGATGGACGAGAGGATATGCCAGACGCTCTCGATGTAGCGGTTATCCAGTGTAATGTACGGTTGATCCATATCCGTCCAGTAAGCGATCGCTTCGGTCAGCTCGCGCCATTGGCGCTCGTACTCGAATACGCTGTCCTTGCATTTTTTGACGAACTGCTCGATTCCATAATTTTCAATTTCTTGCTTGCCCGAGATACCGAGCTGCTTCTCCACGCCGAGCTCGACCGGCAGACCGTGCGTATCCCATCCGGCCTTGCGAACGACGCGATAGCCCGCCATTGTTTTGTAACGGCAGATGAAGTCCTTGATCACCCGGCCGAGCACATGCCCGATATGCGGCGCGCCATTTGCCGTCGGCGGCCCCTCGTAGAATACGAAGTTCGGGGCGTGCTCGCGACCCTCCACCGACTTTTTGAAGGTCTGTTCGGCTTTCCATTTGTTCAATACCCGCAGCTCTCGGGCACGGGCTTTTTCCTTTACATCGACACGCTGCATCGCGACGATCCCACCTTTGACGTTGAATGTAAAAAACAAACAAAAAAACCTCCTCCCGAAAGGGACGAGGTCTGCTCGCGTTACCACCCTAATTCCGCTGGCCCGGCTGTCGAAACGGCCAAGCAAACGGCTGCTCTGTACGGACATGCATCCGCAGTCTCGTTAACGGGAGACGCCCGTCTGCGCTTACTGCCGGCTTCGGCGCAGCTTCTCGGAGATGATTTTCATCGGCGGCCCGAACATCGGCTTGCAGCACTACGCCGACTCTCTGGAGGACTGGCCTGCCCATTACTCGTTCTCGTCATCGAATGGTTTGCGTTATGCTTATAGTTATACGCCGGACGGCGCCTTTTGTCAAACGAAGCTACTCGGTCGTCGCCACTTCTCTCGAAGCCGTCTCCAGCGAATCCCATCCGTCGTGGCTCAGCAGATCGAGCTGCGCCTCGACCAAGGTGCGAAAACGGGCGCGGTAGATGGATGCTTGCTTGCGCAGCTCCTCGACCTCCAGCGACACTTTGCGCGACTTGGCCAGCGAATCGTTAATGATGCGATCAGCGTTTTTCTCCGCCTCTTTGACGATCAGTTGGGCTTCCTTTTTGGCATTCTGCTTCACTTCGTCGGCGGCTTCCTGGGCCACGATGATCGTCTTGCTGAGGGTTTCCTCGATGTTGGAGAAATGACCCAGCTTTTCCTGGAGCGTCAAAATCTGATTTTGCAGCTCCTTGTTTTCCCGAATGATCGCTTCGTAGTCCTTGATCACCTGATCGAGAAACTCGTTGACCTCGTCCTCGTCGTATCCGCGCAGCCTGCGGCCGAATTCCTTATTATGTATATCCAGCGGTGTAAGCGGCATCTGTGCACCTCCTAGTGAATTGTCGGCCTACCTTGCTCCTGCCTAGTTGATTCGACAAAGCTGCACAAAATCCTGCAACACCTTCAAATAAATTTGCCGGCTTTCACGCGCAGACGTCCTTTTTTGGTCTCGCCCTCCACGGCAAGCAGCTTGAATCGGCCCAATCCCTGAAGCGACACGACGTCTCCGGCGTTCAGCGGCTTGGAAGGATCCTCGGTGACCTTCCAGTTCACCCGGCAGCGGCCGGCGCGGATCGGTTCGACGATCTTGGCCCGGCTGATGCGGTACACATCGCTGCATATGCCGTCCAGACGCAAGGAAGCAACCGTAAAACTCATCTCCTCCAGCTGCGTCTTGACCGCGCGCAGCTGCTCGAGCGGCAGCAGCTCGGTCAGCACCGCGGAGCGGTGCACTTGACGCAGATGCAGATTGACATAGTCGGCGATTTCGTCGGTGACGAGCACATGGCATCCGGCCTCGTGAACATGGATATCGCCGATCCGGTCGCGCTTGATGCCCAGTCCGAGGATCGCGCCCATATAATCGCCATGGTCCAGCTCGAGCCGCTCGCCGCCGGGCGCTTGCACCTCCAGCACGGCGATCCCGGGCTCCTCGTATTCGAGCGGCCGATAATCCGGCGCCAGCAAGGCGCGGCGCCGCTCCGCATCGTCGTATCCGCCTTCGAAACGAAGGGCGAGATCGGGGTACCGGTTGGCGATGCTATTGGCAATGGCCGCTTGCCGCGGATCCAAAAATCCGGTGCGGATCAGCTCATGCGTGCCAAGGGCGCGCTCCGCCCAATCGACGACCCGGTCGACAAACGGCCGTTCGTCCGGATGGAAGTGCACGTGCAGCTCGCTCTGCATCATTCTTAGAAGCTCCCGATCAGGAAGTTCAGCACCGCAATCAGCCCGGCCGCTACAAATTGCAGCGCAAAAACGGCCACGATCGGCGAAATGTCGAGCATCCCGCCGATCGGCGGAATGAAGCGGCGAAACACGGAAAGATAGGGCTCTACCAGCTTGCCGAGCGCGACGCCGATAAAGCTCTCGCGCGCATTGGGCAGCCAGGAAAGCAGCACGTAGCCGATAATCATGAACGTATAGATCGTTTGCAGCGTTTGAATAAAGTCTGCCACTACCTTAGGTCACCTCGTCTTCATATATTCAGGGTCTTCGCCCAGCATCTCCGTAATGGTGCCCTGAATCTCCACCGAATCAGGCGTGCACAAAAAAATATTCGGCCCCAGCTTGGAAATGCTGCCGCCAATCGCATACACCGTTCCGCTCAAAAAATCGACAATGCGAACTGCCTGCTCGACCCGCACGCGCTGCAAGTTGACGATAACCGCGCGACGGGAACGCAAGTGATCCGCGATATCCTGCGCTTCTTCGTACGAACGCGGTTCGTTCAAAATGACGCGCACATTTTTTTGAGAGTGAATGCTGACGACGTTGGAATTGCCCTTCGTATTTCTACGTGCTTCGAATGGCGACGTTTCATTGTCTTGCTCCTCCGGCGAACGTTTGTCCTGCTCGAGGATTTCCTCGTCGTCCTGCAGGCCAAGCAGGCTCATGAAACGGTTCATCACGCTCATGCGTTTTCCTCCTCTCTGCCCACCAGAATTGAACCAAGTCTGACCCAGGTCGCGCCTTCCTCGACCGCAACCTCAAAGTCGCCCGACATGCCCATCGACAGCTCAAGCGCCGGACGGCGCAGCAGCGCCAAGGCATTGAGCTCGTCGCGCAGCTCGCGCAGTCCGCGAAAGACGGGACGCGCCGCCTCGGCTTCGTCCGCATGCGGGGCCATCGTCATCAGGCCCGCCACCTCGATGCCCTCCAGCCCGGCGACTGCGCGCGCAAACGCATGCAGTTCCTCCGGCGCCAGTCCGTGCTTGCTCGCCTCTCCCGACACATTGACTTGAATCATACACGGCACTGTAATGCCCAGTTGCTGTGCCTGCGCATCGATTGCCCGCGCGAGCGACAGCCTGTCCAGCGAATGCACGTAAGCAAAGCGTCCTACGACATCCTTTACCTTGCGCGATTGCAGCGAACCGATGAAGTGCCAGAGCGGCGACGCCTCGCTCCGAGCGCCCACCGTCTCCAGCTTTGTCTTGGCGTCCGGCCACCGGTTCTCGCCCAAATGACGCAGACCGGCTTCAAACGCTTCGGACGCCGTTTCGTTCGAGACATATTTCGTCACGGCGATGACTCGCACCTCGTCGCGGCTTCGGCCGCTCCGGCGGCACGCCTCGCCCAGTCGTTGATTCACTGCGGCAATACGCGCTGACATGCTGCGCATGTCCGCTCACCTCGCTTCCATACCGATCCAACTGGCCATGCGGCCGGTGCGGCCGGCCTCGGCCCGATGAGAAAAAAAACGATCGGTCCGGCACGCCGTGCACCTCCCCGTTAATTCGATATGGGTCGGCATAATTCCTGCTTTTATCATAATTCGTCGGTTCATTTCTTTCAAGTCGATGCGGGCACGACCCGGAGCGCTCGGCTCTACCAACGCCGAGCGTCCCTCTACGGCCTCCAGCTCCGCTGCCAACGGCCCGATCTGCTCCAGCACAGGCGCATCCACCTCGTAACAGCACAGTCCGATCGCCGGACCGATCGCCGCCCGCACCCGCTCCTTACGCGTCCCGTACGCTTGCTGCATCGCCCCTACCGTCGCGGCGCCGATCCGCCCGGCCGTGCCGCGCCAGCCCGCATGGGCGAGGGCCACGGCCCCGTGCTCCGGATCGTAGAAGTAGAGCGGCACGCAATCGGCGTAGAAGGACGTCAGCAAAATGCCCGGCACATCCGTCATGAGCGCGTCGCTGTCGGCTATCGCATCGCGTCGCTCCAGCCGCCCGCTCCCGCGGTCGGCCGCCTCCACGCGGTACACGCGGCTGCCGTGGACCTGCTCCGCACATGTCCATGCCTCGAAGGGCCAGCCCAGCGCCTTTACAACTCGCTCCCGATTCGCTTGGACGGTACGCGCGTCGTCCCCGACATGGAGCGCCACATTGAGCGACGCGTGCGGCGGCTGGCCGGCGCCGCCGGTGCGGCCGGTGAAGCCGGCCGTCAGCCCGGGCGACGTCTTCATCCATCCGCTCAGTCGGTACATTGCAGGCCCGCTCTCGTCGGCGTTGGCAATGAACGGTTCCATACGCAGCACTTCCTTTCCGATCACACTGGGCTTTGCTCCAGTTTACCACATATTGGCCCTCGTCTGCCAAGCGGGCGGTCGCGAGGCCCATTCCGAGATCCGGATGGATGGACCCCGCGTTATGAGATCCAGATCAGCGGACGGACGGCTCTGATTCGTCCGGGCGGTACGGCTTCGTCTCATCGAGTCTGACCAGCAGCACATCCTCGCCGATCTTGACGATATTGCGCCACGGGATGACGACGTCCGCGCCGCCGCCGCCGAGCAATCCAAAAAAACGCGAGCTGTAGCCGGGTATGACAATGGCATCGATGCGCCCCTGCCGCAGATCCAGCTCCAGATCGCCGACATGACCGAGCTTGCGTCCGTCGACGATGTTGATGACGTCCTTGGCCTGAAAATCCGAGATTTTCATCGGCATCCCCACTTTCGCTGTACTTCTACAAGTATATGTGGGCAAGCGGGTAAATGTCCCGGGACGGCCCGCTAATTTTGGGCGCGGCGCAGCCGGACTCGAAAAACGGCCTGCTCCGCAATCGACGGGGCAGACCGCATTCGTTTTTAATGGTTCAGGTTTTCACGTGCTTCTGCATTTGCTGAATGGCCGATTTTTCAAGCCGCGACACCTGGGCCTGGGAAATGCCGATTTCCTCGGCCACCTCCATTTGCGTTTTGCCTTCGAAAAAACGCATCGACAAGATCATTTTTTCCCGTTGATTGAGCTTGTGCATCGCTTCGCGCAGCGCAATTTCCTCGATCCAAGTGACATCTTTGTTTTTGTCGTCGCTGATCTGGTCCATCACATAGATCGGGTCGCCGCCGTCATGATAGATCGGCTCGAATAGCGATACCGGATCCTGAATCGCATCCAAAGCAAAAACGACATCTTCCTTCGGAACGTTGAGCGCTTCGGATATTTCAACTATCGTCGGCTCGCGCGAGTGCTTGTTGGTCAAGCTGTCCCGCACCTGCAGCGCCTTGTAGGCGATGTCCCGCAAGCTGCGCGATACGCGAATCGGGTTATTGTCGCGCAGATAGCGCCGAATTTCGCCGATAATCATCGGCACAGCATATGTCGAGAATTTAACATTCTGGCTCAAGTCAAAATTATCAATGGCCTTCATAAGTCCGATACAACCGACCTGAAACAAGTCGTCGACGAACTCGCCGCGGTTATTGAACCGCTGGATCACGCTGAGCACGAGTCTCAAGTTGCCATTCACCAATTTCTCTCTGGCTGCCAGTTCGTTGCGGGTCTGCAGCGCCGTGAACAGCTCGCGCATCTCCAGGTTGGTCAGGACGGGCAGTTTCGCGGTATCCACTCCACAGATCTCAACTTTATTTCGGGTCAACGTGATTACCTCCCAAGGAGAAACATTAATGTTCATTATCCCCTTGGGTCCCCATTTTATTCCCAGCGACCAGTTGCCTGATGCGTCCTTCCCCTCACACCATTTTGTTGAATTCCTTGCGCAGCCGCTTAATAATCCGCTTCTCCAGCCGCGAAATATATGACTGCGAGATGCCGAGCAGATCGGCCACATCTTTCTGCGTTTTTTCTTCGCCGTCGCTCAGGCCAAAGCGCAGCTCCATGATCGTGCGTTCCCGGTCGCTCAGCTTTTCCAGCGCTTTGTGCAGCAGCTTGCGGTCGACCTGCTCCTCGATATTGCGATAGATGGTATCGTTCTCGGTGCCGAGCACATCGGAAAGCAGCAATTCGTTGCCGTCCCAATCAATGTTTAGGGGCTCGTCAAAGGACACTTCCGTTTTGGTCTTGTTGTTGCGGCGCAAATACATCAAAATTTCATTTTCGATGCACCTTGAAGCGTACGTGGCAAGCTTGATTTTTTTTTCCGGATCGAACGTATTGACCGCTTTGATCAGGCCGATCGCACCGATTGATACAAGATCCTCGATATGAATGCCGGTATTTTCGAATTTGCGGGCGATATAGACGACGAGTCTCAGATTGCGTTCGATCAGCACCGCCCGGATCGCCGTATCGCCGGAAGGCAGCTTGCCGAGCAAATACTCCTCTTCCTCCCGGGTGAGCGGCGGCGGCAACGCCTCGCTGCCGCCAATATAGTACAGCTCCTCGCTTTTTAATCCGAATAAAAACAGGATCCGGTAATAATATAACTGCAGGATCAGTTTCCACTTTGCATGCATTTCGGCGTCTCCCTCCTTGTCTGCGATGGTTCGCGCTCCTGCGGCTGCGCTGCCGCCATGAGCGACGGATGGACGATCGCCCGATAAGCGCCGTCCGCGGCCAGTGTGCCGCCGTCGAGTCCGATGAGCACCTTGCGGGTCTCGTATGTCTTGCCCTCATGCTCGATCCGTACACGGTCCGGCTTCAACGCGAGCATGAATTGCGCGCCGCGGTTGACGCCGCGATACGGAATCAGGCGCAGCCGGTCCTGCCAGATGCACGGATCCTCCCCGATGCCCGCTACCAATTGATCGACTTGACTGAGCTTGATGCGCTGTTGCCAAGAGGCAGGCAGTTGCTCGGCGAACAGCGAGGCTTCCATGACCATGACCGGCGTGCGGGTCAGCGGGTCGTACAATTGATTGCCGGTATCAATCAGCCCCCTGCATTCGCGTCGCGTCCCCTCGATTAGTACTTCGACATCCGTCACATGCGTAAGCAGCTGTTCTCGCCGTCGTCGCCCGGCCACGGTCACGCGATACAAGCCGATTGCCGCCGCGAACGTCAGCGTCAACGAGATGCCGCCGATGCCGAGCAGCGGACCGCTCCCGCCTGTTCTCACGAACCACAACCCCCGCCACAGCTCCGGAGAGCTGAGCAACATATAATGCATACCGTAGACGCCTCCTGCCGCCGCGAAATTCACTCCGTAGAAAGCAGCCGTATTGGCCAGGAAATACTGAAGGCTAGAGAAGCCGAAAGCCGTATACAGCATCAGCAGCGACAGCGGAATCTTCACCGCCAGCGTACTGAGCAGCGAGAGCGGGGGCAGGAGCAGCAGGAGCACATAGCTTGCCCCGATCGACGCTGCGCCCAGCAGACGCCACGCCTTCGGCCGCACCCCTCTCACCCAGGCCGTCGTCAGCAAGACCGCGCCATCGATTGCCAGATTCAGCAAAAACAACAAATCCGCATATACGACCAGCTTGCCTCGACCTCCTGCCGGACTTTCGTCTTCCGCAACATGACGGGTACGTCTGCCTGAGCCGGCTCCAGAACAGTATATTAAAATCCTATTTCAATGTCTGTCTAAACATGCCGTCAGGACCGATCTTTTTTTGTCGAGCAAGGCGAAACTCGCTGCGCTATCCTTGGCGCAGCGAGTTTCGTTCCGCGAAAGACAAGAGCGGTACGAGCGATCAGCTCGTATTTCTTGTCTTTCAAGGCGAAACGGCGAGGCTATTTTTATAGCCGAGCCAGTTTCGTTCCGCGAAAAATAGAAAGGAATACCTAAAATCATATACCTGCTATGTTTTCAAGGCGAAACACGCTGCGCCATCCCTTAGCGCAGCGGCAAGAAACAAAAAACGCGTATTTCCACAGCATGCGTCATACGCTTGCTGTAAAAATACGCGTCTATCGATAAAAGCCCTGCATCTGAATCTAGCGATCGCCGCGCGGGCGATTGCGCAGAAAAGCGGGAATATCAAGCTGATCGCCGTTGCCGCCGAACGGCTTGACGTTCGAGCCGCTGTTGCCGCCAGCCGGCCGTCCTTCGCCGCCTTCGGTCGGTTGGCCCGGCGCGCGTCTTACTTGGGGAGCCGGCTTGTGCTCGAACCCGGTCGCGATGACCGTGACTTTGATCTCGTCCTTGAGGCTCTCGTCGATGATGGCGCCGAAGATCATGTTGACCTCCGGATCGGATGCACCGATGACGATCTCGGCGGCTTCGTTGACCTCGTACAGCGACAGATTCGAACCGCCGGTAATGTTCATGATCACGCCGCGCGCGCCGTCGATCGACGTCTCCAGCAGCGGGCTCATGATCGCTTTGCGGGCCGCTTCCGCCGCACGCTGCTCCCCTGTGGCGATGCCGATGCCCATCAGCGCCGAGCCGCGTTCGGTCATGATCGTCTTCACGTCTGCGAAGTCGAGGTTGATCAGTCCCGGTACCGCAATCAGATCCGAAATACCTTGCACGGCTTGGCGAAGCACGTTGTCCGCCTCGCGGAACGCTTCCAGCATCGGCGTCTTTTTGTCGACAATTTCGAGCAGTCGGTCGTTCGGAATGACGATCAGCGTGTCGACCTTTTCCTTGAGCGCCTCGATGCCCAGCTCCGCCTGCGAGGAACGCTTGCGCCCTTCGAACGTAAACGGCCGCGTGACGACGCCGACCGTCAAGGCGCCGCATTCTCTGGCGATCTCGGCAATGACCGGCGCCGCGCCGGTACCGGTGCCGCCGCCCATTCCTGCGGTGACAAAAACCATGTCTGCGCCTTTAAGCGTACCGGCAATCAGGTCACGCGATTCTTCGGCGGCTTTTTTGCCGACCTCCGGGTTCGCGCCGGCACCCAGTCCCCGCGTGAGCTTGTCCCCAATCTGAAGCTTGTGCTCGGACATCGCCAGATTGAGCGCTTGCGCGTCCGTATTTACCGTAATGAACTCAACGCCTTTGACGCCGTTCTCGATCATTCGGTTTACTGCGTTGCTGCCACCGCCGCCGACACCGATGACTTTGATTTGTGCCAGCTGCTCCATATCGAAATCGAATTCCAACATTCGCTTTTTCCCCCGATCAAATAAATTCGCTAAACATATTTTTTAAGCGTTCGAACAAACCGGGTCTGGCTGGCGCAGACGAGCTCGCTTTCCGGCTGCTCGTTTTTTTGACCGCAGTCCCGCCGGATGATCGGCTTCGCATATATCTCGACGCGTAGTGGATCATGCCGACTCCGCTCGTGAACGCCGGATCGCGCACGCCAATATAGTCCGGCACCGCAATGCGTACGGACGATTCGAGCTCCGCCTGTGCGAGCGGCAGCACGCCGTTCATGGCCACCGTACCGCCGGTCAGCACATAGCCGCCGATCTTGTCCGCGTAGCCGAGTCTGCGCACCTCCTGGAGCACGAGATGGAAGATTTCCTGCATTCGGGGTTCGATGATGTTGGCCAGGTCCACTTGAGAGAATTCTTTCTCTACGTTGCTGCCCATGCGCATGACCTTGAAGCGCTGGTCGTCGGCGGCGTCCTCTACCCGCGCGCAGCCGTACTTCAGCTTGATCTTCTCGGCCTGTTCGGTCTGGGTCCGCAAGCCGTACGAAATATCGTTGGTGACGTACTCGCCGCCGATCGGCAGTGTCGAGGTGGCCACCAGGCTGCCCTGCTCGAATACGGCAAGCGTGCAGGAACCGGCGCCGATATCGACGAGGGCGGTCCCCATGGAGCGCTCGTCCTTGGTCAACGCCATCTGACCGGAAGCGAGCGACATCAGCACGAGACCCGCGATATGCAAATCGGCTTTTTCTACGCAGCGCAGCAGATTGTGCGTAGCCGTCTTGGCCCCGGTGATGACCGTAGCCTCCACCTCCAACCGCACGCCGATCATGCCCCGCGGGTCCGAGATGCCATCCAGTCCGTCGACCAGAAATTGCTTGGGTACAAGACCGATAATTTCCCTTTCGGGAGGGAGCGCGACAACCTTTGCCGCCTGCAGGACGCGTTCGATATCCTCTTCTCCAATTTCACGATCCTCGTTGGAGACCGCGACGACGCCGTGATTGGTCTGAAGTCCGATATGATTGCCCTGGATGCCGACGTAGACGTCGGATATTTGAATGCCCACCATTCGCTCTGCATGGTCGACCGCATTGCGGATGGATTGCACAGTCTGATCAATATCTACAATGGCTCCCTTACGAATACCCTCCGAGTCGGCAGATCCAACCCCAACAATATTGATGGCTCCGTTCGCGACCTCACCGATAATGGCACGAACCTTGGATGTACCGATGTCCAGACTAACGATGATGTCATTGCTGCTCAACTCGTGGCACCTCCGTTTCAACAATGGAATGTATGTTAAATCACTAACCTACTATTTCAACGCTATTTATAAGATCCCTCTTTTTTCAACATTATTTTTCACGTAGAAACATCTGCCAACCGCGCGGGAAGGCCGAATGAGCCCAATAAATAAAATTCTACCATTGATTTCACCTATTGAGTAGTCTCTTTTTCATTAGAATCTTCACTTTCTCCTTCTTCTCCCGCCTGCTCGAACGGCGTATACGTGTCCGCCAGCAGCATTGTCACCTTGCCGGGCTCTTGCGTCTCGATCAGGGCGCCTAGCGTATCCGCCTTCTCCTCCAGAAGCGAAACCGCTGTAACGACCTCATACTGCGTACGCGTATAGATTTTGATGCGATCCGGGTAGGAAGTGGAAGGGATCGGAATGATTTCGGAAAAATCGGACAGCAATCCGGCCTGCAGTCGGGACAGCGTCTGGCTGAGTTTTTGCTTGAGCGGGTCTTCCGGCTCCCAGCCGACGAGCACGGGCTTGTCCACGATATAATCGCGTCCGGCCAATCCGATCGCCGTACCGTTGGACAGCACTGCGGTCAGCTCGGCCTGCCCGTCGAGCTCATAGGCCACTGCCGGATATTCCCGTACGCGAATTTGCACATCGCCGGGAAAGTGCTTGGTGACCTCCACCTCTTCCACCGCATGCAGTTCCTCCACCCGCGCTGCGATCGTATTGGACGAATCGCTGAAGAACGGATCTCCGATCCCGACGCCGGCCGCATCGATCAGTTCTTCCTTCGTCAAGAACTGCTGGCCCGCCACAGCCACGGAGGAGATTTTGCTGATGGAGGAATTAAAGAACAGCACCGCCAACAGCACGATGAACAACAGCACCAACACAGCGAGCAGCTTTCGATTGCCGCGCCGCTTGGGCTGCGGTTTTTTCAGTGCGGGAATCGTCTGTTCCAAAGCTTGTCCCTCCTTACCAGTCCTGACCCATTTTACCCTTTTCATGCAGACAAAGCAAAACGGCCGGCGCCCGCTGTGTGTGAGGAGCGCCCCAACCGTTTCGATGATGCCGCTAACCGATCACCGCGCGGCTGTCAGCCAGCTCCGGAAAGCGGGAAATGCGCGCCCCCAGCCTGCCGAACATGCGCTCGATGCCGTCGTAGCCGCGATCAATATGATACACATGCTCCACGATCGTCGTACCTTGCGCCGCCAGGCCGGCGACCACCAGCGCCGCTCCTGCGCGCAGATCGGTCGCTTCCACAGTGGCGCCCCGCAGCCGCGACACGCCTCGAATGATTGCGCTGCTCTGATCGACCTGGATATCGGCGCCCATCCGGATCAGTTCGTCGACGTGCCGGAGCCGTCCTTCGAAGATCGTCTCCTTGACGATGCTGCAGCCATCGGCGGTCGACAGCAGCACCATCACCTGGGACTGCAGATCAGTCGGAAATGCCGGATACGGGGCAGTCACGATCCGATCGAGCGCTCGCGGTCTCCCGACTGCCCCGACCTTGATAAGATCCCCGCTCGTCTCCACTTCGACGCCGCAGCGCCGCAGCACATGGATCAGCGCAGTTACGTGCGACGGATTGGTGTTGCGCAGCGTCACGCATCCTCTGGTCGCGGCGGCCGCCACCATGATCGTGCCGGCGACGATGCGGTCCGGGATGACCCCGTACCTGGACGGCTTCAGCGCCTCCACTCCTTCAATGACAATCTTGCCGGTGCCGGCGCCGCTCACACATGCGCCCATCGCATTGAGGAATCCCGCCAGATCTTCGATCTCCGGCTCTTGCGCGGCGCCTGAGAGCACGGTCGTCCCTTGGGCCAGCACAGCCGCCATCATTAGATTTTCGGTTGCCCCGACACTGGGGAAATCAAGATGCAGCTCAGTGCCTTTCAGTTGGTCGCAGCGGCAAATCATTTTGTTGCCGCTCTCCTCGATCTCGGCTCCCAGCGCCTGCAGGCCTCTGAGATGCAAATCGATCTTGCGCTCGCCGATCGCGCATCCGCCGGGCTGGTAGATCTCCACTTTCTTGAACCTGGCGAGCAACGGGCCCATCAAAAAAATCGACGAGCGCATCTGACGCATCAGCCGCTCCGGCACATGCGAGCTGTCGGCGCCGGACGTATCCAGCACGACCGTATGCCCGTCGTGATGCGCCTGGCAGCCCAGATCCCGCAGGATATCCAGCATCACCTCGATATCCAGCAGCCGGGGCACATGATCGATCACAATCGTGCCTCTGGCAAGCATGGCGGCGGCAAGGATCGGGAGCGCGGCGTTTTTGGCCCCCTGAATGGCAATCGTGCCCGAGAGCGCTTTTCCGCCTTCGATCACCAATTTATCCAATGTATCACCTCCGAATTACCGCTCGCCCACGACACGCACCTCCGGCTCCAGCACAATGCCGAACCGGTCCTGGACAACAGATTGGATACGTTCCATGAGGGCGAGGACATCGTCAGCCGTCGCTTGCCCGGTGTTGACAATGAAATTGGCGTGTTGCTGCGACACCTCGGCGCCGCCGATTCGCAGCCCCTTCAGACCCGCCGCTTCAATCAGCCTGGCCGAATGGTCGCCGTCCGGATTGCGAAATACGCTGCCGGCCGTCGGCTGCTTGAGCGGCTGCGTGCGCAGTCGGCGATCCTTGTAGGAAGCCATTGCGGCCGCGATCTCCTTGCGGTCGCCGGGCTCCAGCTGGAATACTGCGCCGGCAATAACGCCGCGGCGCTCGTGCAGCACGGAATGCCGGTAATCGAATTGCATCTGCCAGGCGTCCAGCTCCGCCAATTCCCCTGTGTCCCATACAATCTGGGCTGACTTGAAAATGCGTGACACATCCGATCCATGCGCGCCGGCGTTCATGTAGACCGCCCCGCCGACCGAGCCCGGGATGCCCCCCGCATACTCGAGGCCGGTCAACCCGTGCTTGCCGGCCATGACCGACAGCTTGATAAAAGAGAACGACGCCCCCGCATAGACGAGGTTGCCGTCAAAGCGGGCATAATCAAAGCCGGCGCCCGGCTTGATTATAGCGCCGCGAAAGCCGCCGTCGCCGACGAGCAGATTCGAGCCCCGGCCCAGGTTCATCCACGGCAAGCCTTGCCGCTGCAGGAGCTGTACGGCGCGCGCCAGCTCTTCGGTCGTATTCGGCATAATCAGCATGTCCGCAGGACCGCCGATTTTCCAAGTGGTATATTCCGCCAGCGGCTCGCCGAACTTGACGATGCCTACGGATGCGTGTTTCCATTCTTCGGCGTAGTGCCGCATATGCGCTGCCTCCTTTTCCTTCAGCTGCGTGCGTGTGTGCGCCATGGGCCGGATTGCCGGCGAAATGTACATCGGATGCAACAATCGGTCCGCCTAGGGAAGCGGTCGCGATTATAGAGTATCCTATGCCTGTCGCTACCGGTGTGTGACAGCCGCCTACCGCGGCTCCCCGTCGCCGGTTAACGACCCGCGCACAACGCCTGCAGCTCGCGTGATAATTGGGCCCCCGCCTCGGGCATGCCGAGCGCCCTGGCCGCATCGCCCATCCGGCGCAGCCGCTGCGGGTCGCCGACGATCGCCGCGATCCGCCCGATCAGCGCCTCGCCCGTCAGCTCGCGCTCGAGCATCATCTCCGCCGCGCCGGCATCGGCCAGCGCGCGGGCATTGGGCTCCTGGTGATTGTTCGTCACATTCGGCGACGGGATCAGGATCGAGGGTACGCCGAGCGCCGTCAGCTCGGCCAGCGACGAGGCCCCGGCGCGGCAGACGACGAGCGTGGCGGCCGCCAGCACCTGCGGCATGTTGTGCACATAGGGCACGACATGCAGATTGGCCGGCGCCGCATTCGCAGCCAGCCGGCCCTTCGTGTGCTCGTAGTACGCCTCACCCGTCACGAAGACGAGCTCCGCGGGCAACCGGTCCAGCTGACCCAGCATGCCCGGCAGCGCTTCGTTGAATGCCCTGGCGCCGCGGCTGCCCCCCACGACGAGCACGATCGGCCGCCCCGGGGCGATGCCCAGCGAGGCGTAGCCCGCCGCCCGGTCCGCCCGCAGCACCTCGGTCGCGCACGGATTGCCGGTATGCACCAGCTTGCGGCTGTCGAAGTGCGGGGCCGACTCCGCAAAGCTCACCGCTATGCGGTCCGCATAGCGGCTGAGGAAGCGGTTGGTCAGGCCGGGGTCGACGTTCTGTTCGTGAATCAGCGTCGGAATGCCGAGCTTGGAAGCGGCATATACGACAGGACCGCACACATAGCCGCCCGTTCCCACGACCGCATCGGGTTTGAAGCGTCGCAGCAGCGCCTTTGCGCGCCGCACGCCACGCAGGAAGCGCAGGACCGTTTTGACGTTGTCCAGCGACAGCCTTCGTTTGAAGCCGGTGATGTCAATCGCTTCAAATGCGATGCCCGCCTCGGGAACGATGCGCGCTTCCAGTCCGCGATGCGTGCCGATATAGAGCAGCTCGGCAGATGCGTCGTGCTGGAGCTGGCGGCCGATGGCAATCGCCGGATAAATGTGGCCGCCGGTGCCGCCGCCGGTCAGTACAATTCGCATATCTTCACCTCGAATAACGGGATATATTAAGCAAAATGCCCAGCGCCGTAAGCAGCAGCGTCAGCGACGAACCGCCATAGCTGATCAGCGGAAGCGTGATCCCGGTCACCGGCATCATGCCGATCACGACCCCGATATTGATCAGCACCTGCACCGCGATGATGCCGGTGATGCCGACCGCGAGCAGACTGCCGAAGGTATCCGGCGCCATGATCGCTGCGCGCATGCCGCGCCAGACGAGTATCAAAAACAACACGATGACAGCCGCGCCGCCGATAAAGCCGAGCTCCTCGGCCACGATTGAGAAAATAAAGTCGGTCTGCGGCTCCGGCAAGTAATTGTACTTCTGACGGCTCATGCCCAAGCCGAGTCCGACCAGTCCGCCCGGCCCGATCGCATACAGCGACTGGATCGATTGGTACCCTGCGCCGAGCGGGTCCTGCCAGGGGTCCAGAAAAGCCGTGATGCGCTGCAGCCGGTATGGCGCAGCCAGGATCAGGCCGACCAGTCCGGCTACGCCGAGCAGCGCCAGCGAGCCGAGATGGCGGATGCGCGCGCCGGCCGCATAGATGACCAGCAGCGAGGCCCCGACCATGACGGTGCCGGTGCCCAGGTCGGGCTGCAGCATGATCAGGCCGAAGGCCGTGCCCATAATGGCCAGCGGCGGCAGCAGCCCTTTGGCGAACGTACTGATCTGTTCCTGCCGCTCCGATAGCAGCTTCGCGAGGAATACGACCATCGCCAGCTTCATGAACTCTGACGGCTGGATGCCGAGCGAGCTGATGCCGAGCCAGCTGCGGGCGCCGCCGCGCACGACCCCGATGCCGGGAATCAGCACGAGCAGCAGCAGCAGAAAGCAGACCAAGAGCGCCGGCTTGGAAGCCTTCTTCCACACCCAATAATCCGTGTTCATCGTCACGAACATCGCCGCTACGCCAAGCACGGCGAACAATAGCTGGCGCTTGACATAATAGAAGGCATCGCCGAACTCGTTGAAGCTGAGCACGGCGCTGGCGCTGTACACCATCACGAGTCCGATCGACAAGATCAGCAAGATTGACAAGATCATCCACAGATCCGGGGCGGACCTGGCTTTGGCCATCACGCACACACCCTTTGCACGGGAAAGTAGGGACGAGCCCCCTACTTACAAGGTATGCGCCGAATCCTTAAAAATGCGCCCCCGTACTTCATACGAGGCGAACATGTCCCAGCTCGCGCAAGCGGGCGACAGCAGCACCGCTTCCCCTTCTTGGGCGAGCGAGGCGGCGGCGCGCACCGCCTGGCGCAGCACGGCTTCGGCGTCCTCATCAGGTTCGACGAGATGCACCCGGGTTAAACCTGCCCGCTCCGCAACCTCGGCCAGCCGGTGTCGCGACTCGCCCAGCGCCACGAGCGCGGACACCCGCTCCGCCAGCACCGGCTCCAGCTCCGCGTAGCTGGAGCCGCGATCGAGTCCGCCCGCAATCAGCACGATGCCGCCCTCGAGCGAGCCGATCGACATGATTGTCGCGGCCGGATTGGTCGCCTTGGAATCATTGTAATAGCGGACGCCGCCGCGGGTCAGGACATATTCGAGCCGATGCTCGACGCCGCCGAATGCGCGCAGCGGCTGCGCCAGCCGCGCGGGCGCGGCGCCGGCGGCCACCGCGGCGGCCACCGCTGCCAGCGCAT
>NZ_JACXIZ010000022.1 GCF_014705605.1 Paenibacillus sabuli
TTTTCTTCAAAAATCATCGCTAGGGCTCGTTGAGCTTATTTTTCACTGCAAAATTCCGCTCGCCGGCCTATTCTAAGGGTGCGGAATGTGAGCTGGTATTATTCAATATCTAATTTTGAGAAAAAGAGGTTTAGACATGAAAAAGCTTGCACCTTGGCTCATCCTCTCGGGTTCCATTTTGATCGCAGTGTTTAGTTTGGAGAGCATTGTTTTATACGTGAATTTCACTGCTTACCAGAGGCCTGTTAACTTTGACTACATTTTTTTTAATATGCCTGCTTCTTTTGAAATGATATATTGGACCACAGCTATTCTTGGAGCGGTTCTTTTTATTACGGGTATAGTTAGTGGACTTCTGTCTAGAAAGTAGATAAACTTAGCCAAGAAGAAGCCTTTTCGGTAAATGCGGCCCTTTCCATGTGATTCGTTTCATCCTGTCTGTTTCTCCTATTCTTGGAATGGTTTAATTTGTAAGAAATCGCTAATTACAGGCGAAACGTCTCAGATTGAAAAGGGTTATTTCAGGCCCCAAGGTCCTTGCTCTCTACTTCGGCAACAATCCCGAACCATTACCTCCAATTCAGCTGCCTGTACAGCCGCGTGACTGCTCGACGGTCGGGGAGCTGCGGAAGATCGTGCGTGGGGGCGCCTGCGGCACCCAGATCTCTCCGCGTCAACCTGGCAGGACGAGCGAGGAAGGCGGCATACAAGCCCTAGGATCCAGACTGCACAAAATCCTCATTCTCGGCGAGCACCTTGCCCTCTGTATCCAGGAATCGGATCAGCGGCTGCTGTCCATCCTCGTAGAAATCGGACGCCATATAAAAGTTGCGCAAAATGGCGTCCATGAACAGCGTCATGAAGGCCGCTCCAATCTCGCCGCCTTCCCCGGAGGTATCCAGCACCGCCTCAATGGTCCGGTCGTCGAGCATGGCGATGCTTTCAAATGGCGCTTCTTCGTCTTCCGAATCATTCAGTTCCTCTTCAATCAAACGGCGGAAGTCGTCCTTGGTCAGATGCATACTTCATTTCCAATTCTTGCAAAAGCGCCGTCTCGCCAGTTCGCGCGGCGGGAAGGATCGCTACCTGCCCTCCGGCGCGCCGCTCCGACGCGGCTTGCGGGCCGCGTGCGACAGCAGGCCCGCGAGCAGCACCATCGCCAGGACGACGAGCATCGCCCGGCGCAGACCGATCTGCTCGCCCAGCAGGCCGAGCGAAGGCGGGCCGACCAAAAAAGCAAAGTAGCCGATCATCGCGACCGCGCTCACGCGGGCAGCCGCCCCTCGCGGTTCATCGCCCGCGGCCGATAAGCCGACCGGAAAGCCGACCGAAGCGCCCAAGCCCCACAGCACAGCACCCGTAGCCGCAGCCGCCGTCCCGCTGCCGAAGATGAACACCAGCAGGCCGGCTACGCTGAGCGCGGCGCAGCCGCGCAGCACGGCCACGCGCCCGAAGCGGTCGAGCATATAGCCCCCGGCCAGCCGGGCCACGAGCATCGCGCCGACAAAGAAGCCGTACACCAGCGAGCCCGTGGCCGCCTCCACGCCGTACCCGTCGACCATCGCCAGCGGAATCCAATCGCTCGCCGCCCCCTCGGAGAAGGCGGCGCCCAGCACAATCAGGCCGATCATCCACACGCGCGGCTCTCGCCAGATCTTCGCCGAGAGCCGCGCCCCTGACGCCCTTGACGCTCCTGGCACATCCGCCTCCCGCTCCTCCGCCGCTTCCCGTCCCGTAGCCGGAGGCAGACAGCGGGACAAGGCGTATACGCCTCCGCCAAGCGCAAGACCGACCGCTGCCAGATGGATCGACACCGGCAGCTGTGCCGCAATGGCCGCCGTGCCCGCCAGCGCGCCGAGCAGCATGCCCAGGCTAAAGAGCGCATGCAAGAGCGGCATGACGTTGCGGCCTAGGGCCTGCTCGAGCGAGCCGCCCTCGACGTTCATCGCCACATCCAGCACGCCGTACCCGATCCCGAAAATGAGCAGCCCGGCAAAAATCACCGGCGCCAGAGCTACGGCTGTCCCTGCCCCTGCGGCAATAAAACCAAGCGCCAGCAGCATTGTGCTGGCCGCGATTGAGCGGCGCGCGCCGAGCCTGGAGATGAGCCGCCCCGAGCCCGTCAACCCGACAATGGAGCCGGTGGCAAGGCCAAGCAAAAGGAATCCCATCTGGGAGGTGGACGCGTCAAGCTGGTCCCGTATTGTGGTGGTGCGCGACACCCAGGAGGCGAAGGCGAACCCGGGCAGCGCAAAGATCACGAGCAGCCCGCCAAACCACAGCTTATGGCCGTTCTCGAGCGGCTGCCGCTCGCGCCGTGCTGAATTGGACATGATGATACTACTCCTTGTATGTGCAATTGAGTAACTATGCTTTCCATCATGCCACACCGTATGCGCAGTGTCCAACGCCGCTACAAATGACTTGGAGCTCGCTGCGGGCAGCCAAGCTGTCCATAGCGAGCTCCACAATAACCATAACCGTAGTCCTTACTGGCGGACGCTGTCGAGGTGCTCGCCCAGTCGGTCCCACGTCTCCTTGATACCCTGCTCCATGCCCATCTCCAGCACGGTCTTGAGCGCTTCTTCGCTCTCGTAACGCGAGATGCTGATTAGCTTCGTTTTGCCCGCTTCATCGACGAATGACATCGCCACATGCGTGGCCGGCAGCTCCTGCGACTCGTTGCCGTCGGCATCGGAGAAGTAGTCGATGTAGCTGAAGGCGGCAGGCGCGTCGATCTCTTGATAGACCCCCTTGCCCCACGATTCCATGCCGTAGAAGTCCCCTTGGTTCTCGTCCATGCACTTCATGCAATAATGCCACACGCCGCCCGGGCGAAAGTCGACGTGGCACGCCGTCAATGTCCAGCCGCGCGGCCCCCACCAGTGCTTCAGATGCTCCGCTTCCGTGAACGCTTGAAAGACCAATTCCTGCGGCGCGTCGAATACGCGCTCCAAAATGATTTCATTGCCTTCCACCTTCGTCATCATTTCATTCGCCATGGTCGATTCCTCCTTGTTTATGTTGCATTTAATATACCATACAAGGAATATTCGTTCAACAGAATATTTTGTGAGTTGATATCGCGATGACGCCGCTACTCGTATCGATCACGTCCCGCAATACGTCCGGTACGGCCCGGCGGACGCGGGCGCCGCTGCGCAATAGGCTACTTGTTCGGCCGTGTAGGCATAGGGATCGGCAAGCGCGGCAAGCAGCGCGTGCATGACGCCGTAATCCCCATCCTGCTCCGCCGCCGCGAGCGCCTCCTCGACCCGATGGTTGCGCGGGATGACCGCCGGATTGCTGCGCCGCATGAGCTGAAGCGATTGTTCGCGCGACTCGGACTGACTGTCCAGCCGAGCCTGCCAGCGCGTCTGCCAGGCTGTCCACGCATCCGCTGCGGTCAGCCCGCTATCCTCGGGCCGCTCCAGGGTGAGTGCCCGGAAGGCATTGGTATAGTCTGCCCCTTGCTCCTGCAGCATCGCGAGCAGCTCTTGGACCAGCGTCTCGTCCTCTTCGTGGTCGTCGCGGCCGAACAACCCCAGCTTGGCGCGCATGCCGTCTAGCCAGTACCCGTGATACAGTCCGGCGAACGCCCCGATCGCCTCTTCCCCCAGCTCCAGGGCGCGCGCTTCGTCCTCGGCCAGCAGCGGCAGCAGCGACTCGGCGAAGCGCGCCAGGTTCCAGGCCGCGATCCGCGGCTGGTTGCCGTAAGCATACCGGCCCTGACGATCGATCGAGCTGAACACCGTCTCCGGATCGTAAGCATCCATGAATGCGCACGGTCCATAATCGATCGTCTCGCCGCTGACCGCCATATTGTCGGTATTCATGACCCCATGAATGAAGCCGGCGAGCTGCCATCTCGCGATCAGCTCGGCCTGGCGGGCAATGACGGCCCGCAGCAGCCCGACGTATCGCCCATCCTCATCCTGAGCCGCCTCGGGAGCATGCCGCTGCAGCGCATAATCCGCGAGCGCTCTCAGCTGCTCCTTGTCATCCAGGGCCGCGGCATATTGGAACGTGCCGACGCGCAGGTGGCTCGCCGCCACCCGCACAAGCACCGCGCCGGGCAGCAGCGACTCGCGGACGATCTGCTCGCCGGTCGATACGACCGCCAGGCTGCGCGTCGTCGGGATGCCCAGCCCATGCATCGCCTCGCTGATGATATACTCCCTCAGCATCGGGCCCAGTGCGGCGCGGCCGTCGCCCGAGCGCGAATAGGGAGTGCGGCCGGAGCCCTTGAGCTGGATGTCGACGCGGCGGCCGTCCGGTGTGCGCTGCTCCCCCAGCAGCAGGGCGCGGCCGTCGCCCAGCATCGTGAAGTGGCCGAATTGATGGCCCGTATAGGCCTGAGCGAGCGGGTCCGCCCCCTCGGGCAGCCGATTCCCGGCCAGCGTCTCGACGCCCGCCGCGCTGCGCAGCGCCTCGGCGTCGAGACCGAGCGCGCCGGCCAGCCCCTCATTCAGGACGGCCAGCCTCGGCTCGGCCACCGGCACAGGCGCCAGCTTGCTATAAAAATGATGAGGCAGACGAGCGTAGCTGTTGTCGAGGTTCCAGCCCATGGGCGGTGTGATGTCGCTGTTCGTCATGCTATCCATCCCCTTCCTGATCCTTGTACGGACAGTATACCCCGATTGCCGGCCTACGTCACATGCGCTTGCTCCGGGTACGGCAACCCCATGCAAAACACCCCTTTCGATGGGAAAGGGGTGTACATGCAGCGGCGTACGGGAGGGCTACGCCTCCGGTTTATTCCGCTGCTCCGTCAGTAAGGTTTTGATGTCGCGAATGTCGTGCCGCAGCTCCTCGTTCTCCTGGACCAGCCGGTCGAGCTGGCTCTGCTGGTGGGTATCCTCCTCTTGATTGAGGTAGCTCAAGATGACGGCCACGACCAGATTGAGGATAACCAGCGCGCCGACAATAATGAAGGACACGAAGTAGACCCAGGCCCACGGCAGCTGCTCGATCACCGGACGCGCCACCTGACTGGCCCAGGATTCGAAGGTCACGACCTGCACCAGCGTAAAAAGCGCATGATGAAAGCTGCCAAAATATTCATACGGCAGCGCCTCGCGGAAGAAGGTCGTGCCAATGATGGCATAGATGGAGAAGATCAAAAAGGTAAGACCGAGAATCCCCGTCAGCGCGGGCACCGACTTCATCAAGGAGTCGATGATTTTGCGCAGTGCCGGTATCGCCGGTATCATGCGGATGAGCCGCAGCACCCGGACGAGCCGCAGCACGCTGACGAGCGAGGTCGAGTAGAACGCCAGACTCGCCGCCACGATCGTAAAGTCGAATACATTCCAGCCGCTCCCAAAATATCGGCGCGGTCCCAGACCGGCGATTTTGAGCAGCACCTCCAGCACGAACAGCCAAATGATGATGCGGTCCAGCGCGAAGAGCAGCCGATTGCCCGCATCGTACGTCTCCATAATAATCACAAGACCATTAAACATGATCAGTCCGATCACCATCGGTTGAAACAGGGGATGCTCCACCAGTGCCCGAATTCTCCCCCTGAACGGACCGTCGGCCCGACTGCCTGCAGTTGCGTCGTTACGATTGTTCGCCATTGCCAGTGCCACTATCCCCTTCCGCCTCACGAGCTATGTTCACCCTCATTATACAATGAAACATAGGGCAAACGTAAATGGCCCGCTTCCCGGAACGGAACACACCGCCGTGCAAGGAAGTCTTCCTTGCACGGCCGAATACATTTGCAGCAAACTGTTATTTCTTTCCCGCTTTCCTAGCCATCATCGGCTCGTGTACCACTCGTTGATTTCGGCGGCCACCGCTTCGCCGCCGGCCGCCTTCCAGGCGCTCTGCATATCGGCGATGCCCTTGTCCGTCACGCCGTCGACGACCATCTGGATGAGCGCGTCTCTGACGACGCTGTTCAACTGGTTGTTGCTGGCCGCAAGCTGCGGCAGATACGGCGCGAAGGCGAGCGGATTGAACACCCGCTGCTCCTCCGGCACCTCGTTGACGATGCGATAATTGTCGTACATCGCCTGATTTTTGCGGAGGCGCGCCTGCCAGTAGGTCTCGAAGACGTCCTCGTCCATGCCGATCACGAAGGCGTTGGACGAGCCGCGCTGATCGAAGAACGCCGGCTCGATCGGGAGATACGCGCCATCCTCGACCGTGTAGGTCTCGCCCTCCGTGCCGATGAACATCTCCTTGAACGTCTCCGGCTCCAGCAGCGCATTCACCGCCTTGACTGCATCCTCCGGGTGGGCGGCGCTTTTGGGGACGAACGTGATCTTGTTGATCCCGCCGTGCTTGAGGAAGCCCTTCTGCCCGTCCGCGCCCTCCATCGGCAGCAGGAATTGATAGGTCGCGTCCGGCTGCACCTTCTGCAGCGCCTCGTCGTAGCCGGGGATCGACGACCATCCGGCTACCAGTACGCCGGCGCGCCCGCTCGTGAATTTCTCGGCAGCGGTCGAGCCCTTGTTGGTCGCGAATTCGGCATCGAGCAGCCCTTCCTCATAGAGCATGCGCACGTATTGGAGATAGTCCGGCAGCGCCGGATGATTGGCTGCATGCACGAGCTCGCCGTCCACCTCGCTCCACTGCGCCCCGCCGTCGACGAACAAGCCGAACGCACCGGCGACGTTGTCGATCAACGGCGTGCCCGACATCGTGAACGGGATGTTCTGCGCACCGTTGCCGCCCGGGTCCTGCTCGCGGAAGGCCCGCAGCACCGCGGTGAACTCGTCAAGCGTCTGCGGCATCGGCAGCCCCACCTGCTCCAGCCAGTCGGTGCGGATGAGCAGTCCGGTGCGCACGTAGCTGATGTTCAGCGTCGGGATGCCATAGATCTTGCCGTCGACGCTGGCCGAAGCGAAGCTCTCATCCGATATCGCCTCCCGGATATGCGGGCCGAATTCGTCGATCAGCGGCGTCAGATCGGTGAGCGCGCCATTCTCGGCGAAGGTGAAGAAGTCCTGCGCATTGGTGGCGTCGACGAGGTCGTAGTTCGAGCCCGAGGCCATGATCAGATTCAGCTTCTCGCTCGCATGCTCCTGCGGCAGGGCGTCATACTGAATCGCATAGCCGGACGCCTCCTCGATATAGTCGGCGACGGGATAATGATTGTAATCAATATTCGTATACACTTTCAGGAATTTCAGCTCCGGCTTGTTCGCAGATGCTTCCTTCTGCTCCCCGCCTCCGCCGCCGGCAGCGGCGTCCTTGTTCCCGCCGCCGGCCGGTTCCTGCCCGCTGCAGCCGGCCAGCAGCACCACCACCACCAATACAAGCGCCGCGGCCATCCATCCTCTTTTATGTCTCAGATCCAAGCGAACCCCTCCTCGTGATTTTTGCTTTCCATGACTGCATGATGCGTTTCGCCCGCCGTCACCCTTTGACCGAGCCGATCAGGATGCCTTTGATAAAATACTTCTGCAGCATCGGGTAGACGAGCAGGATCGGCAGCGTAGAGACAATAATCGTCGCGTTGCGGATGCCCTCCGGCGAGACATTGAGCAGGTTGTCGATGCTCTGGGTGAGCCGACTCTCATCGGAAGCCTCCAGCACGATATCGCGCAGGTAGAGCTGCAGCGGCTTCAGCGAAGGATCGGTGATGTAGAGGAGCGGATGGAACCAGTCGCTCCAGAAGGCCACTGCGTAGAACAGGCTGATCGTCGCGAATACCGGCGCCGACAGCGGAATGATGATGCGCAGTACGATGCGCAGGTTGCTGGCGCCCTCCAGCTTGGCCGATTCCTCCAGACTCTCCGGCAGGTTCTCGTAATAATTCTTCATCAGCAGCATGTTGAACACGTTGATCAGGCCCGGCAGGATGAGTGCGCCGAGGTTGTTCATCAGTCCGAGCGACTTGATCAGCAGATAGTTCGGGATCAGCCCGCCGTTGAACAGCATCGTGAAGACGTACGCGAACAGGATCGGCTTGATGCCCGGCAGATGCTTCTTGGACAACGGATACGCCGCGACCGCGGTGAACAGGATCGCGCCGAGCGTGCCGACGACCGTGACGAAGGCCGAGACCCCGAGCGCCCGCAGGAACGTGCTGTCGGTCATGACGAAGTACAGATTCTCGAACGTGAAGCCGACCGGCCACAGCCCGACCTGTCCGGAGACGATCGCCCAGTTGGCGCTGAGCGACTTCGACAGGACATTGAGGAAGGGGAGCAGGCACGCCAGCGCGCACAGCGCCAGCCAGGCGTAGACGACAATGTCCAGTACCCGGTCCCCCGCGCGAATATGACGCATTTTTTACGTCCCCCTTTACCAGATGCTTTTGCCGGTGGCGCGCTTGGCCGCGGCGTTGCCGCCGATGACGAGCGCGAAGCCGACCAGCGATTCGAACAGGCCGACAGCGGTCGAGAAGCTGTATTCCATCGACGACAGCCCCATCCGGTAGATGAAGGTGCCGATGACGTCGCCGGTCTCGTAGACAGTGGGGTTGTACAGCAGCAGGATCTGCTGCGTCCCCGCCTCCAGCACATTGCCCACGCGCAGGATCAGCATCAGGATGATCGTCGAGGCGATGCCCGGCAGCGTAATCAGCAGCATCTGCTGCAGCCGGCTCGCGCCGTCGAGCCGCGCCGCCTCGTACAGCTCCGGATCGAGACCGGCAATCGCGGCGATGAAGATGATCGCATTCCAGCCTGCCTCCTTCCAGCCGTCGGTGGCGATCACGACCCAGCGGAACACGCTGTTGTCCATCAGGAAGTGGATCGGCTCGCCGCCCAGCGCCACGATGACCTGATTGACGATGCCTCCAGACGGCGACAGCACATTGACGAACAGGCCGGCGATGACGACCCAGGACAGGAAGTGCGGCAGATAGATGATCGTCTGGATCGAGCGCTTGAACCACATCAGCCGCACCTCATTGAGCAGCAGCGCGATCGCAATCGGGATCGGGAACAGGATGACCACCTTGTAGAGACTGATGACAATCGTGTTGGTCAGCACCCGGGCGAAGTCCGGCGACTGGAACAGGCGCTCGAACTGCGCCAATCCGACCCACTCGCTGCCGCCGATGCCTGCGAAAATATTAAAGTCCTGAAAAGCAATCACAAGCCCGTAGATCGGCGCGTACTTGAACAGCAGCAAAAACACCAGGCCCGGCACCAGTAGCAAATACAAATCGTAATTACGCTTGATCTGCGGCAGCCGAGCCGGCCGCTCCTTGCCCGCGCGCGGCGTGCGCGTCAAGCCCGAGCCGTCGCCCGGCCCCGGGCCAGGGCCTTGGTACGCCATGCGCTCACCCCCTCTTTCGTGGAATTGCCCCCAGTATACCGCCTGCCCGGCGCGCCGCGATACGTACAGCCTTTAACCGTTCTGGTCGATATGTAAGGAAACCGCTCTCAGCGCTCCGGCAAGCGATCGACGAAGATCGTCACCGTCGTCCCGACGTCGGGGGCCGAGTCCAGCTGCATGCGGCAGCGGCCATGCGTATAGATGCGCAGCCGCTCCATGACGTTGTACAGGCCGTACCCGGCGGGGGCCGGTCCCGGCGCGCCCTGCAGGCCGGAGGTCAGGCGCTCCGCCTGCTCCGCCGGCATGCCGGCGCCGTCGTCGCGGACGCGGATCGCGTAACCCGCGCCGCTCGCATACGCGTGCACAAGCAGCCGACCGGTGTGCCCTTCCTTGCGCTGAATGCCGTGCAGGACGGCGTTCTCGACCAGCGGCTGCACCGTCAGCTTCGGAATCCGGCACTCCCGTACGGCCGGGTCGAGCTCCAGCTCGAAGGTGAAATTGTCGAAGCGATGCTGCTGAATGTCCAGATAAGCCCGCGCCAGATTGAGCTCGTCCTCCACCGTCACGAGATCGCGGCCCTTGCTCAGCGTCAGGCGGAAATACTGGGCGAGCGTATTCAGCATCCGGCTGATGTCCGAAGCGCCGCGGGTGAGCGCCATCCAATTGATCGTATCGAGCGCATTGTAGAGAAAATGCGGATTGATCTGCGCCTGCAGCGCCCGCAGCTGGGCCTCGCGCTCCTTCATGCGCGTCTCGTAATGGTCCGCGACCAGCTGCTCGTGCGTCGTCAGCATATGCGCCACGCTCTGCTCCAGGCGCAGGATCACGCCGCGCCGGTTCGCGATGCGCTCCCCGACCGTCTCGGCGCCGCGCAGCCGCAGCCGGCTCGTAATCTGGCGCAGCCGCGCCACCATGCCATCTGTGACGTAGGCGAACACGAGGAATGCCGCCAGAATGAACAGCAGCAAAAAGGACAGGATCAGCACCAGCGGCGAGGCGAAGCTGGTGGCCCAGTCCGGACGGCTGATCGCGCGCGCAGGCACGAACGAGACGGTCTTCCAGCCATTCTGCTGCAGCGTGTCGTAGATCGCCAGATACGGCTCGCCGCGATGCGCGAACCGCAGGATGCCGGACCTCCCGGACGTCATCTCCGCGAACTGCGGCTGCGGCAACAGCCGCTCGCCGATCCGGCTCGCGCCGCTGTGCGAGACGATGCGCCCTGCGCGGTCCAAAATATACATCGCCTCCGCGTCGTCGGCGAACTCCGCCCCCGATAAAATCGGCGCATAATTCGTCTCCGGCACGAGGATCTCCATGATCCCGATGACACGCTCAAAGCGCTGCGGGTCGCGGATCAGGCGGGCCAGCGACAGCGCCTGCACCTCGCCGGCGGCGCCGTACAATTGCGGGCGGGTCGACACCCAGTAGGCCGCGCCGCTGCGCGCCATCACATCCCCATACCACGGCTGGGCCCGCGCCTCGCTGAGGCCGAAGAAGTGGACGTGCTCGCGGGCGTACAGCTTGTCGTCGGGGACGTACAGCTTGATCCCCAGGATGTCGTGCCCCTTGAGGCTCTTGATCAGGCTGGCGAGATTGCGCTGCTCCATCACCTGGTCGAAGCGGTACCCGGAGGCCGGCTCGGCCAGATTGTCGTACAGCAGCTCGTTGAGGATGAGCGAATCCGACACCTCGAGCACTATGGAGAGCCGATAATCGACATTGATCCGCACCTGCTCCACGGCGCGCAGCATCGATTCGGCGACCTGGCGCTCGAGCTCGGCCGACGCCTTGTGGAAATAGACGTACAGCAGCGCGCAGGCGGGGAGCAAGACGAGCAGCAGATAGACATAGACGATCTTGCGGTACGCCGCCCACAGCAGCCGCAGCTTGTGCCCCATCAGCCCCGGTCCTCGCGGTACGTATCGCGGTACTCGCGCGGATTCATGCCCGCCCACTTGCGGAACTGCTTGGAAAAATAACTCGGCTCCGCGTACCCGATCGCGAAGCAGACCTCTGCCAGCTTCAGATCGGTGTCGCGGAGCAGCTCCTGCGCCTTGTGCATCCGCACGCGCGTGATGTATTCATTGATCGTCTCGCCCGTCTCTTGCTTGAACAGCAGGCAGATATACGTCTGCGACAAGTACACCTTGGCGGCGATGTCGGCGATTGTCAGATTGCCGCCGTATTCCGACTCGACGATCTGCACGATGCTGCGCACCGCCTCGTGCGAGCGCGTCCGCTTGCGCCGCTCGACCGCGTCGCACACCGCCTCCAGCAGTCCGAGCAGCTCGCACTGCATGTCCTCCAGCGTCTCCAGCTGTGCCACGCGCGCCCAGGCCTCCGCCTCGCGGCGGCTCAGCGCCTCGGTACCGAAGCCGAACTCCGCGACGAACTCGGAAATCTTGAGCAGCAGCTGCAGGCAGATGCGCTGGCTGTCCTTGTAGCCGATCGTCCGCTCCGCCGCCAGCGCGGCGAACGTCTCCGAGAGCTGCGCCTGCAAGGCGGAGCGGTCGGCCGACTTGAGCAGCGCGGCCAGCTCGGCGATCCGCGCGTGCCATCCGCCAAAATCGACGGCCCGCTCCGAGCCGAGCGCATCAAAGGCGATGACCCGATTGCGGCCCAGGTACAGCTTGTGCGCGATCGCTTCGTAGGCCATGGCGTACGAGGCATGCAGCTGACCGAGCCCGCTCGCGACGCCGCCGATGCCGATCGTCAGGCTGATGCCGCCGGCGAGCCGCCCCAGGGACCCGCTCAGGTCCGCCTTGAGCCGCTCGGCAAGCGGCACGAGCGACTCGATGCCGCCCCGCTCGCCGAGCTGGACGGCCAGCACGTACTCGCCGCGCCGGTGCTCGAAGACAAAGCCCGCCTGCTCCGCCTCCAGCACCTCCTGGCAAATGTTGCAGACGGCAAACGACACCAGCTCCGCCTCGCGCTCGGGCATCGCCTCGAAGACGGCCTGCGAATTGTCGATGCTGACCAGCAGCACGGCGTACGACGCCTCGCACGCGAGACCCAGCTCTAAAAAAGCGGCGCGCCTGCCCAGCGCGGCGCCGTCATGCTCGCCTCCGCTCTCGCCGCCGCGAATGAGCTGAACGAAAAATCTTTCGCGCAGGAGCGGCATGCTTTCGTGCAGCCTGGCGCTCATGCGCTGCAGCAGGTCGCGGCGTCCGCGCTCGCGGTGGGTCAGCGTCACGATCTTCTCGACAACCTCGGTGAGCTCCGGCAGATGCACCGGCTTCAATATATAATCGACCGCATCCATCTTCATCGCGGTCTTCAAGTAATCGACCTCGTCGTAGCCGCTGACAAATACAACCTTGACCTCGGGCAGGAGGGCCCGCAGCCGCCCGGTCATCTCGATCCCGTCCATCACCGGCATCCGCACATCGGTCAGCACGATGTCGGGCTGCAGCGCCTCCGCGAGCTCGAGTCCCTTGCGTCCGTTCTCCGCTTCTCCCGCCACCTCGATGCCGTACTTGGCCCAATCCATGCACACCCTGAGTCCGCGGCGCGTCGAGCGCTCGTCGTCGACAATGATCAGCTTCTCCATGCGGCTGGCTCCCCCTTCGCTTCCGGCTATTCTTGCTTCCATTATACCGAATCCGGACTAGCACAGAAGGATGGGGAAATGGTCGAGGATTATGCAAATGGGGGGGTTCTGCGGTAATCCGAGAGGTTCATGCCGGTGTGCCGCTTGAACAGCTTGTTGAAATACCGGCTGTCGGTGTAGCCGACCCGGCGGGCGATCTCGTACACCTTGAGCTCGGGATCGGCAAGCAGCGCCTTGGCCCGCTCGATCCGCAGCTCGATGAGATATTCGCTGATATTTCGCCCCGTCTCCTCCTTGAACAGGCTGCAGACATAGTTCGGTGACAGATACACCTGCTCGGACAGCTTGTCCAGACGGAACGGCTCGTTGTAATGGGCTTGCAAATACGCGATCATCTGCGCCACTGTGCGATTATCACTGTCTCGCCTCGTATGACGCGCCCGTACTGCCGCCGCCAGGCGATCCAGCAGCGCTTCCAGCTCCGCCAGCAAATCGGGCAGCACCCCGCCGCTGCGATGAAGACGGTCCCAGACCTGATAATCCGGCCCCAGCACCTCGGCAGCCCGCACCGACAGGGTCAGCAGCTCCATGCCAATCGCGCTGAGCAGGCGCATCGCCTGCATCACTGCATACTCCGGCTCCAGCAGCGCAGCGGAGGGCCGATAGAAGCGCGCGAGCAGCTCCGTCAGACGCTCGGACTCCCCTTGCTTGACTGCGAGCACCAGCTCGCGCTCCGCTTCCTCCGGATACGCGGACAGCGCCGGTCGGCCAGCCTGGAGCTCGCTGTAGGCCAGGACATGCCCGCCGCCCAGGAACGCCTTGTATTTGCACGCCTCTCCGGCGCTTATGTACGAATCGCGCAATTCCGCGACACTGCCGCATTCCAGCCCGATGCCGATGGTAGAGCCGAGGCCGCACGCCTGCTGCAGCGCCGCCTGCCACTCATGCGCGAGCCGCTTGACCCGCTCCATGCCGGTATCGTGTTCTCCGTCACGAAGGCTGACGCTTCCTCCCCCATCCGCCGCTTCGCGTCCGAGCACGACGCCGATACTGGACACATCCGGACCGGGGAAAATACCGCCGCGACCGTCGACGCGCTGCTGCAGCACCTGTCCCGCTTGCAGCAGCCGCAGCTGCAGCTCCTCTTCCGGCTCGGCTTCGGACGCCGGATCCGGCGGCTCGAGCTGGACGAGCAACGCGCGACAGGGCTGATCGGCCGCCAGCGGGAGACCCAGGTACCGGAGCCGCGCTGCCAGCTCCTCTCCTGTCGGCGCGAGCCCGGCCGCCGCCTGCTGCAGGAAGCGCTCGCGCAGCAGCGGCATGCTCTCGCCCAGCTGCGCGCGCAAGCGCGCCGCCTCCTCGGCGTGCCGCTGCTCCGCCCGGCAGGCATCGCGCGCCTCCAGCACCTTGGCGACCAGCTCGTCCGGCATGACCGGCTTGAGCAGATAGTCGGCGGCGCCGAGCCGAAGCGCCTCCTGCGCATAGTCGAAATCCTCGTACCCGCTCAGAATAACGACCTTCGCCGTGCTGCCGGATGCGCGAATGCCGCGTGCCAGCTCCAGACCGGAGCAGCCGGGCATGCGAATATCCGTGACGACGATATCCGGGCGGCACGCGGCGAACAGTGTCCGGGCCTGGTGGCCGTCCGCCGCCACGCCGGCCAGCTCAATGCCGTGCGCGCGCCAATCGACGATGCCGGCGATGCCCTCCCGAATCATCTTCTCGTCGTCCGCAATCAGCAGTTTGATCATGTCGCTAACTCCTCTCGTCTCGTTCGTTCCACAGCGGCAGCCTTACCTGCACGCGCGTACCCGAGGTCCCGCCGCCCTCGCCGCTATAGAAGCGCAGACCATACGCGCTGCCGGCGTACAGCTTGATGCGCTCGTTGACATTGTGCAGCCCGTATCCGCCTCGCTCCTGCGCTGCGAACGGCTCCGCCCCGTCCAGCATCGCATTGAGCCGAGCGGCGTCGCAGCCCGTCCCGTTGTCCGTGACATCGATGCGCAGCTCATGGCCATGCCGACGGACGCCGATCGCGATGCGGCCGGGCTCGTCCAGGTCGGCGAAGCCGTGCTGAATCGCATTTTCCACGAGCGGCTGCAGGATCAGCTTGATCATCGGTGCCCGCTCCAGACCGGACTCTACCGTGACCTCCTGCTTGAATGCGCTGTCGAAGCGGACCTGTTGAATCGTGACGTAGCAGCGCACATGCTCCAGCTCGTGCGCCACGGTCGTCAGCTCGTTGGCCTTGTTCAGACTGAGCCGGAACAGCTGAGCCAGCGCCGTCACCATCGTGCTGATATCCCGCGCGTTGTAGCGCGTGGCGGCCATCCAATTGATCGCGTCCAGGGTATTGTACAGGAAGTGCGGATTGATTTGATGTTGAAGCGCTTTCAATTCGGCGGCGCGCATTTTTTCGTTGGTCGTGTGGATCGTCACGACCTGCGCCTGAAGCTCAGCCGACATGCGGTTGAAATGGCCGTACAGCTGCGTGATCTCATCCGTCCTCCCGCTTCCCAGTCGCAGCTGGGTGCCCAGATTCCCGCTCTCCAGACGTCGCATCGCCTTGGTCAGCGTGCCGATTCGTCTGGCCAATCTGCCGGAAATGTAGATAGAATAAAGAATCGCCAGCCCGAAGCCGACCAGCGCGCTGATGATGGCCGCAACCTTGATGCCGGCGATCCGCTCGCGCAGCTCCCCCGTCGGTACGAAGCCTACGAGCTTCCAAGGCGTGCCCGCAATGGTCTCGTACACGAACAGATGCGACCGGCCGCCGACCGTCGTGCGAAAATCGCCCCCTTCGCCCTCCATGATACGGGCTGCGTAGGGCTTGGCCGAGTAGTCGCGGCCAAGCAGGGTCTTGTTATGATGCGAAACAATGCGCCCGCGCTCGTCCATCAAGAAGACAAAGCCGGTCTTGCCGATCCGAACATCGCCGACGACCTCCCAGATGCTGCGTTCGGGCAAGCTCACCGCAATCGCGCCCAGCTCGCGCTCGTCGGCCATGCTGCGCAACCGCCGAAACAGCGTCACCTCCGGCTCGCCGCCGGCATCCGGCGGCATCGAAGCCGCGCTCCACTGCATGCCGGCGTCGCGCTGCATCGCCTCGCGATACCCTGGCGCTTCATCCAGAAGCGAGAGCGCCTGCAGCTCCGCCACGTCCATGCTGTCCGGGAACTGGCCGACATCGCGGTAGTAGAGCCGAATTCGATACGACTGCCGGTATCCGGTCAGATTGCTCAGGATAGCGCGCAGCTCGCGCACGTCATCCTGCAGCTGCGCCCATGTCGCGGGTGTCTGGCGGCTCAAGATGCGCTGCACGTCCGAATTGACGTACACGATCGTCGACAGCTCCTCCCCTTGGGCGAAGCGCAAGCTCAAGTTGCGGTTCGCCTGGGCAATCGTTTGCCTGACGGAGCCGCTGACCTCTTCTTCGATGGCCTCGCTGACCTTCCGATACGAAAACAAGCCGACGAGGGCCGCCGGCACAAGAATCGCAACCAAAAACGAAAGCAACAACCGAGCGTAAAGCGGCATAATTCACCTCATCCTTGCCTGATTGACCTCATTATAATCCCATCGCCGCCAGCGGGCAACGCACCCGCGCCCGGTGCCGAGGCGCAAGGCCGACGAACCGGGTACGGGGCGGCGTAATCGGAACCCGCTATTGCAGTTGCAACGGATCGAAGTCGGCGATGGTAAAGTCCTCGCGCCGGAAGGCGCCCTCGCTAATGCCCCGCTCGAAGGCCTCGTTGTACCGCTTCGTCAGGTCCGACAGCGCGGCGTCAATCTCCTTCTGCCCGTTGATCACCTGCATGAATACGCTCTGCATCGTGTCTCCCTGGAGCTTGAGCCCCGGCGGGAACGGCGGCCATACGCCGTCTGCCTCCACAATCTGATAATGCTCCAGAAGGGGCACATCCGACTGATAGGCGGGGTCTTCGGCGACCTCGTTCAGCAGCGAAATGCCGCCGACCGTCTTCATGATCTCACCCATGAATGCGGGCGAATAGAGATATTCCATCGCCTTCCACGCCTTGTCCTTGTCCTCGGCGAACGCCGACATCGCGTAGCCCGAGCCCATCTGGATCGTCGACTTGCCGCGCGGCTCGCCGTCGATCGTAGGGAAGGCCGCCACGCCGACGTCGAAGCCGATGTCCATGGAGGCAAAGATACCCGGGTCCCAGGAAGCCCCGCCGATGATGCCGATCTCGCCTTCCGCGAACTTGGCCCGCCCCTGGTCGCTGCTCACCAAGAGCGCCCCCTTCAGCATGCTGCCGTCCTGCTCGATCTGCCGCGTCAGCTCCAGCAGCGGCCGGTACGGCTCGAAGTCGAAGCGCCCCTGGCGATGGTCGAAACCGCGATTCACGCCGATGGCATTGTAGCCCATGCCATTCATCAGGATCACATCGGTGTAGTAACCATCGCCCATCGGCAGACCCAGTCCGGCCGCCGCGCCGCCGCTCGCCTCCGTGATTCGCTGCGCGAACTCGCGCAGCTCCTCGAACGTCTGCGGCGGCTGCTCCGGATCGAGCCCGGCCTGTTCAAAGAGCGCCTTGTTGTACATCAGCCGCATCGTCGAGGCCTGATCCGGCAGCGTGTAGATCTGATCGCCGATGACGTTATTGTTCTCCACCCATACCCCGTCGCGGAAGCGGGCCTTGAAGTCGTCCGTCATATAATCGTTCAGCGGCTGCACCCAGCCGTTCTCGGCCGCCTTCTGCGTCGAGGACGGCCCGGTGATGGAGAAGATGTCCGGCCCTTCCTTGGTGGAGAAGGCCAGGCTGAGCACGTCGTTGTACTTGTCGGCGACGACGTTGAGCTCGATCTCCACACCGTCTTCGTTGGTATCGTTGTACGCGGTAATCAGCTCGGTCATTTTATCCTTAAGATTGCTCTGATGCGTCCATAGCGTGACCTTGGTCTTCTGTTCCGCTTGCGCCTGCGGCGGCTGCAGCTCCTCATTGTCGCCGCCTGTCGTCGCCTTGTTGCCGCCGGCGCAGCCAGCCAGCGCCGTCGCCAGCAGCACGGCTGCCAGCGCGCCGGCTCCCCTTTTTTGCATCTGTCTCATGTCTTGCTACCTCCTCGGTTGATACTTGGAATGTATATATACAGCCAGGGTCTGCGTGCAGACCGTCCGGCCCCATATCAGCCCTTGAGCGCGCCCGCGGTGATGCCGCTGATGAAAAAGCGGTTGGCCCACAGGTAGACCACGGCGATCGGGATAATGGACATGCAGGAGCCCGCGATCAGCAGGTCCCATTGCATGCCGCCCTGCGGCCCCGATACGTATGCCAGCGAGGTCACGCCTACCGACAGCGGACGATTGTCCGGACTGGTCAGCGTCAGGGCGAGCGGCAGCATGTAGCTGTTCCACGTGCCCTGGAAGGTGATCAGCGTGACGACGCCGACCACCGGTGTAATGACCGGCAGCAGGATACGGGCGTAGACGCCGAAGACCCCGCAGCCGTCGATGATGGCCGATTCGTCGAGCTCCTTCGGGATACCCTTGAGGTAGCCGATGACGAGCAGCGTCGTCAGGATGGAACTGCCGCCTAGCGTCGCCAGGATCAGGCCGAGCAGCGTGCGGTGCAGCTCGGCCTGGACGACCAGCATGAAGACCGGATAGATCGTCACCGCCCCGGCGACGAACATGGAGAAGTAGAAGGTCCCGAGCATGAACCGCTTGCCAGGGAACGACTTGCGCTGGAAGCAGTAGCCCATCATCGTCGAGAACAATACGGTGACGGCGGTAACGGTGCCTGTGAAGAACAAGCTGTTGAACGTGTACCGGGAGAAATTGGCCGCCTTCCAGGCATTGACGTAGTTGGCCAGCGTGAATTGCCGCGGCAGCAGACCGACGCCGCCGGCCAGCAGCTCCTGGTTCGACTTGAACGAAGCAAGGAAGATGTAGATGACCGGAAAAAGCGCAACGAGCGTCGTCGCCGACAGCAGCACATACAGCAACACATGGATGATCGCCCGATTCAGGCGGGCATGAGCAAGCATGGACAACCCCTCCTATTCGTCCTCATGGTTCGTGTGAGGCTATTCGTTCTCACTCAGTTTTTTGCTGAGCTTGAAGTACAGCAGCGCGACGAGGCTGATGATGAGGAAGGCCACGACGCTCGCCGAGGCGGCATACCCCTGCTGCGCGCGGTAGCCCTCCATTTCGAAGAAATAATTGAAAATGTACGTGACCATCGTCTCCGAGCCGTGGTTCGGCTGGCCGCGCGTCAGCACATTGACGAGGTCGAATTCCTTCAAGCCGTTAAGCACGCCGAGCATGATGATGATCTGCAGCATCGGTCCGAGCTGCGGAATCGTGATCGACCACAGCTTTTGCCGCTCGCCCGCGCCGTCGATCGTCGCCGCTTCGTACAGCTCGTGCGGAATGCGCTGGAGTCCGGCGAGCATGAGCGTCATGTTGTAGCCCATGCCCTGCCACACGCCGATGAGGATGAGCGTCGTCAGCGCCGCTCCGGCCGATTCGAGCACATAGATCGGCTCGTCGGCGAGCCCGGAGGCGAGCAGCAGCTCATTGAGAATGCCATTCTCCGGTGAGAGCATGATGCGAAAGACGACGCCGACGACCGCCGCGCTGATCAGCACCGGGAAGTACAGCGCCGCCCGGAAGAAGACGCGTCCGCGCAGGCTGCGATTGAGCAGCACCGCGAACAGCAGCGACAGCGGAATGCCGATCGCCATGCCGCCGAAGGTCAGAATCAGCGTATTGGAGACTGCCTTCCACCATACCTCGTCGCGCAGCAGCACCGCGAAATTGTCGAAGCCGACGAACGTCGCCCGCATCCCGTCGTAGTCGAAAAAGGAATAGCGCAAGATCCATAGCAGCGGATAGAGCACGAACGCGACGAACAGCGCGTACGGCGCCGCGATCATTGCATAGATGGATGCGAGCTCCGCCACCCTGGCCCGCCTCAGCTTTACTTTCATCTTTGTTTCCCCCACTCCTTCGGAAGCCCTCTGCCTATCGATGTCTTCATCGTAAATGAGAACGCTTCCGATTGGAATGAGACGCGATTCGGATTCGGGTGGCGTATATTCAGATTGCAGCCTTATCTATTCCCAAGCAGCAATGCCGACATCGTCAAACGACACCGCGCCATCCATCGAGCCGATGCCGAACGCCCCGCCGCTGAACGTGTCGTCGGATGCCCGCAGCATCGTGCGGCCGTCATAGGCGACGATGATCGATCCCGTCGCGTCGTCGCGCGCGATCGCGAGCGTATGCGCGTCGTTGTCGGTCACCCAGTCCGTGCCGTCGGAATCGGCGAGCACCGTGGCGACGCCTCCGTCCACCATGTACAAGCGCACCTGCCGGCTGTCATTGTCGAGGCGGACGTAGTAGTAGTGCCCGCTGTCTTGATAATTGAACAGCACGACCGCATTAGCCTGCGGGTGCGACGCCAGCTCGTCGTCCAGCCGCACCTGCATGCTCAACCGGAAGCGGTGCGCGTCCGCGCCATCGCGCAGCGCATACTCGCCCGGCCGATCGCCGCTCTGCGGAGCATAGCCGCTCGCAGTCAATGCGTACATGCCGTCCGGCCCCGCCGTCCAGCGGCTCCCCGTGCGCGGCGTCCAGCCCGCGTCGCTCCCGTCGTAGCGGCTCACATCGGCCGTGACGCCCGGCAGCATCGTGAGGCGCAGCGTCCACCTGGCCGTATCGTATTGCGCATTCGCGACCCGATTGGTCACGAAGGCGAGCACATCGCCCTGCTCGACCGGCACGAGCTCGCCAATCGCGTAGCCCGTCATATCGGATCGGTCGACCTCTCGATAGCCGCTCTGCGGCCAAATATTGGCGCCATTCTTCGTGACCTTCACCTGGAAGCCGTCGCCGCCGGTGTAGGCATTGTGGCTGGCGACGGTCGCCGCGATCTGCACCGTGCCGTCCGCCGGTGCCACCCAGCGCTGTACGGCGTCGTGGCTCGTGCCCGGGATGATATAGTCCGATGTCGCGATCGGGCTCGAGGCGGCATTGCCGGCGCGCACCCAGCGATCCGGCAACAGCTGCGTCACGCGGAAATAATCGAATTCGGCCTGACGCACGACCCCGTTGCCGTATTCGGTATTCATCGCGTGCAGCCCGATCTTCATCGTGTCCGCCGGGATGCGCAGATCGTCGCCGAGCCGCGTCCACGTCACGCCGTCGCCGCTATACTCGGCGCGCAGATCGAGTCCCCGCTTCGTCAGACGCAGATACAGATCGTCGCCGGCATACGGATCGTCCGTATGCGGATCGTTCGAGCGGTAGAACGCATCCGGCGCGGTCTGGAATTCACGCACGAGCCGGATGACCGGGCCGCCCAGCCCGGAATGGTATGCGCGCTCGAGCTTGATGTAATTGTCATCATCGGTATACAGCAGCAATCCGGCTGCCTGGTAGTTGTGCGTCGCGTCGAAGCTAAGCTTCGTCTCGATCCGGTAGTCGGGAAAGAACGGCGTCTGCAGCATCAGATTCTTCTGATTGTTGTTGCCCGCCCACAGATCGCCCGGCTGCGCCGTGATGCGCAGCTTCCCCGGCGCCTCGGTCACCGACCAGTACGGACGATCTTGATGCAGGATATGCTGCCAGTGCCCCTTCATGTCAAGGGTGTCGAATTCGTCTGTGCCAAATTGGAAACCGCCGCTGCCCGCCTCCTGCCACTCCAGCGGCTGCGGCGGCTCGTCGGCCGACGTGTACTGCCAGCCGTACACACTGGAGGTCGCACTGAATTCACGCGCGTAGTCGTATTCGACCACTGCGGCACGCGCGGCGTAGATGTAGTCTCCGACAGCAGTGAAGCTGACGGGCTCGCCGTTGAGCTCTACGCCGGTAGTGCCCGGCGCATAGATCGCGATCGCCCGGCTCGGGTCCGTGTCGGCGGCCAGCTCCGCGCCATATAGCTCCACTGTCGCGCCGGCCCAGCGCACGCCGAGATCGGCGATCCGGTGCGGCGACGCCACGATGGCCGCGCCGTCCTGCCGGAGCGCCGTGCCGCCGACGAGCGAGAGCGCGACCGGCTCGCCCGTCGCCGCGCGCTCCACGTAGGCGAGTCGGCCGTCGAAGGCATACGCGCCGAAGGTCCGCTCGCCGGCAGCAGTCGGCTCGTGCGAACGGTAGTACTGCGCCGTCCGGCCCCCGTCGTCCAGGTCGATCTCCAGCGCAGAGACCAGCGGCGAGGCCGGCGCGACAGCGAGACTCGCCGTCGCGATGTCGCGGCTCTCGCCCGCCGAGGTCGGATAGAGCACCGTATCGAAGGTGACCGGTCCGGCGGACTGCTTCGTATATTGCGCGAAGCGCGCATTGGCCGAGGCGGTCGTGCCGTACCAGCCGTCCTTCAGCTCAGCCTCGTCGTAGCTCCCCGGATGCGCCGGCACGATCTGCAGATTCGGCTCGCCGGGGACATGCGTGGCCGTCTTCAGCGTCCCGCTGGCCATGGTCGGCACGGCGCCGGGCAACAGGTGCCAATTCTGCTCGTACGTATGCGCAGCCGCAGACGGCATCGTGCTCTCCACCAGATCGGAGACGATCCAATAATTCGGCTTGACGAACAGGACCGAGCGCGTATGGGCGAAGCCGGCCGTCGCGTACGTCGTCCCCTCGCTATAATCGAAGGCCGCGCCCTGCGAGCGGTAGGCCATCGTATCCGTATTCTGCGCGGACAGATTGTGATACTTGTGCATCGGCAGCCCGTCGATGCGAATCGTGTTGTGCGATTCGACGTTGTCGAATTGCCAGCTGGAGATCGGATTGGCGGACAGATAATCGTTGACTCCGGTATCGGTGAGCAGCACCTTGCCGTCTGCGTAGGCAATCAATGCATTCTGATCCATATGGCCGTGCGGACCCGCGCTGTTTGTGAACAGCAGGTAGCGGTCCTCCTCCTCCCAGCCGGTGCGCATCGTGACCTGCTTCGTGTCCGGATAGTAGCTGCTGGTATGCTCCGGCGCGGTGCCGGAGACGCCCAGGCTGGCGACGTATTCCAGCTCCTCATCGCCGAAGGCGTCGGCGATCTGCAGATAGGTATCGAGCGAGCGGGCATAGCCGCCGTCGCCGTATACCGGACTGTACCCATTGGGTAGCGTGAAGTCCATCATATAGCGCGCCAGCTTGTGGATCGTGTTGTTGAAGGTCGGCGTCATCTCGTCCCCGTACAGATCGGCCAGTCGGCGGAAGTCCCAGAATACCTGCAGCGCCACCAGCGAATAATTGTAAGTGGCCTCCGAATAGCCGCCGTCCAGGAAGACGAGCCGCGCCATCTGCTTGTCGATGCGCGTCTGCTGCGTATCCGCCCAGCCTGCGGCATCGGAGAATTCGGGGAAATACAACGCGCCGGCGTAGATGCCCTTGGCCTCGATCAACGACCAGTTGTTCCCGCCCTGCGCCTCCGGCGCATTGTTCAGCCAATCGAGCGTCTGCCACATGTTTTTGACCACGATGGTCATCGCCTCCGCCGTCAGATGCGGCGAACCGTACAGATGCTCCAGCATGCGCGGCACGAGGTACGGCCGGAACGAGACGTCGATGCTGCGCTTGTGCTGACTCGTGTGCGGCGCCAGATACGCGCTCGGCTCATCCATGAAGTCGGTCATGAGTCGCACCGTCTGCTCGGCATAATGCTCGTCGCCCGTCGCCGCGTACGCGCCGACCAGCTCGCCGAAGAACTGGAAGCGCGTCGTCGTCCACATGTATTCGTTTTGCGCACCTTGCGGGTTCGTCCAGTCCGGTCCGCCGGGCAAGCCGTTGTACGAGAAAATATCGGCGCTGGCATTGTTCCACGTAAGCGTCGACTCATCGTAACCGTAGCCGTTCTTCACCAGCAGGATCTCCATCCCGCCGCTGCCCGCCGACGCCTGGCCGTGCAGACGCAGCTCCGCCGCTGTGATCGGCCCGGGCAATGCGCTCGGCAGCGGGAAGGTCAGATAGGCGCGGCGCGACTGCGTATCGAGCGCGGCATTTGCCGCAATGCCGCTATCCTGAACGTACAAGGATGTGTCCGCGCCATGCGTCTGTCCGGCAGCGCCGGCATGCACGTAGGTGTCCTGCGAGGCGCCGACCGTCACCGCTTGCCCCCCTGCGGTCAGCACCAGCTCGGGGGCGTGCGCCGATGCTTCGGAGCTGGCGAATTCGGCCATCGCGTCGTCGTCCTTGTACCGGCCCATGAGCAGGTAGCTGACCTCGCTCTGACTGCCCTGCGCCGCAGACTGCACGTGCGCCGTGACGTCAATCGCGTGGGTCGCCGCCGTCTCGCCGATGGCGAAGACCGCCTCGGGCGTGGCCGTGCCTCCGGCGCGCCAGAGGATATTGTCCGCGATCAGCTCGGCTTGGAACGTCCCGTGTGCGATCAGCGGGAACGCCGTGAACCCTTCACGCGTCTCGTAATAAGCCAACAGCCGCTGCTTGGCGAGCGCATAATCGCCCAGCTTCACAGCCGCCTCTACGGGGGCCAGCTCGGGGCTGTAGCCGTAATTCAGCTTGCCGACCGTCGTCCATGTCGCGCTCGTCTCCTCCCAGGCGCCGAATAGCTCGGCGTCCGTCAAATGCCCGTCCGCATCCAGCGCATGCGCGACCGGGCTCTGCGCTCCCGCCCCCAGCCAATCGCCCGCCCCGGTGAGCAGCAGCGCGGCACACAGCGCGACCGTGACCGTATATCGCCAACCGACCTTCCAATCCACGATCTGTTCTTCCATCATCTGTTCCACCATCCTTTTCAAATTGCGAATTTTCAGGATAACGCTTTCATATTCTGTCAATCTGTCCTCCTTTCGTGCTTATGATATCGACCGCTTCCGGCGCTGTAAATGCGGCTTCATTCGGACAATGGTGGCTTGCATTCGGATAAACCGCCAAAAAAGTAGCCCTAACGGACACAGGAGGTCCTTAGAAGCTCAATTGGCCGTGCCGCCAGCTCTAATGGACATCAGCGACGCTTAGAAGCTCCTACGTCGTGTAATTCCTCCTGATGGGTGCGCTAAGCGTCTCAGGTGTCCGTTAGAACGCCGTAACCTCGCGGCTGGCACACAAGGCGAAACGGGCAAGCCGTCGTCTTCCACGGCCCAGCTTGGACGAATCGCCTGTCCGTTTCATTCCAAGAAGTCCTATCTATTCGAAAAAACCTTCGCCCCAAAATCGGGACGAAGGTTTTTTCCGTATGCGCGTATCGCTTTCTACATCACCGAATGCAACTTACCGGCGGCGGCCAGACCGAGCGCGCGGTCGGTGGTGGCGTGAATTTGCCGGATCAGCTCGGGATGCTCGACCAGCTTGAGCCCGTAGGACGGAATCATCTCCTGGAGCTTCGGCTCCCAGGACGGGAGCTGCTCCGGGAAGCATCTGCGCAGGATCTCCAGCATGACCGACACCGCCGTCGAGGCGCCCGGCGAGGCGCCGAGCAGCGCCGCGATCGAGCCGTCCGCCGCGCTGATCACCTCGGTGCCGAATTGCAGCGTGCCTTTGCCCGAAGGCGTATCCTTGATCACCTGCACGCGCTGGCCGGCGACGACCAGCTCCCAGTCCTCGTTCTTCGCGTCCGGCACGAATTCGCGCAGCGCCTCCATGCGCTGCTCCTTGGACAGCATGACCTGCTGGATCAGGTACTTGGTGAGACCCAGATTGTTCAGCCCCGAGGCGATCATCGTCGTCAGGTTATTGCCCGGCTTGACAGACGTGATCAGATCGAACATCGAGCCCTGCTTCAGGAACTTCGGCGAGAAGCCCGCGAACGGGCCGAAAAACAGCATTTCCTTCTCCCCGATAAAGCGTTTGTCCAGATGCGGGACCGACATCGGCGGCGCGCCGCTCGGCGCCTTGCCGTATACTTTTGCGTGATGCTGCGCAACAATTTCGGGCTTTTGGCACACCATAAAGATACCGCTGACCGGGAAGCCCCCGATCCCCTTGCTCTCGGGAATGCCCGACTTCTGCAGCAAATGCAGACTGCCGCCGCCGCCGCCGATGAAGACGAACTTGGCCGTGTGGCGCTCGGTCTGGCCGCTGTTCAGATCGCGGACCTTGACCTCCCAGCGGCCGTCCGCGGTGCGCTTGACGTCGTCCACCTGATGCTTGAAGTTCAGCTCGACGTTCTGCTTCTTCAGATGGGTGAAGAGCATGCGCGTCAAAGCGCCAAAGTTCACATCGGTGCCAGCCGCGATCCGCGTCGCCGCAATCGGCTCGCTTGACGTGCGATCCTTCATGATCAACGGCATCCATTTCTTGAGCGTCGCCGGGTCGTCGGCGAATTCCATGCCCTGGAACAGCGGGTTTGCCGCCATCGCCTCTTGGCGCCGTCTCAAAAAATCGACGTTTTTTTGTCCCGTGACCATGCTCATATGCGGCAGCGCCATGACAAAGTCCTGCGGATTGCGAATCAGCTTGCTGTTGACCAGATGGGCCCAAAATTGCTTGGACACCTGGTAGTCTTCGTTGACCTTGATGGCCTTGCTAATATCGACCGAGCCGTCAGGCTTTTCGGTCGTATAATTCAGCTCGCACAGCGAGGCGTGTCCCGTACCGGCATTGTTCCACTCGTTGGAGCTCTCTTCGCCGGGCGTACCCAGCCGCTCGAAGACCGTCATCTTCCAGTCCGGCGCCAGCTCCTTCAACAGCGCGCCCAAGGTTGCACTCATAATACCCGCACCAATCAGAATCACATCTGTTTGCTTGCTGCTCATTTCAACCCGTCCTTACACGTCCGGTTGACAAGCCGATACGCCCTCCCGCTGCACCCCTGGACAGGTCAAAGCAAGACGGCGCCACCTCACCGGTCAACACGCGACGCGAAATTTGTAGATTCCCTATACTTATTATTATAAGATAAGTAGTTCGGAATGAAAAGGGCGGGTAAATAAGTGGCATCTGTGGCATCTGTGGCATCTGTGGCATCTGTGGCATCTGTGGCATCTGTGGCATCTGTGGCATCTCCATGCGGAACGCGGGTCGACACAGCCGGACCTGTCCGATCGGGCACGCCCGGCTTAGTCCGGCTCAGTCCGGCTGCACGCGCAGCACCAGCTTGCCGATGTTGGCATTCGCCTTCATCGCCGCATGTGCCTGCTCCGCCTCGGTCCAGTCAAAGACCCGATCGATGACCGGCCGCAGCCGGCCGTCTCCCAGCCGGGCGGCTGCGAAGCCGGCGAACTGCTCCGTCAAGCGGATCTTGTCCGCCTGCGGCAAGGCGCGCAGCGTAGAGAAGTTCAGCTGGATGCGCCGGCCCATGAACGCCCGGATATCGAGCTGCTCGACCCGGTAGCCCCCCAGTCCGCCGATGATCACCCACCTGCCGTCCGTCGCGATGCAGCGATCATTGTCCGCCCAGTAGGCGGCGCCTACGGGATCGAGGATGACATCCGCGCCGTGCCCGTCCGTGAAGGCCAGCACGCGGTCGGCGAAGCGCTCTTCCTTGTAATTGATGCCGCATACCGCACCGAGTGCGGCGCAGGCGTCCAGCTTGGCCGCGGAGCCGGCCGTGACGATCGGCACCGCGCCCGCCTCGCGCGCGAGCTGGATCGCCGCCGTCCCGACGCCGCTCGCGCCGGCGTGGATCAGCACGCGCTCGCCGGCCGTCAGGCGTCCGAGCCGGAACAGATTCAGATAAGCGGTCAGGAAGACCTCCGGCAGCGCCGCCGCTTCCTCGAAGCCGAGCCGCTCGGGAATGGCGATCGCCATCCCCGCCGGGATGACCGCGCGCTCGGCGTAGCCGCCTCCCGGCAGCAGCGCGCAGACGCGGTCGCCAAGGCGCCACGGCCCCGCTCCCTCGCCTGCGCGCTCCACGACGCCCGCCATCTCCAGGCCGAGGATGTCGGACGCCCCCGGCGGCGGCGGGTACTTGCCGATGCGCTGCAGCAGATCGGCGCGGTTGACCGCCGTCGCCTTGATCGAGACAAGCAGTTCGCCCGGTCCAGGCTCCGGGTCCGGCGCCTCGCCGATACGCAGCCGATGCGTGTCCTTTTCTACCTGTATCGCTCTCATATGCAGCCTCTCCTTCTGGTCCGATTTAGCTAGCGTTTACCATTAATGCTCCTTCAATCCCAGGCTGCGACCGCCGTCGACGACGAGATTGTGGCCGGTGATGAAGTCCGCCTCGTCCGAGACGAGGAACGCCACCGCATGGGCGATGTCCTCCGCCTTGCCGACCCGGCCGAGGAAGTTCGTCCTGCGCACGCGCTCCGGGTCCTGGCCCTCGCCGTCGCGCGGCACGATGCCGGGCGATACGCAATTGACGGTAATGCCGTGCTCGCCGACCTCCATCGCCAGCGTCTTGGTCAGCGCGATGACGCCGCCCTTGGCCGCCGCATAATCGAGCAGCCGAGCCTTGCCATGCATGCCGACGATCGAGCCGATGTTGACGATCCGTCCGCTCCGCCGGCGGGTCATCGGGCCAAGCACCGCCCGCGCCATGTAGATGACGCCGTGCAGATTGACCCCGAGGATACGGTCGATGACCGCCTCCTCGGCGCGCAGTAGCTCGGCGCTCTGCCCGCGCGCGCTGCCGCCTGCGGAATTGACGAGGATATCGATTCGGCCCCACCGCGCTTCGACGGCCGCGATCGCCCGCTCGATCTGCGCCGTCTCACGGATGTCGAGCGCGAACGCAGCCGCCTGGCCCCCACGGTCTATCACCGCTCGCGCGGTCTCCTCCGCCTCCTCCAGCCGCACGTCGAATGCCGCAATCGCCGCCCCTTCGGCAGCCAGCCGCAGCGCCACGGCGCGGCCGATCGCGCCGCCGCCGCCGGTAATGACGGCCACATGCTCACGCAGCTTCATCTCGTCGCCTCCCCTAGCCCGGATCCACCGACGGCGGACGTCTCGGTCGTCTCGGTCGTCTCTGACGGCTCGTCGACCGGATAGCCGCAGGCGCGCAGCAGCGACTCCTGCACGAGCCACTCGTGCTCCAGCGGGTATGGATTGTCGAGCTCGCCGCGCACGATGGCCGCGAATTCGTACATCTGCGCATCGTAGCGCCCGCCTGTCTGCGGCAGCTCCACGTCCTGATACCCCGCCTCGTAGCCGTGACGCGGCTCGTCAAGCGCCAGCCGCAGCTGCGGCGGCTCCAGCGGCCGAATCTCGATCGTGCCGCGATCGCCGCATACGACGAGATGACGGCGCGAATACCCCTCCACCTCGATCACCGAAGTCCGGATCGTGGCGATCGCCTTTGGATACTCGAATACGGCGAAGCCGCTGTCGATCAGATTGTCCGTCTCGGGCCGCGTGCGGCGCGAGAGCGGCAGGATGCGGTCCGGCCGGCCCAGCATGCGGACGACGAGATCGATCATATGGCAGCCGAAGATGTAGAAGGCCCCGCCCCGGAAGCCGGACAGCCACTTGCGGTATTCGTCCCCATCGTAGCGGCTCATGACGGCATGGACCTCGAAGATCTCCCCTAGCCAGCCCTCGCGCACCGCCTTGAAGCAAAATTCGACCGCCGGATTGCTGCGGTACATGTAGCCTAGCTGCACGGTCAGCCCGCGTGCGGCCGCCTCGTCGAGCAGCTCCCGGAATAGCGGCAGCGACTCACCGCCCGGCTTGTCGAGATGGACATGCAAGCCCGCCCGCACGCAGCGCAGCGCCGTCGGCACCAGCTCGTGGCCGTCGGTCTCGACGGCCACCGCCTGCAGACCCGGTATGCGCAGCAGCTCCTCCTCCGTCAGCCAGCGCAGACCCGCGTAAGCCTCCAGATGACCGCGCTCCGCCCGCCAGCGCGGGTCGTCCTCCACGACGCCGACCACCTCGAATACATCGTCCAGCTTGCGCAGCGTATTCATACGCTCCGAGGCATGATTATGCCCGATGCCGATCTGCGCGATCTTGATGCGTGTTCCTCCGGTCAATGTCATCCCCCCCTTGTCTTGAACCTTCGCTATCGTAACTGTGAACGCACCCTTGCCTTATTCGGCGCTCAGGAGCGGCACGCCCAGCTCGGCCGCCAGCGCATCCAGCTCGGCCGCGACCTGCGCATCCAGCGGGATGCCATGCGCCAGCCGCTCGGCGGCGAGCCGGAATTCCGGCTCGCCGGGCAGATAGAGCTCCAGCACGCCGTCCGCCTTGCGCGCGTGCTTCACATCCTCCGCCAGCTGTGCCGCATGCCGCACGAACTGCTCCGCGTCGCCGAAGCGCGCTGCGTCGATAGCCAGCATCCAGTGGCTGATTTCTTGCCCCTGCTCCAGATTGTACATCGACGGGATGCGTTTGGCGAACTGGCCGCCGGCCAGCACGCCGGTCAGCAGCTCGATCATCAGTGCCAGGCCGAAGCCCTTCGGCCCGCCGACCGGCAGGATGAAGCCGCCGCGGGCGACCTCGCCCGGATCGGTCGTCGGCCGGCCGTCGCGGTCCGCGCCCCAGCCCTCGGGGATCGGCTGGCCCTGGGCCTCGGCATACAGAATCTTGCCGAGCGCGGCGCCGCTCATCGCCATGTCGAGCAGCAGCGGATACGGCCCGCCCGACGGCGCCGCAATCGCGAGCGGATTGTTGCCCAGCACCTTCTCCGCGCCGCCGACCGGCGGCATCAGCGGCGCCGTATTGCTCAGCGCAAGGCCGATCATATGGCGCTGCGCGGCCATCTGCGCGTAGCGCCCGGCGATGCCGAAGTGATTGCTGCGCGTCGCCAGCACCGCGCCGATGCCGTGACGCTCGGCCAGCTCGATCGCCAGCGCCATCGCCCGCGTCGCGACGAGCTGGCCGGCCGACCCGTGCCCGTCGATGACGGCGACGGCTGCGTCGCCGCCGCCCTCCCTGACCTCGATCCGCGCCACCCGGCGGATCAGGTCGCGCTGCAGGCGGCGGACGTAGATCGGCAGACGCATCAAGCCGTGACTGTGGATGCCTCGGCTGTCCGCCTCCACCATCGTCTCCGCGATCGTCAGCGCCTCCCCGGACGGCACGCCGACGGCCGCCAGAGCGCGCTGTCCAAAAGCGGTCAGCGTCTCCGCCCGGTACGTCATGCCGCACCGCCCGGCACGCCGCCCGCGGCAGCGGCCGCGACCGGATTGGCCAGCACACCGATGCCGTCGATCTCCACCTCGACCGTATCGCCCGCGACGAGCGGCGCCACGCCGGACGGCGTGCCCGTCAGGAGCACGTCGCCCGGCTCCAGCGGCATCACCCGCGAGACGAAGGCGATCAGCCCGGCGACGCCGCAGATCATGTCGCTCGTCGCCCCGTCCTGCCGCAGCTCGCCGCCCACGCGCACGCGCACCCTCGTCCGATCCGGCTGCAGACCGGTCGCGATGACCGGACCGAGCGGCTTGTACGTCGGGTAGGACTTGGCCCGTGCGAACTGGCCGTCGCGCCGTTGCAGCACGCGATCCGACACGTCATTGCAGCAGGTGTACCCGCAGACGTAGTCCAGCGCCTCCGCCTCGTCCACCCGGTACGCCCGCTTGCCGATCACGACAGCCAGCTCGCCCTCGTGCTCGATCCGGTGCGCCGGCGTCTGCAGCTCGATCGTCTCGCCCGGTCCGATGACCGCCGTCGGCGAGACGAGGAAGAGCAGCGGCTCCTCCGGCAGCGGCTTGCCGACCTCGGCGGCATGCTGCTTGTAATTCAGGCCGATGGCAATCATCTTGCCCGGCGCGACCGGCGCCAGCAGCTCCACGCCCGCCAGCGGGATCGTCTGCGGCGACACCTCGTGCGGCCCGAAGATCGAGCCCTCGACCGGATGCACCGCTTCGCCGTCCAGGACGCCATAGGCCACCCGGCCATCCAGCCGGTAGCGCATATACTTCATCTTGTCCCCCTCCTTAATCCCACGCGTTACTGGACCTCCACATAGATGTCGCCATCCTCGACCGTGACCGGGTAGGTCTTGACCTTGACCCGCTCGGGGGCGAACAGCGACCGGCCGGTGCGGATGTCGAATTCCCAGCTGTGCCACGGGCAGCGCAGCACCTCCACCTCCGGCTCGTAGACGTACACGCCGACCCGCTCCCCGGCACAGCCCCGGTCAATCATGCCGGCCGAGAGGCATGGGCCCTTGTGCGGGCACACGTCCCGCAGCGCATACACCCGGCCGTCCCGCGCACGGACGATGACGACCGCCTTGCGGTCCGCCACGACCGCGCGCTTGCCCTCCGCTTCCAATTCCGCATAGCTGCATACTCGTATTTTCATAGCCTTCCTTCCCGCGTCACAGCCGCAGGTACGACCGCGCATTGTCGTACAGAATCTTGCGCCTCAGCGTCTCCGGGATGCCCGGCGGCAGCGTCCGCGCCGCCGGGTCGAAGTCCCAATGCGGATAATCCGAGGCGTACATCAGCATCTCGTCCGACTCCATCAGACCGATGATATGCATGAACTGCTCGCCCGACAGATCGTCCCACGGCTGGGTCGTGAACCGCATATTGTCGCGAAAGTAAGCGCTCGGCATCCGCTTCACCCATGGTGTCTCCTGCCGCAGCGCCTTGTACGCCGAGTCCATCCGGTGCATCATGAACGGCACCCATTCGAAGCCGCCCTCCACCAGCGATACCTGGAGGTCCGGATACTTGTCGAACACGCCGTTGGTGATGAGGCTGATCGTCTGCGTCATGTACGCCTGCGGATGCACGGACCGCCACGCGACGTAGTAGCGCAGGAAGTCGCCGCCCTGCGCGGTGATAATCGCCGACAGATGCATCGCGATCGGCAGCCCGTGCCGATGCGCGGCCTCGAAGATCGGATGGTAATACGGATCCCCCCAGGCGAAGTCCGCGATCGGCAGCATCACCTGCTTCATCTGCGGATGCGCCGCCATCCGATCGATCTCGCGCACCGCCGCTGCCGGCTCGCGCGGGATCGTGATGGACCCGAGTAATCTCGGGTCCCGATCCAGCCAATGCTCGGCGGTGTAATCGTTGTAGGCCGACGCTCTGGCGGCGGCGAATTCGTACCAGCCCTTGCATACGGTCGCCTCGTAGAACCAGCCGGTGAGCATCCCGTATTCGACATGATGCTCATCCAGCAGCTGCCGCTTCAGCAGCTCGTAGTCCGAGCCGGGGGTCGCGCCGTCCTCGGGCCGGGCATCCATGCGGTACTTCGTATCCTTGCGAATCTGGTTGAATGGGATCGGCCGCTCCGGTACCCAGCCGTAATCGGAGATGTATCGCTTCCATTGCTCCGGCAGGTACGGCAGCAGATCGCCTAGCCCGCGAATCTCGTGATGGATATCCATATCGATCACGGCCGGTCTGCTGCGCCTGGGCTTCTTGTCGTCACTGCTGGTTACGGTAGATTTCGGTTGCCTGTTCAATCCACTTGCTCCCGCCTTCCCTTAAGAAGTTTTCCTTGAACTTGGCGTACAGCGCATCAATACCGGCGCGCTCGCCCATCATCGCCTTGGCCCGGAATTCGGCCTCCATGTCGCTGAGCATCGTCCCCTTGTCGATCTGCACCTGCGGCAGCTCGTACAGGTACACCTCGTCGATCGTATGCGTCCGCGCCACCTCGTTGCCGTGCTTCGTCTCCTCGGTATACAGCTCGAGCTTCAGCGCATCCTGCCGATTGATGAGCTCCGTATACATGAAGCCGCCCTCGTTGCGCAGCGCTACTGCGTCGTCATACGGCGGGATCGGCGCGAGCTGTCCGTCCGCGAGGCGGTAGTGCACGCCCTCGATGCCGTAGTAGGTCAGCGTATCGCCCTCGCGGCTGGAGAGATAATTGAGCACGTCCATGACCGCTTCCGGGTTTTTCGCCTTCTTATTGATGACCGTATAGTTCCCGCTGTCCTCGGGATGCGTCTTCAGGGAGCCGCCTTGGCCGTCCGGCCCCTTGATGGCCGTATAGACGAACTTCGGCTTCGGGTCTTCCACGTACCGCGTCACCCAGTTCGTGGAGATGCCCTCGGCGCCGGCCTGCCAGGCGCCGGCTTTGCCGTTCCAGAGCTTCTCGACCAGTTGGAGACGCGGGATGGTCGCGAATTCGGTCTCGATCAGCCCTTCGTGATACAGCTTGTTCAGATACTTGACCGCATCGAGGTAGCCCGGCGCCAGCATCCACGGCACGATCTGCTCGCCCTCCATGACATAGCGGTACTGGGGGACGCCGAAGGCGCCGAAGATGTGGGACCACGCCTCGGTGTACAGGATGCCGAGCCCGAGGCCGATCGTGTCGTCCTCGCCGTTGCCGTCCGGGTCGTCGTAGGTGAAGGCGCGCAGCACCTCCTCGTACCCCTCCAGCGTGGTCGGGACTTCCAGCCCCAGGGTATCCAGCCAATCCTGACGGATGGCGAGCACCGCACTGTTGCCCGTCGCGCGGGGAATGCCGTAGATGTTGCCGTCGATATACGCCGGCCCTTCCAGATGGTCGCCCTTGTCCGCCAGCACCTCTTGCCCGTGCGTCTCCAGCAGGTCGTTCAGGGGCATGATGACGTCGTTCTCCGCGAGCTCCTTGAGCTTCTGCTTGTTCACATTGAAGAAGTCGGGCGCCTGGCCGGATACGAGCAGCGTATTAAGCCGCGTCTGCTCTTCGGAGAACAGCACCGTCTGCACCTCCAGATGGATGCCGGAGCGCTTGCGAATCTCATCCAGCACCGGATTCTCCTCCGGAAAGTCGGTGCCGCGCCCCATCAGCGCCGTCACGACCGGCGCCTCCTCCGCAGCCGCCGGCTGCTTGCCGCGATCCGGATTCGCATTTCCGCCGTCCGCCGTACCCGTGTTGCCATTGCCCGTCGTATCCTGGCTGCATGCCATCAGCAGCGCCAGCGCGATTGCGACCGCCCATATGCCTGTCTGTCTCCATGTCGACCGTCTCAATGGATCATGCCCTCCTTTTGTCGAATACCCGTCTCTTCGCCCCGCCTTGTGCCCATCCCTCAGCCCTTCACCGAGCCGATCAACACCCCCTTGACGTAATACTTCTGCAGGAACGGGTAGATGAGCAGCATCGGGATGACCGCCGCCACGATCGCCCCCATCCTGACCGATTCCTCGGTGATATTCGCCATCTGGGCGCTGCTGTCCATCGCCCGCGTCGATTCGACGGCGCTGTAGCTCATCATCGAGCGGAGGAAGATGGTCAGCACCTGCTTCTCTTGATCGTGAATGTAGAGCACCGCGTCGAAAAACGCATTCCAGTGATGCACGCCGTAGAACAGCGCGATCGCGGCGATGACCGGCATCGAGACCGGGATGATGATCCAGATCAGCGTCCGCATCGGGGAAGCGCCGTCGATATTGGCCGATTCCTCCAGCTCGGGCGGGATGCTCTGGAAGTAGTTTTTCATGATGAAGAAGTTCCAGGCGCTGATCGCCTGCGGGATGATGAGCGCCCACAGGGAGTTGACCAGTCCGAACGAATTGACGAGCAGGTAGGTCGGAATCATCCCGCCGCTGAACAGCATGGTGAAGAAGATCAGCAGCGTAATCGGCGTGCGGAACAGATACCTGCGGATCGACAGCGGGTACGCCAGCATCGCGGTCAGCACCACGTTCACCAGCGTGCCGACCAGTAGCCGGAACAGCGAATTGCCGTACGCCTGCACGATCGAGGAATTGACGAACAGCAGCCGGTAGGAGTCCAGCGAGAAGCCCTTCGGGAGAAGGAACAGCCCCCCGCCCATCGCCTGCTTCGGATCGCTGAACGAATACATCAGCACGTGCCAGAACGGGTATAACGTCGTGAGCGTGATGAGCGACAGCAGGACGCACAGCGCCGCTTGCCCCCAATAGCCGCCTTTGGATAGGTGCATAGTGGACCTCCTCTCAGATCAGACCGCTGTCCGAATCGATTTTTTTGGCGATATAATTCGTGGTGAAGACCAGGATCAGCCCGACTACGGACTTGAACACCCCGGAGGCGGTCGCCAGATCGTACTTGGCGTTCTCGAACGCCAGCTTGTACAGGAAGGTGTCCAGAATCTCGCTGACCTCATAGACGACCGGATTGTACAGGGCGTAGACCTGCTCCAGCCCGACGCTGAGGAAGCGCCCGACCTGGAAGATCAGCAGGATGACGATCGTCGTGCGGATGCCCGGCAGCGTGATATGCCAGATCTGCCGCCATTTTTTGGCCCCGTCCACCTCTGCCGCCTCGTACAGATGGGGGTCGATCGTCGCGATGGTCGCCAGGTAGAGCACCGTGCCGAAGCCGGCTTCCTTCCAGATGCTTGAGGCGACCAGGACGCCGCGGAAGTATTCCGTACTGGCCATGAGGTTCGTGATCGCGCCTTCATACCCGACCAGCGAAGCAAGCGCCTTGACGATGCCGGTGCTCGGGGAGAGGATGGCATACATGATGCCGCCAATCACAATCCACGAGACGAAATGCGGCAAGTACACGCTCGTTTGCACGAATTTTTTGAACACGACATGGCGCACTTCGTTGATCAGCAAGGACAGCAGGATCGGCGCCGGGAACACCAGAATCAGCTGATACGTTCCGATAATGAGCGTATTGACTAGCGCCCTGCGAAACCCCGACATCTCGAACAGGGTCCGAAAATTGTCCAATCCCGTCCAAGAGCTGGCAAACACCCCGTCGTAAATGTTGTAGTCCTTGAACGCGACGACGATGCCGTACATCGGGCCGTACTCGAACGTCAAAACATACAAAATGCCTGGAAGCGACATCAGATACAGCCATTTGTCCTTGCGGATCGAGACCGCCGCCTCCCGCCAAAATCGAATCGTCCACATTGCTGTCACCGCCTTTCTTTTCATAAAACCGCTTTCATTTTTGGGCTGCTTTCATTATACTTGGGGTGCGGAATTTGATAAAATATCCATGCATCATAGGGGTATGAACGAAATTCATAGGGAGGGTGTCATGCAGCTGGAACAACTGCATTATGTCATTGAGGTCGAGCGCACTGGCTCTATATCCGCCGCCGCCCAGCGGCTGCATGTGTCGCAATCGGCCGTCAGCAAGGCGATCTCGCGGCTAGAGAAGGAACTGGGCGTGACGGTGTTCCATCGCTTGCCGACCGGCGTCGTGCCGACCGACAGCGGACGGGCGCTGATCGGCAAGGCCCGCGAGATCGCGGCCAAGCTGCAGGAGCTGGAGCGGCTGGCGGACAGCCATAGCCGCAACGAGCGCGCCCGACTCGCAATTGTCTGCGTGCCGATGTATCTGCCGATCCTGTCCGATGCCCTCGAGCGCCTGACGACCGGGCATCCCCGGCTGCAGCTCGAATTGACGGAGAAGAGCTCCGCGGAGATCGCAGACGACCTCCTGCAGGAGCGGGCCGATCTCGGCTTCGCGATCCTGAGCGAGGAGATCGAGGCGCACCCGCAGCTGCAGACGATCGCCCTGATGCAGACCGCCGCATGGGTATGCGTAGGCGCCGAATCGCCGCTGGCGCAGCGCCCCTGTCTGGCGCCCGAGGAGTTGGTCGAGCAGCAGATCGTCATGTACAACGGCAGTCTGATGCACTGGCTCGGCCAGTACTTGAACCGGCCTCTGCACTATTCCGTCGTGACCAACAACCTGGAGTCGATCCGGCGCAAGGTGGCGCAGGGCTCGGCCATCAGCATCCTCTCCGCGCTCACCGTCGCGAATCGCCGCTTCCTCGAGGACGGCGACATCGCCGCCGTGCCGCTCCACGTCGAGGCTGTCCCCTATCACCTGCAGATCGGACTCGTCAAGCGGCGGCAAGGACAACTGACCGGCGCCGCCAAGGCGTTGCTGCGGATGCTGCAGCAGGCGACTCCTAACTGACGCCAGGGCCGGCCGCGGTCGGCCCGTTGCTCGGTGTCGCTTCGTTGCGGCCGAGCGGACATACAAGCCGCCTAATTTCAGCGCAGATTGTCAATCACGATTTTTTTATCCATCGTCATTTCCGACAAACCTCGCTTTACTTAACGAAAACCGATAGTCGGCCAAAACGCGATATGATAAAATATGGATAAATTGAAAGCGTTATCATATAAAAAGGGGGGATAGGGTTGAAGCGCCAAGCGTTCTATGTGCGGCTGCTCGCGACGTTCTTCGCAGTCATCTTGCTGTATACCGTCATCGCGGCCGGGGTCCTGCTCTACAAAAACAGCGAGATCGTACAGCTCGATCTGCGCCATCAGCAGGAGACCTACATGAAGAATGCCGCGGAAAAGGTCGATCATACGCTCACAGTCGTCTCCAACCTGATCACGAAGCTGAAGTTTAACGAATATGTCGTACAATACGGCAACGAAACGGCGCGCAACTACTATACCGTGACGAAAATCCATCACGAGCTCCGCAGCAACCTGAGCGCCTTCTACAACTTCGGGTACACCATCGACCTGACGAAACACGGCGACGATCTGGTCATCACGCCGGAGCGAACCGAGCAGAAGGCTCGCTATTTGGCGGAGCGCGGCTTTGCGCCCCTGACCGAAGCGCAGTGGTCAGCCATCCGCAAGCTCCATGCGCCGTATACGCTGGAGACCGCAAATCCGGCAGGTTCGAACGACATTACGCTAATTCAGAAAATGGCGAGCAGCGGTGAGGATGTGCTGTTGTTCTACACCACGCTGAGAGGCGACTACCTCCTGCCCGAGCAGCAGCCCGGCACACCCGAGGCATTCGGCATCCTGCTGGACGGCAAGCCGCTCCTGCTCCGCGTCTCCGCCGACTTCCAACCCGAGGCGCTGCTGGCCGAGCTCGCGCAGGGTGCGCTGCCCTCATCAGGCTCCATGGACGGCAAGGAGTACGTGTCGTACAGCGCGCGCTCTGCCGTCATGCCGAACTGGCAGATGTTCTATATCGCGCCGAAGTACTCGTTCCTCGCTTCCATGAAGCAGACGCTGCCGCTGCCGCGCGTCATCCTGCTCGGACTGCTGGTCTGCTTCGGGGTCGCGCTCGCTTATTGGATCGCCAATAAAATGTACCGCCCCGTACGAAATGCTGTCCGGCTCTTTCACGGTTTTGAGACACAGGAGGGCAAGGACGAATTCCGCTTCATCAACGAAACCGCTGCCAAAATCCAGCTTGCCAACGTCCAACTGACAACGGCGATGAAGCACAACCGGCTCACCTTGAAGGAAAAATGCTTGCGCGATCTGCTATACGGCCTCATACCCGAGGAAAAGCTGGCCGCTGCGCTGCGCCAGCATCAGCTCGATAAGCTGAAACCCCGGCTGACGGTCGGCATCATCGAGTTCGTGCATTACGAGACGCTGATCGAGCAATATGCAAAAGAAGCGATACTGACCTTCAAGTCGCAAACGTTGTTGATCATCCGGGAGCATCTGGAGCTGCACATGACGGCGGAGCTGTTCGATCTGGATCACAAGCGGCTCGCGGTCATTGTTCAGGGCGATCGTATGGAGATCATCAAGAAAACGATGCTGCAGGCACTGCACAGCCTCGAGGACGATACCGAGTTCGGCGTCGTCCTGGCGCTCGGTCATCCCGCGCATTCCGTCGCCGAGATCGAGCATTCTTATCGCAGCGCCGTGCAGGTTCTCGGCTTTCGCACGGTTACGGACAGACGCTCGGTCATCGCCGCCGGCGATATCGACCTGCGCGCGCACAATCCGTTCTCCTACTCGCTCGATCTGGAGCGCGAGCTGATCAGCTCGGTCATTCGCGGCAAGCGTGAGCACGCCCATACGATTCTCAGCGGTCTGCTGGCGGACTACGGCGAGCCGTGGAGCAAGGAGACGATCAACCAGTTTGCCTTTGCCATTCAGGCGACGCTGCATCGCATCGGGCAGCAGCTCCATCAGCCGCTGCAGACGCTCGTCCCCGGCAGACGCGCGCCCGGCTACGAGCTGCAGCAATGCGAGGACACCGAGCAGCTCCGGCAAAAAACGCTGGCCATGTTCGACCGGGTGATTGACCGAATCTTGTCCGAGCAGGAGGTGCTGGACAGTACGCTTGTCGAGCAAATGACCGCTTATATCCGCGAGAATTACACGCGCGATCTTTCGCTTACCGACGTTGCGGAGCATTTCAACTTTTCGCCCGGCTACATCAGCACGGCGTTCAAGCAGCACACCGGAGAAAATTTTAAAGATTACTTGAACAAATACCGGGTCGACCAAGCCAAGGAAATCCTCGACCGCCGGAAGATGAAAATCGGCGAGCTCGCCCTGATGGTCGGCTGCAACAACGCCAACACCTTTATCCGCATGTTTCGCAAATATGAAGGCGTCTCGCCGGGCCAGTACAGCAAGCTCAAAGCGTGATCATACAGGAAGGGCGGTGCGGGAAAAAAACCTGCACCGCCCTTCCTTTGCCTATATGGGCAGCCTGTCAAAGACGGGCGGCAACCCTTAAAATGATGCACCCGGCGACGTTGAACGCGCGCTGCGGGAGCATCCGCCACAACGCGGCGCTCGCGCTACTCGCCCGACACCGCCACTACCAGCGCGTCGCTCTGCGTCGTCCCGCCCGGGCCGGACAGCTCCGCCACGTATGCGTACGTGCCCGGGGGCCGCCCGCTCAGCGCGGTGACCGCCGTCTGCGCCGCCGGCGTCCCCGCCTCCAACGCCTGCGTATCGACCAGCTCGTCATTCTCGTACAGCCGGTACGCCGTCCCGTTCGTGCCCCACCACAGGTTCATCGTGATCGCATAGCTGCCGTCCCCGTCCCAGTTGTCGCTCGCCAGCGTCGGCTTGCCCGGCGCCGCGTCCGTCACCGTCACGGTGTGCGGCGCACATGGCGTCGTGCCGTGGCTGTTGACCAGCTCGCACGTGTACGTGTACGTCCCGTTCGCGCGCCCGCTCACCTCCGTCTCCACCGTTTGCGCCGCCGGCGTCGCATCGGTCAGCGCCCGCTCCTCGAGCAGCTCCCCGTTCTCGTACAGCCGGTACGTCGTCCCGTTGTCCCCCCACCACAGATTCATCGTGATCCGGTAGTCGCCGTCCGCCAGGCCCGTGTCGTGACCGTTGTCGTCCCACAGCACAGGCGTCCCCGGCGCTCCCGCCGCGAGCGGCGTCGCCTCCAGCAGCCGCTCGCCCCACATCCCGAGCGCCGCGGCCTGCGCCGCGTCCAGCTCCTGCCCGCTCGCTTCCTCCACCGCCGCCATATATGCCTGCAGCTGCGCCCGCGCCGCCGCGCCGTCTCCCGCCGCTGCCGCCGTCTCTCCGGCCGCCAGCAGTCCGCTCGCCTGCTCCGCCCAGGCCGCGCCGCCGCTCGCCTCCGTCTCCCCCGCGAAGCGCGTCGTCAGCGCCCCCAGCCCCGCGAAGGTCGGGTAGACGGCGATGCTCAGCTCCGTCTCTATCCGATGCCCCGCCACGTCGCGCGCCGCCGCGCTCACCGTCTGCGGACCGGCCTCCAGCGTGTAGGCGTCCGCCTCCAGCGCCAGGCCGGTGCAGCTCTCCGGCGTCAAGCCGGACAACGCGTCGCTCGCCGCGCACGCGATCCGGACCGTCTGGTCGATCGTATACACGATCGTCCCTTCGCTCGTCTGCGCCTCCAGCGCCTCCAGCGCCAGGACCGGCGCGCTCGCGTCCACCTTGACCTGCATCGTCTGCGCCGTCTCGTCGCCAGCCCCCGCTGCGCGGTAGGCGATCTCGTAGATCCCCTCCGCCAGCGTCACCGGCCCGGTGTAGGGTACATAGCCGTCCGTCGACGGCAGCGTGCCGTACACCGCTTGCGCGGCCGTCAGACGGTAGACGCCCTCCGCGCCCTCCGCTCCCGCCAGCGTCAGCACCGGGGCCGCGACGTACCAGCCGCCCTCCCCGTCCGGCTCCGCCGGCGTCAGCGCCGCGGCGAGCGCGGGCGCTTCCGTCGCCGACTCCACGATGCGCAGATACGGCGCGAACTGCGCGCTCTGCCTTCCCGTGACGCTCGTCGCCAGCCCCTGGCCGTTCATGCTCTGGATGATCGCCAGCTCCGCCGGCTCCGCTGCCGCGAGCTGACCCGCGATATACGCGGTCAGGTCAAATGCGACCCACGCCTGTTGCTCCCCGACCGCTGCCGTATCCAGCTCGCCGACAAGCGCCGGCTTCGTATTCCAGGTCACTGTCCCTTCGTCCCATGCGCCGCTGGTGCTGTAGATGGACAGCGTACCCTCGCTGCCGCGGGTGTCGTGCACCCCGGCATACAGATACAACGTCGCCGACTCGACCTCGCCCTCCAGCTCCGGCAGCGCGAAGCGCATCAGCCCCTCGCGGGTAAAGCCCGGGCTGCCGTCGTCCTTGACGGTCAGATTGCCGTTGCCGTAATTGACATCCGCGTAGCTGCCGCCCCGTACGTAGGCATCCGCGATCGGCTGCACGCGCACGGCCTCGTCTTGAATCTCAAGCTCGATGATCCCGACCCGCGTGTATCCGTCCCAGGTCACCTCGACCGCGAGCCGTGCCATGCCGACTTCGAGCCCCGTGACGACGCCTTGCGGCGATAGGTCCGCCAGCTCGGGGGTTCCGCTGACATAGCGCACCTGCGCCTGCTGCGGATCGAGGAGCGTGCCGTCGGTGCGGTGCGCCTCCCACTGCAGTTGCGCCGTCTCGCCGAGCTTGAGGCTGTACACCGCGGACGTCACGCTGACCGTATCCAGCCGCAGCGGCGTCGTCAGCTCGGGCAGCCCCTCGATCTCAACCTCGGTCAGGCTGTTCCAGGCATTGCTCGTATTGCCGTAGCCGATAATGCGTACATACCGCGTCGGCGTCGGCGCGAAATCGAAGCGCTCCAGCTCGAGCGTCTGACCGCTGCTCTGGCCGCTGTATACGGTGCTCCAATCGTCTCCGTCCGCCGATACCGCGATATCGAAGATCGTCGAACGGGAGGCCCCGCTGTGGAAGGCGATGTCCACATGGTCGATCGTTCGTTCCTGGTCGAGCGCATACTGGATCCACTCTCCTGCTCCAGATGCCGACCAACGGGTACTCAGGTTGCCGTCTACCGTATTCTCGGGCTTGTTGCCGTCGTCGCTGCTGGCCGTCACGACCGACGAAGCGACAGGCTCGCCCACGAAGTGCACCCGGTATTCGGCATATGCCGCTGTCCCGCCGCAATCCTGCACCCGAATTGCGGTCGTGCCCGGCACCCCGTCAGCGGGGATAACCGTCACATCGCAGGAAGCATCCGCAGCCATCGCGCCGACGGCCGGCACAGCCGTCATCCCGTCCTCCAGCGGCACATGATAGGTGAAGGTATCCGCCCTGAACCCGTCCAGCGGCTGCCCGTCCAGCGTGATGCCGTCCAGCAGCGGCCGCGGCGCGGCGGCGAGCTCCCAATCGTCCAGGTCGACCGTCGGCGGCGCGCTCTGCGGCGCATTCTCCCAAGACAGCAGCGGCACGAATCGGATCGCCAGTTGCAGATCTTCCGTCCCCTCGGCCAGCACCGTCAGCTTGTTGAGCGCATTCACCGCCTGGCCCTGCGGATCGGGCGAGGTCGGCAACGGCGCCGCCTCCCGCACGTCGAAGCGAAGGCCGGATGGCGACACGATCTCGGCGTACAGCCGTCGATCGCCGCTGGACAGCATGGCCGAGCGTCCGTCTCCCGCGACCTCGATATCCGCGGTCGTATGCATGAACCAGTAGAGGTCGCCGGGCGCCTTCATCGCGATCTCGTCCTGCACGAGCAGCTCGCGGCGATGATTGCGCAACGCTACGCCGCGCCGTACTTGCTCGGCCTGCTCGGCATAGCCGTCCGACAGATCGGCGATCATGAAGGCCTCGTCCGGCGCCGAGGCCCTACGGACGATGTCCGCCGTGGCGCCCGGCCGTTGCGACGGCGCATAGCCCGGGCTCAGCACCAGCGTATTCTGCCCCTCGGTGCGGCTGCGATAGTAGATCGACTTGCCCTCGCCGAAGTAGCCCGGCAGATTGTAATTGTCGCCGCCCAGGTCGGCCGCCCAGCGCACGCCCAGCGCATCGTAGACGAATGTGCCGAGGTCGAGCTGATTGTGATTCCAGGCGTTGTTGCCGCCCTTGAAGCCGACGAAGGAGGCGTATTCGTCATCCCACGCGCTGCGCATGCTGCCGGAGTCGACCTTGACGAAGTCCTTGTCCAGCGGGAAGTTGACCGCCTCGCTGACGTTCGCGGGATCGTACCACAGCAGATCGAGCGCGCCGCCGCCGGCGCCGACCTGATGGCGCTGGTACCAGGCGACGTCCGGGTCGTCGAAGCGGTCCGCCAGCCAGAAGAAGCTCGGCGTCTGCGTATGATTGACGGCATTGTCGCCATAGTTGAACGCGCCGCGCGGCCCCCCCATGAAGATCGGGAAATACGCGGTCTCGGCGACGCCCGGCTGCGCCGTCACGCCGTAATCCGTGCCGAGCGCGGTATCCAACGTTGCGGCGTAGTACACCAAATAATTGACATTGTACGCCCAGTAGCCGACGCCCTCCTCGCCGGCGCCGTCGGGGGCGAACATCGGCAGCAGCCGCTGGATCGAATGCAGTCCGCCCTCGAGCACATCCGCCGCCAATTCTCCCAGCGCCGCGCTCTCGTCGGCAATCGCCAGCGCCCCCATCGCCATCCCGCCGTTGACGACGGTATTCCAGTTGTTGTTCGTCATCAGCCAGCCGCTGCGCCCGAACGCGCCGTCGACCTCGCCGCGATACACCTGCGCCGCCGGCACGAGCCCCATGTCGCGGATCGCCTCGACCAGGAACGTCCGCTGCGCCGCGCTCCAGCCGTCATAGAACCAGTCGTAGCCGAGCGCAAACGCATTGGTCATCTCCGCGACGTCCAGAAAGTGCTGCGGGTTCCAGTCCGGGAAATTGCCCGCCGCCTCCAGGATGTCCCAGGCCCGATCCAAGTAGATATCGTCCCGCTCAATCTGATACAGGATGCCAAGCCGCTGAATGTCCCGCAGCACGCGTCGGCTCGTCGCCAGCAGACGATAGCCGTCGGGAATATCGTAGGTCGGCAACGGCTGCAGCATCTCGTCTTGCACCTGCTGCTTGAGGCGCAAATACCACTGCTCGACAAGTGGGTCGCCGCCGGCACGGCTGCGCATCGCCGCAAAGTCGTCCGCAGTCGCCATAATCCGCGGGTGCTGCCGGTTCGGATGGCTGGAGATGAGCTGATCGACGATGGTCTGGCCGCTCGGCACCGCGAAGAGCGGGTCCGTCCACGGAATCGTCGTATTCTGCTCCTTCAGCACCACTTCGTCGAACCATACGGTGCCCGTCGCCTGCCAAATGAACAACTGGACGTGCATGCGCGTCGTGCCCGGAGGCGCGGTCACCGTCTCCACGCCAAGCGTCCAGTCCTGATCGCCCTTCCAGCTGCCGATCATCGCATGATCGCCGGTATTGGTCCCGCTGTCGTCGAGGAACTGGACCCGCACCGTCGCGCCCCGCCCGGCGGACTGAAGCTGCTCCGTCTTGACCCGCACCCGCAGCTGGTACGTCTGATTCTCCACGATCCCGCCGACGTATTGACCGGCTGCCGCGCGGGTCTCGACGTCGGCATGGAGGCGAAGCGATCTGGCGCCTTCGTCATACACATCCTCGTCCACGCTTGCCTGGGGCGTACCCTGCGCGGTCCAGAGCCCCCATCCCTCGGGCATGCCGCTTGGCGAGACCGTCTCGAAGCCTCCGCCGCTCAGCAGGTTGTCCGGGAAGCCGGCATTCCCCGAATCGCCGGGGACCGCAGGGGCTTCCTCCTCTGTCGCCTCGACAATATGCAGATACGGTTTGTTTTCTCCCTGTCGGCTATGGACAGAGATCAGCAGACCTTTATTATTGCGTTGCTGCAACAATGCCAGATTGACCGCTGCACCTGCCTCCTGCTGCTGTCGGATATAGGCAGTCAGATCGAGCTCGTGCCATCCCGCGACACTGTCCATTTGCTCCGTCTGCAGCAGATTCCCGACCGTCGGTCGCGTATTCCAGGTCAGCCCCGACTCCTCCCACGCGCCGCTTGCCTCGTAGACGCCCAGCATCGCGGTATCCCCGGCCGTGTCCGCCACCGTGCCGTACAGGCGTAGGCTCGCCGACTCGACCGGGCCTGCGACGGAGGAGAGATCGAAGGTCATGAAGCTCTCCCTCGTAAACGATTCCGAGGTTTCCTGCTTCATCAGCAGCGACGTCCCGGCTCCGTAATTTTGATCGGCATAAGAGCCGCCCCGCACATAGGCGTCTGCCATCGGCTCGAGCCGATACGCACGCGGACCGACCTGCATCTCCAGGCTGCCGGTCACGCCCGAACCGTCCACCGCCTCCGCATATACCGTCACCGATCCGGGACGAATGCCGGTCAGAAGGCCGCTTGAGGCGTCGATCTCGGCCTCGCCGCTGCCGTTATCGACGCGCCAGCTCACATTGCGGTTCGAGGCCTCCGCAGGCTCTGCCTCTGCCCGCATTTGCACGGACTGTCCCGTCGCCACGACCGTCTCGCCCAGCTCCGCACTGACCGTAATGCCGGTTACGGGAACCGCCATGGAAAGCGTCGTTATTTTAAGATAAGGAGCGTCCTCCGCTTCCCGGCTCCAGATATACGTGCCGCGCGAGCCGAGCTCCTGCTTCAGCGCCAAGTTGAGATTCGCCCCGCTCTGCGCCTGCTCCTGCACATACTCCGTCAGATCCAGCTCGTACCATTGCCGCGTATTCGTGATCTCTCGGGCGGCCAGCAGACTGCCTGTCTCCGGCCTCACGTTCCACGTAATCGCGGCTTCATCCCAATCTTCCGCTACCCGAACAACAGACAGATTCGTTTGAGCCGGCGTGTCTCCCTCCACCGCAGCATTGAGATACAACGAAGCTGCTACAATCGGCTCTTCCAGTTCAGGCAATTGAAATTGCAAGTAGCTCTCTCTGCTGTAGGACAGGTTGTTATCGTGCTTGACGACCAGCCTTTGGCTGGAACCGAAGTTCGTGTCAGCGCTCGTCCCCCCTTGCACATAGGCATCGGCCGAGGGGCGCACATAGGTCAGGCCGTCCGTAACCTCCAGCTCCGTCACGGCGGTCTTGACGTTCCCGTTCAGTACCGCCTCTGCTATCAGTTGGGCCTTCCCGTGACTGATGCCGCGAACGACTCCCTCGCTGTCGACCGTGGCCACCTCCGGCTTCGAGCTGATATAGCGCAGCTCCACCTCGCTCCAGTCGACTGGAGCGCCGTTTTTCATCGTGCCTTCGAGCTCCAACTCCAGCGTATCGTCCACCGCCAGATAATCCACGCCTGTATCCATCGTCAGCTCGGCCAGCCCCAGTTGGTTGCCCGGGGGCTCCTTCGGCAAGCCCGCTATCGTCACCTCACTGATACTGTTCCAGGAATTGGACGTATTGCCGTTGCCGACGATTCGCACATAGCGCGCCGGAGTCGCTTCAAATGCAAAGCTTTCGTAATCGCTAGTGACGCCGCTGCTCTGGCCGCTGTATACCTGCTCCCATGCCGCGCCGTCCTCCGACACCAAGATATCAATCGACGTGGCCCGCGTGTGCCCGTTGTAGAACGCGATATCCACCTGATCGAGCGTCTGCAGCTCCGGCAGCTTGTACTGAATCCATTGACCGGCGCCCGAAGCGGACCACCGGGTATTCAAATTATCGTCCAGCGTATTTTGCGGCACATTGCCGTCATCGCCGCTCGCCATGACCGTCTCGTCCTCCGCATACGGCGGATTCAGATAAATCCGGTATTCCGCAGCCCGCCGGCTCGAATCAGAGGGCGTGATCGTTACCGAAACGATGCCCGGCGCGTGCTCCGGGTAGGAAATCTCCACCTCGTCTCCGCTCTCTGCCGCCTCCGCCAGCACAACCGGCACCGCATTCGGACTGGCCGCCTCCATATAATAGGTGAACTTGTCCGCACGGAAGCCGGGAGCGGACTGGCCGTCAATCGTCAGCGATCCGAGCTTCGCGATATCGGCTTCCGGCGCCTCCCACTCCGCCAGCGCCTCTATCGCCGGCCACTGCTGCGGCTGCGCCTCCCACTCCATCAATGGCACCATCAGGATTGCAAGCTGCAGCTCCTCGCTCACCTTGCCGTATACCTCCAGCTTCGAGAACGTATTCTCCGCTTGTCCCTGCGGATTTGGGGACAACGGCATTGGCGCGGAATCGCGAATGCGAAATGCGACACCCGCGCCTTCCGTCAAGATGCGGGCCACTAATTTTTTGTCGCCGTCGCGCAGGACAGCCGTTCGCCCCCCGTCCTCAATTGCAATATCCGCCGTCGTGTGCATGAACCAGTGCACATCCCCCGGCGATTTCAGCTTGAGCTCGTCCTGAATCAAAATTTGCCGGCGATGATCCAGCAGCGCCACCCCGCGAAGGGCTTGCTCCGCCTCGGAATAGCCGGCGCTCAGGTCCGCAATCATGAAGGCCTCGTCGTCGGCCGCGGCATACCCGATCATCTCGGCTACTCCGTCCAGCGCCTGCCCCGGCCCGTTTGAAGGATTCAATACGAGCGTATTTTGCCCTTCGGTCCGCAGCCTGTAATACTCCCACCTCGGGCCGCTTGTATTGAAATAGCCAGGCAGATTGTAGTTATCCGTCCCCAGATCGTTAGCCCATCTTACGCCGAGGGCGTCCAGCACGAACGTTCCGAGATCGAGATTGCCGTGGTTGAAGCGATTGTTGCCGCCCTTGAAGCCGGCGAACACCGCGTAAGGGTCGTCCCAGGCACTGCGCATGCTGCCGGCATCAATGCCTCGGAATACCCGGTCGAGCCCCAGCTCGACGGGCGCACGAACATGATCGGGATCGTACCACAGCAGGTCCAGCTCACTGGCCGCATGTTCCTCCAGATACTTGAGGTGATGATTCGCCAGGTCCGGATCGTCATATCGCTCGGCGAACCAGAAGAAGATCGCGTTCGACACCAGCGCCGTACCGCTGTCCGAGTAGTTGAAGGAGCCCCCGGGTCCACCCATATAGATCGGATAATAAGCCGTCCCGGAGATCCCGGGGGCGTCCGTGAGACCGTAGTCCGTATGCAACGCCGAACGGAGCGAGGCCGCGTAGTAGACGAAATGGCTGGCGTTGTACGACCAGTAGGCTACGCCCTCCCGCCCGCCGCCATCCGGCACGAATCTCGGAAGCACGCGTTGAATCGACTGCAGCCCCGACGCGAGCGCCTCGCCGGCCAATTGCTCGAGCTCCGCAGTCTCGTCGGCGATGGCCAGCGCGCCGATGCCAATGCCGCCGTTGACCACCGTGTTCCAATTGTGGCTCAAGTCCTTCCAGCTGCCGGGCGCCTCGCCGCGATAGACCGCCAGCGTCGGCTCCAGCCCCTTGGAGGCGATGGCCTCCCGCAGGAAAACCTTCTGCTCGTCCGTCCAGACGTCGTATAACCAGTCGAAGCCGATCGCAAAAGCCTGCGTCATCGTCGCGAGGTCCAGATAATGCCCGGGGTTCCAATCCGGGAAGTTGCCCGCGGTCTGCAAAATATCCCATGCGCGCGCTGCGTACGCCGGGTCCTCGTCCACCCTGTACATCATCGCCAACTCCCGCACCGCCGCCAGCACCTGCCCGCTGGCGGGCAAGCGCAGTCCGTCCGGCATCTCGTACACGGGCAGCGCCTCTTGCAGCGTGGCTTGCGCGGCGCTTTTTACCTGCTGGTACATCTGCGAGATGACCGGGTCCGAAGCCTTGTGACTGCGTATCCGATCAAAATCGGCCTCCGTCGCCATCAACCGCGGGTGCGCTTTTCCGGGATGCGCCGCTTTGAGCGCAGCAATGATTTCTCCAGCCTGGGGCAGTTCCGTCTCTGCATCCTCCGCCCGCACCGCCTGGAGCGGCGCCAGCAACGCGACAAGAAGTGCCCCGACCAGCGCATATGCGGCACGGCGCATCGTAATCTGCATGCAATTCATTATCCATACCCCTTCCTTCATCATGTATTCGCTTACAATTTGCGATTTACACAACCTTTTTCGCCGGCCCGTTCGCTCGAACCGCTGCATGGCAGCGGCGGGAGCGTCCCCGCCCCCGCTCGCCTTGCGTGCTAGCCGTTTACATACCGATCATAGGCCTGTTGTTCCAACTCGACCATTTCTTCGACGCCCATCGATTTCAGCTTGGCGCGGAAGGCGTCGATGTTATCCCCGACCGGCTCCACGCCGAGCACCCATTTTTGCATCGTCTCGTCCACATACGTCTTGATAGCGGAATAAAGGGTATTGATCCGTTCTTTTTCCTCGTTTGTGTACGCCAACTGCGGGTACGGATCAATGGCATAGCCATTGTCCATGTACTCCTGCACGCCCTTCAGCGCGATCTCATCCATCCACTGCTTTTCGTAATCAAAGTTCTGATGGAACGCGATCTCGATCTGCGCGCCGTCCTGCTGCAAACGGGCAAGCGCGCCCAACTCGTTGTTCAAAATCTCGTCCTTGAATATCGGCTGGCCGTCCTGCATGTCGTAATGGACGCCTTCGACGCCGAAGTTCATCAGTCTGCGGCCGGTTTCCGTGAACCAGAAGTCGAAATATTTAATCGCCTCGACTTGATGCTCGCTGGAGGAGGAGATGCCCCATCCGCTGGAGCCGACGGCCGCCCGCTTCGTCTCTTCCCGGATGACGCCGTCCGTGCCCGCCGGAGGCGCAATCGGCAAGAACGCAAAATCAGGCCATTTTTCTTTCACGATATTGTTGTAGCCTGCCGTACTGCCGAACCAGTCATGCGTCGAGCCGCCGACGTCGTCGCCAAGCAGGATGTCCCTGGCCTTGCCCCCGCGCGTGTAAATTTCCGGGTCGATGAGTCCTTCCGCATACCACTTGGCCATTTCGGTAAGCGCTGTCTCAAATGCCGGCTCGTACGGACCGAACTTGACCTTGCCGTCCTCCACATATTTGTTGCCCCGCGCCTGCCACATAATCATCAACGCGTTGACGCCGACCGTGCTGCGGTTGAAGTAAGGAATCTCGTCCTGCTTGCCGTTCCCGTTAGGGTCCTGCTCGCGGAAGGCCTTCAGCACCGCGTAGTATTCGTCGACTGTCGTCGGCACGTCGAGCTGCAGCGCATCCAGCCAGTCCTGACGAATGAACCAACCGCTCGCGGCCTCGCCGTCCGGCACGAAATTCAGAAAGTAGATATTGCCGTCCGGCGCCGTCGCGAAGCGTCGTACATCCGGACGCTCCTCGAGAAACGCCTGGATGTGCGGCGCATGCTCCTCGATCAGGTCATTCAGCGGTACGAATGCCCCGTCCATTCCGAGCTCGTTGTACGTGTCCTTTTTGTTGAATGCGACAATGTCCGGCATATCGCCCGAGGCGATCATAATATTGAACATCTCCTCGCTGTTGGTCGAGGTCTCGGATGCCGTCCCCTTCAGCTCGATATTGGTGAGCTCGGCCGCCTTCTGAAAGGTCATCCAATCATCGTCGTAGATGATCGTATTGCCCAGGTGCAGATGCAACGTCAACTCCGTCGGCTCCTCTGCGGCCAAAAACTCGGAGCCGGCCTCGCTGCCATCTTGTGCCTCGGAGCCCGTCTTTTCCGGCCCGTCTCCGTGATTCTGCGCCGGCGCCTCGCCCTGCGGCTCGTTCGCAGGCTCGCCTCCGCTGCAGCCCGCCAGCAGCGCCGTCAACAGTGTAACGCCTGCCAGCATTGACCATCTCTTTTGCATCGGCTGATTACCCCTCCTTGTTTTTCCCAATCGTATCGTCGTATTTTCAATCGTGTCGTCCTGCCCGCTAGCCTTTGATCGAGCCGACCATCACCCCCTTGACGAAATACTTCTGAATGAACGGATAGACGGCCACGATCGGAATAATGGAGACGACAATGGTGGCGTAAATGATCGTCTCCTTGGAGAAGACGGCCACATCCTGCAGTTGCACTGCTTCTTCGTTCACGGTCATTTCCACGACAATCTTCTTCAACAGCACCTGCAGCGGAATTTTGCTCTCGTCCTTGAGCAATACCATCGCCCAGAAGTAACCGTTCCAGCGCAGCACGGCATAGAACAGGCCGATGGTCGTCAGCGCCGCCTTCGACAGCGGCAAGTACACCCGCCAAATGATCTGCAAATCGTTGGCGCCGTCAATCTTGGCCGATTCCTCCAGCGCATCCGGAATACTCTGGAAAAATGTGCGCATCAAAAATACGTAAAACGTCGCGATCGCAAAGCCGAATAAAATGCCGGCGCGCGAATCCAGCAGGCCGAGATCGCGAAAGTTGAGAAACATCGGAATCATGCCGGCGTTGAACCACATCGTAAAGGCAATGAAAAAACTGATGAACGTGCCGCCCATCAAGCGCCGCTTGGACAGCGGATAGGCGCCGCATATGGTCAAGAGCAAATTGACGGCCACGCCCGCAATCGTGTAATACAGCGTGTTGGCATAAGCGATCCATATGCCGGGCTCCCGCAGCACCTCGCTATACGCGGCGAGCGTGAAGTCGTGCGGGAGCAGCAGCACCTGCCCCGTATTCACCGCCTCGGCGGAGCTGATCGACGCGGACAGCACGTAGACAAACGGATACAAGGCCGCCAAAGCAAACAAGGTCAAAAATCCGTAATTGAACACTGCGAATATACGTTCCCCGTTCGTCTGTTTCAAGTGCGTTCACCTACCATAGCCCGGTATCGGTCAATTTTTTGCTCACCTTGTTGGCGAAAATAACTAAGATCAGCGCCACCACCCCGTTAAACATGCCGACGGCCGTCGCGAGGTCGTAGTTGCCCTCCTGCAAGCCGGTGCGGTAGACATACGTGCTGATGACATCCGCCGTCTCGTACGTGGAGGGCTGGTACAGCAGGATAATGGCCTCGTAGCCCACCTCCAGCAGTTGCCCCACCTTCATGATCAGCATAATCGCTACCGTCGGCAAAATCGCGGGCAGCGTGACATGCCAGGTCTGCTTCCAGCGGTTGGCGCCGTCGATGACGGCCGCCTCGTACAGACTCGGGTTGACGCCGGATAAGGCCGCGATATAAATGATGGTCGCGAAGCCCGCTTCCTTCCAGATGTCCATCGAGGCGATGAAAATCGTTCGGAAATAGTCCGGGTGAATCAGGAAGTAGATTTTCTCCCCGCCCAGTTTCTCGATCAAAATGTTGACCAGGCCGTTGCTCGGCGCCAGCAGATTCGTGACCAGACCGGCGACAATGACGACGGAAATAAAATGCGGCAAGTACGTAAGCGTTTGCACAATCTTTTTAAAAGCAAGTCGCCGCACTTCGTTAAGCAATAGCGCTAAAATGATCGGAAACGGAAAGGCAAACACCAGCTGGTAAAGACTGAGCAAAAACGTATTTTTCAACGTGCGCCAAAAATACGGCCCTGTAAAAAACGCTTCAAAATGCTCGAATCCGACCCAGGGGCTCCCTTCGATTCCTTTGAACAAGCTAAAATCCTGAAACGCGATCAGCAGACCGTACAGCGGCTTGTATTGAAACAAAACATACCAGACCACAAACGGAACTAACAAGCCATATAAATAACGATCCTGCAGCAGACGCGCCCTCACTCTGGCCAAACGATTCAACCCCCATTCATTCCCTTCCGGCAAGCTTCACTGGTCGCCGCTCGCGTCGGCTCCCGGTGTCTTCGCCACTATATCCCAAATGAGGAGACGGGGTCCATCCTCATTATTTCCGATGTCGTCGTTTCATGCAGTGCAGATGCGCTCAGGGAAGGGGAGAAGAAATGCACATCGTCGAAAAGAAGGGGATTGGCATTCGGCAAGGACGCTCCCTACGCACGTACAACGCAAATAAGGGCGCTCCTCTGGCGCCCTTGATGCATTTGCTGAACGCTATACGTTACATTCCACTGCGCGCCATGCCAATCAGGGCCTTCCGGGCACACCTCCCCCGTTCGCCGCGCGGCCAATCGCCTCCAGCGCCGGTACGGCCTTTCCATACAGCGGCGGCTCGCGCCGCACCGGAGCCGCCCAATGAACGGCATTGGAGATGACGCGCAGCACATTCGAATCGCGATAGGTGGGATACCGCTCATGCCCGGGGCGGAAGTAGAAAATCTTGCCCTGCCCGCGATGAAAGCAGCACCCGCTGCGAAACACATTCCCGCCTGCAAACCAACTGGTGAAGACAACCTCGTCCGGCGCGGGAATATCAAAAAATTCGCCGTACATCTCCTCCTGGGCCAATTCAAAATACGGGCCGATGCCCGATGCGATGGGGTGTCCGGGCGCCGTCACCCAGAGCCGCTCCTTCTCTCCTGCATCGCGATACAGCAAGGAGCAGCTGGTGCCCATGAGCTTGCGGAACACCTTGGCGTAGTGCGCGGAATGCAGCGCCACCAGCCCCATCCCCCGGAGCACCCGCGCAGCGACGCGATCGGCAATCTCGTCGCGCACCTCCCTATGGGCGAGGTGGCCCCACCAGATCAACACATCCGTATCCGCCAGCACCTCCTCCGACAGCCCATGCTCCGGTTCGTCCAGCGTCGCCGTACGAATCGCCAGGCCGCCCGTCAGCCCTTCGGCAATCGCGTGATGCATCCCCAGCGGGTACAGCGCCTGTACATCCGGGTGCTCCCGCTCGTGACGGTATTCATTCCAGATCGTCACCTTGATCGCTTCGCTCATTCGCCCAACCTCACCTCCCGGCCTCTGCCGGCCGATTCATAGAGTGCGCCGAGGATCGCGATCCTGTCGACCCCTTCCTCCGGGGTATACAGCGGCTGCGACCGCCCAAGCATGCAATCGACGAAGTGATGGATATTGCGGGCATGGGGCAGCTCGTGCGGCGGTGTCAGACGAGGCGCGATGTCGCACAATGCGCCTGCAAGCTCCGTCATCAGCTTCAGCTCGGCGTTGCGCAGACTGCAGCCGGCCTGCGTACCGCGCAGCTCGACGAACTTGATATCCTCCTCCACATTGGCGGCCCAACTGAATTCGAGCTGCAGCGAGGCGCCATTGTCAAAACGAATGAAGCCGGTCGCCAGGTCCTCCACGTCGAAGGTGCCGCCCTCGACGAGGGTGCCGAAGCGCGCGTCGGGAGACACCGCGATCGTCGAATCGGCGAACTTCGTGTAGGTCGCACCGCTGACGGCGATCGGCCGCGGATTGCCCATCAGCCAGATGGCGACATCGAGCATATGTACGCCCAGATCGATCAGCGGCCCGCCACCGGACAGCGCCTTGGTCGTGAACCAGCCGCCGCGGCCCGGAATGCCGCGTCGCCTCAGCCAACCGGCCCGAGCCGTATAGATCTCGCCCATTGCGCCGGTATCGATGTATGCCTTGAGGAACCGGGCCTGCGGCGTGAAGCGATTGTTGCGCATCGCCATCAGCACCTTGCCGGCGCGCTGCGCCGCATCGGCCATCCGCCTGGCCTCCGACGGACTGATCGCATCCGGCTTCTCGCTAAAAACGTGCAGGCCCCGGTCCAGTGCCGCGACGGCGATGCCGGAATGGTAGATATTCGGCGTACAGATGTCGATCGCATCCAATTCTTCTTGCTCCAGCATCTCCTCGTAGCTGCTGTAAACGCGACGTACGCCGAGTCGCTCGGCCTGCGCTTGCGCGGCAGGCAGATGCGTATCGCAGAGCGCGGCAATCTCGACATCCGGATTCGCCAGCCATCCCGGCGCATGCGCGCCTTCGAATATTTTTCCCGTGCCGACAATCCCGATTTTCAGCTTGCGCATGGGTAATCCCACCTTTTCTACTCGATTTGGCTTGCCCGCGCCGCTAGCCCTTGACGGCGCCGATGGTCAAGCCCTTGACAAAGTATTTCTGCAGAAATGCGAACAAAAACATGACCGGGAGCGAGGTAAGCACCATCATCGCGTACATGATCGAATCCGTCGGCACCGTTGACGGATCAATTGGCTGGCCGCCCGGATCGACGCCTCCGCTCCGCACCATTTCAATGTAGCTCGTAATGTTTTTCAAGATGAGTTGAATCGGATAGAGCGTCGGCCGATCAATGAACAATAGCGCGTGGAACGTCTCGTTCCAGTAATGCAGCGTCATCATCAGCGCCACCGTCGCCAGCGCCGGCTTCGACAGCGGGAGCACGATGTTCCAGTACACACGAAAGTCCGAGCAACCGTCGATCTTCGCCGACTCCAGCAGGGCCGGCGGAATTTCCTGAAAAAACACCCGCAGCATAAAAATTTGGAACGGCGCGGCAAAGGCCGGTACAATTAGCGCTATCAGCATGTTTTTCCAATCCAGATACTGCACGACCAGGATGTAAAGCGGGACGATGCCGCCACTGAAAATCATCGTCACGAAAATATAAATGGAAACGGCGCCGCGATACCGGAAATCGCGCCGCGCCAGCGCATAGGCCACCATCGAGGTCACGAGCATATTGCCCGCCGTGCCGATGACCACAATCAGCATGGAATTGCGGTAGCCGGCCAGCAGCGAGCTCGGGTCCATCCAGATGAATGCATACGCCTTCCAGGAAAACTCGGCCGGGAACAACTGATAACCGTGCGTCTGAATGACGGCGCTATCGGTCAGCGAAATCGAAATCGTCAATAGCATCGGCAGCAGGCACATGAAGCAGAACAACAGCAAACAAGCGTGCACGACCGTCTGATGAACGGACCATCTGACGCGCATGTCCATCCCCCTCTCTTTAAAACAGGCCATAATCCCGGTTGACCCGCTTGGCCAGCCAGTTCGTCCCGAGAATCATGAAAAATCCGACCACCGATTGGAAGACACCGACCGCCGCGCTCATCGCAAAATCGCCGTTGACGGTAAGCGCTCGAAACACATACGTATCCAGCACGTCCGTCACCGGGAACAGCGCGCTGATATTGCGCGGCACGAAATAAAATAACCCGAAGTCGGCACGCAGAATATTGCCGATGGCCAGAATGGTCAGCATCACCATCATCGGGATCAAAAACGGCACAGAGATATGGCGGATCGATTGCACCCGCGTCGCGCCGTCGATCTCGGCCGCTTCGAACAGCTCCTTGTCGATGCTCATCAGCGCGGAATAATAGATCAGGCTGCTGAAGCCGGTTCCCTTCCATACCGCGACAAGCGGCAAAATAATGAGCCAATACCAAGGCTCCGAGTAAAAGCTCACTTCATGTCCGGTCAGCTTGCGGATGAGCGTGGTCAGCATGCCGGTAGACGGGCCCAGCAGCGTCGTCATCATTAATCCGACGAGCACCCAGGAAAAAAAATACGGAAAAAACATGACCGATTGATACGCCTTCAGCAGCTTTTTGCTGGCAATCTCATAGAGCAGCAGCGCAAAAAGTACGCCGGCCAGCAATTCGGCTGCAATGAGAAGCGCGTTCAAGCCGATTGTGTTGCGCAGAATGCGCCAGGCATCCGCAGATTGAAAGAAAAATGCAAAATTTTCAAAGCCGTTCCACGGACTTCCGAACATCCCTTTTACCGGAACGTAATCCTTGAACGCCAGGATAATGCCGGCCATCGGAAGATACGCGAATACAAAAATCTTCAAGATGGCCGGCAACGTCATGGCAATCAACTGCCCGTTTTTTCGCAAGCTGGTATGTTTCTTGCTTCGCCGGCGCCCCCCTGTTTGCATATATGCCCGCACTCCTTTCTTGCCTGATGGAGTCGCCATGTGACGACTCGAGCTCAGTATAGCGCCGCTCCCCGTCGTCGCCTACTGCAAGATCGTCCGAATTCGCTCCAAATGCGGCACCTTGTTCAGCGCGATTTCATCACGCTCCGATTTCGAAATTCGTTTGGCGTAATGCCGTTGTATTTTTTAAACAGGGTATAAAAATAATTGACATTCACGAAGCCGCTGCGCTCCGCCGCCTCTTGAACCGTTAACCCGTCACCCTCAAGCAAGGCTTTGGCCCGCTCCAGCCGATAGCGCGTGATGGACTCGCCGAGCGATTCGCCCGATGCTTTCAGGTACAGCGTCCGCAAATATTTCGCCGACAGCTCGAAGCGCTGCGCAATCAGGTCGGGGCTAAGATTCGGATTCGCATAGTCGGCTTCGACATAGGCCCGCACCTCTTGCAAAATTTCGCTGTAACGCTCGTATTTCTGCATCGCTTGCTGCGAACGGCGGGCGACATCCAGCAGCCTGGCCATCAGCATATGCAAGCGCTCCGACAACTCCTCCAGCGTCTCAAGCTCGGCAATCCGTCCCGCCAGCTCGAGAAAAGGCCCGTAGTTCATCTCGTCCGCCAGCGCCCTGTAGGGCTGCAGCCCTTCCTTCAGCGCCATCGCCAGCCGCAGCACCATCGTCTGGACAGAGGCAGCGGCGTGACCGCGCGTGCTTTCCACCAGCACGCCGCACTGCCGGCGCATGGCTTCGCCGTCACCCTCAAACAGCGCCGCAATCAACGCTTTTACCGCCTCTTCCGGAAGGTCGTATTCCTTTTTTTTGATCGCCTCGATGCGGGAGACATGCAGCAGCGCGCGCGGCCCTTCGTATAGCGTATATTCCAGCGCCTCGAAGCAGCGCGCGATACTGCTCGGGATGTCCGTCAGCTCCTCCACCCCTTCGCCCAGCGCAGCCGACAGAGACTGGCCGAGGTAGCTCGCCACCTTGTCCTGAATGTCCGCCGCGAGCCGCTCCAGGCGGATGGCAACGGCCTCGCTGTCTTGCACGTCCAGATTCAACAACAGGGCGAGGTAACCGTTGCCCAGATCGACCGCTTCATGCACGGCGTAGGGCGCCGCCAGCTCGCTGGACACGTTCATGATGCCGTAGGCCAGCAGCTCGCGGTCTGCCTGCGTATACTGCCGGCAATAGGCGGCATAGCGATCGATCTTGAAGACTACCGTCATGAAGCCCAGCTCCAGGCGGAACGCAATCTGGTACCTGGCCAGCCGCTGCCGCAGCACCTCTTCCTCCAGCTCCCGCGATGCGAGCAAGCGCAAAAACTGCTGTTTTTTGGAGAAGTCGCTATTCTTCTCGCGGTCATGCCGGGTTTCCAGCTCCCGGATTTTACGATTGAACAAGCCATAGACGAATCTGGAGATGTACAGCGCCGCCAGCACCGACAAGACGGTGACGATGCCAAAGATAACCCACGTCCACACCACCAGTTGCTTGAACGTGCCGGCTATCGCCGCATACGGCGTAAACCGTATGTATTTCCAGTCCGGCAGCGGCGAGGACACGTACGTCACGAGTTCCTTCCGCCCCTCTGTCGTCCGGATGAAATGACCCGCTGGCGCCTCTGCTGCGAGGATCGGGGCAATGCGCTCGTCCGCGCGCGCGCCGCTTAAATAACCATACTCGGCATTGCCCACCACGATCTGGCCGGCGGAATCAACCACCAGCGTATTGCCGCTCACACGGGGGTCCATCGACTCGATCGTATGCTGCAGCCATTGCTGCGATACGTTGAGTACGATCGCATTGGCGATCGGGCTGGAGCTGCTGTCGTAGAAGACGAACGAATAGACGGCGTCCGTCTGCTCCAGGCTCGGGGACGAACTCGCATAGCCCTCCGGCGCCGGAATCGCCCGCGCGATCGGGCGCAGATTGGCAATCCCGCCCTCTCGCAGCCGACGTACGATGTCCCGATCCGGAAAGTCGTCCGCCGCATACGCCTTGCCATCGAAATACATGTGTCCCGCGCGACGATTGTAAATGTAGATGGAATTCAAGAACGGCAGGTTAAGGTGAACGCTGCCGACCTGATTAAGCAGCGAGGCCATCTCGAGCTCGCTCAGGTCGGCCTGGTTCATCAGCTTCAGTACGGATGGATTGGCGTACAATTGAATCAGCGTCATCTTGGCCGCTTCGAACATAAAGTTTGTGCTGTAGCTGATTTGCCCGAGCGCCTCTGCGGTGGAGGTCTGTACCAGCCTGACGGAATGCCGCTCGGCGCTCTTGTACATCGCCACGGACAACGCAATATTCGCCGCCATAACGATGGCGACGAACGAGAGGAATAGTTTAAAATAGCTAAGGATGGCCCCTCTTTTTCGGCGGCCGATGAACGCGGGCATGCTTCCACTCCCCCTCATGATGCGCTGCCGCCCCGGCTGCAGGCCCGGCCGCGAACGGCCGGGAGCCCGTGCCTGGATTAATTCGCAAGAAACGCATCCAGTTGCTTTTGCTTCTCTGCCAGCACCTTGTCGACGCCGGCTGTTTTTAATTTGGCCAGGAACTCCTCGTACTTTTGCTCGGTCTCGTCGGCGTACATGCCCGTGTTAAACGCTGCCCGGTACTCGTTCACAATCGCAGCGCAATTCGCACTCTCGGCCTTGACCGAGTCGGGATCGAAGCTGAACCCGAACAGCGTCGATACGGTCGCCGAGTCGTTCAACGCCTTGGTCTGCTCCCACACGTCATCCGGCTGCGTGCCGCTCACGTACGAGTTGAATTCATTGCCGAACATCCAGCCGTACGCCTTGCTGTATGGCGCGCCGGCGAGCGACTCAACGCGATTGTCGCCGACTTTTTTGTAATCGACGCCCTCGATGCCCCAGACGAGCGTATTGAACAGCTCCTTATTGGTGTTGAGCTGCTCGATCACCATCAGCGCGCGCTCGGGGTGACGGGAGGTGCTCGAGACGGCCGTCATGGTGGCGATTGCATTGGGCGAGGTCAGGATCGGTTCGCCCAGCGGAATGACGTACTGCTCGGCGTCATGCGTTTTTTTGACGATTTCTTCGATCCCCGGCATGAGCGTGGCAATCGGAGCGGCCGCATATTTCGTCGCATCGAAGGTCGGCCGAGTCAGCGCATCCTTGGCGATCAGCCCCTTCTTCTGGAACTCGGCGAGTGTGAGGATGAAGGATTTGAATTCCGGTGTCTCGTACTCGTTGAATACCCGGGGACGCGCCTCGGTCGAGCTGGCGATTCCCGGCACGTCCGTACCGCCGATCGACTCCCACTCGTAGTAGGGGTAGAAGTAGGTAAACACTTGATTCTTCATCTGCGCGTTGTACAGTTGATCCGTGTCCGCCGCCGGCTCGCCCGCCTTCACCTGCTCCAGGAACGGGATGAGATCGGCCAGCTCACGCACGCTCGCCGGATCGAACCGATACTTATCCGCCAGCATCTTGTTGATGCTGAAGCCCGACTGTCGTGCAAAGATTTGCTGGTTAATGCTAGCGTAAATGTTGCCGTTCACCCGCGCGGCGTCCCAGATCTGCGGCTTCAGCTCGGCATATGTCTGGGGCGCGTATTCCGGCAGCAGCTCCGTCAAGTCGACGAACGAGCCCTTGGCTGCATGCTCGAAATAATTGAGGTAGTACGGCGACGTGAAGGCCAGATCGAACTCCTCCTGCGCATTGACCATGATCGACATTTTTTGGGTATAGTCGCCGTTCGGTACTTTGATGAAATCAACGGTCGTGTTGATTTCTTTCTTCAAAATCGCATTGATTGCCGCAAAAACCGCTTCGTCGCCCGGCTTGGTCGCGCCAAAAAAATAGTACTTCAAATGAACCGGCTCGAGCGCTCCCGTCGACTCGGCGGCTGCCGAAGACGATGCATTGTCCGGCGGCGTGGAGGCGCCGTCGCTGTCCGCTTGCTCCGCACTCTGACAGCCGGCCAGCAGCAGGACTGCGACAAGCGACAAAAGAAGCATGGTACGCAATAGTTGATTCATTCCGGTCAAGACCCCATTTCTTCAAACGATTGTTCCAGTCTGCGGCATCGCTTGGCGGTAACGCTTACATAGAGGGTATCGATCGCAAGCGGCGCTCCGTTGACTCGACATTTTGAAGTATAGCGCCGCTGCGCGCCAAAAAACACTGCAAAATCGTCCGGCACGGCTTTAAATTCGTCCGGTCTGCCTCCATTATCCGATTTTGCAGTACGCCGGACAAGTCCACAGTACTCGCGCGCAAGGCGGACACCCCATGACGCCCTCCACCGGCCTGCCATCATTGATGCAAGGCGAAACGGCTGACGCCATCCTTTGGCGACGACACAAGTTACGTTCCGAGAAAGATAGACAAGTATAAACCATAATCATATACTTTCTATTCTTTCAAGCCAAAAACCGACGCCGACTGAAGTCGGCGCCGGTCCGAGGCGCTTACAGATGGGAAAACAAGAAATCCAGCGGCGCGGCTCCGGTATTGAACTCGTGTCCGCCCTCGAAGAGCACGGCACTGAAGCGCTCGCCGAGCCCCAACCGCTCATAGTGCGCCCGCGCCCTGGCGCTCTCCGTCAGGAAGCCGTTCGCCGCGAACACCGTATCCGCGGCGCCGCCCTCCAGATAGAGCGGACGCGGACAGATCAGGCCGCACACCTCCGCATCGAGGAAGCGGACGCCTGCGCCTGGCCACGTCCAATCCGACCACGGATACGCGTAGCGGTCGTTGACATAGCACGAGCTGACCGCAACTGCAATCCGGGGATCAAGCGCTGCTGCAAACAGCGTGTAAAACCCGCCATAGGACAGGCCGGCCATGCCGACCCGCGCAGCGTCCAGATCGGGCCGCTGCAGCAAGACGTCGAGGCTGCGCCGCAGCTTGTACAGCTCCAATCCCGCAATGGAGATGCCGAGCTGCTTGAGCCGGGTATCGATCTGCCGCCGATCGAAGCGCGGTCCGAAGCGGCCCCCTTCCCACAGCAGCAGCTGCGGCGCAAAAACCGCCGCTCCCCGCCGCACAATGCGGCGCGTCATGTCATTGTAATTGGCGGAGCCAAAGAAACCGGCCGTCAGCTCCGGCGTACCTTGTCCGCCATGCTGCGCCACCACGAGCGGGAACGGCCCTGCGCCGGGCGGGCGCAGGAAGAGTCCGTAGGCGTGCAGCCCCTCCGCCACCGGGATCGTCACCCGATAGACGGTCCCCAGCTCGTCCGCGGCCACCTGCTCGTAGCGGGCTTCGCCCGAGGCGGCTGGCTGCAGCAGCGATTGCGCCTCGAGCACTGCCGACGGCAGCCCCAGCAAGTCCGCCAGGTCTTGGCGGTACGACGTCGTACTGGCTGCATACGCCGCACAATCGGCATAATCCGGCGTGAAGTAGCGGGCACGCCGGTCCGCCGATTGGCGCTGCTGCGCGGCGATCCAGGTCTCCATCTCGTCCAATTGCGCGGCGCGATACCGATTCCCCGCATCTTCGGGTTCGCGGTACAACTGCCCTTCTCGTCCTGCGTTGTCTTCAGACATAGTCGCGCGCATCCTCCTCAGTCCGCGATCGGCTCGATCGCCAGATTGTTGTACAGGTACGACGCGGTACGCGTGCGCCACAGCACATACTCCGCTCTGGAGATGTTGGCCGCGAGGGCAGACTGCATCTCCTGGGCACCGAGCGCCCATACGCGCTGCTCGCCCGCCAGCTCCTCGATCCGCACACTGGCGGTATGCGCATCGAAATCAAGCTCCAGCGTCACCTCGTACCACCGGTCCTCCTGCAGATGCCCGGCGCTCACCAGCGTATAATCTTCGTCCAGTCGCACACGCAGCGAGCTGTCCATAATGATCGTGGCGATCACCTTGCCGGTCGTGTCGCGCAGATTGACAAAGCTCTGCGGACTGTCCGTCCCGCTCGCCTTCATGAGCTGGTAGCTGACGCGCACCTGGCCGGTCATGCCGGATGGACTGTACACCTTGGCCAGCGTTGACGTGGCCGCGTCGTCTGTCGACGTCTTGTACAGGCGCAGGCTTCGATCAGTCGCGCTCGGCGAGGTCGCTGCGGTGTAGTAGCCCAGATCGGCGGGCACCGCGGTGTAGCCCGAGACGCCCGCGAGGCTGCCCGCGGCATACGCATCGAAATGCTCGTAGATGCCGCCAGGCGCAGGCGATCGGATCGCGAGCGTCCGCGCGACGGAAGTCGTCTGGATCTCGTCGTCGCCCGCATCTGTCAGCACGACGCCGGACAGCGTGACTGCCGTGTCCGGATCGGCGCTGCTCGCCTCGAAGGTCGCCGCGAACAGCGCCTGCGGGTCGTACCCTTCCAGGGCCGTCCCCGTCCCGCTGAAGCTCAGCTCCAGCGTCCCGTACACCGCCTCCGTCACACTGACCGAGACGCCGTCCGCCAGCGAAGCGATACCGGCGTATTCCAGTACCGCCGGATCATACGTCAGCTCTGCCGAGACCACGTCAAGCGCGCTGTTGGGCACGACCGCTCCGGTCATCGTCACGGTACCGCCCGTGACTGCCTGGCCGCTCCCCCACAGCTCCGCAGTCGGGTCGTCCGGGATCGGCCATACCTCCTCGCCGGGCAGTCCGATGTCCGTCTCGCCGAGTGTGATGCTGCCCGAGCGGGCATACAGGCCGAAGTAGCCATCCTCGGTGATCCGGTCCTCACTTGTATCGAGATACGTGAAGACATTCTGCCCGTCTACGTTCAGGATAATGCGCACGCCGCCCGGCTCGGTGACTGCGCCCGCCTGTACGAGGCGGGTCTCGTGGAACGGAATCGCGTGATTCGGATAGGAAGCCGCGCCGAGACTGTCGAAGCCGGCGATCTCGCCGAAGAACACCGTCCGCTCGCCGCCCGCGAAGCGATGCAGCTCAATGATGTTCGCCTTGATGCAGATCATGTACAAGCTGTTATCCGCCGCGGTGAAGTCCCTGTCTACGCGCTGGTTGCGCAGCACGATCGCCGGCCAGCCGCCGGTCGCATTGATCTTCATATTCATAGACAGCAGCTCGTCGCCGAATTGCAGATCTTCGTAGAAGGCATAGCCGCTGCCCGGCGTGTCGATGTCCAGCGTGCCCGATCCCGGCGTAATCGTCCCGCTGGGCAGTCTGGAATACCAGCCGCGCGGATCGCGGATCGCCTCGTTGAGCGAATAGGCCGGTACGGTCAGACTGGTCGGATCGCTGTAGTCCGCGACAATGATCTCCACCGTCCGGCTGACGACCACGCCGTTCAGCGAAGTCGTGAAGGTCAGATCCGCTGTGCCGACGACGCCGGTCGTCAGCTGTCCGTATACGACCGATGCGACCGTGGGGTCGCTGCTCGCGATGCTCACGTTGCCGCTCCCCAGAATCTGCCCGTCCCGGGTGATGCCCCGCGCGACGAGCTGTCGAACGCTCCCGGGCACGAAGACCAGGCGCTCCGGCACGATATGCTTGACATTCTCCAGTGCGTAGTACACCTCGATGTCGTCCAGCACATCGTCCACATAGACCGCGATCGTCTGTCGTACGAGGCGGCCCTGGAGGTAGATATACAGGTCCAGCGTCGTGTGCCCGGCGTCGACGGCCGTGACGAGGCCGCTCGCATCCACCGTCGCGATCGACGGATCGGCGCTGACATAATGAATCTGCGCCCCCGCCAGGCTGATCGGCTCGCCGCGGCCGTTCGCCGCGCCCACATCGAGCATAGCGGTCTGCGCCGTCTCCAGATTGAGCGTGGCCGGCACGTCGACCCGTTCGATCGTACCTGCCGCCAGATCCTGATACGCCGGCTCTAGTCCCGCATTGCCGATGATTGCCTGCGCCGCAGACGGCCAGTTGGCATCCGGATGAATGTGCGTATTCGTCTGGACGATGCTGTCCTCTCCGCTTTTATTCCAGAAGGCGCTCGTCGTGCTGTAGTTATGCGTGAATTCAAGATCGCTTGCTCGCACATTGGCAAACGCCCAGTTCGTATCGTAGATATCATCCCAGATCGGCGCGGCCCGCAGATCGATCACGTTATCCTCGATCAGCCAATCGTTCGACGATTGATCCATGTAAATGGCGGCATAGCGATTCATCTGATTTTTGATATAGTTGCCGGAGATCAGATTGGGCTGCTCGGCCGTTCCGCCCGTGACGCCGAAAGCGTAGATCGCCCCGCCGTCGAACATGCCGTCGTTCATGAGATGATGAATGAAATTGTGCTGTACCTTGGCGCCCGCCGTCGTCGTCACCGGCGCATACACGCTGCCGAAAAAGCTGATGCCCGAATACGGCACATTGAAAATCTCATTGTGGGAGATGTCGATGTCCATCGGAAACGCAACAGTCAGCGCCGTCGCGCTCTTGTACTCGACGCCGATGTCGTGAATATAGTTGTTGACGATATCGTTGTTGCGCAGGATCAGACGCGTATCGGACGGATTGTACACCTCGGCGTTCTGCTTGGAGGTCTCGCCGGCATTGATCGCCGAACCCGAGATGTCGTAGAACCGGCCGCCCTGGATCAAGTGGTCCTGCACGCCCTGCAGCAAATTGATGCCGGTGCCTCCCAAATGAGAAAATTCGCAGCGTTCGAACGTCACGCCCTGCGCGAAACGAACCGTCATCGCCGCTTCCGGCATCTCCAGCGTGCCGACCTTGTAATTGTTCTGCTCGTCGATCCAGCCGAGCTCGTCCGTCGGCTGCTGCCACGATGCATACGCAAAACCCAGTCCTTCGAAGCGCAGGCCCTGCACCGGCGTATCCGCGCTGCCGCCATCGATGCGCACCAGATGCTCGAGCACCGGCGCCGTGACGCGCGCCGTGCCCATATCCTCGCCGGGACGCGGCTTGTAATAGATCGTCTCGTCCTGCTCGTCCAGATACCACTCGCCTGGCTGGTCGAGAAAGGCGTAAGCATTCTCCAGGTACCACAGCTTCAGATGCGAGCGGTTCATGACGCGCTGCCAGTGCGTCGCCTGCAACGCAATCTCCGCTTGCCCGGATTGCGCGGTGATCGTATCCACTCGGATGCGCGGGCTCGTCCAGGCCGCCTGGAACACCGCCTCCACCTCGCCGGGCTCGCTCAGCGTCGCCAGCCATGCATCGTCGCTCGTGTAGCCGGTCTCCGTCTTGACTGCGGCCGCAGGCGCTTGCTCCATACGCGCCCGGACGGCCCGGTTGCCGTTCACGTACAACTGCCGCGTCTGCAACGCCTCGGCCGGCGCAGCGTAGATATTCGCCCCTGCGTCGTACAGTGACCAGCCGCCAATGTCGCGGCTACCCTCGATGATGGGCTGCTCGGCACCGTATGCGGCGTAGACGACCGTGTGCCCGCCCGTTCCCGAATCGCGGTCATCCAGCACCCAGGTATCGGACTGGACATACCGCCCGCCGCGCACATAGACGACGATATCGCCGGTCATCGCGTCGTTGGCGGCCCGCACCTCCTGCTGGGCTCGCTGCAGCGTCGCAAAAGGCAGCGCCCCCGTGCCGGGATTGTCGTCGTCGCCGTCCGTCGCTACATAATAGGACGCTTGCAGCGACGGAGGCGGCTCCGGCTCGTCGCCGTACACCGGACCGGCCGGCCATGCGGCCAACACCAGCAGCCACGCCGCCAAGAACCCGGCGATCCCTTGAATCTTACCTTTCTTCATCATTTAACCTCCCGTGTTCGAGTTTCGCCGAAATGTATTCGCTTTCATTTGAATGGCGACCTTTCGGCTTCCTCAGTATAGCGGGCGCCTGACCTCTGCTGAAACTGCAACATCAGCAGGTTACACTGCAAAAACGGCCGATGCGCGGGCATCGGCCGGAACAAGAACTTCATGATTTCAATGAAATAAATAATTTTTCACATCTTTATAAAAGTTTTCGCGCGTACCGCAATAAACGAACACAATATGCGCGTCCCGCTCATTACAAACGTAACAAATTCGAATCGCAATACCTTGGTGCTTAAAATCATAAGACCTGAATTCCCGAAGATCCCCGCTGAGCGAATAGCCCTGATCGGGATCCGCCACAATCCGTTGCTGTCGATTCAAAATTTCAGCGTAAACCGAAGGCGCTCTTTTGTTAAGACCCTTGAGGAGGCGTTGCATTTTTTTTGTCGAAGAATACGTCCAATCCATTGAAATCGAGATCCCCTTCGTCTTCCTCAGATCCCGAATCCGCCATGTCCTCCATAAACGTTTGAACACGGTCCTTTAACAAACGGCGATACTCGTTAATCCGATGCGTCAATTCTTCTGCCAATTGCTCCTCGGAGAGTCCTTTGGAAAGAACTTGTTTCACAATAGCCTGGATGTCTTTTTCTTCACGGGTTTCTTGGCTTCGTGCGGGCTGCAGAAATATGCCATCGTCCAACAAATAGGCGTGGACCTCTTCTTCTATGTTTAGGGCATCAAAATAGCTTTTCGGGATCGTCAGCTGTCGTTTACTGGTAATTTTAATGTCTCGGTATTCGTTAACCCCCGTTAACTTTTTCATCATCATGTTATATTCTCACCTTTTCTTAACCCATCATTACTGAGTAAGGATAATGTAGCATAACACGATGTCATCAGTCAATCCTTACGCAGTAAGGATGTAATTTTTTGTTATCCACAGCGATGTTCACAAGTTATACACAAAAATTGTGCATAACTTGTGAATGAACTGTGCGTAACTCATGACGAATCATCAAACGTAGCAGGATGCGATTGACCGTTGCGTAGATCGAGCGCCCCTGATTTCATACGCTAACGGTTGTGAGCGACGCTAATCCGTTCCGTTAGCTATATTGCCCCGCCTCGATCGCCTGCTGCTTCTCGTCCAGGATCTCCTGGTACCCGGCGTCCAGATAGGTCTGCTTGGCATCCTCGTAGAGCGCGTCGAATTCGCCCTCGGGAGCCAGCGCCAGCTTGACGTACAGCTCCTGGAACAGCGCGTTCAGATCGGCCTTGTACTCGCCGACCGTCTCCAGTACGACGCTGTACAGCGCATCCGGAGTGCGATACTCCGCCACCTCGTCATAATACTGCAGCATGACCTCGGCCAGCCCTTCGTAGCCCGGCGGCGCCCAATTGCGCAGGTACGCCTTGCGCGTCACCTCGGCGCTCTCATACTCGGCCATCTCCGTCACCAGCGCCCAGTAGTCCTTGTTGTTGTTGTTCGACAGCTTCGATTCCCCGGCGTAGTCGGCCTCCTTGACGGCGATGCCGTCCGCATCGAGCGTATAGTTCTGCCCCTCCACCCCGTTCTGCAGGAAGAACAGATTGTCCGGCTGGCTCATCCACTCGAGGTACATCCAGACGGCGGCGCGCTCCTCCGGCGTGCTCTCGTAATTGATGCCCATGATCAGGCCGAACGGCCAGTACGCGCGGCCCTGCGGCTCGTAGCCCTCCGGGATGAGCGCGCGCGGCGGCAGGATCGCGAATTCCGCATCCGGATTGTTCGCCAGCGTCGCGGCGAAGACGTCGGCATTGCTTGTCAGGTACAGGCCGTACGTGCCCGTCTTGCCCGCGACGAATTCGGCCTTGATCTTGTTGTCGTCGTTGCGCAGGTAGAATTCCCGGTCGATCCAGCCGTTGTTGTATTGTGTATTCAGGTTGCGCAGGTAGCGCTCGCTGGCCGCCCAGGTCAGATCGGCGACGCTCAGATCAGAGTAGAGGGCCCGCTCCTGCTCGTCGATCGGCCACTCGCGGAACGGGTAGCTGTACGTGTAATTGTTTTGCAGCAGGCTGGCGCCGCCTACGCCCAGCCTGGCTTCCTTCCACTTCGCGAGCATGTCGTTGTACGTCTCCAGCGAGGTCAGATCTTCCACCTTCATGCCGACCTGCTCCACCCAGTCCTTGCGGATCAGCGTCGTGAAGTTGTCCGCGGCCGGACGCGCCGCGAAGAAGAAGACACGCTCGCCGTTCACGCTGCCGTACTGCTCGATCGTCGCGCGCATATTAGCCCAGTAGGTCGGCGCGTAATGCTCGATCTCGCCGTAGTCCAGCTCCTGCATGACGTCCTCGCCGTAATAGGCGAGCGCCTGCGGCATGTCGTAGTGGAAGATGATGTCCGGCGCTCTGCGCGAGGCGAGCAGTTGCTCATAGTCGGTGACCTCGCTGCTGCGGGTGATCGGCGTGAATTTGACCTCGATGTTGTTCGGATCGCCGAACTCCTGTTGCATCCAGCGCGTATAGTAGTTGTCGGTCACGTTCCAGCCCTCGAAGGCGCGCTCGTAGACCGGGATCTCCAGCGTCACCCGCTCCGGGAAGCCGCCCGAATAATCGGCGTACTCGCCGTCTGCATCGGCGTTGCCCCCATTGTCGCTCGCGCCCTCCCCTGCCGGCGGCGTGTTATTGCCGTTACTGTCCGTGCCGTTGTTGCCATCGGTACAGGCCGCCAGGACACTCAGGACGAGGACCAGGGCCATCGTCAGCATTGCGATTCTAATTTTTCGCATTTTCGTTCCCCCCATAATTGGCAATGTGGATGATGCGTTATTCCTTGATTGCCCCCAGCATGACCCCTTGCACGAAGTACTTCTGGATGAACGGGTAGACGCAGAGGATCGGCAGCGTCGCGAATACGACGCACGAGGCCTTGAGCACCTCGGGATTAGTGAGCTGCACCTGGGTCGCTTCCAGTTGGAAGCTCTCGCTCGCCTGGATGACGAGGTAATACAGCTTGAGCTGGAGCGGCCGCATGTCGACATTCTGCTTGATGTAGAACAGCGCGTCCTGGTACGCATTCCAGCGGCCGACCGCGTAGAAGAGCGCCAGCGTGGCCATGATCGGCTTGGAGAGCGGCAGCACGATGCTCCACAGGATGCGGAAGTGCCCCGCTCCGTCGATCCGCGCCGACTCCTCCAGACTGTCCGGGATCGTGCTGGCCAGCGACGTCTTCATGATCAGCAGGTTGAAGGCGCTGAAGGCCAGCGGCAGCACGAGCGACCACATCGTATCGAGCATGCCGAGACTGTTCACCAGCATGTAGTCGGGAATGATGCCGCCGTGGAAGTACATCGTGAACAAAAAGATAAACGTCAGCAGCGCGCGGCCCTTGAGCTGCTTGCGCGAGAGCGGATAGGCCGCGCAGATCGTAAGGACCATGCCGATGACGGTGAAGAGCACGGTGACCACGACCGAGACATAGAGCGAGCGCAGAATGCTCTTGTCCGCCAGAATTTTGCCGTACGCCTCAAGCGTGAAGCCCTGGGGCCATAAAATGACCTTGTTCGCGATGACATACGCATCCGCGCTGAGCGACTTGGCCACGACGTGCACAAACGGCAGCAGACAGGCCAGCGAGGTCAGAATGAGCGCGGTGCCAATCAGCACGGCCCAGATATCGGGACGCTTGCGGCTCGCCCCGGCCAGCATTCCTGCAGCGGCTTTCATCGATTCTCCTCCCTCCTCTCCCATTGGCTACAGAAGCCCGTCCTCGCCGAGCCGCTTGGCGATCCGGTCCGCGGCCAGTACGAGCGCCAGGCCGATGAGCGCCTGGAACAGGCCGAGCGCGGTGGCGCGGCTGAAGTCGCCGCTTTCGATGCCCCAGCGATAGACGAGCACCGGGATCGTCGTTGTGAATTCGGTGGTGGCCTTGTTTTGCAACGCAAAGACGCGCTCGAACGAGCCCTCCATGATCTTGCCCAGATTCAGAATAAGCAGCGTAACAATCGTCACCCGAATCGAGGGCAGCGTCACATTCCAGGCCTTGCGCCAGCGCCCCGCGCCGTCTACGGTCGCCGCCTCGTACAGCTCCGGATTGATGCTGCTGATCGAGGCCAGATAGATAATCGTACCCCAGCCCATGCTCTGCCACACCCCGATCGCCAGATAAGAGAACAGCCAGTTCGTATCCTGCTGCAGGAACGGAATCCGCTCGCCGCCCATCATGACGATCACGTTGTTGACGACGCCGTTGCCCTCGCTGAGCAATTGGTACGCGATCGCGCCGATGATGATCCAGGACAGGAAGTGCGGCAGATACAGCAGCGTCTGATTGATGCGCTTGAAGCGCACGCTGCGGATCTCGCTGAGCAGCAAGGCGAGCACGATCGGCATCGTGAAGCTGAAGACCAGATCCAGACTGTTCAGGAGCAGCGTGTTGCGCACCGCGCGGATAAAGTCGTACTTGGCAAAAATTTCGTGAAACACCTCTAGCCCGACCCACTCGCTGCCCCAGAAGCCGCGGGCAATCTTGTAATCCTTGAAGGCCAGCACGAGCCCCGTCATCGGTCCGTACTTGAACAGCAGCACAAAAGCCAGCGGAATCGTCAACAAGAAATACAGCTGCCAGTCGCGGCGAAGAAATCCCATCCCCCCGTTCTTCTTTTTTCGCATGAGCGGCGGCGCCGCCGCCACTTCTAAAGCGCTTCCATTTTTCGCATGTTGCATCGGATCACCCCCTTGCTCAGCTGAGCGCGTCCTTGTGTTGCCTGCCGCTGTGCTGCGTGGCTTCTTGGCGAGGCTGGCCTTAGGATACCGCTTCCGTTTTGCGTTCGTAAATCCTGACTATTGCTTACGGGCTTCATTTTTGATCGTAAAATCAAAAATGAAGCCCGTAAGCAAAAATGAAGCTGCCCGGACGAGCAGCCTCATGCGATTAGAAATAGGGTGAAAAAGTGCCAGAGTGGCCGAAATTGCGTTGGAGAAAAGCAAATGCTTTCGAAGTACGTTCTTGCAGAACGTTTGAGCGCCCGCCATCTTGCTCCCCGATTTCTTCATCTAGAGGGGTCAGAATTCGAGAAATCGGGGAGGTACAATGTTTCGAAGAAACATCGCTACGGGAGCATACGGAAACGCATTTCGGGCACGGCGGTTCTACTTTTTCACCAAATTTCTAGGACGAGGAGGCCTTGACCGCCTTATAGCCGCTGGGCGGCATGCCCTCGAACTTGCGGAAGAAGCGGTTAAAGCTCTGCACGTTGGCATACCCGACCTCGGCCGCGATGCGTGCGATCGTCCAATCGGTGTCGAGCAACAGCTGCTTCGCCTGCTCGATGCGCAGCATGTTCGTGTACTCGATCAGGCTTTTGCCGGTCAGCTCATAAAAAATTTTGCGCATATACGAGTAGCTGATGCCGATCGTCCTGGCCATCTCCTCGTAGACGATCTCCTCGCCGTAATGGGTCTGCAAATAGCGGAGAATCTTGTCCCCGTAACCGGAGTCGCCGGCGCCGCGCTCGCGCGCCAGATACCGCACCGTCTCGGTGAAAAAGTCGCGCGTATAGCGATGCAGCTCATCCAGCGTCTCCATCGCGGCCAGGGCCGAATACACGTTGCCTCGACCGGCATACATCCGCGTCGTGTTCACATTATGCTCGCGCAGATGGCGGATCGTCGCCCCGAGCAATTGATTGTAGATAAAAAGAATGTTGTCGCAGGAAATGCCTTCCGCCGCCATAATCTCCTCCTGCAGGCCTTCGAGTTCCAGGAGGAGGCGCGGCAGATCGCCCGCATCCATATAATTGACGATGCGCCGCTCGCGATGGGCCGGGTAGACATACTTCTCGCCGCTCGCCGGCTCCTCCCAGCGAATCAGGCAGCCGCTGCCGCGGATCATGCGCTGCTTGACCGCTTCCAGCGCCTCGTCGAGCCGCCGAGGCACTCCGGAGGCCGCATCGGTCCATGCGCTCACCCCAATGGTGACGGAGTGGCCCAGCAGCTCCAGCACGCGCTCGCGCACCCGCCGCATCGCTTCTCCGATCGCTTCGTCTTTGCAATCGGCAGACGCGGCATTGAGCAGGATGGCGAAGCTGCCCTCGCCCTGGTAGACGCAGCGTACGCGCAGGCACTCCGGCAGCAGCGATTCGCAGGCATCGATGACCAGATAGCGGTGGTAGCTGCGCGTCTCCGGACTATGCTTGGACACGTAGCGCCGATAGCGGTCGATGGCGGCGACAGCAACGGCATAGCTCCGCTGTGGGAACATCGCCAAGGCCTGCTCTGTCACCTCGCCGCGCAGCAGATTGTGGACCGCCAGGCGATGCGTATCATGCTCGCGCTCCTTCAGACGCTCCCGCAGCTCCTCCTGCTCCTCCCGCATGCGGCCAAAGGCGCTGCCCAGCGCCACCAGCTCATTGCGATTGGCCCCGCCGAGTCCCGCCTTGTCCCGCATGACACGCACCAGGCTGCGGATCGGCCGAGAGAGCCAGGCGGCCAGCAGCACCGCCAGCACCGTACCGACGAGGATGACGAGCGCGGTGATCAGAATAATGCCGCGCTGCAGCTTGTAGGTTGACGTCATCAATTCGTCCACGGAATACACCTGCACGCTCCACCAGTCGAACAGCTTGGAATGCGACCATGTATACAGCAGCCGCTTGCCCGCCTGCGTGTAGAAGGCGTGCCCCTGCGGTTTGCTGCTGCTCAGAACGTCCTGGATGTGCGGCAGTGCGCGACCATCCGTCAGCAGCAGGCCTTTGTCCCGATGCGAGACGACCCTGCCGTCCTCATCGATGAGCATATAGCCCTGCTCGCCTCGCTCCGAGGACTGCAGGTAGCTGCCGACCTGACGCTCGCGCAGATTGACGACGATGACGCCGCGCGTCGTCGTCGACAAGCGGCTCAGCGGGAACAGATACGAGACGACAGGGATCCCTGATTCCAGGCGGCGCGCATGCCATACGCCGCTGATGCCACGGCGCCCTTCGAGCGCCTCGTCCATCCAGCCGATATCTGCGTAGCGCTCCAGCGTCGTGATGCCCTTGTCGGTAGAGATGACATAGTCCGCGCCCTCGAGATAGAAGTAAGAGGCGTACACCCCGTCGACGCGATGGTTGAGGTTGAGCAGTTCGCCGAGCACGGAGAGGGCGCTGCTCATGTTGCTGTACTTGGCATTGAGCTCGGCGAACGTCTCGTACCTGCGAATCTGGTCGAATACTTGGGTCGACGCCAGCCGCACCGCATTTTGCGCCAGATGACTGAGCGCGGTCTCGTTCAGTCTGCGACTCGCATTCAGTCCCGCCATGGCCGAATCGGCAATCGCGCGCTCGGAATTGCCGAGCATTTGTTCGCCGCTGTACCACGTGAGAATAGCCGTAGGCACAGCCATAATACCGAAAAGCACCAGCACCAGCTGCAACAGCAGTGGAATGCGTTTCATGGGACCCCTCCTTCTCTTCTCGGGAGCGCATCTTCCATCGATTCACATTGTAAGCGCTAATCATTCGCTTTTTTATTAAGTATACAACAAAATAATAAATCCGAGCGGTTTCCGGAAATTTTTTTCCAAGGATGGAATACCTTGAGCCACGATTGCGGACGCTGAGCCTTAAGCCGGTTGGCGCTTTTCCAACACAAAAAGGGCGCTACACGTAACGTAGCGCCCTTCCTTCATGGCTTGACTGGATCAGCGGTCAGCATCCGTCCGACACGGAGACAAACCGTCTAATCGACTTGTTCAATTACAATCTTCAAGGTAACCTCGCTGGAATTGTCAGCGTCGTCGGTCAGCTCACCGGTGATGACCAAGCCGTCCCCGTTCTGATCCCACGCGTCCACCAACGTTACCGAGATGCCTTCCTCGCCCCCATCGATCTCGCCCAAGTGCTCGATCAGCTCGAGCGAGTTGGCCCCTCGATCCAGCGACTGCGTGAGCAGACCGGAGAAGGCTCCCAGATCGAGGCCTTCGATCGACGTGATCACCAGCTCGGCATCCTCGCTGACGCTGATCGTGCCGCTCGCCAGGTAGCCTTCGCTGTAGCTCAGCGTGATCGTGCCGTATACCCCGTCAGTGACCGTGACGTCGTGCCCATTAATCGTAGCCGCCGTGATACGCGGCGCCGTCCGGTCGCGCGACGGTCCAGGCGTGTAGACCGGCGTCAGCCGTGTGTTGATCGAAGGATCGACGCTGTTCAGCGTGCTGTAGGTCGGCACGCCCTCGATGTCCTCGAGCTCGACGACGATCGGCGCGCTCGGGAGCTTCATCGTGCGGCTCAGCGGCTGATTCTCGTGCAACTCGACGTTGCCCTCGCTGTCGACCGTGACCGTCGAAGCGTCGAACAGCGTACCCGCCGTCAGATAGGAGCCCCATTCGCGGCTGAGCGGCACGTTCAGCGACTGGATTTTGAGCAGCGGGCTGTCCGCGCTCACGATCCCCGCCTCGATCGCCTTGTCGACCAGACCGTCCGCATCCTCCAGCATCGACGCCGGGTACCCAAGCGCCTGCAGGTAGGCACGCAGCACATCGGCGAAGGTCGGATTGTCGGGCAAGCTGAGCTTGTCCGCGTCCAGTTCGTCATTCGTCATAGAGGCGAGCGCCTTCAGCACGTCTGCCTTGGACATCGTCTGCTCGCCGCCGAATTGGTTATCCTCGACGCTCATCACGTCCAGTGCCAGCAGCTTGCCGATGGCCGGCTTGTTCTCTTCGCGCACCGTGTGGATCGTCTCCTGCAGCTCGTCCGTGCTGTATGCGGTGACGACGAGCTGCTCGCGCCCGGCGGGTCCTGTGAAGTCAGACTGCGAATCGACCAGACCTGCTTGTACGGCGGCGGCCACGTATCCCTGTGCCCAATCCGATACGCCCTGTCCCACCGTCGCGGTATCATCCGTCTCGATATCCAGCACCCGGACCATGACAGTCGCCATCTGCTCCTTCGAGACCGATCCGTTCGGATCGAACTTGCCGCCGCCTACGCCGTTGAACAGACCAGCTTTCGCAGCCGCCTCAATCTCCTCGTACGCCCAGTGACCGGGCGCGACGTCTTGGAACGTCTGGGAGGCAGGCGTAGTGTCCACATCCAGACCGTCCAGCAGTCCGGCAATCCGAGCGAACTGGGCGCGCGTCATGTTCCGGTCCAGCCCGGCCGAACCGTCCACGAACCCAGTGAAGATCCCCTTTGCCTTCAAAGCGTCGAATTTTTGCTGTGCGGTTAGCTCGTCCGCACTTGCAATTCCGGACAAAAGTCCCATAGCCAGCAAAGCGGATAGACCAAATGATGCAGTTTTTTTCATCAACACGGCTCCCTTGGATAGAAATATAGTCGCGATTTGCGAACATTTCACAACATTTTGTGCACATTATGAAAATGTTGGAATCTATTTCTATCATAGCACGCGCTTGCCCATCCGTCATCATTCTTTCAGCTTTTTTCGACCTTTTTTGCAGCCTGGACAAGGCTGTCCGACTTCAGCGCATAGACGCCTTTCATGCGTCCAAGCGCTTCCGCCGCCTCCAAAAAGGAGTGAGGGCGCGCGCTCTTGAGCTTGAAATTCAGCGTAGCTCCCCTTGCTTCGGCACCTTCCTCGGCCCCGGCATCCAAGCCAAAAATCCGGCTGCGTCCGGCCGTGTCATCCGGGACGAGCGTGACCTGGGTTACATGAATGCGGTGCGACTCCAGCACTGCGACGATCTGACGCCATACGTCAGGCCGATCTTCCACCCGCAGCGCAATCGACTGATACCGCCGATGCCGCAGCAGCACCTTCTCCCACTTGTTCAACGCGTACAGGCTGATCAGCACCATCAAGGTGCATAGCAACGCGCCGGTATAAAAGCCGGCGCCGACGCATAGCCCGATCGCCGCCACCGTCCAGATCGAAGCAGCCGTCGTCAGCCCCTTGATCACGCTGCCGTTGCGCAGGATCGCACCCGCCCCGAGGAAGCCGATGCCGCTGATGACCTGCGCCGCCAGCCGAGCCGGATCCATACGGACGCTCGCCTCCGAAGTGAACTGGCCGAAGCCGTAGATCGACATCAGCATGATCGTCGCGGAGCCGAGGCAGACCAGGATGTGCGTGCGGAAGCCCGCGGCATGGTTGCTCCACTCGCGCTCGAAGCCGATCATGCCGCCCAGCACCGCCGCCAGCACCATGCGGATGGTCAGGTCGGCCCATGAGATCTCCCATACGCTCCCCGTATCCATGAACATGACGATCCCTCCTTCCGATCAGGCCGAGCCTGGGTAGGCGCTAAGATCCGCTCCGCTCCGCTCGGCCTTCGAGCGCTTGCAGCGCCTTACCGAAATGATCGCCAGAGGCCGTCAGCGCCTGGCTCGCCCGCCCCGCCGAGATGGCGAAGCGCTGCATCAGGATCGCGATTCGGGCATCTCCGCCGGCCTGCCCCGCGAGCCGCGCCGCCTCAGCCTTGTCCAGGCCGGTCGCCTGCTGGACGATCCGCACGACACGATCCTTGAGCTTGGCATTGGTCGCTTGGACGTTGACCATCAGATTGCCGTGCACCTTGCCGAGGCGAATCATCGCCGCAGTCGTGATCATATTCAGCACCATCTTGGTCGCGGTGCCCGCCTTGAGCCGGGTCGAGCCGGTGACGATCTCCGGTCCGACCTCGACCTCGATCGGATAGTCGACGCTGGCGCTCAGCCGGGTACCGTGATTGCAGCTCAGTCCCGCGGTCACCGCGCCGAGCGCGCGCGCCTCCTCCATCGCGCCGAGCACATACGGCGCGCCGCCCGCTGCGGAGATGCCCACGACCGCATCGCCGGGCCGCAACCGCTCGCGCGCTTCCAGCTGGCCCGCCTCCCGATTGTCCTCGGCATCCTCGACCGAGCGCGTCATGGCGCGCGCGCCGCCGGCGATCACGCCCTGCACGAGCTCCGGGCTGACGCCGTACGTCGGCGGGCACTCCGACGCATCGAGTATGCCCAGCCGGCCGCTCGTGCCCGCTCCGAAATAGTACAGGCGCCCGCCTTGCTCCAGCGCGCCGACAATCGCATCTATCGCCGCCGCGATGGCCGGCAGCTCGCGCTGCACCGCCAGCGGCACCGTCATATCCTCTTCATTCATCAGCGAGACGATCTCCAGCACATTCAATTGGTCCAGATGGGCCGAGCGCTGGTTCATCTGCTCGGTCGCCAATGCCGCCGAGGGTTCCTTATTCGTCATCTCATTCACCTTCATTCCTCCAATACCGGGTTGCTCGTTCGATGATGTGCGGCGTGAGCGGAATATCCGCCGCCGCGAGGGCGTAATAATAGCTCCCCAGCACCGGCGGGGCGTCCAGTGCGATCCGCTCCGGCGCCAAGGCCTGGATCGGCTCCTGCGCGGCAAAGGCCTCCATCAGCGCCGGTTCGCCGAATACGCCGCCGCTCAGGACAAGCGGCACGCCGCGAGCGCCGAAAGACAAGCGGGCGCACGCCGCCTGCACCAGCCGGGCGAGCTCGCCGGCCGCCTCCGCGGCGATCCAGCGCGCCGTCTCGTCGCCGCGCCGCGCCGCCCGGAACAGCGCGCGCGCAAGCGAAGCCGTCCGCGCACGCATATTGTCCGCTTCGTAGATCGCCGTGACGAGCTCGGGCGGGGCAGTGAGCCCGAGCTCGCCGAGAATCTCGCCTGTGAGCAGCGTCTGTGGCCCGCGGCCGTCGTGGGCGCGCATGACCGCCTGCAGCGCGCGCCGGCCCAGGTCGAAGCCGCTGCCCTCGTCGCCCATTACATAGCCCCAGCCGCCGACCCGGACGTATTCGCCGCTCTCGGGATCGTATCCGCATGCGATCGAGCCGGTCCCGGCGATCAGCACGACGCCGCGGCGTCCGTGCGTACCCGCCGCGAGCGCGGTCTGCGCATCGTTGTAGAGGCTGACCCGGGCCTGCGCCGGCAAGCGGTCGCGAAGCAGATCGCGCACGCGTGCCTTGTCCTCGCTGCGGTCGCCGCCGGCGAGGCCCAGAGCGATGCCGCGCACCTCGCGCAGCGAGACGCCGCTGCCTCGCAGCCCTTCCTCCAGCAGCCGGATCAGCTCTTCCCGGACGCGCGTCCACGGCAGCGACTTCATATTGCTCGAGCCCCCGCGCACCGCGGCCAGGATCTGACCTCCCCCATCGGCGACGATCAGGGTTGTCTGCGTGCCGCCGCCGTCGACGGCGACGAAGGCGCCGCTTGCTGTAGTCGTGTCGGTCGTCATCGCTGCGGCTCCCTCCCGGCCGCGTCGGCCGGATCGACTGCGCCGCTCTTGGCCTGCAGCGCATCGGCCAGCTCGTGCAGATCGGCGACGACCGCCGCCGGCAGCCACTCCGTTGGCAGCGGCGCATCAGCGGCCAGCCGGGCATGCTCGACCTCCGCCTGACGGCGCAGCACCGCCTCCAGCAGCGGGCTGTCCGCGCGCTCCGCCGGCGTGAGCGTCCGCAGCGCATCCGGGAGCCTGCGGCTGATGAGGATCGGCTGCGTGCCGATCGCGTGGGCGAAGACCATATCGTGGTCGAGCCGGTCGCCGACGTGGGCTGCGATCACGCCGCGCCCGCCGCTGATCAGAGAGGCGCCCATCGCCGCATCCGGCTTGGCACAGCCGGCCCGATCGGGGGTAATCACCGCGTCGAAGCGCTCCGTCAGGCCGAGTGCCGCCATCACCGGGTATTGGTACTTGTAATACCCGTTAGTCACGGCGGCCAGACAGTAGCCGAGCGTCCTGAGCCGATCCAGTCCCGGCAGCACCGTATCGTCGAGCAGGTAGCTCTTCGGCGCCCCGGCATGGCGGCCGACCATCTCTTCAATGCTGAAGCTCCCCGGCACGCCCCAGGAACGGAACAGCCGCGAGGCAATCGCATCCCAATCGTAGGCCGCCACCGTCTCCTTGGCAGCGAGCATCCGCTCATGCTCGGCCATCAGGCTGCCGCGCACCGTGTCGCCTTCGCCGAGCGTTTCTGCCGCCAGCCGCTCCAGCTCGGGGAAGATCCACCCTGCGAACGGATTCTGCATCAGGGTGCCGTCCAGGTCGAATGTGATCCATCGTTTCATCATTTCACCGCCCCGGCCGTCAAGCCTTCAATGAATTGCCGCGAGGCAAACAGGAACGCGATAATCATCGGCAGCGAAGCCAGCGTCAGGCCGCTGAACAACAGGTTCCATTCGGTATCGTATTCGCCGAACAGCCGCAGCATGCCATACATGATCGTGCCCTTGCCCGTGGACTTGATCAGGACGAGCGGATAGAAAAAGTCGTTCCACACCTTGATCAAATCGGTAATCGCGACCGTCGCGATGGCCGGACGCATGAGCGGCAAGATGATGCGGTAGTAAACCTGAAAATCGTTGCACCCGTCAATCCGCGCGCTCTGATCCAGATCTCTGGGCAGCGTCCCGAAGAAGCCGTAGAACAGAAACACCGCGAAGGAGATATGCCCCGCCACGTAGACGACTACCAATCCCGCCAGCGAATCCAGCAGCCCCAGCTTGAGCAGCTGCATGTAGAGCGGCGATATCGCCAGCTTCATCGGCAGCATCAGGCCGAGCATGAAGAAAAACAGCAGCGCCCCGTTCCAGCGGAAGTTATAACGCGATAGATAGAATGCCGCCATCGACGAGACGAGCAAGATGATCAAGAGCGAGAACACACTGACGAGCACACTGTTGAGCAAGTAATCCGAAAACTGCACCTTGTGCCAAACTTCAATAAAATTGTCGAGCGAAATCGAATGCGGCATACCGAGCGGAGACCGCGTGATCTCCTGGCTCGTCTTGAACGAAGACAGGAACATCAGAAAAATCGGATAGAGCGAGATAAACGAGAACAAAAGCAAAAGCACGTATTTGGTCAGCTGCTGCAGGCGATGCGCCATTGCCGAACCCCCTAACCAGCGAAAATTTAATAGTCAACGGCTTTGCGCCGGAAGAAGTACATCGAAACGGCGGTCGCCGTCGCAATCATGACCAGCAGGATGACAGCCAGCGCAGAGCCCAGGCCGATGGCCTCTCCCCCGCCCGCCGTGCTGAACATGAGTCGATAGAAGTACAGCGCCAGGACGTCGGTGGAATAATACGGCCCGCCGGACGTGCCCTGCATCGCATAGATCAATTCGAACGATTCGAAGGACGAGATAAAGGTCAGAATCGTCATGATCATAATCGACGGCATCGACAGCGGCACCGTAATCCGCAGCAGCAGGGTCAGGCCTGTCGCGCGGTCGATCTTGGCCGCCTCGTACACCTCACGCGAGATCGATTGCAAGCCGACCAGGAAGATGAGTACGGCGAAGCCGAATTCGTACCAGCTATCGACCAAGATGATCGTGTATAGCGCCGTATCGGGATGACCGAGCCACGGCCTGGCCCATTCCTCGAGCCCAATCGCGCGCAGCGCCGTATTCAGCACGCCGTAGGACGGATTGAGGATCAGGCTGAACAGATAGCCGACGACGATGACCGAGAGCAGCTTGGGCATGAAGAAGATGGTCTTGAACCACTCCTTGCCCTTGATCCGGCTGTTGATCAGCAGTGCCAGCAGATACGCGACCATGAGCTTGGCCGGCACCAGCACGAGAAAAAAAATGACGTTGTGCCCGAGCGCACGGTTGAAGGTCTCCTTGTGCGGCGACTCCGTGAACAACCGAATGAAGTTCTCCAGCCCGATGAATTGGTCGCGCAGCAGCCCCTTCCAGGAAAAAAAGCTGTTCATCAGCGCCGAGACGATCGGCACCATCATAAACCCGACGTAAAACACCAGCGCCGGCAGCAAAAACAGATGCACGAGATGCTTCATGTGCTTTGGTTTTCTCACGTTATGTCCTGCCCCTTCCTATATTGCAGACTCGGGTTCGCGCTCATCCGCCCAGCTCCTCGCGGATGCTGTCGTGGAGGATGCGGCGCAGCGCGCGCACCGGCATGCGGTCGCGTCCGGCATGCACCGCGTTCGTCAGCCAGACGATGGCCAGCCTCAGCTGCGGCTCGCACCAGATGCTCGTGCCGGTAAATCCCGTGTGGCCAAAGCTGCCCGGCGGCCAGGACAGCCCGCAGGAGACCGGCCGCCACGCCTCGTCATGGTGCACCTCCCAGCCGAGCCCGCGGCCCTGGCGCGGATGCGCCAGCGCGGCTGCCGCAAGGTCGGGCGACAAGAGCCGAGCGGCTCCAGGGTCGAGCCACACATCCGTATAGCGGGCCAGATCCTCGGCCGTGCCGAACAGTCCCGCGCTCCCGCTCGCCCCGCCCATCTGCCACGTCTTCTCATCGTGCACCTCGCCGACGAGATAGCGGCCGTCTACATATTCGGTAGCTGCCGCCCTGGCCGTCAGCTCGGGCAGCTGCACAGCGTACCCGGTGCCGCGCATGTCCAGCGGCGCGAGCACCCGCTCCTGCGCCAGCCGCTCGATTGGGCGGCCACCGACCCGACTCGCCAGCTCACCCAGCAGGATCATTCCCAGATCGCTGTAGCGCACGACGCGGCCGGGCTCGCTCTCCAGCCTGGCGCGATAGATCTCGCCCAGCACATCGCGGCCCGCGGCGCTTCGCGGTACGATGGGAAGGTCCGCCGGAAGACCAGATAGATGCTGTAATAAATGCTTAATTTTTACTCCTTTATGCGTGAAGGGGTCCAAATAAGCGGACACCGGCTCATTCCATCCAATTGTTCCTTCTTGAATCAAGCCCAAGATAACGGGCAGCGTGATGATTACCTTGGTAAGCGATGCCAAATCAAAAGGAGTGTCCGGCCGAATCGGCCGCATGCCGTGATTGTCGCAATATTCGCCAAAAGCACCGGTATAAATCGTTTTGCCCTGCACGCGTACGCAGCACACGCCGCCGGGAACGAGCCCTTCGCGATCCCATCTGCGCAGCAGCGCTTCGCTTTTGTTCAGCATCTGTGTTCCTCCCGCGGGCAAGGCCGGCGGGCGCGAGGACCGCACCCGCCGGATTTGTCCAAATTATAGATAGTATACGATTAACCTATACGTATCTAAATTTCGCGGAACGAAACTTGCTGCGCCGTGTAAAGACGGCTTGCCCGTTTCGCCTTGTCCCGCTTATGACTGCGGCGTGAACCACTTGTCGACGGAATCCTGCAGCTCTTGCGCCACTTGAGCAGCGTCCAGATAGTCGAGGTACAGCCCTTGCAGCGCATCTTCGAATGCGACCTTCGAGGCAGGAGCGCCTTGGTTAAAGTGTGCCAGGATCAGGTATGGCACGGCATTGTCGACGCTGAGCGACTTCATTCTGGCGAGCAGCGGATCGGCCGGCTCGACGCCGGGCACAGGGCTGACGCGCGTCAGCGTCTCGCTGAACAGCTTGCCGAACGAATCCGAGGCCACGAACTCCAGGAATTTCAGCGCTTCCTCCTGATGCTTCGAGGTTTTGGCTACCGCAAACGAACCGTCGACCCATGTCACGATATGCGACTGGCCGCCTTCTTCCGGCGCGAATCCGGTGAAGAAATCAACGTCGAATTGCAGATCGTTGGCCTTGAACGTTTCGAGGCGATGGCTGCCGTTGATGTACATGGCCGCCTCTTGATTATAGAACATCATCTGCGCGTCCTTGTCCTCGATCGCGATGAAGTCGTTCGGGAAGAACGGCTCCAGATCCTTCATCCGTTGGACCGAGTTGACGAATGCCTCGTCCGTAAATTTGGCCTCGCCGGCTACCACGGCATCGACAAATTCATTGCTGCCAAACGCGCTCTCGCCAAGCACCGCATGCGTCATGGAAAGCAGATAGCCCGCTTTGCCCGACTGCGCAACCGGCACGATGCCCAGCTCCTGGAGCTGCTCGCACACCGCGACGAACGCCTCATACGTCTGCGGCACCTCGATCCCGTTTTCCTCGAACATCGTTTTATTGTAGAAAATGACCGCGTTGTTGAGCATGAACGGGACGCCGTATACCTCGCCGTCGCTGCCCTTGGCCGCGTTCAGATACTGCTCGTCGAGCTGATCGATCCCGGGGAGATCGCCGACTGCCGTCAGGTAATCCGCATCGGCCAGCGCTGTCGCCGCATCGTAAGGGCGCAGCTGCAGCAGATCGACGCCGCTGCCCGACAGCAGAGCGTTGTTCAGGATCGTGTTGTACTCGGACGACTTGTACGGCTGGAAGTCGACCTTGATGCCGGGATTTTGCGCTTCGAACTCCGAAATAATGGTGGCGTAGCCCTCCGCGTCCTCGGGACGCCAGCTGTATAGCGTCAAGGTCACGTCTTCGCCGCTGCCTTCCGCCACCTCCGCGTTGCCCCCGTTCGCGTTGCCGTTGCCGCTCGCGTTGCCGTTCGCATTGCCGTCGTTATTGTTGCCGCCGCAAGCGCCGAGCACCAACACGATTGCGAGCATTGCCACTACCAGACCATAAGCTTTTTTTGTTTTCATTTTCTGTAACCCTCCCACTTGGAATAGATCCTACGTTTGCCGTTTGATCGCCTTGCGCGTGCTCTCCAGAGAACGAATATGACGATCGTGATCCTTGCGTAGAATGCCGACGTACAAAATATCGATCACATTGAGCTGCGCGATACGCGAGGCCATCGCGCCGCTGCGGATGCTGTTCTCCAGCGAGCTGGTGAACAGATTGGTCTGCGCCGCCTCGGCTACCGGATTGGTGCCGAAGCGGGTGAGCGAGATCGTTTTTGCGCCGTTCTCGCCTGCCAATTGAAGCGAATCGACGACGTCCCGGGTCCCCCCTGAGTACGAAATGCCGAAAGCCACGTCCCGCTCGTCGAGATTGGCCGCAAGCGTCTTGAGCTCGTCCACGCCGAGTCCGGTCTCGCACCAATAATTGATGCGGGTCAGCTTTTGCTTGAGGTCCATTGCGATCACGCCGGAAGCGCCGACGCCGAAAAGCACAATCTTGCGCGCCCGGTACATGGCGTCAATGGCGACCTCCAGGCTCTCGCCGGACAAGACCGACATCGTGTCTTGAATCGAGCGCATGTTGTTGTGTGAGATCGAATCCACCAGTTCCCCGATTGGACCGTCGATTTCAATCTCTTGGTAAGCGGTGCGCGGCTCGTCATTGCCGGACAGATCTGCGGCCAGCCGCAGCTTCAACTCCTGGAATCCTTTGTAATTTAAGGAGCGGCACAGCCGAACGATGGTAGCTTCGCTGACATCTGCGAGACCGGCAAGCTTTTGAATCGACAGGTTAACGACCTCGCTTGGACGCTCGAGAATATACTCCGCTACCTTGCGCTCCATCGGTTTTAACGTCGGCAGCGCTGAATTTAAGCTGACCAGGCCCCCCTTAAGCATGCATGCACATCCTTCCTCGTGAAATCCATTTTGAAATTCATGAAGTTTTATTTCCTCGTTTATGCTCTTATTATACAATATTATTTCATGTTGTAAATGGGGAAATGAAATTTTATTTTGTCTTACGTCAGAATACCCTACATATGGAAAGCGTTCTCAACAGGGTTAGCGTGGTCGGGAATCCCGCAGCGAGGCTTGCTTGATCAGGTTTGCATCATTATTGAAAAGAAGCGGAAAAATCGGGGCTGCTTCGGGACTGCTAAAGTCAAAAAAACTTGTCCGGGATTATATAGTAATACTTAGTATTTCCAGGGGTTTCTCAGTCATACTCGTTTTACTGGGAACGGGGAACGAGTCTGTACACTTTGCCCTGATTAGCATCGCGATACGGGGGCAGATCGAATTAATCCTGGCATAAGCGGGCGAACGAGCAGACGCATGCGGGCAGTATTAGGGCGGCCGGGGCAGGCGCATGGGGACGGAGTTAGGGCGGTGGGCAGGCAGCCGGGGGATGACGCACGGCGAACGAGGCAAAGCAATCCGGACGGGGCGATGACGCACGGCGAACGAGGTGAGGCAGACACACGACGGCTGTAATGGACATAGGAGCACCTTAGCGCCGTTTTTTGGCGCCCTTCAGCTTCTAACGGACAGGAGGAACGCTTAGCGGGGGAAGTGGCCGTGTAGGTGGCGTAAATGACCGCTAAGCGTCGCTGGTGTTCGCTGGTGTCCGTTAGAGCAGCCGCCCGGCAGCGCTCTACTTCTTCAGCATCTCGAATACCTGCTCGACATCCTTATCGCCGCGCCCGGACAGATTGACGATGATGAGTTGATCCCGGGTCATCGTCGGCGCCAGCTTCTTGGCATAGGCGACGGCGTGAGCGCTCTCCAGCGCGGGGATGATTCCCTCGGTGCTCGACAGCTCCTGGAAGGCATCGAGCACCTCCTCGTTGCTCACGGCCACATACTCCGCACGGCCGCTGACCTTCAGATGGCTATGCTCCGGCCCGATGCCCGGATAGTCCAGCCCGGCGGCAATCGAATACGTTTTTTGCGGATTTCCTTCCTCGTCGAGCAGCACGAGGCATTTGAAGCCGTGAATCACGCTCGGCACGCCCTGCGTCAAGGTCGGCGCCTGGTCCGGTTCCACGCCGATCAGGCGCACCGACGGCTCGTCCAGGTAATGGGCGAATGCGCCGATCGCGTTGCTACCGCCGCCGACACAGGCCAGGACAGCGTCCGGCAGCCGCCCTTCCTTCTCCAGAATTTGACGCTTGGACTCCTCGCTTACGATGGACTGGAAGTGCTTGACCATCGTCGGGAATGGATGCGGTCCGACCGCCGAGCCGAGCAGATAGAACGTCGTTTTGTAATTTTGCACCAGATCGCCCAGCGCCTCGTCGACGGCATCCTTCAAGCGGCCCTGGCCCTTGTGGACGGGGACGACCTTGGCGCCGAGCAGCTCCATCCGGAATACGTTCAGCGCCTGCCGCCGCGTATCTTCCGCTCCCATGTAGATCACACACTCCATATTGAACATCGCGCAAGCCGTTGCCGTCGCCACGCCGTGCTGACCGGCCCCGGTCTCGGCAATGACCCGCTTCGCCCCCATGAGCTTGGCCAGCAGGATTTGCCCGATTACGTTGTTGATCTTGTGCGCTCCCGTATGATTCAGATCCTCGCGCTTCAGATAGATCTTGGCGCCGCCCCATTTTTTTGTAAGCCGTTCGGCATGCGTGAGCGGATTCTCGCGGCCCACATATTCCCGCAGATAGAACCGATACTCCGCATTAAACTCGGGATCGTCCTTGAACCGATTGAATTGTTCGCTCAAGTGGCCCAATACGTCCTGCAGCTCCGGGGGAACAAAGCTCCCTCCAAATTCTCCAAAATAGCCCTCTTGCGATGCTTCCAAACTCATCTTTCTTCGCCTCCTGTTCTTGATCCTACACCGGCCACAGGCCCCGGCCTTGCGGGCAGGAACTTATGCCGCCTTGCTTTTCATTATAGCCGAGCAACAGGCCAAGCGCCACGAGTGAGCCAAGCGCCGGAAAGGCCGCAAAACGAGGAGCGACCAAAGCAGTTGTATCGCAAGGAAATTTATACTTTTCAATAATTTTTTATTGTAAAACGATAAATATTATGTTAAATTCAATGCAATTCATCGCAAATGAGGTGCCGGCATGAACGCCACGCAACGCTCGACTCTATTCCTGAAAATCGCGCTCCTGGCCATGGGGCTGGCGGGCCTGGCGCTGTGCCTGCTCTGGCTGCCCGGCGTCGCCGCCGACACGGCCGAGACGAATCCGCAGACCGCTTATCTGCGGGTGCCGTTCCTGATCTGCGCCTACGTGGCCGCCATTCCGTACTTCCTGGCCCTGGTTCAGGCGTACCGATTGCTGACCTACATCGACGGTGACCAGGCATTCTCGACCTTGTCCGTGCGGGCGCTGCTGGCGATCAAGCGCTGCGCCGTCACCGTCAGCGTGCTGCTGGCGGCCGGCACACTGTTCGCTGTGCTCGTGGAGAGCGGGGCGACCGGCGTCGTCCGGCTCGGCTGCATCGTTGTCCTCGCCTCGTCGGTCATCGCCACCTTCGCGGCGGTGCTGCAGCGCTTGCTGCAAGAGGCTGTGGCGATCAAGTCCGAGCATGATCTGACAGTGTGAGGTGAGATGATGGCGATTATCGTGAATATTGATGTGATGCTCGCGCGGCGCAAGATGAGCGTGACGGAGCTGTCGGAACGGGTCGGCATTACGATGGCGAATCTGTCGATCCTCAAGAATGGCAAAGCCAAGGCCGTCCGGCTGTCGACGCTGGAGGCAATCTGCGAGGCGCTGGACTGCCAGCCCGGCGATCTGCTCGAATACAGGAGGGATGCGGATGCTTGACGTCAAAGGGTGGGCAGGCCGCGGCCCCATTCCCCTGCAGGCTCGGCTCAGACGCGCACTTGTGCAGCTCGTGCGCTTCGGCTGGCAGCAGGCGCTCGCCTGCGTCTTCCCCGTCGTCATCTTCGCCGCGCTGGCGGTGACGCAGACAGTCCCGCTGCCCGGGCTGCCGCGCTACGACTGGCTGCTGCTCATCTGTCTGGCGATGCAGGTCTGGATGCTGCGCGCCGGCTTGGAGACGCGCGACGAGCTCAAGGTCATCACCGTCTTTCACTTGATCGGACTGGCGCTGGAGTTGTTCAAGGTGCACATGGGCTCATGGTCGTATCCCGGCGAAGGCTGGACCAAGCTCGGCGGCGTGCCGCTCTATAGCGGCTTCATGTACGCGAGTGTGGCCAGCTACCTGTGTCAGGCGTGGCGGCGACTGCGGGTCGAGCTGACCGGCTGGCCCCCGCAGTGGCTGGCCGTACCGCTTGCGGCAGCGATCTATCTCAATTTCTTCACCCATCATTACTGGATCGACGTCCGCTGGTGGCTGGCGGGGCTGGTACTGCTCGTCTTCGCGAGGACATGGGTGTACTTCGAGGTCGGCGCCCGGCAGTACCGGATGCCGCTGGCTCTCTCCTTCGTGCTGATCGGCTTCTTCATCTGGGTCGCGGAGAATGTCGCCACATACTTCCGCGCATGGGAGTATCCCGACCAGTCCGACGCGTGGCGGCTCGTGCACGTCGGCAAGGTCAGCTCCTGGCTGCTGCTGGTCATCGTCAGCTTCCTGATCGTCGCCGCGCTCAAGCAGGTGAAGAAGGGACGTTTTTAAGCAGGACGGAGCACGTTGAATGCAATTTCAGCAGGCTGAATTCACATGTTTAAGAACAATTTCATGTGATATACTGGTCATGAATGGAGCTGATTGCAGATGAATGAGCTGCTTGATCCTCGCAACGATTTTTTGTTCAAGCGCATTTTTGGAAGCGAGGAAAATCGGGATGTGCTGCTAGCCTTTCTCAACCAGACGTTTATTGAAGCGAACAGTCAACCGCTAACTGAAATTACTCTGCTCAACCCATATACGGAAAAGGACGCGCCACGGGATAAACAATCGATTCTCGATATTCGCGCCAAAACGGCCGGCGGCGAGCTGATTAACGTGGAAATGCAGCTTTTCAACAAATATGATACCGAGAAGCGAACGATGTTTTATTGGAGCAAACTGTACAGTGGTCAATTGCAAAAAGGCCAACCGTATAATAAGCTGCAAAAATGCGTCGCGATCAACATTCTCAACTATGCTTTTTTGCCAAATCACCAGTACCACAGCGTTTTTCATCTGCGCGAGGATCGAACCGGGATCCCGCTGATCGACGACATTGAGCTCCATTTCCTGGAATTACCCAAGCTTGACGACCATGCCGTGCCAGTTGTTAACGGCGGGTTGGTCAACTGGTTGCTCTTTTTGAAAGATGTCGACAAGTCCAATTGGGAGGTGCTGACGATGCATGATCCGATGCTAAAAAAAGCCATGACTACGCTGGAATTTTTGAGTCAGGATGCCGAGGCCCGCAGATTGTACGAGGATCGTCAAAAATATTTACACGACGAGGCTTCCATGATTGAGGGAGCGTTGGCCGAAGGCGAGAAGAGAGGCCAAGCCATAGGCGAAGCTAGGGGCGAAGCTAGAGGCGAAGCTAGAGGCGAGAAGAAGAAAGCCGTTGAAATGACGCTGGAACTTTTGAAGCTCGGGGTAGAGACGTCGATCATTGCCAAAGCGTCCGGGCTCTCAGAAGAAGAAATCAAAGCGCTCAAAAATCAAAATAATTGAGCATAAGACCCGTATGAGCCACCCGCTCATACGGGTCTTATGCTTATAAGATCTGCTGTAATATCCGCAGGTATCAGAGGTCGAACCGCACAATCTCCGCCACCGTCATCACCGCCGGCAGCGCCGCGTCGTCCACCGGGACATCGTCGTACCAGCCGCCCACCGCCAGATTGAGTACGAGGTAGAACGGCTCGTCGAACGGCATGCCTGGCTCGAGGCGGCGCTCGGCGTAGCAGTAGCCGTCGACCAGCCAGCGGATCGCCTCCTCCGTCCATTCCAGTCCGTACTCGCGATCCTGCGCAATCGTCCCCTGCTCCAGTCGATGCGCGAACTCGTCGATCCGCTTGCGCGCCATGTCCGGCCCGTAATGCAGCGTGCCTGAGATCTCGCGCGGCAGCCGGCCCCGCGCCTCGAGCAGGTCGATCTCGCCCGAGGCCGGCCACGGGCCATACTTGTCCGCCTGAGGCATGAGCCAGATCGCCGGCCACAGTCCGGCGCCCTCCGGCAGCCGAGCGCGCACGACCAGCTTGCCGTAGCGAAAAGCCATCCGATCCTTCGTATCCAGCCGCGCCGACGTGTACGCGAACCTGCGCCCGCCCTCCTCCACAGGCTGGCGGCGCGCGCACAGGTTCAGTCCGGTGCCGTCCAGATACAGATTCGCCGCATCTGCCGTATAATACTGGCGCTCGTTGTTCCCCCAGCCGGGCACAATCGGCCGGCCCGCCTCGTCCAGCAGGTCGTTGCCCAGACGGATGTTCCAATCGCGCAGATCGGCGTCCGCCCGGGTGAAGTCCTGCCGCCACACCGGCTTGCACACTGGCTTGCTCATCCCCAATCTCCCCTTTCCCGATGTGCTCAGCATACTCGACTTTGCCCCGTCCGCGGACGGAATCCAAAAAAATGGGATAGCGCCAAAAACCGCGCTCCTTTTTTTTAGCGCTTTCATCTCATACGATGTACAGGAAGGGAGGGGGCGGCTACCAAGATGGATCGCACAAGGCAACCCGTGCTGCGCCGCATGCGGCGACAGTGGCAACTGCAAAGCATGGTCATTCCCGGCATCTTCTGGATGCTCATCTTCTGTTACCTGCCGATGTTCTGGCTGATCATCGGGTTCATGGATTACAGCATTGCCAAGCCGATGCTGCAATCGCCGTTTGTCGGGCTCAAGCATTTCGAGGCCTTCGCCTCGGACGACCGCTTCTGGCGATCGATTCGCAATACGCTGGGGATGAGCGCGATCAAGCTGGGACTCGGCTTTGTCATTCCGATTCTGTTTGCGCTGCTGCTCAACGAGATTCGCAGCCTGCGCTTCAAGCGCAGCGTGCAGACAATCTCCTACTTGCCCCACTTCATCGCGTGGACGATCTTCGGCGGCATCGCGCTCAATTGGCTGGGCGAGGGCGGCGTGGTCAACCAGGTGATGATCGGCCTCGGGCTGCAGGAGCGCGAGATTCTGTACAACAGCGACCCCGTCTATTTCTGGTGGATCGTCTTCTTCACCGATGTGCTCAAGGAGACGGGCTGGAGCGCCATCATCTACATCGCGGCCATCGCCGGCATCGACCCGGCGCTGTACGAGGCGGCGGAGCTGGACGGGGCCGGGCGCTGGCAGCGCATGTGGCACATCACGGTGCAGAGCATCCGCCCGACGATCGCGATCCTGTTCATCCTCGCGGTCAGCGGCATGCTCGGCAGCAATTTCGAACAGATCTTCATGCTGCAGAACAACATGAATCTGCGGATGGCGGAGAGCCTCGATCTGTACATCTACAACATGGGGCTCGTCTCGGGACGCCATTCCTTCTCCACGGCGGTCCTGTTCGCCCGCTCCATCGTCGCGCTGGGCCTGCTGCTGCTGGCGAACTACACGTCCCGCCGATTGACGGGCGACAGTATCTTCTGAGAGGGTAAGGGGGACACGCAATGCCACTGCGCGCAAGAAGGCGGCGCATCGGCGCTTTCACGATAGGCAACACCGTGCTGATGCTGACCGTATGCTTTTTTACGCTCTATCCGATGTGGTTCGTACTCGTCAATTCGTTCAACGCCTCCGAGCACGCCATCCTGGGCACGGTCAACTGGTGGCCCAAGGCGTGGTCGCTGGACAGCTACCGCGTCGCGTTCAACGATCCGCATCTGATGAACGGCTTTTTCATCACGACGATGCGCACCGTCATCGGCACGACGGCCCATGTGCTCTTCACCGCCATCGTGGCCTACGGCATGAGCAAGCGCCAGCTGATCGGCCGCCGGGTGTACATGAAGATCGCGCTCATCACGATGCTGTTCTCGGGCGGGCTGATTCCGACGTTCATCCTGATGACGAAGCTCGGGCTGTACGACAGCTTCTGGGTGTTCATCATCCCGGCGATGTACACGTTCTTCAACATGGTCATCTTCATGAGCTTCTTCCGCACCATCCCCGAGAGCCTCGAGGAGTCGGCCAAGGTCGACGGCGCGTCCGATTACGGCGTGCTGTTCCGGATCGTGCTGCCCAATAGCATGGCCGTGCTGGCGACGATCGCGCTGTTCTCGGCGGTGTATCACTGGAACGACTATTACCAGGGCGTCATCTACATTCGCTCGCAGGATCAATTGCCGCTGCAGACGATGCTCTACAAGATCATCGCCGAGAATGCGATGTCGTTCATGCAGCAGCAGGCGATGGCCCAGTTCGGGGCCCGGCTGCCGGGCAATTCGATCAAGTTCGCTTCGATGATGGTGGCGACGGTGCCGATCCTGCTGTTCTACCCCTTCATCCAGCGCTACCTGGTCAAGGGCGTCATGATCGGCGCGATCAAGGGATAAGCGCGAACGAAGAATGAAGCGACGGGCTGAACGCGCTCACGCGATCAGGTGGCGCTACGGAAGCGCTGAATCAATATGAGAGAAGAATGAGAGGATGATCGCACTATGAAACGCAAACCCTTCAAGGCCTCGGCAGCCCTGCTGCCGGCCCTCTGTCTGCTGCTGTCGCTCGGCCTCGCGGCCTGCACCGGCAATGGAGAGAACGATCCCCCGCCGACCAGCCAAGAAGGCGGCAACCACACGCAGCCGGACAACGCCGCAGGCGAGTCCGCGGGGAACGAGACGGCCGCGCCGAATCCCGACGAGCCGGCCTGGACGCTCGATACGAGCCCGGTGGAGCTGTCCTGGTTCGTCGGCGCGTCGTGGTACGCGCACAGCTGGGGCGACAGCCTCGTGTCGCAGTACGTCACGGACAAGACCGGCGTCAGCGTCAAGCTGGAGGTGCCCTCGGGCGAAGCCAACGAGCAAGTGACGCTAATGATGACCTCCGGCCAGCTCCCCGACCTGATCTCGATCGGTTCGTGGGAGACTGCCGTCAAGAAGCTCTGGGAAGGCGATCATGTGTATGCGCTCAACGAGCTGGCGGAGCAATACGACCCGTACTTCTTCAAGGTGGCCGGCGACGGCACGCTGAAGTGGTATCGCCAGGAGGACGGCAACAGCTACGGTATGCCCAACGACTCCTACAGCCCCAATCTGATGCACGAGACCGGCATGACCGCCGCCAACCAGACGTTCCTCGTGCGCAAGGACCTGTACGAGGAGATGGGCCGGCCCGATCTGACGACGCCGGAGGGCTTCCTCGGGGCGCTGCAGACGCTCAAGGACGAGTATCCGGAATACAAGGGGCAGCCGATCAGCCCGTTTTTCGCGCAGGGCAACGTCCCGTACGGCATGACCGAATACCTGCAGAATCTGCTCGCCATCCCGTATGAACAAGGCGGTCAGGTGTACGATCGCATCACCGATCCGGACTATATCGCGTGGCTCAAGACCTTCCGCACCGCCTACGAGCGGGGGCTGATCAACGTCGACTTCCTCGTCGACTCGGATACGCAGGTCGAGGAGAAGACGAACAACGCCCGCTACTTCATGATGATCCGCGAGTGGACCGGCATGACCGCCGTCAACCCGATGCTGGCGGCGAGCGCCAATCCGGAGTCCTACTACATCGCCGTGGACGGCCCGCGCAATAGCAGCGGCGATCCGGCCAAGCTGTTCCCCGGCAATATGGACGGCTGGATGGTGACGATGATCAGCAAGTCGACCGAGCATCCGGAGCGCGCCATCCGCTTCCTCTCCTATCTGGCGAGCGAGGAGGGCCAGCGCGACCTGTTCCTCGGACAGGAAGGGCAGACGTGGGAGACGGTGGACGGCAAGCCGCAGCTGAATCCCGAGCTGGTCGAGCTGCTGGGCAGCAACATCGAGCAGCTCGAGAAGGAATACGGCGTCCTCGACACGTACTGGATGCTGCGCAACCCCGTCATCGTCAACCAGTGGCGGCCGGAGAAGGCGCCGGTCATCAAGCAGATGGAGGACTTCGCCAACGCCCAGGCCGACATCGACAGCGGCATCTACAAGGGCCTCGATCCGCTCGGCGATGCCGAGGCGGCGATCGCCTGGTCGCGCATCTCGCAGAATTGGGAGGAAGTGCTGCCCGAGCTGATCACCGCCAAGGACGAGGCCGCCTTCGACAAGGTGTTCGACAGCTTCCTCGCCCGGCGCGACGAATACGGCTTCGAGCTGGTGACGGCGCATCGCCAGGCCGAGCTCGACGCGCGCAAGGCCAAGATGGCGGAGTAGGAACGCCGGGAAGCCGCACGATGCTTGGACAGGCGCCGAGCCACGAGAGCCAGCAGATGCTCCGACCGCTGTGCAGCGATGAACGTCGGCGTCCATGAGCACCTCTGCTCCCGCGGGCCCATGACAGCCTGCTCCTCCCCGCTGCCCGCAGCGCGGCGCCACACGGCGACCGCGCTGTTCCGGCACGCTTGTCAGTTATGGTATAGTATGGAAGCGGGGGAGGGGAAGCATGAAACGCTTACGCACACGGCTTGCCCGGCTATATCGCAATGCGGGCATTTCGCAGAAGCTTTTTTTGGCGTTCAGCCTGGTCATCGCCATTCCGGCGATTCTGATCTCGCTGCTGTTCATCCGGCAGCAGGAGGCGCAGCTGTACAAGGACGCCATGGCCGCCGGCAGCAGCCATGTCTCGCGCATGAGCGAGCAGCTGCGCAATCGGCTCGGCATGATTGAAACCGCTTCCTCCACGGCCTTGACCCAGACGGCGTTTATCGATTTCATCCATTCGGATATGCGCGGCGACGGTCTGCGGCTGGTGAAGTTTCGGCAGAATCAATTCGAGCAAATGCACAATATCATTCAGGGCAACGAGCTGATTGACGCGCTCAGCTTCTACGTGGACAATCCGCAGCTGTACGAAATCTGGCCCGAGATCTACCATTACGACCGCTTCGAGCCACAGGATTATTGGGCCGCGCTGCGCGAGGCCGGCGGCGGGGCGTTCCGCCTGTTCGCTTTTCAGGACGGCGCGGATACGCTCTCGTATTACCGGCTGGTGCGGCTGCAGGGCGGCCAGCACAAGCGCCCGAGCATCATGGAGATCCGCTCGGCGCATCAGATGTTTTTCCGCGAGTTGCTCGCCGAGACCGAGGGCGATTTTTTCGCGGTCGTCCTGGACGGCCGCGATCCGTCGCGGGCGATCTACAACGGCCGCCATGCCTTCGCCGCCCAGGCCGGCGAGCAGCTCGGCGCGATCCTGACCGGTCTGCACGGACGGCTGGACGCCCTGCAGCAGCATCCGATCGCGCTGGAGACGGGCGGCCACACCTACTATGCGCTGTACCGCTATATCGCCCCGCTCGATGCGTACGTGGTGGACCTCGCCTCCCGCCAGACGCTGCTGCAGGGGCCGCGCAGCTGGTACGGCATCGTCGCCGCCGTGACGGTGCTCGGGCTGCTGCTCATGCTGCTGCTCGTCTCGTTCACGACCCGGCGCATCTTCCGCCGCCTTGGCAGCGTGCTGGTCGCCATGCGCCAGGTGCGGCAGGGCCGGCTGGACGCCAAGATCGACACCGGCCTGGCCGGCGGCGAGCCCGGCGACGAGATCGACGAGGTGGCGGTCAGCTACAACGGCATGCTCGAGGAGCTGCGGCGCCTGATGACGCAGGTCGTGGATAAGCAATTGATCGCCAAAAACGCGCAGCTGCACTCGCTGCACGCCCAGATCAACTCGCACTTCCTGTACAATGCGCTCGAGTCGATCCGCATGCAGGCGGAGGTGCAGCGGCAGCCTGTGATCGCGGAGGCGCTCGTCTCGCTCGGCGCGCTGCTGCGCTATAGCATGAAGTGGAAGAGCGACACGGTGGCGCTCGGCGAAGAGCTCGACAATATTCGCAGCTACATCCGGTTCGTCAACTTCATGGAGGGCGGCGCGATCCGTCTGACGGCGCAGCTGCCGCCGGACGTGCTGCTCTACGCGATCCCGAAGATGTGCCTGCAGCCGATCGTGGAGAATGCGGTGCAGCACGCCGCGCCGCCCGGCGGCAGCGTGTCTATCACCATCACGGTGCGGGCCGAGCCCGGCAGCCGGCTGCTCGTGCAGATTCGCGACGACGGCGCGGGCATCGACCCGCAGACGTTGGAGCGGCTCCAGGCGGTGCTGCAGAGCAGCGCCGATACGCCGGTCGTCGCCGCCGGACACGGTCTCGGACTGGAGAATGTACACAAGCGGCTGCAGCTGCACTACGGGCCCGGCTGCGGGCTGCAGGTGGAGAGCGTCCGCGGTGTCTACACCCGCATCACCGTCTGTCTGCCGTGGGAACAAGCCAATCTGGGGGGGTGGTAACATGGTCCATATCCTGATCGTCGACGATCAGAAGCCGATTCGCGATGGCCTGCAGGCCATGCTGCGCCAATTCCCGCAGCAGCCCGAGGCGATCCATTGCGCCGCGAGCGGCGCGGAGGCGCTGGAGCTGCTGCAGGCGCACCCGATCCAGCTCGTCATCACCGATATCCGGATGCCGGAAATGGACGGACTGGAGCTGATGGCGCGCACGCGCGCCGAGGGGCGCCAGCTCGAATACCTGATTATCAGCGGCTACGGCGAGTTCGGCTATGCGCAGCAAGCGATCGGCCTCGGCGCCAAGGGGTACCTGCTCAAGCCGGTGAAGCGGGACGATCTGCAGACCGCGCTCGCGCGCGTCATGCAGGAGCTGCAGACGCGCATGTCGCTCTCGCGCAGCATGGAGCAGCTCTCCGCACGCGCCAGGGAGACCGAGCGCAAGGAGCTGCGCATGTATATGCAGGGGGCGTCCTACGACACCGCCTGGATCGAGCAGACCGAGCGGCGGCAGCCCGCGCTGTGGCGGGACTACCGGCTCTGTCTGCTGCGCGCCGCGCTGCGCGTCAACCAGCCGACCACAGGCGGCGCGGGCAGCATCGCGGCCCTCGCCGAGCGCGTGTACGGTCGCGAGGGCTGTCTGTGCCTGCAGCAGCGGCCCGGCCTTGTCCTCGCGGTCCGGGCGGACGCGCCGCCGGCGGCGCTCGCCGCCGCGCTGCGGGAGGCCGGCATCGAGGCGACCGTCGCCGTGACCGTGGCCAGGGGCGGACTCACCGCCTTGCCGGAGAGCTATGCCGAGGCGACCGAGTTGCACCGGCACAGCTACCTCCTGCCCGAGCGGCCTTGCATCGGACCTGACGATATCCGGCACCTGGAGCGGCAGTGGCAGCTGCCCTACGAGGAGCTGTACGCCCTCTTCCAGAGCATCGGCAGCGCGGCTGACGGCGCGATCGTCCAGGGCCTCTCCCGGCTCTTCCGCAAGGAGACGCTACAGCGCTACGATATCCGCTACACGGAGCAGCTGTGCCGCGCCACGGTGGAGATGCTGGAGGAGTACGCGCGCGTCATCCTTCCCTATATGGGCGAGGACTCGCTCGAGCTGGACGCCCTGCGCAGCCTGTACGACTATCCGGGCATCCGCGACTATCTGCAGGCACTGCAGACGCAACTGCTGCGGCTCAATCAATTCTATATCGCATTCAAGTGCAGCTACCGCAACTCCCAGGACCTCAAGGAGGCGATCCGCTACATCCACGAGCACTACCACAAGCCGCTCGATCTGGCCATGGTGTCCAACCACGTCTCCTTGAACTACGCTTACTTCTCCAATCTGTTCAAAAAAAACGTCGGCAAAGGCTTCGCCGAATACCTGCGCGACGTGCGGCTCGACAAAGCGCGGCGATTGCTCGCCGAGACGGACCGCAAAATCGTCGAGATCGCCGCCATGGTCGGGTACGAGAGCTACAAAAGCTTCACGCGGGCCTTCCGCGACGCCATGGCCATGCAGCCGACCGAATACCGGCAGGCGATGCGCCAGCCCGGCGCCCGCGCTCCGAAAAGCAGCGGGAGCAGCCGGCCCTCCGGCTTCTGAAAGCCGGAGCCAAAAAATTGGGGTACAACAAAAACAATTGCACCTTACGCCGCCTAATCGGGTCCGTTACAATAAAGATATTCCTCAATTGTAAGCGGTTACCACGGAGGGGGAGTCCGCTGCCGAGGGATTCCATTCCACTCTGAAGGAGGACGATTATGAAGCGTATTCGGACGACACAATTCCCACGGAGACAACGGGCGGCCCATTGGCTCCTGGCCTTGGTGCTGCTGGCCGGGGCGGTGCTGCTGCCGCCGTCCCCCGCGCACGCGGCGACGACGGTCACCTCGATGAGCTACTTCTCCGCCGCGGATGGCCCGGTCATCGCGAAGTCAGGGGTCGGCGAGGCGAGCTACGGCTTCGTCATGCCGGTCTTCAACGGCGGCAGCGCGACCTGGGAGGACGTATCCGACGATGTCGGCGTCAAGGTGAAGGTCGGCGGCAGCTGGATCGACATCGACAGCGCCGGCGGCTTCGTCTACAACCAGAACTGGGGGCATTGGAGCGACAGCGGCGCCCACGGCTACTGGTTCACCCTGTCCGCGACGACCGAGCTCCAGCTGTATTCCAAGACCAACGCCGGCGTCACGCTGGACTACACGCTGGTCTTTACGAATGTGAACACGACCACCATCACCGCGATGACAGCCACCCAGGGACCGCAGCTCACGGCCGGCTATACGGGCGGCGCGGGCTTCACCTACCCGGTCTTCAACAATGACCCGTCGATCCCCTACGAGGCTGTAGCAGGCGATCTCAGGTTGTACGTCAAGCCCGTCGCGGACACCGCCTGGATCGATATCGACAACAACGCCGCGAGCGGCTGGATCTACGACAGCAACTTCGGCCAGTTCACCGACGGGGGCGGCGGCTACTGGTTCACCGTGACCGAGTCGATCAACGTCAAGCTCGAGTCGGTCAGCTCCGGCGCCAGCCTCGTCTACACGATCGCCTTCAACGCGCCGGTGCGCAATAGCTACACGCTCACCGCGTACGACGGCACGAGCTACTCGGCCGACGCGAGCGGCGCGATCGGCATCCCGCTGCCGCGGATCGACGGCAATCCGGCGATCGGCACGGAGCTGGACGGCTTCGTCTACGAGATCCTGATCGACGGACAATGGGTCGACCTGAGCGACTCGGGCCAGAGCAGCTTCGTCTACTCCGGCAGCGGCTACAACAACATGTCCGACGCCAACCAGTGGGGCTACTGGGCCGACTACATCTACGGCCTCTGGTTCCAGCCGATCCAGGAGGACATGCAGCTGCGGATCGGCTATCCCGCCAACGGCCAGCCAGGCGGCAGCGTCGGCTCGAACTACGTCACCTATACCTTCATCGGCAATCCGAACGCGCCGCGCCCGGACGTCTCCGATCAAGGCGACGTCGCGATCGGCACGCCCAGCGATCCGGCGATCGCGGGCATGAACCTGATCTGGCAGGACGAATTCAGCGGCACTGCCCTCGACACGAGCAAGTGGAACTATGAGCTCGGCTACTACATCGGCAACGATCCCAACAGCTGGGGCTGGGGCAATGCCGAGATGCAGCATTACACCGACAGCGCGCAGAATGTATTCGTCCAGGACGGCAAGCTGAATATCCGGGCGCTGCACGACTACCAGTCGTTCCCGCAGGACCCGAGCCGGTACGCCACCTACTCCTCCGGCAAGATTAACACCAAGGATAACCTGTCGCTGCAGTATGGCCGCGTCGACATCCGCGCCAAGCTGCCCACGGGCGACGGCCTCTGGCCGGCAATGTGGATGCTGCCCGAGGACGCCGTCTATGGCGCATGGGCCGCCTCCGGCGAGCTCGACATCATGGAGGCCAAGGGGCGCCTGCCCGGCACGACGAGCGGGGCCGTGCACTTCGGCGGCCAGTGGCCGGTGAATCAGTACCTGGCCGGCGAATATTACTTCCCGCAGGGGGAGACATTCGCCAGCGACTACCACGTCTACACGATGATCTGGGAAGAAGACGACATCAAATGGTACGTGAACGGCGAATTCTTCTTCAAGGTGTCGCGCGAGCAATGGTACTCCGTCGCCGCGCCGAACAATCCGGACGCGCCGTTCGACCAGCCATTCTACCTGATCATGAACCTCGCGGTCGGCGGCCACTTCGACGGCGGCCGGACGCCGGATGCGTCCGATATCCCGGCGACGATGCAGGTCGATTACGTGCGGGTATACAAGGACGGCGAAGGCGGCAATCCTGGCGGCGAGAATCCCGGCGAGGAGCCGGAGCAGCCAGGCACCGTCGTGATCGGCGATGAAGCGAAGGGGATCAAGAAGACCGGCGACGATCTGCTCTTCTACGTCAACGGCGCCACCTTCGCAGATCTGCATTACAAGATCAACAACGGCCCTCAGCTCAATGTCGCGATGAGCGCGGCGGGCGGCGGCAACTACACCTATCCGGTCAATGGCCTGCAGCCGGGCGACACGGTCGAGTACTTCTTCACTTACAACCCGGGCACGGGCGCGCTCGACACGTCCTGGACGACGTATGTGCACGGCGTGACGCAGGGCGTGCCCGAGTAGCGAAGCGCTTATCCGGGCCAGCGTGGAGCCAGGTCCATCATATCCATGCAAAAAAGGGGAAGGGCTCAGGCTCTTCCCCTTTTTTCGCAGCTTTCCACTTTCCGTAATTGATAATAATTTTCATTGACATTTTAGCGCATACCCTTTACTATTTTCATGACACTGATAATCATTATCGGGTACATAACGATCCCATGCCTTCCGGCACGTACGCATGGGATCGCACTCCATTGAAAAAGGAAGGGTATTAAAAATGACTGTTACTCGCAAACGCACGTTCTCCACGCTTCTTCTACTAACGACTCTCGTGCTCGCGCTCGCCGCTTGCGGAGGCCAAAACTCCGATACGGCTGCAAACGCGGATAAAGGCGGCACAGGCTCTAGCAATAGCAATACGGAAAAGCCTGACGATACAGAAAACGCTGACGCAGGCGAAAATACCGACAATGAAACGAATGCATCGGCAGACGAAGCCTCCGAATATCCGATTACAATCAAGCATGCGCTCGGTGAAGCAGTCATTGAGAGCAAGCCGGAACGGATCGCCACGATTCAATGGGCGAACCACGATGTCGCGCTCGCGCTCGGCGTCGTCCCTGTCGGGTTCTCCGCGGCCAACTACGGCGTACAGGACGACAGCGGCCTGCTGCCCTGGACCGCCGCCAAGCTCGAAGAGATGGGCGTCACCGATCCGAACATCTATCAGGACACGGACGGCCTGGACTTCGAGGCGATTGCCGACAGCAATCCGGACGTCATCCTTGCCGCGTACTCGGGCATCACGCAGGAGGACTACGACATCCTCTCCGAGATTGCGCCGGTCGTCGCCTATCAGTCCAAGCCCTGGGTCATTACGTGGCGCGAGCAAGTGCTCTATAATGCGATGGGCATGGGCATGGAGGAAGAAGGCAAGCAGTTGATTGCCGACACCGAGCAGCTCATTCAGGACAAGGCTGCCGAGTACCCCGAGATGGCGGGCAAAACAATCGTCTGGGCCAACTTCTCGGCGAACGATCTATCCAAATTCCATGTCTATACGCCGGGAGACCCGCGCGGTGAATTCCTCGTCGAGCTCGGCATGGAATACCCGGCCAGTGTCACCGATTTGATCGAAGATCCAAATAGCTTCTCCCTGCAAGTGAGCACCGAGAATGCCGACGTGCTCAACGATGCCGATCTGCTGATCAGCTACGGCGACGAAAGCACCTACGAGGCCGTGAAAGCCGATCCGGTGCTGGGCAAAATTCCGGCCATCGAAAGAGGCTCGGTCGTCTTCATCGGCAACGGCACGCCGCTGGCCGCCGCCGGCAATCCAAATCCGCTATCGATCGCGTACACGATTGACGATTATCTGGCTCTGATCGGAGATGCGATTAGCAAAATCGATGGATAGCGTGGCGGTTGTCTCCACCAAAAAGCTGCGCGCCGTCCATGTTCCCCGGCACTTTACGAAAGTGCTGCTGCTGAGCCTCGTGCTGTTGGTCGTCTGTGTCATTGCCTCGCTCGTGCTGGGCTCCCGCTTGGTGAGCTGGCACGAGCTGATGAACGGCTTGTTCGCGTCCGACGCGGACTCATACGGAGCCAGCGTTATCCAGAAGCGAATCATTCGAACGATGTTCGGACTATGCTGCGGCGCGGCGCTGGGCATATCCGGCGCCTTGATGCAGGCCGTCACGCGCAACCCGATTGCCGATCCGAGCATTCTGGGCGTCAATACAGGTGCGGCCTTGTTCGTGGTCTGCGGCATCGCCTTTCTAAACATCAGCACGATGGGTCAGTACATCTGGCTGGCATTGGCCGGAGCGATGCTGACCGCCGTCTTCGTGTTCGGCATCGGCTCGATGGGGCGTGGAGGAGCCACGCCCCTTAAGCTCGTCTTGGCTGGAGCAGCTACGAGCGCGGCGCTTTCCTCTTTGGTCAATGCGATTATGATCCCGCGTTCGTATGTCATGGATCAGTTCCGCTTTTGGCAGGTCGGGAGCATCGGCTCGGGGAATTGGGACACCGTCTCGGCGTTCCTCCCCTTCCTGTTCGCGGGCGCCTTGATCGGCATCGTCGCCGCGCCGGCGCTGAACGCGCTGGCCCTTGGCGAGGAAGTGGCTCAGAGCCAGGGCGTACGAGTCGGTACCTTGCGGCTATTCGCCGCACTGGCGGGCGTGCTGCTCTGCGGAGCCGCGACTGCGCTCGCGGGGCCAATCGGCTTCGTCGGGTTGCTGGCCACGCATCTCGTACGGCTCCTGCTCGGCCCCGACCTGCGGTATATCATCCCGATGTCCGCATTATTCGGGGCCATCGTGCTGCTCTTCTCCGATGTGGTCGGCCGACTGGTCGGCAGCCCCGGAGAGCTGGAGGTCGGCGTCGTGACGGCATTCGTCGGCGCGCCGATTCTCATCCTGGTCGCCATACGATCGAAGGTGCGCGCACTATGACTAGCATCCCTACGACAGGCACGATCCAAGATGCCGCCGCCGTCGCTGCTATTCGGGCAGGCCGACGCCAACGCAGCCGACGCTGGCTGCTGGTGACCGGTCTACTGGCTGTTTCGGCTTGTCTCCTATGCTGTGCCATGCTGATGCTCGGCAACACCATCTACCCGGCGCGCGACGTGCTGCAGACGCTGCTGGGCGAGCGATTGCCCGGCGTGTCCTTTGCCGTGAATACGATTCGATTGCCGCGCATGCTGGCCGGTCTGCTTGCCGGGCTGGCGTTCGGGCTGGGCGGCAACACCTTCCAGACGATGCTGCGCAACCCGCTCGCGAGCCCCAATGTGATCGGCGTTACTGCGGGCTCAAGCGCCGCGGCCGTGTTTTGCATCGTCATCCTGCATACGAGCGGTACCGTCGTGTCCATGGTCTCCGTGTTCGCCGGGCTGGCGACCGTGCTCGTGCTCTATGCGTTATCCAGAGGCAAGGCTTTCTCGATTGGGCGGCTCATCCTCGTCGGGATCGGCATCCAGGCGATGTTGAACGCGGCCGTCTCCTACATGCTGCTGGTGGGCAAGGAGCAGGATATCCCGACCGCCTTCCGCTGGCTCAGCGGCAGCCTCAACGGCGCCCAGCTCGACGATCTGCCGGCGCTGGCCGTTACGGTCGCGGTCGCGGGGCCGATCGTGCTCCTGCTCGGCAAGCATCTGGGCATGCTGGAGCTCGGCGAGCAGGCCGCTTCGTCGCTTGGCGTATCCACGGACAAGATCCGCATCTTACTCATCGTAAGTGCGGTCTGCATGATCGCCATGGCGACTGCGGCTACCGGACCGATCGCCTTCGTCGCTTTCTTGTCGGGGCCGATTGCGAAGCGACTGGTCGGCATCGGCTTCTCCAGCGCGCTGCCCGCCGGACTGGTTGGCGTCAATCTGGTACTGGCTGCCGATCTGATCGGGCAATTCGCCTTCCAGACGCGCTTCCCGGTCGGGATCATCACGGGTATACTCGGCGCGCCGTACCTGCTCTACTTGCTTATTCGAATGAATCGAAAGGGACATGTCTAAATGAAACCGACGCATGCATTCAAAGCCGAACATCTCGTCGCGGGCTATGAGCAAAAAACGGTCGTGCACGGGGTCAGCCTGGAAATCCCGAGCCACCGAATCAGCGTCATCATCGGCGCCAATGCCTGCGGCAAGTCGACCCTGCTGAAGACGATGGCCCGGCTGATCAAGCCGCAGTCGGGATCGATCACGCTGGACGGCAAGCCGCTGGAGAAGTATCCGCCCAAGCAGCTGGCGCGTATCCTCGGTCTGCTGCCGCAATCGCCGATCGTGCCGGAGGGCATCTCGGTCGCGGATCTGGTCGGGCGCGGCCGCTTCCCGCATCAGTCCTTGCTCAGCACCTGGTCGAAGCGGGACTATGAGGCGGTCGCCGAGGCGATGTCGATCATGAACATCACGGAGCTGGCCAATCGCAGCATCGACGAGCTGTCCGGCGGCCAGCGCCAGCGCGTCTGGATCGCGATGGCGCTGGCGCAGCAGACCGACATTCTGTTCCTGGACGAGCCGACGACGTTCCTGGACATCACCTACCAGGTCGAGATTCTCGATCTGCTCACCGACTTGAACCGCAAGCATGGCACCACCATCGTCATGGTGCTGCACGACATCAACCTGTCGGCCCGATACGCTGACCACATCTTCGCGATGCGCGAAGGCCGGCTGCGGGCCGAGGGTCCGCCAGCCGAAGTCATCACCAGCGAGGTCATCCGGGATATCTTCGGTCTGGATTGCAGCGTGATCCCCGACCCGGTGTCCGGCTCGCCGATGATCGTGCCCAAGGGGCGGCATCACGTGCTGGCTGGCGTAGCCCGCTGACCTCCAGTCTGCCATTGCGCCAGCACCGCCTGCTTCCGATACGCGCCCGGCGGGATGGTAAAAAACGAAAAAAGAGCCGCTCCCTCCCGGGAACGGCTTCTCTTTTATTTCGCTTACTACATAACTGTGCCTTCACTGGATCTTCGCATGCGATTAATAGTCCAGCTCTTCTTCGATCACGCGAACCTGCTCCTCGCTGCCGTCCGGCAGGCGGATCGCTGCGTGCGACTTCGTGCTTTCTTCCACCTGGCCGAACGACCAGCGATCGCTGGACACATCCGGGAAGGAAGCGTCCGTGGCCGTCAGCGGTCCTCTGTACAGCAAACGATTGATCATCGTCACCGCTTCTTCGCGCGTCAGCTGCGCGTTCGGCTTGAAGCTGCCGTCCAGGTAGCCCTGGGCGATGCCCGTGCGATGAATCTCTTCGATCAGATTGGCTGCCCAGTGGCCCTGCAGATCCGCAAAATCGGTCACGACCGGCGCACGGTCCGTCAAGCCCATATAGCGGGCGATTACAGCCGCCAGCTCGGCGCGGGTGATCGGCTGATCCGGACGGAAGCGGCCGTCCCCGTACCCGTCGAACAGACCGGCCTCGGAGGCGAGCACGATGCCCGGGGTGTACCAGCGTCCCTCCGCCACATCCGCATACGGCGATGGCTGGGACGGATCGTAATCCAGGTCAAGAATGCGGGCAAAGATCGCCGCGATCTCCGCACGGGTGACCGCGCGAACCGGCTTGAACTCGCCATCCGGGTAACCCATGATGTAACGATGATGCACCAGCTCGCCATAGCGATTGGAGTAGAACATCAGCTGCAAGGCGGACGTATCGTCCTGCAGCTCGATCAACGGATTGGAGGCTGTGATCGTAGCCGTCAGCAAGGCTTCCAGCTCTGCCTGCTCGAGCTCGCCGAGCTGCAGGACGATCGTACGCGTCCCCGCCGCGCCCGGCTCGAACGCCCCCAGCTCCCACACGACGCTGTCCTGCAAGCGCACGCCGCCGTCGACCTCCACGACCGTAACGAAAGGCGGCAGCTCCAGCGTAATCTGCGACTGCTCCATGTATCCGCGCTGCGTAGCCGACAGCTCAACCGCCAGATCGACTTCCGCGTCCTCCGGCTCCGGCTCTGTCGGGATCGGGACATAGATACCCGGCGAACCCCCGCCCGGGCGAGGCGTCATCGTGAAGTCGTACTCGACGATCGCCGTGCCGACATGAATGATGCCGTCCGTGATGTAGCTGTCCTCGCCCGGAGCGATTGCTGAACGTCCCTCCCGGTGCGCCGAAATTGATGGAAAATAATCGTCCGGATAGCGTCCCTGTATTCCCGATTACCACTTCCATACTGCTGACATTGTATTCATAATACATAATGACCGCAGCAGTATTCTCAAAATCCCTGCCATCGAGATTACCGCTTATGCCTCTGAATCGCGTCCGTTCATGCGTCTCCCCGGAGCCAGGCGGCACAATGGTTAACTGGGTCGCACTATCTGTGGTATAGGAGGCGAAGCCTGAGGCTTCTACAAACTCGGAAGTTCCTCCGCTGCCGTCCAAATCAATCGCGGTCAGATAGAAATTTTTCAAAAACACCGGTTCTCCCGCGAGCGTGCCCTCGTCCCATGTGTCTGCATTAATAAACGCAAACTTCAGGCGTACGGTCCCCTCCCCCGACGTGGATAGCTGCGGATTTAGCCGCTTATGCAAGGTGGCATTAGGATCGCTCTGGTCAAACGCCCCCAGAGTTGCGCTGTTCATTTCCTCAATGGTCACAATGGCATCTACTTGAATGCCATTCTTCGTAATGACATTGGTATACCTGTACGTGGCACCGACTAGCCGATCGCTCCCGCTGATACGCGTATAATTGGCAAAGCTCATCGGATCCTGCTCCACATTGACCATATAGGTGGCCGCCTTCGCTTTTTGAGCGGGGAGCAGCCGGGCTAGTCGTTTAACCCTTTGCCGTCCAGAATATTCGGGATATGCTTCTCCACCCGCGACACCCGGGTCTTGGCCTGCTTGGGCTGCGAGAAATGCAGCAGGTACGCGCGCTGCCGTCCCGGCGTCAACGCCTCGAAGGCCGATTTGAGCTGCGGCATTTCGGCAAACTTGTCGTCCAGCTCCTCCGGAACAGGAAAATCCGTCTCTTTCTTGAATTCGACCTGCAAACCGGCTTTTTCCACTTCGACGGCTTCGTCGATATAAGCCCGAACGATCAACTGCTGCTCCTCGATCTCCCGCAGACCGGCGAACCGGATCTGGCGCGCCGCCTGCACGTTCTCCGTCTGCTGCACGAGTATGCCGTGCGGGTCCTTCAGCAGCACGCCCTTGGGGAACAATAACGCGCAGTAGTGCTTGAAACCGTGGATCAGCACAATATTTTTGCCCTCATGCGTATAGCACGGATGCATCCATTTGACGTCCTCCGTCAGCTCGCAATCCAGCGCAATCGCCCGGAGCGCTTCGAATTCCGCCTTCCATGCCTTCGCCTTTCGCAAAAACCCGTCCACCTTCGGATTTTTTTGCCCTGCCGTCATTGCTGCACGCTCCTTTTTTGTCTAGTGTCTCTATTATACCCCATCTCCCTGACAGAGTAGCTGTCAGGGATGCATGCACGGTCGGTATGCCGAAGAAAGGTACTACAAAAGTGAGTACTGCACAGCGCACGGCAGAAGCGGTACACTACAACCACAAACAAAAATGCGCGACGAAATCGCCGCGCGTCCGGAGGTGCTGCATATGGTAAGCGATCTGGGGACCGCCCTGATGCTCCGCAAGCTAACCGCGATCTACTTCGCCACCGCGACGATCGCGCTCGTACTGACGGCCACCTCGGAGGGCGGATCCTTGTACGCCGCGTCTGCGTCCGAATCTGCCTCCACTCTGCTCAGCGCCGCGACCGTCTATGGCATGTATGCCGGAGCGATCCTCTTCCTCTACGGCACGCCCGTCTCGCTGGCGCTCGACGCGGCCACCTGGCGTCTGAAGCGACGCCGCCCGGCCATGCCCGATGGCGCCGCGGACCGCTATGGTCGAGATGCGCTGTATATCGCGCTGCACGGCGTGCTTGGCGCGCTGCCGGGATGGACGTTCGGCTCGCAGTGGTTCGCGCTGTATGGCATGCTCGCGGCGGTACTCTACGGCCTGGCGGAGCGCTGGACCCGGCGCCGGCTGGCACGCGGGCGCGGCATCAAGTGCATCTGGCTGACGCCGGTGCTGCTGTATGCGGGGCTCTTGCTCGTGCTGCTGGCGCTGGATTAGGCCAGGCCGTTGATCGGGATTCGCGTCAGTCCCTGGCCAGCGAGGCATAAAACGACTGCGAGGCGGCAAAAAAGCGCGCTGCGGCCTCCTCCGTCCGCGCTCTGGAGCCGGAGCGCAGCGCCCCCGGCACCTGCAGGAGCGCCGCCTCCGGCGTCATCCGCGCCCGATCGCGGACGGCGTCCAGATACGAGGCGAGCCGGTCGAGGTCGCCTGGCGCCAGCTTGCCGCAGGCTGACAGGTACACCTCCGATTCGATCAGCTTGCGCGCGGCGTAGACCTCCTGCAGATTGTGCAGCTCCCGATGGAACATCCACACGATCGTATCGGCCGGGATCGGCTCGCCCCGCTTCGTCACATAGCTCCCTGGCGGCCAGCTCCCGCTCGTTGGGCAGCTTGTCCCCTTCGCGGGGCCGCCCTTGCGTAATCGACTGTACGATCTGCTCCATGACCTGCTCCGTTCATACGGCCAACCGCTCCGGCTCACCGCCCGACATGCCGCAGCTTGTCGGGATTGCGGACAAAGTAGAGCCTATGGATCAAGCCGCGCTCAATCTGCAGCAGCGCAGCCGTGTGGACCGTAGGGCCCGCTCGCATGCGAAGAGCCGGCTGCCCGTTGAGGCGGACGATCTCCCACCAGTCGTCTTCGGCGCCGGTTCCAGCAGCGGCAGCGGAGGTCTTGCGATACACGCCGAGCAAGAACCGGGCGACGCGCTCGCGCGCGACAATCGGATTGACGGCCGCCTGCGCTTTGCCGCCGCCGTCGGAGATCAGCACGACCTCCTGATCGAGCAGCGCCATGATCCGCTCCAGATTGCCCTGCTTGAGCGCCGCGAGCAGGCCGCTCGCCCACGCTTCGCCGGCCGGCTCGGACCGGTCGCCCGGCTCGCCATCCAGCCCCATCTTGGCGCACGCGCGGCTGAACAGCTTGCGGCAATTGGCCTCGCGCTTGTCCAGCAGCTCGGCGATCTCGCCGTACCCGAAGCCGAGCGCCTCGCGGAGGACGAAGACCGTGCGCTCCGTCGTCGTCAGCCGCTCCAGCAGCACCAGTATGCCGTAGGACAGCTGATCGTCGCGCGCGATCCCCTCCGCCATATCCTCGCCCGCGTCCAGGAGCGGCTCGGGCAGCCATTCGCCGAAGTAGACCTCCCGCTTTTTGCGCGCTGACTTGTGCAGATCCCTGCAGCGGTTGGTCACCATCCGGCACAGGTACGCCTTCGGCTGGGCCAGCCGCTCCGGCGGCACGTCGCACAGCTTCACGAAGACGTCCTGCACGACATCCTCCGCATCGGATACCGAGCCGGTCAATTGGTAGGCCAGCTTGAACAGCAGGCCCTTGTATTGGTCGTATAATTCCTGCATCGCGGATCCCTTCCCTGGTTCGGTCTGTGGGTGCTTCGGACAATTGTCGCCCTCTGTTATAACGAGCTGCCCCCCGATCCTGTGACATGGTCACAACGCGCCCGCCAGTGTCGTTGTATAAGCGATGGGCCGCATGCGGCGGGCCCGCGACCACCATCTCATGCGAGGAGAGGATCAAGAATGGCACAACGTATCAACTACATGCAGCAATCGCCGGTGTTGTTCAAGCACATGATGGCGCTCAGCAATGCCGAGCAGGAAGGAAGCATCGAGGAGGCGATACTCGACCTGGTGCATATCCGGGCTTCGCAGCTCAACGGCTGCGGATTCTGCCTGGATATGCACATCAAGCAGGCCAAGATCAACGGCGAGCGCGAGCTGCGGCTCTACCACCTGCCGATCTGGCGGGAATCGGAGCTCTACAGTCCGCGCGAGCGGGCGGCCCTGGAATGGACGGAGATCCTGACCCGACTGCCCGAGCACGGCGTGCCCGACGTGGTGTACCATCGCGTGCGCGAGCAGCTGTCCGAGCAAGAGCTCTCCGACCTGACCTTCTCGGTCATGACGATCAACGCCTGGAACCGGCTTAACATCGCCTTCCGGACAGCGCCGGGCTCGGCCGATGCCGCATTTGGTCTGGCGAAGGCGGAGCTGCGCTGACTGCGACCTATCCGATGTAGCGTTTCTCGGGCGTTATCGTCCATCTGGCCATTCAATCGGTTCCGTAATTTCCCGCCGCAGCAAGGCAATTTCATGCTTGTACGGCGGGTTTTTGTATTTGATCCGCCCGATCGACGGGGTCTCGAGCAGCTTGGGGAGCGCGGTCAGCCGGGGGTGGTGCACGATCGCATCCAGCGCGCGCAGCCCGATGTAGCCATGCCCGATGTTCGCATGCCGGTCCTTGCGCGAGCCGCGTTCGTTTTTGGAATCGTTGATGTGGAGCACCTTGAGCCGCTCCAGGCCGATGAGGCGGTCGAATTGCTCCAGCACGCCGTCCATATCCGCGACGATATCGTATCCGGCGTCGTGCACGTGGCAGGTATCCAGACAGACGGAGAGACGCTCATGGTGCGTCACGCCCTCGATGATGCGCGCCAGCTCTTCGAATCGGACGCCGCATTCCGTGCCCTTGCCCGCCATCGTCTCGAGTGCAATCTGGACCTTGTCCTCGGCGCGCAATACTTCATTGAGTCCCTTCACAATCTGGCGCAGCCCCTGCTCGACCCCCGCTCCCACGTGAGACCCGGGGTGCATCACGAGCTGCTCCGCGCCCAATGCCTCGGTCCGATCCAGCTCGTCGCGCAAAAAAGCGACGCTGTAGTCAAACACATGCGGATTGACCGAATTGGCCAGATTGACCAAAAAAGGCGCGTGCACGACAAAACTGTGGATGCCGTGCTCGCGCATATGCGCATGGCCCTCGGCAATCTTGTACGCCGAGATCGGCTTGCGCTTGCTGTTCTGCGGCGCGCCGGTGTAGACCAAGAAGGTATTGGCCCCGTACGACGCCGCCTCCCGACTGGCGCGCAGCAGCATGTCGCGGCCGCCCATCGATACGTGACTTCCGATTAGCATGGCCTCTCCCTCGCAGACGCGTGTTGTGGAATGCTACGTTCAGTATGCGCGAAATGCATGATGGTATTACAAAAGCTCGCTTCGTATACGGGCGGCCGTATCCGGCGAGGCCGTGTTCGGATCGAGCGCCCCGATCATTCCTGCCTCCTATCCTGACACTCTCCATCGTACGATCATCACGGGAAGGAACAGACCTGCCCGCTAAATTATACTGTCAGTATAACCGATTCAAACGAAGGAGGACTAGCACATAAATTTTTCGTTACAGGTGCCACAGGTAAAGTCGGGAGCCGATTCGCGCCGCCTCTGTTGGAGCGAGGCCATCACGTGAAGCTGTTGGTTCGAGATGCTGCCAAGGCGGACGTGCCCGACCTGCAGGGCGCGGAAATCGTAGAAGGCGATCTCGTGCAGCCGGATTCCTATGCAGCCGCGTGGTCGGGGATGGAGGTCGAGGAAGCGCGTATTGCGCGCGGGACGCCGACGCTTTGTAGCGCGCAAGGGCGTTCAGGACACCGTGTACGTGCCACCTCCCGCTTGGTATAATGGAGAAAGAAACGACGAGCGGCCAAGCTGGCGAAAGGAAGGTCCATCCTCATGACGATACTCGGCAATATTCCCTTGCACGAAGCCCAGTGGCGCGCGCTCCTGCTGGATACCGCGGCCCGGTTCGACGACTTGACGCTCAAGCGCGGCTATCAGCTCTATATGCAGGGGCGGATTGGCGCGCTCGACGCCGATGCCGCGCCCGGTCTCGTGGAGGCCATCGCACAGGAGGACGCGGACTACCGCGTGCGGATCGATCTGGACGCGCCGGATGAGAGCGCCTGCGCATGCCCGGCCGAGCGACCGTGCAAGCACCTGGCAGCCGCGCTGATGGCGTACGCCCAGTCGCGAGGCCGATCGGTCCACATGCTGGCCAACGCGCATTCGGCGCAGCATATTGCTGCCGCTTCCGGCGATGCTGCCGCTGACAACCGCGGAGATCGGCCTCTCGGCGTCGCGTCGGCTGCGACGGGCTCCGGCCGCGAGGACGAGCTGCGAGACCAGGCCGGCCGGCTGGCCGAGCTGAGCATCGCCCAGTGGCAGGCATGGATCGCCGGCTGCGCCGCCCGCGCGACGAGCAGCCCGTACCAGGCGCACTACGGTCAGGAGGTGCGCGCGCGCGTGCGCGACATGGCGCCCGCATTGACGGACGCGGAGGCATGGCTGCTCGAGCTGAACGTCGGCCTGTACGTGCTCGGCAAGCAAGCGCCCGGCAGCCATGCGGGCTACTTCGCGCATCTGGCGACCTCCGAGACGATGGAAGCGATCGCGCGGCATCTCGAGCACGAGCTGCCGCCGCAAGACGCCGCCAAGCCGCGCGGGCGGCTGCTGGAGACGGCGGCCTACCTCCGCGAGGCGGCAATGGCCGACGCACCGTCTCCGGCCGCCTATCTGGACGTGTATGTCGAGCTGTGGATACGCGTCCTCGCACCGGCGGCGGACGGGCCCGAGCTATTCGAGGAGGAGCTGGCCCGTCTGGAGGAGGCGACGAAGGCTACGAGCGCAGCGACGCCCGTGGAGGGGCAGTCAGCGGCGCCCCTGGCAGAGCAAGCCGGGCAGCAGGCGCCTGCCGACCCGGACGCCGCGGACCCGGTAGCATACGCACATCCACGGCCCATAGCGCCTCCCGGCGCGGACGGCAGCAGCGGGCCACGTCAGACGGACCCGCTCTTCCCGCTTGTCGCCCGCGCCTGGATGCACGTCTGGCTGGCGGAAGACCGCGCGGCCTGGGGATTGCTCGAAGCGGCGGAGCGCCACCGGCTGAAGCCCGAGCACGTGCTCCGCTTCCTGCGCATGCTGGAGGAGGCCAGCGCTTGGGAGCGGCTAGAGGCCTGGCTCAGCGAATGCGCGACCGAGCGGATCGGCCACCGCTATGGCAGCCTGGACGAATACGGCCGCTACTGGGACGCCGTCCTCGCGCACAGGCCGGAGGCCGAATCCCGCATGTGGTCGGCAATCGCGAGCCTGCTGCCGTATGCGAGCAGTCTGTATGCGGACAAGCTGATGCGCTACGGCCGGTATCGGCAATGGATCGACTACCAGCTCAGCCTTGGCAGCAATCCGCTCGACTTCCGGGCCAGTGATCTGCAGCCGATCGAGAAGGCGGAGCCGGAGGCGCTACTGCCCTTCTACCATCAGGGTGTGGAGAACTACGTACTGCTGAAGAACCGCCACGGCTACAAGCGGGCGGTCAAGCTGCTCAAGCGGCTCGCCAGACTATACAAGAAACTGAAGCGCGAGCCGCGCTGGACGGGCTACCTGGACGCCTTCGCCGCCCGGCACAGCCGGCTGCGGGCGCTCCAGGAAGAAATGCGGAAAGGGAAGCTGATCCCATGACGACGACATCGGCAAGTTACGACGTGGAAACGATCGCGGTGCGCATGGCGCTGACGACGCACGGCGATGCGCTGTTCTTTTTGGACGCGGTACAGCTCCGGGAGTCGCCCGGACTCTTCCTGAAGCAGCGCCTGTTCGCCTGGCACGAGCCGTCCTACTACGGCACCTCGCTCGAGCTGCGCAAGGTCGGGGAGCTGGAGGCCGTCGTACTGCCCGCCGAGGACGTGATCGCCTTCTTCGCCGACGGGCAGCGCCTGGCGCATATCGCCTGGACGTGGGAGGGCGACGCCGCCCTGCTGGACGCTGTGGCGCCGCTGCTGGGTGAATGTCTGGAGGGGCGGCTATACGCGCCCGACCTGGCCGCCTATCGCGACGGCGAGCTGCGCTGGCGCTGGGATGGGGCCGCGATTGCAGCCGCGCTCGGCCGGACGCGGCGGGGCGAGCTCGACCTGGCGCGCCGCGGCTGGCGCGACGAGGCGGCCGCCGGGCTCCGGGCGGCCTTCTCCGCCGCGGTGACGAGCCGCTACTACGGCTCGGAGGAAGACGAGGCGGAGCTGCGCCGGGAATTCCCGGCGCTGTTCGCCCGCGAGCAGGCGGCAGCGGCGACGGCGGGGCTCGATGCCGAGGCCTGGCTCGTGCACATCGGCTGGAAGGCGGACGTCGCGCCGTTCCGCCCCATGCTGCAGCTGATCGAGCCGTGGGAGGGCGATCCGCAGGCGCGCTGGCATCTGCGCCTCGTGCTGCAGGACAAGGCCGATCCGGCGGCGCTCAAGCGGGTGAAGCTGGGCAACGACGGCGAGGCCCGCGGCAAGTGGCCGCAAGCGTGGAGCGAGGCGATCCGCAGCCGCTCGGCCGGCTGGCTGGAGCGGCTGCGCGCCTGCCTCCCGCCCGAGCGGCTGGCGCGCGGGGAGGATGTGCTCGGCGCGCCGCTGGACGACGCAGCCGCCTGGCAGTTCCTGCACGCGGACAGCCGCCGGCTGCTCGAGGCGGGCTGGCAGGTGCTGCTGCCGGCGTGGTGGGAGGCCGCCAGCCGCAAAAAGCCGCGCTTGCGCGCGGCGGTGCAGAGCGAGGACGAGTCCAAAAAGCGCGGCGGCGGCCGCTCGCTGTTCGGCATGGACGCGATCCTCAGCTTCAATTGGCGCATCTCCATCGGCGACGCCGATCTGAGCGAGCAGGAATTCGCCGAGCTGCTCGCGCGCGGCGAGCGGCTCGTCAAGTTCCGCGACCGCTGGATCGCGCTCGATCCGGCGCTGATCGCCCAGATTCAGCGCATGATGGAGGGCATGGACCGGCGCGAGGGCCTGCGCTTCCAGGATGTGCTGCAATTGCACCTGCTCGCGCTCGGCGAGGCGGAGGACGCCGCCGACGGGATCACGGAGGCGAGCACAGAGGACGCCGCTGCCGAAGCGGCCCGCGTGCAGCTCGAGGTCGAGCTGAGCGCGCAGCTGAGCGGGGTCGTCGCCCGCATCAATCAGCAGCGCGAATGGCCGCGGCTCGATCCCCCGGAGGGCCTGCGCGCCGAGCTGCGCAGCTACCAGCGGGACGGCTTCGCCTGGCTCGCCTTTCTCCGCCGCTTCGGGCTCGGGGCCTGTCTCGCCGACGATATGGGCCTGGGCAAGACAGTCCAGCTCATCGCGTATCTGCTGCATGCCAAGGAAGGCGCGGACGAGCCGGCGCAGTTGCCGGCGCTGATCATCTGCCCGACGTCCGTGCTCGGCAATTGGCAAAAGGAGCTCGCCCGCTTCGCCCCTTCGCTGCGGGTGGCGATGCATTACGGCTCCGGCCGCGTGAGCGGCGCGGCGTTCCGCGAGAAGGCCCTCGGCGCCGACGTCGTGCTGACGTCGTACGCTACCGCTTCGCTCGATCAGGAGACGCTGGCCGGGTTCCAGTGGGGCGCGGTCTGCCTGGACGAGGCGCAGAACATCAAGAACGCCCAGACGAAGCAGGCGGCGGCGGTCAAAAGCTTCCCCGCGCTCCATCGCATCGCGCTCACCGGCACGCCGATCGAGAACCGGCTGGCGGAGCTATGGTCGATCTACGACTTCATCGTCCCGACCTACCTCGGCACCGCCAAGGCGTTCCAGGAGCGCTTCGCCGCGCCGATCGAGCGGGAGCGGGATGCGCGCCGCACGGCCGAGCTGCAGCGGCTCGTCAAGCCGTTCCTGCTGCGGCGCAAGAAGAAGGACCCGGCCATCCAGCTCGACCTGCCGGAGAAGAACGAGATGAAAACCTACGTCCCGCTCACCTCCGAGCAGGCCGCCCTGTACGACAACTGCGTCAAGGCGCTGCTCGAGCGGCTCAAGGAGCTGGACGGCATCCAGCGCAAGGGCGCGATCCTCGGCGCACTGACGCGGCTCAAGCAGGCGTGCGACCATCCGGCGCTGCTGGACGAAGGCGCGGGGACGGACCCGGAGGACGGGCCGCCGCCACCGGAGGCGATCGCCGCCCGCTCCGCCAAGCTCGAGCGGCTGCTGGCGATGGTCAAGGAGCTGCGCGAAGCCGATGAGCGCTGCCTCATCTTCACGCAGTATATCGGCATGGGCAAGATGATCCAGGACGTGCTGCGGCGCGAGCTGGACGAGCCGGTGCTGTATCTCAATGGCAGCACCCCCAAGACGCAGCGCGACCGGATGATCGAGCGCTTCCAGTCCCGCGAGCTCCCGCCGTCCGAGCAGCCGAGCGTCTTCATCCTGTCGCTAAAGGCGGGCGGCGTCGGGCTCAATCTGACTGCGGCGAATCACGTCTTCCACTTCGACCGCTGGTGGAATCCGGCGGTGGAGAATCAGGCTACCGACCGCGCCTACCGGATGGGCCAGACGCGCGACGTGCAGGTGCACAAGTTCATCTCGCTCGGTACGCTCGAAGAGCGCATCGACGAGATGCTGGAGAACAAGCAGCAGCTCAGCGACAATGTCATCTCCAGCTCCGAGGGCTGGATTACCGAGCTGTCGACCGAGGCGCTGCGCGAGCTGTTCACGCTGCGGCGGGATGCGTAGCGCGACGCATGACCGGACATGAGCCGACACCCCGTGAGCAAGTTCACGCTGCGGGTCTACGCTGCAGGCACACGTTGAAGGCTGATCCACATGCCCTCCCCGCCGTGCGCAGACACGCACGACGCGCCGACAATCCGGCTAGGGTAGCTCGCTGTAATGGACATGCGAGGCGCTTAGCGCTGTTTTTGGCTCCCTTGAATGTCTAACGGACAAGCGAGGAGACGCTTAGCGGGGATCTTGGCCCTTCGGTTTCAGCGACCGTTTCAGACGAAGAAGTAGCGCTTTGATTTTCTTCTTGCGTTTCTGATCCTTCACCTGCGTCTTCCTCAGCCTGCTCCGTTTGAAGGTCTGAATCAGCCTGGGCGACAACTTCAGCAGGAGCAGCCTCTGGTACGTTTGTCTCGGTAGAGGGATCCATGAGGATGGCAATAATCGTCATGGCGATTCCGCCAAGTGCGAACAGCATACTTTTAATGATAGCAGCCATGCAAACATACACTCCCTGTTTTCTCTTCGTGGGACTATTTACCCACGCCCTACCATACATGGCGCTAGAAACTCCAGGATTTTCAAAGAATCGTCTTCCGCTCATTCCGGAATGAGAAAGGAAATCCGGGTGCCCTGGCCCGGTTTGCTGTGGATATTCAGGCCGTGACCGTACATCCGCCGCAGTCGCGTCGACACATTCCGCAGCCCTACGCCGACCGCCGGCGTCCGTCCGCCGTCGCCTTCCAGCTCGGACAGGGCCTTCAGCTTGTCGGCCCGGATGCCAACGCCGTCGTCCTCCACGCACACCCGAATGCCGCCTTCTTCAGCCGAGCGAGCCTGCAGGCGGACGGTCCCTCCCTGCTCCCGGCTCATGATGCCGTGCCGGACGGCATTCTCCACCAGCGGCTGGATCGTCAGCGGAGGCAGCATGCATGCCAGCCCATCCTCCACCTCCACCTCGACCCGGAGCCGCTCGCCGAAGCGAGCCTGCTCGATCATTAGATACGATTCCGTCAGTTGCAGCTCTTTCTCCAGCGTCACTTGGCGCGCCTTATTCTCGAAGTCGAAGCTCCCTCTCAGGAAGTCCCCCAGCTCGGTCAGCAGCTCGGCGGCCAGCCGTGGCTCTCGCGGGCAGATGGAGACGATCGTATTCAACGCGTTGAATAGGAAGTGGGGCTTGATCTGGGCCTGCAAAAAGGCCATCTCGGAGCGCAGCGTCTCCTCGACGGACCGCTTCAGCTCCAGCAGCGTACGGACCCGGCCCCGCAGCTCATGCGAGTAGAACGGCTTGACCACAAAGTCGTTGGCCCCCGCGTCGAAGCCCTGCAGCAGATCCTCGGGCTCGTTCTTCACGGTAACGAGCAGCACCGGCAATTCGAACAGCGTAAAGCGCTCCCGCACCATCCGGCACACCTCGTAGCCCGACGGACCCGGCATCATGACATCGAGCAGGACCAGATCGATGTCGGTTCGCGACTCGATCATCTCCAACGCCTCGGTTCCGCTGCTGGCGAGCAGCACGTGATATGGCTCCTGCGCGAAAATCTGGACGATGACCTGCAGATTGGTCGGATCATCGTCGACAGCCAGAATGGTGTAGGCCTCGGCCTGCGCAGCGGAGGCCTCCTGCGGCTGTACGATGCCGGGACGCGGCGTCTCAATGTACGTCAGCAGCGCGGGCTCGGCAGCCACACTGGCCGGCTCGCTTGCCGCTTGCTCGCTGACAGGCAGCGTGAATTGGAACGTCGAGCCCTGTCCCGGGGCCGAGCTCACCGTCAACGTCCCGCCGCTTAGCTCCACCAGCCGTTTGGTGATCGACAGGCCGAGGCCGGTGCCGCCGTACTCCTTGGCCACCGAGGCCCCGATATGCTCGAAGGATTGAAAGATCTGCTCCTGCTTGTCCGCCGGGATGCCGATGCCCGTATCCGACACGGAGACGACGATCTCCCCCTCGCGCTGCATCGCAGATACGGCCACCTCGCCGCGCTCCGTGAACTTGATTGCATTCCCGACGAGGTTATAAAAAATTTGCAGCAGACGGTTCTCGTCCACTAGCACCTTGGGCAAATCGTCCGGCACGCGCATCACGAGCCGGATCGGCCGATCCGCGATAAAGTGGCTGAACACCGCGTGGTTGGCTCGCAGCACGGCCTGAAGCGAGACGGAACGGCGCTCCAGGCGAATCTCCCCGTGCTTCAATTTGTAGAAATCCAGAATGTCGTTGATCAAATTGGACAACCGGCGGGACACGGAAATAATGGACGACAGATGATCCCGCTGCTCCGTATTCAGCCGGCCTGCCGCCCCGTCCCGCAGCGCCTCGGACAGGTTGATCATGCCATGCAGCGGGGTTTTCAGCTCGTGGGACGTATTGAACAGGAATTCGTCCTTCATGCGGTTCAGCGCAATCAGCTTCTCCGACATTTGCTCCACCTCTTTGAAGCTGTTGGAGAACCGGCGAGCCAGCACGATCGCCTGCACGAACACGAGCACGAACAGTCCGAACACCATGATCTGCCCTTGGAACACCTGAATCGTACGCAGTTTGTAGAACCAGTCGAATATGTAATACATATTGAACATCATATCGTGCAGGATCGTCAGGAAGAAGAAGAAAATGCCCCAGAACTGCAGCGACGCCCCGTTCCTCCGCCGGCACATCGCGCGATACACGCCATAGACCAAATAAACGAGCAGCGGCAGCAGCGCAAGATGGGAGTATCCGACGAGCGACGTAAAGAACGACACCGGGGTGAAGAGCACCGTAAGCATGAACGCCGCGCTGGCCATGCTGACCATACGCGTGACGCGCCGGCGCACCTCGTCCGGATAGAGCTCGTGCAAATAATGCGTAATGGCCGCCACGCCGCCGTAATAGGTCAGATACTCCAGCATGACGATGCCGCGCAGCGGCATCGAGGGAAACCAGTTGAGCAGCACGACCTCATCCATGACCGACAAGCGCAGCGCGCCGATCAGACAGCCGGTTGCAAAAAACAGCGTCACCCGCGTAAAGGGCCGCAGCATATACAGACATACATGATAAAGGCCCATGAAGAAGAAGATGCCGAGCAGGACGAGATCGGTAGCCAATGCATTCTCCCGCTGACGCTGGATCGCATCCGGGAGCCCAAGATCCAGCGCATACCACATGCCGCCCCGGTCATACATGTAGTTGGCGATCTGGACCACCAGCTCCATCGTCTCTCCCTGCGGCTCGAACTGCACCAGCTGGGGACGGTACGCAGCCGTGGCGGAGCTGCGCTCGTCCGATACGACGCCGCAGCGGGCCACCTCCTGCTGGTCCACGAAGACGCGGCAGGAGGTGGACAAGGTCGGGATATGCAGCGCAAGCCGTTCCATGCCGGGCGGCAACTGGATGCGGAGCCGGTATGTGGCGTAGCCTGCGCCCGGCAGGTTTGCGCCGTCCCGCTTCGCATCGGTCCATACATGGGGGATGTCGACCCATTGTCCGCCTTCACCGCGCTGCAGGCCGGACCCGTCATCCAGCCGCTCCCAGTAGAATTCCCATTCCCCTTGCAGCTGGACCGTGCCCGATGACGCAAAGTCCCACTGGCTGAGGTCGAGCTCGCCGGCTACTGCCGCGGGCTGCCCCGCTGGCCGAGCCGCCGCCCCCTGCGCTTGATACAGATACAGCCCCGCCGCCAGCACACAGGCCAGCAGCACAGCTGCCATGAAGGATTGTCGGGATAAGCCTGCTCCTGTTGCTCTGGTCAGATTCATGACAGCGCTCCTCTTAGTCCATGGAAGACAGCAAGCGGCGATACAGCTCGGCTGCAGCGGGCCGGGGATCGAGCCCCAGCTCGTCCTGCATTTGTTCCGTCATCCGCTGGTAATGCCGAGCCAGCGCGGAACGATCGCCCACCTTGGCGTAAAGCAGCAGCAGCCGCTCGTGGCCGTCTTCATTGTAGGGGTCCACCCGAATCAACGCGTTCCAGCGGCGAATCGCGGACGCGTCCCGCCCCAGCGCCTCATCGCGCTCGGCGAGCCGCTTGACCGTCTCGATATAGCGCATCTCGAGCTCCCTGCGCACCTCCAGCGCCCACAGAAAATCCTCCACCGTCAAATAACCGTCCCCGTACAGCCGCTCCGCCCGCTCCAGCGCTTCCCAATCCGGGGCCTCTGAGCCGTCGACGAATGACGTCCCGCGGAGAAAGGCGTCCACGTCGCTGTCGATGTCGTGGAGCGTGAGCTGATAGCCGTCCTGGACGAAGCGGATGCGGATCTGCTTCTCCAAGCGGCACTGCTTGAGCGATTTGCGAATCTGGTAAATGCACGTATGCAGATAAACGACGGCGCGGCTGATCTCCAGCCCGGGCCATATAGCTTCCCAAATCTGTGATTTGCGCACCAGCTTCCCCCTATGCTGCACCAGGTAGGCCAGCAGCTCGCGCGCTTTGGCCGTACGCCAGGCGATCCGCGAATCGCCCTCCCCGTCCTGGGCTTCCAGGGCAATATCAAATTGGCCGAAGCACAGCACCCGCCGCGGCCTGTCCGCGAGGGGCGGGTCCGGCGCCGCTTGGGCGCTCGCCTGCCTCGTCCGCAGCCGCTCCATCGTCTTCTTCATTCTGCGCGGGCTGACCGGCTTCATCAGATAATCGAGAGCACTGATTTCGAAGGCTTCCACCGCGTAGGCATCGAACGCGGTGATATAGATGATGTCCGTGGACGGATCGGCTTCCAGCAGCCGCTCCCCCAGCTCCAGGCCGTTGATGCCAGGCATCTCGATATCGAGGAAGGCAATCTCGTAATCCAGATCGCCGATTCGACTCAAGGCCTGGTGCGGATTCGTAAATTGCCCGACGAGCTCGATATCGGAATAATCATGAAGCAAATCCCGCAGCGCGTCGATCGCCGGCTTCTCATCGTCGACGACAATAGCCCGAATCATAGATTCACCGCCCTTCCTACTGAAAATAGGTTCGACAAAAAAAGGGCGATCCCTGTCATGATCTGTCATGACGCCGGGATTCGCCCTGTTCCGTGCAGTTAGATCAGCCCTGCTCGGGTCAGCAGTCTGCCAACGATGACTGCCGCCTCGGCACGGGTAATGGGTTGCTTCGGAGCAAGCAGGTGCTCTGTCCTCCCCGTGATGAGGCCCGCCCTGATCGTTTTTTCAATCGCGGGGACGGCCCATGCCGAGGCATCCCCGGCGTCGTCAAAGGCCTGCAGGCCTGGCTCCGGCGCGCCGCCCGGCATCCTTTGCGCCAGATCTGCCATCCCCATCGTATTGGCGATCATCCCCATCGCTTGTTCTCTCGTAATCGTGGCGTCGGGATGGAATCGACCGTTGCCGTATCCATCTACCAGGCCGTGTGCATAAGCCGTGTTCACCGCATCGGAATACCACGCGCCCGGCTGCACATCCGTGAACGGCGATGCGCCGTCCGCCGTTGCCAATCCCAGCCCGCGAACGAGAATCGCGGCGAACTCGGCGCGCGTAATCGCCACATCCGGACGGTACAACCCGCCCTGCATGCCGTTCACCACCAGCCTCGAGCCCATATCGTGCACCGCTTCCTCCGCCCAATGTCCTGCGACGTCGGCGAAGCGAACGGGATGCCAGATCACAGCGTACAAGCTGTTCGTCAAGCTTTCCATGACGGCGTAATCACGGCCGTTGATGACGTCTACTCGGGTCGGCACATGCCTCAGACTGCCGTCCGGCTCGATGACGACGCCCGTTGAGATTCGCTCAGGATCGACCGACTCTGGGAGGGCCATTCGGCGCTCCACGTACGCGTCGAAGCCCGACACCTCGACCGTCCGGCCCTGGTACGTGCCCGTGATCGTGAAGCGCAGCGGCGGCACGACGATCGCTATCGCCTCCCGGTCCGCCGCTTCGGCGGCACGCTTCGCTTCATCGGCTGCAGGCGACGAAATTTCGATCCGCACCTTCACATCCTGAAGCGCGGCATCCGGGCCGAGCTGCGCCCTGACGGCATCGATGTCGATCTGCTGGGCGGGAATCGTGTAGGACGCATCCTCCGTCCGCACCTCCAGCACTGCCTGCTGCTGTACCATTGCCTTCACCATCCGGCCGTCCAGCTCGCCGATGACGACATCCGCTTCCCCCTCCATCGGGATCGTCAGCAGGGCACCATTGCCTTCCTGTTCCAGCCGCTCCCGTAGCCCATCGGAATCGACGGTTACCACGATCACGTGCTGGCCGTCCACTTCCATTGCGACTGCGGCGCCCTTCCATGCCGCTTTCCCGTTGACGAACAAGTCGATCGAAGCTGCCTCTTGGTCATGCGAATCTTCATCCGTCGCCCCGCTGCCGGGAGCGCCGTCTGGATCGCCGCCATCGGAATCCGGATCATCCGGCGTCCCGTCATCCCCGTCGCCGGGTTCCGGTCCGTCCGGCGTCCCGTCATCCCCGTCGCCGGGTTCCGGTCCGTCCGGCGTCCCGTCATTCCCGTCGCCGGGTCCCGGTCCGTCCGGCGTCCCGTCATTCCCGTCGCCGGGTCCCGGTCCGTCCGGCGTCCCGTCATCCCCGTCGCCGGGTCCCGGTCCGTCCGGCGTCCCGTCATCCCCGTCGCCGGGTC